>NZ_PSYA01000010.1:0-1555918 GCF_002931395.1 Pseudoclavibacter sp. RFBI5 | reverse complement strand
GTGCGAGGGCGAGGGGACGGGGCGCCGGGTGCGAGCGCGGGGGACGGCGCGGGGTGCGGAGTCGGGAGTCAGGCGGGCGGCGCTGGCTGGCAGCTGGGGCACCAGGCCGCGACCCGCTCGCGGCCTTGGACGCCGCGCTGGATGCGCGTCCCACAGCGCAGACATGGTTTGCCATATCGGCCGTAGACGTAGGTTCGCCTGCCCGGTCGCAGATCACCGGTCGTCGTGCGCTCCACCCGGTCGCGGTTCGCGACGATGAGCTTGTGGCCAAGCTCGACCAGTCGGTCGAGGTCGCCGGCGCCGGACACCGGGGTGTGCGGATGCAGGCCGCGCAGGAAGAGCAACTCCGTCACGTAGACGTTCCCAAGACCCGCGAGGTTGCGCTGCTCGAGGAGGGCTCCGGCGAGCTCCACGCCCGGGTCTCGGCGCAGGTTCGCGACGGCGAGCTGGGCATCCCAGTCGTCGCCGAGGAGGTCGGGACCGAGATGCCCGACGGCATCGGCTTCGTCTTCGCTCGCGAGCATCTCCACGACGGCGAGCTCGAAGCCGACGGCGCTGCCGGCAGTCGTGCCGAGAACCGCCCTCGCCTGGTACGCCGGACGGGGCCACTTCCCGCCCGCTGTCACGAGCTGCCAGCTGCCGTCCATCCCGAGGTGGGTGTGCAGGGTGTGCGGGCCGATGCGGGTCAGGAGGTGCTTGCCGCGCGGAACGACCTCGTCGACGGTGAGGCCGGTGAGGTTGAGAGCCGCGTACTTCGGCACCCGCAGCTCGAAGCGTGTCAGCTCGCGGCCCGCAAGGGCGCGGTTCAGCCGGGTCGCCGCCCGGTAGACGGTGTCACCTTCCGGCATCACGCACCTCGATGCCGAGGTGGGCCGCGAGATGGGGTGCGAGCGCCTCGAGCTGCGACGGGGAGACGGTGACGCCGCGCAATCCCTCGAGGCCCGTGATGGTCGAGAACTCGAGCCCACGCAAGTCGACGTGCTCGAGGCGGGCGCCCGTGACGTCGAGGATGCCCGTGCGGCTCTCCGTGAAGGCCACACGTCGTGCTGTCGCACCCCCGAGGTCGATCTCGTCGAACGCGCAGTCGGCGAAGCGGACATCGGTGAGGGTTGCGCCGCGCAGGTTGACGTAGCCGAGCCGGTCGTCGCGGAACTCGACGTTCTGGAAGTCCGACTCGTGCAGGTCCGCGGAGCCGAGTCGGGATGCCGTCCAGCTCACGGACCGGAACGACTGGCGCTGCCCTTCGACGACCGGCACCTCGATGCGCTCGAGCACGCACTCGCTCACCCGTCCCGAGTGCAGGAGGAGTCTGCGGGCCGTGAGGCCCTCGATGCGGCATTCGGAGAACGTCACGCCGGCGGCGTCGAGCTCCTCGCCACGCACCTCGGTGAAGTGCTGCAGCTCGTGCACCCGCGCCGTCGCGAAGTCCGCGGCGCTGGCATCGTCGAGTTCCGGCAGGTACGGCGCCTCGATCCTCGGCTCGGTGCCGCCTGCCCTGTTTCCTCGTCGTCCGCGTGCTGTCGCCACTGTGCCGCCTCTGCTGTCGGTTCTGCTTCTGGTCTGGTCTGGTCTGGTCTGGTCTGGTCTTGTCTTGCTCTCGATGCGCGTCGCGGCGTGGCTCACTGGCCAGGCCGCATGCGCAGGCCGCGGGTGGTGAGCGAGAACCCGCCCTCCTGCAGCATGCTCGCGAGGGGGGTCTCGAGCACGAACGTGCCGTCGACCCGTTCGATCACGAGGTTCGGGATGCGCGCCCGCCGGACCGTGTCGGCGAGGGACCTCGCTGCCGCCCGCAGGACGTCGTCGGAGTCGGTGAAGGTGAGGAGCGTCTTGCCGCCGCGTTCGACGTAGAGCGCGAGGGCGCCGTCGACCATCGTCACGAGCCCACCAGCCTTCCTGCCCGGTCGGTGCTTGGTCTGCGAGTCCTCGTCGCTCGGCCACGCGAGCGCCGCCCCGTAGGGATTGGCGGGGTCGGTCGCGGCGAGCGTGAGCGTCTCGAACTGCTTCTCGGCGTCGAGCTCCTGCGTGAAGCCGCGGAGGCGGTCGACGGCGCCGACGGTCGAGAACTGGGCGGCGCCGAGCTTCTCGATGAAGTAGCCGCGTCTGGCCTTCCCCGACTCCTCGAAGCGGGCGAGGACCCGGTAGACGAGCGCGAACCCGCCGAGGACCTCCTCCGCCATGACGCTGCCGCGGGTCACGATGCCGTAGCGGTCGAGCAGCAGGTCGCCGATGGCCAGGCCACGCTCGGTGGCGTCGCTCACGCCCTGCAGGCCGAGGGTCCAGCGGCCGCTCGTGTGGGGCTGCGAGGGCGCTGGCCGCTGGGAGGCGAAGGCGGAGGTGGTGGGGCTTCCGGCGGAGTCGCTCGGCGCCATGGCGACGCGGCCACGGTAGAGCCTGCCGCGTGCGGCTCGGCTCGGTGCCCGATGCGCTGAGGTGCTCGCGGAGCCGGGACCGCCGGAGATCAGCGCTCGGAGGGGCGAGAGCGTGTCGTTGGTCACGCGTCCCTGCCAGACGAGCGCCCAGAGGGCGTCGGAGAGTTCGCGGTCGCTGGTCGACTCGGGTGCGAGCATGAGCCGCACGTGCCGCGACAGCTGGGGGAAGAAGCCCGGGCCGGACCCGGCAAGGGCGTCGAGGATGTGCCTGCCGCGCGCATCCGGTTCGCCCTCCGGCTGGTCGGGGAGCGTGAGGTGCGCCGTATCGGCGAGGTGCAGGCTGATCCAGCCGTCGCTCGAACCGATCGCGCCATGCCCGCGCCAGAGGACCTCGCCCGCCGTGGTGAGCTCATCGAGCATGCTCGGGTGGTAGTCGCGCACCCTGGCGGGGAGGATGAGGCTCTCGAGCGCCGAGGCGGGGACGGGCACGCCCGCGAGCTGGTCGATGACGGTGATCAGGCCGTCGATTCCGCGCAGCTCGCCGCCGACGTGCTGCCAAGCCGGGAGGAAACGGGCGAACGCGGAATGCTCGACGGGCTCTATCTCGCTGCGGAGCGCGGCGAGGGAACGGGCGCGGAGGCGCTTGAGCACGGTCTCGTCGACCCACTCCGAGCCTTCGCGGTCTGGCCGGAACTCGCCCTCGACCACACGACGGGCGAGCTCGAGTCTCGTGAGCGCCTCGCGCACGACCGCCTGGCCCGTGCCGTAGCGCTCGGCGACCTCGGCGACCGAGAACGGGCCGTGCGAGCGGGCGTAGCGGGAGACGAGGTCGCCGACCGGGTCGTCCACCGGGTCGATGAACGCGACGGGGACGCCGATGGGGAGTGCGACGCCGAGGGCATCACGCAGGCGGCTGGCATCCTCGATCGCGGCGATGCGGTCGACCCCCGCGATGCGAACCCGCAGCGCGCGCTTCGCCGTCACGAGCGCCGAGACGTGCTCTTCGGCGACGGAGGCGGTGGCTGTGGGCACGTGCTCGTCGGTGGGCTCGTCGCCGTCGCCGTCGCCGTCGCCGTCAGCGTGACCGTCAGCGCCACCATCGGTGCCGACGTCTTCGCCGCGCAGGCGCTCCGCGATCTCGTCGACGCTGAGCGGGCCGAGCACGCGCAAGAGGTCGGCCACCCCTTCGGCGTCGCGCGCGAGGCGGTCGGGGGCCGTGCGCTGCAGCTCGGCCTCGAGCCTCGAGATGACCTTCGCATCGAGCAGCTCGCGCAGCTCGACCCTGCCGAGGAGGTCGGCCAGGAGGCTCGTGTCGAGCGCGAGTGCGGCAGCTCGTCGTTCGGCGAGCGGGCTGTCGCCTTCGTACATGAACGCGCCGACGTAGCCGAAGAGCAGCGTCCGCGCGAAGGGCGACGCCTGCTCGGTGGTCACATCGACGAGGCGCACCTCGCGGCCGGCGACGCGCTTCGCGAGGTCGACGAGCGCGTCGAGGTCGTAGACGTCGTGCAGGACTTCGCGCACGGCCTCCAGGATGATCGGGAAGGTCGGATACTGCTTGGCGACGTCGAGCAGCTGGGCCGCCTTCTGTCGCTGCTGCCAGAGTGGCGAGCGCTTGCCGGGGTTGAGGCGCGGCAGGAGCAGCGCACGCGCGGCCGCCTCGCGGAAGCGCGACGCGAACAGGGCCGAGCCGCCCACCTCGCGAGCCACGATCTGCTCGATTTCGTCGGCCTCAAGGGCGAACAGCTCTGCGCCGGGCGGTTCGGCGTCGCCTTCCGGAATTCGCACGATGATGCCGTCGTCGCTTGCGACGACGCCGCCGTCGAGGCCGTAGCGGTCGCGGATGCGCGCCGCCACGATGAGGCCCCACGGGGAGTGCACGGGGGAGCCGTAGGGGGAGTGCAGGATGATGCGCCAGTCGCCGAGCTCGTCGCGCGTGCGCTCCACGATGAGCGTGTGGTCGCTCGGGACCTGGCCGGTGGCGTCCTGCTGCTCGCGCACGTAGGCGACGGCGTTCTGCACGGCGTTGTCGTCCATGAGGGCGGCGAGAGCCTCGGGCACCTGCCCCTTGGCGGCGATCTCCCTGGTGATGGCGCCGATGGCCTGGCCGAGCTCGGAGGGTCGCCCGAGCGCGTCACCGACCCAGAAGGGCAGTCGTCCCGGCTGGCCGTAGGCCGGGGTCACGAGCACTCGGTCGAAGGTGATCTCGGCGATGCGCCAGCTGGTCGCCCCGAGCGCGAAGATGTCGCCGACGCGCGATTCGTAGACCATCTCCTCGTCGAGCTCGCCGACGCGACGCGGCCCTCGCTGCGCGTCGGCGTCTTCGGAACCGGCGAGGAACACCCCGAAGAGGCCCCGGTCGGGGATGGTCCCTCCAGAGGTGACGGCGAGCCTCGCCGCTCCGGGTCTTCCGGTGAGGGTGCCCTGGTCGCGGTCCCAGACGAGGCGTGGCCTCAGCTCGGAGAACTGGTCGGATGGGTACTTGCCGGACAGCAGGTCGAGGGTCGCCTCGAAGAGGGGTCGCGACAGGGACGCGAACGGCGCCGAGCGCCGGACCAGGTCGAACCACTCCTCGACGTCGAGGTCTTCGATGGCCGCTGCGGCGATCGTCTGCTGGGCGAGCACATCGAGGGGGTTGGCGAGCACCCGCATCCGCTCGATCTGTCCGGTGACCATGCGCGATGCGAGCACGGAGGAGTGCAGGACATCGGCGCGGTGCTTGGGGAAGATCGTGCCCTCGGAGGTCTCGCCGACCTGGTGGCCGGCTCGGCCAACGCGCTGGAGTCCGCTCGCGACCGAGGGAGGCGACTCGACCTGGACGACGAGGTCGACGTCTCCCATGTCGATGCCGAGTTCCAGGCTGGAGGTGGCGACGACGCAGCGGAGGGTGCCGCTCTTGAGGGCGTTCTCGACCTCGGCGCGAGACTCCTTCGACACGGAGCCGTGGTGGGCGCGTGCGAAGGAGAGCGGGGCGCCGGACGACTGGCCCGCCTGCCCCATGGATACTGCAGGCGGTCGCTGCGGCGCTGCCTTCGGGCTCGCGCTGTGGTCGCCGGAGGACCAGCGCACGCCGGGGGCTGCGGCGCTGTAGGGGTCTGCTGCCTCCGTCGTGTCGGCCGCCGGGGCATCGGCCGACGCGCGCTCGTCGGCGATCTCGTTGAGTCGGGCCGTGAGCCGTTCGGCGAGGCGCCTCGAGTTGACGAACACGATCGTGGAGCGGTGCGACTCGACGAGGTCGGCGATGGCCTCCTCGATGTGCGGCCACACCGAGCCTGAGGCCTCTGCGTCGGCTGCGGGGTCGCGCAGTGAGCCGGCGGCGGCCCCAGCCTCGAAGTCCGCGAACGGGTCTGCATCTGCGATGGCTCCGGATGCGTCGGCCGAGGTCGGAGTCGCGGCCCCGGCTCGGGTCATGCCGATGTCGCTGAGGTCTTCGACGGGAACTCGCACCTCGAGCTTGAACGTCTTCGTGCTCGGCGGGGCGACGACCTTGACCGGTGCGTTGCCGGCTAGGAAGCGGGACATCTCGTCGAGGGGCCGAACCGTCGCGGACAGGCCGATGCGCTGCGCCGGCTTGTCGAGGAGCGCGTCGAGGCGCTCCAGTGTGAGGGCCATGTGCGCGCCGCGCTTGCTCGAGGCGACGGCGTGCACCTCGTCGATGATGACCGTCGTCACACCGGTGAGCGTCTTCCGCGCCTGAGACGTGAGCATGAGATAGAGCGACTCGGGCGTCGTGATGAGGATGTCGGGTGGGTTGCGGAGCTGCTGTCTGCGCTCGGTGGGGCTCGTGTCTCCTGAGCGCACCCCGACGCGGATGTCCGGTGCCACCGAGCCGAGCCGCCTGGCGGTCTGCGTGATGCCGACGAGCGGCGAATGCAGGTTGCGCTCGACGTCGACGCCGAGTGCCTTCAGCGGGGACAGGTAGACGACGCGCGTGCGCCGCTCGGCCTTCGCCTGCTCGCTCTCGGTGCCGCGCTCGGCCGCGAGCTGGTCGATCGCCCAGAGGAACGCGCTCAGTGTCTTGCCGGAGCCGGTCGGCGCCACGACCAGGGTGTGGTGCCCGTCGGCGATCTCGCGCCAGGATGCCTCCTGGACCGCGGTCGGGCTCACGAAAGCGCCGCGGAACCACTCCCGTGTCGCGGGGGAGAACGCGTCGAGTGCGGTCGTCTCAGGCATGACGACAACAGAACCACACACCACCGACATCAGCCTCCAGGAGGACCGGATCAACCTCCCGGGGGACGATCATCCAGCCGGCATGCGCGAAGCTGGATGCACCACGTTCTGAAGGAGTGATCTCACATGAAGCGTCTTGTTCGCCCCCGTAGCGGCCGCGTCATCGCCGGAGTCTGCGCGGGCATCGCGCAGCGATTCGGCTGGTCGCCGTTTGTCGTCCGCCTGCTGACCGTCCTGTCGGTCCTCATCCCGGGCCCGCAGGTCATCATCTACCTGGCGCTCTGGTTGCTCATCCCGAACGACTAAGGCGCTGGGGGAGCTACCCGAGCACACGCTCGAGGAACCCCGCCATCCGCACGAGCTCCTTCTCGGAGACCGCGTGACCGAGGCCCGCCTCGACGTAGATCTCTGCGTCGGCGTGGGCCTCGAGCCATGCTGCCGTGTGCTCGACCGCGAGCGAGGGGATGACCGTGTCGGCGTCGCCCCGCCCCCAGAAGACTGGCGGCCGGGCATCCGCGAGCTCGGCGTCCCCCGGAACGGTGCCGACGGCGACGAGGCCAGAGAGCAGCAGCGCTCCCCGGAATGCCGCGGGTCGCTGACGGAGCGCCTGCATGGCGACGATGCCGCCCTGCGAGTAGCCGAGCAGCGCGAGTGGCGCGCCCGAGTCGAGGACGCCGAGCGTGTCCAGGAGTGAGATGACGGCTGCCGCAGCGTCGTTCGCGCCCTGCTCGAGAGTGATCTGGGCGTCGGCGTCGACCGCGACCTCGCCCGTCATCGGGTCGGCGAAGCGCAGCGGGAACCACTCGCGGCCGCCCTCCGGCTGCGGGTGCGGGGCGGGCACGGAGACGTACCTGAAGCCCTGGGGCATCTGCCCGGTGAGGCTGAGGATGTCCGTTCCGTCTGCGCCGTAGCCGTGCAGTCCGACGACGAGCGGGAGCGTGCTCGTGGCCGCCGTCTCGGTGTCGCCGCCCCGCCAGAGGAGCGTCTTGGGATCGATACCTGTGGATGCTGTGCTCACCCGGGAAACATACATGGTCCACAATGGGGTCATGACGGTGCGCACTCCTGATCCTGAGTCCGGCTGGATGAACGACGACGAGCTCGCGCTCGTGCGGCGTCGCGTGCCGATGCTGTATGTCGAGGCCATCCCGGTGCGTGTCGACGCCTCGGGCAAGGTCGAGCACCTCGGCGTGCTGCTTCGGGCCGACAACGAGGGCGTCATGACGCGCTCGTTCGTCTCTGGGCGCGTGCAGTACGGGGAGTCGATTCGGGGCGCCCTCCTTCGGCATCTGGAGAAGGATCTCGGCACGATGGCGTTCCCGGCTCTGCCGCAGGCGCTCGCCCCCTTCACGGTGGCGGAGTTCTCGCCGATGCCCGGTTCTGGGCTGTTCGACTCGCGCCAGCATGCGGTTGCGCTCGAGTTCATCGTTCCGGTCGCCGGGGAATGCAACCCTCGCCAGGACGCGCTCGAGATCACGTGGCTGACTCCGCAGCAGGCACTCGACCCCGACCTGCTCGAGGAGCTCGAGGGTGGCCGCGGCCAGGTGCTTCGCACCGCGATCGGCCACCTCGGCCTCTGGCCCTAGGGGCGCCAGAGCCTCCAGTCCTTCGACCATCTGACCGTGGCCATCCGCTACTGGCTTGTCGTGCAGCCCTTTGATCGCGCCCTCGCGATGGTCGAGGGCGGTTTCGTGCAGGCACCGTGGGGTGCGCTCGAGGGGGTCGAGCAGATGCGCGTGTCCGATGGCGTGGCTCTCTATTGTCCGCGCGAGGTGAACCCGGACGGGGAGCCGCTTCGCAGCGTGGTGCAGGCGGGCCACGTGCTCGACGACGAGCCGTACCGGGCTGGCGGGAGGGGGTCGTCGCCGTGGCGCAGGGAGGTGCAGTGGATGCGTGAGGCGCGTCCTGCGCTCATCCGGCCGCTGCGCGATCTGCTGGATCTGACGCGGAACGACAAGTACTGGGGTGAGCGGCTGCGCGCGGGCTGGCTCGAGCTCTCTCGTCGGGACTTCGAGATCTTCGAGGACGCGGTCCGTCGGCCGTCTCCGGAGCCGAGTGCGCTCGGGATGGGGCTCATCCGTGAGACCGGTCTCGCGCAGTCGGAACCGTCCGGGGCGCAGCGAGATCGGGACCCAGGCGAGGATCCGTACGCAATCCGCTTCTGAGCGTCGGCGGACAGATTCGCCGAAGGCCGTGCTTTGCGGACGCATGTGACACATTATTGAGTGGAAGTGATGAACACCCCTGAGGTGTGCTTACGCTTTCCGACCAGAGCGAGCCTTACGAGCGGAGTGCCCATGATCGACGCGTTGGACTTCAAGCCGGCGGCGCAGCAGTCGAACCTGCGCGCCACCATCGAGGACTCCGTCGCCGCCGCGATCGTCTCGGGAGGGCTCGCGGCGGGCGAGCTCGTCTCCGTTCCAGCGCTCGCGGCTCGCTTCGAGGTGTCGGCGACTCCCGTGCGGGAGGCGATGCTGAACCTCGAGAAGCTGGGGTTCGTGGAGCCCGTCCGCAACAAGGGGTTCCGGGTGACGCACGTCTCCGTCGAGGAGCTGCGACAGATCGTCGAGGTGCGGCAGATGCTCGAGGTGCCGATCGTGCGCGAGCTGGCCGTCGAGTTCCCAGAGGCTCCTCGCGCCGAGCTGCGCGAGCTCGCGACCCAGATCGACGCGGCGTCCGCGGCGGGGGATCTTCCCCTGTACCTGGCGGTCGACATCGAGTTCCACGCGAAGCTCCTCGGGCTGTCCGGCAATGAGCGTCTCGTGTCGATCGTGACCGCGCTGCGCAGGCAGACGAGGCTGACGGGGCTGACCGAGATGCTCGGTTCCCAGGAGCTCACGGCGTCGTCGCGTGAGCACGCGGATCTGCTGGTGCTGCTCGAGGCTGGCAAGGCGGATGAGGCTGCGGAGCTCATGCATCGGCACATCGGCCATGTCGTCGGCTGGTGGGCTGGGCTACCCGAAGAGGCTTAGCAAACCCTCCACACAGCGAAACACTTTGTAACAACTCTGTTTCAAGGCTGTGGAAGGGCCTTCTGCCGACCTCCGCCAAACAGTAATGTGTGACATCCCATCACCGGAGATGGTCCGGCGATTCTGACGTCTGTTCGGAAGGAACTCACCATGACTGCACGTCGTTCCACCAGCCCTCGGGGTGCTGGCATCTGGAAGAGAGTGCTCCTCCCAGGAGCTCTGCTCGCCACGGCCGCACTCGCCCTCACCGGATGCTCCGGGGGTGTCGCCGGAGGCGGAGACGCCGCGTCGGAAGACGGACCCATCAAGCTGGGCCTCGCGGCACCCTTCTCTGGGTCGGAATCGGCCTTCGGCCCGTACATGGAGAACGGCGCCCAGATGGCGATCGACGAGCTCAACGAGGCCGGCGGAGTCCTCGGCCGGCAGCTGGAGCTGGTCACCGCCGACGATGCGTGCGACGCGACAAGCGCGACCGCCGCAGCGAACAAGCTCGTCACCGACGGTGTCGTCGCCTCGGTCGGCGGCTACTGCTCAGGCGCCACGCTCCCGACGCTGCCGATCTTCAATACGGCAGAGATCCCCATGGTGATCCCGGCTGCCAACTCGAACCAGCTCGTCGCAGCCGGCCTCGACAACGTGTTCCTCATCAACGGCACGGGGACGCAGCAGGCTCAGGCGATGCTGAAGTACGCCGAGAAGCAGGGAGTGAAGACGCTGGCGCTCGTCGACGACAACACGGACTACTCGACGGACCTCGCGAAGTCGGCCTCCGAGCAGGCGAAGGAGCTCGGCATCGAGGTCGTGCTCGAGGAGTCGGTCAACGCCGGCGAGTCCGACTATGCGGCCAACGTCAACAAGGTCGTCTCGGCGAACCCCGACATGATGTATTGGACCGGCTACTACCAGGAGGGTGGCCTGATCACCCAGCAGCTGCGATCGGCCGGCTACACGGGCAAGATCATGGTCGCGGACGGATCGGTCGACGCGAAGTTCGCTGAGATCGCCGGCAGCGCCTCCGAGGGTGTGCTCGGCACGTTCACGCAGACCCCCGACATGCTCGAGGGTGCAACCGAGTGGATCGACGCCTACACCGAGAAGTTCGGCGCAGCGCCAGGACCCTACTCGACGCAGAGCTACGACGCCGTCCGCGTCGTCTCCCAGGCGATCGAGGACGCCGGCACCACCGAGGGCCCCGCGGTCATCGAGGCGCTCGGTGCCCTGGACGGCTTCGACATCTTCTCCGGCCCCCTCACCTTCACGGATGAGGGAACGCTCAGCGAGGGCGGCTTCGCCATCGTCACCGTCGGACCCGACGGCACCTTCACCCTCGAGGATGACCTGAAGAGCTAGTCAGCCACGGCGGGCGGGGAGGGAACTCCCCGCCCGCTTCTGCAGTCAGGAACCACTGTGATTCAACTCATCATCGACGGGCTCTTCGTCGGATCCTTCTACGCGCTCGTCGCACTCGGCTACAGCATGGTGTACGGCATCATCAAGCTGCTCAACTTCGCGCACGGCGACGTCTACATGGTCGGCGCGTTCGCCGGCCTCACCATCTTCTCGGCGTTCTCCGGACTCGCAGGTGGCGGCATCCTGTCGATCCTGCTGGTCATGCTCCTCGCGATGATCTTCACGGGCATCCTCGGCGTGACCATCGAGCGGGTCGCCTACCGCCCGCTGCGTTCGAGCCCCAGGCTCGCGGTGCTCATCACCGCGGTCGGCATGTCGTTCATCCTCGAGTACGGAGTGCGCCAGATCTTCGGCCCGGACCCCAAGGTCTACCCGACGCGTCTCGAAGGGGAGACGCTCGACCTGCTCGGCGGCCGCATCACGATGCCGCAGATCGTCATGATGCTCGTCGCGGCGGCGCTCATGTTCGCGCTCAACACGTACATCATGCGTTCCCGAGACGGCCGCGCGATGCGGGCCATCGCGCTCGACCCCACGGCGGCGCAGCTCATGGGCGTCAACGTCAACAAGGTCATCTCGCGCACCTTCTTCATCGGCTCGGCCCTCGCGGGCGCGGCCGGCGTCATGGCTGGCGCCTACTACGGCACCATCGACTTCCTCGCTGGCTTCGTCATCGGGTTGAAGGCGTTCACGGCGGCCGTCATCGGCGGCATCGGCAGCCTCTACGGCGCCATGCTCGGCGGCCTCGTGCTCGGTCTGCTCGAGGCGTTCGGCACCCATTGGCTCGGCGGGGAGTGGCGTGACGTCTTCTCGTTCGCGTGCCTGATCCTCTTCCTGTCCTTCAGACCGACCGGCATCCTCGGTGCACGCGTCGTGGAACGGATGTGATCCCATGACCGACATCAGACTCCAGGCGCCCGCGCCCACCGTCGAGCGGCCCACGCCGCGCAAGGGCATCCTGAACCCGAAGACGTTCATGAACCTCGTCGGGCTCGTGCTGTTCCTCTTCGCGTTCCTGCTGCCGTTCATCAACGCGACGCCGTACGTCATCTCCATCGGCACCTCCGCGATGATCTACATCATGCTCGCGATGGGCCTCAACATCGTCGTCGGCTACGCCGGTCTCCTGGACCTCGGCTACTACGCCTTCTTCGCCGTCGGTGCGTACACGGCCGGCGTCCTCAACACGCTGCTCGACATGCCCCTCATCGCGACGGTCCCGTTCGTCATCGTCGCGTGCATCCTCGCCGGGCTCATCATCGGCGGGCCGACGCTGCGACTGCGCAGCGACTATCTCGCGATCGTGACCCTCGGGTTCGGTGAGATCATCCGCCTCACCGCCAACAATCTCGAGGTCACGGGTGGCCCATCCGGCATCTCCGGCATCGACACGTTCGAGTTCTTCGGCTGGTCGTTCGCGGACGGCCTCACGATCGGCGGCATCGAGTTCAACGGCAAGATCCTGCTGTACTTCCTCTGCGTCATCATCGCCGGTGGTGCCGCGATCATCGCCGCCTCGAGGCTGGGCAAGGGCAAGATGGGTCGCGCCTGGCGCGCCATCAAGGATGACGAGGACGCCGCCGAAGCGATGGGCGTCAACACGTACACCACGAAGCTCGGCGCGTACGTGCTCGGTGCCGTCTTCGGCGGTCTCGCGGGTGTGCTGATGGCAGCGCACCAGACGGCGATCAGCCCGACCTCCTTCGTGTTCCTCAACTCGGCCCTGCTGCTCATGGCGGTCGTGCTCGGCGGCATGGGCTCCATCCCGGGTGTCATCGTCGGCGCGCTGCTCGTGTCGCTGCTGCCCGAGATCCTGCGCGAGTTCTCCGACTGGCGCTTCCTGGTGTTCGGCGTGCTGCTCGTGATCATGATGATCTTCCGGCCGCAGGGCATCTGGCCGGCGACGGCGATCCTGCCGTTCCTCAAGTCGCGAGCCAAGGGCGAGGCGCCGTCTCCGAAGGACGGCTTCTCGGCGCACGAGGCGCCCGACGCCAACATCGACCTCTCGAAGGAGCAGGCATGAGCCAGGTTTCAGGCACGGGTGACGTCTACGGCACGGCGCCCATCGACGTGCCGAAGACGGAGTCGGTGACCGCGGTCGCCGAGGAGTTCAGGCGGGCGCATCAGGGGGAGCCGTTGCTCTCGGTCCGTGATCTTCGGCTGCAGTTCGGTGGTGTGAAGGCCGTCGACGGAACGTCGTTCGATGCGTACGCGGGTGAGATCATCTCGGTGATCGGTCCGAACGGGGCGGGCAAGACGAGTGCGTTCAACTGCATCACCGGCTTCTATCGGCCGACGTCTGGCTCGATCACCTTCGACGGCGAGAGCATCATGCGCAAGCAGCCGTCGACGATCACGCGCCTCGGGTTGAGCCGCACCTTCCAGAACGTCCGCATGTTCCGGGACATGTCGGTCATCGACAACGTCAAGACGGCGATGCACGCGCGCATCCGTCAGAACGTGTTCCAGACGATGCTGCACACGTTCGGCTACAAGAAGGTCGAGGCCCAGGCGCTCGAGGATGCGCGCGGCTGGCTCGACTTCGTCGGCTACTCGCTCGACGACGAGCTGCTCGCGTCGCAGCTGCCGTATGGCGAGCAGCGCCGAGTGGAGATCGCGCGGGCGCTCGCCACGCAGCCCAAGCTACTGCTGCTCGATGAGCCTGCTGCTGGCCTCAACCACAACGAGAAGCAGGAGCTCATCGCGCTGATCCGCAAGATCAGGGACCTCGGCGTCGGAATCGTGCTCATCGAGCACGACATGGGTCTCGTGATGGAGATCTCGGAGCGCGTGATCGTGCTCAACTTCGGACGAGAGATCGCCGATGGTCTGCCCGCGGACGTCAAGAACGACCCTCGGGTCATCGAGGCGTACCTCGGCGTCGAGGATCCTGAGGACGAGCACGAGTCTGAGGACGAGCACGAGGGCGTGCCAGACGGCGGGCCCGAGAACCAGCGAGTGGACGAGGGGGACCGGTCATGAGCGTCGAGCTCGAGATCAAGGATGTGGATCTCTTCTACGGGCGCGTGCAGGCGCTTCGTGGGCTGTCGATCGAGGTCAACGAGGGTGAGGTCGTCTCGCTGCTCGGCAACAACGGCGCGGGTAAGACGAGCACGCTCACGATGCTCTCCGGGTTGGCCAGAGCGAAGCGCGGGACGATCATGTGGCGCGGCAAGGACATCTCGAATGCGAAGCCGTGGGACCTCGTACGCGACGGGCTCATCCACGTGCCTGAGGGCAGGCGCATCTTCTCGACGATGTCGGTGCACGAGAACCTCCTGCTCGGTGGCTACCAGGTGAAGGACCAGAAGGTCGTCGCTGAGCGTGTCGAGGAGTGCTACGAGCTCATGCCGCGGCTCCTCGAGCGACGCGCTCAGCAGGGCGGCACCCTGTCGGGCGGTGAGCAGCAGATGGTGGCGATCGCGCGAGCGTATGTCGGCGGCCCGAAGCTGATGCTGCTCGACGAGCCGTCGATGGGGCTCGCCCCGCTGGTCGTGAAGCAGGTCATGGAGCTCATCGGGCGCATCAACGAGCGCGGTGCCACTGTGCTGCTCGTCGAGCAGAACGCTCGCGCCGCGCTCAAGGTGGCGCATCGTGCCTACGTCATCGAGCATGGCCGCGTGACGCTCTCGGGCCTCGCTGCCGACTTGGCGAAGGACAAGGCGGTCATCGAGGCGTACCTGGGCTGAGCGCGCTCGCGGAGCTGGTAGCCCCCGCTGGCCCGTCCCGGATGAGGGGCGGGCCAGGCTTGCACCCATACATGGTGTGTGACATATTACTGACAGGAGGTGCGAGATGGTCAGGTACGACGTCGTGATCATCGGCGGTGGCATCATCGGAGCGGCCTGCGCTGCCGAGCTCGCCGGCCGTGGCCGGCGAGTCGCGCTCGTTGAGCGCGGCCGCGTCGCGAGCGGCACAAGCGCTCACTGCGAAGGCAACCTGCTCGTCTCCGACAAGGGGCCAGGCGCCGAGCTCGAGCTCTCGAAGCTCGCCAACGCAGCCTGGTCGACGCTCGCCGGAACCTTCCGCGACGAGCTCGGCCACGACTTCCCCGACATCGAGTTCGAGGCCAAGGGCGGCCTCGTCGTCGCGACGACCGACGGGGGAGCGGCCGCCCTCCTGGACTTCGCGTCCACGCAGCGCCACGCGCAGGTCGCTGCGGAGCCCGTCACGCACGCCGAGGCTCGAGAGCTCGAGCCGTGGATCACCGAGCGGATGACCGCAGCCGTCTGGTACCCGGGCGACAGCCAGGTGCAGCCCACCATCGCAACCGAAGCGCTCGTCGCCCTCGCCAGGGCGCGCGGGGCGAGCATCCTCGAGCACCACGACGTGGTGGGCGCGATCCGCGAGGCGGGCCGCATCGTCGGCGTCCGCACCTCGGCCGGCGACGTACGCGGCGCCGAGATCGTCGTCGCCGCCGGCCCGTGGTCCGGCGAGGTCTCCGCGACCCTCGGCGTGCCCCTCCCCGTTCGTCCGCGCCGCGGAGTCGTCCTGGTCACGGCGAAGATGCCCCAGCGCGTCTTCCACAAGGTGTACGACGCGGACTACGTCGGTGCCGTCGGGTCCGGCGACGCGGTTCTCATGACCTCGAGCGTCGTCGAGTCGACTCCGGGTGGCACGGTGCTCATCGGGTCGAGTCGCGAGCAGATCGGATTCGACGACGCGTTCCGCGCGAACGTGCTCAGCCAGCTGGCGGTGAAGGCGATCTCGATCTTCCCCTTCCTGGCCCAGACGGCCGTCATCCGCAGCTACTCGGGCTTCCGCCCCTTCATGCCGGACCACCTGCCGCTCATCGGCCAGGATGCGCGCCTGCCCGGCCTCTGGCACGCCACCGGCCACGAGGGGGCCGGCATCGGCCTCTCGCTGCCCACGGCGTCGCTGATCGGGGATCTCATGGACGGCAGATCGACGCAGATCGATGCAGCCCTGTTCTCGCCGTCCCGCCCGACGCTCGCCGGAGAGCTGGAGGTGGTCGCATGAGCGAGCGCGCCGACAAGCCCGTGCGCATCACCGTCGACGGTGAGACGGTCGAGGGTCTCGAGGGGCAGAGCATCGCGGGCGTCCTGCTCGGCTCCGGCCGCGTCTCCTGGCGCGAGACCGCCGTCGCGGGAAAACCGCGCGGCCTGTTCTGCGGCATCGGCGTGTGCTTCGACTGCCTCGTCACGGTGGACGGCGTGCCGGACGTTCGAGCGTGCCAGAGGCGCGCGTGCGAGGGGGACGAGGTGAGCTCCCAATGAGATCGACGCGGACCGAGCAGTCGACGCCACGCCATGTCGCCGTCGTCGGGGGTGGCCCCGCAGGCCTCGCGGCCGCGCTGGCTGCAGCGGAGGCCGGGGCGCGCGTGACGCTCATCGAGTCGAGTCGGGAGCTCGGCGGCCAGTACTGGCGCCATCTCCCGGAGGAGCGCGACGGCGAGGGGCAGGCTGCGATGCACCACGGCTGGTCGACGTTCCTGGACCTCGACCGATGTGTCCGCTCGCACGCCCGGATCACGGTGCTCGGCGAGACGAGCGTGTGGGCCGTCGGGCTGCCCGCGCTGGAGCTGCTCACCGGCATGTCCGATGCGGCCGACCGCGTTCGATCGACCCTTGAGCCCGATGCGGTTGTCGTCGCGACGGGTGCTCACGACCGCACCCTCCCGTTTCCCGGCTGGGACCTCCCCGGCGTCTACACCGGGGGTGCTGCTCAGGCCTTCGCGAAGAGCGAGCGCATCGCGGTCGGCGACGCCGTCGTGGTGGCCGGCGCGGGTCCGTTCCTTCTCCCCGTCGCGGCCTCGCTCGCCCAGGTCGGCTCCAAGGTCGTTGAGGTCGTCGAAGCCAACCGCATCCCGCGTCTCGCTTCGGGCTGGCTGCCCAAGCCGTGGCAGCTCGCGGGCGCCCCTGGCAAAGTGCAGGAGCTCTTCGGCTACGTCGCCGGTCAGCTGCGGCACCGGATCCCGTACCGAGTCGGCGAAGCGGTCGTCGAGGCGCACGGGGATGGGCGTGTCGAGCGCGTCACGATCATGAGCGTGGACGCTCAGTGGCGGCCCATCGCCGGCAGCGAGCGAGAGGTCGCGTGCGACGCCGTCTGCGTGACGCACGGCTTCACCCCGCGGCTCGAGGTGGCGATCGCCGCGGGCTGCGCGCTCGACGACAGCCGGTTCGTGGTCATCGACGAGTCCTGCGCCACGAGCACCTCCGACGTGTACGCGGCGGGCGAGGTGACGGGCATCGGCGGCGTCGACCTCTCCCTCGCAGAGGGGCGCGTCGCCGGGCACTGCGCGGCGGGTGGCGCGTCCAGCGACCCTCAGATCAGCGCAGCCCAGCGCAAGCGCGCGATCTTCGGGTCGTTCGCGGCGCGCATCGAGGCGGCGCACGGCGTGCGGCCGGGCTGGCAGGAGTGGTTGCGTGAGGACACCATCGTGTGCCGCTGCGAAGAGGTGACCGCAGGTCAGCTGCGGCGGAAGGCCGCCGCCACGCACTCGCACAGTCTGCGCTCCCAGAAGCTCTCCACTCGAGCCGGTCTCGGCATCTGCCAGGCCCGCATCTGCGGCCGCAGCGCCGAGGAGCTCATCGAGACGGTGCTCGGGCGTGGTCTCGACGAGGGCATCGTCGACCGTCGCCCCATCCAGACCCCCATCCGGCTCGCTGAGCTGGCAGGAACCTCAGAAGAACAGCATCCCCTGACAGGAAGGCAACACCCATGACCGAAGCAGCCTCAACCCACCTCGACCTCGGCGGAGTCGTCGTCGCGACGGCCCTTCCCTACAAGGAGGACGCCTCTGCTCCCGCCGGCCTGGCCGTCGACTTCGAGGCGTACGCCGAGCACTGCAACTGGCTCATCGAGAACGGCTGCCGGGGCGTCGGCCCCAACGGCTCGCTCGGCGAGTACTCGTCCCTCACCGATGAGGAGCGCCGCAAGGTCGTGCAGGTCGCCGTCGAGGCTGTGGGCGACCGCGGCATCGTCGTCGCGGGCGTGCACGGTCCAGGTTGGCACCAGGCGCAGCACTGGGCTCAGCTCGCCAAGGAAGACGGCGCCCACGGCGTGCTCTGCCTCCCGCCCACCATGTACCGGTCGGCGGATGCGGATGTCATCGAGCACTTCGCGAAGGTCGCCGAAGTGGGGCTGCCCGTCATGATCTACAACAACCCGCTCGACACGAAGGTCGACCTCCGCCCGGAGCTCGTCGCGGAGATCGCGAAGATCGACGGCATCGTCGCCGTCAAGGAGTTCTCCGGCGACGTCCGACGCGCCTTCGAGATCCAGGAGGCCTGCGAGGCGGCCGGTTCGACGATCGACGTCATCGCGGGCAGCGACGACGTGCTCTTCGAGCTCATGATCGACGGTGCCACCGGCTGGTTCGCCGGCTACCCCAATGTCTTCCCCGCCGAGGCCGTGGCGATCTACGACCACATGGCAGCGGGCCGCTACGTCGAGGCGCGTGAGATCTACAAGAGCCTCATCGCGGCGTTCCGCTGGGACTCCCGTGTCGAGTTCGTTCAGGCCATCAAGCTCGGCATGGACATGGTCGGCCGCAACGGCGGGCCGTGCCGCCCGCCCCGCGCTGCGCTGACGCCGGAGATGGAGGCGCGCGTGCGTGCCGACACGCAGCGCGCCCTCGACGCGCTCGCCACCCTCAAGTAGGGTCGCAGCAGACACGGGGGTCGCTTTCCTGGCCTCTCTGCCGTCTGCTTGCGGGGGCTCTTCCCGCACCAATGCGACGCAATCCGGCAATAGCGCCGGTTGCGTCTGGCCCACGGGGCGATCCCCCCTCATCCCGCTGGGCCGGCCGCCCGGGGCGTCCCCCCGCCCTGGGCGGCCCCTCACTCACGAACTTGAGGTCTTTTCGCATGCGAGCATCACGAGTCATCTCCGCCGTCGATTCCCACACCGAGGGCATGCCGACCAGGGTCGTCACGGGTGGGGTCGGGGTCATCCCCGGCGCCACGATGAACGACAAGCGGCTGTACGTGCAGGAGCATCGCGACGACCTGCGGACGTTCCTGATGCGGGAGCCCCGCGGGCACTCGGCGATGAGCGGCAGCATCCTCCAGCCGTCCACGCGCCCGGACGCCGACTTCGGCGTCCTGTACATCGAGGTCTCCGGTCTGCTGCCCATGTGCGGACACGGGACGATCGGCACGGCGACGGTGCTGGTCGAGACGGGCATGGTGGAGGTCCTCGAGCCGGAGACCGTCATTCGTCTCGATACTCCGGCGGGTCTTGTGATCGCTCGCGTCGAAGTGAGCGAAGGACGCGCTGTTAGCGTTACCATCGAGAATGTGCCCAGCTTCTGCGAACGCCTCGACGCCGTCGTCCCGGTGCCGGAACTCGGCATCGACGCGCTTCGCTACTCGCTGGCGTTCGGCGGGAACTACTACGCCATGGTCGACCTCGACGACGTCGACCTGCCCTTCGACCGGGCCCGCAAAGACGACATCATGCGCGCCGGTCTCGCGATCATGGACGCCATCAACACCCACGACGCGCCCAAGCATCCGACCATCGAGGGTGTCGACCACGTGCACCACGTCGAGTTCATCGCACCCGGCTCCACCGCCGCCCACTCGCGCCACGCGATGGCGATCTACCCTGGCTGGTTCGACCGGTCACCCTGCGGCACCGGCACCTCCGCACGCATGGCCGAGCTGCATGCCAGAGGTGAGCTCCCACTGCACACCGACTTCGTCAACGAGTCGTTCATCGGCACGAGCTTCACCGGCCAGCTCATCGACGAAGTCCGGGTCGGCGACAGGCCGGCCGTGATCCCGACCATCACCGGCCGCGCGTGGATCACCGGCATGGGCCAGTACATGCTCGACCCGACAGACCCCTTCCCGGCTGGATTCGAATTCTAGATTGGACTCATCGATGAGCACACCCACCCCGCATACCAGCGACGCCGAGCTCGAGCAGATCCTCGCGGCAGCCGCCGTGGCCGCCCCCCTCTGGGCGGCGACCCCACCCACGGAGCGCGCCACCGCCCTCATCGCGATCGCCGACGCGCTCGACGCCGCGGCGGGGGAGCTCATCCCCATCGGCATGCGGGAGACGGGGCTTGCGCAGGCGCGGCTCACGGGCGAGCTGAAGCGCACGACCGTGCAGCTCCGCCTCTTCGCCGACGTCATCCGCGACGGCTCGTACCTCGACGTCCGCCTCGACGAGGCCGACCCGGACTTCGTGCTCGGCCCACGGCCTGACGTGCGCCGGATGCTCGTGCCGGTGGGAGTCGCCGTCAACTTCTCCGCATCGAACTTCCCCTTCGCCTTCTCCGTGGCCGGTGGCGACTCCGCCGCCGCGCTCGCGGCGGGATGCGCGCTCATCGTGAAGGGGCACTCGGGGCACCCGGAGCTGTCCGTGGCCACGGCCCGCGTCGTCGAGGGAGCTCTTCGCGAGTGCGGCGCCCCCGATGGCGTCTTCGCGCTCGTGATCGGCCAGCAGGCCGGGGTCACCGTGCTCGAGGACAACCGCGTCGACGTCGGGACCTTCACCGGCTCGATCCGCGTGGGCCGCCTGCTCGCCGACAAGGCCGCGGCCCGCCCCCGCCCCATCCAGTTCTACGGCGAGCTCGGCAGCGTCAACCCCGTCTTCGTGACGGGGGCCGCGCTCGCGGAGCGCGGAGAGGAGATCGCTGCGGGCTACGCGGCGTCGGTCGCCGGTTCGGCAGGTCAGCTGTGCACGAAGCCCGGCTTCCTCTGGGTTCCCGCGACGGATGCGGCCGCCGAGCTGCAGCTGCGCGTCTCGCAGGCGGCCGAGCAGGCCCCCGAGCACCGGCTCCTCAACCCGAGCATCGGCCGCGCGTACCTCGAACGTCGGGCGGACGTGCTCGACGCGGACGGTGTGCGGGTCGTCGCCGAAGGTGCTGTGCGCAGCGATGACGACGGCAACGTGTGGGCGACGCCGACGATCGTGGCCGTGCCGGCGAGCAAGCTCGCGGCGGGCGACGAGACGCTGCTCGACGAGGTCTTCGGGCCGTTCTCGGTCATCGTCGAGTACGAGGACGAGACGTCGCTCGCGCCGAGTCTCGACGAGCTCTACGTCGGCAACCTCACGGGCACGGTGCACGCCGCCGCCGGTGAGCAGTCGCCAGCGCTCTCCGCGCTCGTCGCGGGGCTCGCGAGGAAGACGGGGCGAGTGCTCTTCGGCGGCTGGCCGACCGGCGTTGCCGTCACGCCCGCCATGCAGCACGGCGGGCCGTACCCGGCGACGTCGAACGACACCTCCACGTCGGTCGGCACCGCATCCATCTCCCGCTTCCTGCGCGGTGTCGCCTACCAGGGTGCGCCGCAGGAGGCGCTCCCGGAGCCGCTGCAGGACGCGAACCCGTGGGGTGTGCCGCAGCAGCGGGCCGCCGCGGGTCAGTCGGCCACCTGGGGCGCTCAGGGCTGAGCTCTCGGGGGTGACTGAGCTCTCGGGGCGTCCTTGGCGGCCAGGCGCGAACGCAGCGTCGGCGCCGAGGGTGCTGCGGCAGGTTCGCTGAGGCGGCCGCGCCTGCGCAGCTCGGGAACCACGTGCTCGACGAAGTCCTCGAGCGAGCCGGGCAGGAGGGCCGGGGTCACGACGAAGCCGTCAGCCGCCCCGGCATCCTGCCACTCGCACAGCTCGTCGGCGATGTCGGCGCCGCTGCCGAGCGGGGACGGCGTGAGCTGGTCGAGCGACTGGCGCAGGGCGAGGTCGCGGACGGTGAGGCCCTCCCTTGCGGAGACGGCCGCGAGCATGTCCTCGAAGCCATCGCTTCCCGTCGCGCCCCGGTGCGCGGCGAGGAAGCCTTCGGCGTCCCCGTCGAGTCGCAGTGTCGCGGCGTCAGCGTGCATGAGCCGCGCAAGCGAGCGCACGGCCGAGGCTTCGTCGATGTGCGCGAGGAGCGAGTCGCGGACGCCGACTGCATCGATACGCGTCGATCCAGCGATCGGCTGGATCGCAGCGCACACGCGGAGCTCGTCCGGATCACGCCCCGCGAGTCTGGCCCGCTCGCGAAGCTCGGTGCGCACCGCCCGGTTGCCGTCGATGCCGTCGGCCGCGACGAAGACCAGCTCCGCCCACTTCGCGGCGAACTGCATGCCGCGCGGCGAGGTTCCCGCCTGCATGAGCACCGGATGTCCCTGGGGGCTCCTCGGGAGGCTCAGCGGGCCGGGTGCCGCCGCACGTTCTCGCGGCGCCGGAGTGCGCGAGACGAGGCTCGGGTCGGCGAACACGCCGCTCCGGGCGTCCTGCACCAGCGCAGCCGGATCCCACGTGCCCATGAGCTCGAGCACCTGCGCCACGACGCGGTCGGCGCGGTCGTAGCGCTGCCCCTTGGGTGGGATGCGGTCGAGGCCGAGGTTGCGCGCCTCGGCATCCGTCGTCGAGGTCACGATGTTCCAGGCCACGCGCCCCGCGGAGAGGTGGTCGAGGCTCGAGAGCGTCCGCGCTATGGCGTACGGCGGCAGGAACGTGGTCGACACGGTCGCCCCGAGTCCGATGCTCCGCGTCGCCCCGATGACGGCGCTCAGCACGGTGATGGGGTCGAGCGTCACGGCTCCCTTGCCGCCGCTGGCGAGGGTCGTCGCGACGTCGCCGAGGGCGTCTTCCGGGATCGCGAGCGCGTCTGGCAGGAACATGAGGTCGAAGCCGCCGCCCTCGAGGAGTCGCGCGATCTCGATGTACGAGCTGGCGCGCAGCCAGTCGCCGTTCGAGTCCGGGTGGCGCCAAGCGGCAGCGTAGCGCTGGGTCGGCGGGTTGACCATCCCGACGAGCGTGAGCCGACGCGTGCTGTTCTCAGACAAGCGACAGCCCCGTTCCCGCGGCGATGCCGAGCGTGGCCGCGAGTGCGAACGCGCAGAGTACGACGATGGTGAGTGCTGCGTCGCGGGCATCGAGCGCGACCGGGCGCCAGACGGTGCGGGGACCCGCTCCGAGGCCTCGCGACTCGAGGGCCTGGGCGATGCGCTCACCGGAGCGGATCGAGACGACGAGCAGCGAGAACGCGGCAGCGCCGAACGCGGTGATCCCGGTGCGCGGCGTGCCGTCTCGTCCGAGCGGCGCCCGGACGGCCTGCGCGGCGCGGATGCTCTGCCACTCGCTCGGCAGGAGCTGCAGGAGGCGGAATCCGGCGAGCAGGGCGTACGCGAAGCGGGGGCTGAGCCTGGCGTGCTGTGTGAGGCTCGTCATGAGGTCACGGGGTGGAGTGCTCGCGATGAACGCGATCGACAGCATGCCGATGACCGTCGTGCGCAGCGCCAGGGCGAACCCGATGGCGAGGCCCTCGCTGGTCACCCGAACCGGCAGGCCTTCGAGGATCTCGCTCCCTGGACGGCTGAGCGCGTTGACCATGACCAGGCCGACCCCGAACGCGACGAAGGGGACCGATGCGGTGAGCAGTCTTCCTGGGGTGAGCCTCGTCGTCGTCAGCACGGCGATGATCGCGAGCACGGTCAGCAGGCCAAGGGTCAGTGGGTTCAGGATGAACAGCGTCGCGAGCGAGCAGGCGAACAGCACCGCGAGCTTGACGGTGGGGTTGCGGCGCTCGAGCGCGGGGCTCATGCCGCGACCCGTGTCGCGGCGTCGTCGAGCTCGCGCAGGATCGCGCGCGCCCGCTCGGCGGGGAAGCGCCGCGCCTGGAGCCAGCTCAGCAGCGGCGTTCGCTCGAGGCCCGCTGCGGCGAGGAGGCCCTCGTTCTTGAGGAGCTCGAACGGCGTCGTCTCGGCGATGAGCCCGCCTTCGGCGAGGACCAGCACCCGGTCGGCGTACGTGCAGACGGCACGCAGCTCGTGGCTGGAGAAGAGCACGCCGCAGCCGCTGCGCGCGGTGCGATCGAGGGCGTGCATCGCGGCGATGCTCGAACGGCGGTCGAGGCCGAAGCTGGGCTCGTCGGCGAGGAGGAATGGCCGGTCGTGGGCGAGCATGGCGGCGATGCTCACCCGCCGCTGCTGCCCGCCCGAGAGGCGGAACGGGCTGTGGTCGAGATGCGCCGAGAGGTCAAAGCGGGTGACCAGCTCGGCGACGCGCTCCGCGTCATCCGCTCCGAGGCCGTGCTCGATCTCGCGCCGCACGGTCGGCTGGGAGAACTGGTGCTCCGGGTTCTGGAAGATGAGGCCGGGGCGGGGGCCATGCACCTGGCCCGAGCGGGGCCGAGCGAGACCCGCGAGCGTTCGCAGCAGGCTCGACTTCCCGCATCCGTTGCGGCCGAGGAGCGCCACGACCTCGCCCGCTCTGAGCTGGAAGCTCACGCCTTGGAGGATCGCCTCCGAGGCGTTCTTGGCGCGAGTGCGCTTCGGTGCCCCGCCAGCGACGACGTCGAGGCTGTCGACGCTGAGGGCCTCCGCCTCGCGGGTCGGTGCCGAGGGCGCCACTGCGGCCGTCCCGGCCTCCGCGCGCGCACCGAGCGCGGCGACCCGGTCCGCTACCTCGTCGTTCGCGAGTCCGCCCTCGAGGCCGGTGAGCGCGGCGAGCTCCGCGTCGAGCGGCAGCCAGCATCCGGCCTCCTGCAGGGTCGCCGCGTGCTCGACCAGGACCCGCGCGGTCGGGCCGTCGTGCGCGATGACGCCACCGCGCGCAATCACGACCGTGCGTCCCGGGAGTCCCGCGATGCCGCGCGCTCCCGCGTACTCGTCCAGCCGGTGCTCGACGAGCACGATCGTGGATGCTCGTGCAGAGGCCGCGTCGACCGCCTTGCGCACCGACGAGATTCCCGCAGGGTCGAGCATCGAGGTGGGCTCGTCGAGCACCAGGACACGGGGCTCCGTGACGATGGCCGCGGCGAGGGCCACGCGCTGGGTCTCACCGCCCGAGAGCGTCGCCGTGCGACGGCCGGCGAGTACCCCCGCGCCGACGAGGTCGAGGGCCGCGCGCACCGCTGGCCCCATCGCCTCGGGAGCCCAGGCGTGGTTCTCGAGCGGGAACGCGATCTCGTCGGCGACGTCGGGGAGGCACACCGAGGAGCTCGGGTTCTGCGCGACGACGGAGAGGTGCCTGGAGAGGCGCGGCACGTCCGATTCCTGCGTCTCCACCCCGCAGATGCGGATGCGCCCGCTGACCTGGGCGGGGACGGTATGGGGGATGACCCCGCTGAGCGCCTGCAGCAGCGTCGACTTGCCCGCCCCAGACGGCCCGATGACGAGCACGTGCTCGCCCGGCGCCACGCGCAGATCCACTGGCCCGAGCCCGTCTCCAGAGGAGTGGATCGCCTCGAAACCGACCGCCTCGATGTCAAGGCTCGAGATATCGGCGCTCGAGCTGTCAGACCGCACGGCGAACGGCGAGCGGCTTCGAGTCCTGCACGATCGCGAAGTTGTCGAGCACGCCGGTGCGCACGAGCGAATCGACGATGAGCTTCGCGAGCAGGCCGCCGAGGATGATGCCAGAGGCGAGCTGGATGCCGAAGCGCAGGAACAGGATCTCCTGGCCGTACCAGCCCGAGCGGAACGCCGAGTAGAAGAACACGAGGCCCGCGCCGAGCGCGCCGGAGATCGCATACCGCAGCCACCCGTACTTCCGGTACCGGCCGAGCGCGAACGGCAGCTCGCTGCCGATGCCCTGGATGGCGGCGGCGACGAAGAGCAGGGGGCCGACGGCCGAGCCGAGGAACACGACCTCGATGACGGAGGCGAGCACCTCCGCGATGACGCCGACGAAAGGCCGGCGGATGATGGCGATCGCGATGGGCGCGACGAGCAGCCAGCCGCCGAAGAGGAAGTGCTGGGCGAGGTCGCCAGCCGGCCCCATCGCGATGGAGAGCGCAGTCCACGCCTGCACGAGCGCCCAGTACAGGAAGCCGAAGACCGTGCCGAGCACGACCATGAGCACGATGTCCCGCAGCTTGAGGCTCATGCGCGAGCCTCGGCTGCTGTGTCGATGGCTGAGTCTGCCTGGCCGCGCGCATGACTGGGGCTGTTCAGGGAGATCGTGAGGTGGCTCGTCACGTGCTGCACGTGCGCCCCGACCCCCGCCCAAGCGACCGCGACCGTCTCGAGCACGCGCCCGAGGTCGCCGCTGAGCTTCGTCACGAAATGCTCGGAGGCCACGAACGTGCCGCTCGCCTTCGCCGTCTCGATGGCCGCGTAGATCTCGCGCATGTGGTCGGGCGTCCGCTCTGCCGAGCCCGCATCCTCGAGGGGGTAGAGCGCCCACTCCGCGCTCGCGAAGCTCCCAGACCTCCGTCCGCGGGGCGCGTCCACTCGCCTGGGGCCGGCGCCTCCCGGCAGATCGCAGACGGCCTCGCCGGGGCAGCCGCGAGACAGCAGCACCTGGATGGAGGCGTGCAGTCCCGTCGCCGCGATGTGCTGCGAGAGGTCGGTGAGCCAGCTCAGCAGTGACTGCTCGTCGCCGCCCGCGTAGGTGCTCACGTCGCCCGTCTCGAGCACGAGGCCGGAAGAGTCGGCGGCGTCGAGTGCGGCGAGGATCACGTCGACGTAGCGGTCGGACATGACCGAGACGGTGACTCGTGCGCCCACCCCGAATGCGAGCGGGTCTTGGGTGATGGTTTCCATGTGCGTGCCTTCCGTCGGAGCGTGACGGCACGGGTGAGTTGACTCCCTTCGCTGGCATTACCCAGATCAGGTTCAACGGTCGGAGTTCGAGTACTCCCTCTCAGCCCGACTCATCGGGCTCCCGTGCACGGCCACACTGTAGCCCCGGCGCCGTCCGCGCCTAGCTTCCTGCGCTCGTGAAGACCACGTGATTGCCTTCCGGGTCGAGCACCTGGAGGATCTGGAAGTGAGTGGCGTCTTCGATTCCACCGTGCTCGATCCTGGCCGCGTCGAGCCGTTCGGCGACACCGGCGAGGTCGTCCTCGGTGAACACCACCGTGGATCTGCCCGAGCGGCTCGAGTCGGCCCAGAGCTGCAGGCCGGCCTCGCTTGTGAAGTGCCACTCCAGAAGACCCGGCATCGGATTCTCGTCGGGGCCGCGCCCGAAGAGCCTGCCGTAATATTCCGTAGCCTGAGCCAGGTCGGACACGGTGATCTGCGCAAGTACGCCCTTGATAGCCATGCCCCGATGATGCTCGACGTCGGTGCGAGGAGCCTCCACGAACATGTCGCCACGTTGCGACGCGTAACGGGGCGCGTCAGGTGCCGTGGCCTCGCCGCGTGGCGCCACCTAGCGTCAGATCATGACGAACCCACACCGAATCCACCTCGGCGTCGCACTCGATGGCGCCGGCATCCACCCGGCCGCCTGGCGGGAGCCGGGCGCCCGTCCGGACGAGCTCTTCACGCCCGACTACTGGGTGGGGCTCGTCCAGCTCGCCGAGCAGGGGCTCCTCGACTTCGCGACCATCGAGGACTCGCTGACGCTGCAGTCGTCCGAGCGGCTGCACGACGACGATCGCACCGACGAGGTCCGGGGACGACTGGATGCGCTGCTCATCGCCTCGCGGGTAGCCCCCGTGACCCACAGCATCGGTCTCATCCCGACGGTCACGACCACGCACACCGAGCCCTTCCACGTCTCCAAGGCTGTCGCGACGCTCGACTACACGAGCGAGGGCCGCGCCGGCTGGCAGGCTCGACTCTCGATCGGGTCGGACCACACGCACTTCGGGCGCCGCGACCCGGCGGAGTTCCTGGAGACCCTCGAGCGTGCTTCGACCGCGGACATCGGCGACCTCTTCGCCGAGGCCAACGACTTCGTGGAGGTCGTGCGCAGGCTCTGGGACAGCTGGGAGGACGACGCGGAGATCCGCGACGCCTCCACGGACCGCTTCCTCGACGCCGCGAAGGTGCACCGCGTCGAGTTCGAGGGCAGATGGTTCAGCGTGCGCGGCCCGTCGATCACGCCGCGGCCGCCGCAGGGGCAGCCCGTGGTCGCCTCCCTCGGGCACGCCCAGGTGCCGTACGAGTTCGCCGCCGCGAGCTCCGATCTGCTCTTCGTCACCCCGTCGGATGTCGCCTCGGCCGTGAGCATCCTGTCGGAGGTGCGGGCCGCCGAGCAGAACGTGGGCCGTGCCGGCGAGCCGCTCTCCGTCTACGTCGACGTGGCGGTATTCCTCGACGGGCCCGAGGAGACCGGGGCTGCTCGTCTCGCTCGCCTCGACGCGAAGGGCCGCACGCTGGAGCAGCCGCCCGCGGTGTTCGCCGGTTCGGCCTCCGAGCTCGTCGAGCACTTCGAGACGCTCTCGGCGCTCGGCTACGACGGCTTCCGCCTGCACCCCGGGGTCGTGACGGACGATCTTCCCCGCATCGTCGCCGACGTCGTTCCCCTCCTCCAGCAGAAGGGGCTCTTCCGGGAGCGCTACGAAGCGCGTTCCCTGCGGGGCCTCCTCGGCCTGCCGACCACCGTCCCGAACCGCTACGCCGCCGTCTAGGCCCGACTCGATCAGGAGATCATCGTGACCAAGAAGCAGATCATCCTCGCCGCCTACGTCGGCGGAGTCAACGAGCACACCCTCTGGGAGCACCCGGATGCCGGGAGCCAGATCGAGTTCTCGACGTTCAAGCACGCCGCCCAGAAGGCCGAGGCGGGGAAGTTCGACTACTTCTTCCTCGCCGAGGGGCTCGCGCTGCGCTCGCGGCGCGGCGAGATCTTCGACCACGACATCGCGGGTCGCCCCGATACCATTCCCGTGCTTGCCGCCATCGCCGCGGTCACCGAGCACATCGGGCTCGTGGGCACGATCAACGCCACCTTCAACGAGCCGTTCGAGCTCGCGCGCCAGTTCGCCAGCCTCGATCATCTGTCCGGCGGGCGGGCGGGCTGGAACGTGGTCACGTCGTTCGACGCGTTCACCGGTGCCAACTTCCGACGCGGCGGCTTCCTTCCGCACGCCGAGCGCTACGAGCGGGCAGAGCAGACGGTCAACACGGTCAGGGAGCTGTGGGATTCCTGGTCGGCGGATGCGATCGTCGCCGACAAGGAGTCTGGCCAGTTCCTGGACTCCGCCGAGGAGGGACGCTTCGACGTCTCGACGAGTCAGTTCGACATCAGCGGTCGCTTCACGGTTCCCCGCAGTCCGCAGGGCAGGCCGATCATCGTGCAGGCGGGCATCTCGCCGCAGGGTCGCGACTTCGCGGCCGCCAACGCCGACGTCATCTTCTCCCCGTACTCGCGCCTCGAGGAGGCACGAGACTTCTACGCCGACATCAAGGGTCGGGTCGAGGGCTTCGGCCGCAACCGGGACTTCTCGGAGATCGACTTCGATGGTCCGCTGCCCGACTTCGACCCGGATGGGGAGAGCGCGCCCATCATCGAGGGCCGCGCCTTCACCTATGGTGACCGCCTCGCGACCGTGCGCAGGTGGCGCGAGAAGGCGGCGGAGAACGGCTGGAGCATCCGCGAGTTCGCGCGCCACGAGCTCGGCGGTGTGCGGTACGTCGGAACGGCGTCCCAGGTCGCCGAGGAGATCGACGACTTCGTGCAGAACGAGGGCTCGGACGGGCTGGTCATCGGCTCGCATCTCACGCCGGGCGGCATCGACGAGTTCGTGGACCACGTCGTGCCGATCCTCCAGGAGCGCGGCTCGCTTCGCGAGGAGTACACGGGGACGACGCTGCGGGAGAACCTCGGCATCCCCGTGCCCGAGCGAGGAACGCGCGCACCTTCGGCCTTCGCGCACTGACCCGGAACCTGCCCGAGGAGAAGAGGTGGGCGTCGGAGTTGAGCTCCGACGCCCACCTCTTCGCTGTCCGGCTGCGTGCGCGACGCTGCGTTCGACTACGAGTTCGGGTAGGTCTCGCGGAGGATGCGCCCGAGGAGGGCGGCGATGGCGCCCGGCCCGGATCCTTCGGCGACGCGCTCGACGTCGGCGTTGTAGTTGGTGTTCGTGTTGATGTCGTACACCACCTGACGGCCGTCCTCGGTCTCGATGAACTCGATGCCGGCGATCTCGAGGCCGATCTCCTTCGTGAACGCGATGAGGCGCTCGACGATCTCGTCGTGCCCGCCCTGTCGGAGCGAGAAGATCGAGGTGCCTGGCTCTGGCGCGAGCTCAGCACCTGGGGGCACGACCGGGCGCCCAGTGTCTGGGTCGATCGCGCAGGCATCCGCCGGGCAGAGCTGGAACCCGCCGTGGATGGTGTCTGCCGCGATCGAGTAGATGTGTTCGCCGCCGACGATCTCGACGCGGGTGATGAACCCGCCTGCCGGTCGCAGGTACTCCTGCAGGAGGGTGATGCCGTCGAGCGGCTCCTCGAACTCGGGGGAGTCGAGGTAGCTCTCGAAGTCGGCGAACGCGTCGAAGCGGCGCACGCCGAGGCCCTTGCCGCCCTGGTTGTGCTTCGTGATGAAGGGTGTCGGGAACTCCCTCGCCGCGTCCCGCAGTCCCTGCTTGCCGATGACGGCGACCGTGCGGGGTGTGTCGATGCCGGCGCGGCGCAGCAGCGTCAGCTGGTCGACCTTGCTGACCTCGAGCTCGATGGCCCGCCGGCCGTTGACGGTGCGCCGGCCGGCAGCCTCCACCCAGTTGAGCACCGAGCGTGCGTAGTCCTTCGAGAGTGCGTGGTCTCGGGTGTGCGACGAGGCGCTGATGCGGGACCAGAAGATGCCCTCTGGCGGGAGCGCGTCGATGTCGAGCACGCCCTCGACGAGCCGCCACTCGAAGACCGGGACACCGGCCGCGTCGAAGGCGGCCTGGAACGGCGGCCACCATTCGGGGTTCTCGTGCAGGGCGTAGACGACAGGGCCAGCAGCTGCGGGCTGGGAGGAGGGAGATGCGCTCATGAGAAGAACCCTTCGACATCGAGTGCGCCGCCGGCCGCGTCGAAGTCGGCCCGTGCGGCGGCACGGAGGTTGGAGTCGGCGAGGAAATCGGCGGCCACGAGTGCGAGGCCGGTGCTCGCATCGGCGATGGCCGTGCTCGCGGCGTCGCTGGTCGCGTATTGAGCGAACTCACGTGTGTGCAGGCTCACATCCGGTGGGCTGATGGCGATGACGGGGTGGATGCCCGGCACGCGAACGCTCACGTTGCCGAAATCGGTGGAGGCGGCGAGGTGCGATGGCACGGACGCCTTCGTGAGGACGCGTCGGCCCCGCGCCTCCTGGTGCACCGCCCACCGCTCGGAGAGGGGCGTGTTGTAGCGCAGCGGCATCGTGAACGGCTGCGGGTCCCACTCGACCTCGACGCCCGTGCCGGTCGCGAGGGCGATGCCGTTGGCGATGTCCTCGAGGCGCAGGCTCAGCTCCTTCAAGGTCTCCGCCGCGTTCGAGCGGACGTAGTACTCGAGCTCCGCGAACTCCGGCACGACGTTGGGGCGCTGCCCGCCGTCGAGGATGACGCCGTGGATGCGGTCGCCGGGGTAGAGGTGCTGCCGGATGAGGCCCGTGGCCTGGTAGTTGAGGTTGGCGGCGTCGAGCGCGTTCCGGCCCTGGAACGGCGAGGCTGAGGCGTGTGCCGGGACGCCGTAGTAGCGCACACGCAGGATGCGTCGCCCGATGAATGGCTGGTCGGTGACGTCGTAGCCGAACGGGTGGATCATGATGGCGGCGTCGACGTCGTCGAATGCGCCGGCCCTCGCCATGATCTCCTTCCCGTTGCCGCCCTCTTCCGCGGGCGTGCCGTAGAGCACGATCCGGCCCGCGGGGAGTTCGTGGCGGCGGCTCGCCTCGACGAGCGAGAGGAAGGCGCCGACAGCGGAGGCGGCGATGATGTTGTGCCCGCAGCCGTGCCCGACGCCGGGCAGGGCGTCGTACTCGGCGAGGATCGCGACCGTCGGCGCCTCCGTCGAATCTGGTTTCGCTTCGCCGACGACGAGCTCCGCGACGAGCGCCGTGTCGAGCCCGAAGGCTCCCAGCTGTGCCGTGATGCCGTGCTCTGCGAGCAGTTCGGCGATGTCGGCGACGCTCTGCGTCTCCTCGAAGCCCTCCTCGGCGTATTCGAAGATGCGGTGGGAGAGCTCGACCAGCTCAGGCTGCAGGGAATCAGCGGCCGCGCGGATGGCCGACGTGTCCTCGATGGAGGCTCCGTCGTGCGGTGAGGTGATGGGCGGCGCGGCGGCCGCGGCGATGGCGGTCTCTGCGGCCACGAGATCGAGGTAGGTGCTGCTGGGAGTCGTGGGAGATGCGCCCACCCGGATTCCGCGGGTCGCCCCTGTTGCTCGGGGTGCGCTGGTCGGGTCTGCTGCTTCGCTCACGTGGTGTGCTCCTTGCCGCCGGCAGCCCCGGGTGGGCCGTCCGCATCCATCGTGCCTCGATTCTCCGGGAGCGTGGTGGGCCGTGTCGGGGTCGCCGTCGTGGGCCGTAACGTGAAGCTGGATTACAGTGGCAGCGTGATGTTCATCCTCGGTGCCGTGCTGCTCGGGCTCAGCCTCGCGCTCACGACCTGGGCGCACTTCCTTGTCGGACGGGCGGGTGCCGGGCGCAGGCTGCCTATCTTCAAGGACCCGCCGGGAACGCCGAAGCTCGCGAGCTGGCTGCGCATGGGCGGGGCCCTCCTGGCCGTCGTCGCCGCCGGTCAGCTGTGGCACGTCATCGGGCTCTTCGCGATGCTTCCCGTCATTCTCGTTCTGTTCGTGCCGGGGCTCGTCATGCATACACGGCACGAGCGCGCGCTTCGCCGCTGAGATCCACGATCATCTTGCCCGTGTTGGCGCCGCGCATCATGTCGAGGAACGCCTGCACGGTGCTGTCCAGGCCGACGACGACCGTCTCGTCGTAGGCGATCTCGCCCGCCCGCAGCCACTCGACCATCCGCGGCTGGAACTCCCCGGCGAGGTGGCCGTAGCCTCCGACAGTGAAGCCCTCCAACCGCAGGGCTTGCTTGATGAGGTTGGCCATGTTGTCCGGACCCGCTGGCTTCTCGCGCTCGTTGTAGCTCGAGATGGCACCGCACAGCGCCGCTCGGCCGCCCCGGTTGAAGACGTCGAGGGCCGCCTCGAGGTGGTCGCCTCCCACGTTGTCGAAGTACACGTCGATACCGTCTGGCGCCGCCTCCGCGAGCTGCTCCCGCACGGGCCGTTCCTTGTAGTTGAAGGCGGCGTCGAAGCCGTACTTCTCCGTGAGGAGGGCCACCTTCTCGTCGGAGCCCGCTGAGCCGATGATGCGGCTGGCGCCGAGCTTGCGGGCGATCTGTCCGACCGCGGTGCCGACGGCACCCGCCGCACCCGATACGAAGACCGTCTCGCCCTCCTTGAGGCCCGCGATCGCGGTGAGGCCGACGTAGGCGGTGAGGCCGGTCATGCCGAGCATCGAGAGGTAGAGCGACAGCGGGACGCCGGGAATCTCGTCGACGACGCGGAACGACGCCGCGTCCTCCTGGGCGATGTCGCGCCACCCGAATGCGTGGAGCACGTGCGCCCCGACCGGGACCTCGTCACTGGCCGACTCGACCACGACGCCGACCGCGCCGCCGGTGAGCGTCTCGCCCAGGGCGTAGGGGGCGACGTAGCTCGGCGCGTCGGTCATGCGGCCGCGCATGTACGGATCGACCGAGAGGAAGAGGTTCTCGACGCGCACCTGACCTGGCTGCAGCTCGGCGTACTCGACCGTGACCGTGCGGAAGTCCGTTTCCTTGGGCCACCCCTCCGGGCGGGAGGCGAGCTGGATCTGCGTGCTGATGGCGGTTGAGGTCATCACGTCAGACAATCACAGCATTCTGACCATACCGGTCGATGACTACATTCGTAGTGGATGCACTACGCCCGTAGTTTCTGTGTCGAGATCTCTGCGTCTAGAGTTCGGGGGTGCCCTCCACGCGTGATCGTTCGCTGACCGCCGCCCTCGAGCTCCTCGCATCTGGCGGGATGCGTGCGCTCACGCACGCGCGGGTCGACGCCGAGGCGGGGCTCCCGCGGGGGTCGACGTCGAACCACTTCAGGACACGTCAGGCGCTCATCGAGGGCGTCATCGGTCGCTTGGAGCGCAGCGACTACGCCGAGTGGCTGCTGAGCTACGAGTGGGGCGAGCCGAGCGTGGAGCGCTTCTGCGCGGCGATCTGCGCTGGGGTGGACGACATGACGGGCGTCGGCCGCACGCAGACGCTCGCCAGGTACGCCCTGGTCCTCGAGGGAACCCACAACGCGGTGGTCGCCGAGGCGATCCGGGTGGGCCGCGATCGCCTGCGGGGCTGGGCGGCGGGTGCCATCGCAGGTCTCGGCGTCGACGATGCCGAGGCCCGTGCGTCTGCGCTGTTCGCGTTCATCGACGGGGTCGTCCTGCACCGGCTCTCCCTGCTAGAGGAGGACCTCCCCGACGCGTCCGTCGACGTGCAGCCGACCGTGCGGCGGATGCTCGCTTCGCCTGACGCCGTGCCTTCCGCCTAGGGCTGGAGCTCTGCCGCCCAGGCTGAGGTCGCCGCGGCGATCTGTTGGCGCCCGTCCTCGTCGGGGATCGTCGCGGTTCCGTCGCCGGACTGCGGGCCGTAGTTGCCGAACATCGCGTGGTTCGCTCCTTGGATCTCCAGGGTCTCGGCGTCGGCGGGGAGCAGGGCGCGTGCGTCCGCTGCCTTCTGCGGGGTGCTGAGCCCATCGGCGCTTCCTGTGATGCTGAGCACGTCGAGCGATTCGTCGTCGGCGAGGTCGTTGGCGCAGTAGCTGCCGAACAGCAGCAGGCCGGCGACGTCCGGCGACTCGGCGAGCTGGCAGGCGCGGACTCCGCCGAGGGAGTGCCCACCGACGGACCAGGTGGTGACCTCGGGGGCGGCGGTCGTGTAGTCGTCGAGCGTGCGGGTGTCGAAGAACGCGAGGTTGAGGAGCGGCTGCGGGATGACGACGGTCATGTTGTCGTCGGTGACCAGGCTCGAGAGCTTCGCGGCGTAGGCCGACGGCTCGACCTTGGCTCCGGGGATGAACACGAGTCCGGTGTCGCTTGGCTCCTCGCTCGGGCTCAGCACGAGGGAGCCGTCGACCTCGGTGACCGAGATAGCTGGGTTGTTCGTGACCGATGCGAGGGGTTCCGGTTCGGCTGCCATGACCCCGACGTTCGCCCAGATCAGGAATGCTGCGATGGCGACGACGAAGACCGCGGCGATGATCGAGAAGGTCCAGATCAGCGCGCGTCGCAGCCGGCTGCGTCTGCGTCGCGGTGGCTGCTGGTTCGGGGGAGTTGCTGGCACCCGCCGAGGATATCGCTCAGCTGTGGGAGGGGTGCTCGACGAGGGTGGTGCGGCCGACGGGCTTCTCGAACGCGAAGACGGGGAGGTCGAATTCCGGGATGCTTCGTTCGCCGCCTTCGAAGCCCGACGCTCGGTAGAGGGCGACTGCTTCGGGTTGCCGGGAGCCGGTGGTGAGGAAGATGCGGGTGTAGCCGAGGTCTCCGGCTGCTGCGTCGAGTTCTCGCAGGACGCGCTGGGCGAATCCGCGGCGGCGGTGCGTGTCGCGTGTCCACATGCGCTTGACCTCTGCGGTGGTGGAGTCGTATCGGCGGATGGCGCCGGCGGCGACGAGGAGGTCACCCTCGAGGATGCCGATGAAGGCGCCGTCGGGGGACGTGAAGTCGGTGACGGGGTACGCGGTGATGTCGTCTTTGTAGAACTCCCGGTACCTGGTTCGGTACTCCGCGTCGAGGATGTCGAGCACTTCCGACACCTCGGCGGAGGTGATGTCGAGGTGGCGGACGGTGAGCGCGTTTGTCATGCGCACATGGTGCTCCGCCTCCGGGCGTCTCGCTCTTCGTTCGGCCCCCAGGTGACGCCGTGTTTCGCCCCGCGAAGCGCGGTGTCGTCTCGTGTGCCCGTCTTGCGCAGGTTGCTGTTCACCCGGACCAGGGATTCCTACGCTGACGCGACGACCTATCCAACCGGTGCCGAACGAGAGGGCAGATCATGAGCATCACGCTCCGCATGACGCACGGCCAGTTGACCGAACAGCGCACGACGGGCGGGCGCACGACCGAGGCACGCGCGTCTGATGGACATGCGGCCGGCGCTCCTCTGTACGTTGTTCGCCTGCAGCAGGTGCTCTCGCGGGTCGTCCTCTCAGAGCGCGCAGGGGTTGGAGAGCAGAGGCTTCTGCTCCGCGGCGTCGGTATCGAAGAGGTCTAGCTCGGGGAGTGAGGAGGTCTCGCTCGGCGAGGCCTCAGAACGGCGGAGGGTCGGTGCCCGCGTCGCGTTCTCGCCGGGCGCTGCTGCCCCGCTCGACGTCCGGTCCTGTACCTGTGCCTGTGCCTGTGCCTGTGCCTGATCCTGCGTCTGTCTCTGTCTCTGTCTCTGTCTCTGTCTCTGTCTCTGTCCCAGGCCCTGTCCCAGGCCCTGACCTTGCATCCGCCTCACTCGTTGCCTTCGGCGGGCTGGTGCTTCCGGCATCCGCCGACGGCACGAAGCGAACGCCTTGCCTGTCGGGTCTGTCTGTCAGGACTTTTCCGCTTGGTGTCGTCCACTGGAGGACTCCGCCTTCGAGCTGCAGAACCGACCACGGCGTTGCGTGCCTCATGACGTGGTGGAACACGCAGAGATGCTCCAAGTTGTTCGTGCAGGTTGCACCGCCGTGCTCCCACTCATGGGTGTGGTCGATGTGGCACCCGCGTGCTGGGAGTCGGCAGCCGGGGAACCGGCAGTGCACGTCGCGCGCCGCGAGGAATCGCCGCATCGCCGCTGTTGGCTTGTAGGTGTCGACGGCCTGGACGGTGCCCGCGATCGGGTGGGTGAGAATTCTCGTGAACATGGGGGCGTGGGCCGCGAGACGCTTGGCTTCGTCGAGCGGTACCGGTGTGAGGCCGTCGAGCAGAGCCGGAGGGTGGCCGGGGTCGCGTTCGTCGGCGAGCAGCGTGGTCGTGGGGATGACCAGGTGCACCTTCGCCTGGACCCCGGATGCCAGGGGTGCGGAGTTCGGTTCGCTCGTGAGGAGCTGGTCGCAGATGAGGTCGGCGCTGACCTCGCCGAGGGTGCGCTCGTCGGCGGCGCCCTGCGGCACCTCTCCCGTTGCTTGAGCCTTCTGCGCCCGTGATCGAGCTCGCAGGACGAGTGTCGCCTGCTTTCTGACTCTGTCCCGGACCGCGGTGAGGAGAAGGAGTGAGCCGCCGACGTGGAGCACTCCGTGTCCGTCACCGGAGTCGGTCACGGACACGAAGCCCTTCATGCGCGTCACCTTGCGCCGCTCGGCGAGTGGGACCCGCGTGAGTTCCTCTGCGATGCGGGCGGTCAGCCGCTTCAGTGCCGCGTCCGTCAGGATCTGGGTGCTTACCTCGCGGAGTGCGAGGTCGACGTAGCGGGCACGCAGGGCGGTCTGCTCGGCTTCGACCTCGTGGGTGACGAGGAGCCCTGAGCTGACGATGGCATCGAGGTGGCGACCGGAGATGCGCCCGTCGGCCACGGCGTCCACTGCGGCCGGAAATTCACGCACGGCGTTCCACGAACCGGCGAGCTGCCTCATGACGAAGCCGTGCTTCGCCTGCACCTCGATCGAGATCTCTGCCGAGATCGACCGTACGTGCATGCCCATCTCGGGATGCCCTTCGGCGAGGTCGAGGAGGTAGCCGAAGTTGTACGCACGAGCTTCGAGCAGGATCTGCTCGGCGTCGATCGCACGCTTGGCGGATTCGATGCGGGCGGTCTCGGACAGGATGGTGGCGCGTTCAGCGGCGACGGAAGCCGGATCGTTGACATCGAAATGCCACCGCTCCTCGAACTTCGCCGCCGCTTGGTACATGGCTCGATCGTAGCATCACTCGAATGTAGATTCGAGGAATTGCACATAACATTCGAAGCGAGATCGCCGCGATCGACGCGTCCTCGGGCCTGCCTCAGGGCAGCTGCCTCGCGACGAAGCCGAGCGCGGCGGCCGTGTCGACGATCTCGGTGACGGACTCGCGCGGTACGACGACCAGCGGGTGGGCGTCGCTGTCCTCCTCGAGGAACACGAGTGCGAGCCCCACGGGCGCGAGGAGCGCATCAGCTGCGGCGGCTGCTGTCGGCACGTCGCCGTCCACGTCGCCGACCTCATCGGTGTCGAGGCCGAGGCGGACGATCCGCGGAACTCCGGCCAGGGCGTCTGCGAGCTCCATGCCTGTGTCCTCGGCGTGGAGGTAGGCCAGCGCTCCGCAGTCGTCGAGGGCGTCGATGAGCGCGCCCCAGGCCTCATCCGCGCCGTCGTCCTCCTCGACGCCGCTCTCGTCTCGGTCGTCGCCGGACTGGTCCTCGCCCTGTTCCTCGTCCTCGTCCCGAGAGTCGCCCTCGAGAGCCTGCTGGACGCTCGGCCAGATCTCGGGGTCGTCGTCGATGAGCGTGCAGAGGCGTTGCCAGGCGGTGTAGTCAGTCACGGCCCCGAGGGTACCTGCCCACCCGGGGCCGCGCGGCTGGCCTACGCTCCCGCGACTGCCGCGATGAGGGCGTCCACGTCGTGCTCGGTGGTGTCCCAGGAGCAGAGGAAGCGGACGAGGCCGCGAGACGCGTCCCAGGTGTGGAACGCGTAGCTCTCGCTGACGCGCTCGGCGACCTCGCCGGGGAGAATGGCGAAGACGCCGTTCGCCTGGCGGGGGAGTGGCACTGAGCAGCCGTGGACGCCCTCGATGCCGGTGGCGAGGCGCGCGGCCATGGCGTTGGCGTGTTCTGCGTTCTCACGCCACAGCTCGTCGCCGAACAGCGCGAGGAGCTGGGCGGAGATGAAACGCATCTTCGATGACAGCTGCAGGTCGATCTTGCGGGCCTCTTCGGTGCCGTAGGCGGCTTCCGGGTTGACGACGACAACCGCTTCGGCGGCCAGCGCGCCGTTCTTGGTGCCGCCCAGGCTGATGACGTCGGCCCCGGCCGCGCTGGAGACCTCGGCGAGCGTGCAGCCGAAGTGGGCGGCGGCGTTCGAGAGGCGCGCGCCGTCGACGTGCAGCCACATGCCGCTCGCGTGGGCGACGTCGGCGAGCGCCCGAACCTCATCTGGTGAGTAGGCGGTGCCGACCTCGGTCGCCTGGCTGATGCTCACGGCGAGGGGCGTGGCCCGGTGCACGTCGCGCCGCACGGCTGCGGCCCGCTCGATGTCCGCCGGAACGAGCTTGCCGTCCGCCGTCTCGACGGTGAGGAGCTTCACCCCGCCGACGCGCTCGGGGGCGGCGTTCTCGTCGGTGTTGATGTGCGCTGAAGCCGGGCATACGACGCCGCCCCAGCGCGGCACCATCGACTGCAGCGCGACGACGTTGGCACCGGAGCCGTTGAAGACCGGCAGGCCGATCGCCTCCGCGCCGAAGAGGTCACTGCACAGCGCCTGGAATGCCGACGAGTAGGGGTCGCCCCCGTAGGCGCCGACATGCCCGCCGTTGGCGGTGACGAGCGCATCCAGGACCTGCGGGTGAGCGCCCGCGGCGTTGTCGCTCGTGAAGGTGCGGAGGTGGGGGTCGTGCAGCTGCGTGATCACCGATCCATTCTTCCGCACGTGCCACATCGATGAGAACTCATGGGTTCGCGTCTACGCTCTGAGCTATGAGCAACGCGGAGGCCAACCCCATCGAGGCACAGCTGCAGGCCGCCTATGAGACCGGGCAGGTGGTGGCCGGTATCGAGCTGCTCCTGCCGCGTGAGGTGCCGCTTGGTGGCCCGCGCTCGCTGCCTGTCCTGCGCTCGCTGCCCAACAAGTTCCGCCACTTCATCGGCGCCTGGTGCTTCATCGACCACTACGGCCCCGTGGACGTGCCGTCGGGTGCTGGCATGGATGTGCCCCCGCACCCGCACACGGGGCTGCAGACCGTCAGCTGGCTGTTCTCCGGCGAGGTCGTGCACCGGGACTCCATCGGCAGTTTCCATGAGGTCGAGCCCGGTGGCGTCAACGTGATGACCGCCGGGCGTGGCATCGCCCACTCGGAGGTGTCCGCTGATCGCCCTGATCGGGCCCGCGTGCTGCATGGCGTGCAGCTCTGGGTGGCCCTGCCAGCTGCGCAGCGGGATATCGCGCCGGCCTTCGTCGGCCTGGACCGATGCCCATCGCTGCGACTGCCGTCTCCCACGACGGCTGGGACCCCCGTCGAGGCGACCATCTTCATGGGGGAGTTCGCGGGCCTCCGCTCGGCTGCGCCCAGCTTCTCGCCGCTTGTCGGCGTCGAGCTCGCCTTCTCCGGTTGCGCGGAGGCGCAGCTCGACCTCGAGCCCAGCTACGAGCACGGCATCCTCGCGTGCTCTCCCGGCATCACGGTCGACGACGTCGAGCTTCCCGTCGGAGCCGTGGGCTACCTGCCCACCGGCACTGACCGCGCGATTGTGGGCGCGAGTGATGGCGGGCGCGCCCTGCTGCTCGGTGGAGCGCCCTTCGAGGAGAAGATCGTCATGTTCTGGAACTTCGTCGGTTCCTCCCACGACGACGTCGCGGCAGCTCGCGACGAGTGGCAGCGGAGCAGGTCGAGCGCCGGCACTGATGCCCGCTTCGGCCGCGTCGACAGCCACGAGGGCAGGACGCTCGCCGCTCCGACGCTCCCGAACGTCCGGCTCAGCCCGCGCGGGCGAACCCGCGAGGACTGAGCCGGCCCTGAGCGGGACCGCTATCGCGCGCGGTCCTCGGGGTCGATGATGGGGATGGCGTTCGTGAACACCGATGCCCGTTCCTGCGCCTGGACGCTCCCGGTGAAGAGCCCGGACCCGCCGGCGCTGTCGTCGTCGTTTCTGGTGTCTTCTGCCTGCGATGCCCGCGATGCGGCATCGCCCGGACCTGCCGACTCGGTGATGAGCACACGCTGCACGGGCAGCGCCGACGGCATGGTGCGCTGCATCCACGTCACCATGGCCTCGCGCACGAAGCAGCGCAGGTCGAAGAGGGTGGGCGCATCCACCGCGGTGACGAGGATGCGGATGCGGACGAGCCCGCCCGTCGCCTCGGTCACCTGGAGGACCTGCGCCCGCCCATCCCAGAGGTCGGTCTGCGTGAGCACCTCGGCGAGGCGCTCGCGCATGAGCGCCGGGGAGACGCGCCAGTCGACGTCGAGCTCCACGGAGCCGAGGAGCTCGCTGCCCTGCCTGGTCCAGTTCTGGAAGGGCTGGGTCGTGAAGTAGGTGCACGGCAGCACGAGGCGGCGGTCGTCCCACAGGTCGACGACGACGTAGCTCAGCGTGATCTCTCCGATGCGCCCCCACTCGTCTTCGACCACGACGACGTCGTCCACGCGCAGCGCCTCGCTGAACACGAGCTGGAGGCCCGCGAAGATGTTCGCGAGGACCGACTGGGCGGCGAGGCCTGCGACCACGGAGGCGATGCCAGCTGAGGCGAGGAGGCTCGCCCCGACGGTCCGCACCGCAGGGAACGTGAGGAGGATCGCGCCCAGCGCGATGACGATGATCACCGCGACTGCGAGCCGCCGGAGGATGAGGGTCTGCGTGCGGATGCGCCGGGCCACGCGGTTGTCCGCCACGTCGATGCGGTTGCGACCCAGCGTGATGTCCGTCGAGAAGGCGACGAGTCCCGCCATGAGCCAGGCGCCGGCGGCGATGATGAAGATCGTGAGCGCGTGGTAGATGAGGTCGCGCCAGGACCCGTCACCGTCGGACGGGAAGGCGACGGCGACTGCGGCCCAGAGCGCGATGATGAGCACGACGACGCGGAAGGGGCGCCGCGTGTGTCGCACGAGCGGCTCCGGCCAGCGAAGGCGCTTCGCGACGAGGCGGATGATGAGCGCGACGAGCGCGGTGAGCGTGACGGCCGCGACGACGGCGACGGCAATCGAGAGGGCGAAGTTCCACCAGGGATCGAGCACGTTCCTCCTCGGGGAGTGGAGGGCCCCTCCGTGCGGGAGTGGAGGGCTGGGGAAGCAACGCTAGTGAGCGAGCCTCCGTGCTGCCTGGCCTGCCTGCCAGCGCGCACATCTCCGCACCGGGGTTCAGACCCGGGATTCAGCCCCGTCGCTCAGCCTCCGAGCGCTCCCGCCACTGGATGAGGTACCGCCGGTCGAAGGAAGGTGCGCACCGGAGGCAGGAGACGAGCCTGCCGCGCGTCGGGCGGCGGAACCTCAGGACCTCGTGCCCATTGGGGCAGACCCCGACCCACTTCGCGAACTCGGTCGCCACTTCGCCGTCGTGCGTGCGACCGCCGACGTAGCCGAGCTCGTCGGCGATGCGCTTCCATTCGGGGCCGTGTCCCGCCTTGTGCCCGGCGACGGCGTGGGCGACCTCGTGCAGCAGCGTCTGGTGCACCGTGTCGTCGTCGTAGCGGGCCGAGAGGTAGCGGGAGACGGTGATGCGCCTGTCTCGGAAGTTGCAGGCGCCAGCGCGCTTCTTCGCGTGATCGAAGCCGAAGCTCCAGCTCTCGTCGAGGTGCATGCGGATGAGCGCTTCCGCCCAGACTCGCACCTTGGCCAGGTCGGCCACGGGCCCCGCCCCTAGGAGTCGATCGAGGTGATCGGCTCGCTCAGCTCCGAGGAGGGCTCCTCGTCGCCCTCGAGGATCGCGCGGGTGACGCGGATCGCGAACTTCGAGGACTGCAGCTGGTCGGCCGCGACGCCCCTCGCAAGGCGAAGCTCGTGCGCGCGCTCGAAGTCGACGAGCGCGTCGGTGTACTCGCGCTGCTCGAAGCGCACTTTGCCTCGATGCTGCAGGGCGAAGGCCGCGAGCTCGTCCCATTCGTGGGTGAGGGCCTCGTCGACGCAGTTGTTCAGGTCCTGCAGCGCGACGTCGTGCTTGCCCTGGAACTGCTGGACCTGAGCCTTGCGGATGCGAGCGGCGAGGGCATCCTCGCGGGCTCCCGTGAACCGGGACTGCCGGTAGGCGGTCTGTGCGGTGTCGAACGCCTCGTCGAGCCGACCGAGCATGCGCAGCAGCGCGACCTTCTCGTTGAGCGCGGAGAGGGACCGAAGCACGGCGATCTCCGCCAGGCGAGCCTCCGCGGCGTCGATGTCGATGCGCTCGCGGAGGGTCTCCGGGTCGTAGCCGAGGATGATGGGAGCGTCTGACACCCCAGCAGGTTAGCCGCAGCCGTGACGGAATGGGCGCATCCCTCGCCGCGTTGTGGAGAGCCGGTCGGTCGGCCTTCTGCTCCCGACTACCAGCCGCCCTGCCTGCGCTCGCGGAAGACGCTCTTCCCGGGCAGTGGAGACGCCGTCGCGGAGGCATCGCGCGCGGCCTCCGTGCCGCGCACGAACTCGCGAACCGCCTTCCCGCGCACGACGACGGCTGGCGGGAAGCCAGATGCGACGCGCCTCTCGAGGCCGGGCAGCGAGAGCGCTTCCGGCGAGCGGGAGGCGACCGCGGCGATGTTCCCGAAGCGGCGGCCCTTCAGCATTGCAGGGTCGCCGACGAGCGCGACCTCGCCGAATACCTCGATCAGGGTCGCGACCTCGGCCCGCGCGAAGGCGAGATCGTGGCCGTCGGCGATGTTGACGAGCACGATGCCGTCCGGGCGCAGGAACGGCTCGAGTTCGGCGAAGAACTCGACGCTCGTCACATGCGCCGGCGTCTGTGCGCCGGAGAAGATGTCGACGACGATCGCATCGACCGAGCCGAGGAGCCCCCGGGGGAGTCTGCCGAGCTGCTCTCGTGCATCCCCGTAGCGGATGCGGATGCTCGCGCCGGCGGGAAGCGGAACGACCTCGCGCACGAAGTCGACCAGGGACCGCTCGAGCTCGACGACCTGCTGCCTCGAGCGCGGCCGCGTGGCGTCGACGTAGCGCGGGATCGTGAGTGCTCCGGCGCCGAGGTGGAGGGCGGTGATCGCCTCTGCCTCGGGGAACGCGAGGTCGAGGACGTAGCCCATGTGCCGGATGTAGCCGAAGGAGAGCTCCCTGGGGTCGAGCGGATTGACCGCGGACTGCGGGGTGCCGTCGACGATGAGGGTCCACTCCTCTCCGTCGCGCGAGAACCGCGCCTGAGCTCCGGAGTCGAGCGTCACGCTCGTCGCGGGGATTGCACTGCTTGGGGTCTTGCTGCTGGCTGGCGACACCTGGCAAGTCAAGCAGAGACACGCGGATTTCGAGCAAGGGTGACCTTGTTTGGAATCATTCAAAAGAAGGGCCACGATGGTCTCATGACCACCAGCATCGAGCACGCGAGCAGAGAGCGGCGGGACGCCGCGTTCTGGCGGACCTCGCTGCGCCGGGCCGGTCTTCGTGTCACCCGTCAGCGGGTCGCGGTGCTCGAGCTGCTCGACGCCAGCCCGCACTCGTCCGCGGAGCGAATCTTCGCCGCGGCGACCCCCCAGCGCGCCGAGCTCGGCTCGCTCACCCTGCAGGCCGTCTACGGAATCCTCGACGACCTCGGCCGCACCGGCCTCGTGCGCCGCTTCGACGCGCCGCGCACCGCGGCCCGGTTCGAGACCCGTATCGGCGACAACCACCATCACGCCGTCTGCGACGAATGCGGCCGCATCGAGGACATCGACTGCGCCGTCGGCGAGGCGCCGTGCCTCGTTCCGGCTTCGCCGAGCGGCTTCGCGGTGCACACGGCGGAAGTCGTGTATCGGGGTGTCTGCGCCGACTGCGCGACGCCCTGACCCCAGATCCCCTTCCCAGTCCACAGCCCAGATGAATCCGACAAGGAGCGTTTATGACTGAGTACATCGACCCGACAGTCCCATCGACCGAGACCAACGGCTCGCCCACCGAGAGCGACCGCAACTCCCTCAGCGCCGGAGCAGACGGCCCCCTGATGCTCCACGACGTGCGCCTCGTCGAGACGCTCGCGAGCTTCAACCGCGAGCGCACCCCGGAGCGCAACCCGCACGCCAAGGGTGCCGGCGCGTTCGGCACGTTCACGGCGACGGAAGACGTGTCGCAGTACACGCGTGCCGCCGTCTTCCAGCAGGGCGCCGAGAGCGAGACACTCCTCCGCTTCTCGACCGTCGCCGGCGAGCAAGGCTCCCCTGACACGTGGCGCGACGTTCGTGGCTTCTCGCTTCGCTTCTACACGAGTGAGGGCAACCTCGACATCGTCGGCAACAACACGCCGGTCTTCTTCCTCCGCGACCCGATGAAGTTCCCGCACTTCATCCGCTCGCAGAAGCGCCTCCCTGACTCCGGACTCCGCGACAACAGCATGCAGTGGGACTTCTGGACCCTCAACCCGGAGACCGCCCACCAGGTGACCTACCTCATGGGAGACCGCGGACTCCCGCAGTCCTGGCGGCACATGAACGGCTACGGCTCGCACACCTACGCGTGGATCAACGCGGCAGGCGAGCGCTTCTGGGTGAAGTACCACTTCATCTCCGAGCAGGGCGTCGAGGTGCTCTCGAACGATGAGGCGGAGAAGCTCGCCGGCTCGGACGCCGAGTTCCACCGCCGCGATCTCTTCGACGCGATCGGCCGCAAGGACTTCCCACGCTGGAAGCTGAGCGTGCAGGTCATGCCCTTCGAGGAGGCCAAGACGTACCGCATCAACCCCTTCGACCTGACGAAGGTGTGGCCGCACGCCGACTACCCGCTCATCCCGGTCGGAACGCTCGAGTTGAACCGCAACCCGGAGAACTTCTTCGCGCAGATCGAGCAGGCTGCGTTCTCCCCGTCGAACCAGGTGCCGGGAACCGGCATCTCGCCGGACAAGATGCTCCTCGGCCGCGTCTTCGCGTACCCGGATGCGCAGCGGGCGCGCATCGGCACCAACTACCAGCAGCTCGACGTGAACCGGCCGAAGAACGCGACGAACTCGTACACGTTCGACGGCAACATGACGGTGTCGCACTCCGGTGCGGCTCCCGTCTACGCGCCGAACTCGTTCGGTCGCCCCTACGCGGACCAGACGGGCCCGGTCGAGAACTCGTGGGAGACCGACGGCGATCTCGTGCGCAGCGCGTACACGCTCCGCCAGGACGACGACGACTTCTCGCAGGCCGGCACGCTCATCCGCGAGGTCTACTCGCCGGAGCAGCGTGACCGCCTCGTGGAGACCGTGGCGGGAGCCCTCGAGACGGTTGTCGAGCCCGTCCGCTCGAACGCCTTCCAGTATTGGACGAACATCGACGCCGAGACGGGTGCGCGCATCCGCGCTGCCGTCGAGGCGAACGCCGTGGACACCGACCCGGCACCCGTGGGCGTCGGCCACTAGCCACTGACCCGCAGAGACAGGCGTGCCCCCTCGAGAGCTTCTCGAGGGGGCACGCCTTTCGTGATGGAGCCGAGGGTCAGGATGCTCGCCAGTATCCGCAGTTGCGGGACTCGAAGGTGCTGTCGCTCGCGTCGATCGTCACGACGATCTCTGCCTGGGGCTTGTCGTAGGACGACTCGATCCACTCGCCCTTGGCGTCGTAGCGGAACCAGCGGCAGGTGTCGCTCGGCATCTCCGGCTTGTACGTGCCCGGCTTGATGTCGCTGCCGACCTTCCAGACGCCATCGTTGAATCGCGTGCCGTCGATGCCTGCCTTCACGTTCGCCTCATAGGTGCTGAGCGAGGTCTTGGTCGGGTCTGCATCAGGGTGATCTGGGCACAGGATGAGCGCGGCCGCGATCTGCGATGCCTGCTCATCGTTGGAGATGCCTGGCGAGACCGCGAAGTAGAAGCCGGGGGTCGCGCAGAGCGCGTAGACGTCCGCAAGACGGACGTCGTCGGTGCCCGCCTCCTCCTTGGCGTCATCGGTGGCGGCCTGCCCGAGGGCATCGAGCGCCTTCTGCTCGGTCTCCGTGAAGGTCGTCCCACCGTTGGACTTGCCTGTGCAGCGCGTCACGTCATCGCCGAGCGCCCAGATCTCCGCGAGATCGGAGGGTGCTTCGGTGAAGCTCCGTGAGTCGGCCATCCTGCACGAGTAGGTGACGGCGAAGGCCGCGGAGCCGGAGGATGTGGCCGACGGTGGCTCGCCTGGTCCCGAGGGTGTCTCCGCCGAGGAGGTGGAGGTCGCCTCGACCTCAGGGGGCTGGCCGCCCGTCGCCTGGTTGACGAGGGCGCATCCCGAGAGGAGGAAGAGGGCGGTGAGCGCGAGCGCCGACGAGCGCATGAGCTTCTTCACGGGGGTCTCCTTCGATGCGGGGCTTGGCGCGTCCGAGGCCAGCGGGTCGCTTCCTCGCGACCCGACGGAGCCGATCTGCTGGAAGACACGCTAACGGAACAGGACCATCCGGCGTGCATGCGGGGGAGTACTCCCCGCATCCGCGGCCGTGTCTGCGCACGCGCGTTCCTGGCGATGAGCGTGGCAGCGAGCGTCGCGAGGGCAGTGGGGGCAGCGGCACGAATGCCACTGCCCCCACTGCCCTCACTGCGACGAATGCGGTGCTCGTCGAGCCGCCGCTACGCGTCGCGGCGGCGTGCGAGCGCCAGGGCTCCGAGCGCGAGTGCCGCGAGGGCGGTCAGCGTGGCGATGACGAGATCCTCTGTGCCCGTCGTCGCGAGCGTCGTGCCACCTTCCTGGCCCTTCGCGCCGCTTCCGCCGGTCGAAGCGCCGTCCGAGCCCGTGGCCGTGCCTGGCGTCGTCGTGGTGCTCGGGGCCTCCGTGGTGACGGGCGTCTCCGTGGTGATAGGCGTCTCCGTGGGGCCAGCAGTCTCCGTGTGGTCGGGCGTCGCGAGCGGGGCGCACGCGAGGGCGCCCTGCTTGAGGGCGTCCGACTGCACCCCGTCCTCGAGCCAGTACGCAGCACGGGTGCCGTCGAGGCAGGTCTCGTTCGCAGCGATCGCGAAGCCCTCGTTGTTGGTGTCCGGCAGGCCGGCCGGGCGTGCGACGTGCGTCACGGAGTAGCCGGCGGAGCCGTCTGCCGCACCGAACTGGAAGAGCGCGCTCGTTCCGCCGCACCCGTTGTCGCACATGCCCCACAGGGTTTGCGTCGACTCGTCGTAGTCGAGGGCCATGACGCCGCCCAGGCCCGACTCGAGCGTCGCGACGCGGGCGGCGGTCCCGTCATCGAAGAGCGCGTAGACGTACACCCCGGCGGTCTCCTCGACGGCGACGAAGAACAGGCCGTCCGCGCCCGGGTAGTTCGCGGCGTCGTATGGCGCTCCCGTGCGCTCATCGAGCAGGCGCCCCTCCAGCTCGCTGCCCGCGACCCACTCGATGGCCTCGATGCCCGTGTTGGCACCGACCTGCGGCAGGCTGGAGGTGAGGTCCCACTCGGCGGCCGCGACCACGTCGGGACCGCTCGCGTCGACGAGGTCGACCTTGAGGATCGTGTTCTCGTTCGTCGCCTTGTCCGAGTTGTCGCGCTCCGAGCCGATGTAGACCGACTCGGGGTGCGCGGCCGAGACCGTCACGCCCTCGGCGTCCGGGCCCGCAGCAGCGGGGTTGCCCGCATCCGCCTGGAAGCGAACCCGCTTGGGCTCCTCCCAGCCGGCCGCCGGGGTGACGCCGCCGTCGACCGCGACGTCGAAGCGGTACAGTCCGCCCGTGCCGTTGTCGACAGCCCAGAGCGTGCTGCCTTCTGCGGAGTACTGGTACTCGAGGCCGGACATGTCCTCGCCGAGCATGACGTCGCTCGCGATGGGAGCCACCTCGGGGGAGCCCGTCCAGGGCTCGGGCGCGGGAGCCGTGGGAGCTGGCGTCTCGACGGGCACGTCGGAGCATGTGTTCAGTGCGCCCTTGGTCGATGCCGTCGTCGCGCGGAAGTCGCCGTCGCCGTCGGCGCAGCGGGCCCAGCTGACATCGGCGTGGTCGATCCAGGTGGTCGAGTCGAGGATCGTTCCGGCGGAGTCGGCGAGCGTGGCGCTGTCCCCGCTGCCCAGCCCAAAGCCGAGGCTGCTCTCCTCGTAGACGTAGAACTCGCCGGGCGCGAGCACGGTGGATGCGGGAGCGGGCGCAGGCGTGTGGTCCGCGTTGTCGTCCACGATCGTCCAGCCGGAGATGTCCACCGTCTCTGCGCTGCGGTTGTAGACCTCGACCCAGTCTCCGGGGGTGCCGCCGTTCGACTCGACCTCGTTGATGACCACGGGGGAGGTGGGGGCGACACCGGCGAAGAGGTTCTCGGCTCCCTTGGTGGGCTCCGAGGTCTCCGTGAAGACGCCGGTGCCGTTCGGGGAGCGGCCGTAGCTGGTCGCCGCGTGCTGGGTCCAGGAGTGCTCGTCCACGAGCGTGGTCCCGTCCGGCGCGAAGAGCATGGCGCTGTCGCCGCCGCCCAGGCCGAAGGCGAAGTCGGCCTCGTCGATGACGAGGTAGTCGCCGGGCTGCAGGGTCGTGCCGTCCGCCAGCGTGTAGCGGTGCGTGGCGTCCTCTGGGGAGTTGTCGGTGAAGACGTAGCCGCTCAGGTCGATGGCGCCGATGCCCGGGTTGAAGAGCTCGACCCAGTCGCCCGGCTCGCCACCGGAGGATTCGACCTCGTTGATGACGACGCCGGTCGGGTGAGGTGCGGGGGTGGTGGCCGCGTTCGCCGACATGGGAACTGCCAGGGCCGCACCTCCGCCGATGATGGCGGCGACGAAGGCCGCCAGGGTGATTCGTTGTGCTTGCACGCACGCGCTCCTCTGCGCTCGGGAATGAAGCGAAGTGCGCTCGGGGCGAGCGACAGCGCCTCGCCCATGGAAGCGGGAGCGGGTGCCGTCGCGGTAGCTGGCACCTGAACGGCAGGAGAACGCCGAAGCGCCGGCCTCCGTGCGGAGGTCGGCGCTTCGAGGTGAACTATGGCGCGGTCAGGCGGCTTCGTAGGTGAGGCAGTCGGCGGCATCGCTGCCCTGCGCGCCCACGCGGATCGCAGGAGCGGTGCAGGTGAGGTCCTTGTTGAAGCGGCAGTCGGTGGACTGGCAGGCGCCGACGCCGGCGATGACCTTGTCGAGGCCGCCCTTGCGGTCCAGCGGGATGAACGTGGCGCAGCCCTCGTGGCCGTCGATGGTCACCGCGGGAGCGTGGCAGCCGTCGTGGTTGAACGAGCAGCCGGCAACTGAACAGGTGCTGACGTTGGGGAGATCGAGCAGTGTCATGGTGTGCCTCCGATGTTGGGTTGCTCCCACGGTAGGAGCCGGAGAGGCCGGTACTCAAGCCGACACTGGACTCTGCGGCACCTTTCTGATAAGGCCAGGGTCCCCTTGCTGAGCGGAGCCTTGCCTGCCTCGGGTGGGAGAGTTCGGAGGCGAACGAACGTCGTCGGACAGCGCGTTATACCTGAGAATCCAGATTGAGGCAAGGTCGGGGTAGACATACCACCAAACGGCGCATACACTCGATGTTTGCGCTTCGTCTCACCATGCCTTCATATTGCGGTCGGCCTGGCAGTGCTTCTCTCACCAACTTCTTCGCGGGTCTTCATCGACTGCGTCCGTTGGCGATGGGCACGCCTTGTACATCGTGAAACGTGGCGGAACCTCACCGACGACACTACTGGCATCTCGCGGAATCCGCGGGATCGTGGAGGGAACTTCCTTGGCTGCTGCGCGCAACGCATCTCCGACGCCTACGACCGGTCGGAATGCACGCCGACTCTCATTCGCGAAGATCAGCGACACACTCGATGTCCCAGATCTTCTCGCCCTGCAAACCGAATCCTTCGACTGGCTCGTCGGCAACGACGCCTGGAAGCAGCGCCTCGCTCAGGCGCAGGCTGAAGGCCGCACCGACGTCGCTCTCCGTTCGGGCCTCGACGAGATCTTCGAAGAGATCTCGCCCATCGAGGACCTCGGCGAGACGATGCAGCTGAGCTTCACCAACCCGTACCTCGAGCCCGAGAAGTACTCCCTCGAGGAGTGCAAGGAGCGCGGCAAGACGTACTCCGCGCCTCTGTACGTCGAGGCCGAGTTCATGAACCACCAGACGCTCGAGATCAAGACCCAGACGGTCTTCATGGGCGACTTCCCGCTCATGACGAGCAAGGGAACGTTCATCATCAACGGCACCGAGCGTGTCGTCGTCTCGCAGCTCGTCCGCAGCCCGGGCGTCTACTTCGAGCGCACCCCCGAGAAGACCAGCGACAAGGACGTCTTCTCGGCCCGCATCATCCCGAGCCGCGGAGCCTGGCTCGAGTTCGAGATCGACAAGCGCGACCAGGTCGCCGTTCGCATCGACCGCAAGCGCAAGCAGTCGGTCACCGTCTTCATGAAGGCCCTCGGCCTCACGACGGAGGAGATCCGCGAGCAGTTCGCCGGATACGAGTCCATCGAGCTCACGCTCGAGAAGGACGACATCCGCACCAAGGAAGATGCCCTCAAGGACATCTACCGCAAGCTGCGTCCGGGCGAGCAGGTCGCGACGGAAGCCGCGCGTGCGCTCCTCGACAACTTCTACTTCAACTCGAAGCGCTACGACCTCGCGAAGGTCGGTCGCTACAAGATCAACCGCAAGCTCGGCATCGAGTCCGCGATCAGCGAGTCGGTCCTGACCGTCGAGGACATCGTCTCGACGATCAAGTACCTCGTCGCGCTGCACGCCGGTGACGAGAAGTTCGATGGCAAGCGCGGCGGCGAGCCGGCAGACATCCGCCTCGACGTCGACGACATCGACCACTTCGGCAACCGTCGCATCCGCGCCGTCGGCGAGCTCATCCAGTCGCAGGTCCGCACGGGCCTCAGCCGCATGGAGCGCGTCGTCCGCGAGCGCATGACGACGCAGGAGATCGAGGCGATCACGCCGCAAACCCTGATCAACGTGCGCCCCGTCGTCGCTGCGATCAAGGAGTTCTTCGGAACGTCCCAGCTCTCGCAGTTCATGGACCAGAACAACCCGCTCGCGGGTCTCACGCACAAGCGTCGCCTCTCGGCCCTCGGGCCCGGCGGTCTCTCGCGTGAGCGTGCCGGCGTCGAGGTCCGTGACGTCCACCCGTCCCACTACGGACGCATGTGCCCCATCGAGACGCCTGAAGGCCCGAACATCGGCCTCATCGGCTCGCTGGCGACGTTCGCGCGCATCAACGCGTTCGGCTTCATCGAGACGCCGTACCGCCGTGTCGTCGAGACCAAGGTCACGGAGCAGGTCGACTACCTGACCGCGTCCGAGGAAGACGAGTACGTCGTCGCGCAGGCCAACGCTCCCATCGGGGCAGACGGCCACTTCGTCGAGGACGAGGTTCTCGTCCGACGCAAGGGCGGCGAGGTCGAGCTCGTCCCAGCCGGCGAGGTCAACTACATGGACGTCTCGCCGCGCCAGATGGTGTCGGTCGCGACGAGCCTCATCCCGTTCCTCGAGCACGACGACGCGAACCGCGCCCTCATGGGCGCCAACATGCAGCGTCAGGCCGTCCCGCTCGTTCGCAGCGAGAGCCCTGTCGTCGGAACCGGTATGGAGGGCTTCGCGGCCATCGACGCCGGTGACGTCATCACGGCGAACCGCGCAGGTGTCGTGCAGTCGGTCTCGGCCGACCACGTCGTCCTGCAGCTCGACGAGGGTGGAACCGAGTCCTACTTCCTCCGCAAGTTCGACCGCTCGAACCACGGCACCTGCTACAACCACCGTGTTGTCGTCTCGGCCGGCGAGCGCGTCGAAGAGGGAATGGTCATCGCGGATGGACCCGCGACGGAGAACGGCGAGCTCGCGCTCGGCAAGAACCTCCTCGTCGGCTTCATGCCGTGGGAAGGCCACAACTTCGAGGACGCCATGATCCTCAGCCAGAACCTGGTGAAGAACGACACGCTCTCCTCGATCCACATCGAGGAGTACGAGGTCGACGCTCGCGACACCAAGCTCGGCAAGGAAGAGATCACCCGCGACCTGCCCAACGTCTCGCCCGAGCTCCTGAAGGACCTCGACGAGCGCGGCATCATCCGCATCGGTGCAGAGGTCCAGCCTGGCGACATCCTCGTCGGCAAGGTCACGCCGAAGGGCGAGACCGAGCTCAGCGCAGAAGAGCGACTCCTCCGCGCGATCTTCAACGAGAAGAGCCGCGAAGTGCGCGACACCTCGCTCAAGGTTCCTCACGGTGAAGCCGGCACGATCATCCAGGTGAAGGTCTTCGACTCCGAGGAGGGCGACGACGAGCTCGGCTCGGGCGTCAACCAGCGCGTTGTCGTGTACATCGCCCAGGAGCGCAAGATCACCGAGGGCGACAAGCTCGCTGGCCGCCACGGCAACAAGGGCGTCATCGCGAAGATCCTGCCGGAAGAGGACATGCCGTTCCTCGCCGATGGAACTCCGCTCGACATCGTGCTCAACCCGCTCGGCATCCCGAAGCGCATGAACTTCGGTCAGGTGCTCGAGACGCACCTCGGCTGGGTTGCGAAGACCGGCTGGAAGATCGAGGGCGAGCCCGAGTGGGCGAAGAACCTCGTTCCCGAGGCCTACGAGGGAACGCCGGGCGTCAAGCTCGCAACCCCAGTCTTCGACGGCGCGACCGAGGAAGAGCTCACGGGCCTCCTCGACTCGACGCTCAAGACGCGCGACGGCGACCGCCTCATCAACTCGACCGGAAAGACCGTCCTGTTCGACGGCCGCTCCGGAGAGCCCTTCCCAGACCCGATCTCCGTCGGCTACATGTACATCCTGAAGCTGCACCACCTCGTGGATGACAAGATCCACGCGCGTTCGACGGGTCCGTACTCGATGATCACGCAGCAGCCACTCGGTGGTAAGGCGCAGTTCGGTGGACAGCGCTTCGGTGAGATGGAGGTGTGGGCGCTGTACGCATACGGTGCCGCGTACACGCTCCAGGAGCTCCTCACCATCAAGTCCGACGACATCGTCGGACGCGTCAAGGCCTACGAGGCCATCGTCAAGGGCGAGAACATTCAGGAGCCGGGTATCCCCGAGTCCTTCAAGGTTCTCCTCAAGGAGATGCAGTCGCTGTGCCTGAACGTCGAGGTCCTCTCGGCAGACGGAACAGCACTGAGCCTCCGCGACAACGACGACGAGGCCTACCGGGCCGCCGAAGAACTCGGCATCAACATCTCCAGCCGCTTCGAGTCCTCGTCCGTCGACGAGATCTAAGCCTCCCCGACACGACGAAGACTCATTCTTCACAAGGAGACAACAGCATTGTTGGATGCAACCAAGTTTGATGAACTGCGCATCGGCCTAGCCACGGCAGATGACATTCGCAAGTGGTCGTACGGCGAGGTCAAGAAGCCCGAGACCATCAACTACCGCACGCTCAAGCCCGAGAAGGACGGCCTGTTCGGCGAACAGATCTTCGGACCTTCCCGTGACTGGGAGTGCGCCTGCGGCAAGTACAAGCGCGTGCGCTTCAAGGGCATCGTCTGTGAGCGGTGCGGCGTCGAGGTCACGAAGTCGGCTGTGCGCCGCGAGCGCATGGGCCACATCGAGCTCGCAGCGCCCGTCACGCACATCTGGTACTTCAAGGGCGTTCCGAGCCGTCTCGGATACCTCCTCGACATGGCGCCGAAGGACCTCGAGAAGGTCATCTACTTCGCCGCGTACATGGTCATCTCCGTCGACACCGAGGGGCGTCGCGACGACCTCAGCGGTCTCGAGAGCGAGATGCGTCTTGAGCTCAAGAGCCTCAACGACCAGAAGGATGCGGCCATCGCGGCTCGCATGCTGCGGCTCGAGGAGGAGCTCGGTGCTCTCGAGGCAGAAGGCGCCAAGGCAGACCAGCTTCGCAAGACGAAGGACGCCGGCGAGAAGGAGATGGGTCAGCTCCGCAAGGGGTTCGACGAGGACATCACCCGCGTCGAGCGCGTCTTCGAGTCGTTCAAGAACCTGAAGGTCGGTGAGCTCAAGCCCGAGGACACCGACTTCCACGAGCTGGTCGACCGCTACGGCGACTACTTCGAGGCCTTCATGGGCGCGGAGTCGATCCAGAAGCGCCTGCAGAACTTCGACCTCAAGGCCGAAGGCGAGCTCCTGCGCACGCAGATCGCCGAGGGCAAGGGCCAGAAGAAGATCCGTGCCATCAAGCGACTCAAGGTCGTCTCGTCGTTCCTCGCGACGGGCAACAGCCCCGCCGCGATGGTCCTCGACGTCGTCCCGGTCATCCCGCCGGAGCTCCGCCCCATGGTGCAGCTCGACGGTGGCCGCTTCGCAACGAGCGACCTCAACGACCTCTACCGTCGTGTGATCAACCGCAACAACCGCCTCCGCCGCCTGCTCGACCTCGGTGCTCCCGAGATCATCGTGAACAACGAGAAGCGCATGCTCCAGGAGTCGGTCGACGCGCTGTTCGACAACGGTCGTCGTGGCCGCCCCGTCACGGGCACCGGCAACCGCGCTCTCAAGTCCCTCAGCGACATGCTGAAGGGCAAGCAGGGCCGCTTCCGCCAGAACCTCCTCGGAAAGCGCGTCGACTACTCGGGCCGTTCGGTCATCATCGTGGGCCCGCAGCTGCGCATGCACCAGTGCGGTCTCCCGAAGCAGATGGCGCTCGAGCTGTTCAAGCCGTACGTCATCAAGCGCCTGATCGACCTGCAGCACGCTTCCAACATCAAGGCAGCCAAGCGCGCCGTCGAGCGCGCGAAGCCCGAGGTGTGGGACGTCCTCGAAGAGGTCATCCGCGAGCGTCCCGTGCTGCTCAACCGCGCACCGACGCTGCACCGTCTGGGCATCCAGGCGTTCGAGCCGCTCCTCGTCGAGGGCAAGGCGATCCAGCTGCACCCGCTCGTCTGCGCGGCGTTCAACGCCGACTTCGACGGTGACCAGATGGCAGTCCACCTGCCCCTGTCGGTCGAGGCTCAGGCCGAGGCTCGCGTGCTCATGCTCGCGTCGAACAACATCCTCAAGCCGTCGGATGGCCGCCCCGTCACCCTGCCTTCGCAGGACATGGTCGCGGGTCTGTACCACCTGACGACGCTGCAGGACGATGTCGAGGGTGCTGGACGAGTCTTCTCGTCCACGGCCGAGGCGATCATGGCGTTCGACCAGGGCTCGCTCGACCTGAACGCGCCCATCAGGCTCCGCCTCACGGGCATCACGTTCGAAGAGGGCAAGGCTCCAGAGGGCTACGTGCAGGGAGAGACCGCGCTCGTCGAGACGACGCTCGGCCGCGCTCGCTTCAACGAGCTGCTTCCTTCCGACTACCCCTACGTCGAGGACACGATGACCAAGGGACGTCTGTCCGGTGTCGTCAACTACCTCGCTGAGCGGTACTCGAAGGACGAGGTCGCAGAGACCCTCGACCGCATCAAGGACTCCGGCTTCTACTGGGCGACCCGCTCGGGCATCTCGATCGCGCTGAGCGACCTCGTGACGCCCGACTCGAAGCGCGAGATCGTCGAGCGCACCGAGGCTGAGGTCGCCGAGCTGCGCAACGAGTGGCAGGTCATGGGCGCGATCTCCGAGCAGGAGTACCGCGAAGAGGTCATCAAGAAGTGGGAAGCTGCAACCGCGCTCGTCGCCGACGAGATGCAGGCGGCCTTCCCGTCGACCAACTCCATCCACCGCATGGTCACGGCAGGTGCAAACGGAAACTGGCTGCAGGTTCGCCAGATCGCCGGTATGCGTGGCCTGGTCGCCAACCCGAAGGGTGAGACCATTCCTCGCCCGATCGTGCACTCGTACCGCGAGGGCCTGACGGTTGCCGAGTACTTCATCTCGACCCACGGTGCCCGCAAGGGTCTGGCCGACACGGCTCTCCGTACGGCCGACTCCGGCTACCTGACGCGTCGACTCGTCGACGTCTCGCAGGACGTCATCATCCGTGAGGACGACTGCGGCACCGCACGTGGTCTCGACATCCAGATCGCCCACATCACCGATGGCGGCGAGATCGTCGTCGACGACAACGTGGAGAACGCGGTCTACGCCCGCAGCATCTCGGTCGACGCAGTCGACGCCGACGGCAACGTCGTCGCAGCTGCAGGCACCGACATGGGCGACGTCGTCATCGACCAGCTCATGGATGCGGGCATCACCGAGGTCAAGATCCGCTCTGTCCTCACGTGCGAGTCCAGCGTCGGCGTCTGCGCGGCGTGCTACGGCCGCTCGCTCGCCACGGGCAACCTCGTCGACATCGGCGAGGCGGTCGGCATCATCGCGGCACAGTCCATCGGCGAGCCGGGCACCCAGCTCACGATGCGTACCTTCCACTCCGGTGGTGTGTCGAGCGCCGGTGACATCACGCAGGGTCTGCCGCGTGTCCAGGAGCTCTTCGAGGCCCGCACCCCGAAGGGCGCATCGCCGCTCGCCGAGGCCGCTGGTCGCATCGAGATCCAGGACACCGACAAGTCGCGCAAGATCGTGCTCATCCCGGACAACGGCGACGAGCCGCACATCTACCCGGTGCTGAAGCGCGCTGAGCTCCTCGTCGAGGATGGCCAGCACGTCGAGCACGGCCAGCAGCTGCACGAGGGTCCCATCGACCCGAAGGACGTGCTGCGCGTCAAGGGTGCTCGCGAGGTGCAGAAGTACCTCGTCAGCGGTGTGCAGGGCGTCTACCGTTCGCAGGGTGTGCCGATTCACGACAAGCACATCGAGGTCATCGTTCGTCAGATGCTCCGGAAGATCACGGTCATCGACCACGGCGAGACCGACATGCTGCCGGGTGAGCTGGCTGATGGACAGCGCTTCGCTTCCATCAACCGCGCAGCCGTCATGTCTGGCCGCAAGCCCGCGACCGGCCGTCAGGAAGTCATGGGAATCACGAAGGCGTCGCTTGCGACCGAGTCGTGGCTCTCGGCGGCTTCGTTCCAGGAGACGACCCGCGTGCTCACGCAGGCCGCCATGGAAGCGACGACCGACCCGCTGGTCGGCCTGAAGGAGAACGTCATCATCGGACGCCTCATCCCGGCCGGTACTGGTCTCACCAAGTACCGCGAGATGTCGGTCGAGCCGACCGACGAGGCTCGCGCCGAGCGGTACCCGTTCGGTGCCGACGAGGGCAGCTTCGACGAGAACGACCTCACCTTCGTGGACTTCGAGGCCTTCTCGAGCGACGACTTCGGCGGATCCAACTTCAGCTAGTCACTCGCTCGCGTCGACTCGACGCAGCTCCAGCGCGAACGCCCCCACCCGTCTCGGGTGGGGGCGTTCGTGCGTCTGCGGCTTGTCACCGACCCGATGCGTGCGGACGGCCCTAACGTTGGCCTCATGAGTGACGACACGCGCGCGCCTCGCCAGCCCTTCGATGACGGCCCGCAGCCGGAGGCCGGCGGAGGGACGGGCGAGCCCCGAGAGCTTCCGGACGCCCAGGACCAGCTGGAGGCCGCGCTTGCGCGCAGCCGAGGTATCGGCGAGGACGGCGACGTGCGCTCTGGCGACGTGCTCGCGGCGGACGACCTCGCGTTCGATGGGCGCGCTGAGGCACCGACCGATCCGGCGCTCGCCCCGCAGGACGACGTCGCGGTGGCATTCTCCGACCCGCTGGCCGCGGACGGCTCGACGGCTGCCGAGGCGGCAGACCCCAACGCCACGGTGGGCCTGGACCGCGAGGAGCTCGCAGCCGTGCTCGGCCACCAGCCTGATCGGGATGCCACTGAGCCACCTGCTGCGGAGTCTCACGCCGTCCCCGAGCAGACCGACGACGTCGACGTCGCCGCCCCGTCTCAGGATCTCGACCATGACATCTCGGAGCCGTCCGAGGCCGCTGATTCCGCGGACGTCCGCCCCGACGGCCGCGAGGGCCTCGTCGACTCGTACGGCTCCGTTCCCGTCGTCGACCGAGTGGTCGCCGAGGAGGATGATGCCGCCGACTTCCCGGTCACGGAGCCCGTGCCCGCACAGGAGCTGGCTGCCGACGCCATCGGCGCCGAATCCGTCGCCGCGATCACGGTGGACGCCGCCGGCTCGGCGACCGCCCCCGAGGACGAGCTCGACGCCCCGCGCCGGACCCTGGAGATCGACCGCACCGCTGCCCGCGTCGCGGCGGTGAACGCCGTCGCGCCTGTCGCCGCAGCAGCGCTCGACAGTGAACGAGCGGCTCAGAGGGATGCCGGCGATGCCGTGCAGGCGGAGGTCGTCGTCACGGAGACGGTGACCGAGCAGCTCGCCGACGACGGCGAGACGGTCGAGGCCGTCACCGTCACCGAGCGGGTCGATGTCGTGGAGGGCACCTCGGCCACGGACCCGGTTGTGCCCGCGGTGGCCGCAGAGACGTCAGGAGGGCTCGCTGAGGGTGACGGAGTCACGGAGGCAGACATCTCCTCGACCGAGGCTGAGGGCGACGCCACGGGCCCATCTGAGCGCGTGCGCGACGAGGGCGACGACGAACGCGTCGCCGGAGCTGTCGCCACGTCGTCCTCGACGGACGACGCGACCTTCGCCCCGCTGCGTCTCTCTGCCCCCACGGACAGTGACGACCTCGCGCCCGTGAAGCCGAAGAAACGCGGGAACCGGATGTTCGCCGTGTTCGTCGCGCTGGTCGCGGCCGTGGTGTTCGCCGCCCTGTATCTGCTGGCCTTCGCTGTGCTGCGCACGGCGTTCAACACCGGCCTCGACCCGATCGGCGAGGCTTCGGAGTTCGCCATAACGGCGGCCTTCACGGTGCCGGTGACGGTCTTCGCCGCGTTCGGAGTCATCTGGGCGCTCATCGTGAATCGCGCTGGCTGGTGGGCCTACGTGCTCGGGGGCTTCCTCGCTGCCGCGCTTGTCGTCCTCGGCTACTACTTCGGTGCCGCGCTGCAGCAGCACCTCGCGGATGGGCTGCCGCTCACGAGCATCCGGATCGACGAGGTGATCGCGAAGTTCGGCGCCTCCGAGCACCTGCTCACGGCTCTGGTCGCGGCCATCGCGGCCCGGGAGGCCTTCACGTGGGTCGGAGGCATCGCGGCGGCACGCGGACGCCGGGTGTCCCGCGCGAACCGCAGGGCCAAGCTCAGCTACGAGAAGCGCATGGCCGATCGCGCCGCCGAGACCGCAGAGGCGAACGGAGCGGCAGAGTGAGCGATGGCACGCAGCTCCGACGGCTGACGCTGCCGAGCGAGGAGTTCCCCGCTTTCCCAGCTGTGTCCCTCGAGGTCCCTGCCGGCTGGGAGCCGCTGCAGTGGGCGGGGTCGGTGCTCGGCGCCCGTCACCTGGTGGCGACCAACGGATTCAACCCGAACGTGCTGGTCACGATCGAGCGATGGCCTGGAACGATCTCGCCAGAGGATGCGCTCACCGTGCTCCGGCAGCGCATCACGCAGGGGGGTGGCAAGGAGCGATCCGCGGAGACGCTCGACCAGCCCCAGCTGTCCCACTACGTCGAGTCCACGCAGCGGGACCAGAGGCTGGGCGGACTCGAGGTCCGCTCGAAGATGGTGATCCTGCACCGTGGGCCTGTCACGGAGATCGTGACGGCTGTCGGGACGAGCACCGCAGGACAGTCGGCGCATATCGGCAAGGACATCGCTGGCATCGTCCGCGGCCTGCAGGTCGAGGTCACGTCCTGAGGAAGGCGGCTGCGAGCTCATGATCGAACGCTTCGATGCCGAGCTGCCGCCTGATCCCGGCTCCTCGTGGGGGAGGGCTGGGACGTGGGGTGCCGTCAGCGGCCTCGTGTTCGCGTCGCTCGTCATCGCGACGTGGGGATTCGTCTCCCTCGGCCTCGATCGGGACGTCATCGAGCTGCCAGGCGTCGGTGTCCTCGTGGCGCCCTTGGCGGTGGCGGCTGCGACGGCCGTGGTCGCGCTCTCCGCGGCGGTTGCGCTCCGCAGAAGGTTCCTCGGCAAGCCGGGTTCGCTCTGGCTGTCGCTTCCGGGCAGCCTGCTCGCCTGGCTCGCGTTCGCGATCATGGCCGGCATCGCGGTATCGAGCTCCCGGCCGGAGCCGGGGGCGTCGGATGCGATCTCCACGCTTCCGAGCCAGGTCGCCGTGGGCCTCTCCACGAGTCCGTTCGGGATCGCGATCGTGCCGCTCGCGATCATCGTGATCATCGCCGTCCTCCTCTCGACGGCACGTCCGTCCGGACGCGATCGGGGTGTGGCTTGACCCTGCAAAACTGACGGGGTAGGATTTTTCGGTGCGCGCGCCCTGTCGCGCCCAAAACCGTGCGAACGTTGAAACTGTGTAAAACCGCAGCTCAACGCGCAACTGTAAGCAACGCCAGTCGCCTCGACTGCCACCGCTTCACCAACCAGCGATACCAGAGATTTTGTACCGCCGGTCGGTTATCAAGAGGCAAACAGTGCCTCGTAGGCACAGGAATCGTGCTTACCACGATCACGCAGTACAAAACCAAGGAGATTATTCGTGCCAACAATTCAGCAGTTGGTCCGCAAGGGCCGCCGCCCCAAGGCGTCGGCGTCCAAGACGCCAGCCCTGAAGGCCAACCCTCAGCAGCGCGGGGTTTGCACCCGCGTCTACACGACGACGCCTAAGAAGCCGAACTCGGCGCTCCGCAAGGTTGCCCGTGTCAAGCTGTCGAACGGCACCGAGGTGACCGCCTACATCCCAGGTGAGGGCCACAACCTCCAGGAGCACTCGATGGTGCTCGTCCGTGGCGGCCGTGTGAAGGACCTCCCGGGTGTGCGGTACAAGATCGTCCGCGGTGCACTCGACACCCAGGCAGTGAAGAACCGCAAGCAGGCTCGCAGCCGTTACGGCGCGAAGATGGAGAAGAAGTAATGCCACGTAAGGGTCCAGCCCCCAAGCGCCCCGTGGTCGCCGACCCCGTGTACGGCGCCCCCATCGTCAGCCAGCTCGTCAACAAGATCCTTCTTGATGGCAAGAAGGGCCTCGCCGAGCGCATCGTCTACGACGCACTCGAGGGTGTCGCTGCCAAGTCCGAGCTCGACGCAGTCGCGACTCTCAAGAAGGCGCTCGACAACGTGCGCCCCACGCTCGAGGTTCGCTCGCGCCGCGTCGGTGGCTCGACCTACCAGGTCCCGGTCGAGGTCAAGCCTCACCGCGCCAACACGCTCGCTCTCCGCTGGCTCACGAGCTACGCGAAGAACCGTCGCGAGAAGTCGATGACCGAGCGCCTCACGAACGAGATCCTCGACGCATCCAACGGCCTCGGCGCCGCGGTGAAGCGCCGTGAAGACACGCACAAGATGGCCGAGTCGAACAAGGCCTTCGCGCACTACCGCTGGTAATCCAGCAGCTGGTAGCCCTCACCACTCTCGCTTCAATCCTTTCGGAGGACACCCGTGGCACAGGACGTGCTTACTGACCTGAACAAGGTCCGCAACATCGGCATCATGGCGCACATCGATGCTGGCAAGACGACAACCACCGAGCGCATCCTGTTCTACACCGGTGTCAACCACAAGCTCGGCGAGACGCATGACGGCGCCTCGACGACGGACTGGATGGAGCAGGAGCAGGAGCGTGGCATCACGATCACCTCCGCTGCTGTGACGTCGTTCTGGAAGAAGAACCAGATCAACATCATCGACACGCCTGGTCACGTCGACTTCACCGTCGAGGTGGAGCGTTCGCTCCGCGTCCTCGACGGTGCCGTCGCCGTGTTCGACGGCAAGGAGGGCGTTGAGCCCCAGTCGGAGACCGTCTGGCGTCAGGCTGACAAGTACGACGTCCCGCGCATCTGCTTCGTCAACAAGATGGACAAGCTCGGCGCCGACTTCTACTTCACGGTCGACACGATCATCAACCGCCTCGGCGCGAAGCCGCTCGTCATCCAGCTCCCCATCGGCGCTGAGAACGACTTCATCGGCGTCGTCGACCTGGTCGAGATGAACGCCAAGGTCTGGCCGAGCGACTCCAAGGGTGACACCACCCTGGGTGCTGCGTACGAGACCCAGGAGATCCCGGAAGACCTCAAGGAGCGCGCTGAGGAGTACCGCACGAAGCTGCTCGAGGCCGTCGCCGAGACCGACGACGCGCTCATGGAGCGCTTCTTCGCCGGCGAGGAGATCTCGATTCCCGAGATCAAGGCAGCCATCCGCAAGCTCACCGTCACGAGCGAGATGTACCCGGTGCTCTGCGGCTCCGCGTTCAAGAACCGCGGCGTCCAGCCGATGCTCGATGCCGTCGTCGACTACCTCCCGTCGCCGCTCGACGTTCCTGCCGTCATCGGCATGAACCCGCGTGACGAGTCGGAGGAGCTCACGCGTCGTCCGAGCGCCGACGAGCCCTTCGCGGCTCTCGCGTTCAAGATCGCCGTGCACCCGTTCTTCGGTCGCCTCATCTACACGCGCGTCTACTCGGGACACGTCCCGTCCGGCGCGCAGGTCGTGAACTCCTCGAAGGGCAAGAAGGAGCGCATCGGGAAGATCTTCCAGATGCACGCCAACAAGGAGAACCCGGTCGAGTCGATGACCGCTGGACACATCTACGCCGTCATCGGCCTCAAGGACACCATGACCGGTGACACCCTGAGCGACCCTGACAAGCAGATCGTCCTCGAGTCGATGACCTTCCCGGACCCCGTCATCGAGGTCGCGATCGAGCCGAAGACCAAGGCCGACCAGGAGAAGCTCGGAACGGCTATCCAGAAGCTGGCCGAGGAAGACCCGACGTTCCGCGTCATGCTCGACCAGGAGACCGGTCAGACGGTCATCAAGGGCATGGGCGAGCTGCACCTCGACATCCTCGTCGACCGCATGAAGCGCGAGTTCAAGGTCGAGGCGAACGTGGGCAAGCCCCAGGTCGCCTACCGCGAGACGCTCACGAAGGTCGTCGAGAAGTTCGACTACACCCACAAGAAGCAGACGGGTGGCTCCGGCCAGTTCGCCAAGATCCAGATCAAGCTCGAGCCGCTTGAGATGGACGCGGAGAAGACCTACGAGTTCGTGAACGCCGTCACCGGTGGTCGCGTGCCTCGTGAGTACATCCCTTCCGTGGATGCTGGCATCCAGGACGCCATGCAGGTCGGCGTCCTCGCCGGATACCCGATGGTCGGCGTCAAGGCGTCGCTCCTCGATGGTGCTGCCCACGACGTCGACTCCTCGGAGATGGCGTTCAAGATCGCGGGCTCGATCGCGTTCAAGGAAGCAGCCCCCAAGGCCGGTCCCGTCATCCTCGAGCCGCTCATGTCGGTCGAGGTCCGTACTCCTGAGGAGTACATGGGCGACGTGATCGGCGACCTGAACTCCCGCCGCGGCCAGATCCAGTCGATGGAAGATGCCAGTGGCGTGAAGGTAGTGCGTGCACTCGTACCGCTGTCGGAGATGTTCGGATACATCGGTGACCTGCGCAGCAAGACCTCTGGTCGCGCTGTGTACTCGATGACGTTCGAAACCTACTCCGAGGTCCCCAAGGCCGTTGCCGAGGAGATCATCCAGAAGAACCGGGGCGAATAAGCCTCTACCGGCTCGGGTGACGCAGCGCGTCGCCCGAGCGGGTAACATTCATCACTGAAAACCCGGAAGTCCTTCTGCATCATTGGCGGATGGACACCAACGACGTCCTAGGAGGACCACAGTGGCCAAGGCCAAGTTCGAGCGGACCAAGCCGCACGTAAACATCGGAACGATCGGTCACGTCGACCACGGCAAGACCACGCTCACCGCAGCGATCTCGAAGGTGCTTGCTGACAAGTACCCTTCGGCGACCAACGTGCAGCGTGACTTCGCGTCGATCGACTCCGCTCCGGAAGAGCGTCAGCGCGGTATCACGATCAACATCTCCCACGTCGAGTACGAGACGCCCAAGCGTCACTACGCTCACGTCGATGCTCCGGGTCACGCCGACTACATCAAGAACATGATCACGGGCGCTGCGCAGATGGATGGCGCAATCCTCGTGGTCGCCGCAACCGACGGCCCCATGGCTCAGACGCGTGAGCACGTGCTGCTCGCCAAGCAGGTCGGCGTGCCGTACCTGGTCGTCGCGCTGAACAAGGCCGACATGGTTGACGACGAGGAGATCCTGGAGCTCGTCGAGCTCGAGGTTCGCGAGCTCCTCTCCAGCCAGGACTACCCCGGCGACGACGCTCCTGTCGTCCAGGTCTCCGGCCTCAAGGCGCTTGAGGGCGACGAGGCTTGGGCCGAGAAGATCGTCGAGCTCATGCAGGCTGTCGACGACAACGTGCCGGAGCCCGTCCGCGACAAGGACAAGCCGTTCCTCATGCCCGTCGAGGACGTCTTCACGATCACCGGTCGTGGAACCGTCGTCACGGGTCGCGCCGAGCGTGGCACGCTCGCCATCAACTCGGACGTCGAGATCGTCGGACTCCGTCCGACCGTCAAGACGACCGTCACGGGTATCGAGATGTTCCACAAGCAGCTCGACGAGGCGTGGGCCGGTGAGAACTGTGGTCTGCTCCTCCGTGGCACCAAGCGTGAGGACGTCGAGCGCGGTCAGGTCATCGTCGCTCCCGGTTCCGTCACGCCGCACACGAACTTCGAGGGAACTGCCTACATCCTCTCGAAGGACGAGGGTGGCCGTCACAACCCGTTCTTCACGAACTACCGCCCGCAGTTCTACTTCCGCACCACGGACGTGACCGGCGTCATCACCCTGCCCGAGGGCAAGGAAATGATCATGCCCGGTGACACCACGGACATGACGGTCGAGCTCATCCAGCCGATCGCCATGGAAGAGGGCCTCGGCTTCGCAATCCGTGAGGGTGGCCGCACGGTCGGCGCCGGCACGGTGACGAAGATCAACAAGTAAGCTTCCAGCTCACTTCGCAGTGGGGTCGGACCTTCGGGTCCGGCCCCATTTCGTGTTTTCATCCGTTTTCACGGAGTCGAGATGCGAGCTACACTCGTCTCTCGTGTGCCGGGTCGAAGCCTGCCCCTTCCCTGGCGCTGATCGGTCGCCTCCGCATCCCCAGCCGAGGGCCATCCACCGCCTCAGTGCAGTCAGGGAGCACGACGTATGTCCGTACGCGCAGAACGCCCGACGAGCGTGCCAGCTCGGCCGGAGCCGAATCGCTACCGCTCGGACATCCAGGGCCTGCGCGCGATCGCCTCGCTGCTCGTCGCGTCGTTCCACATCTGGTTCGGCACGGTCTCCGGCGGTGTCGACCTCTTCTTCGTCCTCGGCGGCTTCCTGCTGGCGACGACGCTTGTCGGCGAGCTCGAGCGACGGGGGAGCATCCGCGCCTGGCAGTACGTCAAGCGCACGGCCACCCGGCTCTTCCCGATGGCCGGACTCGTCCTCATCGTGGTCTCCGCAGTGCTCCTCATGACCGAGTCGCCGCTGTCGTTCCAGCGAAACGTGACGGATATCTTCGCCGCCGCGACGTACTGGGAGAACTGGCGGCTGGCGGGGGACGCAACCGACTACATCTCCGCGGGGCACGACAAGTCGGCCGTGCAGCACTTCTGGGCGATGTCGGTCCAGGGGCAGGCGACGCTGCTGCTGCTCGCATTCGTGCTCATCCTGGGGGCCATTGCGAAGCTCGCGAAGTGGCGTGTGCGTCGTGTCGCTACTGCGGGATTCGCGCTCCTCACTGCAGCATCGCTCATTTACGCGCTCAACGGCGTCGCGAGCGATCCTGTGCCCACCTACTACAGCACCTGGGCCCGCCTCTGGGAGTTCGGCATCGGCGCCGTCGCCGCGCTCGTGATGACGCGCATTCACCTGCCGAAGACCGTGCGAGCGCTTCTCGGCAGCCTCGGCCTCGCACTCGTGCTCACCGCGGGTTTCCTCCCGAGCGAATGGCCGTACCCGGGCCTCATCGCCCTGTACCCCGTCGGGGGTGCGCTCCTCGTGCTCATCTCAGGTGCCTCAGGGGAGCTCTCCGGCGGGAATCGTCTGCTCACATGGCGACCGCTCGTCTGGCTCGGCGGCTTCTCGTATGGCCTGTACCTGTGGAGCTGGCCGATCCTCAAGCTCTTCGTCGAGCTCTTTCCCGAGCGCAGCGAGCCGGTGTCGTTCCTCGACGGTCTCCTGCTCCTCGCCGTGTCCATCGCCGTCGCCTGGGCGATGTCCCGCTTCCTCGCGTTCCTTGGCCGCGTCCGCAATCCGGTGGCCCAGGTGGATTCGACGGCACCGAGATGGAAGCGCAATCCCCGGCTGCTGACCTCGGTCAGCGTGCCGTTGATCGCCATCGTGGCCTTCGTGGGTGTGCAGCTCGCGCCTGGCCTGCGCCAGGAGGCCATCGCAGACCTCGGTCCCGGGCAGACCGTCACGAGCGAGCAGCAGCTGAGCCTCGCGATCACCGAGGCGCTCCTCGAGCCGACCGCGCTCAACGGCGAGGCGGTCTCGGGCTGGGATGCACTCGGCCCGGAATGGTCGGTGAACGGCTGCCTGACGGTCACCGACGACAATCGAGCCAACTGCCGCTACGCACCCGAAGATGCCGATCAGGACTCCGGCGAAGAGCTCTGGATCGTCGGCGACTCGCAGGCTGTCTCCTGGGCACCCGGCGTCCGGGCAGCTGTCGGTGGCGAGACGACCGTGCAACTGCTTGGCAAGAGCATGTGCCCCTTCACTCAGGGCGCAGCCCTCGACAGATCAGGCGACATGAAGGACGAATGCGCCGCCCACAACAACTGGGTCATGGAGCTCGCTGCTGCGGACCGACCGGACACGGTGATCATCTCCTACGGCGGCTGGTGGGTGGGGGAGCAGTTCGGTGACCTCGCGTGGAACAAGGGAACCACGCTCGGCGAGGGCTCCGTTGAACTGGTCCGCGAGCTCACCGAGATGGGAATCGACGTCGTCTGGCTCGACGCAGTGACTCCCGCCAACTCCCTGGACGCCTGCCTCGCCGCATCGACGCGGCAACAGGCCGAGGAATCCTGCACGAGCGCCTTCGGGCCGGAGTTCGTGGAGCGTCGCGATCACCAGGCCGAGCAGATGGCGGCAGGCGGAGCCGCGGTCGTCCGGACCTCCGACTGGTTCTGCGACGTGGAGCTCGGGCTCTGCCCCCTCGTCGTCGCTGGGATCTCCGTGCATTCGGACCCGACGCACGTGGGTCGCGAGTACTCGGTGTTCCTCGCCGATGTCATCGCGCAGGGCCTCGCGGACGCGCGCACCGAGTGACCAGCGAAATCCGCGACACGCCCGGGTTGCAAGAACAGGCCTCCCCGGTCTAAACTCGGTGAGTTCAGTATTTCGGGGCACGGCGCTAGTCGTGTGTTCGAATCACTGCCCGGAGTGTGCATAAGCGCCCCGCGTCGCAAGACGCCTGGTGTGCAGCTTAGGCCGCCGGCAGCAGAGCAAAGCTCCGGCCAAAGGAAGACACCTCACCGAGGTCGAATCCCGAAGGCCGTCCATCAGCTTGAGTACACTCCTGTGCTCCGAGCAGGTGAACTTGACAGAAAAACAGTGGTGCGAATCCCGGCGTGAAGACGCCACGGGGTTGCATGCGAAGCCGCAATGGCGGCACGTCATTGAGAGAGAGAGTCAACCATGGCGGGACAGAAGATCCGCATTCGACTGAAGTCGTATGACCACGAGGTCATCGACAGCTCGGCGCGCAAGATCGTCGACACCGTAACCCGTGCTGGCGCCTCCGTCATCGGTCCGGTGCCCCTGCCTACCGAGAAGAACGTGATCGCTGTGATCCGTAGCCCTCACAAGTACAAGGACAGCCGCGAGCACTTCGAGATGCGCACCCACAAGCGTCTGATCGACATTGTCGACCCGACGCCGAAGGCCGTCGACTCGCTCATGCGCCTCGACCTTCCGGCCGATGTCAACATCGAGATCAAGCTCTAGGGAAACACATGTCTACCGCTACCAAGACGTTCAAGGGTCTGCTGGGCACGAAGCTCGGCATGACCCAGGTCTGGGACGCTGAAAACCGTCTCGTCCCCGTCACGGTCATCCAGGTGAGCACCAACGTCGTCACCGAGATCATGACCGTCGAAAAGAACGGCTACGAAGCCGTTCAGATCGCCGCAGGCGCGATCGACCCGCGCAAGGTGAACAAGCCGGCAGCCGGCAAGTTCGCAGCAGCGGGCGTCACGCCTCGCCGCCACATCACCGAGCTCCGCACCGCTGATGCAGCCTCGTACACGATCGGTCAGGAGCTCGGCGCAGACACGTTCGAGCCCGGCACCAAGATCGACGTCGTCGGCACCAGCAAGGGCAAGGGCTTCGCCGGTGTCATGAAGCGTCACAACTTCTCCGGTGTCGGCGCATCTCACGGTGCGCACAAGAACCACCGTCGCCCCGGCTCCATCGGTGCCTCCGCGACCCCCAGCCGTGTCTTCAAGGGCACGCGCATGGCTGGCCGGATGGGTGGCGACCGCGTCACCGTCCAGAACCTCACGGTTCACGCAGCCGACGCCGAGAAGGGCATCCTCCTCGTCAAGGGTGCTGTCCCCGGCCCCAAGGGTCGTCTCGTTTTCGTTCGCAACGCAGTGAAGGGGGCCTAGTTTCCTATGGCAACCAAGATTGACGTCACCGACGCAGCCGGCAAGAAGTCCGGCTCGGTCGAACTGCCTGCCGCCATCTTCGACGCGCAGACCAACGTCCCGCTGATCCACCAGGTCGTCGTCGCACAGCGTGCGGCTGCTCGTCAGGGCACGCACAAGACGAAGAACCGTGGAGAGGTTTCCGGCTCCGGTCGCAAGCCGTTCAAGCAGAAGGGCACCGGCCGCGCCCGTCAGGGTTCGGTCCGCATGCCGCAGCACAAGGGTGGTGGCATCGTCCACGGACCGACGCCGCGCGACTACTCGCAGCGCACCCCCAAGAAGATGATTGCAGCCGCCCTCATCGGCGCACTGAGCGACCGCGCACGCGGTGGCCACCTGCACATCGTCGACTCCCTCGTCACGGGCGAGAAGGCCTCGACCAAGGTCGCAGCCGCAGCAATCGCGAAGGTCGCGGCGGGACGCAACATCCTCGTCGTCCTCGACCGCAGCGACGAGCTCAGCCTGCTGAGCGTCCGCAACCTGCAGGCACTTCACGTGCTCTTCGTGGACCAGCTCAACGCCTACGACGTCCTCGTCTCGGACGACATCCTCTTCACGAAGGCTGCTTACGACGCGTTCGTCGAGAGCAAGACCAGCAAGGAGCAGGGCGCATGAGCGCAAACAACAAGGACCCGCGCGACATCATCTTCGCGCCGGTGATCTCCGAGAAGAGCTACAGCCTGATCGACCAGGGCAAGTACACCTTCGAGGTCGACCCCCGTTCGAACAAGACCGAGATCAAGCTCGCTATCGAGCAGATCTTCGACGTCAAGGTCGACAAGGTCAACACCTTGAACCGCACGGGCAAGACGCGCCGCACCCGCTTCGGGCTCGGCAAGCGCAAGGACACCAAGCGCGCCATCGTCTCGCTCAAGTCCGGCACCATCGACATCTTCTCGAACGCCGGTTAATCGAGAGCACAGAGGACGAATTCACATGGCTATTCGCAATTACAAGCCCACGACGCCAGGTCGTCGTGGAGCCTCGGTGTCCGAGTTCACCGAGATCACGCGCTCGACTCCCGAAAAGTCGCTGCTCCGCCCCCTCACCAAGTCGGGTGGACGCAACAACCAGGGACGCATCACGACCCGTCACATCGGTGGTGGCCACAAGCGCCAGTACCGCGTCATCGACTTCCGTCGTAACGACAAGGACGGCGTGAACGCCAAGGTCGCTCACATCGAGTACGACCCCAACCGCACCGCTCGTATCGCGCTGCTGCACTTCTTCGACGGATCCAAGCGCTACATCCTGGCTCCCAACAAGCTCAAGCAGGGCGACATCATCGAGTCGGGCGCTGGCGCCGACATCAAGCCGGGCAACAACCTCCCGCTTCGCAACATCCCGACCGGTACGGTCATCCACGCCATCGAGCTCCGCCCAGGCGGCGGCGCGAAGATGGCGCGCTCGGCCGGAGCCTCCGTTCGCCTCGTTGCGAAGGACGGCCCCTACGCCCAGCTGCGTCTGCCGAGCGGCGAAGTCCGCAACGTCGACGTGCGCTGCCGCGCGACGATCGGCGAGGTCGGCAACGCCGAGCAGTCGAACATCAACCTGGGCAAGGCCGGCCGCAAGCGCTGGCTCGGCGTTCGCCCGACGGTCCGTGGTGTCGTCATGAACCCGGTCGACCACCCGCACGGTGGTGGTGAGGGCCGCACATCCGGTGGACGTCACCCGGTGAGCCCCTGGGGTAAGCCAGAAGGCCGCACCCGTCGCCCCAACAAGGAGAGCGACAAGCTCATCGTCCGCCGTCGCCCTGCCGGCAAGAAGCGTAAGTAGGAGATCAGAAGATGCCTCGCAGTCTCAAGAAGGGCCCCTTCGTCGACGAACACCTCTTCCAGAAGGTGGTCAAGCAGAACGAAGCTGGCTCGAAGAACGTCATCAAGACCTGGTCGCGCCGATCGATGATCGTGCCGGACATGCTCGGCCACACCATCGCCGTGCACGACGGTCGCAAGCACATCCCCGTGTTTGTCACCGAAACCATGGTCGGCCACAAGCTCGGCGAGTTTGCACCGACCCGCACCTTCCGTGGACACGAGAAGGACGACAAGAAGGGTCGTCGCCGCTAACGCGGCGACGTGAAGGAGGAAAATATGGTGGAGTCAACCGCACGCGTGCGGCACATCCGCGTCACCCCTCAGAAGGCTCGTCGCGTCGTCAACTTGATCCGCGGCAAGCAGGCGCTCGAAGCGCTCGCGATCCTGAAGTTCGCACCTCAGGGTGCCTCTGAGCCGGTCTACAAGGTCGTTGCATCCGCAATCGCCAACGCACGTGTCAAGGCAGACAAGGAAAGCCAGTTCCTTGACGAGCGCGACCTCTACATCGCCAAGGCGTTCGTAGACGAGGGTGCAACCCTCAAGCGCTTCCGTCCACGTGCACAGGGACGAGCATTCCGCATCAACAAGCGCACAAGCCACATCACGGTTGTGCTGGCGACGCCGGAGCTCGCCGAGGCCGAGAAGGGGAGCAGCAAGTAATGGGCCAGAAGATCAATCCGTACGGCTTCCGTCTCGGAATCACGACCGACCACGTCTCCCGCTGGTACGCAGACTCGACCAAGCCGGGTCAGCGCTACAGCGACTACGTCAAGGAAGACATCCGCATTCGCGAGTATCTCCAGAAGACACTCGACCGTGCAGGCGTCTCCCGCATCGAGATCGAGCGCACGCGTGACCGCGTTCGCGTCGACATCTACACGGCACGCCCCGGCATCGTCATCGGACGACGCGGAGCAGAGGCCGAGCGCATCCGCGCCGACCTCGAGAAGCTCACGGGCAAGCAGATCCAGCTGAACATCCTCGAGGTCAAGAACCCCGAGGCTGACGCTCAGCTGGTCGCGCAGGGCATCGCCGAGCAGCTCTCTGCTCGTGTCGCCTTCCGCCGTGCGATGCGCAAGGGCCTCCAGGGCGCTCAGCGTGCAGGTGCCAAGGGCATCCGCATCCAGGTCTCCGGCCGCCTCGGCGGTGCTGAGATGAGCCGCTCGGAGTTCTACCGCGAGGGACGCGTTCCGCTGCACACGCTCCGCGCCAACATCGACTACGGCTTCTACGAGGCCAAGACCACTTACGGTCGCATCGGTGTCAAGGTGTGGATCTACAAGGGCGACATGACCAACAAGGAACTCGCCCGCGAACAGGCCAACCAGAAGTCGTCCCGTGGGGACCGTAACGACCGCTCACGCCGTGGCCCGCGCCGCGACAACGAGAAGCAGGTCGCCGCAGGAGTTGAGGCGTAACCATGTTGATTCCACGTCGAGTCAAGCACCGTAAGCAGCACCGCCCGGACCGTAGCGGCATGTCGAAGGGTGGCAACACCGTATCGTTCGGCGAGTTCGGCATCCAGGCGCTCACCCCGTCCTACGTGACCAACCGTCAGATCGAGGCAGCTCGTATCGCCATGACGCGTCACATCAAGCGTGGCGGCAAGGTCTGGATCAACATCTACCCGGACCGCCCGATGACCGCTCGCCCCGCCGAGACCCGCATGGGTTCCGGTAAGGGTGCAGTCGACTCCTGGGTTGCGAACGTCAAGCCCGGCCGCGTCCTCTTCGAGGTCGCCGGCGTCAGCGAGGAGCTCGCTCGCGAGGCCCTCACGCGCGCCATCCACAAGCTGCCGCTCAAGGCACGCATCATTTCGCGCGAGGAAGGCGAGTAATCATGGCGATTGGTACCAAGGAGCTCGCCACCACCGAGCTCGACAACTTCGAAGACGGACGTCTCGTCGAGGAGCTCAAGAAGGCCAAGGAAGAGCTGTTCAACCTGCGCTTCCAGGCCGTGACCAACCAGGTCGAAGAGCGCGGACGCATCCGTCAGGTCAAGCGCGACATCGCGCGCATCTACACGGTGATCCGCGAGCGTGAGCTCGGGATCCGCGCAACCCCGGCCCCGGTCGAGAAGCCGGCCAAGAAGTCGAAGGCCACCAAGGCTTCGAAGAAGGCCGAAGCCTCCGAGGCTGCGCCCGAGGCTGAGAACGAGGAGACCAAGTAATGGCTGAAAGCACGACACAGCCCGAGGCAACGGAAGAAGCGCACGAGCGCAACTACCGCAAGACCCGGCGCGGCTACGTCACGAGCGACAAGATGGAAAAGACCATCACCGTCTCGGTCGAAGAGCGCGTCAAGCACCCCCTCTATGGCAAGGTGCTCCGCCGCTCGAGCAAGGTCAAGGCGCACGACGCCGACAACCAGGCCGGCATCGGCGACCTCGTCCTGATTGCAGAGACCCGTCCCCTCAGCGCTACCAAGCGCTGGCGCCTGGTCGAGATCCTGGAGAAGGCGAAGTAGGCCTCGCCTCTTCGACCACTCAGCGAAGGAATTTGACAGATGCTTCAGCAAGAATCACGAGTCCGTGTCGCCGACAACACCGGCGCCAAGGAACTCCTCACGATCCGCGTACTCGGTGGCTCCGGCCGCCGCTACGCGGGGATCGGTGACGTCATCGTCGCGACCGTCAAGGACGCGATCCCTGGCGGAAACCTCAAGAAGGGTGAGGTCGTCAAGGCCGTCATCGTTCGCACAGTCAAGTCGACCCGTCGTCCCGACGGTTCGTACATCAAGTTCGACGAGAACGCAGCCGTCATCCTCAAGGGTGACAACGAGCCGCGTGGCACTCGAATCTTCGGACCGGTCGGTCGCGAACTCCGCGACAAGAAGTTCATGAAGATCGTGTCGCTCGCGCCGGAGGTGATTTAACCCATGGCAACGATCCGCAAGGGCGACCTGGTCCAGGTCATCTCGGGCCCGAGCCAGGCTCGTGGTGGAGACCGCGGCAAGCAGGGCGAAGTGCTCGAGGTGCTCCGCGAAGAGAACCGCATTCTCGTTCAGGGAATCAACTTCGTGACCAAGCACGTTCGCGTCGGACAGACGCAGCGTGGCACGAAGACGGGTGGCATCGAGACCGTCGAGGCCCCCATCCACATCTCCAACGTCGCACTCGTCGACCCCGAGACCAAGCAGCCGGCTCGCACCGGTGTGCAGGTCGAAGAGGTCACGAAGGACGGCGTGACCAAGACGGTGCGCACGCGCGTCTTCAAGCCATCGCGCCGCGCTGCGAAGCCGGCCAAGGTCGAGAAGGCCGCCAAGGCCGACAAGGCTGAGAAGGCTGAGAAGAAGCCCGCGACGAAGGCCAAGGCCGCCGCACCGAAGAAGAAGGACGACGAGTAGATATGACTGACATCGCCACGGAGGCTGGCAAAATCCAGCCCCGTCTCAAGCTGAAGTACCGCGACGAGCTCAAGGCTCAGCTGCAGGCAGACCTCGGCGTGAGCAACGTCCACCAGGTTCCCGGTCTCGTGAAGATCGTCGTGAACATGGGTGTTGGCGAAGCAGCTCGCGACGGAAAGATCATCGAGGGTGCCATCACGGACCTCACGGCGATCACCGGTCAGAAGCCGAAGGTCACGAAGGCCACGAAGTCGATCGCACAGTTCAAGCTGCGCGAAGGACAGCCGATCGGCGCGCACGTCACACTGCGCGGCGACCGCATGTGGGAATTCCTCGACCGCCTGCTCTCGCTCGCTCTTCCCCGTATCCGCGACTTCCGTGGTCTCAACGACCGCCAGTTCGACGGAAACGGAAACTACACCTTCGGCCTCACGGAGCAGGTAATGTTCCATGAGATCGATCCAGACAAGATCGACCGCACACGCGGTATGGACATCACCGTCGTCACGACGGCGAAGAACGACGAAGATGGGCGCGCTCTCCTGGGCAAGCTCGGCTTCCCGTTCCAGGCCGGTCTCCAGCAGAACTAGTCTGAACACCCGAGGGTCACGGCGTATGCCGTGACCCCATCGGGCTGTTGCAACCGCAATGGCCCGTCCACCACAGGTCGCGGGGCCGTGTACGGCCCCGCGAAACCAGGCGAAAGGCACTCATCATGACGATGACAGATCCCGTCGCAGATATGCTGACGCGACTGCGCAACGCGAACTCGGCGCACCACGACTCCGTGTCGATGCCGAGCTCGAAGCTCAAGTCCCACATTGCCGACATCCTCAAGCGCGAGGGTTACATCACCGACTGGACAGTCGAAGATGCACGAGTGGGCCAGACCCTCACTCTCTCGCTGAAGTTCGGTCCGAACCGCGAGAGGTCGATCGTCGGCATCAAGCGCGTCTCCAAGCCAGGTCTCCGCGTGTACGCGCGCTCGACCGAGCTGCCAAGCGTCCTCGGCGGCCTCGGCATTGCCATCCTGTCCACCTCCTCCGGTCTCCTCACGGACCGTCAGGCCGAGCAGAAGGGCGTAGGCGGAGAAGTCCTCGCCTACGTGTGGTAATCCGTCATGTCACGAATTGGTCGTCTCCCGATCAGCGTCCCAGCAGGCGTTGACATCAAGATCGACGCGCAGAACGTCACCGTCAAGGGACCGAAGGGCGAGCTCGCGCTCGTCGTCGCGAACCCCATCGAGGTCAAGCTCGAAGACGGTCAGCTTCTCGTCACGCGTCCGAACGACGAGCGTGAGTCGCGTGCACTGCACGGCCTGACCCGCACGCTCATCAACAACAACATCATCGGCGTCACCGAGGGCTACACGAAGAAGCTCGAGGTCGTTGGAACCGGTTACCGCATCGTTTCCAAGGGCACGGGCGTCGAGTTCGCACTCGGCTACTCGCACCCGATCAACGTCGAGCCCCCCCAGGGCATCACGTTCCAGGTCGAGGGCAACAACAAGCTCACGGTCGTCGGAATCGACAAGCAGGCTGTCGGCGAGGTCGCAGCGAACATCCGCAAGCTCCGCCTCCCCGAGCCCTACAAGGGCAAGGGCGTGCGTTACGAGGGCGAGCAGATCCGCCGCAAGGCCGGAAAGTCAGGTAAGTAACCATGGGACTCGGAACTCGAGGAAAGAGCAAGCAGGCAGCGACCCGTCGCCGCCACGTCCGCCTTCGCAAGAAGGTCTCCGGCGACGCACAGCGTCCCCGTCTCGTCGTCACGCGCTCGGCGCGTCACGTCTTCGTCCAGGTTGTCGACGACACCAAGGGCATCACGCTGGCTTCGGCATCCACCATGGAAGCCGAGCTGCGTGAGTTCGACGGTGATAAGTCGGCCAAGGCGAAGCGGGTCGGCGAGCTCGTCGGCGCACGCGCCAAGGACGCCGGCATCGAAAGCGTGGTCTTCGACCGCGGCGGCAACAAGTACGCCGGTCGCGTCGCGGCCATCGCTGATGGAGCACGAGAGGCAGGGCTGAACCTGTGACCGAGAAAATCGACACCAACACGCCCGACAACATGACCGACACGCCCGTTGAGACGGCCGCGTCGAGTGAGTCGGCACAGCGCGACGGAGGTCGCGACAACAACCGCCGCGGTGGTCGTGGCGAGCGTGGCCAGGGCGGCCGCGACCGCAACTCGCGCGATGACAAGAACCAGTTCCTGGAGCGCGTCGTCACCATCAACCGCGTCTCCAAGGTCGTCAAGGGCGGTCGTCGCTTCGCGTTCACCGCGCTGGTCGTCGTCGGCGACGGCAACGGACTCGTGGGCGTCGGCTACGGCAAGGCCCGTGAGGTCCCGCTGGCCATCGCCAAGGGCGTCGAAGAGGCGAAGAAGAACTTCTTCCGCGTTCCTCGCGTCCTGAAGACGATCCCGCACCCCGTGCAGGGCGAGGCAGCAGCAGGCGTCGTCCTGCTCCGTCCCGCCGCTGCAGGTACCGGTGTTATCGCCGGTGGCCCCGTCCGCGCCGTGCTTGAGTGCGCGGGCATCCACGACGTCCTGTCGAAGTCGCTCGGTTCGTCGAACACGATCAACATCGTGCACGCAACCGTCGCGGCGCTGAAGCAGCTCGAGGAGCCGCGCGCAGTCGCAGCTCGTCGTGGCCTGCCCGTCGACCAGGTCGTTCCGCAGCGCATTCTGCGTGCCGAGGCCAACGCGGCCAAGGCCGCAGCCGAAGCACAGAAGGTCGGTGCCTGATGGCCAAGAGTCTCAAGGTGACCCAGATCAAGTCCAAGATCAGCGAGAAGCAGAACCAGCGCGACACACTGCGCTCGCTCGGCCTCAAGCGCATTGGCCACACCGTCGTCAAGCCGGACAACTCGGTGAACCGCGGCTACGTCAAGACAGTCGCTCACCTGGTTTCAGTTGAGGAGATCTCCGAATGACCAAGAACGAGAACGAGAAGGATGTGACCTCCGAGCCTCAGCTCAAGGTCCACCACCTCCGCCCCGCTCCCGGTGCCAAGAAGTCCAAGACGCGCGTTGGTCGCGGTGAGGGCTCCAAGGGCAAGACCGCCGGTCGCGGCACCAAGGGCTCGAAGGCGCGCACGACAGTGCGTATCGGCTTCGAGGGTGGCCAGATGCCGCTGCACATGCGTACGCCGAAGCTGCGCGGGTTCAAGAACCCGTTCCGTGTCGAGTACCAGGTCGTCAACCTCTCCAAGCTGGCCGAGCTCTTCCCCGAGGGCGGCGATGTCACCATCGCGAACCTCGTGGCAAAGGGTGCGGTTCGCAAGAACGAGCCCGTCAAGGTGCTCGGCAATGGTGAGATTGCGGTTAAGCTGAACGTCGCGGTCGACAAGGTCTCCAGCTCAGCAGAGCAGAAGATCGTTGCCGCCGGCGGTTCCGTCAAGTAGCAACTCCAAGCGGGGGTCGGCGGTTGCCGACCCCCGTTTGTCTCTTTCACGAGAAATGAAAGCAGGAACGTAGTGTTCAGTGCCGTCGCACGAGTGTTCAAGACACCGGATCTTCGTCGCAAGATCCTCTTCACGCTCGCTATGGTCGCCATCTACCGGATCGGCACCACGGTTCCTGGCCCATTTGTGAACTACGTCAACGTGCAGCAGTGTCTCGACACTGGAACGCAGATGGCCGGTCTCTACGACATGGTCAACCTGTTCTCCGGTGGCGCGCTGCTGCAGTTGTCGATCTTCGCGCTGGGCATCATGCCGTACATCACGGCCTCGATCATCACGCAGCTGCTGCGTGTGGTCATCCCGCACTTCGAGGCGCTCCACAAGGAGGGTCAGGCGGGTCAGTCGAAGCTCACGCAGTACACGCGCTACCTGACCATCGCCCTCGCGATCCTCCAGGCGACGACACTCGTGACGGTGGCGAAGTCGGGAACGCTCTTCGGCACGGGCAACCCTGCCTGCGAGAACGTCCTCGACATGCTCAACGAGTCCGCCGCGACCCCGGAGAACGCCGTCATCAACATGGTGCGCGTCGTGCTCATGGTCGCAGCCATGACAGCTGGCACCGCGGTCATCATGTGGATGGCCGAGCTCATCACCGAGCGCGGCGTCGGCAACGGCATGTCGCTCCTGATCTTCACGTCGATCGCAGCCTCGTTCCCGTCCGCCTTCGGCGCCATCGCCGCCGGTACCGGTGGAATGACCACGCTCGTCATCGTCATCGCGATCGGGCTGCTCATCATGATGGCCGTCGTCTTCGTCGAGCAGTCGCAGCGTCGCATCCCCGTCCAGTACGCGAAGCGCATGGTCGGACGCCGCACGTATGGCGGCAACAGCACGTACATCCCGATCAAGGTGAACCAGGCAGGCGTTATCCCCGTCATCTTCGCCTCGTCGCTGCTGTACCTTCCCGCGCTCGTCGCCCAGTTCAACCAGCCTGCCGCGGGGGAGACCCCGCCAGAGTGGGTCACCTGGGTCATGAACAACTTCACGACGGGCGACCACCCGCTCTACATGGCGGTCTACTTCCTCCTCATCATCGGCTTCACGTACTTCTACGTCGCGATCGCCTTCAACCCTGAGGAGGTTGCCGAGAACATGCGAAAGCACGGTGGCTTCGTTCCCGGCGTCCGTGCCGGACGCCCCACCGCCGAGTACCTGAACTTCGTGCTCACGCGAATCACCTTCCCCGGTTCGCTCTACCTCGGCGTGCTCGCGCTCATCCCGCTCATCGCGCTGTCCACGGTCAATGCAAATGCCAACTTCCCGTTCGGCGGCGCATCGATCCTCATCGTCGTGGGCGTCGGACTCGAGACGGTGAAGCAGATCGACGCTCAACTCCAACAACGCAACTACGAGGGGCTTCTCCGATGACACATCACGACCAGACCTTCCGCCTGCTCATCGTTGGTCCCCCCGGGGCCGGCAAGGGAACGCAGGCCGTCGGCATCGCCGAGGCCTTCGGTATCCCAGCCATCTCGACCGGTGACATCTTCCGTGCCAACATCAAGAACGGCACGAACCTCGGCATCCAGGTCCGCGAGATCATCGAGAGCGGCAACCTGGTTCCCGATTCGCTGACGAACGAGCTCGTCCGCGACCGCCTCACGGAGGCCGACGCCGCTGGCGGCTTCCTCCTCGACGGCTACCCGCGCACACTCGAGCAGGTCGCGTTCCTCACGCAGCTCCTCGCTGACCAGGGCACGGCGATCGATGCCGTCATCGAGCTCAAGGTCGAGATCGACAGCGTCGTGGAGCGCCTCCGCCGCCGCGCGCTCGAGCAGGGCCGCGCCGACGACACGGAAGAGGCCATCAGGCACCGTCAGAACGTGTACCTGCAGGAGACCGCGCCGCTTCTCGAGACGTACTCCGCTCGCGGATCGCTCGTGAGCGTCAACGGCTTCGGCACCGTCGAGGAAGTCCGGAACCGCATCTTCGCTGCTCTCGAGCAGCGGGGCCTGCGTCATCCACTGCACCGCCTGAGCGGCAAATAGGACTCACCTGGCAAGACAAGCAAGGACCCGAGCGGATTTCTCCCGCTCGGGTCCTCTTGCGTTTGCCGGAATGCACGCCGCGGAGACACCGCAGGGCCGTTCGCACCTGGTTCTGTGCTGTCTTCGTCGGCTAGCGTTGCCCTGTCGGCGCCTCCAGCTCGGAGAGCCGGAGAACCCTGTTGACGCAGTCGTCCAGGAACGGAGACACAGATGTCCTCACTCTCAGCTGAGCCCCATGACCTCATCGACTTCGACGTGCTCTTGAGCAAGGAGGAGCTGGCGCTGCGCAGCCGCGTCCGACTCCTCGTCGACGAGCACGTCAGGCCGCACATCGCGTCCTGGTACGAGGACGCCGTCTTCCCGATCGACCTCGTGCCGATGCTCGCGAGCGAGGGGCTGCTTGGCATGCACTTGAGCGGCTACGGGTGCGCTGGTCGCAGCGCCGTCGAGTACGGCATCGCCGCGGCGGAGCTCGAGGCGGGAGACTCCGGTATTCGTACCTTCGTCTCCGTGCAGGGCTCTCTGGCCATGAGCGCCATCTGGAAGCACGGGAGCGAGGAGCAGAAGGTCGAGTGGCTGCCGCGCATGGCGGCTGGCGAGGTCATCGGCTGCTTCGGGCTGACCGAGCCCGCTGCCGGATCCGATCCGGGGACGATGGGTACCTTCGCGCGTCGAGATGGCTCGGACTGGGTGCTCAGCGGCACCAAACGCTGGATCGGCCTGGCGTCCCTCGCCCACATCGCGATCATCTGGGCGCAGACGGACGATGGCATCAGGGGGTTCATCGTGCCGACGGCTTCCGCCGGCTTCTCGGCGACCCCCATCGGCCCGAAGCTCTCGATGCGCGCGTCCGTCCAATGCGACGTCGTCCTCGACGAGGTCCGGGTCCCCGCCGCTGCGATGCTGCCCGGTGCCCGCGGGCTGCGTGGGCCGTTCGAGTGCCTCAATGAGGCCCGCTACGGTATCGCCTGGGGGGTCATGGGCGCTGCCAGGGACAGCTTCGAGGACGCGCTCGCGTACGCGGGAGAGCGGCAGCCGTTCAACCGTCCGCTGGCAGGCTTCCAGCTCACGCAGCAGAAGCTCGTGGACATGGCCCTCGAGATCAACAAGGGCTTCCTGCTCGCCCTCCAGCTCGGGCGGCTGAAGGACGCGGGCCGCATCCAGCCGCACCATATCTCCGCTGGCAAGCTCAACAACACCCGCGAGGCGATCGCGATCGCTCGCGAGGCGAGGACGATCCTCGGCGGCAACGGCATCACCCTCGACCACTCGCCGCTCCGCCACGCCAACAACCTGGAGTCGGTCCGCACCTACGAGGGGACCGACGAGATCCACACGCTGGTGCTTGGCAGCAAGCTCACCGGCATTCCGGCGTTCCGGTAGGGGCACCGGTGCTCTCGGATCGCGAACGCGACGGCGTGCTGAGCGGCGTGCGGGTCGCGGATTTCTCCCGCGTGCTCGCCGGACCATACGCGACGATGATGCTCGCCGACTTCGGCGCCGACGTCATCAAGGTGGAACCCCCGGGCGGTGACGACACGAGAGCGTGGACTCCACCGGTGGATGCGCGCGGTCAGTCGACGTACTTCTCCGGCGTGAATCGCGGCAAGCGATCCCTGGTGCTCGACCTCACCCGCGACGAGGACGCTGCGGCCGCGCGCCGACTCGCGCGGGAGGCGGACATCGTCGTCGAGAACTTCCGGCCCGGGGTCATGGCGCGCTTCGGGCTCGACTTCGACTCGGTGCGGGCCGAGAACCCGTCGGCGATCTTCTGCTCCATCACCGGTTTCGGCGGAGGCGGGGGAGCGGCGCTGCCAGGTTACGACCTCCTCGTGCAGGCCGTCGGCGGACTTATGAGCATCACGGGCCCGGTGGACGGTGAGCCGAGCAAGGTCGGCGTCGCGCTCGTCGACGTGCTGACGGGGCTGAACGCGGTCACGGGCATTCTGCTCGCCCTGCGCGAGCGCGAGCGGTCTGGGACGGGTCAGCGCGTGGAGGTGGACCTGATGACGAGCCTGCTGTCGGCGCTCGCCAATCAGGCATCGAGCACGCTGGCGACGGGCCGGGCTCCCGCACGGCTCGGCAACGCGCATCCGAGCATCGCCCCGTACGAGCTGTTCGACGCGAGCGACCGTCCGCTCGTGATCGCCGTCGGCAACGATCGGCAGTTCGCAGCACTTGTCGGGGTCCTCGGCGCTCCTGGCCTCGCTGGAGACCCGCGCTTCAGCACCAACCAGCTCCGCGTGCACAACCGCGAGGCCCTCCGTGCGCTCATTGCGGCGAGGCTGGGGGAGCGCGCGGCCAGCGAATGGGTCGAGCTCCTGACGAGTGCACGCGTGCCGGCCGGCCTCGTGAACGACGTCGCCGAGGCGTTTGCGTTCGCAGAGGGCCTTGGCCTTGAGCCTGTCGTGGAACTGGGAGCAGGAGCTGGGGAATCGGTGCGGTTGACGGCCAACCCCATTCACTTGTCGCGGACGCCGGCGGTGTACGGACAGCAGGCACCAGATCTTGGCTCCGCGGGCGCGTCCGTCGACTGGCGATAGCTTCCCGGTTACGCAACCGTGACCCTCGCAGAGCCGCTGTTGCAGAAGCGTTGTCGCTGGTTGGGGGGCCGCATCCCGGTGTCGGGCTAGCGTCACAGGACCGCACATCATCGAGTGCGGGACGAACACGGAGGCCCTATGAGACCGTCGACCGTCGAGCACAGTGTGCGGGCGAGCACGCCACCCGCAGACGTGCCGGGGACCACACCACGTCCCGCCTGGTGGCTCAAGTTTCTCGCCATCGCGACATTCGTCGCCGCCCTTCTCGTCGGCATCACACCGTGGCATGCGTTTGCGCTCGTGCCGTGGGAGCCAGGGCCTTCCCTGCCCGAGCCAGGAGCGTTCATGGACCGGTACGTCCGTCCCGGATTGCTCCTGGCGCTGTGGCCGGCCGGAGTTGTCGTGGCGGCGGTGTGCATGGTGGTGGCGCTGCGTCGCACACGGTCCGTGTCGCTGGCGATGGTGAGTGTGGCCGCGGTGATCGCCGCCACCCATCTCGGCTTCACGTTGCTCTGGACGCTTGAGGCGGGGCGCACGATTGTTGCTCAGGTGGAGGTGCAGACGGAGGTCCCTCAGGCAGAACCCTCCGCACCTCCAGCGCAGACCTACTGGCCAGGGGAGGAGCCGTTGGATGAGCCCGGCGCCGTGACCTCGCTGTCTGCCGACCAGCTGCGGGCCGGCGTCCTCGACCTGCGTGACGCGACCGTGGCGACCATGGAGAGTCCCGTCCCCAACCTCATGGTCGGGCCCCTGGATGCCGAACCGGTCGAGATCGCCTGCGTGCCGGGCGGAGAGACGGGCGACTACCCGGACGAGACAACGTCGCGTGGAGTCGCGTACGAGGTGCAGTTGAGTGTGAGCGGCCCCGACACCGTCACGGACGAGCAGAACATCATCGAGCTCTGGAAGGCGCGGGGACTGACATACGACCGGGCCACGGGCACGAACTACGCGGGCGGCTCTACCGCACAGGCGATCGACCAGGTCAGGATGCGGGGCGACGCCCAAGGCTGGCTCAACATCACCGTCACCAGCCACTGCTCGCCAAGCGACTGAGGGGCAACGATGAATCCGAAACTCGACGATCGTACGGATGCACGCAGTCGGCATTCCTCCGGGGACGTGCAGATTGCGAAGACCGTCATCGTGCTCGCGCTGTTGACGCTCTGCATTCCGCTGTTCGCCGCCATCTGGCTCGTGCTCCTCTCACCGGGGGCCATGCCGCAGCCGCTCGGTGTCGCGCGGTTGCCATCGTGGGTCGGTTGGTTCCCCGTTCCCGAACCGCAGTCCTTCCTCACGATGCTCGGTGCGCTCGGCGTTCTCGTTGCCGCCGCTGCTGTCCCTGCTGTGCTGTCGAGCCTCGCGAAGCATCTTGCCGTCAAGCTTCGGAGCCAGGATGCGCAGCTCCTGTCCGGCACGCTGGTCACCGCACGCGCGGTTGCGCGCGTCTCTGCCATGGCGACGCTGCTCGTCGCGTGCCTGTTCATCACGGCCTCTGCTGCGGCCCTTCTCGGACCTCGACTGTCGGCGCTCGGGACGACCTGGCCGTCAGGAGCCGACGAGGAGTATGCGGGCAGCGCCGACGAGGATGGCGGTGACGGGGCATTGATCGCGGACACGGCGGAGGGTGACGCGGCCTACGCGCTGACGCGGGTGACGCCGGAGCAACGGCAGGGAGTTCTCGCGCTCGCGGAAAGCACCATGGCGTTGATCCCGACGGCCGAGTACGTGCGGGACTCCGCGGGTACCGAGCCGCTGCTCGTCACGGCGACCACTTGCGGTGCTGGTGATGAAGCGGGCGTCGCCGTCAACGTGACCTCGTACTTCCAGACCGATGGGACTGCCTTCGATGGTGAGGCGGTTCGCGCGTTGTGGGCTGAGCATCCGCTGGTCGTGCGGGGCACGATGAGCGAGATCATCGGGGAGTCCGAGTCCGCCTCGAACGTGCGCTTCGCGATTCTCTACTACGACACTGATGGGGTCTACGTGCTCAGCCTCTCGGGAGCCTGTCGCGCCCTCGAGTGAGTGCCCTCGGCGGCGAGAAGGAGCCGGGCGCGTAGACTCTCCTGATGCGCAAGAGCATCTACAAGACACCCGCCGAGCTCGCGGCGATGGTGCCAGCCGGCCGGATCACGGCCCTCGCCCTCGATGCCGTCGCCGAGGCGATCCGTCCGGGGGTGACGACGCTGGAGCTCGACGGCATCGCCGAGCGTGTCGTCCGCGAGAGGGGCGCAGTGCCGAACTTCGCGTTGGTTCCGGGGTACCGACACACGATCTGCGCCTCCGTCGACGACGCGGTTGTCCACGGTATCCCGGACGACAAGCCGCTCACGGCGGGCCAGCTCGTCTCCATCGACGCCGGGGCCATGTTCGAGGGCTGGAACGGCGACTCGGCCCGAACGTTCGTCGTCCCCGGCGAAGCGGCGGACACGAACGCGGTGGCTGACGGGTCGCGTCTCAGCGAGGCCTGCGAGCGCTCGCTCTGGGCGGGCATCGCGAAGCTGGCGACCGCTCGGCACCTCGCCGAGGTCGGAGCTGCCGTCGAGGAGTCCATCGAACAGTCCGGTGACTACGGCATCCTCGAGGACTTCGCGGGGCACGGCATCGGCCGCAGCATGCACGAGGAACCGACCGTGCACAACATCCGCGTCTTCGGGCGCGGGCCGGTGGTCAAGCCTGGCCTGGCCATCTGCATCGAGCCCATGATCACGCTCGGGGGCCCTGACGTCGTCATCGATGACGACGACTGGACCGTTCGCTCAGCAGACGGCTCGCTCGGGGCCCATTGGGAGCACACGATCCTGGTGCACGCCGACGGCATCTGGGTCTCCACCGCCCATGACGGGGGAGCAGCGGGTCTCGAGCCGTTCGGAGTCGTCCCCACCCTGCCGGCCGGCGCAGGAGCCTGACCTCCATCGGCGGTGCATCCCCGCACTTGCACTCCACGGGGAGACCACCTAGAGTTGACGCTTGGTGTCTTTTGCGTTGCGTTTTCGCGCGCGTCGTCACCGTCCATCCGCACGACCAGCGTGCATTCAATAGCAAACGACAGTGAGGCTATGGCCAAGAAAGACGGCGTCATCGAGATCGAGGGTTCGGTTGTCGAGGCATTGCCAAACGCAATGTTCCGCGTAGAACTCTCGAACGGACACAAGGTTCTTGCTCACATCTCGGGCAAGATGCGTCAGCACTACATCCGCATCCTTCCCGAGGACCGCGTGATCGTGGAGTTGAGCCCGTACGACTTGACCCGCGGCCGCATCGTCTACCGCTACAAGTAGGCACGCTGTAAGGAACGGCTGGGCAGACGTCTGCCCAGCACGAGGCCAGCGATCACAGAAGGAACTTCAATGAAGGTCAACCCCAGCGTCAAGAAGATCTGCGACAAGTGCAAGGTTATCCGCCGCCACGGTCGCGTCATGGTCATCTGCGAGAACCCGCGCCACAAGCAGCGCCAGGGCTAATCGCTCGGGACTCACCTCGCCGGCCAGTTCAGGCGCGCGAGACGTCCCATGGGTGCACACGCGCCCGACGTCACAACTGAATACGAAACAGCACCAGTAAGAACCGCCGGGCTCAGCCCAGGCGGGGACACCTTCGGACCGAGGCCGGGGCCCATCCGGTGCATCACACCTCAACCCACAGGAGAAATCCCATGGCACGTCTCGCAGGCGTCGATCTCCCACGCGAAAAGCGCGTTGAGATCGCACTCACCTACATCTACGGCGTCGGCCGCACGAGCGCCCTCAAGGCACTCGAGGACACCGGCATCGACGGCAACATCCGCGTCAAGAACCTCGACGACGAGCAGCTGGTTCAGCTCCGCGACTACATCGAAGGCAACTTCAAGGTAGAAGGTGACCTCCGCCGTGAGGTCGCAGCTGACATCCGCCGCAAGGTCGAGATCGGCAGCTACGAGGGTCTCCGCCACCGCCGCGGCCTTCCCGTGCGCGGTCAGCGCACGAAGACGAACGCTCGTACCCGCAAGGGCCCGAAGCGCACGGTCGCCGGCAAGAAGAAGGCACGCTAGTCGCCGCCGCGACAGCGCCCGCAGATTTCGTAGGAGAGAAAAATGGCTACCCCAAAGAGCGCCGCTCGTAAGCCGCGCAAGAAGGACAAGAAGAACGTCGCAGTGGGCCAGGCTCACATCAAGTCGACCTTCAACAACACGATCGTGTCGATCACCGACCCGTCCGGCGCTGTCATCAGCTGGGCTTCCTCCGGTGGAGTCGGCTTCAAGGGCTCGCGCAAGTCGACGCCCTTCGCCGCGCAGCTCGCAGCCGAGGCCGCAGCTCGCCAGGCGCAGGAGCACGGCATGAAGAAGGTCGACGTCTTCGTCAAGGGACCGGGCTCCGGTCGCGAGACCGCGATCCGCTCGCTTCAGGCCGCAGGCCTCGAGGTCGGCTCGATCAACGACGTCACCCCTCAGGCACACAACGGCTGCCGCCCTCCGAAGCGTCGCCGCGTCTAGCCTCCCGTCCGCCGCGAGGCTCTCCCGCGAGGGAGGGCCTCGTGGCGGATGTTCGGCGTCCCCGCTCGAACTCCACACCCGGTCGACGACGTGCGTCGGCTGAATCGCCAAGTGTCATATAGCGGACACTTTGCCGAAAGGAACCCATAGTGCTTATCGCACAGCGTCCAACGCTCACCGAGGAAAGCCTCTCCGAGAACCGCTCGAAGTTCACGATCGGACCACTCGAGCCCGGCTTCGGCTACACCCTCGGCAACTCACTGCGTCGCACCCTGCTGTCCTCCATCCCCGGAGCAGCAGTCACGAGCATCCGTCTCGACGGTGTCCTCCACAAGTTCACCACCATCCCTGGTGTGAAGGAAGACGTCACCGAGATCATCCTCAACATCAAGCAGCTGGTCGTCTCCAGCGAGCACGATGAGCCGATCACGGCCTACCTCCGCAAGACCGGGGCGGGCGAAGTGACGGCGGCTGACATCTCAGCACCTGCCGGTGTCGAGGTGCACAACCCGGAGCTCGTCATCGCGACGCTCAACGACGACGCCAAGTTCGAGCTCGAGCTGACGATCGAGCGCGGCCGCGGCTACGTCTCGGCGACCCAGAACCGCAACGAGTTCTCCGAGGCCGGTCAGGTCCCGATCGACTCGATCTACTCGCCGGTCCTCAAGGTCACCTACCGCGTCGACGCGACCCGTGCCGGTGAGCGCACCGACTTCGACAACCTCGTCGTCGACGTGGAGACGAAGCCGGCCATCTCGCCGCGCGACGCGATCGCATCTGCCGGTCGCACGCTCGTCGAGCTCTTCAGCCTCGCTCGCGAGCTGAACGAGCAGGCAGAGGGCATCGAGATCGGCCCAGCGCCGGTCGACGCCGTCCTCACCAACGAGCTCTCGATGCCGATCGAAGATCTCGACCTCTCCGTGCGCTCGTACAACTGCCTCAAGCGCGAGGGCATCAACACGGTTTCCGAGCTCGTCGCTCTCAGCGAGACGCAGCTCATGAACATCCGCAACTTCGGTCAGAAGTCGGTCGACGAGGTGCGCGACAAGCTCACCGAGCTCGGCCTCTCGCTCAAGGACTCGGTTCCCGGGTTCGAGGGTGCTCACTTCTACGGTGCCGGCGACGACACCGGCGAGTACGTCTAAACAGACCTGCCCGCCAGACCGACTTCACACGAAAGAGAATGACGAATGCCTAAGCCCAACAAGGGTCCTCGCCTCGGAGGCGGCCCCGCACACGAGCGCCTCATGCTCGCTACGCTCGCGGCGCAGCTGTACACGCACAAGCGCATCCAGACGACCGAGACGAAGGCCAAGCGCCTCCGTCCGCTCGCTGAGCGCCTGATCACCTTCGCGAAGCGCGGAGACATCCACGCTCGCCGTCGCGTGCTGCAGATTGTCACCGACAAGACCGTCGTGCACGAGCTCTTCACGGAGATCGCACCGCAGATGGAAGGTCGCGAAGGCGGGTACACCCGCATCATCAAGACCGGCTACCGCAAGGGCGACAACGCCCCCATGGCAGTCATCGAGCTCGTCCTCGAGCCCGTCACGCCGAAGGCCTCCGCAGTGAAGACGGCTCCGGCCGCTGCACCTGCCGAGCCTGAGGTCGACGAGCCCGCGACCGACGAGGTCGACGCAGCCGCAGGCGACACGGAGGCTTCCGAGCCCACGGCCGACGGCGGAACGCAGCCTTCCGAGGCTGCAGACGCCGCTGAGTCGGACGCTGACGCGAAGGCCGACGACGCCAAGTAGTCGAAGCTGATCGTCGAGGCCCCCGAGCAATCATCGAGATTGCTCGGGGGCTTCGTCGTGTCGTCGATAAACCGGTTCGGTTGAGGGAGGATGGGCGCATGGGGCACGGACGAGGAAGCACACGGTTCCGTTTGGACATCGCCTACGACGGGTCCGCGTTCAGCGGGTGGGCGGCGCAGCCGGAACTGCGAACGGTGCAGGGCGCCCTCGAGGACGCCATCAGGCTCGTCGCACGAGAGCTTCCCGATGGTCCGCTGCTCACGGTCGCGGGCCGAACCGACGCTGGAGTCCACGCGACGGCGCAGGTCGCGCACCTCGACCTCGACGCCCTCGGGGTCGAGAACGTCCGACGTCGGTCCAGCGACGAGGTGTCCGACATCCTGCTCCGTCGGGTGAACGGGGTCCTCGGTCGAGACACCGACGTCGTCCTCGCGGCGGTGGCGCCTGCGCCGGAGGGGTTCGACGCTCGGTTCTCGGCGATCTCCCGGAGCTACGAGTTCCGCATCGCAGATCGCCGAACGCCTCCGAACCCCATCGAGCGGCACCGCACGGCCGTCGTCCCGCGAGAGCTCGACGCGGGCCTCATGCAGGTGGCCGCAGACAAGCTCATCGGCCTCCACGACTTCGCCGGCTTCTGCCGACCGCGCCCGAACTCGACGACGATCCGGACCCTGCAGCGCTTCGACTGGGTCCGCGACGAGCAGGGCGTCGTCGTCGCGAAGCTCGAAGCGGATGCCTTCTGCCACTCCATGGTCAGGTCCCTCGTCGGCATGTGCGCTGAGGTCGGTGCCGGGCGCATCCGGCTCTCGGACGTGCCTTCGCTGCTCCAGGCGACGGAGCGAAGCAGCGCCTTCCCCGTCCTGGCGGCGAAGGGGCTCACGCTCACGGGAGTGGGCTACCCGGCGGACGCTCATCTCCGTGAGCGCCAGGCCGTGACGCGGGCGCAGCGGCCCGCCCTCCGTCTGGTGGAGCCACTCACCTCGCCTGCGGGCATCGCTGACCGATCTACATCTCCCGACTGATTCCCAGGAATCCTCCGAGGGTCCAGACTGGGGTCATGGTCGACCTCATCAGCTACGCGGCGCTGGCCCTGCCTGTCGCCGTCTTCGCCGTGCTGAGCGTGGTCGGCAGGCTGTGGCCCCGAGCCATCGTGCCTGCGGCTTGGTCGGCTCTCGGGGTTGCAGTCCTCGTTCTGGCGTACGCGCTGCTCAGCATCCTGATGCCGGCACTGGACCCAACCGACCCCGACGTCTTCCTCGGCTCCTTCTTCTTCTCCGCGTCGCTCATCGCTGGGGGAGTTGGGACAATGCTCATGGTCGGCGTCTTCGGTGCGGCCGCCCGGTTCAGGACGGTTCGCGCGCGACGCCTCGCCGCTCCGTCGGTTTGAGATTGCGCCCAGGCGACCACTGACGTAAGCTACTCAAGTTGTCTGCACTCCGGTGTCGGCTTCGAAGTTGAGCCCTCGACGGTGACGTTCGTGGTGAGGCCTCCCCGGGAGAACCCTTCCCGGAGGCTCAACCGCAACCATCACGACCGAGTGGGATTCACGACCTCCTCATTTCGACGAAAGGTGCACATCCATGCGCACGTACACACCAAAGGGCGGTGACATCACCCATGACTGGGTGGTCATCGACGCGACTGATGTCGTTCTCGGCCGGCTCGCAACCCACGCGGCAGCTCTGCTCCGCGGCAAGCACAAGGCAACCTACGCTCAGCACGTTGACATGGGCGACTTCGTCGTCGTCATCAACGCAGAGAAGGTCGCTCTGACGGGCTCCAAGCTCCAGAAGAAGCTCGCCTACCGCCACTCGGGCTACCCGGGTGGACTGACGGCGACCTCCTACACGGAGATGCTCGAGAAGCACCCGACGCGCGCCGTCGAGAAGGCGATCCGCGGCATGCTCCCCAAGAACACGCTCGGACGCAACCAGCTCAAGAAGCTCAAGGTCTACGCAGGTGCAGAGCACCCGCACGCAGCCCAGCAGCCGAAGCCGTACGTCTTCGACCAGGTTGCCCAGTAGCGGCCCGAGCTAGGAAAGAGAACACAGTGGCAACCATCGCAGAGTCCATCGAGCAGCCGCAGAGCTACTCGACCGAAACCCCCGAGGCAGAGGCGGCCGTCCAGGCTCCTCGTCCGGCGCTCACCGTTCCCGGTGCAGCCGTCGGCCGTCGCAAGCAGGCAATCGCCCGCGTGCGCCTCATCCCGGGAACCGGCACCATCACGGTCAACGACCGTGACATCGCCGACTACTTCCCGAACAAGCTGCACCAGCAGCTGATCAACGACCCGTTCACGATCCTGAGCCTGGGCGGCGCATACGACGTCATCGCACGCATCTCGGGTGGCGGACCTTCCGGTCAGGCCGGTGCGCTCCGCCTCGGCATCGCACGCGCTCTCAACGAGATCGACCGCGAGAACAACCGCCCCGAGCTCAAGAAGGCTGGCTTCCTGTCACGCGACGCTCGCGTCAAGGAGCGCAAGAAGGCTGGACTCAAGAAGGCCCGTAAGGCGCCTCAGTACTCGAAGCGCTAAGTCCAGACATTTCGAATGCCTAGGCTTTTCGGAACGGACGGGGTTCGTGGGCTTGCGAACGACCACCTCACGGTCGAGCTCGCCCTCAGCCTCGCCCAGGCCGCTGCCATCGTGCTCGCGACATCAGCTCGCGAGCACGGGCGGCGGCCTCGTGCTGTTTTAGCCCGCGATCCGCGGGTTTCAGGTGAGTTCATCTCTGCTGCCGTGGCGGCGGGACTCGCCTCCTCTGGTGTCGACGTGCTCGACGCGGGAGTCATCCCGACGCCGGCCGCGGCGTTTCTCACCGCCGAGATCGGGGCCGACTTCGGCGTCATGATCTCGGCGTCCCACAATCCTGCGCCCGACAACGGCATCAAGTTCTTCGCTCGCGGCGGTCGCAAGCTCGCCGACGACCTCGAGAACCAGATCGAGGCGCTCCTCGGCGGGGAGAAGCTGACCCCGACGGGAGCTGGGGTCGGGAGCATCGAGCGTTTCGCCGATGCCGAAGACCGTTATGCCCTTCACCTGCTCCGCAGCCTGCCGCTCCGCGAAGACGGCACCTCGCCGCTGCGTGGACTCCACGTGGTCCTCGACTGCGCGCATGGTGCTGCTGCCGGCGTCTCGCCCGAGGTCTTCACCGACGCAGGCGCTCAAGTCACGGTCATCGGCAACGCGCCGAACGGACTCAACATCAATGAGGGTGTCGGATCGACGCACCTCGGCGAACTCGCTCGCACGGTCACGGAGCTCGGGGCGGACCTGGGCATCGCCCACGACGGAGACGCAGACAGGTGTCTTGCCATCGACGCCGACGGCAAGGTCGTCGACGGCGATCAGATCATGGCCATCCTGGCCGTCTCCATGCGTCGGCGCGGCGCGCTGCGCGAGGACACCCTCGTCGCCACCGTCATGTCGAACCTCGGCCTCAAGATCGCGATGCGCGAAGCCGGCATCCGCATGATCGAGACCAAGGTCGGTGACCGCTACGTCCTCGAGGAGCTCAACGAGCGGGGGCTCGCCCTCGGCGGGGAGCAGTCCGGACACGTCATCCTCACCGACTACGCCACGACGGGAGACGGCATCCTCACCGGTCTGCACATCGCGGCCGAGATGCGGCGAACCGGCAAGACGCTCGCCGAGCTCGCATCCGTCATGCGCGTCTACCCGCAGGTGCTCATCAATGTGCCCGGCGTGCGCAAGGAGGATTGCGCGAGCGACGAGCCGCTCCAGGCTGCCGTCGCCCAGGTCGCCCTCGAACTCGGTGAGACCGGACGTGTCCTGCTGCGGCCATCCGGAACGGAGCCGCTCGTTCGCGTCATGATCGAGGCGGGGGAGCAGGAGACCGCACAGCGTCACGCGGAGGCCCTCGCCGCAGTCGTCCGCGAGCGGTTGGCCCTCTAAGGTCAGCGCTCCGCGAGGTCTCTGATCTCGTGCCACTCGGACCGAGTCTCAGAACGAGGTCCCGCCCCACCGTCATCTGGTGGAGCGGGACCTCTTTCTCGTTCTGCGGGACACCTCTTGCCCTGCCAGCTTCGAAGCGGCGAACCTCAGAGAGCCTCTCGGTCAGGGTTACCACCCGAGTGTGAGAAAGAAACAAGCGCCGAGGCAAAGTTTTGGTGACAATCTCGCATCTGGGGCTTCTCGCGTAGATAAGCTCAACACGCGGAAATCCCGCCACACCTAAGGAGCTCTCCATGATCGAACGCAAGATCACCGTCGCCTCGGAGCACGGACTTCACGCACGTCCAGCCGCGATCTTCGTGCAGGCTGCCACCGAAGCCGGCGTCCCGGTGACGATCGCCAAGGGCGACAAGAGCGTCAACGCGGCCAGCATCCTCGGCGTGCTCTCGCTTGGCGTGTCCAAGGGTGACGAGATCACCCTCTCCGTCGACGGCGACGAAGCTGTCGCCGACCAGCTCGTGACTCTCCTGGAGACCAACCACGACGCTTGAGCCGCCGCGCGCGCTCATGGCCGTTCGGCCAATTCTTGAAATCCGGGAACGGTCGCACTGACCCCACCCCTCCTATCCCCGCGCATGGGGATTGCTTGGAGCAATAATGACTGCAGAAGCCACAACGACTGAACGCAAGGGTGCCCGCGTCGGCGTCCAGAAGTTCGGTGCGTTCCTCTCCGGCATGGTCATGCCGAATATCCCGGCGTTCATCGCCTGGGGCCTCATCACCAGCCTCTTCATCGAGACCGGCTGGCTGAACGAGCTGTTCCCCGCCAACGGCCAGCTCTGGGGCACCCTCGGTGGCTGGGCGATCGACCCCGCGACCATCACCGACGAGACCCCGGATGGAACGCCGTTCATGGGGCTCGTGAGCCCGATGATCACGTACCTCCTGCCTCTCCTCATCGCCTACCAGGGCGGCAAGATGGTCTACGACACGCGTGGTGGCGTCGTCGGTGCCATCGCGACCATGGGCGTCATCGTGGGCGCGGGCATCCCGATGTTCATCGGCGCCATGATCATGGGTCCGCTTGCAGCGTGGATCATGAAGAAGGTCGACAGCATCTGGGACGGCAAGATCCGTGCCGGCTTCGAGATGCTCGTCAACAACTTCTCGGCCGGCATCCTCGCGATGCTGCTCGCCCTCGGCGGGTTCTTCGCGATCGCCCCGGTCATCACGTGGCTCACGGAACGTCTCGGTGAGGGCGTCGACGCGCTGGTCAACGCAGGGCTCCTGCCCCTCGCGAGCATCCTCATCGAGCCCGCGAAGATCCTCTTCCTCAACAACGCGATCAACCAGGGAGTGCTCACGCCTCTCGGTGTCGCGCAGTCGGAGGAAGCCGGGAAGAGCATCCTGTTCCTCCTCGAGGCGAACCCGGGCCCCGGCCTCGGTCTGCTCCTCGCGTTCTGCTTCTTCGGCGTCGGCGTCGCTCGCGCGAGCGCGCCCGGCGCAGTCGTCATCCAGTTCCTCGGCGGCATCCACGAGATCTACTTCCCGTACGTGCTCGCCAAGCCCGCTCTGATCCTCGCCGTCATCGGTGGTGGCGCGACGGGTGTGCTCACCAACGTCATCTTCGACTCGGGCCTCGTCGCTCCGGCATCTCCCGGCTCGATCTTCGCGATCATGATCATGACCGCCCAGGGCAGCCACCTCGGTGTCATCCTGTCGGTCCTGTTCTCGGCGGCAGTCACGTTCGCGATCGCCGCGGCGATCCTGCTCAGCTCACGCAAGAAGGATCTCGCCGCAGAGGCCGCGGGTGGCAACGGCTTCGCCGATGCTGTCGCCAAGACCGAGGCCAACAAGGGGAAGAAGTCCGACGCACTTTCGGGTCTCTCCTCGCAGGCCGCTGGCAGCTCCGTGGACACGAGGGTCATCACCAACGTCGTCTTCGCCTGCGATGCCGGTATGGGGTCGAGCGCGATGGGCGCGTCCGTCCTGCGCAACAAGATCAAGAAGGCAGGAATCGAGGGGGTCAACGTGAAGAACGTCTCGATCGCGAACCTCGACGCGACCCCCGACCTGATCGTCACGCACCAGGACCTCACCGACCGCGCGAAGCAGAAGTCTCCAGACGCCATCCACGTGTCCGTGGAAAACTTCATGAACAGCCCCAGGTATGACGAGGTCGTGGAACGGCTCTCCAACCAGTGAGTCGCACCTTCGACTGACCCAGGCCCCGAGCTGGATCATCCAGCTCGGGGCCTCCTATCGGAAGGAACGCAGAAAATGGCAGAAGTACTGAGCCTCGACAGCATCCGCCTCGGCGGAACCGCGCGCACGCGAGAAGAAGCCATCACGGAAGCGGGCGAGCTGCTCGTCGCGGCTGGCGCCGTGACGCAGGACTACATCCAGGCGATGCACGACCGCGAGCAGAGCGTCTCGACGTTCATGGGCAACTACCTCGCCATTCCGCACGGCACGAACGAGGCCAAGGACACGATCCTCGGCTCCGCGCTCTCCGTCGTCCGGTATGACGAGCCCATCGACTGGGGCGGAAACGAGACCCGCTTTGTCATCGGCATCGCAGGCAAGGACGGGGGCCACCTCGAGATCCTCTCGAGCGTCGCGATCGTGTTCAGCGACGAGGACAACGTCGAGGCTCTCCTCAAGGCGGAGACGCCGGAAGAGCTGGCACAGCTCCTCGGGGACGTGAACGAGGAATGAAGGCAGTCCACATCGGCGCGGGCAACATCGGTCGCGGCTTCATCGGGCTCGTCCTGCATGAAGCCGGGTACGACCTCGTCTACGCCGACGTCAACGCCGACCTCATCGGCGCGCTCCAGGCCGTCGACACCTACACGGTGCACGAGGTCGGGCCGGCAGCCAAGAGCCACGTCGTCGATCGCTTCAGGGCGATCAACTCGGCGACACACGAGGACGAGGTCGTGCAGGAGATCGCCACTGCCGACGTCGTCACCTGCGCTGTCGGTCCGAACGTGCTCCGCTTCATCGCGCCCGTCATCCGCAAGGGCCTCGCGGCCCGCGCAGCTGACGCGCCGAAGCTGGCTGTCATGGCCTGCGAGAACGCGATCGGTGCCTCCGACACGCTCAAGGGGCTTGTCCTCGAGGGTGCCGAGGAGCTCGACGCCCGGGCGGTCTTCGCCAACACGGCAGTCGACCGTATCGTCCCAGAGCAGGCGGTCGAGGGCGTCGACGTCACCGTCGAGGACTTCTTCGAGTGGACGATCGACCGGACACCGTTCAACGGTGCCGAGCCGAGCATCCCGGATGCCCACTTCGTGGACGACCTGAAGCCGTTCATCGAGCGCAAGCTCTTCACGGTGAACACGGGCCACGCGACGATCGCGTACCACGGCTTCGTGGCGGGCGCGACGAACATGCAGGACGCGCTCGCCATCTCGGCGGTCGCGTCCGAGGTCGAGGCCGTGCTCGGTGAGACGAGTCGCGTGCTCGTGTCGCAGTTTGGGTTCTCGGAAGAGGACCACGCCGAGTACGTCGCCACGACGCTCTCGCGCTTCGCCAACCGCGACCTGCCGGACCAGCCCGCGCGCGTGGGCCGTCAGCCGTTGCGCAAGCTCTCCGCGAAGGAGCGCTTCGTGCGGCCCGCTTCGGAGGCCGAGGCCGCGGGACTCCCGTACGACGCGCTCGTGCGAGCGATCGGTGCGGCCCTCCGCTTCGACTTCCCGGCCGATCAGGAGAGCGTCGAGCTGCAGCAGAAGCTCTCGACGCTCGACGCGGAGACGTTCACGCGGGAGGTCACCGGCCTCGAGGGCGGCGCGCTCTTCGCGGCGGTCGTCGCCGAGGTCGCGCAGGCGCAGGCCGAACGCGTGGCAGCGTGATGCTCTGACAGCTCGCCTGTCGTGACGAAGCCTCTCCCGGGTTCACCCGGGAGAGGCTTCTTCAGGTTTTCTCGGCATTGCCGGGACTGACGGGTGGCAGCTGAGAGCACGGCGCGGCGCCAGCTGTGGCGGGGGAGGGGTGCACGGGCCCCCGGCCGCTCAGACCTTGCGGAGCAGGACGCTGCGGACCGTGTGGTCGCTCGACTTCCGCAGCACGAGCTGAGCCCGTGACCGAGTCGGCATGACGTTCTCGCGCAGGTTCGGGCCGTTGATGCGCGACCAGATGCTGCGGGCGTGCTCGATGGCCTCGTCCGTGCTCAGATCGGCGAAGCGACGGAAGTACGAGCGCGGGTTGGTGAACGCTCCGCGCTGCAGCGACAGGAAGCGCTGCTCGTACCAGCGCGCGATGTCCTCTGATCGGGCGTCGACGTAGATGGAGAAATCGAACATGTCGCTCACCGCCAGCGAGTGAGCGCGGGGCGGCTGGAGCACGTTGAGGCCCTCGACGATGAGGACGTCCGGGCGGTTGACGACGATCTCAGCATCCGGCACGATGTCGTAGCTCAGGTGCGAGTAGAACGGCGCTCGAGCCTCCGCCGCGCCGCTCTTGACCTTCGTGATGAATCGCAGGAGTGCACGCTGGTCGTACGACTCGGGGAAGCCCTTGCGCTCCATGAGCCCGCGTCGCTCGAGCTCGGCGTTCGGGTAGAGGAAGCCGTCCGTGGTGACGAGCTCGACCCGGGGTGTGTCCTCCCAGCGTCGGAGGAGCTCGCGAAGCAGCCTCGACACGGTCGACTTGCCGACGGCGACCGAGCCGGCGACGCCGATGACGAAGGGGGTGGAGGCGCTGCGCTCGCCGAGGAAGCCGCTCGTCGCACGGTGCAGCGAGCGAGCGTTCGAGACGTACAGGTTGATGAGGCGGGAGAGCGGCACGTACACGTCGCGCACCTCGTCGAGGTCGAGGTGGTCGCCGAGGCCGCGCAGCCTGATGAGGTCCGATTCGTCGAGCGCCATCGGCGTCGACGGTGCGAGGTCGGCCCAGTCCTGGCGGAGGATCTCGACGAAGGGCGAGTCTCCTCCGCTGCGCGGAATCTGACCAGTTGCGGACATAGAAGGCGAGTCTAGTGCGGTGTCCGACCCCGCAAGAGCGGTGCCCCTAAGATGGCCCGTATGTGCGGAATTGTTGGTTACGTTGGTCCACGAGAGAGCCTTGACATCCTGATGGGCGGCCTCGCAAGACTCGAGTACCGGGGGTACGACTCCGCAGGTGTCGCGGTCATCGACGACGAGGGACGGATCGAGACCCGCAAGCGTGCGGGCAAGCTGAAGGTGCTGCGCGAAGACCTGGAGCGCAACGCGCTGCCGGACGGTCACACGGGCATCGGCCACACCAGGTGGGCGACGCATGGCGGTCCGACGGACGCGAATGCGCATCCGCACCTCGCAGATGACGGCAAGCTCGCCGTCATCCACAACGGCATCATCGAGAACTTCGCTGAGCTGAAGACCGAGCTCGTGGAGCTCGGCTACACCTTCGAGTCGGAGACCGACACCGAGGTCGCGGCCGTCATGATCGGCCACGTCTACCGCGAGGTGGGGAGCCTCGAGCAGGCGTTCCGCGCAGTGGTCCGCCGTCTCGATGGAGCCTTCACGCTCCTCGCAGTGCACGCCGATGAACCGGGCCTGATCGTCGGTGCGCGTCTGAACTCGCCGCTTGTCATCGGTCTCGGCGACGGAGAGAACTTCCTCGGCTCGGACGTGGCCGCGTTCGTCGAGTACACGCCCCGCGCGCTGGCCGTCGGCCAGGAGCAGATCGTGCTCGTGCGCCCTGACTCCGTGACCATCACGACGTTCGACGGAGAGCCCGCTACCGCAGAGGCCTTCGAGGTCTCGTGGGACGCGTCAGCTGCCGAGAAGGGCGGCTGGCCGAGCTTCATGGCCAAGGAGATCGACGAGGATCCCGAGGCCGTGGCGAACACGCTTCGCGGCCGGATCGTCGAGGGTCGCGTGCACCTTCCCGACCTCGACGCGCTCGGGGAGGACTTCTTCAACGACATCCACCGCATCATCATCGTCGCGTGCGGCACTGCCGCCTACTCGGCCCAGGTCGGTGCGTACGCCATGGAGAAGTGGGCACGCGTGCCCGTCCAGGTCGAGCTCGCGCACGAGTTCCGCTACCGCGATCCGGTGCTCGACTCCCGCACGCTGATCGTGTCGATGAGCCAGTCCGGCGAGACGATGGACACGCTCATGGCGGTCCGCTACGCGATGTCTCGCGGCGCGAAGACCCTCTCCATCTGCAACACGCAGGGAGCGACCATCCCGCGCGAGTCCGATGCGGTCGTCTACACGCACGCCGGGCCGGAGGTCGCTGTCGCGTCGACGAAGGCGTTCCTCGCCCAGATCACGGCCCTCTACCTGCTTGGCATCTACACGGCGACGATGCGCGGCACCATGGCGGCTGAGCGGCGCGAGGAGCTCCTGACCGAGTTCCAGACGATCCCGGAGAAGGTCCGCACGGTCCTCGGCGTCCGGGAGCGCATCCACGAGCTCGCGAACTGGATGGCGGACACCCGCTCTGTGCTGTACCTGGGTCGCAACGTGGGCTACCCGATCGCGCTCGAGGGTGCGCTCAAGCTCAAGGAGATCGCGTACATCCATGCGGAGGGCTTCGCCGCCGGCGAGCTCAAGCACGGCCCGATCGCGCTCATCGAGCCCGGCCAGCCGGTGTTCGTGATCGTGCCGAGCCCTCGCCACGACGACACGCTGCACCCGAAGATCGTGTCGAACATCCAGGAGATCCGCGCGCGCGGCGCCCGTGTGCTCGCGATCTGCGAGGTCGGCGACGCGGCCGTGCTGCCGTATGCGGACGAGGTCATCGCGGTTCCGCCGACGGAGCCCTTCTTCGAGCCGCTGCTCGCGGTCGTGCCGCTCCAGATCTTCGCGATCGAGCTCGCCACGGCGAAGGGGCTCGACGTGGATCAGCCTCGCAACCTGGCGAAGTCCGTCACCGTCGAGTAGCTGAGCGTGATCGTCGGTATCGGTGTCGACACGGTGGAGCTCGCGCGGTTCGCGCGGGCTCTGCAGCGTGCCCCGCGCCTCCGCGAGCGTCTCTTCGCGCCGGCGGAGCGCGACAGGTCGCTGGCGTCGCTCGGCGCTCGGTTCGCCGCTCGGGAGGCCGCGGTGAAGGCGCTCGGCGGCATCGGCGCGCTCAGCTTCCTCGACTTCGAGGTCGAGAGCGGGCCAGCTGGGCGTCCGGAGTTCGCCGTGACGCCCGCGCTGCGGGCGCACCTCGAGCTGGTGGGGGTCGATCACCTGCACCTCTCGCTGACACACGAGCGCACGACCGCGACGGCGTTTGTGATCGCCGAGCGTGCGGCAACGGCTGGGGCAGGCTCGTGAGCGGTGCTCGCGTCGATGTCGACCTCGACGCGGTCCGGGCCAACGTCCGGGCGATCGCCGATCTCACGCGCACGCCACTCCTCGCGGTCGTGAAGGCGAATGCGTACGGTCACGGGGCGTCCGACGTAGCTCGTGCCGCGCTCGAGGGAGGTGCCGTGCGCCTCGGCGTCGTCGACCTCCGGGAGGCCCTCGCGCTCCGGGAGGCGGGCATCACCGCGCCGATCCTCGCGTGGATGCACGGGGCTCGCACCGACTGGCTCGCCGCGCTGGATGCGGAGATCGAGCTCGGCGTCTCCTCGCTCGCGCAGCTCGAGCTCGTCGATATCGGTCTGGGTCGTCTCGAGCACTCCGAGCGCTGCGTGGTCGTGCACCTCAAGCTCGACACGGGCCTCGGGCGCAATGGGATCAGCCCGGCGGAGTGGGAGTCGGCGTTCACGAAGGCCGCGGAGCTCGAGGGGCGGGGGCTCATCCGCCTCGATGGATTGTTCAGCCATCTGGCTGGTGCGGGTCCTGACGCCGATCGTGCGCAGCTGGCTTCGTTCGAGCGCGCGCTCGAGCTCGCGGCTCGGCGTGGACTGACCCCGTCGGTGCGTCACCTCGCCGCGACGGCCGGTTCGATGTCGCTGCCGGAGGCGCGCTTCGATCTCGTGCGCCTCGGAGTCTCCCTTTACGGACTCTCGCCGTTCTCCGCTGACACGGACTGCCCGGTCGCGCTGAGGCCCGCCCTGTCGCTGAGCGCCCCGATCTTCGAGGATCAGCGCGGCTTCAGGGTCGACCTCGGGCACGCTGCGGGTCTGCCGCCGATCGAGCCTGGCTCGCTGGAGCTCGCGGACGACACCGGTGCTCGCTGGAATGTCGTCGCCCTCGACACCCTCGAGCTGCGAGTCGAACCGCTCGAGGGAACCGTGTCGGCGTCCGCACGCCTGGACCGCAGCGACGAGCCGCCTCGGCTGCTGGTCATCGACGCCGCACGCTCGGCGAGTGCGGACGCCTGGGCCTCGGCCGCCGGGACCATCAACTACGAGGTCGTCACTCGGCTGAGCTCCCGCATCCCGCGCCGCTCCTCGGGCGCGAGCTCTCCCGTCGAGCCTCACCGGGTGGCTGCGGTCGCCCCGGAGGAGTCGGCGGCGCTCGCGCTCGCGCCCCGCCGCGAGCTCTGGGTCGACGTGGACCTGCTGCAGGCCCGTATGGGCGAACGGGCACGCGACCTCGCGGCGGCGCTGGGGAACGGCATGGGTGCGCGGCACGCGGCCAGGCTCTTCAGCGTCGACGTCTCCGCCGACGCGTACGGACTCGGTGGTGCTCTCGTCGCCGGTCTGGCGCTCGAGCACGGCCTGCTGCCACTCGTCGCGGCGAACGCGGACCTCGCGCACGTCGGTCAGGCGGCCCGATCGAGCACGCTCGTCGACCACGAGCGGACCAGGGATCCCGGCAGCCGCGGAATCTACGGCTTCGATGAGCCGAGTGCGCCGCTTCCCGTCGCCCTCACGACGGAGCTCGTGCACGTGAAACGGGTGACGGCCGGCCACGGCGTCTCCTACGGCTACGACTGGGTGGCCGAGGAATCCACGACGCTCGGGCTCGTGCCCCTCGGCTACGCCGACGCCATCCCGCGCAGGGTCGCGGGGCGGGGTGAGGTTGTCGTCGGCGGCCAGCGTCGGCCGATCGTCGGCCGGGTCGCGATGGATCAGGTGGTCATCGACCTGCAGGACCAGGAGGCGTGGATCGGCATGCCGGTCTCGGTGTTCGGGCCCGAACCCGGCGATATCCACCTGCAGGAGTGGGCATCCTGGTCAGCAGTGTCACCGCAGGCGTTCGTGGCTGCGCTCGGGCCGCGCGTCGTGCGTCGGGAACGACGCGATGAGGAAAGGGCGGATGGGTGTGGGCACTGACCTGACTCCGAGCATCACGGTGGAGCTCGCGACCGCGGAGGACATGGTCCGCGCGGGAGAGCTCATCGGCGGGCTCCTGCTCGCGGGCGATGTGCTCGTGCTGACGGGGCCGTTGGGTGCGGGCAAGACGACGTTCGCGCGGGGTCTCGGGAGTGCGCTCGACGTGCGGGGTCCGGTCACGAGTCCGACGTTCGTGCTGGCGCGCACGCATCCTTCCCTCGGAGCGGGGCCCGAGCTCATCCACGTGGATGCGTACCGTCTCGGCGATCCGGCCGAGCTCGATGATCTCGGCCTCGATCTGGCAGCCAGCGTCACCGTCGTCGAGTGGGGGCGCGAAGCGGTTCCGCTGATCACCGACCGCTGGCTGGAGATCACGATCGACCGTTCCGCGGCATCCCCGCCGCTCGAGCCCGAGGTCGTCGAGGGGCCCGGTGGTGTCGACTGGAGCGACGAAGAGCCGTTGGACCCGCGCCGCGTCACGCTCACGGTCGCGGGCACGTGGGATCGTCCGAGAGCCGCCGCTCTCGTGGACGCGCTGCGGACCGAGTTCGGTGCAGCTCCCGCGTAGAATCACTCGCATGCTCTTAGCGATCGATACGTCAGCGGGCACGGATGTCGCGATCGTCACCCCGCACGGCCGGGTGCTCGCAGAACGGCGCACCGCCGACACCCGACATCATGCTGAGGTCGTCGGCGTGGCGATCGCGGAGGCGCTCGCAGACGCCGGGCTCTCTCCGCAGCACGTCACGCAGGTCGTCGGCGGCATGGGCCCCGGCCCCTTCACGGGGCTGCGTGTCGGCGTGGCCGCCGCGCGCACGTTCGCGTTCGCGCGCGGCGCGCGTTTCATCCCGATGCCCAGCCATGATGCCGCGGCCCACGAGTGGCGCGCGGAGCATCCGGAGGCTGCCGGCGATCTGCTGGTCACGACGGATGCCCGCCGGGGGGAGCTCGCCTGCTCGCGGTACGAGCAGGGGCTGCTCGTTGCGAGCAGCTCAGAGCTGCACCGGCCTGATGCCGTCCCCGCTGCCGACCACCGCTTCGATACGAGGACCATCTCGGCCGCTCACCTCGCGCTCGCCTGGCTCGACCGCGAGGTGCAGGGGCTCGAAGCCGAGGCCAATACGATTCTGTACCTGCGGGGTGCCGACGCGGTGCCGTCCAACGGCCCGAAGCGGGTGACCGGCTGATGCGCGCCGTGCTGCGCGATGCCTCGCACGAGGACATCCCCTCGATGGTGCGTCTCGACGAGGCCGCCTTCCCGCTCGACCCGTGGTCGCCCTCGATGCTCGCTGGCGAGGTCAAGAGCGAGCACACGCGATATGTGGTCGTCGAGGACGCCGCGAGCGGCGAGATCCTGGCGGCTGCTGGCGTCATGGCTCTCCAGGGTGGTGGTGAGGCTGATGTGCAGACCATCGCCGTCGATGAGCGGCTGCGGCGCGGCGGATGGGCCACCCGGATGCTGGCCGAGCTCTTCGCGTGGGCCGAAGGGCGAGGCGCGAAGCAGGTGTTCCTCGAGGTGCGCGAGAACGGCGAGGCGGCTCGTGCCCTCTATTCGCGGCTCGGCTTCGAGGAGATCGGGCGCCGACCCAAGTACTACCCGAGAGAGGGCGTGGATGCGATCGTGATGCGCGGACAGCTGCCGAGCGTGCGGGTGTCCGCCGAGGCTCGTGTCGCGGCCGGTGCTCGCAGAGAGCCGCTTGTGCTCGGCATCGAATCGTCGTGTGACGAGACGGGTGTCGGCATCGTCCGCGGTCGGGTGCTGCTCGCCAACGAGGTCGCCTCCTCGATGGACGAGCACGCCATCTTCGGTGGCGTCGTTCCCGAGATCGCCGCACGTGCCCACGCCGACGCAATAGTGCCGACCATCTCGGCGGCGCTCGAGACGGCCGGAGTCTCGCTCGAGGACCTCGACGCGATCGCCGTCACCCAGGGCCCTGGCCTCGCTGGTGCGCTCATGGTCGGAACGGCTGCGGCGAAGGCCCTGCACGTCGCCACCGGCATCCCGCTCTACACCGTGAACCATCTCGTGGGTCACGTCGCCGCTGACGTCCTGCGCGACGACGTGGGTCAGCTCGAGCTGCCAGCGGTGGCGCTGCTCGTCTCGGGTGGGCACACGTCCCTCCTGCACGTTCGCGACCTCGTCGACGACGTGGAGCAGCTCGGCGAGACGATCGACGATGCGGCTGGAGAGGCGTTCGACAAGGTGGCGCGACTGCTGCGCCTGCCCTACCCGGGTGGACCCGAGATCGACAAGGCCGCTGCCGGAGGGGATCCGAAGGCGATCCGGTTCCCGCGCGGGCTCACGAAGCCGAAGGACCTCGAGCGGCACCGCTACGACTTCTCCTTCTCGGGGCTCAAGACCGCCGTCGCCCGCTGGGTCGAGGCGAAGGAGGACGCGGGGGAGCCGGTACCGGTTGCCGATGTCGCGGCGAGCTTCCGCGAGGCCGTCGCCGACGTGCTGACGGCGAAGGCGGTGGCGGCCTGCACGGCCCTCGGCGTGCCTCGGCTCGTGCTCGGCGGGGGAGTGGCCGCGAACGCGCGCGTGCGTGAGCTCGCGGAGGAGCGGTGCGCTGCCGCCGGCATCGAGTTGCGCATCCCCCCGCTTCGGCTCTGCACCGACAACGGGGCGATGATCGCAGCCGTCGGCGCGATGCTCGTCGCTGCCGGCAAGCCTCCGTCCCCGCTCGGCTTCGCGGCGGACTCGACGCTTCCGGTGGCCACGCAGCCTGCGCCGCAGGAGAGACCAGCTCTGGGGGAGCACCGATGACAGCACCCGATCAGCCGAAGCTGCCGCCGCGCAAGCCCGTGGAGCTTCCCCCGATCGACCGCACCCCGGTCGATGACACCAGCAACGCCGCCTACTCGGCTCTCACCCCGCGCTCGCGGGGTGAGGAGAAGTCGGCTCCGGCCGTGGAGAGCTCTGCGCCCCGGTCCGAGGAGCCTCGGAGTCCGGAGAATGACCGGGACATCGACCCGGCCGTCGCGCACGTGCAGGAGACCGCGATGGCTCCTGCGTCCGCTCGCGCCGCGACGGCACCGGCGCCTCCTGCGCTCGGGCTCAGTCGCCTCGCGGTCATCGTCTCCGTGCTGCTCTCGCTTGCCGCGGCAGTCCTGGCGCTCGCGCTCTCCGCATCCGTGACCCCCTCGCCGCTCTGGCCCCTGTACCTCGGGGCGAGTCTCGGCGCGGTCGCACTCCTGCTCGCGGTGCTGGGGCGGCGCCACCGCGGTTGGGTGCTCGCGCTCGTGCTCGCTGTGGCGGCGGTCGCGGGCTGTATTGGCTTCGCCTTCGTCGTCGCCTGAGTCCGCGCTCCAGCAACCGCCGTGCCCCGCGAGGTTGGAAGTCATCCTGCGGGATGACGAGGCCGAGGCCATGGGGATGACGTGCCGTTGAGCAGGTCGCCGTAACGTTGGAGCATCTCATCACCTCTCGAAAGGAGCGGACATGACCTGGTCGACACCAGATGGCCCCGTCGAGCGGATACCGGCCCCGAACGTCGCCGCGCAGCCCGTCGGCGAGCCGTGGGAAGCGCGAGGCGACACCCCCGGGGCCGGCAACGGGAACGGCTCCGGGCACGACTCGGGCTACCGGCAGGATCCGGGCTACGGGCAGGGTTTCGGCTACGGCCAGGATTCGGGCTACGGCCAGGACGCCGGCTACGGCCACACCGCGCCGAGCGACAGCTGGGGCCCTGGCGGCAACGCGGCGCAGGCGGCCCCCTCGCAGCACCTCGCCTATCCGGTGACGCCCTACGTCCAGGCGCCGTACACGGCACCTCGACCGGCCGGTGCCGGGACGCTGACCTTGAGCGTCGTGGCCCTGTGTCTGAGCGGAGGGTCGTTCTTCGTCTCGCTGATCCCGATCCTCCAGTTCGTCTGGTGGATGGTCGGGATCGCTGGCATCGTGTGCGGCTTCATCGCGCTGCGTCGCGAGCCGCGCGGACGGGCGCTCGCCATCACCGCCATCGTGCTCGGCTTCATCTCGGTCTTCGGGCTCCTGCTCCTGCTTGTCCTCGCCCTCCTCTTCTTCGGGGGAATCGGACTGCTCGGAGGCCTCAGCTCTTACTGAGCGTGGTCTTTCCTGAACCTTGTGTGACGGTTCCCAGTCAAACCCTGGGAACCTAGGACATGGGCGTGCGCCACTGAAGGCGTCGCCGCTTGCTCCACGCACGTGAACACCAGCCTCAACCGCCGCGAAATCGGCTGAACCGGAAGGAGCTCCGCAATGAGCGACAGCAACGCAACCCCAGGTGACAAGCCACGGCTCCCGGAGGACGACAGCACACCTCCCCAGTACGAGGCACCGGCCGCCTACACGCCGCCTGCTGAGTCGGTCGACTACTCCGCCCCGGCAGCCACCGGCACCGACTACACGCCGCCCTCCGTCTCGGGCACCGACGATTCGACCCCGGCCGCGCCGTACTCCGACTCCTCCGCACCCTCAGCGTCGGGCAGCGGGTACACGCCGCCGGCCGCGCCTGGCTCTGGCTCCGACTATTCGGCGCCTTCGGCATCCGGCACCGACTACTCGGCTCCCTCGTCATCCGGCAGTGGCTCCACGCCGCCCGCAGCATCCGGTTCGGTGAGCTACACGCCGCCGAGCGAGCCAGCCGCGGCACCGGGCGCAGCTCCCTACGGTCAGGCTCCATCCGCGAGCCAGGCTCCCGCCGGCGCAGCTCCGGCATATGGCGCTCCGCAGTCGCAGGGGCAGCCGCAGGGCTATGGGGCGCCGCAGGGATACGCGACGCCCGGCTACCCGGCGCAGTCCGCTGCTCCCAAGCGCACGCTCAGCATCGTCGCGCTTTCCCTCGGCGGTGCGGGTATCCTGCTCACCTTCGTCACGGCGTTCCTCGGGCTTCCCCTCGGTATCGCAGGTCTGGTCTGCGCCATCATGGCCAAGTCGCGGGAGCCGCAGGCCGGCCCGCTGCGCGTCTGGGGCCTCTGGGTCTCGATCGCAGCCATCGTGCTGTCGGTGATCGTGGCGATCATCGGCATCGTCGTCGCCGCCATGTTCATCGGCGACATGTCGTCCTACGGATACTGACCACCCGCTGCAAGAACTGGCAGGAGTGCGGGTGGATGCACCCGCCCGCACTCTAAGCTTGTTCAGCACCTGCAGCCTTGTCGACGACTGAGAAGGACACCATGTCTGACCCGAACGGCCCCCAGTACCCGCAGCAGCCCCACCAGAACGGCCAGTCGCAGACCGGCCAGCCCCCTTTCGGCGCGCAGCAGCCCGGCCAGGGCCAGTACGGCCAGGGGTCGTACGGGCAGTCTCAGCCGCAGTACGGGCAGCAGAACGATCAGCAGTACGGCCAGCAGCAGCCCGGGTATGGCCCGGCTGACGGCGGTTACGGCCAGCAGCAGCCTGGGTACTCTGGCTATGGCGCTCAGCAGCCGTCCGGTCAGCAGCAGGCTCCGGCGCAGCAGGGCTATGGCCAGCCGCAGCAGAACCAGTACGGGCAGCCGCAGTACGGCGCCCCGCAACAGGATCAGTTCGGGCAGCCCCAGTACGGCGCCTCGCAGCAGGGGCAGTTCGGGCAGCCGCAGCACGGTGCTCCGCAGCAGGGGCAGTTCGGGCAGCAGCCCGGCCAGCAGTTCGGCGTGCAGGGATACGGCCAGCAGCCGAAGGCTCCTGCGCCGGTGCTCGGGATCATCGGCGTGGCGCTCGGCGCGCTCTCGCTGCTTCTCCTCCTGCTTCCCGGGTGGGCGTACATCGTGGCCCTGGTGCTCGGTCTCGGCGCCGTCGGGCTCGGAATCGCCGGGCTTCGCGCCCCGAGGGGCCTCGGACGCACCCTTGCCGTCGTGGGCCTCGTGGCGGGTGGCCTCGCGGTCCTGCTTGCCATCGTGACGCTGGTCGTGGTGCTGGTCGTCTAGGCACGAGACGCGCCGACGGCTCGGCTGGCCTCAGCTGAGCCGATCGGCGAGGATGGCGACGCGCTTGTCGCCGATCCTCGTGAGGATGAGCACCGCGGACGCGTCTCCCTTGAGCGAGAGCTTCCGCCTGAACTCCGCAGGGTCGATGTCGACCCCCCGTTTCTTGATCTCGAGCACGCCGATGCCTCGCTTCCGCAGCTCGCCCTTGAGCGACGATGCATGCAGGGGCAGCACCTCTCGGACCGAGAACGCGCTCGCGAACGGCGTCGGCGTGAAGTGCTCGGCGGTCATCCACGCGATGCTCTCTGAGATCATTGACGCTTCGAGCGACCGTGCGAGGTCTCCGATGAGGCGGGCGCGGATGATCGCCGCGTCCGGCTCGTAGAGCACGGCACCCAGCGCAGCGACGTCCGCGTCCCGGACGTCCTCGCCGGTCGTCAGTTCGGCGGTGCCATGCCTGCTGATCACGAGGGCCGAGCGGCGGATGCCCGCCCTCGCCGTGCCGTGCATCCACACCGTCGCCTCGACGAGGTCGCCGTTGGAGGACACCCACTGCGTCTCCGCGTCCTCCGGGAGGTACGCGTGGTCGATCCCCGGTCCCAGCTTGATACCCGTCGGGCGCTCGCGGCCTGCGGCGAAGACGAAGTCGAGGGATGGGCTCCAATCCGCCGGATCGAAGTGGCGTGCCGTGCTCCCGCCGCTTGTGGTCCTTCGGGCCGGATCGAACCAGAGCGCATCGAAGGCATCCAGGTCCACCTCCTCGGCGCGGTCGTGCCTGACCTGCGCGTTCGGAAACGGGGCCAGATTGTGGGCCGCGATAGCAGCCGTGACCTCGTCGACGTCGAACGCGGTGACCTCGAGCCCGAGCGATGCGAAAGCCATGGAGTCCGCGCCGATCCCGCAGCCGAGGTCGGCCACGCTCACGGCGCCGGCCTGCCTGAACCGGTTCGCGTGGTGCGCCGCGACTTGCAGACGCGTCGCCTGCTGCAGGCCAGCGTCGGTGAAGAGCATCCGCTCGGCGAACGGGCCGAACTTGGCGGATGCTCGCCGCCGGAGCTTCGCCTGCGTGACGACGGCGGCGACGACGTCCGCGGACCCTCCTGCCGCGCGCAGCCTCGTCACGAGGGCGAGCGCGTCTCCCGCCGACTCGACGGGCGGCGCGTCGTCGAGCAGGGTCATCGCCTCCGGTGTGAGGAGGGCCAGGAGTTCGTCGCGTTGCACCAGCACTACGCTACCGGCGTACGCCACGAGACGTCGCCGCGTTGCAGTCGTCGCCGCCTGGCCCCTACACTCTGAGTTAGCACTCTCATGGGGAGGGTGCTAATTCTGAACTTCCTATCGCTGAGAAAGAGGTCAACCGTGTCGGTGAACATTCAGCCGCTCGAGGATCGCATCGTCATCAAGCAGGTCGAAGCCGAGCAGACCACGGCTTCGGGTCTTGTGATTCCGGACACCGCCAAGGAGAAGCCCCAGGAGGGCGAAGTCGTCGCAGTCGGCCCCGGCCGCATCGATGACAACGGAAACCGCGTGCCGCTCGACCTCGTGGTCGGCGACAAGGTCATCTACTCCAAGTACGGCGGAACCGAGGTCAAGTACGGCGGCGAGGAGCTCCTTGTGCTCTCCGCTCGCGACATCCTCGCGAAGATCGTCTAGTCTCCTGACCTTCTGAGGCCGAGCCGGTTCGGGCGGTCTCATCTGCAGGAGCAGCATCGCGCATGGCGCCCACCCCTCGGGGTCGGGCGCCATTCGTGTTCCAGGGGCCCGACGTCGGGCGTACGATCTCGAGGTGACGGAATCTCCTCGGTCCGGCCTCTGGCTGGCGTTCAGCGCGTACGCGCTCTGGGGCTTCATGCCCCTCTACGTCGTGGCGACCGCTCCCACGACGCCCGTGGAGCTCATCGCGTGGCGCATCATCCTGAGCGTCGTGTTCTGCCTGCTCGGCGTGCTCGTCATGCGGGCCTGGCGTCCGTTCCGGGAGCTCATCTCGAAGAAGCGGGTCGTGCTCGGCCTCGGCATCGCCGGGGTCCTGGTGTCGGCGAACTGGCTGTTCTACGTGCAGGCGGTCGCGACAGGCCACACCCTCGACGCCGCGCTCGGCTACTTCCTCAACCCGATCGTGTCCGTCGCGCTCGGGCTGGTCTTCCTCCGCGAGAAGCTCAGGCCCCTGCAGTGGGTCGCCGTCGGGCTCTCTCTCCTCGCCGTGCTCGTCATCTCCCTCGGCTACGGCCGCATCCCGTGGCTCGGCCTGGGCGTCGCCATGACCTTCGGGCTGTATGGGCTCGTGAAGAAGCGGGTGGGGGTCCAGGCGGATGCGCTCTCCGGACTGGCGGTCGAGACGACGCTCATCATGCCCATCGGCGCGATCTGCCTGCTCTGGACGGTGCTCTTCGGCGGCGGCATCACCTTCGGCTCCGTGTCGGCGGTCAACACGGGCGTCCTGCTCTTCGCGGGCGTCGTCACGAGCGTGCCGCTTCTGCTGTTCGCGGCGGCCGCCAGGAGGCTGCGCCTCATCGAGCTCGGACTCATGCAGTACATCGCGCCGATCCTGCAGTTCGTGCTCGCCGTGGCGGTCTTCTCGGAGCCCATGCCGCTCGAGCGCTGGATCGGGTTCGCGATCGTCTGGGTCGCCCTCATCCTCTTCACGATCGACCTCGTGCGCACGGCTAGACTTGGCGCCAAGATTCCCTCGGTCGCGGACGAACTCGGTCCACCGACACGAGGCTGATGAGCTGAGGGTCCCGGGAATGCGTCCGGGGTCCTCGCTGTTCCATCACCACTGAGCTGTTTCCCGATGCACGAGGATGCCGCCGAACGGCGCATCCCAGATACCTCCTGGAGCGTAATGACCGAGTCGGACCCCTTTGGCTTCACCGGATTGACCTACGACGATGTGCTGCTGCTTCCCGGGCACACCGACGTCATCCCGTCTGAGGTCGACACGACGACACGGCTGACGCGCGGTATCACCCTGCGCGTCCCGCTCGTCTCGGCGGCGATGGACACGGTCACGGAGGCCCGCATGGCGATCGCCATGGCGCGCCAGGGTGGCATGGGCATCCTGCACCGCAACCTGTCGATCGACGACCAGGTCGAGATGGTCGATCGCGTGAAGCGCTCCGAGTCCGGCATGGTGACGAATCCGGTGACGACGACTCCCAACGCGACGGTCGCGGAGGTCGATGAGATCTGCGGGCAGTACCGCGTCTCCGGCCTGCCGGTCGTCGACGAGGAGACGGGCAAGCTCGTCGGCATCATCTCCAACCGGGACATGCGCTTCGTTCCCGAGTCGGAGAAGCGCACGACCCGCGTGCACGAGGTCATGACGGGCGAGGGCCTCGTGACCGGTCCCGTCGGGATCTCCGGTGACGACGCCTACAAGCTCCTCGGCAAGCACCGCATCGAGAAGCTGCCGCTCATCGACGACGAGGGCAAGCTCGCCGGCCTCATCACGGTGAAGGACTTCGACAAGAGCGACAAGTACCCGAACGCGACGAAAGACGACGCCGGGCGCCTGCGCGTCGGCGCGGCGATCGGCTTCTTCGGCGACGGCTGGGAGCGCGCGGAGCGCCTCGTGGCTGCCGGTGTCGACGTACTCGTCGTCGACACGGCGAACGGCCAGTCGGCCGGCGTGCTCGACATGATCCGCCGCCTCAAGAGCGACCCGGTCATGGGCCACGTGCAGGTCGTCGGCGGCAACGTCGCGACCCGCGAGGGCGCCCAGGCGCTCGTGGATGCGGGTGCTGACGCTGTCAAGGTCGGCGTCGGTCCTGGCTCCATCTGCACGACGCGCATCGTCGCGGGAGTCGGCGTCCCCCAGATCACGGCCGTCTACGAGGCGTCGCTCGCCGCGACCCCGGCTGGCGTGCCGGTCATCGCGGACGGCGGCCTGCAGTACTCGGGCGAGATCGCGAAGGCGCTTGTCGCCGGCGCATCCGCAGTCATGGTCGGATCGCTGCTCGCGGGCACCGACGAGTCGCCGGGCGACCTCATCTTCGTCAACGGCAAGCAGTTCAAGAGCTACCGCGGCATGGGATCGCTCGGCGCCCTGCAGTCGCGCGGCGAGCGCACCTCGTACTCGAAGGACCGCTACTTCCAGGCGGACGTGCCGAGCGATGACGAGCTCATCGCCGAGGGGATCGAGGGCAAGGTCGCGTACCGCGGCTCGATCCGCCAGTCGGTGTTCCAGCTCACGGGCGGCCTGCGCCAGTCGATGTTCTACGTCGGCGCTCGCACCGTCGCGGAGCTCAAGGAGAAGGGCCGCTTCGTGCGGATCACTCCGGCAGGGCTGAAGGAGTCCCACCCGCACGATGTGCAGATGGTCTCGGAAGCCCCCAACTACCGTCGCTAGCAGCCTGATCGGCGCGGCGGGTCGGGGTCTCCCCGCCGCCGCGCCGCAGCAGCGAGCACCGCGGAGGGCTAGGCTAGGCAGGTGACTGAGATCGAGATCGGCCGCGCAAAGCGAGCCCGCCGCGTGTACTCCTTCGACGATGTGGCCATCGTGCCATCGCGGCGAACCCGTGACCCGGAGGACGTGTCCATCACGTGGAAGATCGACGCATTCACGTTCGATATCCCGCTCATCGCAGCCCCTATGGACTCGGTGATGTCGCCCGAGACCGCGATCGGCTTCGGCAAGCTCGGCGGCCTCGGCGTGCTCGACCTCGAGGGCCTGTGGACTCGCTACGACGACCCGGCCCCGCTGCTCGCGCAGATCGCTGATCTGCCGGCGAAGCAGGCGACGGCCAAGCTGCAGGAGATCTACCGGGAGCCGGTCAAGGGCACGCTCATCAAGGAGCGCCTGCAGCAGATCCGCGAGGCCGGAGTACCGGCCGCCGGCGCACTCTCCCCGCAGCGCACGCAGCAGTTCATGGACGATGTGCTCGAGGCCGGCACCGACCTGTTCGTCATCCGCGGCACGACCGTGTCCGCAGAGCACGTGTCTCGCAACCAGGAGCCGCTCAACCTCAAGCAGTTCATCTACGAGCTCGACGTTCCCGTCATCGTCGGCGGTGCGGCGACCTACACGGCAGCGCTGCACCTCATGCGCACCGGTGCCGCTGGAGTGCTCGTCGGCTTCGGCGGGGGAGCGGCCTCGACCACCCGTCGGGTGCTCGGCATCCACGCACCCATGGCGACGGCCATCGCCGACGTCGCTGGCGCGCGGCGCGACTACCTCGACGAGTCCGGCGGACGCTACGTGCACGTCATCGCCGACGGCGGCATCGGCACCTCCGGCGACCTCGTGAAGGCCATCGCGTCCGGCGCGGACGCCGTCATGATCGGTGCCGCGCTCGCGCGTGCCACCGACGCCCCGGGTCGCGGCTGGCACTGGGGTGCCGAGGCACGCCATGAGAAGCTCCCGCGCGGCAACCGCGTGCAGGTCGGCCAGGTCGCGCCCATGGCGGAGATCGTCGCCGGCCCCGCCGAGAGCGCCGACGGCATCTCGAACCTCACGGGCGCGCTCCGCCACTCGATGGCGACGACCGGCTACTCCGGGCTCAAGGAGTTCCAGCGGGCCGAGATGGTCGTCGCGCCCTACACGCCGACCGCCTGATCAGGACGACTGAGCCGCCTGACGGCTTGGCCGAAGGTTGAGCGTCCAGACTTCCCCCACAAGCAGCAACTGAGAACGAGGAGCAGGTTATGGCGAACAGCGTCTCTCGAAGCGACAAGCTCGGCCCCCAGGAACGCGCGGCGGCTATCGAGTCCCTCAAGACCAAGAACCTCGACGTGCTCGTCGTCGGTGGCGGCGTGGTCGGCGCAGGTGCGGCGCTCGACGCCGTCACGCGCGGCCTGAGCGTCGGCATGGTCGAGGCGCGGGACTTCGCGTCCGGCACGTCCAGCCGCTCGTCGAAGCTCATCCACGGTGGCATCCGCTACCTCGAGCAGATGGACTTCGGGCTCGTGCGCGAGGCGCTCCTCGAGCGCGGGCTGCTGCTGCAGCGCCTCGCGCCGCACCTGGTCAAGCCCATCCGCTTCCTCTACCCGCTGAAGAACCCGCTCGAGCGGTTCTACATCGGGGCCGGGATGCTCATGTACGACCTCTTCGCGAAGACCGGCGAGGTGCGTCCCGGTGTGCCGATGCACCGCCACTACACCCGCGGCCAGGTCGCGAAGATGTCGCCTGGGCTCTCCAAGAACGCCTTTTCCGGCGGTCTCACGTACTACGACGCCGGCGTCGACGACGCTCGCTTCGTCGCCGTTCTCGCCCGCACCGCATCGTTCTACGGGGCGCACGTCGCTCCGCGAGTGCGCGTCGAGGGCTTCCTGAAGGTCGGACAGCGCGTCGTCGGCGCGCAGGTCGTCGACCTCGAGACCGGCGAGCGGTTCGAGATCCGCGCCAAGCAGGTCGTCAACGCGACCGGCGTGTGGACCGATGACACGAACAAGATGGTCGGCGAGCGCGCGTCGTTCCGCGTCCGCGCGTCCAAGGGCGTGCACCTCGTCGTCCCACGCGACCGGTTCCAGTCCGCGTCAGGCCTCCTGCTGCGCACGGAGAAGAGCGTGCTCTTCGTCATCCCGAACGGCCGTCACTGGATCATCGGCACGACCGACACCGACTGGAAGCTCGACAAGGCGCACCCGGCAGCGACGGCCGCCGATATCGACTACATCCTCGAGCACGTCAACGAGGTGCTCGCGGTGAAGCTCACGCGTGCCGACGTCGAGGGCGTGTACGCCGGGCTCCGCCCGCTGCTCTCCGGCGAGTCGGAGGAGACGTCGAAGCTCTCGCGTGAGCACATGGTGGCGCACTCGGTGCCGGGCCTCGTGCTCATCGCCGGCGGCAAGTACACGACCTACCGCATCATGGCGCAGGACGCCATCGACGCCGCGGCCGATGCCCTCGACGGCAAGATCCCCGCTTCCACGACGAAGGACATCCCGCTGCTCGGCGCCGTCGGCTACAAGGCCGCCTGGAACCGCCGCGGCAAGATCGCCCGCGCCTTCGGTCTCCACCGCGTGCGCATCGAGCACCTCCTCAACCGCTACGGAACGCTGACGGACGAGATCCTCGACCTCATCCGCCAGAACCCGCAGCTGGCCGAGCCGATGCCGGGCGCCGACGACTACCTGCAGGCGGAGATCACGTACGCCGCGACGCACGAGGGTGCCCTGCACCTCGACGACGTGCTCGCGCGACGCACGCGCATCTCGATCGAGGCGTGGGACCGCGGCATCTCGGCCGCGCCCGTCGCCGCGCGGCTCATGGCGGAAGCTCTCGGCTGGGACGAGGAGCGCACGCAGCGCGAGATCGACACCTACGTCGAGCGCGTCGCAGCGGAGCTCGCGAGCCAGGAGCAGCCCGACGACGAGTCGGCGGACCGCATCCGCCTCGAGGCGCCTGACATCGACTCCGTGCTGGGTCACGCCGGCGACAACACGCCGTTCGGCACGGCCCCGTCGCTGCCGATGATCGAGGTCGACGAGACCGTCGACGTCGAGGCGGCAACCGTCAAGGCGGAGTCGAAGGACGCTCAGAAGTCGTAATGTCCGCAGCTGTCCGCGCCCAGGCCGCGCCGCCGTCGATGGGTCGAGTGCTTGTACGCCCCAAGTGGCTGGGTGTCCTTGCGCTCGCCCTCGTCGTCGCGTCGATCTTCGCGTGGCTCGGGCGCTGGCAGCTGGAGTCCGCGTTCCTGTCGCTGGAGCACGGTCGCACCGTCGCCGAGGAGGCCACGCAGCCTCCCGTCGGCCTCGGTGAGCTGGCTCAGCCCCAGGAGCGGGTGGCCGATGCCGCCGTCGGGCGTCAGGTGACGTTCGAGGGCACTGTGGACGCGCGCGACTTCGATGTCGTCGCCGATCGTCTCCAGGGCGAACTGCTCGGCTACTGGGTAATCGGGCACGTCGCCGTCACCGACGACGAGGCCGGCGCATCCTCGGATGCCGCTGTCGCACCGGGTCTCGCCGTCGCGCTCGGGTGGACCGAGGACGAGGCCTCCGCTCGGGAGCTCGTCACGGCGCTGCAGGGCTCGGGGCGAGGCGCAGAGCTTCCGCTCTCCGGCAGACTCGAGTACGGCCAGGCGCCGCAGGTGAATCGCGGCGAAGACGCGCAGGCGCTCATCTCCATGGCCCCGACGCACCTCATCAACCGCTGGGTGGAACCGGCGGCCCAGAACTACGGCATCTACGTGAGCCTCGACGAGGCGTCGATGCAGGCTGTCCTCGGGAAGTCCGCGAGTGCCGCCCCGCTCGACGCGATCACGCCGCAGGCGCTCGAGGCCCCGCAGCTGAACTGGCTGAACATCTTCTACGCCATCGAGTGGGTGCTCTTCGCGGGGTTCGCGATCTTCATGTGGTGGCGCCTCGCTCGGGACGAATACGAGAAGGAGCGACGTGAGGCCGCGGAGGCTCCCAGTGTGCTGGCCGAGCAGCTCAAGCGCGACCGGCTGAAGGCCATGCTGGACGAGCGAACGAAGCGCGAGGCCGTTCGCCTAGACTAGAGGTCATGCCTCACGACGCCCTCCTGACTGCCAACCCCGGTTTCCGACGGGCGCTCCGCTTCTATCAGGTGACGGCCTACGTGACCGGCATCCTCCTCCTGCTGCTGTGCGTCGAGATGTTCCTCAAGTACGTCTTGCACCTCGAGGTCGAGGCGTTCGGCCCGTTCGGGGTCATCGCGCTGGTCCAGGAGGACACGACGACGGCGCTCAACCTGAGCCTCTGGGTGCTCATCGTCCACGGCTGGTTCTACGTCGTGTACCTCATCGCCTCGTATGTGCTGTGGCAGCAGATGCGCTGGCCCATCGTGTGGCTGATCGCCATGGCTGCCGGCGGCATCGTCCCGTTCCTGTCGTTCATCACGGAGTGGTTCATGTCGCGCCGGGCGAAGCGCGACCTCGTGCTCCGCGAAGAGCAGCGACTCGCCGAAGCCGGCGAGGAGCAGCAGCTGCGTGCGTTCGAGGCCAGCCTGAGCGAGGCAGAACGCGAACAGCTCGACGCCGATGTGCAGCAGTCGCTCTCCGAGCACCAGCGCCGCACGAAGTAGCCCCCACACCACCGCAGTCGCACCGAGTTCTCTCCGCACCACCCGAAAGGTGTCCATGGCAACCACCGACCAGCAGGCCACAGACCAGCGCCCAGTGCTCGTCGTCGATTTCGGCGCGCAGTACGCGCAGCTCATCGCGCGGCGCGTCCGCGAGGCGAGCGTCTACTCGGAGATCGTGCCGCACACGATCTCGGCAGAAGAGGTCGCCGAGAAGAACCCCGTCGGCATCATCCTCTCCGGCGGCCCCTCCAGCGTGTACGCGGAGGAGGCACCCTCCCTCGACTCCGGCATCCTCGAGCTCGGCGTTCCGACGCTGGGCATCTGCTACGGATTCCAGGTCATGGCGACGCAGCTCGGCGGCGAGGTCGCGAAGACTGGCCGTCGCGAGTACGGCTCGACGGCGGTCAAGCTCGAGGCCGGAGCTTCGACGCTCCTCGACGGCCAGCCGGGCGACCAGACCGTCTGGATGAGCCACGGTGACTCGGTGGCGCGCGCCCCCGAGGGCTTCACGGTGCTCGCGACAACCGAGGACACGCCTGTCGCGGCCTTCCAGAACACCGAGCGAGGGCTCTACGGCGTGCAGTGGCACCCCGAGGTGCTGCACTCTGAGCACGGCCAGGCACTCATCGAGGGATTCCTGCACCGTGCGGCTGGCATCCCGAGCGACTGGACGCCCGCCTCGGTCATCGACGAGCAGGTCGCGCGCATCCGCGAGCAGGTCGGCGACGCCAAGGTCATCTGCGGACTGTCCGGCGGTGTCGACTCGGCAGTCGCAGCCGCCCTCGTGTACAAGGCCGTCGGCAGCCAGCTCACGTGCGTCTTCGTCGACCACGGCCTTCTCCGTCAGGACGAGCGCCGTCAGGTCGAGGAGGACTTCGTCGATGCGATCGGCGTGCGCCTCGTGACCGTGGATGCGCGAGAGCAGTTCCTCACGGCGCTCGCGGGCATCACGGATCCCGAGGCGAAGCGCAAGGCCATCGGGCGTGAGTTCATCCGTAGCTTCGAGCAGGCAGAGGTCGACCTCATCAAGGAGGCCCAGGAATCGGGGGAGCGCATCCGCTTCCTCGTCCAGGGAACCCTGTACCCCGACGTGGTCGAGTCGGGCGGCGGCACCGGAACCGCGAACATCAAGAGCCACCACAACGTCGGCGGCCTCCCCGAGGACATGCAGTTCGAGCTCGTCGAGCCGCTGCGCACGTTGTTCAAGGACGAGGTGCGTGCGGTCGGCCGCGAGCTCGGTGTTCCCGAGCCGATCGTCGCACGTCAGCCATTCCCCGGCCCTGGCCTCGGCATCAGGATCATCGGCGAGGTCACCCAGGAGCGGCTCGACCTGCTCCGCGAAGCCGACGCGATCGTGCGTCAGGAGCTGACGGCCGCGGGCCTCGACACGGAGATCTGGCAGTGCCCGGTCGTCCTGCTCGCCGATGTCCGCTCGGTGGGCGTGCAGGGTGATGGGCGCACCTACGGCCACCCGATCGTGCTGCGTCCCGTGTCGAGCGAGGACGCCATGACGGCCGACTGGACCCGCCTGCCGTACGACCTGCTGGCCCGCATCTCGAACCGCATCACGAACGAGGTCGACGACGTGAACCGGGTTGTGCTCGACGTGACGTCGAAGCCGCCGGGGACCATCGAGTGGGAGTAGCTCTCGACGAGGGCTGAGGCGGACGGGGATGCACCATGTGCATCCCCGTTCGTTCATTTCGTGCCATCTGGTGAGAGATCTGCGCACTTTTGTGGCGGCGTTCGTCGAGCCCACGACGGTGACCCTCCGAGGGCGATACGCGGGGTGAAAAACCTCCGGGCAATTGTGCCCGGACATAAATGCCTGGTAGTAGAGGTCAAAAACGGAGTAGACGAAAGGTTTTCGGTTTTTCGGTGGTCGATTCCGGATTTTCGAATCGGGATTTTTCGGCTCCACGCTCGTGAAAAGGCACACTCCACGGCGAAAGATGTTGCTGGCCAAGGTCGTTGGGTAGTGGCATGGTTGGGGTAATTCACGACTGGCAAGTTCCCCTTCAGTTCAGAGAGTTCGCGACATGGCGCCACGATTCCCCACCGATTCGCACCCCCAGGTACCGGCAGAGACGGGCGTGCTCCCGTCCCTGCCACGAGAGGAGCTGCCGTCCGGCCACCTCGTGGACCACGCGCTCCTCCAGGACGCCGCGAATCAGCTCGCAGAGGTGAATCCCGATCACGGTGTCTCCGTCGAGTACCAGGGTCAGTGGGTCTCCGTCATGCCCGGGGAGCACATCGAGATCGGTCGCGACGCCGACATCCGGCTCGACGCCAACCCGTTCCTGCACCGCAAGCTCCTGCGCATCGCCGCGAAGGACGGGCTCTGGTTCGTGGCCAACATCGGCACGAGGATGACGCTCAGCGTCGTCGACGGCTCTGGGCGAGTGCAGGCCAGGCTCCTCCCTGGCGGGCGGATCCCGGTCGTCTTCGAGCGCACGAGCATCCACTTCTCGGCAGGCGAGCGCCACTACGAGGTGAAGATCCACGCGGTCTCACCTGTCTACATGGACCTTCCCGCAGGCTCCGGCTCCACGGTGGAGGCTCCAGGACGCGAGGCCAGCCACATCGCGCTGACGCCCGCGCAGCGGCTCCTGCTCCTCGCCCTCTGCGAATCGGTGCTGCTTCGAGGTGAGAAGGGTCTCGGCGACATCCCCACGAGCGCCCGAGCGGCTGAGCGGCTCGGCTGGACCGTCACCGCCTTCAACCGCAAGCTCGACAATGTCTGCGAGAAGCTCGACCGCGTCGGCGTCGAGGGGCTCCGGGGAGGGGCACGCTCGTACGCGACCAACCGGCGCGCTCGCCTCGTCGACTACGCCGTGCGCAATCGTCTCGTCTCCGAGGACGAGCTCTACCTCCTCGACATCGACCCGGAAGCGGGGATCGACGACCGGACGCTGCCCGCGCGGCGGTAGCCGCAAGCCCGCCCGAACGACAGAATGGCCGCTCCGGAAGGAGCGGCCATTCTGCGTGTCGACGACGTGCTGCGCTAGTTGTTGCCGCGCAGGATCGCGAGGACGCGGATGATCTCGACGTAGATGAAGACGACGGTCGAGACGAGGCTGTAGGCCCCGATCCAGCCGTACTTGCGGGGAGCTCCGCCTTCGACGCCGTTCTTGATGAGCTCGAAGTCCATGACCAGCATGTACGCGCCCATGAGGACGGCGAAGATGCCGAGGATGACGCCGAGCGGGATGCCGAAGACCTCCATGGAGCGCATGCCCCAGGGGCCGGCAGCGCTCTGGAAGCCGAACATCATCATGCCGAAGTTGATGAGCGAGAAGAGCGCGTAGCCGAGCATGGCGACGAGCACGATCTTCGTCATACGGGGCGAGGTGCGGACCTTGCCGAAGCGGAACAGCACGAGCGTCACGGCGACCACGGAGAACGTCGCGAGGACGGCCTGCATGGCGATGCCCGGGTACAGCTGCTCGAGGATCGAGGAGAGTCCGCCGACCAGGAGGCCCTCAGCCGCCGCGAAGGCGAAGATGAGGCCGGTCTTCGGCTCGCGCTGGAACGCCAGCACCAGCGAGAGCACCAGGGCGCCGATGGCGCCGATGATCATCAGCAGGGGGACGAACCACGCGACCGCTGCCGCGACGAGCACGATGCCGAAGAGGCCCGCGGTCTTGGCGATGGTGTCCTCGTAGGACATCCGGTCCATCTGGTCGGGGCTCGCAGGGGGTGCCTGGAACTGCGCGTTCAGCTGCTCGGCCGTGAGGGGCGCGGGAGGCTGCTGACCGTGTGTCGGCGCGGACTGCGCCCTCCCGAATTGGGGAGCGGTGGGCGCCTGGCCGAACTGTTGGCCGTGCTGCCTGCGTGCCTCCCCGTTGAAGTAAGGGTTGCGTTCTAGCGCGGAATTCGCCATGGCTGTCCGTGAGTCCGTTCTGTCTCGAAGGTCAAGATGCCCGCCGTAGACGGGGTTGCCGGGATTCTAGCGAAAGAGTTCGTGAATCCAGCCTGGAGCTGTGCGCCGTCAGCGGACACTCGGCGAGCGAGGTGCGCTCGCACCTGCATCCCGACCCGTGCCGAGGAGGATGCGCGGGAGCAGCAGGAACGCGCCGAGCACGATCGATGCGACCACGACGAACGCCGTCTCCGCCGTGTCTCCGACGAGGAGGCGAAGCAGCATGCCGCCACCGACGGTGACGACCCAGATGAACGCTCCAGACGGGAGCGGACGCCACGGCCTCCACCTGAACAGCGTCACGAGCACCCAGCCGACCAGGAGCGCGAGCACAAACGGCCAGCCCGTGGTCACGATGCCGGCCAGGGACAGCCCCTCGGAGTGACTCATGCGCCCTATGACCGCGAAGACCACGACGAGCAGGAGATCCACGATGAGTGGGAGCGCGTAGCCGCCGCCAGCGCGATAGATCGAACGTGTACGCCGCATGACACCAACGGTACGCCGGGGTACGACATACTGCGCGCGTGAACGCGCCCATTCACCAGACCTCGCCTCTCCTCATCGGCCACAGAGGGGCTCCAGCCCATCTCCCTGAGCACACCATCGACGGCTACCTCCTGGCCCTGCGGCAGGGGGCCGACGCGCTGGAGCCGGATGTGGTCCCGACCCGCGACGGGGTGCTCCTCGTGCGGCATGAGCCCCTGCTCGGCGAGAGCACCGACATCGGGGCGAGAGCCGCCGAGTTCGGCCCCGCTCGGCGAGCGTGGACGCCGGACGGCACGGTCACCGACTGGTTCGCCCACGACTACACGTGGGAGCAGCTGCGCACGCTGCACGCTGTGGAGCGAATCCCGGGCCTCCGCCCTGCGAACACCGCGTTCGACGGGCAGCTGCCGATGCTCCGGCTCCGCGAGCTCGTCGAGCTCCTCGCCGAGCGGCGGACGAACGCGGGCCAGCGGCCTCGCCTCGTGATCGAGCTCAAGCACGCGAGCTGGTTCCGTGCGCTCGGCTTCGACCTCGTCGAGCTCCTCGACAGGGAGCTCGCCGGTCTCTGGGGCTCGCCCGTGCTCGACGCCCTCGTGCTCGAGAGCTTCGAAGGGGAGGTGCTGCGCGAGGTGCGGCGACGCGGCGTGGCCGAGGGCGCATCCCTCGTCTATCTCATCGACAGCGAGGGGGTTCCCGACGACCGGCGGGTCCGAGACGGCGCTGTGGCTCTCGACTACGCGAGCGATCTCACCGACCGGGGGCTGGATGCGGTCGCGGAGTGGGCGGACGGCATCAGCCCAAGCCACCTCCTGCTCGGGATCGCGGATGAGGCAGGCGCGGTGCATCCGGAGGCGGGGCTGAGCCTGGTCGGCCGCGCCCACGCGAGGGACCTGCGGGTGTTCACGTGGACGCTGCGGCCAGAAGACCACTTCCTGCCTCCCGCGCTCGCGGGCAGACCGGAGGCCTACTGGCGCGGCATCCTGCGGACCGGCGTCGACGGGGTCTTCGCGGATGCGCCCGGTCGTGTCCGGGCGCTGATCGACGAACTCCACCCGACTCGGTGAGGCAGCCCAGACGAGAGAAGCGCCAGGCGACAGAGGTGCCAGACGACAGAGGTGCCAGACGACAGAGGTGCGAGAGATGCAGGCTCCCGGTGCGGGGAGCCTGCATCTCTCGCACCTCTCTGGCGCTCGGGTCGGGAGTCAGGCCTTCGCGGAGACCCTGTCGAGCGTCTTCAGCTCGTCGTCGCTGAGCTTGAGCGTGAAGGCGTCCGTGATGAGCGGCAGCTGCGCGGCCGTGCGCGCGCTTGCGATCGGCGCCACGACGCCGGGCTGAGCGGCGAGCCACGCGAGCGCCACGGTGCCCGGCTGGGTGTCGTGGCTCTTCGCGATGGTGGCGACCGCATCCGCGATCGCGTAGCCGTGGTCGTTCCGGTACTGCTCGACGGAGCTCGCGCGGGCCGACTCGACCTCGACGTCCCTGCGGTACTTGCCGGTCAGGAAGCCGTGCGCCAGCGCGAAGTACGGGACGACGCCGATGCCGGCCTCGCGGGCCAGCGGCAGCAGCTCGCCTTCGATGTCGCGCTCGAGGAGGTTGTACTCGGGCTGCAGGGCCGTCGGCTGGTGCAGGCGACCGTTCTCGACCGCCGCGAGCCACTCGCGCAGCCGAGGCGGCGAGTAGTTCGAGACGCCGATGGCCGTGATCTTGCCGGCGTCGACAAGCTCGGAGAACACGGCGGCGGTCTCGGCGATGGGCGTCTCCGGGTCGTCGCGGTGCGCGTAGTAGAGGTCGATCCGCTCGACACCGAGGCGCTCGAGGCTGTCGTCCACGGCAGCGCGAACGTTGTCGGCGCTGAGACCCGGCCGCTTCGCGAACTGCGCGACCTTGGTCGCGATGACAAGATCCTCCGGGCGACCGCGCGAGCGGAGCCACTCGCCGATGATGGTCTCGGATTCCGCGCCTGAGTTGCCAGGAACCCAGGCAGAGTAGACGTCGGCGGTATCGATGAAGTTGCCGCCGGCCTCGACGTAGGCGTCCAGGATCGCGAACGACTCGTCGCGGTCGGCCGTCCAGCCGAAGACGTTGCCGCCGAGGGCGACGGGAGAGACGGAGAGCGTCCCGCCGAGCGCGCGACGGGCGGGGGAGAGCTGCGTGGTCAAGGTGATTCCCTTCCGCGGCCTCCGCGATGTCGGTGGCCGCACCTACAATCAACGAGTCATGACGCTACTGCCACCTGTCTTCGATCCCTCTGAAAACGACCTCCTCGACGGACTCAATCCGCAACAGAAGGAAGCCGTCACCTATCGCGGCCCCGCGCTGCTCATCGTGGCGGGCGCGGGCTCCGGCAAGACGCGGGTGCTCACCCACCGCATCGCCGGTCTCATCGCCTCCCGTGAGGCCTGGCCGAGCCAGATCCTCGCGATCACCTTCACCAACAAGGCCGCCGCCGAGATGCGCGAGCGCATCCAGCACATCGTGGGAGGTGCAGCGGATGGCATGTGGATCTCCACGTTCCACTCGGCCTGCGTGCGCATCCTGCGCCGGGAGGCCGACAAGTTCGGCTTCACGACGAGCTTCACGATCTACGACTCGGCCGACTCGAAGGCCCTCATCAAGCGCATCGTGAAGGCCCTCGAGGCCGACGTGCTCGGCTTCACCGTGTCGAGCGTGCAGTCGCGCATCTCGAAGCTGAAGAACGAGCTCACCGATGTCGACGGCTTCGCCCGCCAAGCCAACATGAGCGACCCACGCGACGCGATGTTCCTCGACATCTACCGGCAGTACACCCAGTCGCTGCGTCGCGCCAACGCCTTCGACTTCGACGACCTCATCTCGCAGACGGTGTGGATGCTCCGCGCCTTCCCCGACGTCGCGGCCCAGTACCAGCGCCGGTTCCGCCACGTGCTGGTCGACGAGTACCAGGACACGAACCACGCCCAGTACTCGCTCATCCGTGAGCTCACGCGCTCGGTGGAGCCGCAGCACGTGCCGCACGACACCCGCATGGAACTCGACGCGAACGGCGGCATCCCTGGGGCCTCGCTCACGGTCGTCGGCGACTCCGACCAGTCGATCTACGCCTTCCGCGGCGCGGACATCCGCAACATCAGCGAGTTCGAGCGCGACTTCTCCGACGCGAAGGTGGTGCTCCTCGAGCAGAACTACCGCTCCACGCAGAACATCCTCTCGGCCGCCAACGCGGTCATCCGCAACAACTTCGACCGCGTCGACAAGAAGCTGTGGTCCGACGGAGGCGAGGGGGCGAAGATCGTCGGCTTCACTGGCTTCTCCGCCCACGACGAGGCGCAGTTCGTCGCGGATGAGATCCACAAGCTCCGCGACGCCGGCCAGAGCTACAACGACATGGCCGTCTTCTACCGCACCAACGCGCAGACGCGCGCGCTCGAGGAGATCTTCATCCGCTCCGCCGTGCCCTACCGCCTCGTCGGCGGCACGAAGTTCTACGAGCGCGCCGAGATCAAGGACCTCATCGCGTACCTCACGGCCCTCGTCAACCCGGCCGACGAGATGTCGACGAGGCGCATCCTGAACTCCCCGAAGCGGTCGATCGGACCGGCGACGGAGACCGCGATCTGGGACTTCGCGAACCGGTACGACATCACGTTCCGCGACGCCATGCGCCGCGCGGGCGAGCTCGGGCTCGGGCCGAAGGTCACGGGTGCCATCGCGCAGCTCGCCAAGCTGCTCGACGACGCGACCGCCGGCCTCGACATCGACGCGCCGACCGGACGCAAGACGGTGAGCCAGACGCTGAAGACCATCGTCAAGGGCACCGGCTACCTCGAGAAGCTCCTGCAGACCGGCAACCCCCAAGACGAGGCCCGCGCCGAGAACGTCGAGGAGCTCATCTCGGTGGCCGCCGAGTTCGACAAGAACAACGCGGGCGGCTCCGTCATCGACTTCCTCACCGACGTCGCCCTCGTCGCAGCCGCCGACGACCTCATCGACGAGTCCGGGGCCGTCGTGCTCATGACGCTCCACACCGCGAAGGGGCTCGAGTACGACTCGGTCTTCATCACGGGAGTCGAGGAGGAGCTGCTGCCCCACCGCATCGCCGCAGACGAGCCAGGCGGTCCGGCTGAGGAGCGACGCCTCTTCTACGTCGGCATCACGCGTGCGCGCAAGCGCCTGCACCTCTCCCTCGCCATGATGCGCTCGCAGTTCGGTGAGACGGCAGCCGCGCTGCCGAGCCGCTACCTCCAGGAGATCCCGTCCGAGCTCATCGAATGGAGGGTCTCGCCGGGATCCGCCGCAGGCAGGGGCGGCTTCGAGCAGCGATCGGTGGCCTCCGCTCGCAAGCCGCTCGGCAGCGAGGGGTACGGGACCGCGGGCGGCTACGGGCGCAGCGCCGCCGACGCCGGCAGTGCGGGCTTCTCCAGCGCCGTGCGCTTCCGCGACTCCGACGCGGGTCGCGAGACCGCCCCGAAGGCCAAGCCGAAGCAGAAGTGGATCAACGAGGTCACCGGACAGATGCGCGACAACAGCGGCATGGAGCTCGTCGCCGGCGACCGCATCACGCACGTCGACTTCGGTGAGGGCACCGTGCGCGCGATCCTCGGCAGCGAGGCGAAGCGAATCGCTGAAGTCGACTTCGACAGCGCCGGCCGCAAGAAGCTGCTCGTGAAACTCGCTCCGATCGAGAAGCTGGGCAACTGAGGCCCCCGCTGGCACTAGGCTGGACGACGGACGTGTTTTGCCGGGCGGCGGGCACACACTGCCTGCCGGCGATGCGGTCCGCTCTGCAAATTCTGAAGGCTCGAGCGCGAGAATCCGAAGGCTCGGGCGAACGAACGCGACGACGCGTCGCGGATGGGATGAAACGTGGATCTCTTTGAGTACCAGGCGCGAGATGTATTCGACGCCCACGGTGTTCCAGTTCTCCAGGGACTCGTGGCCTACACGCCCGAGGAGGCGAAGGCCGCAGCCGAGAAGATCGGCGGCGTCACCGTCGTCAAGGCACAGGTCAAGGTCGGAGGCCGCGGCAAGGCTGGCGGCGTCAAGCTCGCTAAGACCCCCGACGAGGCGTTCACCGCAGCCGAGGCCATCCTGGGCCTCGACATCAAGGGCCACATCGTCGAGAAGGTCATGATCGCGCAGGGCGCGGACATCGACCAGGAGTTCTACTTCTCCGTGCTCCTCGACCGCGCCAACCGCTCGTACCTCGCCATGGCGAGCGTCGAGGGTGGCATGGAGATCGAGCAGCTCGCCGTCGAGAAGCCAGAGGCGCTCGCTCGCGTGGCCGTCGACCCGATCCGCGGCATCGACGCAGCCAAGGCCGAGGAGATCGCGCGCGCCGCGAACTTCCCGGAAGAGCTCGTCGCCAAGGTCGCTGACGTCTTCGTCAAACTCTACGAGGTGTACAACCAGGAAGACGCGACGCTCGTCGAGGTCAACCCGCTTGTCCTCACCAAGGGCGGCGACATCGTCGCTCTCGACGGCAAGGTCACGATCGACGAGAACGCCGAGTTCCGTCACGCCGACCACGTCGCGCTCGCCGAGGCAGCAGGCGGACTCGACCCGCTCGAGGTCAAGGCGAAGGCCCACGACCTCAACTACGTGAAGCTCGACGGCTCCGTCGGCATCATCGGAAACGGCGCTGGCCTCGTCATGTCGACGCTCGACGTCGTCGCCGGCGCAGGCGAGAAGCACGGCGGACAGAAGCCCGCCAACTTCCTCGACATCGGAGGCGGAGCATCCGCCGAGGTCATGGCCGCTGGTCTCGACGTCATCCTCGGCGACGAGCAGGTCAAGTCGGTCTTCGTGAACGTCTTCGGCGGCATCACCTCTTGCGACGCCGTCGCCAACGGCATCGTGGGCGCGCTCAACACGCTCGGCGACTCGGCCACGAAGCAGATCGTCGTCCGCATCGACGGCAACAACGTCGAAGAGGGTCGTCGCATCCTCGCCGAGGCGAACCACCCCCTCGTGACCGTCGTCGCCACCATGGACGAGGCAGCCGACAAGGCCGCCGAACTCGCCGCCCGCGCCTGAGTCGCCCGAAGAAAAGCAGAGAAGGAACAACAATGTCGATCTTCCTCGACGAGAACTCCAAGATCATCGTTCAGGGCATCACCGGCTCTGAGGGCTCGAAGCACGCCACGCGCATGCTCGAGGCCGGCTCCAACATCGTCGGAGGCACCAACCCCCGCAAGGCCGGGCAGACGCTCGAGCTCGCGGGCAAGGAACTCCCGATCTTCGGCACCGTGAAGGAGGCCATCGAGGCCACCGGCGCGAACGTCACCGTCATCTTCGTGCCGCCGGCCTTCGCCAAGGACGCCATCATCGAAGCCATCGACGCCGAGATCCCGCTTGCCGTCGCGATCACCGAGGGCATCCCGGTCAAGGACTCCTCCGAAGCCTGGTCGCACGCGCAGAGCGTCGGCAAGACGCGCCTCATCGGCCCGAACTGCCCAGGCATCATCTCCCCGGAGAAGTCGCTCGCCGGCATCACGCCCGCGAACATCACGGGCGCCGGCCCCATCGGCCTCGTCTCCAAGTCGGGCACGCTCACGTACCAGATGATGTACGAGCTCCGCGACCTCGGCATCTCGACCGCGATCGGCATCGGCGGCGACCCCGTCATCGGCACGACGCACATCGACGCCCTCGAGGCGTTCGAGGCCGACCCCGACACGAAGGCGATCGTCATGATCGGCGAGATCGGCGGAGACGCCGAAGAGCGTGCCGCCGAGTACATCAAGGCGCACGTGACGAAGCCCGTCGTGGGCTACGTCGCCGGCTTCACCGCCCCTGAGGGCAAGACCATGGGACACGCGGGCGCGATCGTCACCGGGTCCGCTGGTACCGCGCAGGCCAAGAAGGAGGCCCTCGAGGCTGCAGGCGTCCGCGTCGGCACGACGCCCACCGAGACCGCCAACCTCCTCCGCGAGGTCTACGCAGCGCTCTAGCGAGCAGCCGCAGAGCACGGCTCTGCACACGACGAAGTGGGCTGCAGCCCCGTGGAGACACGGGCTGCAGCCCATTCGTCTCACCGACGCGATGATCCCCCTCTCGCGGCGGGCACGTGAACCTGGCACCGCCGAGCGGTCGCCGTACCGAGATCTGAGACAGGATGCCCGTGACTCGACCCGAGTCGGCCCCAGAACGACAGAACGGTCACCCCGGCGCGCAGCCGGGCTCGAAGCCCGGAGGGCGTCCCGCGGCCCACTCCGGTGGACACCCGGGCGGCCGCCCTGGCGGCCATCCGGCTGCCGCGGTTCCGCTCGACGCGCGCGTCGTCGGTGCGACCCCGAGGGCGAGGATCGCAGTGCCCCTGGCACTCGGCTGGCTGCAGGCCCTGGCCCTGGCCGGAGTCCTGCTGCTCGTCGGAGGAGCACTCGACGGCATCCTCGCGGGGGAGGTGCCGAACGCGAGCAGCGTCATCCTCATGGGCGCTCTGGTCGTGGCGACCGCCGCTGCCGCCGCGGTCTCGACGGTCCTGGTCCAGCGCAGCAAGAACTCGACCGAACGTGCCCTGCGCCGGCTTCTTGTCGGCCAGCTCTTCGCCGTCGGGCCGCTGGCCCTCGGCCGGGAACGCACTGGCTCCCTCGTCAGCACGGCCACCGCCTCGATCGACCGGGCATCCGCCTACCGGGCTGGATTCCTCGGGCCGATCATCGCGTCGCTCACGACGCCGCTCCTCGTGCTGGCGGTCATCGCCGTCGCCATCGACCCGCTCACCGCTGGCCTCCTGCTGCTGCTCGTGCCGCTCATCCCGCTCATCATCATCGGGGTCCAGCGCGCGTTCCGTTCATCGACTGGCGCGTACCGGCGCAGCGCGGGTCAGCTCTCGGCGGCTTTCCTCAGCGCCATCCAAGGCCTCACGACCCTGACCCTCAACCGAGCCGCCGCGCGGACGGGTGAGGACCTGCGCGAGCGAGGTGAGCAGAACAGGCGCCGGGTCATGCGGCTGCTCGCCGGCAACCAGGTGCTCATCCTGGCGGTCGACGCCGTCTTCTCGCTCGCCATGATCACGGGCGCGGCGGGTCTTGCCGTCTGGCGACTCGGGGACGGCGCCATCACGCCGGGTCAGGCCGCGGCCCTGGTGCTGCTCTCGACCCTGCTGACGGGGCCCGTCGACATCGTCGGCCAGTTCTTCTACATCGGCATGACGGGTCGCAACGCCGAGCGGGAGCTGAGCGCCGCGGTCGCCGCTCGGCCCGTGTCCGACAGCGCGGCACCGGCTCCCGCCGGATCAGGCGGGGCGGCCGCGCTCGAGCTGCGCGGCGTCACCGCAGGCTACGAGCGAGGGCAGACGGTGCTCTCGGAGTACTCGCTGCGCATCGAGCCCGGGGAGCGCGTCGTCGTCACCGGCCCGAGCGGTTCGGGCAAGTCGACGCTCCTGACCCTGGCCCAAGGGCTCCTCGCACCTCGCGAGGGCATCGTGCTCGTCGGGGGAGAGCCAGCAGGCAGCTCACCGGCGCGGGCCGCGCTCGCCGTCGTCGAGCAGACCACGTTCCTCTTCACCGGCACCGTCGCCGACAACCTCCGAGTCGCGAAGCCCGATGCCAGCGACGACGAGCTGTGGGCTGCCCTCGCCGCGGCGGAACTCGGCGAAGACCTCGAGCAGTCCCCGGACGGCCTCGCGACGCAGGTCGGCGAGAGCGGTCTCTCGATCTCGGGCGGGCAGGCGCAGCGCGTCGCCATCGCCCGGGCGTTCCTGCGCGATGCGAGCGTGCTGCTCCTCGATGAGCCGACCGCCCAGGTCGACCTGCGCTCGGAGCGCCTCATCACGCGTGCGCTCGCGAAGCTGGCCGAGGGGCGAACGGTGGTCATGGTCTCGCACCGGCCGACCAGCATCCTGGCAGCCGACAAGGTCGTCACTCTCGAGGCGACAGCGACAGCATCGAGTCATTCTGCGGCCGCCGACGGTTCCCCCTCGGGGCCACCGCAGCACCCTGGCCACCCACACGGAAGGGGAGCGCGACGATGACCGCCGCATCCACTGCGCTCGACTCTCGCCAGCCCACCAGGCCCCAGCTCGTCACCTGGCTGCTGCGCCAGACGGCGCCGCTGCTCTGGCCGCTGGCCCTCGCCACCGTGCTGCGGATCGTCGGCCAGCTCGCTGGCATCGCCATCCTGGTCGTCGCGATGCTCGGAGTCTCGGGGGTGCTGTCGCTTGCCGGCACGATCTGGACGATGGTCGCGCTCGCGCTCGGCAAGGCCGTCCTGCGCTACCTCGAGCAGTTCAGCGGCCACTTCGTGGCCTTCGCCGCCCTCGCGCGTCTCCGGAACCTGTTCTACGCCAGGCTCGCGCCGCAGGCTCCCGCCGCGACCGAGGGCGCGGGTAGCGGCGAGCTGAGCGAACGCGGCACGCGCGATATCGACCGAGTCGAGGTGTTCTTCGCGCACACGGCACCGCCGGCGATCTCGGCCGTGGTTGTCCCCGTCACCGCGCTCATCTGGCTCGGCACCACTCAGGGCGCGGCGCTGGCCCTCGCCGTCGCGCCGTTCGTCGCCCTGGTCGTGCTGGTCATCCCACTGATCGGGGGGCGAGCAGGCTGGCGCGCCTCGCAGGAGACCGTCGCCGCGAAGGGCGTCGTCGCCCAGCACGTCAGCGACTCCGTCCAGGGCGTGCGCGAGGTGCTCGCCTTCGAGCACGCCGAGGCTCGCCTCGCGGACATGGATGCGCGCGGCGAGTCGGGGGCTCGCGCCTCCGCGTTCGCCTCCCGCGTCGCCGCGCTCCGCGGTGGACTCGTCGTGCTGCTCCAGTGGGCCTCAGTGCTCGCGGTGCTGCTCGTCGGGGGCACTGGCGTCGTGACCGGGAGCCTCGGCTACGAGCAGCTGCTCGTCGCGCTCGCGGTCGCCGTCGGGCTCTTCGTGCCGACCCGCGCCGTCGAGAGCTTCGTGACCGACCTCAACGCGTCGTTCGCGAGCGCCGCTCGCCTCTACGAGGTCATCGAGCGGCCGCCCTTGGTGACGGATGCGCTCGCCGACAATGCGTCGAAAGTCCAGCCCGCTCGAACCGACGTCGATGAACCCCAGCCGAATTCGGTGGCGCTCGCCTTCGAGGGCGTGACGTTCGCGTACCCGGTCAATGGCGGCTCGACCTCCGCTGCACCGAGGACGGTGCTCGATCGGGTCTCCTTCGAGCTGCGCGCGGGCGAGCACCTCACCGTGGTGGGGCCGTCCGGCAGCGGCAAGTCCACGATCGCGTCGCTCGCCCTCCGCTTCTGGGACCCGGATCTCGGGTCGGTGTCGCTGGCCGGCAGTCGTTACGGTGCTCCGCGACCCCTGCAGCGCATCCCGCTCGACGAGCTGCGTACCCGCATCGCACTCGTGCCACAGCGTCCGTACCTGAGCGACGGCACGGTAGGGGAGAACGTGGCGCTCGCCCGACCTGACGCGAGTGACGACGAGATACTCAAGGCTCTGCGCGTCGCGGCCCTCGACGAGTGGGTGCGCGAGCAGCCGAAGGGGCTCGACACCCCGGTGCGGGAGCGCGGTGGCGGACTGTCTGGCGGGCAGCGGCAGCGCGTCGCGATCGCACGCGCCGTGCTGGCGAACCCGGAAGTGCTTGTTCTCGACGAGGCGACGAGCGCGCTCGACGGTGCCACCGAGCGCACCGTCCGCGCGCGCCTCGCTGAGTGGGCAGGGCAGCGCAGCATCCTCGAGATCAGCCACCGGCTCGACACGCTCGACGACACCGATCGGGTCATCGTGCTCGACGCAGGTCGGGTCGTGGAGGAGGGGGCGCCCGACGGTCTCCGTGCCGCGGGAGGCCCGTTCCAGCAGCTCCTCGAGCGCTGACCTCCGCGCCGCCGAAGCGCGCGGCAGGAAGCACCTGACTGCTGTCAGCGCGAGGATGCGGGCCGTCTGATCTCGGAGGTCAGTCGGACCGGCCCGTGTCCGTTCGACCCGTGTCGTTGTCGCCGTGCTGCCGCAGCTCGAGCTCGATGAACGCGCCGATCATGGCGCGATAGCTCGCTTCGACGACCGCAGGGGAGCTCCCACCCTGTTCCGCCAGCGCCCGCACCTTCGCGATGACCTGCTCGACGCGCGCTGGAGCACGCACCGCGCCAGTGTCCTGACCGCGCTTGGCGACCGCCGCGCGCTCCACCCAGCGCTGCCGCTCGCCGATGAGCTCCACGATTCGGGCATCGAGCGCATCGATGGCGCGTCGGATGTCCGTCATCTCGTGCGGGCCTGTTGATTCAGTCATTCCGGCAGGTTAGCGGCTATCGTCGGGGTGCTATGCCTCGCCCGATCACGTACCTGTACTCGGCCGTCGACGCGCTCGTCGCGGCTGCGGTCGGCCTCGGCGTCCCGCTGATCGCGGTCGTCGCGGTGCAGCTGGCGACGACGGGCTTCGGCAGCGACTTCGCCGCTGGCTTCGAGTATGCGGCGGCCATCTGGGCTCTCTCGCTCGGGGGTTCCGTGGGGGCGGTGCTCGACCCGAGCTCGGGTCTCCTGCCTGCCGGGAGCGAGGCGGTGAGCTTCACGCTGCGGGTCATGCCGCTGGGCCTCACGCTCATCACGGTGTGGCTGGCACACGTGACCGGGGTCCGCGTGCGTGCGGCCTCCGATCTCATCTGGCCCGGCCTCCTCCTCACCGCAGCGGTGTTCGGCGCCGCCGCCGCCGGGGTCTCGATCGCGGCGAGCGCCCGTGGCCTGGACGTCGGCGTCTGGCAGACCGCCATCGTGGGTGCGGTCGTCTTCCTTGGCGCCGCGTTCGTCGGGGCGCGCGGATGGCAGGTCGCACCGTTCGGCTCGATCCTCTCGAACCTCGAGGAGCGCACACGGGCGTCCGTGTCTCAGGGACTGCGGGCGGCCGGCCTCATGGTCACCGGCATCCTCGGTGCTGGGGCGGTACTGCTGCTCATCGCGGTCCTTCTGGGGCTCGCGAGCATCCTGGCGCTCTTCCAGTCGCTCCCGCTCGATGTGACGAGCGCGATCGTGGTGGGTCTCAGCCAGCTCGTGATCGCCGTGAACGGCATCGTCTGGTCTGCGGCGTGGATGCTCGGCTCGGGATTCGCGATCGGCACCGGTTCGCAGGTCACGCCCGTGGAGACGCTGGTCGGTCCCATGCCCGTTCTTCCGCTTCTCGGCGCCATCCCGGCCTCGCCGCCGGTGCTCGCGGTCTCGATCATCGCCGTTCCTGTCCTGGTCGGGCTTGCCGCGATGGTGGGGGTGCGGATGCACGCCCCGGCTGGTGCAGCCCGTGGCGTGTGGGCTCGCGTCTCCGTCGCGGTGATGGCGGCGGCGCTCGCAGCCATCGCGATCGGGATCCTCGCCCTAGCAGCTGGCGGCTCGGCCGGCCCTGGTCGCCTCGCGGAGATCGGCCCCTTCCCCCTGCTCACCGGCGCGAGCGCGTTCGGCACGCTTCTCCTCGGCGCCCTCGTCGGGGCGCTGGTGCCGCTCTCTTCCGAGCAGCTCGAGAACGACGACGAGACCGACGAAGACGACGCCGAGGAAGCCGGCAGGGGCGACCGTGACGGACGAAAGAAGCACAGCCGCACATCCGCCGGCACGCCGACTTCGACGCCGACGGGACGTGACCAGGCGAGCAGACCGCAGCCACGCGAGAAGGAGAGCACGTCACCGGCACGCGCAAGTGCTGCTTCCTCCAAGCGACGCTCACGACGGGATGGCACCGACGAACGCACCTGGGTCGCCGACGCCGTCTCGAAGCGCTTCGAGGACCCGGGTGAGGTCGAGAAGAAGCCCGGCACCGCACTCGAGGTGCGCACCGACGATCAGCCGGCCGAGCGGCAGACGTCCGAGATCCGCCGGGCGAAGCGCCTCAAGGTCGAGAACCCGCGCTACGACGACGAGCCGGACATCTACGCCGACATCGACCTCGACGACTGAGCGGGTCTGACCCGGGAGCCCCGACCGTGCGCAGCGATTAGACTGACCCGGTGCTCAAGGTAGTCGTCCTCATCTCCGGCGCGGGTTCGAACCTGCAGGCGCTGCTCGAGACACTCCGGACCTCCGCCGATTCCGCGTCGCCCATGGGCGCCGAGATCGTGGCGATCGGCGCCGATCGGCCTGCCGCAGGCCTCGCCCTCGCGCAGGAATTCGGCATCCCGTCGTTCGTGGTGCGGCCGAAGGACTTCGCCGACCGTGAGGCCTGGGGAGCGGAGCTGCTCGCGCAGATCCAGAGCTTCGAGCCAGACCTCACGCTGCTCTCCGGATTCATGCGGCTCGTGCCACCCGCCATGGTGGATGCGCTGGCCCCGCGTCTCCTGAACACCCACCCCGCGTACCTGCCCGAGTTCCCTGGCGCCCACGCCGTGCGCGACGCGCTCGAAGCCGGCGTGGCCGAGACGGGCGCCTCCATCATCATCGTCGACAACGGCGTCGACACCGGTCCGATCGTCGATCGCGTCCGCATCCCCGTACTCCCCGGTGACACCGAGGAGCTGCTCCACGGCCGCATCAAGGTCGCGGAGCGCCGTCTGCTGGAAGACACCGTCAGAGGCGTGGCCTCCGGCGAAATCGCACTCGAGGAAAGAGCCAACGCATGAGCAGCCCCGCTTCACACGAATCGCTGACCACCCTCGAGCGGATCGAGCCCAAGCGCGCGCTCGTGTCCGTGAGCGACAAGAGCGGCCTGCTCGAGCTGGCCTCAGGACTGCAGGCAGCCGGGGTCGAGATCGTCTCCACCGGCTCGACCGCGAAGACCATCCGCGAGGCGGGCTTCGACGTCACCGACGTGCAGCAGGTGACCGGGTTCCCCGAGTCGCTTGACGGTCGCGTCAAGACGCTGCACCCCGGCGTGCACGCCGGGATCCTCGCCGACCGGCGGATCGCCGACCACCTCCGCCAGCTCGAGGAGCTCGGCATCGAGCCGTTCGAGCTCATCGTCGTGAACCTCTACCCCTTCGTCGAGACGGTCGCCTCCGGGGCGGATGCTCCGGCGATCATCGAGCAAATCGACATCGGCGGCCCCGCCCTCGTGCGCGCCTCCGCAAAGAACTTCGCGAACGCCACGATCGTCACGTCACCGAGCGACTACGCCAGGGTTCTCGACGAGATCTCTGGCGGAGGTGTGACGCTGTCGACGCGTCGCGCGCTCGCCGCCGCCGCGTTCCAGCACACGTCGAGCTACGACCAGGCCGTCGGCGCGTGGTTCGCGTCGCACATCCTGGAGGTCGAGGCCGCTGGAGCCGCGGAGCCCGCCGCCGGCTCGGCGTCCGACGCGCTCCCGAGCTCCTTCACGATCGAGGGCGACCAGCTCGCCGTCCTCCGCTACGGCGAGAACTCGCACCAGGTCGCGGCCGTGTACGGGCGCGCCGACGGCCGGGGCATCGCCCAGGCCGAGCAGCTCCACGGCAAGGAGATGTCGTACAACAACTACGTCGACGCCGACGCGGCCCTCCGCGCGGCGTTCGACCACACCTCGCCGGCTGTCGCCATCATCAAGCACGCCAACCCGTGCGGCATCGCGATCGCGCCTGAAGGCCTCGCGCCGGCCGAGGCCATCACCGAGGCCCACCGTCGTGCGCACGCCTGCGACCCGGTCAGCGCCTACGGCGGCGTCGTCGCCGCCAACCGCGAGGTCTCGCTCGAGATGGCGCAGACGCTCGCCAAGATCTTCACCGAGGTCGTCATCGCGCCGAGCTTTGCGCCAGAGGCGCTCGAGGCGCTGCGCGCGAAGAAGAACATCCGCCTCCTCCAGCTTCCCGCGGACCCGGCTCCAGAGGAGCGTGAGGTGCGTCAGATCTCCGGCGGCTTCCTCGTCCAGAGCGCAGACCGCTTCGAGCCGAGCGTGTCGCTCATCGAGAGCTGGACGCTCGTAGCCGGGGCCCCCGCCGCTGGGCAGACCGTCGAGGACCTCGAGTTCGCGTGGCGAGCCTGCCGCGCCGTGAAGTCCAACGCGATTCTCCTCGCCGCAGACGGAGCCTCCGTCGGAGTCGGCATGGGGCAGGTCAACCGCGTCGACTCCTGCCACCTCGCCGTCTCGCGGGCGGGGGAGCGGGCCGCAGGGTCCGTCGCCGCGTCCGACGCGTTCTTCCCGTTCGCGGACGGCCTCGAAGTGCTGCTCGAGGCCGGCGTGAGCGCCGTCGTGCAGCCGGGCGGATCCATCCGCGACGAGGAGGTCATCGCGGCCGCCGAGAAGGCGGGCGTGACGATGTACTTCACGGGCGAGCGCCACTTCTTCCACTGATCCGCGCTGATCCGCGCGACTCGCGCGATCTGAGCGTGTCCGCAATCGAGACCCACGAGAGCAGCAATTGAGCACCAAGAACTCCCAACCCGTCACCCGCGTCAGCGAGCTCGACGGCGGAACGCGCTTCAACGCGGCACTCGTCGCGGCGATGGGCGTCGCGTTGGCGACACTCCTCACCTCGCTCGTCGTCATGAACGAGCGAGACCTCACCGGGGTCATCTCGCCGCTCACGACGCTCACCGACACGTTCGACTTCTACTCGCTGCCGGTGCTCCTCCTGCTGATCCTCGTCACGCTCGTCGGCTGGCTCGGGTGGCTCCGCAACTGGTGGATCGCCGCGATCGCCGGATTCGTGCTCGCGCTCATCGCGGGCACGGTCGGCTACGTCGTCCGGCTCGCGACGGGTGGCGCTGAGTTCACCAGCGAGACGTGGTCCGCGATCTTCACGGAGTTCTTCGGGCTCAACTTCGTGTTCCTCGTCTCCGGCACCGTGTTCACAGCGCTCATCGGGCCGACGCTGTTCCGCCGGCAGGTCGCCGAGATGCTCCGGGAGGTGTCCTCTCGCGTCGCGCACGCGGGGGAGCTCCGCCGGTTCGCGGAGTCGAACAGCAAACTGGCGCTCGTGCGCATCCCCGCCGCGAACCCGCAGGATGCCCAGGTCACCTTCCAGGAGCGCGCGGCGGTCGACCGCGATCGCGCCAACGAGCAGTGGGAGTCCTACGTCGCGCTGCTGGACGAGCACGGGTGGGAGACCCGCGAGGTGCCAGCGGCTGAGACCATGCCGGACTCGGTCTTCACCGAGGACCAGGTCATCGTGCTCGGCCAGGTCGCGATCCTGGCTCGCAGCGGGGCGGCGTCCCGTCGCGCCGAGCTGCCTGGCATCCGGGCGGCGCTCGCCGAGACCGAGTTCGTCACGATGGAGATCGAGGCCCCGGCAACCCTCGACGGGGGCGACGTGCTCCTCGCGGGCGACACCGTCTACGTCGGCGCGTCCACCCGCACGAACGCCGAGGGCATCCGCGCGCTGCGCGAGATCGCGCTCGATCTCGGCTACCGCGTCGTCGCGGTGCCCATCACCGGGGCGCTGCACCTGAAGACGGTCGCGACCGCCCTGCCCGATGGGACCGTCCTCGCCTGGACTCCCGCGCTCGAGCAGCCCTCGCTGTTCGGCGGCTACATCGAGGCACCCGAGCTGCTCGGTGCGAGCATCCTGCCGCTGGATGCGGACACCGTGCTCGTCTCCGCTGCCGCGCCGGCGACCGCGAAGCTCGTGAAGCGCCTCGGCTACAACGTCGTCACCCTCGACATCTCGGAGTTCGAGAAGCTCGAGGGCGGGGTCACCTGCCTGTCGGCTCGCGCCTACTAGACGCGACCGCATCCCCGACCACACCACGATCGCTGCCCGGCGTTTCACCCTCTCGCGGTCCCGCAAGAGGGTGAGACGCCGGGCAGCGATTTCGGTCGAACGGCTCTATCGAACTGCTTTACAGCGAGCCGGTTCCGTGCTGGCTGAGCTCCCGCTCGCCGATCGTCTCCCCGTACTGGGTCTCGCCGGTGACGACGAACCCGAGGCTTCGGAAGAAGTCGCCCGGCCCGAGGTCGCCCTCTTCCCAGATGGTGGTCACCTTGTCGAAACCGCGGCGTGCAGCCTCATCGAGGATCGCCGTCACCGCGAACGACCCGACCCCACGGCGCTGGTAATCGGCATCGACGTTCATGCGCATGATCGTTGCCCGGAACAGCTCGTCGGGAGCGTCCTCGTCGAAGTTGGCCATGATGAAGCCCACGACTCGACCATCGAGCACGACGACCCTCGGCCACGACGTCGACTGGCTGACGTAGGCCTCCGAGATGGAGTGCGAGACAGGCGCGACGAACGCCTCCTGGCCTGGTTTCAGTGTGAGCGTGTTGGCGGCGACGATGTTGTCGGCGGACAGCTCTTCGATATACAGCTCGCTCATGGATGCAGAGTAGCGCTCCGTCTGAGTAATCCTCCGAATGCGGCCCCGGTAAGCTGGAGGCAAACCGCGCTCAGAAGGAGAACTCTATGGCGAAGATCAAGGTCGAAGGAACGGTTGTCGAGCTCGACGGCGACGAGATGACCCGCATCATCTGGCAGAAGATCAAGGACACGCTCATCCACCCGTACCTCGACGTGAACCTCGAGTACTACGACCTGGGCATCGAGAAGCGCGACGAGACGGACGACCAGATCACGGTCGACGCGGCGCACGCGATCCAGAAGCACGGCGTCGGCATCAAGTGCGCGACGATCACCCCTGACGAGGCACGCGTCGAGGAGTTCGGCCTCAAGCAGATGTGGCGCTCCCCGAACGGCACGATCCGCAACATCCTGGGCGGCGTCATCTTCCGCGAGCCCATCATCATCTCGAACATCCCGCGCCTCGTGCCGGGCTGGAACAAGCCGATCATCGTCGGCCGCCACGCGTTCGGCGACCAGTACCGTGCCACCGACTTCCGCTTCGCGGGAGAGGGCAAGCTCACGGTCGAGTTCACGCCGGACGACGGCTCCGAGCCGCAGAAGTTCGAGGTGTTCCACTCCCCGGGAGATGGAATCGCGCAGGTGCAGTACAACCTCGACGCATCCATCACCGACTTCGCCCGCGCCTCGCTCAACTACGGCCTCACGCGCGGCTACCCCGTGTACCTGTCGACGAAGAACACCATCCTCAAGAAGTACGACGGTCGCTTCAAGGACATCTTCCAGGAGATCTTCGAGGCCGAGTTCAAGGAGAAGTTCGACGCAGCAGGCATCACCTACGAGCACCGCCTCATCGACGACATGGTCGCGGCCTCGCTCAAGTGGGAGGGCGGCTACGTCTGGGCCTGCAAGAACTACGACGGCGACGTCCAGTCCGACACCGTCGCGCAGGGCTTCGGCTCGCTCGGCCTCATGACGAGCGTCCTCACGACTCCAGACGGCAAGGTCGTCGAGGCCGAGGCGGCGCACGGCACGGTCACGCGCCACTACCGCCAGCACCAGCAGGGCAAGCCCACGTCGACGAACCCGATCGCCTCGATCTACGCCTGGACGCGCGGCCTCGCGCACCGCGGCAAGCTCGACGGCAACCAGGAGCTCATCGACTTCACGCAGGCCCTCGAAGAGGTTGTCATCGAGACCGTCGAGTCGGGCAAGATGACGAAGGACCTCGCCGCGCTCGTCGGCGAGGGCACGCCCTTCCAGACGACCGACGACTTCATGAACTCGATCGCCGAGAACCTCGCAGCACGAGTGTCCGCGTAAGCGACACCCGACCGCACGCGAGGCTCTTGCCTCGGAAGCCCCGCATCCTGCCTCGGCAGCATGCGGGGCTTCTGCGTTGTCCGAATAGGGTGGAGGCATGAGCACCACGCCAGTCCGCATCACCGTCACGGGAGCAGCCGGGAACATCGGCTACTCGCTCCTCTTCCGTATCGCATCGGGCGCCATGCTCGGCGATACTCCGGTCGAGCTCCGGCTCCTGGAGATCCCGCAGGCGGTCAAGGCGGCGGAGGGAACGGCTCTTGAGCTCGCCGACGGCGCCTTCCCGCTGCTCCGATCAGTGGATGTCTTCGACGATGCGGACGCGGCTTTCGAAGGGACGAACATCGCCCTCCTCGTCGGGTCGATGCCGAGGCGCGAGGGCATGGACCGCGCCGACCTGCTCGAAGCGAACGGCGGCATCTTCGCGCCCCAGGGCCGCGCGATCGGGAAGCACGCCGCCGATGACGTCCGCGTGCTCGTCGTCGGCAACCCCGCGAACACGAACGCCGCGATCGCGCGAGCCGCAGCGCCGGACGTCCCGGGCGAGCGCTTCACGGCCATGATGCGCCTCGACCACAACCGCGCGATCGCTCAGCTCGCCGCGAAGGCCGGCGTCGGCGCCGGCGAGGTCTCTCGGATCCACGTCTGGGGAAACCACTCGAACACGCAGGTCCCCGACGTCGATCACGGCACGATCGCAGGTGTCCCGATCCGTGAGCGCATCGCCGAGGACGCCTGGGTCGATGGCGAGTTCGTCACGACGGTTGCCACGCGGGGAGCCGCGATCATCGCGGCGCGAGGTGCTTCCTCTGCCGCCTCGGCTGCATCCGCCGCGGTCGACCACGTCCGTGACTGGGTGCTCGGGACCCCCGAAGGCGACTGGACGACGGCCGCGCTCCCCTCGAAGGGCGATTACGGCATTCCCGAAGGGCTCGTCGCGGGTGTCCCGGTCACGTCCAGCGGCGGCGACTGGCAGGTCGTCCAGGGGCTCGAGCTCGGCGAGCTGACGCGAACGCGCCTCGCGGCGACGGTCGAAGACCTCGAAGCCGAACGCGATACCGTTGTCAGTCTCGGATTCGTTCCGTCGACGTCCTGAAGTGAGAAGAGCTGCAATGACCAATGCCGAACCGGACATCCTCGCGCTCGAGGTGCTGATCCGCCGCGACGGCGTCGGCGAGATTCGGGAAGGCGACTCGGTCGAGCGCATCATCGCGGCCGACGCGGATGAGCTCCGCTCGGCGATCATGACGCGCGTCGTCGACCGTGCGACGCGCGACGAGATCGTGATCGACTTGCGCACGATCGACATCGACGGTGTCTTCCCGCTCCGCGTCTCCCCGGACGGGGGCCTCGTCGAAACGGGGGACGTCGCAGAGCTGGCGCCCGGCGAGGACGAGCTCACCGACCGACTCGCCCCTGGCGCGACAGCGCCCGAGCCTTCGGGCGACCCCGCCACCCAGGACCGCCACGACGAGACGTCCGCAGGGAACAGCGACGGGTTCCTTCCGCAGGGCAACGTGCACGAGACCGTGCGCATCCCGAGGGTCGAGATGATGCACCACGCCCTCGACCAGGAAGCGGAGGTCGCGCAGCCAGCGCCAGTGCTCGAAGCGGGGCTTCCCGAGATCGGACGAGCGCCCGAGAGCCCCGACCAGCATGAGGACGAGGCAGGCTCCCTGACCAACGCGGAGACACCCCCAGTCTGGTTCGAGGACCGGATCGACGAGGACGGCCTCGAGGACACGCAGCCGTGGCAGCCGAGATTCCCGCGGGATGCGCGTCAGATGCGCGAACTCGAGGAGCTCGAACGCGCCGAGTCGGCAGCGCGTGAGCTGGCTCGTCCGAGCACGGCGCCAGAGCCGGCGAACCCGGCCCCGGTCGCAGCATCCGCCACCGCAGGAGCGGTCGCCAGGGCAGCATCCGCGACCGCCCCGGAACGCCGGAAGAGCGACACCTCCGCCCCGACGCTCGCCGACCTGCTCGCCGACAAGCAGGCGGCACCGGAGGCACCGGCGCAGCAGGGATGGCGTAGCGCCCTGCGCCTCGGAACGGGCGGACTCATCAAGCTCGGCCCAGGCGAGGCAGAGCGAGTCAAGCGCGACGAGATCCGACGAGTGCAGCGGCAGTTCGACGGCTCGCGCACCGTGGTTGTCATGAACCCGAAGGGCGGCGCGCACAAGACCACCGCGACCCTCATGATCGCCGCCACGTTCGGTGAGATCCGCGGCGGCTACACGCTCGCCTGGGACAACAACGAGACCCGCGGCACCCTCGGGTGGCGCTCGCACGCCGGCAGCCACCGCAACACGGCGGTCGACTTCCTGCGGCAGCTGCCGAGGTTCGAGGTGTCGGGAGGCGCGACCATCGCCGATGTCGACCGATTCGTGCGACCGCAGGGTGACGCGCAGTTCGACGTGCTCGCATCCGATGACGACGCGGCCTCCGCGGCGATCATCGACGCAGAGGCCTTCTCGCGCATGCACCGCACTCTGAGCCGCTTCTACCGAGTCCTCGTCGTCGACACCGGCAACAACATGCGCGCCAGCAACTGGGAAGCGGCCCTCGACGTCGCCGACCAGCTCGTCATCGTCTCCACGGCCAGAGAGGACACCGCCGCGTCCGCAGCCTGGCTCGCGGACGGGCTCCGCGAGCGAGGCTTCGGGGAGAAGCTCGAGAACGCCGTCACGATCCTCTCCAGCCCCTCCGCGAAGGAAGACCAGGCGCTCAAGGAGCGCCTGCACCACCACTTCGAGCGCCTCACGCGGGCCGTCGTTGAGGTACCGTACGACCACGCCTTCGTCGGCGGCGGCGAGCTCAGCGTCTCGAGCCTCAAGCCAGCCACGCGAGATGCGTGGCGCACCGCGACCGCCGCCATCGCGGAACGCCTCTGACCGAACTCCAGACCTAGGAACCCAGTGCTCACGATCTCCCACACCTCCCGTGCTGCCAGCCCGGAAGAGATGGATGACATCCAGACCGGTCTCAACGACCGCTACGGCGTCGTCCTCTCGTCCGGCGTCGAGTACCCGGGCAGGTACACGCGATGGGACATCGGCTTCATCGATCCGCCGCTCATGATCGAGGGGCGCGGGTTCGCGCTGCGCATGCGCACGCTGAACGAGCGCGGGAACATCCCGTTGCGCGCATTCACCGCCGCCTTCGAGCGCCTCGACGGAGTCACCGTGCGAGTGCTCGCCGACGGCGACGTCGAGATCGACGTCACCTCGCAGCGTGACGAGATCATCCCTGAGGAGCAGCGCACCCGCAGGCGGTCGAGCTTCAGCGTGCTGCGCGCCATCATCGAGACCATGCCGGACGACATCCCGCACCTCGGGCTCTACGGCTCGTTCGGCTACGACCTCGTCCGGCAGATCGAGGCCCTCGAGGCGCCGAACGGCGGAGACCAGCGCGACCTCGTCGTCTTCCTGCCCGACTCCGTGCTCGCCGTCGACCGGCAGCGCGGCGACGCCACCAGGCACGACTTCGAGTTCTCCGACGGCACGACCTCGACCGAGGGGATGCCCCGCACCGAGGTGCTCAGCCCCTTCGTCTCGCCAGCAGCATCCGCCCAGTCGTCTCGCGACCACGAGCCGGGGGAGTACGCGGCCCTCGTCGAATCTGCCAAGGCCTCGTTCGCACGCGGCGATCTCTTCGAGGTCGTGCCAGGGCAGGCCTTCCGCCGTCCCGTGCGCACAAGTCCCGCCGATGTCTTCGCCTACCTGAAGCGCAACAACCCGGCCCCCTACGGAGCCCTCATGAACCTCGGCGGCCAGGAGTTCCTCGTGAGCGCCAGCCCAGAGATGTTCGTCCGGGTCGCCGGCAGCCGCGTCGAGACCGTGCCGATCTCGGGCACCATCGCCCGCGGGGCCGACGCGATCGAAGACGCCGACCGCATCCTCGAACTGCTCAACAGCGACAAGGACCGCTCCGAACTCACGATGTGCACCGACGTCGACCGCAACGACAAGTCGCGCGTCTGCGAGCCAGGATCGATCAAGATCATCGGCAGGCGGCAGGTCGAGCTGTACTCGAAGGTCATCCACACGGTCGACCACGTCGAGGGCAGGCTGCGGCCCGAGTTCGACGGACTGGACGCGTTCGCCACGCACATGTGGGCGGTCACCGTCACCGGGGCCCCGAAGATCTGGGCCATGCGCTTCATCGACGAGCACGAACGCAGCCCCCGCACCTGGTACGGCGGCGCCATCGGCGTGCTCCTCGCCAACGGCGACGTCAACACGGGCCTCACGATCCGCACCGCGATGATCCGCGACGGCATCGCCGAGGTTCGCGCGGGAGGCACCCTCCTCATGGACTCCACCCCGGCAGCCGAAGAGCTCGAGACGGAGATGAAGGCGTCCGCGCTCCTCGAGGCGCTCGACGCCTCCGCCGAGAGCGCCGCCCCCGAGCCCGTCGCAGAGGTCGAGGCAGTGCGCTCCGGAGTCGGGCACCGCATCCTCTTCCTCGACCACGAGGACTCGTTCGTGCAGATGCTCGCCGGGTACATGCGCGAGACGGGCGCGGAGGTGCGCACGGTCCGCATCCCGAAGGGGGGCATCGAGCGCGCGGAGATGGCGCGCATCCTCGACGAGCAGCAGCCGTCGCTGGTCGTCATGTCGCCAGGGCCCGGCGCTCCGAGCGACTTCAGGTCCGCCGAGCTGCTCGACGAGATCGTCGACCGCTCGCTGCCGGTCTTCGGCGTGTGCCTCGGACAGCAGGCCATCGGGGAGTACTTCGGCGCGTCCCTCGGGCAGCTCGGGTACCCGCTGCACGGCCAGGAACGCGAGGTCGTCGTCACCAACCCGGGCTTCCTGGACGCACTCCCCGAACGGTTCGTCACGGGCCGGTACCACTCGCTGCACATCGACCCCGCGACGATGCCCGAGAGCCTCGTGCTCGTCGCCTCCGACGACGACGGCATCCCAATGGCCATCCAGCACCGTGAGCTGCCGATCTTCGCCGTGCAGTTCCACCCGGAATCGCTCATGACCCTGCGCGATTCTGCCGGGAAGCGCATCATCGAAGCCGTCATGGAACGCATCCCGGCCCGAGTCCCCGCCGCCTGAGGCGGATTCGGGGGCGGTGGCGACCTCCCGTCTCGCCGCCGCCACCGGCGCTGCGGCCGTTGGCGTTGCTCGTCCGTGACGCCCCTGGGTGTCGCGCATCTGTGGAGCACTTTTCTGGATCGCGTAGCGCTCCCCGTCCCCCCTCTGGCCAGCTTCCGTGAGGTATCGACGTGTCTGCCCGCAGAGGATGCGTTCCGGGGTTTCTCATCCCGGGAGTTGGCCCCGGTGGACGTGGTGTGCGCTGTGTCATGCGCTGGCGACATGCCTGGTTCCCCATGCGACGCTGCGAGCGCTTCTCTGCTGCGCGGCAGGTCGGCAACGAGTGAGGACGAGCGCCGAGCCCTTCCGTACGTGCACGCGCCCGCCAACTCTCGTGATGGATGGGCGGGGTTGGTCGCGCTCGAAGCTATCTGAGGGCTCTTGTCCCGGAAGCTGGCCGGGCGGGGGAGTCAGCTGCGGGTGCTAAGCGCCGCCGTGAGCTCCCCAGATGTCGCGAGATCGTGCGCCGTCACGCACCACCCGTGCATCCCGACGACGGCCGATCGCTCAGCGAGGAGCGCCGTGAGCTCAGCCGTCGCTCGAGATTGGTTGCGACCGGAGGCTGTCCGCCGCTCACCCGTGCGCCGGTTGATCGCCGCGAGGGCCCACGAGTCGTCGCCGAGGGCTGGCGCTGCGCTGATGACACTCGAGAGCTGGGGGATGGCGCCAACGACGGCCAGCGCTCGGGTCAGCGGCCGCGAGCTCAGCGCCAGGTAGCTCCGGACCGCGTACCCGCCGGCTGCGCCGAGCAGGGTGTGGTCGGGGAAATCGGCCCTCAGGTACCTTCGTTGCTTGCCGTCGCCGCCGGGCAGGGTTCGTCGCTCGCGGAAGTTGCTGATCGTCTTGGTCTCTGGTCTTGAGGCGATCTCCGAACCTGCGAGCGACTTCGTCCAGGCGACTGCCGCTGCGCCGTGCTTCTCGCCGGAACCGAGCATGATCGCGACGTCGATCTCGTCGCCGGGCTTCGCCTCCAGTTCTCCGACGAGCGCCGTGCTGAGACCGGGCGCGAGGCCGGCCCCGAGGACAACTGACGCGCCGGTGGAGTCTGCCGCGCGCCGGAGTGCTGCGAGGTAGGAACCGGTCGCTGAGATGTCGACGAGCGTGGCACCGCCGAGGTGCATGACCATGTCGGGATTCTCGACGCCTGAGGCATTGATGACGACGTGGTGGTGCGGAGCGAGCTGCGCGAAACCGCGCACGTTTCCGCGGAGGTCGACGGTCACGGCGTCAGGGTGTCGCCGCCGGGCTGCCCGAGTCACCTCGTGCCCGGCGATCTCGAGGAGCTCCGCGATGCTGGTGCCGACCGCACCGCTCGCCCCTATGACAAGCGCTCTCATGCGGTGGGCTCAACCTGCGGCCTGGCGCGAACCCCAGCGTCGGGCTTTTGTCTACGGCGGAGGACGCGGAGGTAGAGCTTCGTGAGCTGGGGGACCACCAGGTAGACGGCGAGCACGACAACGATGGCGGTGAGAAGCGCGGTCGCGAGCAGGCCTGGCCAGGTGCCGGTGAATGAGGCCAGCAGCGCGCCGACGAGCGATACGAGCGGGAAGATCGCGAGCCAGGTGATGAAGGCGCGCTCGTGGATTGAGATCGGGGGCATGCGTACTCTAAACGTTCGGTTGGAGATGGAGCCTAGGCTGGGAACAGTTGAAAAGCAACTATGCGGTTGGAGTTGGTACCATTGCCCATGGCCTGGGACACGGAACGAACGAAGCAGCTGCTCCTGGAGTCGGCGACGAGGCACTTCAGCGAGCGAGGCTTCGCGGGATCCAGGGTCGACGCAATCGCGAAGGATGCGGGTGTCAACAAGGAGCGCATCTACCAGTACTTCGGTGACAAGCAGGCGCTCTTCACGAGTGTCCTGCAGCATGCCCTGCTGCGCATCTTCGACGGGGCCGAACTCACCGGTGCCGGACCCGAATCCGTCGGCGCGTACGCGGCAGCGCTCTTCGACCGGTACGACGAGCATCCCGAGCTGCCGAGGCTCCTGGCCTGGGAGGGTCTCGAGACCGAAGGGGGGCTCGCGCTGGGGGAACGCGTCGCGCGCTGCGCGGACAAGGCCGAGGCCATTCGCTCAGCGTGCCCGTGGCTGAGCGAAGCGGAGTCTCGGCACGTCCTCCTGAGCGTCGTCACGCTGGTCAATGGTTGGTGGACGCTCGGACAGCTCCGCGGCATCATGCTGGACGCGACGTCGGAGCACGCCGACCGCCGGTCCATCCTCGCCGCGCAAATTGCCGCGCTCGCGACGCCCGCCACGTCCTCAGTGCCTCAGCCGGGCCAACTTGCGTGATGCATGCGTGTGGCCCGGCGTTTCAAAGTGCGTTCACGTCTCTTCGTCCCGGGAGTAGGTCACATCCTGTTGTGGCGTCTCGAGCGGCGGACGTGGCTGCCGTCGGCGAGGAGAGCGAGCAGCGTGGCCTCGACGCGCGGCCACTCGAACATGATCTGCTCGTAGGTCAAGCGGAGGACTCGAAAGCCGAGCCTGTTCAGCACCAGGTCTCTCCGTCGATCGTTGCGCGAGTCCCACTCGGTCGCATGAAACTCCTTGGAGTCGCACTCGATGATGAGTCGATCGCCGACCAGGAGGTCCACATTGCCGACGCCAGCCACCGTGAACTGCGGATGGACGGCGATGCCGCGGAGCTGGAACCAGAGTCGGACGATGCTCTCGGTGCCAGATTGGCTCCGGGCATCCACGAACCTCAGCTTGGCCTGAGCTGAGAGCGGAACACGGGAGGCGACTTTCGTGAGTGCATCTCGAGTGGTGAGGCGCAGCTGCAACGCAGAGTCGGCCACGATGACAAGATCGCGCGTGGAGAGGCACGGGAGCGCACATTCCAGGGCGAGGTCGATGTCGTCGACCGCGTGCTTCTGTATCGGGCGGGCCTCGAGGACAGACGCGCGGTGTGTGACGAGGGTCCCGGAGTGCAAGCTCGGTGAGGTCGCGCGAGTTCGGCCCGGCGCGCTCGCGGCGAGCCGGACGTGGGCCGCGGCGTGGGGCGGGGTCCAAGCCCCGAGGATCTTCAGCGCCGTGAGGCAGGTTGCTCGCGTGTGCCCCAGCACGGCTTCCACGACGGCGGATGACGCATCGGGCATGGCGTACCACCCCGGCGAAATTCTCCTGAAGGACTCACTTCTGAGCGATGCGTCGAGCTCGCGGCGTGTTCCGCCAGCCGCGTCCCACTCAGTCCGCGAGAAGACTCCACCGCTGGGCGGCGTTGGCGATCGGGTGGCTTTCCGGGCAGGCATGCGCCCATCACAACGCAGTTCGCCTGGCGAGGAGACCAGCAGCCTGCTCGCTGTGGGGATCGCCCTATCCACAGCTTCGGTGCTCCGAAGTGCGCGGTCAGCTTCCGGGATCAGCGTGGGCGGAGAGCCGCCTCCGCGCCCGCCGGGGGTGAATCATCACGGAAGTTGGCCAGCGGGAGCGGCAGTGGCGGAGGTGGAGGCGCGGGCCGCCCGCAGCGCGCGATTCGGCGTGACCGGAGCGATCCGCTCCGATCAGTGGAAGATGATCGTGCGCTGCCCGTCGAGGAGAACGCGGTGCTCCGAGAACCACTTCACGGCCTGCGTGAGGGTGCGAGATTCCTCGTCCTGGCCGATGGCCATGAGCTCCTGGGGCGCCCGCGTGTGGTCGACGCGCACGACGTTCTGCTCGATGATCGGGCCCTCGTCGAGGTCGCTGGTCACGAAGTGGGCGGTGGCTCCGATGAGCTTCACGCCGCGCGCGTGCGCCTGCCGGTAGGGGTTCGCGCCCTTGAAGCCGGGGAGGAACGAGTGGTGGATGTTGATGGCTCGGCCGGCGAGCTCCGCGCACAGCTCGGGGGAGAGGATCTGCATGTAGCGAGCGAGCACGACCAGCTCGATCTGCTGCTCCTCCACGACCTGGAGGATGCGCGCTTCGAATGCCGCCTTCTCGTCGGGTCCGGTGACGGGCAGGTACTCGAACGGCACCTCGTAGAACTCGGCGAGGCCCTTGAGGGCTTCGTTGTTGGCGAGCACAAGCGGCACGTCGATCTGCAGGTGGCCGGAGCGCTGGCGGAAGAGGAGGTCGTTGACGCAGTGTCCGGCCTTGGTCGCGAGGACCAGGGTGCGGACGGGGCGGCCGGCGTTGTCGAGGGAGACCTCCGCGCTGAACCGCTCGGCGACGGGCTCGAGTCGCGCGAGGAGCTCCTCGCGGCTGGCGTCGGTGCGCACGTCCACGCGCATGAAGAAGCGACCAGTGTCGATCGACGAGAACTGCTGGAGCTCCTCGATGTTGCCGGCGGAGTCGACGATGGCTCCCGTGACGGCGTGGACGATGCCTGGCTGGTCTGGGCAGTTGAGGGTGAGCACCCATCGAGTCGCTTCTGGAATCACGAGTTCAGGGTAGCCGTCTTGACGCCACCGTATAGAATCGGACGTGGTCGAGCGGATCGCTCGGCCCCCGGCGTGCCGGTATGCACGCAGTCGACTCCCTGACGAGGTTTCCCGCTCGTCCGGAGTGCGCCGTTCGGATCCTGCGAATGACTTCTCTCACTTCTTCTCCGCTGACGTCTGCCCCCAAGCTGCCGCTCGTCCCTCTCATCGCGCTCGCGTTCTCGACGTTCATCAGCGTCACGATCGAGATGCTCCCGACCGGGCTGCTCGAGCTCATGACGGTCGATCTGGGCGCGACTCGCGCGGAGATCGGCTGGCTGATGACGATCTTCGCGTTCACGGTCGTGTTGACGAGCACGCCGCTGACGGCACTCACGAAGCGTGTTCCGCGTCATGCCCTGCTGGTCGTCGTGCTCGCGGTGTTCGCGATCGGCTCGATCGCGTCGGCGTTCGCGCCCACGTATGCGTGGCTCGTCGTGACGCGTGTCATCACGGGCCTCGCGCACGGCGTGTTCTGGGCGGTCGTCGCCTCGTACATCTCGCTCATCGCCCCGAGGGAGCTGCTCACGCGCGCTGTCTCGATCACGCTGGGCGGCGGGGCGATTGCCTACGTCCTCGGCGTTCCGATCGGCACGGCGCTGGGTCAGGCGTTCGGCTGGCGCTTCGCGTTCGGCTCGCTTGCGGTCATCACGCTGCTCGTCGCGGTGCTCCTCTGGTTCCTGCTGCCTCGGGTGAATCACCTCGACGACTCGTTCTCCACGCGGCCCATCGCGCTTCCGGATGACTCCGACGGGCCTGCGGTGCCGGTGAAGCGCATCCGCTTCGCGCAGCGTTCCCTGCTGACGGTGATCCTGCTGTGCGTCATCACGCTGATCACGATGACCGCCCAGTACGCGTTCTACTCGTACATCTCGCCGTACTCGCTCGACGTGATCGGCTTCCCGGTCGAGACGCTGAGCCTCGTGCTCTTCGCGTACGGCATCGCGTCTGCGGGTGGCACTGCGCTGGCCGGCGTGGTGTTCACGGCGCGGCCGCGGGTGGGGCTGGCGACGGGCTACCTCTTGATGCTCATCGCGGTGACCCTGTTGCTCTTCGCGCACGACACGACGGTCGCGCTCATCGCGCTGGTCATCTGGGGTCTCGGGATGGGCGTGCTGCCGCCGCTGCTGCAGTCCCGCATCCTGAACGCGGCCCCGTCTCGCCACCGCGACCTGTCGAGCGCCCTGTACACGTCTGGCTTCAACTTCGGCATCGGCTCGGGTGCGCTGGTCGGCGGTCTGCTGCTGGATGCGGCGGGGCTCGTGGCGCTGCCCGTGTTCTTCATCGCGATGGTCGGCTTGGGGCTTGTGAGCGCCCTGGTGCTCGACGCGGTGCTGGCTCGGCGCCCGCTCCAGCAGTCGAGCTGAGCTCGGTCGAGCTGAGGTCGTCGGCGACCCTCTGCAGTCCGTCGCGGACGGCGGCGATGGTCGGCGATGCGGCGCTCGCGGTGCGGATGGACGTGAAGATCTCGCGTCGTGGGACGCCCGTCAGCGGCAGGAAGCGCACGTTGGGGGCGGCGTGCGCCCAGGTGAGGTCGTTGAGGATGCCAACTGCGTGCCCGGTCTCGATGAAGCGCATCTGCGCCTGCAGGTCGGCGGTCTCGTAGCGGACGTCCGGCTCGAAGCCGGCGACGCGGCACTGCTGCTCGCCCCAGTGGCGCGACGCGGAGCCCTGCGGTTCCATGACCCAGGCGAGGTCTCTGGTGTCGGCGAGCGTGGTCACGGGGGAGTCGACGGGCACGGCGAGACGGAGGGCGTCGTCGGTGAGGAGGCGCTTGTCGAGGCCGGGGTGGTGCGGGGCGGCGTGGCCCGGGTACTGCTCCGCGACGACGACGTCGAAGTCGCCGGCGAAGGTGTCGAACAGCGCCGACTCCGGTTCGTGCTGCACCATCTCGATGCGGAGCCCTGGGTGCTCTTCGGCGAGCACGCGAAGCAGCGGTGGGATGAGGGTGAGCGCCGCGGATTGGAAGACGGCGAGGCGGACGGTGCCGACGGCGCTGGTGAAGGAGGCGAGCACTTCCTGCTCGGCGATCTCGAGGCGTTCGAGGATCTCAGCGGTGTGTCCGGCGAGGATCTCGGCCTGCTGGGTGAGCTGCACACGGCGTCCGTGCTTGCGGAGGAGTTCGACGCCGAGCTCGGCCTCGAGTGCTGAGAGCTGCTGGGAGACGGCCGACGGAGAGAAGTTGAGGGCCTTGGCGACTTCGGCCAGGGTGCCGCGCAGCTGCACTTCGCGGAGGAGTCGGAGCTTGCGTACGTCGAGCATGATCAATCATCACACGTGCTGATGAAAACGCGTCAATTTCCTTCACTTTACCTAACGGAAGTCCGGTGCTGATACTGGGTCACATGACCGCCACCGTGACGCCTGTCTTCCCCGCAGATTCCCTCACCGACCTCGCGCCGGAGGCAGTCGCACTCGTGCGTCGCTGGCTCACGGAGGCCGCCGAGATCCCGGTGGATGCATCCGCCGCTCAGCTCGCCGGAGTGCTCAAGGACCCGCGGGGGCTCGACTTCACGGTCGGCTTCGTCGACGGCGTCGTGCGCCCCGAGGACCTCAAGGTCGCGGCACGCAAGCTCGGCTCGATCGCCGACGAGGTGCCCGGATTCCTGCCCTGGTACATGAAGAGCGCCGTGCGCGTCGGAGGCGCCGTGGCCCCGATCCTTCCCGGGGTCGTCGTGCCGGTGGCCCGCAAGGTGCTCCGCGACATGGTCGGCCACCTCATCATCGACGCGACGGACGCGAAGCTGGGGCCGGCCATCGAGCAGATCCGGGGCAAGGGCGTGCGGCTCAACCTGAACCTGCTCGGCGAGGCCGTGCTGGGCAAGAAGGAGGCGGCCCGCCGCCTCGAGGGCACCACGAAGCTCCTCGCGCGCGACGACGTCGACTACGTCTCGATCAAGGTCTCCTCGACGACGGCACCGCACCAGCCGTGGGCGTTCGAGGAAGCCGTCACCGACGTCGTCGAGGAGCTCACGCCCCTGTACCGCCTCGCGGTCGAGAGCCCGAACCGCAAGTTCATCAACCTCGACATGGAGGAGTACAAGGATCTCGAGATGACCATGGCGGTCTTCACGCGCATCCTGGACGCCCCCGAGTTCCTGAGCCTCGAGGCCGGCATCGTGCTGCAGGCCTACCTGCCAGACGCGCTGTCGGCGATGATGCGCCTGCAGGAATGGTCGGCGGAGCGCGTCGCCCGCGGCGGCGCCCCCATCAAGGTGCGCCTCGTGAAGGGCGCGAACCTGCCGATGGAGCGTGTCGAGGCGTCCCTGCACGGCTGGCCCCTCGCGACCTGGGGGACGAAGCAGGACTCCGACACGAGCTACAAGCGCGTGATCGACTACGCCCTCACCCCGGAGCGGGTGAAGAACGTGCGCGTCGGCGTCGCGGGCCACAACCTCTTCGACGTCGCCTTCTCCTGGTTGCTCGCGAAGCGCCGGGGAGCGACGGACGGCATCGAGTACGAGATGCTCCTCGGCATGGCGCAGAGCCAGGCTGAGGTCGTCAAGCGCGAGGTCGGCGGGCTCCTCCTCTACGTGCCGGTCGTGCACCCGCAGGAGTTCGACGTGGCCATCGCGTATCTCATCCGTCGTCTCGAGGAGGGGGCGAGCCAGGACAACTTCATGTCGGCGGTGTTCGAGCTGGCCGACAACGAGGAGCTGTTCGAGCGCGAGTCGCAGCGGTTCGTCGCCTCCCTCGATGCGCTCGACCGCGTCGTCCCTCCCAGCAACCGAGTGCAGGACCGCACTGCCGAGCCGGTGGCGCTGCCAGCCGACCGCTTCGAGGAGACGCCGGACACGGATCCGTCGCTCCCCGCGAACCAGGCCTGGGCGCGCGGCATCCGCGAGCGTGCGCGGGCTTCGACCCTCGGCGCGGAGACGATCGACGCCAACACGGTCGGCACGCTCGGCGAACTGGATGCACGGGTCACGCGTGCCGTCGCGGGCAGCCAGTCGTGGGGTGCGCTGTCCGGCGCGGAACGCGCGGAGGTGCTGCACCGGGCTGGTGACGCGCTGGAGCGTCGACGCGCGGACCTCATGGAGGTGGCTGCGTCGGAGGCCGGGAAGACGCTCGACCAGTCGGACCCCGAGATCTCGGAGGCGATCGACTTCGCCCATTACTACGCGGAACTCGCGCGCGGTCTCGACGCCGTCGACGGTGCGTCGTTCGTGCCGTCGAAGGTCATCGTCGTGACGCCGCCCTGGAACTTCCCCATCGCGATTCCAGCGGGGTCGACGCTCGCCGCGCTCGCGGCCGGCGCGTCCGTCATCATCAAGCCCGCGCGGCCAGCTGCGCGCTGCGGCGCCGTCATGGTCGAGGCGCTCTGGGAGGCGGGGGTGCCGCGTGAGGTGCTGCAGTACGTGCAGTTCTCGGACCGTGAGCTCGGCAGTGAGCTCATCAAGAACCCCTCGGTCGATCGCGTCATCCTGACGGGCGGCATCGAGACCGCTGCGCTGTTCCGTTCGTTCCGCCCCGAGCTGCCGCTGCTCGCGGAGACGAGTGGCAAGAACGCCATCATCGTCACGCCGAGCGCCGATTACGACCTGGCTGCGAAGGACGTCGTCGCCTCGGCATTCGGTCACGCCGGCCAGAAGTGCTCCGCATCGTCGCTCGTGGTGCTCGTCGGGCAGGCGCAGCGTTCGCGCCGCTTCCGCGAGCAGCTCCTCGACGCGGTGCGCTCCCTCACGGTCGGCTATCCGTGGGATGCCGCATCGCAGATGGGGCCGATCATCACGCCAGCCTCCGGGAAGCTGCTCGACGGACTCACGAATCTCGGGGCGGGGGAACGGTGGGCAGTGGAGCCGAAGCAGCTCGACGACAGCGGCAAGCTCTGGAGTCCTGGAGTGCGGGTGGGCGTGGAGCGCGGTTCCGAGTTCCACCTCGTCGAGTACTTCGGCCCGATCCTCGGCATCATGACGGCCGACACGCTCGAGGAGGCCATCGAGATCGTCAACGAGGTCGACTACGGACTGACCTCGGGCATCCACTCGCTCGACCGCGGCGAGGTCTCGCAGTGGCTCGACACCATCCAGGCGGGCAACCTCTACGTCAACCGCGGCATCACGGGCGCCATCGTGCAGCGTCAGCCGTTCGGCGGCTGGAAGAAGTCGGTCGTGGGATGCACGACCAAGGCGGGCGGGCCGAACTACCTCGTCGGTCTCGGCACGTGGCAGCGGTCGGCCTCCGCCCTCTCGGCTCCCATCGTCGATGCCGGCGCGCAGTCGCTGCTCGACGCGGCGAAGGCGGTCGCGAAGGCGAACCCTTCTGCGCTCTCCGACGCCGACACGGTGATGCTCGAGCGTGCGCTCGGCAGCGACGCCCGCGCCTGGGCTGAGGAGTTCGGACGTGACCGCGACGTGCAGGCGCTGTATGCGGAGCGAAACGTGTTCCGCTACCTGACGTTCCCCGGCGAGATCGTCGTGCGGCTCTCCGAGGATGCCCGGGTCGCGGATCTCCTTCGGGTGATCTCGGCGGGTCTCGTCGCGAGTGCTCGTCTGCGCGTGTCGACGGGTGTTGCCCTGCCGTCCTCGGCGAAGGCTGCCCTCGCCGGCGCCGGCGTGCCGATGCGAACCGAGAGCGATGCAGAGTTCCTCGGCTCGGCTGGCTCGCTGCATGCCGGGCGCATGCGCATGATCGGCGGCGATCCCGTGGCGCTTGCACGAGCCGTGGATGGCCGTGTCGACCTCGCCATCTATTCGGGAGAGGTGACCGAGGCCGGCCGCGTGGAGCTGCTGCCGTTCCTGCGAGAGCAGGCTGTCTCGATTACCGCGCACCGTTTCGGAACGCCGAATGGGCTCACGGAGGGGCTTCTCTCGCGCTGAACTGACGTCGCTGCATTCGCCTCCATTTCGACCGTCGGGTAATTCTCGGTATCCTTGCGTGAAGTTCGGGCGGTTGTTTTCGGGGGTATTCGGTGCTTGAGAGTTCGAGGCAGGATCTCAGTGCTTGGATCGCGAGGATCGCGCACACGGGGGAGCCGTTCGCGCATTTCTCGACGGATGATCTCGTTTCCGGCGCATTCCGAGAATTCCACGGGGAATCCGGGATTGCCGAATTCTTCGGTCTCTCCAAGCCGGTGAATTCGTCCGCTACCGCGGCGTTCCACGCATACACTCTCGAAGCCTTCGTCGGTTCGGTGCATCTCTACGGAACGCTGCGCACGAGCTCCGGCGTCGAGCGCGGCGGGGAGGACTTCACTCGGGATGCGCACGAGAAGCTCATCGCGATCGGCATGCTGCGGGGTTCGCTGAAGTACCGGAATGGGAAGCACACGGGCGTGCTGGGGCCGGGGGACGTGCTTGTCGTGAACTCGACGCATCCGCTCGTCACCGCGAGCATCGGCGTGGTCGAGACGCTCGGCATGGCAGTCCCCATCGACGACATCTCGAAGGACTCGCGGGTCACGGGCGGCCAGTGGCCGGTGCGTCTGCCCGAGAGTGCGCTCACGTCCGCCTTCCTGGCGTTCGTCGGTCGCTACCTCGTCGAGGACGCCACCGCGGAGGGCAGCGGGCAGGTGTCGTCGGGGCTCGCCGAGCCGGTGCTCTACGACCTGCTCCGCTCCGCCCTCTTGCAGGTCGTGCCGGCGACGATGACTCCGGCCCAGCAGTCGCTGCGCCTGCAGGTCGCCGTGCACGACCTCATCGAGAAGTACCACGTGCTGCAGGGCTTCGATGCGGACAGCATCGCGCGAGCGCTGCACATCAGCCGCCGCAAGCTGTACCGCGACCTCGCGGAGCACGGCGAGGGTGTCGCCGGGCTCATCGCCGCGCGCAGAGTGAGATCTGCCGCCGCGATCCTCCTCGAGCAGCCGGCCATGCCACTCAGCGAGGTGTCGGCTGCGGCGGGATTCGGGGACGCGACAACGATGCGGCGGCATTTTCTCTCCAAACTCGGCGTGACACCCGCCGACTACCGCAGAGAGAACGTCTGACCGCGTAGCCTCATCCCTGCGACTCCCGCACGCACGGCGGCTCTCCGTCGAATGCGGAGAACCGCGATCAAGGATTCCCCGCCGCCGATCAAAGGACGCCTCGTGGCTTCGTCGATTCACCGCCCCGCGCTGGTCACCGCCAAGATCGGGCTCGGTCTGCTCGCCTTCTCCTCCATCGTGTCGGAGATAGCAACGATCATGGAACGCGGAACCTGGGTGCCGGATCAGTTCTTCGCGTACTTCACGATCGAGACGAACATCCTCGTTGTCCTCTCGCTGCTGATCAGCGGAGTCGCGACCGCCGCGAATGCGCAGGGCGCGCGGATCAACGCCTTCCGTGCGGCAGTGGCGGTCTACATCCTCATCGTCGGCATCGGGTTCTCCCTGCTGCTCTCCGGCCTGAGCGACGTCGACTTCACGGCCGTGCCGTGGAACAACACCGTGCTGCATTACGTCATGCCCGTCGTCATGCTGATCGATCTCCTCATCGACCGGCCGACCAAGCGCATCCGCTTCGCGCCCGCGCTCATCTGGCTCATCTTCCCCGCCGGATACGCGGCGTTCTCCCTCATCCGCGGCAACCTCACCGGCTGGTACCCCTACCCGTTCCTGAACCCGACGAACCAGGGCTACGCGCCCGTCGTGCTGACCATCATCGGCCTCGTCGCACTCGGCCTGGCGTTGACCTGGCTCGTGACACTGCTCTCGCGGAGGCCAGCCAAGTCGCGGTAGACTTATCGCGGCCGCGACTGGCGTTCAGGTGGGTCACCACCAGGGAGCGGCTCTTCGGGTTCTCGAGCCGTTCGCCTGGGCTCGCCGGTTCACGACCACATGTTCGCCGTGCCATCCGGTTTCCTGAAGGAGTCTTCGTGACCGATACGTTCAACGCCCCTCTTGATGCATTCAACGCGCCGCTGAGTGAAGTAGACCCTGAGATCGCTGCGGTTCTCGAGCAGGAGCTCGACCGCCAGCGCTCCACGCTCGAGATGATCGCCAGCGAGAACTTCGTTCCGCGCGCCGTCCTCGAGGCAACGGGCAGCGTTCTCACCAACAAGTACGCCGAGGGCTACCCCGGACGTCGCTACTACGGCGGCTGCGAAGTCGTCGACGTGGCTGAGAACCTCGCCATCGAGCGCGCGAAGTCGCTGTTCGGCGCGGCTTTCGCGAACGTGCAGCCGCACTCCGGCGCGACGGCCAACGCCGCCGTCATGCACGCCCTCGCCCGTCCCGGCGACACGCTGCTCGGCCTGTCGCTCGACCACGGCGGACACCTCACGCACGGCATGAAGATCAACTTCTCCGGCCGCCTCTACAACATCGTCGCGTACGGCGTCGACGCAGAGACCTCGCAGATCGACATGGAGCAGGTGCGCGAGCTCGCACTCGAGCACAAGCCCAAGGTCATCGTCGCCGGTTGGTCGGCGTACCCCCGTCAGCTCGACTTCGCGAAGTTCCGCGCGATCGCCGACGAGGTCGGCGCCTACCTGTGGGTCGACATGGCGCACTTCGCCGGACTCGTCGCCGCTGGCCTGCACCCGAACCCGGTGCCCCACGCGCACGTCACGTCCAGCACGGTGCACAAGACCATCGGCGGGCCGCGCTCCGGCTTCATCCTGACGAACGACGCCGACCTGGCCAAGAAGATCAACACCGCCGTCTTCCCCGGCCAGCAGGGTGGCCCGCTCATGCACGTCATCGCCGGCAAGGCGACCGCGTTCAAGCTCGCCGCGAGCGACGACTTCAAGGACCGCCAGGAGCGCACGCTGCGCGGCGCGAAGATCGTCGCCGACCGCCTCCAGCAGGCAGACGTGGCTGAGGCCGGCATCTCGGTCCGCTCGGGTGGAACCGACGTGCACCTCATCCTCGTCGACCTCCGCAACGCTGAGATCGATGGCAAGCAGGCCGAGGACCTCCTGCACGAGGTCGGCGTCACCGTCAACCGCAACGCGGTCCCCAACGACCCGCGCCCGCCGCTGGTCACCTCGGGTCTGCGGATCGGCACGCCCGCTCTCGCGACGCGCGGCTTCGGCGACGCAGAGTTCACCGAGGTCGCCGACGTCATCTCGCTGGCGCTCCTCCCCGACGCCGACGTGCCGGCTCTGCGTGCCCGCACCAAGGCGCTCGCCGACGCATTCCCGCTCTACCCGGGCCTCGGCGAAGCATGACGGCTGCCTCACTTGACGGCAAGAAGGCCGCGGCCGAGATCAAGGCCGAGCTGCGGGAGCGCGTAGCCGCGCTCGCGGGGCGAGGCGTCGTCCCCGGACTCGGCACGATCCTCGTCGGAGAAGACCCCGGGTCGAAGTGGTACGTCGCGGGCAAGCACCGCGACTGCGCTGAGGTCGGCATCGAGTCGATTCGCGTCGACCTCCCGACCGAGACCACGCAGGAGGAGCTCGAAGCGGAGATCGACCGCCTCAACGCCGATCCCGCGTGCACGGGCTACATCGTGCAGCTGCCGCTGCCGAAGCACATCGACCAGGACCGTGTGATCGAGCGCATCGACCCGTCGAAGGACGCGGACGGGCTGCATCCCACCAACCTGGGACGTCTGGTGCTGAACGCCAACGACCCGATCACGACGCCGCTGCCCTGCACGCCCCGCGGCGTGATCGAGCTGCTCCGCCGCAACGACATCTCGCTCAACGGCAAGCACGTGCTCGTCATCGGCCGTGGCGTGACGGTCGGCCGCTCGATCGGTCCGCTCCTCACACGACGCGAGAACAACGCGACGGTCACGCTCACCCACACGGGCACGCCCGACATCGGCGTGCTGGCACGTGAGGCTGACGTCATCGTGTCGGCTGCCGGTGTCGCCGGCATCGTACGCCCCGAGTGGGTCAAGCCGGGCGCCGCTGTCCTCGACGTCGGCGTCAGCCGCATCGAAGACCCGGAGACGGGCAAGTCCAGAGTCGCGGGCGACGTCGACCCGGGAGTCTGGGACGTGGCCGCCTGGGTATCGCCGAACCCCGGCGGTGTCGGCCCCATGACGCGGGCGCTGCTCCTCGAGAACGTCGTCGAGCAGGCCGAGCGCCTGAACCCGGCGGTCTAACAACCGGGTTCGTGCCAAGGGTGCGGGCAGTTCATCGAACTGCCCGCACCCTTTTGCGTATCAGCTTCTCCGCAACCCGCAGTCCGCCGCCACGAGCCACCAGCAGGCGAGCGTGTGCGCCAACTGGACCAAGTCAGTCGCGACCTGAGGCTCAGCCGTGCGGCTGAGACTGGCGCTGCGCAGCGAACGAGGCGACCAGCTGCTCGACGCGATCCGCAATGATGTCGCCACCGAACTCGGGGGGCGATGCGATGGTGCCGTCGGCCGCGAGCAGGATCGCCGCGGGGGTCGCGTGAGCTTCGAAGAACTCCGTGGCGGCCTTCGCGCCGAAGTAGGTGTGGGGCAGCGCGCTCGGGTAGCTCTTCTCGACGGATGCGCGGCTCGACGAGGTGGCGACGATGATCTGCGCGTCGTCGCCCAGCCGCCGCGACCAGTCGCCGACTTGGCTGAGCACGGGTCCGCAGGAACCGCAGCCGACGCGGGCGAAGATGAGGATCGTCGTCTTCTGGGGAACGACGACGAGGTTGTAGAGCAGTTCCGGCGCCCCGTCCCCGGAGACGAGTTCAAGGGTGTGGGGGATGGCATCCCGAGCGGCTGGGTCGGAGATGAGGTCGGGACCCTCGACGAGTTCGAAGTCCTGACCAGCCGTCGCGTCGCGAGTCGTCGTCGGCGCGGAGACGGGAGGCTTCACGATGCCGGCGACGATGCCGACGAGTGCGACGGTCGTGGTCGCGGCGAGCCACAGCCAGTCGTCGACCGAGAAGAGCGCAAGCTGGGTCGGGACTCCGAGCGCCATGCCCGGGAGGAATATCGCGAGGAGCGCTGCGAGCGTGAGGCCCGCGTTCCGCCAGATCGTGATCTGGCTGACCGGCTCGGTGCTGAGCGCCCCGAAGCAGTTGCAGTCGACGGCCTGTCGCTTGGAGACGCTGCGTGCCACCACGACCAGGTAGGTCGCCATGAGGGCGGCGGCGAGGGTGGCCGCGATCAGGTAGGCCGGTCCGCTCAGGAGCAGCAGCGCGGCTCCCAGGATGATCTCGCCCACCGGCAGTGCGACTGCGGCCCACGGCTTCCGGAGCGGGGCGGGGACGCCGAACGCGGCCAACGACTGCAGGGTGCGGGAGCGCTGGGGGAGCTTCAGCGCGCCGCTGGCGATGAGGACGCAGGCGATCAGCGCGGGAAAGATCACGAAGGTGGGAAGCACTCGTTCATTATCGCCCTTGGGCGGCGCGTCGTCTCGCTGAGCTTGACCGGTGGCGCGGGGCCGTCGAAGATCGACGCATGCGCCTGAATTCCCTCGATGTGGTGCGCGGCTTCGCGATCTTCGCCATGATCATCGCCCACACGGTCGTGTTCCTGAACGACCGCGAACCGCGCGCGCTGCAGGTGCTCTTCCAGTTCCTGAACGACGCCGCGTCACCCCTGTTCGCGCTGGTCATCGGCGTGACGGCCGGCTATCAGCTGCGGGATGCGGCGCGGTGGGATTCCCGACGGAAGAGCTTCTTCGCGCTCTCGTGGGTCATCAAGGCGATCGTGCTCATCTTCGTGGGACTGCTGCTGAGCATCAACTTCTCTGGCGTGCTCATCGTCTTGGATTTCCTGGGCATCATGATGCTCATGGCCACGCCGTTCCTTTTCCTGCCGGCGGCCTGGTCGGCCGGGGCGGCGCTGCTCTTCCTCGCGCTGGCGCCCATCGTGAACGAGGCAGCCCGGGCCTGGGCGCTGACGTCCGCGTTCTCGCCGTCGTCGATGTTCGACCCAACCGCCCTCCTGCTCGACTGGACGGTCCTCGGATCCGCGTACCGCCTGACGAACCTGCTGCCGATGCTGCTGATCGGGTTCCTCCTGGCCCGCTGGCAGCTCGGCAACCGGAGCCGAACGGCGTGGGCGTTCGGCGCGGGAGCGGTGCTCCTCGGGGTGTCGCTGTTCGCGCGGCGGTGGGAGGAGATGGCGACCGGTGTCACCCAGTCGGGGTCCTACGGCGACGAGGCGCGGGATCTCGGGCTCGCGCTGCTCGCGTACGCGGGCATCCAGCTGCTCGGGGACTTCTCTGGCGAGCGGATGCGCACCTGGTTCGCCCGCCTGACAAGGCCGCTGGCCGACATGGGCACCATGGCGTTCACCGTCTACTGCCTGCACGTGCTCATCCTCACGGCGATCTGGTCGCAGCTGCTCCTCGGGGAAGAGAACTGGCTCGCGGGCCCCGGCCTCGTCTACCGGCAGCCGCAGGGCCTGCTCACGATGGTCGCCATCATGGTCGTGTGCCCGCTGTTCGCGACCCTCTGGCGCCGGTACCTCGGAGTCGGCCCGCTCGAGCGGGCCATCGGAGTGCTCTCGCTCAGGCATCCCCCGGGAACATTGCTTGCAGGTCCTCCCGCCGCGACCAGGCGAGTCGAACCAGCTCTTCGAGCACCTCAAGATTGAGCGACGAGAACCGCCCCACCCAGATGCAGTCCTTGCCGAGCTTCGCCTTGCCGAGCTGCTCGAGGAGTCCCTCTGGGGCCCACATCTGGAGTCCGTAGATCGACATCGAGGCTTTGCGTGGGGCGAATCCGAGGATCATCGCCTCGCCGGAATGGCCGCTCTCGTACGTGTAGCGATAGCGGCCGTAGCCGATCATCGTGGGACCCCACACGACGGCTTCCTCGCCCGTGACCCGATCCATGATCTCCTTCAGGATGCGCGCGTCCTCGCGTCGCCCCGCGGGCTCTGCCTGATCGATGAGGAGATCGGGTGAGACGTCGGACGGCTTCGTCTTCGTATCTGCCATGACGAGAGTATGACCCCGGCCGCCGACAAATGGGGGCCGCCTGAGCAGAGGCGAGGTCTCGATTCGCGATAGGATTCCCCACGGTCGCCGCACGCCAGGCGACTGTGGGGCCTGTAGCTCAGTTGGCAGAGCATCGGACTTTTAATCCGCGGGTCGTGGGTTCGAGCCCCACCGGGCCCACCCTTCTCCCTGCTGGTCAGCAGTCAGATGCAGTGGCGCGTCGTCATCCGTCTCACCGATGAGATACGCAACGGACGTGCCGAGCGCTTGCGCGATGCCAACGATTTCAAAGAGATACCAGCGGCGTGCGCCGCGCAGTTTGGCACTCAAGTTGGGCTGGGCGACTCCGATCGCGGCCGACAGATCGATCTGTCGCATCCGCTTTCGCCACATTAGCGCCACGATTCGCTCGGACGTCAGGTCACGTTCGTCTAGCTGAGGCTCTGCAGCTTCCGAGCGTTGCCGCCGCGATGCGCCGACGTGAGACGACGAGTTCGATGGGCAGGCGTTCCTATCCGGGCAGAGGGCGCTCTACCTGATCGCTACCCGGTCAGGCGCTGGAGCCGCTGGCGGGTTCCTCGGCGCCCTGCTGGACAACGTCGTGGAGCAAGCTCGCCTCGAGGCGCTGCCGACGGTGATGTGGGGCACCGGAATCTGGACGCTCGTTGTCCTGCAGGGGTTCTCCCAGGCGCGCACAGCCTGGAGCGCGTACGAGGCCGAAACGATCTGGACGTCCGCAATCGCGAAAATCCTCTGCGGCGGTGGCAGCGACGAATCGCCCCTGAAGGGGCTCGAGTCGATCCTCGGCACGCGGGAGGTGCGGACGAAGTCGCGGTCGGTGTCGATGCAGGGCAATTCCACGCAGCTCGGCATCGAGCGCTTGCCCGTGCTCAGCGTCGACGAGCTGCACCGCATCCCGACCGGGTACGGCGTGCTCGCGCACAAGAACAAGCGCGGCGTGCTGCTGGAGATGCCCGGGTGGACGAAGCGAGCGGACGCCGATGACATCTCGGCGGGGAAGAAGCAGACCGAAGCGGAGCAGGCGGACGAGTTCCGCCGGCAAGGCCGGTTGATGCCGCAGCCACTGCAACTGGAGGTGTCGTAGCCATGTCGAACGGTCGAGCGGGCATCGCGTCACGCGCGTACCGCGTCCAGTACTTGAAGTCGAAGCAGTGGCACGCCAGACGTGCTCGGTGGTTCGACCAGAACCCGACCCAGCACCAGTGCTGCGTGTGCAAGCGGATGGAGCCGCAGGCCAAACGCCGCCTCGAGCTGCACCACATCGACTACCGCGGTGTGACGCAGCTCCTGAACGGCGGATGGCTCGCCAACGAACGCGACGAGGATCTGCTGCCCATGCACCCGCTCTGCCACCGGCTGGTGCACGAGCTCATGGACAACGATGGCGCGCTTCGCTACATGCGCAGCCGCAAAGAAGCAACGCTGCAGGCAATCGCGAAAGTCCGCGCTCGCCTACGCAGCCTGATTGGAGCACGATGACCGACACCACCAACACCAGCGACGACAACGCGGATCCGGACTTCGAGGATCCCGATTTCGAGTTCGATGAGAGCCTGTTCCCAACCGACGTGGACCCGGGCAATCGGCAAGCGGTGGTCCCGGGCATGTATCCAACGGTCCTCGCCTGGCGACGGTTCGCGATCGAGAACGCGGACGTCGACGGGGAATGGGATGAGCTGGCGTTGTTCGTGCGATGGATCGTCGTCCGGTACGAGCTCGACATCATCCCCGAGTGCTGGCACCTCCACGGCGCACTCGTGGAGGAACTGTCCGCGTTGAAGTCAGCGCACGACTCGTCGTTCGACGCAGCTGCCTCGGGCATCGGCCCGATCGGCTGGCACGAACGGTTCCACCTCGCGCAAGGGCGAATCAAGGAGTGGTACCGCGGTGATTGCCGCGACGGCCACGAACCCAGCCGCAAGACGTGGGCTGAGCTCGGGGCCGACGAGTGGGCGACGTGGACGGACGGCGGGTGGCGCGATCTCATCGAACACGCGGCGAGCTCTGATCTCAGCGCCCACAGCTAAGACGAGGGTTGGGAGGACAGCCATGCGGTTCCTCAGCAGGCCGGCGCGCTAGGCAGGCTGCGACTCCGGCAGCCAGTGAACTAGCCTGGAATCGTGACCGACCAACAGGACCGAGACCGCCGGCAACTGGATGCCTCCGGTGAAACGCTAGAGCGCCTGCGATCCCGAGCGCGTTCAGTAGCCACGATTATCGCTGCGGTGGCGGCGGCCTTGGCCGCTGGAATCGTCTTAAGCCCCACGCCTCTGCAGCCGCAGATTGCTAGATTCTTCGGTACAGCGGCTGTCATTCTCTTCGTAGTGGCAACGGCAATGTTCGTTAGCGCCTCTCTGGTCAACATGCGCAAAGAACCTCTCGTCAAGACTGAAGGCGGGAAGCGTGCTCGTGCTGTTCTGTCCAGCTGGGAGGTCCGCCTTCTCCCGGGTCAGTTGCCCGATTCGCCCTCTTCAGAATCATTCAAGCTGAGTGCGAAACTTCTGAGTGCGAGGATCGCAACGAACATTCGTATCGCAACTTGGGCAGCGCTCGCTGGGCTCAGCTGTTTGGTCACGTGCCTTGTGTTGCTTGTGTGGCCGCACCAGGTTTCGGTCATTGTCCATGTGAGTGACGAGGTGTCGCCCACGGGCTGCGCTGAGATTGCCGAGGCTGGCAAGGTCGCCGGCTGGGTGGATCGTGCTTCTCTCGATGGACCGGTCGGGAGTGCTTACATGACTCTAAAGACGGATACATGCTCGGATGGTGTCGAGCGAACTCTTTACTTAGACAAATCTAAGGTGACGTTGATCGAGCAGGTGGACTAGTTTTGCCTGTTCTCGCAGTTGTCGAGTATGGATATGTGCTGACCGAGTTAGGTGGAGAATGGGAAGATGCAGTCCTTGATGCGGTGGCCGCTGCTTCTTCCTCGGAGGTCTCTGTCCGTCTCGCGCCCAAAGATTACACTTCAATAGATATGCTAATACTTCTGTATGAGGCACAGGATCACGACCATATCACCAAGCAGGGAGCTCTCCGCAAGAAACTTGAGGGGCGAGGCGATACGGTCGACCGAATACTACTCGTCGGGTGTGGTCGACGTAGACCGCCGGTGACCGACGCTGACGTAAAGCAATTAGCTCTGAATCAGGGGAGTGAATTTCAAGCAGATCCTCGTAGGGTCGATACTCCGGCCGCTCTATCCGGCCTTCTGGGTGAGAAGCTAGCTCGTGTATCCTCCGGCGCGGCCCTTAGGGAGCATGTTGTCGATATTGACAATTCTGTCAGAGGGTTCGACATCGAACATGAAGACTTGTTTTCTGTTGATGAACTGTGGCTTGGAGAGGAAACGCTGTGACCCAAACCGTGGTGGGAGTGGAATGGGTGTTGGCGTTAGTCAATCCTTGGGCGATATCGCCACATCCCAATTTTTCGCAGGGAGAAATCTCGGCGTCCGCGCGATTAGCTCTGGTCACCGAGCGGCGGTGGGAGCGAGAGTCTCGGCGTTACGAGAGTCTTGTGAGCACATCTTCTGAATGGGAAGTGGCCCTAGTTGACGCGGTCGAACGCTCTTTGGTCGCGGATTCTCAATCGCAAGCCGTTGCTGATTTGTGGGAGCTGGCGGGCACCAGTGGGCTGTCGGATGGTGCACGAGTTGCCGCGGCGATCTACGGCAGTGTGGGGCTCGCCGAGATGGACAGGCCTGTTGAAGCGGCCCACCGTCTCGCCACACTAGAGACTGTTCTCCGCCGGAGCTCCTTGAGTACGCTCTCAATGAGTTCCTTAGTTGTTCTTGTCACGCTCAAGATGCAACGGGTGCTCCGATTGTCGGACTCCCAACAGTTTGACGCGGCGCTCGATCAGGTCAAGTCAGTCCTGGCGTTGATTGATACGGGCTCGAGTGAATGCGAGCTTGTTGAGCTCAGTGAAGGCATATCGTGGGGTGTTGAACAGGTCCATCGTGACGTTCTGGACGCAACTCGTCAGCGCGCACTGCGAGCCATGACTTTGCTAGACGACATCGATTCTGATTCATGGGTTGATGTTGTGCGCGCGAAGCGACCCTGGCTCGACGTTCGTTCTTCCTACACTCGAGCTGACCGCGACTCATTCGTTCTTCGCGACTACTTCGAAGCGCGCATCGAGTCGACTCTCAACGTTAGGCATTATCTAAGGACGAGGCCAATCGATCAAGGCTACGCCGCCCTGCTCACGAGTGAGATTTCCGGGTCTGTTGATCAGTCTGAACTCGATCGAGAGAGTCTCGGAAAGATTTTGATGGTGTCTCAGCAGCTGTCCGAGCATTCGGCTCGCGAGGCGCTGCGCTTGTTTAGGTTCGCGCGGGCCCCTAGATTACTCAAGAGCTCGGCGCAGTGGCTTCGTGACCAGGGGCCAGTGAGCGCACTGCTCGCCGAGGCGCGGACAGTGCTGGAGCGAGAGAGCCAGGAATCGAGAATGACAGAGTGTGATCTCCTGATTCTTGGGTTCGCTGCGGATTTCATGACTCGATCTGAGCGTCAAGCGGCCATCAAGTTGTCTTTCGAGCATCTGGCGACCGCCCCCCGCAACGGGACTGGAGTCCGTTGGTCGGCTCACGATCGTGTCTGGCGAGCTGTCAGACAGTTGATGGGTGGCGCCAATTCAGACGCCTGGATTCTTGAGCGTGCATCGGAGTACTTGGACGACTCAGGGTCCCTCTCTCGCCCGCTGACGAGTACGTTGGCAGGGGTCTTTGATCAAATTGAATGGTCGTCCACCAGTGAAGAAATTCGCACGCCTTGGACTGAATGGGCCCGAAGCGGTCAAGGAGCTGAGGAGACTGTTGAGTTGCGCGACACAATTCTTGTGCATGAGTTCGGACGACCCACCGAGGAGTCTTCGCAAGACTTGATGCAGAGTGCTGCGGTTATTGCGGATGGAGGGCGCGCAACACCTGAACAATTGGATGAAGTTGGTCAGTATCTGGTGGCAAGGCTTGAGGGCGTTGCAGATCAGGCTCAGCATGGTATGCGAACCGTTGGCGGTTATGAGCCAGGAAACGTGGCCGCCGCTTTCGCGCTTGCGACCAATGATTCTGAGGTCTGGGATCAACTTGTTATATTTCTGAGTGATCCGAATGTTGACACGGCAAGCAAGAGCGACGCGCTTGACCGTTTGGCGAGGCGCTTCACTGACATACCACATGAGGTTGTTCTTAAGATTCGTGACAAGGCGACTCAGATCCTGCACTCACCCCGGCGGGCGATGTCAATCGACCCTCAGGTGACGGGAGAGTTCCCTCCCGCTCTTCGGTTGTTGGGTGTGTCGGGTGCCTTGGACGGTCGCGCGGCCATGGAAGCAATCATGGACCTCGCTGCAGGCGAGGATCGGGCCAAACGTGAGGCGGCCTTGAGTGTGCCTGCCGTACTGAGCGTGGTGCCGGTCATCTGGGGGCAAGGGCTACTTCTTCAGCTGTCGCGAGATTCGAATCCTCGAGTTAAATCAGCTGCAGCTGGAGGATTGGCCGAAACTCTCGGCCGCGAGTCCGAACTCGATGAGGTTGTACGCGAGCGAATACTCTCACTCCTGGAATCTGACGGGCTTCAGATCCCGGCCGGCACGATGCATGGGTTGCGCCGTGCTGGCGAAGTAGATGCTGAGAGAGTCGCCTTCGCGGAGGAAGCCGTCCGGCGCATAGCGCTGGACTCTCGGGCGAGAGTGCTGCGCGTGATCGCTACAGAGTTCATTGACGCGATCTGGGGTACTAATTAGTTTGATCGGCTATTGAGCTGAATCGAGACTAAACGTTTGACTATATTGGCGGCACTCTGGTTTTCGCACCTGGAACCTGACTGGGAACGGTAGCGTCGCGCGAGTGGTGCTGAGCTACCGCTTACTGATCGGCGGGCGGGTGCGAACTACTGCACGTCTCACTACGGAAGGTCGGGCTCACCGATCTATGGTCTCTCGACGGGAGGTGTCGCGGACTGCCAAGCACGGCTTGCTGACGTCTTGTCGGTCTATGAAGTGATGGCAGAGTTAGGCCAGATGTGGTCGGGTGAAAGGAACCATGATGAGTGTGGCGTCCTCACCGCACGCTATGTGCATTAAGCCTGGCGCTGGACTTCGACCACGAAGAGCAATGTAGAGTTCCAGGGCTTCCGTCGAGTCGACAGGGACTTGTTGCTCGGAGTCGCCCAGGCGGATCCCGAGCTTCCCGAGTGCGGTGTACGAGCTGCCTGCAGGGGGGTGCTGCGGCTCGGACGGTGCAGGGAAGCGTGGTGTTGGGGTCCGCCTGGGCGGCGAGGCGCACAGTCACGGGAGAGACGGCTTCGCGGAGGGGCGAACGCGCCGGTTTCTCCTGGGGTAGCTGCGCACTCTCACATCGTGGGGGGGCGCGTTTTTCGTCGTGTGGGGATTGCCTCGGGAATTCCTGATTCGTGCGCTTCTCGCGCGGTTTCGGAGTGGATCTCCGCAATGCGTATCAGAGGGTGTCACGACGAGCGTGCCCCGAGATGCGAGAGGGGCTGTTGATGCCCGCATTCGAGACTGACCTGGCGTTTGAGGGGAACTTCACGTCGACCCCGCAGCTGAAGACGGGCGGTGGGCAGTCGTACACGAGGTTCCTGCTCCAAGATGCCCGGTTCTCGTCGGAACGAGTGACCGACCTCCCAGGTTTTCTGCGTCTTCGCGTGACTGAAGCGGACGGCGACGTCGTGGACGTCGACCTGGGCTGCGACTACCGAGTGCTGGCACCGGTCACGCTTGAAGTTGGGCCAGTCCTTGCGCTTGAGGACGCGGTTGGGAACAAGGTCGCGGCGCTGTTCAGCCGGGGCGAGCCACGCGACTTCCTGGACGTCGACGCCATACGCCGCACGGGCCATTTCGCGGACGGCCAGCTCTTGAAGCTCGCTGCGGCCAGAGACGGTGGCTTCACTGTCGACTGGTTCGCGAAACGCCTGGCCAGCATCACCCGCATCGCGCCCGAGCGGATACGGGACCGGCACCAGGTCGACGTTGACGAGTTCCGGGCCACGCAAGCGCGACTCGTGGCCTGGGCGACAACGCTCGCCCAGCGCCCGCGGGACATTCACGACAGCGGAGCTGCGTCGCCGAACATGCAAGACCGGGGTCCTCTCGGTCCTCAACTCACCTGACCGTTTGTCTGTCTCCCGTCGCTCTTCGAGGGAACAGTGAAGCGACCGTGGGTGACGACGAGGCCGGAGGTGTGAGTCGTGTTGACCGTGGGCGTATTTCTCGTGGCCCTGTTAGACAGCTCTCTCAATCAATCGGAGCGGCAGTGTTCGACGAATGTGCGAGTGACGGGCGCTCGATGGCGCTAATCTCGCGACATGGCTGTACAGACGAGCAACCCCGACCAGGGCTCTCCCGGGCCGCCTTTTTTTGGACCGGATGCCCACTACAAAGACTGGGTTTCACAGTTGGATTCTCTGCCCACCAAGAGAGCCACTGTTCGGGAGGCAGCGCCAACAGATGCTGATGCTCGCCGTATGTGGGACCTGCAGGCCGCATGCGTCCCCCTCGTTCCGCAGGTCTCGTCTGAGAACTTGTCCGCGATCACAAGCAAGTTGGTGCTCATCGCAGAAGTTGATGATGTCCACGTGGGCTTTTGTATCGCGTTTATCAAGGAAGTATCGTCGGCTCCGATTTTCATCCAGGCAGTAGCCGTTGCTCCGCAGGCGCAACAGAGAGGGGTCGGGCTCGAACTCCTCTTGGCTGTGGCAGGGCGCGCACCGGAGCGGGACATCGCCATGGCGACTCAGGACACCAACGTGCCCGCACGAACGCTGAACGAACGGTTCGCAGAAGCCCTAAACTCCGAGATCAAGAGAGTTACGCTCGGCACATACGCAGACGCAGATCTCGCTATTCGAAGAGGGCAGGGCTATCGGTCCTGGCGGATCCAGCGGCCAGGATAAACAAGGCACAGCTCCGCACGCGATTCAGTACAGGAGGCGTACGGCGGCGGACTCAATCTACGCGCCTCAAGATCCGAGCGTCAGAGCGCGCCTTCAGCGAGGTTGACTACGTGGAGCGTCGTCCGCATTTCAGTCTGCAACTGGTCACATTTAACCGCACCCAGCCCAACAAACGGATCCAGTTCACTCGGACTCGAGCCATCGTGACGGACCGACCCAACCAGTCAGCGGCGCTACGAAGCGTCTCACTTGGAAGATTGAATCCTGTATTCTACCCACTGGGCAGCTGTTGTCGACTGGAGGTTGTTACATGTTCGGGTGTAAAGCACGGAAATCGGCTCGATACGCCGAGCTTCGCAAGCTAGCGAAGAAGAAAATACAAATCCGTGCACAAAAAGCACTCGAGGAGAAGAATCGAGTAGAAGATGAACGCAAGAAGGAAAAGAAATCTCGATTGGACCGCATCGCGGCGTGGGCGGGAGCAGCTGGCGCAGGTATCGCCTTATTTGGCCTCATCATCACAGCTACTCAGAACAATATTCTCGTTGACCAGTTAGATGCTCAACGTGAAGCTGCGAGGATGCAGGGCCCGGTTTTGACCGGTGTTGCCAAGGTGGTCCTAGACTTCCCTGGAGCTCAATTGTGGGAGCCTGACGGTTCCAGAATTGAACGGGTGCTCAAACCAGGCGAGTACGCAGACTCCAACACACAGATTCGAGTGGAAGTGGTGAATACGGGCCAAACGACTGGATCGGTGACGAGTGCTGCGGTTCAGTATGAAGATGAGTGGCTTCCTGCGGATGCCCTATTCTGCGGGCGGGATCGAACGGGTCTAGAACTACAGAAATGTGATTTTCCGATCCTGGTGGAACCCGGAGAAATGAAGGTTTTCACCTTCCAGATCCCTAATACATCTGGGTGCTTCGGGGAGACGAAGGAATCTGACCTCACGGCCTCCTTTACTGCGGCTGACGGTGAGCGGGCCGTTCTCCCCACGGGGCTCACTGCAACCCTGGAAAGTCGGTGCGCTGATTACGGCGGGAACGAGTAATCATAGTGCGCCGTTCAAGGAGTAAGTCGCTCCACGGATAGTACAGCCGGGATGGATTGCGGAAATCACAGAGAATATTAGACTTGCTTCTATGAAGATCATCTAGTGGCTTGCGTAATCATGTGATCGCCCAGTCGTGAAACTCCTTCAACAAGATCGACTATTTTGACATCGACCCCCTCGGTCCCGTTGCTTTCCTGTATCAGTCGGAGGTTGAGTATCACTCACTGTGCGTTATTTAGCACCGAGCGGGTGATTCGCTCGTTTCGTGCGCAATAACTTTCAGGCCGCTTATTGCATCCCATCATCGGGAGGAGCCACAGTGCTCGGAGCGCCCACGCGGACGGGGCTCGAAATGTTGCACTGGTCGAGACACCAGCGGGCGCGAGCGAATCGCGTGCGTCTCAGAGCGACGGGCCTGGAGAGCGTCGCTCGGTTCCTCGCCCGCTGCCCTGGGCGACTGGACTCACATGCACATCGACCGGTCTCGGGCCTTGGGCGCGTCTCGCCACCGATACGCGTTCTTGGTGCTCTCTGCTGGAGGTGTCCGTGTCAAGCAGGTGCTCGCGGGTGATGCGTTCGGCGTGGAGCGCGTCGAGCTTGCGCAGATCCGGCATGGAAGCCTTCGTTGCTTCGCGTTCGCGCGCGCGTGCTTCGTTCACCTGGGCCTGGAGCGCGTCGATGTCCGCAACTTCTGGCCCCTCGCCCCGGCGCGGGTCCGCGTTCGCGTCGTTGCGGGCTCGGCGGAGCTGACGCAGCTCAGCTTCGAGGCGGTCGGCAGTGTCTTTGATGGCTTGCAGTTCGTTGTGCGTGTGCTTGGGGTTGATCTGAGCTTCCGCGGCGGCGAGGTCGAGGAGGTGCCCTGCGGGGCGCTGCTGCCAAGGCGCGGGCGCGAACACGCCTTCGCGAGCGGAGATCCCGAGCTCGCGGTGCAGCGCCCGGTAGTTGTCCTGCAGGCTGGCTTCGAGGTCGCCGCGGCGCAGCGATTCCACGAGCTGCCGCTCCGCGGTGGCATCGTCGCTCGCGACGAGGAACGCTTCGTTGACGCGTTTCCCGCGGGTGAGTCCAACGTAGAGGCCGGCGGCGTCGACGCCGGGGCCGACGATGGAGCCGTGCACAGTTTCGCCTTGGATGCCGTGGATCGTCGACGCGTAGGCGAGCGCGAGCTTGTCAGTCGCGTAGTCCGCGTCGACCGTGGTCGTGAGCCCCTTCTGGTCGACGGATTCGAGGAGTAGCTTCCAGGTCAGTGTCTTCTTCCGGACTGTCCACACCTGGTTGTTCTCCACGTTCTGGTCGCTGTCGTTCTGCCGAGTTTGCACGACGTCGCCCGCGTAGATGACCGACCCGTCGGCGGTGATGGCCACCGGTCGACCGGTGATCTGGCCGCGGTCGATGCGCTCTTGCTGGATGAGGTCGTTGACGGTGACCGCTTCCTCGTTCGTGGCCACGCAGAGCGCGGCGCGGTCTTTGTGTCCGGCCAGCTCAAGGTACCGGTCACGCATGGCCGCGTGCAGCTCGGTCATATTGGCCGCGGTCCGGACGTGACCGGTGGTCACGAGTTCGTGCGCCACCTCGTCTGAGGCATCGCCCGCGCGCATGCGAAGGGTGAGGTTCGCGTAGGCCGTGTCCGTCTCGCCGTCATTGGTGCGGAAGCGGTGCACGGATTCGAGGTCGACGTGTGTGTCGGCGTAGCGCTGGCCGAGTGCCATCGCGCCGGTGTGGCCGACGGGGTTGACCTGGGCGGGGTCACCGACGAGCGCGAGTCCTGCGCCCGTCTCAGCGGTCACCTGCAGGAGCGCGTGCATGGTGTGGAGGTCGACCATGCCCGCCTCGTCCACGACGATGCGCGTTTTCCGGTCAACGACGGCGCTGTCCCTCGGCCCCCGGTACACGTGGCCGTCCTTGGAAGTCGGGTCTTTCTGGCCGATGGCCAGCCGCCGCCAGACTGGCCGTCCCGTGTCCTTGTCCGTGCTCCATCGGAACCCGTACTGGTAGATCAGCGCGTGCAGGCTGGTCGCGTCAGCTCCCGTTTCACGTCCGGCCACGGACGACGCCTTCTTCGTCGGCGCGACGATGAGCACCTTCCGGCCCTGACCGGACAAGGAGGCCCTGGCCACTTTCAGCATGGTCGTCTTGCGCGCACCCGCGGGACCAATGACCGTGACCAGACGCGACGAACCAGCGATCGCGCACGCTGCCGCGGTCTGTTGTTCGTCGAGGCCGTGCTCGCCGCCGATCTTCGGGTTGCTGGCGAGGTGGTCGATGAGGTGCGTGGCCACGTTCTTCCCGCGCTTGGCCTGCGCCCGCATTCCTTCGTCGAGGTCGCGCTTCAGGGTGGCGGTTTCGGCCAGCATGTACCGGCCAACCCCACCCGGCACGTCGATGCTGTCCGCGGCCAAGTCGATCAAGTAGTGGCCGCGCGCCCGGTCGAGGGCAGCGTCCACGGTGGACGCGAGGACGTCGCGGTCGCCGGTAGCCACGACACGAGCGACCGCGCGGACCGCGCCGGCGCGCAGCGTGAAGTCCGAGAACCGGCCGCTGGAGGAGGTCGATCGGGAGTCGGCGTCCAAGATGGCCAGCCTGGCCACGCGGTCAATGTCAGACGCGGATACGCGGACAGCCAGGTCAGTGACCGGCTTGCGCCGCTTGAGCAGGGCTGGGTCGAGGTCGGTGAGCTCGCGGCGGACGCTGTCCGCCCAGTCCTCTTCGGACACTATGCCCGGCTTCTCGGGACGTCCGACCGCCCACGCGCGCCGGTCAATGGCCATCTGGTCATTGATCGTAGGCTCCCGTCCGGGGTGGTCCGCCTGCCACTCGGCCAGGAAGCGGGCCTTGGCCGCCTCGATCTGGTTCGACCGCTTCGAGAACGCCCGGACAAGATGCTGCAGTTGCTCGACTTCCCCCTTGGCAGGGTCGATGGTGAACCCCTTGGCCGCGAGGGTGGCCACCCATTCCGTGTCCGTGACCGCGGCCAACTGTCCTTCCGCGTTGACCAACGTCTGGAAGCGCAGCATTGTCCGGGAGTCGAGGTTCGCCCAGCGGCCATCCTGGCCGAGGACACGGGCGTTCAGCCACATGTGGGTGTGGGCGTGCGGATCGAGGGAGCGGGAGCGGGCGTGCTTCAGCTCGACCACCTCGATCTGCGCGAGGTCCATGCTGATGCGCCCTTGTGCGCCGCGGCGCGCGTTCAGCTCGGTGCGCCACATGTCGATCGTGCGATCGCGGATCCGCTCCTGCAGCGCGTCGAACGCGGCCGCGATCTCCGGGTCGAGCATCGCCGCGAGCGACAGCGTTTTCGGTGCGTTCACGGTCGCGTCGAACAGGAGATCCGCGTCGGGCCCCTGCACTTGGTAGCCGCGGTGCACGCCCGTGGCAGGGTCGCTGCCCGCGACCCACGCTTTCAGCTGCTCCACGCCCAGCTCATCGGCGGCGATGCCCGCCTCGGTGGCAGTGAAGCGAGTCACGGTCGATCCCGCGTGCGTGTACCCGATCGCCGCGTCGACCGACGCGAGCCGATCGGCTCGAGCGCCGTCACAGACGCCATCGAAGGCGTAGTGGACCGCGGCCCGCAGGGCCATGGTCTGCGACGCCCCGCTTCCATCTCGCTACTCCGCCGCGCACAGCACTGAGCGTAGCTCACACTGTAAGTGCATGCGTGCCTTCTACGTCATTCTCTGCCCTGATCTTCTTCCCGCTGTGCCTCCCGACAGTCCCGTTGTCTGTCAGTGCTCATTGCACATCCAGTCTCGTCTCCGCCTTTGGTCTAGTTCCGGTCCCTCGTTCGTCTACGCCTCCCTGTCCCTCCTCGCATTTTGGTGTCGACTCCCTGCGGAGGTGACGCTCATCTTCAAGATCGCGGGGTCTATGAGCGTGCGACGGAGTCTTGGCACACAGATGCGTTGTGTCGTGTGTTAGCGGTCGCTCCCCGGAAGGCAACTTGACTCTCCGGAAGCACGCAAAGCAGCGAAGCTGCCGTCTATCGAAGACAACGACATGTCGAAAAGCCGAAGGGACGAGACTGAGCGATGATCGGAAGAAGCAGGCCGTTACCCGAGTAGAAAGACGGCGTGGGCTGTTGGACGTGTTCATGCTTCACCCGGAGATCGAGGGGGAGCAGCTGTCCGAACGCGAGAAGCTGGCGGCGGCGGCCACAAGTGCGGACTCCACTGGAGCTTAGGACTACCGGGGAAGCATAATGAAGTGGCCAAACAAGTGGCAGGCCTTCCCGTCCGTCCTGCCGAGCGGCCGCGCGACGAGGCGGAGCTCGACACGGCAGCGACCTGCTCCCGGGACTTGATCGAGATCCACGAGAGCCCGTGGCGAATCCCCGGAGGATGCCACGAGCGGAGTTCGGAGACCGCCCGAAGTGCCGATTGGTCAACTCTTGGTGGCGCCGAGTCTGGGCTTCGAAACCGAGGCGTTCCCCGCAGGATTGGGAATCGAAAGGAGTGCCACTGGCCGGTGTGTAGGTGACCCCTGCTCGGTGCGCGGAACCGTCTGGATCCGAGATTCTGTCGGCCCCGATTCCTGGTTCCGTACGAGACGGGCGGCTGAGCGATGCATCTAGGCCTTTGTCCCAGTGCAGTTGCCTTTGAAGTTGATCGCGGGAGCTATAGAATCAGCGGGACGGAGGATTTTGTAGCGAAGCAAAGTCGGTCTCCTTGTCTACTCAACGAGCCCCGGTGCTCACGAAGGGTGCGAAATGAAGCGTCGTCTCACGACCCAAGATGTAACGTGGTTCCTTGATGTCAACGGCGCGGGTCGGCTGGACCTGGAACCGTCCTACCAGCGAAAGAGTGTCTGGACTCGAGGCGACCGAGAGTATTTCTTGGACACTATTTTCAACAACTACCCAAGTCCGGCCATCTTTCTACACAAAGACACCGACCTCAACGGAAGCACGACGTACCATGTCGTCGATGGCAAGCAGAGGCTGGAGACGATCCTCCTCTTTGTGCAGAACAAACTAGCTATACCAGAGACGATCAGTGACAATCGCCTAGCGAACAAACGCTGGAAAGACCTCAAAGATGACGCTGACCTGAAGCGGCGCCTCTGGGACTATGAGTTCACCGTCGAGATGCTCGACACCATCGAGCCAGCTGTTGTGAACGATGTTTTTGGGCGACTCAACAAGAATTCTCGTAAACTCACTCCGCAGGAGATTCGTCACTCTAGGTTCGACGGCTGGTTCGTCACGTTCGCCGAAGAACAGGCAAGTCGGCCAATCTGGTCGGCGCTTAAAGTGTCAACTACCGCGCGGGCGCGGCGTATGCAAGACGTTCAGTTCATCTCGGAGCTCATGGCTGTAGTTCTTCGACAGTCTCTCCAGGGCTTTGATCAGGACGCGCTTGACGCTCTATATGCCGAGTTCGAAGATCCCGCGGACGACACGTTCGTTCTCAGTGACTTCGTGTCAGCCTTCGAAGCCGGGCTCGACTACATCCAAGAGGCGGAGCAAGAGCGACAGGTGGTCTCAACACACGCTCGCACGTTCGCCAACATTTACACGCTCTGGTCCTGGGTTATCTTGGAGTCTGGAGATACGGAACCCAGCTCCTTCGCTGAGGCGTACGTGAAGTTCATGACGGCCGCAACAGCGTTCAGTGAGACCGCTGAAATAGCTGCAGATCTTGAGTCTCTCCGCGAACCAATCGAGAGGTACGTCGCGAACTCCAGGGGTGCGTCTACTGATCTGCGCCAGCGTGAAGAACGCTCCATTTCACTTTCCGTGGCCATTGCCCACTTCTTGAAATGAAAATTCAAGCTTCCATCCGTGCCTCCTATGATGAGAACCGCGATCTCTTAGAGAGGGTTCAACGTCAGGTAGAGGCAATACTCAAACCAAAGATTGAGCGTACGTGGCACTATGAAGGTCGACTGAAAGGCATCGAGAGCTACGCGCTGAAAATTGAGACGGGAAAGTTCGAACCCCACGATCTCGAGGACTTTTTCGCGTGCACGATCGTGGTTCCGACTCTCGACCATGTTCAAACGGCTGAGCGGCTAGTTATGGAATTCTTCAACTTCAGCTACCGAAAGCCGGAGACTAACAAAGTTGCAGTGTCCAGGCCGCTGGATTTTAGTTTTGACCACGTTCGCGTGATTGCTCGGCTCAAGGTTCCCCCTGGTCTCGAGGAATCACCCGTGCATCGCCCGAGGTTTGAAATTCAGATCAAGACTTACCTTCAGCATGCATGGTCAATATCAACGCACGATCTAACCTACAAAACGAGCGAACTCAGCTGGGGAAAGGAGAGAGTCGCTGCGCAAGTCAAGGCCTCCCTCGAGGCGGCCGAAGTGGCGATTTTCGAAGCTGAGAAACTAGCCAAGACTGGAAATCCGCTCCTGACGCGTCAGGATGCGGAAACGACCGCGCTTCAGGAGATCGTTACGACCCTCCAACAGTCCTTCCAGGAGGTTCACCTTCCTGAGGATCTAAAGAGGCTTGTGACTACCGTGCGACAGACTCTAGCTTCATGCAATATCGAACACGCCAGACTCGGCGACATCTTATCGAAAGGCAAGAGCCGGCACGGTGGCAGTCACCCGCTCGACTTGTCGCCCTACGGAGTCATCATCCAGTACCTCGGGGAGCAGCACGCGAGCAAGCTTCGCCGGGCGCTCACGCGGCGGGACGGATCTAAAATCTTCGTACCGCAGGAAGTCTCCCTGCCGGCTGCCTTTGCCGATATGAAACTTTCCAACGCGAGGTTTTTGCGGGACCAATCCTCCAGTCAACCGTAGGCCGATGTTGCGACGGGTTCAGGCTTGTAAGTGTCGCTCTCGGCTGGGCTCCTCGTCTTTCCGAGCCTGTCGCCAACACGTAGTGCTGGTTCCTCGTCACCTCACTCTGGGGTTCGATCATGCGGGATCCGTGACGAAAACGTCGGCGGTCGGCGCCTAGAACAACTACCCTGTGAGCATGACCGTTTCCAGGCCGCAAGTGCTGAGCGCAGCAACTGTAGATGCACTTCCGGAGGCTCCTGCGACCGTAACGACGGCCCTCGCTGAACTCGAGGTTTGGTGGTCCCGGCGGGTCGATCTTGCGGGACTTGGCAGCGAATGGAAGAATCTCGCTACGGCCGTCGACGCAGTTGCACCCCAGGAGCTCGATTTTGGCCCCGTCTCGAGCGGGCTACCACACGACTCCTACGCGTTGGGTTCTCTATACGTCAACAGGCTTCCCACGGCTGAACGCGCCGACTACGGGAAGCACTACACGCCTCGAGATCTGGCTGACCGGCTCTGGCGGATGGGACGCAATGCTCTGGGATTCGGAGAGGTTCCGCGTCGCTTGCATGGCTTGGTGCGAGACCCCGCTGTCGGTGCAGGTTCCCTGCTGGTTCCTGTGGTCCGCGAACACCTTGAAGCCAGTTCTGAGATAGACCCAGAGTTTGTGCTTGCGTCGCTGCCTCAGTTTGTAGAGGGTCTCGACACTGACCCTAGGGCCGTCTACTTGGCCAATGTTGTCCTGGCGTCCGAGATGCTCCCGACACTCGCGCGCGTTCCAGAGTCGCGGCGGCGTCCCCTTCCGTCGTTAGCAAGAGTCTGCAACTCATTAGAGGAAGAATTGGCGCCGGCTCTTCTGTGGATCATGAATCCTCCGTACGGGAGGCAGAAGCTGTCTCCAAAGATGCGCAACCGCTACTCAGGCAGCTTGTACGGGCAGGCGAATCTTTACGCATTGTTTATCGCATGCGCTTTGAGCGGCCTGGGGGAAGACGGAGCGGTGGCTGTCCTAGTGCCCACGAGCTTCGCTTCCGGTTCCTCTTTTCGTAAGTTGCGGGGACAGCTTGCGGAGTCAGCTCCATTGCGTTCGATCACCTTCATGAAGAGAAGATCTGGAGTATTTGCGGGCGTTCTCCAGGAAACCTGCCTCGCAGTTTTCACGCCCAAGCGCTCGGAATGCGTAGAAGTCACGCGCCTCAGTCCCGAGGCAGAGTTTGTCGCTATAGTTCCCTCTCCACGCACTTCGCACCCTTGGGTCATGCCTCGTGATTCCATCGACGCCGCGATCGCTGCCGGAGCCACCCAGATGCAATTGAACCTTGGGATGGCGGGCTGGAAGGCTTCGACTGGGCCGCTCGTCTGGAATCGGCGCAAAGAAAACCTGCACGCCGGGTCGTCAAAGACTCGTGCGCACGTCGTCTGGGCGGCAGACATTGACGGGGGGCGCTTGCACAGAGACCCCAGGCGTGACTTGCATCGTTACGTAGCGCTTCGCGACTCCGCGGATGAGCTAACACTCACGCTGAGTGAGCCTGCAATTCTGGTTCAGCGGACAACTTCTCCTGAGCAGTGTCGGCGGCTTGTAGCGGTTGAATTGGACCGACGTACTCTCAACCGTCTCGGCAATCGCGTAGTTGTCGAGAATCATCTGAATGTGCTGCTGCCGACGGTCGAACATCCCATGCTCTCTCGGTCGCTTCTCGCGCGCTTGCTAGCCACGCGCACGTTCGACAGGTTGCTGCGCTGCATATCCGGTTCGGTAGCAGTGAGCGCCTACGAGCTTGAGGCTCTCCCGTTGCCGTCGATCGAAGAGCTCGAAGCCTGGGAGCATCTACTGGCGGAGGAGCTTGAAGAAGCGGTTTTGACGGCCTATGTAAAATGAGGGGCGCCCGTTGTCCGTCATCAACATCTATCAGTGCCTTCTCTTCTGAGGTGTCAGATCATTCTCAGGTATGTATCCTCGGCTCAGTAAGTCGTCGTGATTCGAATCCAACTTAGATTACAGGCCACGGTATTACGTGCCGTAGGCGAGCGGTCATCGGAGGAATCTTGCTTATCGTTGTGGACGCCAACATTGTAGTGAAGGACGCGCTCCTTCGCAGTCGAAAGTGGTCGACCGCGCAAGAGGCAGTGTCTGCAGAACGCTTGCGTCTCGTGCTGCCTGAGGTTGCTCGGCTTGAGGCGGTGGGCGGATACCAACGCAGTCGTGAAAGTAATATTGCCCAGATTCGTAAGGTGATTCGAAAATCAACCAGGTCGGCCAGAGAGGCTGCTAGTGGGCTTCTAAGTGTGTATTCGGACGAGATGAACGTGTATGAAGATGCCTTAAATGCCCGCCTGGTTGAGATCGGCTTCGAAGTGAGGTCGCCGCCCGAGGTCACTCATCTCGAAGTAACTAAGCGTGCGATTAGCAGGCTCGCTCCGTTTAATGAGAGTGGAGGTGGCTACCGAGACACGTTGGTTTGGTTGACTGCGCTGGACCAGGTTCAGGATGCCCCGTTTGATGACCTCATCCTAGTTTCCGAAGATAGCATCTTCTCAAAGCACACTGTCGAGCTTGCTGAGGAGCTAAGGCAACAGACGGGGGCCTCGCTTACGGTCGCCAGCGCCATCGATCATGTGGACTTCCCTGGCGAATTCGAGGAAGAGGGTCTCAACCTAGTCGCACTCGGACTCTCGCGAAGCGAGGTTGCAGACAGGATAAGGGAAGTCCTCGACGCGCGAGATGTGTCGCGATGGTCTCCGGTGGGGATAGACCATGCGACTGTGGGTAAGGTTCGTGAAGTTCACTTCATCGAAGGAGGCGAGCTTGTAAAAAAGCGCTACGGCCTAGACGTTTTCGAAGTTGTAATGAGAGCACTCGTAGATGTTGAGGTCGAGATTATCATTATTCATGACGTTCACGGTGAGGAGGTCGATTACTCTCGGCTGAGTGCTAACTGGAATCTTGATGTGGAGTGGAGGGCTGAGTTCGATCTTGCCCGGCATAAATTTAGTGGTGATGATGTGGGAGAAGCTGACGTACTTGGTGTGATCGAGCACTAAGACATGCCTAAACGGCAGGACTCGCTGCACTGACCTGACCGCGGCTCACTGGACCGCGCAGGGTGGGGCGCGTTCAGGAGTCTGGGTGGGCTCCCAACATTCGAGTCAAAAGCTGTGAACCTTCAAGCGCTGGTCTCGGCGCTGAGGGCCTCCTCGGTGTACGTGCCACCAGGTCTCGGGCTCATACGACCAGGGCTGGGCTCCGAGCGATGCGACCTGCGATGTGAAGTGCATGCATACGCATTCAACGCGGTTGTAGCTTCAACAGGTCATAGACCCCCACCCTGCGCAGCGCGGGTGAGTGCGGATTCTGTCTCTGCCACGTCGTAGAGCACCCACTCCAGAACCCTGCTGCAGCGCCCTGTGGCCGTCACCGCAGCCTGAATCCGGAGCACCCATGTCATCCCGCACCCCCGAGCCCACGTCTTCCGCTTCGACAAGCCGCCGCACCGTCCTCAGCGCCGCCGCCTGGAGCGTTCCCGTCATCGCCCTCGCGGTCGCCGCCCCAGCTCGTGCAGCGTCGACGCTCGCTCCCGTCCCGGGCATCAACGGATGGATCCAGTTCGGCTACCCCACCTCGAGCAGGGGGACCGCGCGGGTCACGCTGGACGCCCGCGGTCGGTACCCGGAGCGCGGCCTCTGGATCAACGACACCACCGCGGCGACGAAGGTCACGGACATGCACCTTGCCTTCCACTTCCCGAGCGCCGCCGGCGACCTGTCGTTCGCGGAGGAAGGAACCTCGGCCTGGTCGCCGCTCGTGAAGGTCGGGACGATCGCCATCGACGGCGTCCGATACAACAGCTACCGCTCCGACTACACCGCGAAGCTCCCGCTCTCGCCCGGCCGAACGCTCATCCCCAACGACTTCTCCTTCCGATCCACCAGGAACGTGGCCTGGAGTGGAGCCCGTCCCTACATCGACCGGTTCGTCACCATCGATGGCACTGCGCAGTCCTTCCGTCGCCAGGTTGGCGGCAACGGTGACGTGCTCGCCACGGCGCCCTACTCCGGGACGCGACAGATGCGTCTCTCGCAGGCCGAGGTGGCTCCTGCGTTGGTCGATGGTGCCCTCGAGGATGCGGAGATCGCCAGCGTCGTCGCGTGATCTGAAGACGGCGGGGTTCGGGTCGGCGCAGGTGCGCGGGGCGGCTGGTTCGTCCCCGCGAACGGACGGGAACGAACCAGCGTCGAGCATCATCTCGCCCCAACGTGATGCTGCTCGAACTCGGGCCTACTCCCCAAAGCGCCCGAGAGGTCACCGCAACGCTGTCGCGTGTCGCAGGTGCGTGGCCATTGTGGCGTGGAGGCGACTGCAGCGCGGGGCCGGATCACATCCGATGTCGCATCGGCGATACGTCGCCGTTGGAAACGGGTCTGGCTGTCACGCACCACAATGGGTGAATGTCGACGAAGCGCAAGCGCAGGCCCAAGAGGCGCACGGTCCAGGCTCCGGCCGACCAGCCGACCTACCGCATGAGCGCCCGGCGCATGGTGGGCATCACCGGCTCCTTGGTGGCGCTGATGGTCCTTCTGCTCCTGGCCGCGGTCGCGAGCCTCCTGGCAAGTGACGGGTCCGGGTCGAGCACCGGCGAGATGTGGGGCGTGGTCGCACTCGTGGCGGCGTTCGGTCTCCCCGTTGCCGCCGCAGCGATTTTCGGGGGTCTGGCGATTTCGCCCTGGGGTTGGGTCCCTGGCACGATCTTCGGCGTTGGGTGGCTGGCGCTGCTGATCCACATCACGAACGATTCGTTCCATCTGCTCTCCGACGGTCAGGCTGTTGGGCCGCTGATCTATCGGGAGCTGGCATGGCAGGCGACGGGGATCGGCGGGCTGGTCGTCGGCGGCGCGCTGTATTTCGTCGCCGGCTGGGCGAGCGACGTCCCGATGTGGATCGGCGGGACAAGCGGAGGCACCTCGGTAGGCAGGCGTCGGAGCAAGAGGCATGGCGCACCTGCAGAGCCATTCGACGAGTCGTGAGGACTCGGAATGACGAGTCGATCGACACCGCTGCACTGGAGACCTCACCCATCGAATGGACCTTCCTGAAGTAGGGAACTGTTGCCGCCACCTTCAGGACGCTCGGGCTGATCCTCAGCCTCACGAACATTGCCCTCGCAGACTGGGTTTCGCGTGGTTGTCAAGGGGTTGGGCGGATATATATAGCTAGCTAAACTAGCTATATGACTTCGGAGACGATTGATCGCACGGCAGCGGTGGCACCGACCCCTCCTGCTTCTGAGGACTACTGGGCGTCGTACGAGCGCCGCGTGATGCCGCGTGAGCTCTTGGCTCTCGGTGCAGTAGGCATCACCATGAGCATCGGTATCGCCGTTGCTATCGCTGCATTCTTCTGACATCCAGCAGCAGCTCGAAACAAGAGTGCTCAGGAACCACCCACAAACGCGAGGCGGCGCTCGCCCGAGACCGTGACGACACAGCCGTTCTTCGCGATGACACACCGGCCACATTCGGGGTGAGTACGGACGTCGAGCTGTTTCCATGCCGCGGAAATATATGGTTTGGCCCAGCAAGTCCCGACTACCGGCGCGGGATCTTCACGGCGTCGTGGGCACGGAGGCTTCTCAGAATGAATGCGGAACTCGACATTGCTCTGTCTGGCGATCATGCGGGCGAGTGGCTGGAAGCTCATGGCGTGCAGCCGATAGCACTCGGCGAGGACTTTCGGCTCTACGCGGATCTCATCTCCAGTCCCAGCATCAGCGTCACCCGGATCTGGCACACGCCCATGGAAGTCCGGGTCCGCCCGACGCACGAGACCGGCCTTGATCGCGTCTATCTGAGCTTCATGATGCGCGGAACCCTCAGCGTCATCGAAGAAGAAGCAGCAGAGTCGCCGCAGACTGGAACACCTCCGATCTTCGTCCACGACACGGCGCTTCCCGCCGGGATCCGCACCGAAGAGGAATCGAGCAGGTTCGTCTTCGGTATCCGGCGATCAAAGATCGAGGCTGTTCTGGGGGCGGATATCTCCGACGGCCGCCCGCGTATCCCGGACGCGAGCCTGCGACGCGTTGCTCTCGCCGCCGCTGCAGCTTCCTTCGATGGCCAGCTCGAGGAAGACACGCTTCCCTTCCTGGCCTGGCGAAACGCGATCGAGACGCTGGTTATCGCCGCTCTTCGGTCGACGATGCAAGCTGCCGGCCCATCGGGGGCGCTCCTGCAGCGTGCACAGCAGCTCATTCTGGACCACGCGAGCGAACCCGATTTCTCGGTCGCCGAGCTCGCCAGCCGGGTGGGAATCTCCACTTCGCACCTGCACCGCGTCTTTCGCACCATCGACACGACTCCGGCGACGGCCCTCCGCGAAAGGCGCCTCAGCCTTGCTCGCGACCTCATGACTGCTCAAGCAACCCCTCAGGATCTGAAGGCGATCGCACTTCAGGCTGGCTTCAGAAGCCTGCGCATGCTCCAGTACGCGAGGCGTATGTACGCACACGAGAATGCCGTTGCTGGCCGGTAGCAGTGCTCTTGCTCCCCGTTCGCGCCGTTCGGGTCCGGTCCACTGCTCGGTCAGAGGAGCGCGGAGAGGCGCTTCTTGCGGCGGTTCTGACTGACGATCCAAGCGATATCTCGATCCGCGGGGTCGAGTGCGAGGAACGCCGTCAATCCCGTGGTGGGGCTCGCTGCGACGGCGATGCTCCAGCAGTATCCGAGTGCCTGACGCAAGGTTCGCGCGTCTGCGTTCCTCCTCCGAGCCCCTGACAACGCCGCGTACTGCTCGGTGACGTGTTCGCAGGCCGTGAGCGCCGCATCGGCGACCTGCGGATTCTTGAGGAGGCGGGGCTCGCAGATAGCGGCGATGGCGGCTCGCTGCCTGAGTGGGTGGGGGTCGTCGGCCCAGTCCTGCACGATGCGCACGAGGGTTTCCGGATGCTCGTCTCCAAGCAGTTGGAGTCCGATCGCCACGCCTTCTCTCACCCTCCACCGTTCGTCCGTCGCCAGTGTCCGGGCGCGAGCTTCGAATTCCGGTTCGCTGGAGCCGTAGGAGAGGGCGGCCGCCGCACACATCGCCGTGTATTCACTCCTATCCCTCAACAGGAGCTCGATGGTGAGGGCGTCAGCCGTGCTGGCGACCGCAGAGGCGAGTGAGAGGTTGGCCCGAGGCCCCGGAAGCCCGGAGTTCTCCTCAAGGAACGCAGGCCAGTCTTCCCGCGCGAGTGGGCGAAGCTGGGAGGTCCATGTCGGTGCGGCCATGGTCTGACCCTACGAGGCGAGAGAGCCATTGCCCCACGCGAGCAGGGCTCTGAAAAGAGACCGATGAGATGGGGAACCCCCATCTCATCGGCCAGGGGGCAGGGAAGCTCGATTCGACCCTTCTCGGGGGCGGTCGGGTGCAGCCGCCAGGGAACGGATCAGGCGTCGACGACGATGGCCGTGACGATCGGCTCGCGGCGATGGCGGCGCAGGAGCCACTGGGAGACCGCCCGCGTGATCAGCTTCTCGAGCCCTTCCGGGGTCAAGCGAGCACCGTTGGAGCGGGCCTTCGTGATCGCTGCAGAGATAGTGTTCCGGGCGTTGCTCTGCCAGCCCGGCTCTTCCACGAAGCCCTTGGCGAAGAACTCGAGCTCTTCGACGAGTTCCTGCGTGCGCTCGTCGTAGATCGCGAGAATCGTGAGCGCGCCTTCTTCCGCGAGTACCCGTCGATCATCGAGAGCGGCGTCGGTCGCGACGCCCATAGTGGTGCCGTCGACGAAGATGTGGGGTGCCGGGATCCGGCCGCTGACGCTCGTCACGCCGCGTCGGAGATCGACGGAAACCCCATCCTCGATGATGTGGACGCGGTCCCGCGGGATCCCGGTCCGAACGGCGATCTCAGCGTTGGCCGTGAGGTGACGCCACTCGCCGTGCACGGGCAGGACCGCGGTTGGCGAGAGGATGTTGTAGCAGTAGGCGAGCTCGCCGGCGCTGGCGTGTCCGGAGACGTGCACCTTCGCATTGCCTTTGTGCACGACCGTCGCGCCCCACCGGATGAGCGCGTTGATGACGCTGTAGATGGCGTTCTCGTTGCCCGGGATCAGCGAGCTCGCGAGCAGGATCGTGTCGCCTTCACCGACCGTGATGATGTGCTCGCGGCGCGCCATTCGCGAGAGCGCCGCCATGGGCTCACCCTGCGAACCAGTGCACACGAGGACGGCTTGCTGGGCGGGCAGCTTCTCCAGGCGCTTGAGGTCCACGATGATGCCCGCCGGCACCTTGAGGTACCCGAGACGCCCCGCGATCTCCATGTTGCGCACCATGGAACGCCCAACGAACGCGACCTTGCGGCCGTGCCGTTCCGCGGCATCCAGAATCTGCTGAATGCGATGGATGTGGCTCGCGAAACTCGAGACGACGATGCGCTTCGGTGCGTTCCGGAACACCTCGTCGATGGCGGGCGCGAGGTCCCTCTCGGACGTCGTGAAGCCCGGAACGTCAGCGTTCGTGGAGTCGACGAGGAACAGGTCGACCCCCTCATCAGCGAGGCGGGCGAATCCACCGAGGTCAGTGAGTCGGTTGTCGAGCGGGAACTGGTCCATCTTGAAGTCACCAGTGTGGAGGACGAGGCCCGCTTCCGTGCGGACCGCGACGGCGAGACCATCCGGAATGGAGTGGTTCACGGCGAAGAACTCCAGATCGAATGGCCCCATCTTGACCCGGTCATTGGCCTCGACCTGGGACGTCGGGGGCTTGATGCCGTGCTCGGCCAGCTTTGCGGTGATGAGCGCCAACGTGAGCTGCGATCCCACGATCGGGATATCCGCGCGCTCCTTCAGCAGATACGGGACACCGCCGATGTGGTCCTCGTGGCCGTGCGTGAGCACGATCGCCACAACATCGCTCAGGCGATCTCGGATCGCGGCGAAGTCAGGGAGGATGACGTCGATGCCCGGCTGATTCTCCTCGGGGAACAGCACACCGCAGTCGATGATGAGGAGCTTGCCGCGGTATTCGAAGACCGTCATGTTCCGGCCGATCTCCCCGAGGCCTCCGAGTGGAGTGATACGCATCGCATCACCGGGGAGGCGCTTCGGTGCTGAGAGTTCGAGGTTGTGCTTCGAAGTGTTCTTCATGGGTACTTTCTACAGAGTCTGGGCGGGCGGTGACCCGGTGTGGGGCCGCACGCAAGGTGTGGGTCGAGCGAAGTCGGTTGCCGGCGAGCCGCGAGCTACGACCAACACCAGGCACGTTCGACCAGGAGGAGGACATTGGCACTCCGGCCGCTTCGTTGCTGGCGAAGATAGCTCTGCGGCTGGCTTGAACGCCGTTCGATTTCCGTGCTCACCGCGGGGAATCGCCGTGGCACAGCTGGGCGGCTGAACCGTTGCTCGCCCCTACAGCCTAGGCGCGCCTGCTGAGTCCGCGGGTCATGAGTGCTGCACCTGGACGCAGCGATCTGCGCCCCGAAAGCCGTGCGCCTGTCTGGCGGCGGCAGTACAGGTGAAGCGACTGAGCGCGCCTGGCAGCGGGGAGAGGCGGCGTCAGAGCTCGCAACATCGGTTTCCCGAGAATCCCTGGTCGCGCGGATCGACGTCGACGACCAACCTCAGGCCGCCAGTTCATGCTTGCTCAACTCGGTAATCTCGGATCACTTCTTGCGTTTTCGGACCATTTGCGCACGTTTCGGTCACCCAGGTCGAATCCGGGATCTCAGTTGGCCGCGATCGCTGGCACCGCCGTTAGGTTCGCTCGAGAAGACAGCGGGTTTCCCGAGACACGGGGGTAGAGATTTCGCTGGAGGGGTTAGGAAGAATACACATGCAGAACTCGTCTCAAAAAACCGGTGACAGGCTCATCGGCCGTCGAAACGTCGTGCAGGGGGCGGCGTGGGCGGCGCCAGTCGTGGCCTTCGCGGTCACTGCCCCACAGGCGGTGGCTTCACCCTGCGATCCGATCGATGCAACGCTCACCGCGACGTGGGCGCAGCTGCAGCCCGAAGTGCCGTTCTTCACGGAAACGCTCTCAGGAGCACCGTGGGGCACGCGGACCAACGATTCCCAGACGTACGGCACCGTGTATACATCGGTTAACTTCTCGAATACTGGCGTCGATGCCGTTCCAGCGGGTGGACTTGTCGTCTTCGTGGGGCTTACCTCAAACCCGGGGACTCGGAATGCGGATGCTACGCCCTTCTCAGGATTCGAGAGTTCCCCCTTCGTGAGCGACGACTGGGAGTACATGGACACCACGATCAGTGACGGCCCATCGGAGATGGGGGGATACCTCAGTCGATTCGACGTCAAGCAGTACCGATACAAGAAGCCCCTGGCCCCCGGCGCTACGACCTCGGGCATCCAAGCCTGGGCGATCCCGTCTTCGCCGCGGCCCAAGCGCGAGGATTACGGCTCCAACTGGACGGATTCGCCCCCAGCGATCGGCGCAAACTACGGTCAGGTCTTCGGCGCGGGCGGGAGCTACTTCACCTGCCGAGATGGGTCGTCGAGCCCTGTGAACGTCTCCAGCGAGGAAGTGCTCTCGGACAAGTGGGGGGTCTTCTACCCGCATGCCTGAGCACCGCGGAGTGCCGTGGAGTTTGTTGCCGTCGACTCGAGGGCATCGTGTGATCTTGTCTTCGTGTTGAGATCAGTCTGACCACGACCTGCGAAGGCGAGCGAGCCTCGAGGAGCATTGCTGATGCTCCTCGAGGCTCGCTCGCCTTTGTCTCGTTCTCCGGCCTCGCACACCCCCACCGCGACGTGAACGAAGCAGGCTGTGGCCAAAAAGTCGCAACCCTGAGTCCGGGCCGTGCGCCGTCATTACGTTTGTGAGCTATCAGTAACTTCCCCGGGAAGTGCAACGTGAACCAAAGGAACATGAAACCGATGTCGCCAGTCGAACGCAGGACTTTGCAGACGGGAGCCGCGAGGACGTCGCCCGTCTTTGCCAGACCCGTCGCCGAACCGCTCTCAGCCGCGTCGATGAGAGTCGTCGACGGTGCGTCTGCGTCCAGCAACGGGCCACTCGGAGCGCCTGATGAGACCAATTCGGCTGAGTCGGGACGAACATGTGCCCTCGCGGACGACCACGCGAGTCCCGCGAGCGGCATCGCAACGGGACTCACCTTCGACATCCCGGGCGCCGCATAGGAAGACTGCAGAAGCTGGCGGACCGACGCGATGATCGCCTCTGTTCCAGCGGGCGACGAGGGGTGTGCGTCTCGAGACTTCTTGGCTGAGGCCCGTACCTCGCCAAGCCACTCGCCGCGACCAGCGTGGTGTCGAGCTCTCGCTCGTGTGCCCCACGGTTGTTCGGAGCGGCCCGCGCGGAACGCTCACGCACGTGACTGGTCCCCAGCGATCTGAGCAGGCTCATCGTCATGCTCACGTGGCCGCACAACTCGGTCGGATAACCACACGACAAGGGCTCGACTCTCGCACGTCGATGAGCGGGGCGGGCCATTTCACGTCGTGCCGCAGTCAGAGTACCGAACCCGGTAGCTGGTTCTGTGCTCCCTCAGGCATGACCGCAGTTCTCGTCGCTGAACGTGATCTGCAGGAGAAGCGATAGGGGTGACGCTGATATGAGTGAGCGCTCATATTTTTCAGAGATTCACGGCTGGCAAGCCTTGCCAGGGCTACGTGGGTACGAGAATACGTTCGTGGGAACACTGCCCGAAGATGCATTTGAATCTTCCGGAGTTTTTGTCCGCGAATATTACGAACCGGCCCACTCGGAGGTGCAGCTTCTCCGGTTCAACAATTTCCTCGTGACGAGGCTCCGAACGCGTCCCGTCGTTCTGGAATGGCCTCGCACACGTCTGCCCGCAAGACGGCGATTCGCATTCGTCCTCGTCAACCAAGGCGAAGTCGCGTTCGCTGGTGACAGCCTGAAGGGCACCCCAAGCGCCACAGGTGTTGGCATGGCGCTCCCGGGGCACGAGCCACTCACCATTGAGGTGGTCGGCGTCACGGAGATGATCCTCTTCACGTTCGACCAGGACGAGATCTCGCCGTTGCAGGCGAATCGGGTTCCCAATGTGACGGACGTTTCCAGTTCACCACTCTTCACGGCGACCTATCACTTCCTGAGCAGGCTCCTCAGCCAGTCTCCCGACGCCGACCAGATGACAGCGAACTCCATTCGCGAGCTGCTTCGCTCCTTCGCCCGCGCACTTGTTGTGGAGTCGACCCGAGAGAACATCGAGGAACCGGATGATCTCTTCGAGCGCGTCAAGGAGCTGGTCAGCTCTCGGTCCTCCAACCTCGACTTCGGACCCCCGGAAATCGCGAGGGAGCTTGGCGTCTCGACGAGGTCGCTTCAGCGAGCCGCGGAAAGGCACGGAGCGAGCGTCGCCAAGATGCTGAGGTCAGCGCGAGCAGACCGGGCTCGGCATCTGCTCCTCACTCGACCGCAACTCAACCTCGATGTGGTCAGCAAGATGAGCGGGTTCAACTCCGTCGGATCGATGCGTCGTGCCCTGCTCAGCACCCACGGGATGACTCCGAAGGATGTGCGAGCGCCTGATGTCAGCGCACCTTCAGCTGATCCGCCTTCGGACCCGCCTGCTGACTTCGTGCTCTGACCGCGGGGCGGCGTGAGGCCGCCGGCTCCCTGCTCCGCGTGGTGACGGAGCAGGGAGCCGGCGGAAGAGGCTACTCCCAGCTGATCGTGACGACACCCGGGAGGCCGTAACCGCCGCTTGCGGTTGCTGATCCGGAACTGATGGTCGAGGTGAGCACGGCCGCGCCAGTGGTGCCGCCAACGTAGTTCGAGCCTGCGCCGCCGCCGCCGCCGGTTCCGGCCGGCCCCTGCGGGGAACTGGAGCCGTAATAGATGGCTCCGCCGCCGCCGCCGCCGAAGTAACCGCCACCACCCCCTCCGCCGGAGGCCCCGTCTCCGGTGCCGTAGGCGTCGCCGCCAGCGGAGCCGTTGCCGGGGTTCCCTGTGCCGAATCGGGTGGGGCTTCCGCCAGAGGGTGTCCCTCCCGCGCCACCGGCGGTGGCAGTGCCCGCACCGCCGCCTTCCGCCGCGGCCCCGCCTCCACGCGTTCCGCGTGTGCCGGCTGCAGGTGGATTTCCGCCACTGCCGCCAGCGCCAGCAACTGCCGTCTGCGCACCCGAGGCTATTTCGGAGCCGGCTCCACCACCACCGCCGGCGACGACCACGGGGCGCCCACTCAGCACGATCGCCGAGCTCCCGCCACCGTTTCCGCCATCGTTGTTCGGGTCTCCTGTGCGGGCTCCGCCGTAGGATCCGACGCTCCAGCCGTCAGTCCGGTTGCCCCTGAGGGTGCCCCGCCCTGCGCCCCCGCCTCCGGCGACAAGGGTGAGCGTTGTGGCGACACCACCGAGGTTCAGTGTCCCGGTGATGACTGCGCCTCCACCGCCGGACTTCGAGGTAGGCCCGCCAGCGCCGCCTCGAATGGTGTACGTGACGTTGCGGGCACCCGCAGGAATGTTGACCGTGAGGCGGCCTGCAGACGCTGCCGTTGCGTTGACAGTCGCCGTTCCAGGGTTTCCGGACGCTGCGCTGATTGGGGCAGCGACTGCGCCCAGGATCACGGGTGCCGACCATGCGGCCCCTGCCAGGAGCCCGCGGCGATCAAGCCCCGCTTTCTCCGCATCCTTCTCGTTGTCCATTTCTTCAATCCTCCAGGGGTGCGCTGATGATCGTTAGATTCCGTGACGAATCACTCGAGGGCGATCACAAGGTCGTGACCAGAAACTTCTGGCTTTTCGGGGGTCATCTGGTTTGTCGGGGTCAAAGAGCGCGAGTTCACGTCGCGCGGTTCCGGAACGCGTGGTTTCGGCGTCATGCGTCGTCTGCTGAAAAGGGGTCACCAGTCGTCGCATGTCGACATCAAGCTAGGTCCTGCCCAGTAATCACGCCCTGGCTGTCGCCACATGGAACAGCATTGTCGTGATATGGCTCAAGGTCGGACATCGATCATTTTTTCGGAGCAGCAGAGCGCGTTCCGAGATGGAAGAGCATCGCAACTGAGCCGACCGAGGGATGGAGCGCGAGGGACGCCAGCAGGAATGAGAGCCCGCTTCGGAAATGTGCGGCGCGGTGACCCCAGATCACCGCGCCGCACGGTGGGGTGCCGTGCACGCCATCCCCCGATAGCTCAGTCATCAGCACCCACATCGCTCACTGTAAGAGCACAATTCGCCGACCGAAGGCCCTGACGGAATCTAGAGCGAAACTGTCGCATTTCGAGACGTGAAGGTACTGGGGTGCCGGAGACTCCACGGATCCTCGTCGGGCCGCTTGGTCCAGTCGGTCATGATGGTCACCACCAAGATCAACTCGTCATCCGTCGCGGAGTGTGGGTACACTTGCCCGTCTTCAGCCCCATTGAGCCCCCGGGGATATCTGCCACCGAGGTGCGCGCGTCAAACCCGCGGTCGAGATGACTGCGCGTCACGAGTAGTTTTCGCGACGCTCCGTATCCCGGTCACGCGCCCATTCCATCGGAGGAGCGGCAGCCCACGGTGCTCACTGGCGTCTGATTTCTCTTAGCGGATTCGGCCGATTGGCCCGACTCGAACGATCGGAGCAGCATTGGATTCCGCACATGTTGTGGGTCTCGAGAACGATGAGGCACTGCAGTGGCTGCAAGAGCAGGGGTGGGAAGTTCGAGTTGTCGGCACGAAGGTCCGTGTCCACGCGGACATCATCGGGACCCCAGCCTTCACTCTGGGACGCATCTGGCAAACCGCGACGGGAGTTGACCCGGGATCTGGCTCCTACAATCCGGATCTTGTTTATGTGAATTTCGTCCTGACGGGTCATCTCATGGTTCAGAGCGCTGGCGGGCCGATGAGGAAGGTCGCTGCACCGCACTTCTACACGCATTCAGCACGTCGGCCGGCGAGCGTCTCGTCGACGGAGCCTCATTCGTGCCTGTTCATCGCGATTCCCAGGGAGCGCCTCGCGGAACTTCCATGGGTCGAGAGTCAGGCGCCAGGCCCGTTCGTGACGGAAAATGCTTTCCGGAGAGTCTTCATCGCGGCGGCAAACGCTTCGCTGGACTCGAAGATTCAAGAGCAGCAGCATGGCTTCAGCTACTGGAGGCGTGGAGTCGAAGAGCTGCTGCTCGCTGCGCTCACCGAGACGAGAGTTCATGAGGATGTGAAAGTCAGTTCACCGCGAGACCAGCATCTCGCGCGTGCTCACCTGCTGATCGAGGAAAACTACCGGGATGCGGGCTTCTCGACCCAAGAGCTCGCGCGCGCTCTGAATATCTCCATCTCGCAGTTGCACCGCATATTCGCGGCCGAGGGGAAAACGGCAGGGGCAACTCTTCGAGCCAGGCGGGTGCATCGGGCCCGCACTCTTCTCGGTATGAGTGCGAACTCGAAATCCGAACTTCTCGGAATCGCACAGGAAAGTGGATTCCGATCCGTGCGAACCATGCGTCGACTCCTGAGAGAGGAAGATGCGGAGCGCTCGTCTGGTGACGCCTGATTCCAGAAAGGCGGACGACGGGCCAAAGGCCCGACGTCGGTTGCTCAGACCAGCTTCCTGATCTCGGTGACCGTCCGCAGCAGATGCGGCACGATGTCCTGGATCTTCTCCGGCGTCATCTCGTGCTCGAGGCCCGAGGTGCTGACGCCTCCGATGACGGAGCCATCCGCGGATCGGAGGGCTGCGCCGACGCATCGGATCCCGAGCTCGTTCTCCTGGTCGTCGATCGCCCATCCGCGCTCGGAGACGACGCGAAGCTGCGCCTGGAGCTCCCGCTTCGACACGATGGAGTGGACCGTCCGTCTCGTGAGCTCAGCTGACATCAGCAGTTCGGAACTCAGCTCGGGGGAGAGGGCGGCGAGGATCGATTTGCCGATGGCTGTGGACCACAGCGGGATGGTGTCTCCGACGCGTGAGCGCATCTGGTAAGCAGCCGGTCCGTCGATCTTGGCGACGTACATGAGCGTCGTCTGCCGGAACCGCGCCATGTGCACCGTGCAGCCCACCTCGTCGCGAAGTCGCTGGAGCAGCGGGAGGGCTTTCTGCGTCGCGCGTTCGTCGCGCTGCACGCTCGCAGCGAAGAGGTGCGTGCGGGCTCCCGGGCGGTAGGTGCGGTCTGCGCCGTGCTCGATCCAGTCATGCTCGACGAGGTCGCTGAGCACTCGGTGCACGGTGCTGACGGAGAGACCTGTCGCGGTCGCGAGGTCGGAGATGCGATGGTGCTCGGAGACGGCCTCCATGAGCGTGAGGCCCTTCATCAGGGCAGAGAGCGGGGGCTCCGAGTTCTCGGGCGATGGTGTCATGTCCTCATCCAATCGCGGCCGCTTGAGATTCCGCACTCCATCGAGTGGGCGACGGCGGCCGGGACGCGCTGTCGATTCGACTCTTCCTTGAGTCAGGTCAGTAGTTCGCACCCTAGCCTAGTTTCCGCTCTACAGAAAGTGCTTTCCATAGAGCCGAAAACTTGTAGTATCGCCACCATCGACGCAGAGAGGCGTCGGCTCCCCGGGTCGGGGGATTGACATCAAGGAGGATGTAATGACTACGAGAAGGCACAACGCAAAGGTGGCGCTCGCGCTGGCCGTCGGCGTCACCGTTGGCCTCACGGGGTGCGCCCCCGGAGAGGTCGTCAGCGGCGACGGCGGTGCAAGCGGGCCGTTGGAAGTCCAGGAGATCAACCCGGCAGACTTCGCCGGCGAGTCGCTGAGCTACGTCTACTTCACCGACGGTCCCGACGAGGCGGCAACACGCGACCTCATCGCATCGTTCGAGGAAGAATACGACGTCACCGTGAACCTCGAGATCCTCCCGTACGCGGACCTCGTCACGTCCGTGCAGGCGCGGCTCTCGGGAGGCAACGCGCCCGACGTCGTGCGCCTCACGGGCCTCGGCGACTTCCAGAACGACCTCCTCGATCTGCGCACGTACCTCGGCGAGGACTACGCGTCCGAGTTCGTCGACGGCCCGGTCTCCGGTGCCACGACCGACGACGGGCAGCTCATCGCGGTCCCATCCGACCTCACCCTCAACGGTCCGTTCATCAACACCGACCTCTTCGAGCAGGCCGGCGTCCCGCTCCCCGATTCGAACGATCCATGGACCTGGGACGAGATGATCGACGCGGCCACGAAGGTCCAGACGGCGACAGGCACCGAGTACGCGTTCGCCATGGACAAGTCGGGGCACCGACTCTCCACTGTGCTCAGCCAGTACGGCACCGCACTCGTCGGCGACGGCGAGGTCGTCCTCGACGAGGCGAAGGCCGAAGCCGCCTTGCAGCCGCTCGTCGACATGATGGCCGACGGCCGCATGCCCCGCGACTTCTGGCTCGGCTCAGGCACTCGATACGAGGGTGCGAACGAGATCTTCCTCGCGCAGGACACCCCCGTCTACCTGTCCGGCAACTGGCAGGTCGGCCAGTTCGCCGCCAACGCGGACTTCAACTGGGCAGCAGCCCCCAATCCCTGCGCTGAAGAGTGCGGCGGATTCCCCGGCGGCAAGTACATGGCTGCGCTGAAGGAAGGCCCCAACCCGGCGCTCGCCGCGTTCTTCGTCCAGTACATGAACACCGCGGAGTCGCAGGAGAAGTTCGTTGCAGCAGGCGGGTTCCTCCCCACCCGCGCGGACCTCACGGAGCAGGGCGTCACCTACCCGGACCGTCAGGCCGACATGGATACGTTCCAGGCTGACCTCGCCCGCACTCCGGACCTCGGCTACGCCGCGAACGGCGACGTCGCCTTCAACGGCAGCGCCCTCGAGCTCGTCGACCAGCTCTCCCGAGTCGTCGCCGGCGAGAAGGACCTCAAGACCGCGGTCGCAGACGTCAAGTCCAACGCGCAGTCGCTCGTGGAGGAGCTGCACAAATGACGTCAGAGCGCACGGTCGCTCGGCGGAAGGTGATCGGGGGCAAGTCTCGGAAGCCCTTCAGCCTCCGCTCGGCGCCGTACCTGTTCCTCCTGCCCAACATGGCGATCTTCGGGCTGTTCACGATCTGGCCCGCCATCAACGGCTTCAACATCTCGATGTACTCGTCGTCGAACGGACGCACCTTCGCGTGGGAGGGGCTCGGCAACTACCAGACGATCCTCTCCGACACGGAGTTCTGGGGGATCGTCTGGCAGACCGTGGTCTACGCGGTGGCCTTCGTGCTCCTCTCCGTCGTCCTCGGCACGCTGCTCGCCGTCCTCGTCGAGCAGCAGCGGAGGGGCCGCTCCTTCTTCCGGGCGGTCTTCTTCATCCCGGTCCTCATCTCACCCGTGGTCGCGGGCCTCGTGTGGAACTGGATGCTGGAGCGTCAGGGGGGAATCGTCAACGCGTTCCTCGGCCTCTTCGGCGTCGCCCCGGTGCCGTGGCTCGTCGAGGGCCCGCTTGCCATGCTCTCGGTGATCGTCGTGGGGACCTGGATGCAGGTGGGCTTCTACATGCTCATCCTGCTTGCAGGCCTCCAGAGCATCGACCCGTCGCTCTACGAGGCGGCGCAGCTCGATGGCGCCTCCAGATGGAAGCAGTTCACGAACGTCACGCTGCCCCTGCTGCAGCCGAGCATCCTGGTCGTCGTCGTGCTCGCCACGATCCACGGCTTCCAGGCGTTCGACTTCATCTACACCCTCACGGGCGGTGGACCGGTCGGCGCGACCACCCTCATCGTCCAGTACATCTACGAGAACGGCTTCGTGTCGCCGATCCGCTACGGGCTCGCCTCTGCGGGGAGCGTGCTGCTCTTCATCGTCATCTTCACGATCACCATCGTGAATTACCTGATCGGACGAAAGCGGGACGCGGTATGACCACCGAGACGGCAAGCAATTTCATCGCCACGCAGGAACCGCGCCGGAGCTGGACCTCCACTGGGTCGAAGAAAGTCACCTCGACGGACGCACTGCGCGTCGTCATCCTGGTCACGGCGACGCTCGTGGCGCTCATCCCGATCGTCTGGCTCGTCCTCGGCTCGTTCAAGTCGCCCGCCGAACTGGCGATGCGGCCACCCGCGCTGCTGCCAGAGACCTGGGGGTTCGGCAACTACACGGAAGCCCTCTCGCGGTTCAACTTCGCCGGGTACTTCCTGAACAGCGTCGTGGTCACGATCGGGGCGACCGTGCTCACGCTTTCCGTCAACTCGATGGCGGCGTACGCACTCGCGAAGTACAACTTCCGGGGGAAGAACTTCCTGTTCATCCTCACCCTGGCGACCATCATGATCCCGCTGCAGGTGATCCTGATCCCCGTCTACCAGGTCGTCGCATCCATGGGGCTCGTGAACACGCTCTGGGGCCTCATCATCCCGGCAGCAGCGACGCCGACGGGGGTGTTCATCCTCCGCCAGTACATGCTGTCGATCCCCGACGAGCTCATCGAGGCGGCGCGGATGGACGGCGCGGGCGAGTTCCGCATCTTCGCCACCATCGTGCTGCCGATGTGCCGGCCCGCGCTCGCGGTCGTCGCGATCCTGTCGGTCATGTGGAGGTGGAACGACTTCCTGTGGCCGCTCGTCGTGGCGCAGAGCGAATCGGTCTACACGCTGCCGGTGGCACTCGCCCGATTCACGGCAGAGGAGACGGTCCCGTTCAACCTCATCATCGCGATGAGCGTGGTCAGCATCGTCCCCGTCATCATTCTCTTCCTGTTCTTCCAGAAGCAGGTCACGACGGGTATCGCGAACACGGGCCTCAAGTAGCCCGTCACTCACCATCGATCTTGGACAAGGAAACACACGGAGCATGAGTTCTTCACTCACAGTCACCAACCGGACCGTTCACCTCGCCGACGCAGACGGCACGATCAGGGATTGGCTGGTCTCACCGGCCTGGGCAAGCAGCTGCGACGACCTCGACGCGTTTCTCTCCGAAGACGGGGAACCGTGGGGAGACGGCAGATGGGTGCTGACGAACGGACCAGACGTCGGCGAGCTGAAGCAGCGGCTGTACGCCGCGCACCAGCTCGACGATGCACAGGACCTCCCGGAGGTCATCGAGGGCGGCCCGGTCAGCTGGGCCGCCAACGGGCAGAGCTCGAGCGCCGAGTGGGCGCGCGTGCACACCCCGGCCGACGGCTTCGTCGACTGGTCGGCGTTCTGCTTCACCCCGGAGTACCGGGCGTCCCTCGCGGCCACGGCGGTGGAGGTCGACCAGAGCGAGTGGCGGACGATCGAGGTGCACACGACGGGCCCGTTCGTCCTCTGGGTGGGAGGCGAAGTCGTCCTGCGGGGCGATCAGGTCTCCTACATGGAGCCGCTCACCTCCTCGGTACGGGTGCGTCTGCCATCGGGGGTCACGCCGCTGCACCTGGCGACCTGGCAGGTCGCATTCCGGGAGTGCAGGCACATCGTGCGCGTCCGGGTCGAGGGGCTGCCGGTTCGCGTGGTCATCCCCTCGCCCGGTGCCGACGAGCACGCCGGCCGTCTCGCAGAGCAGGTGCTGAATCGGGTCGCGTCCACGAGCTGGGCACTGGAGGGACCGGTCGCCGCCTTCTCCGCACCGCGCGGTGTGCGGTTCCGCGTCCGAACGAGCGACCACGAGGACTGGCAGCTGGTGGAAGCGGACGAGCAGGGCAAGGTCCGCTTCCGCGTCGGCGGGGTCGCCGAGGAAGACGCCTTCGCGGAAGGCGACGCAGCCTCAGCAGGCGCCTCCATGCTGAGCACGGGGGAGAGCATCGTGCAGATCGGGCTCGATGACCCGCGCTGCCCGCAGCTTCGTCGCATCCGAGTCGCCGTCGTTCCGCCGGACAGCAGGGAACAGCCCCACGGCGATCCTGCGCTGTGGCGCGACGAGGTGCTCCGCTTCGTGGCTGGCCTCGAGGACGACACCCCCACCGAGGCCGGGCTCGCCGGTCTCCTCGCTCGCCACGAGCTGCTCGGCGACGTGCGCGTCGAGCCTTCTGACCTCGCGTCTGCGCTGCACCGGGTCGAGACGCGCGGCGACTGCGCCGACTTCGAGGTGCTCTCGATGCTGCTCGCCTGGCACCGGGTGCCGAGCGATGCCTGGTCCGTCGGGCTGCGCGACCGAGTGCAGGGCGCCGTGACGGGCATGAAGTACTGGATCACCCAACCCGGCCTCGACGCCATGTGCTACTTCACGGAGAACCACCAGTTCGTCTGGCACGTCGCGGAACTGCTCGCCGGGGAGACCTTCCCGGACGAGGTCTTCCCCGTCGACGGGCGAACGGGTGCCGAGCATGCAGATGAGGCGCGCATCCGCGCCGCCGGATGGCTCGACCGCAAGCTGTCCGGCGGGTTCAGCGAGTTCGACTCGAACGCGTACCTCGCCATCGACAGCTACGCGCTCTGCATGCTGATCGAGCTCGGGGTCGACGACCGCCTCACCGAGGCCTCGCGTGTGCTCCTCGACAAGGTGCTCTTCACGCTCGCCTGCAACTCGTGGCGCGGCACGCACGGAGCGGCGCACGGGCGCTCGTACGTGCACACGCTGCGCAGCTCGCGCTTCGAGGAGACCTCGCCCATTCTGCGCCTGCTCGCCGGAGTCGGCAGCCTCAACGACGCCGTGCTGCCGGTGACCACGCTCGCGATCTCGCGGAAGTACGCCGTGCCGGCCATCATTCGCAAGCTCGCCGGGGAGCCGCCCCGCGAATGGTGGGGCACCCAGGTCTACCGCGGGAAGCTGGCGTTCGAACGGGACCTCCTCAGCAGGCCGTACCGCTCAGACCTCCGCGCCTGGAAGACCCCGGACGTGATGCTCTCGAGCGTGCAGGACTACCGAGCCGGGCTGCCCGGCCTCCAGGAGCACATCTGGGGAGCCACGCTCGCCCGCGAGTTCCAGATCTTCGTCACGCATCCCGCGAACGCGGATACGGGGTCGTCGGCGAGGCCCAACGCGTGGGCCGGCCACCGAGTCCTCCCGCGCGTGCATCAGCACCGGAACGTGGTCGTCCATCTCCAGCGATTCACGAGCAGCGACCCCATCACGAGAACGCACCTCTGGCTGCCGTCCGAGCAGGCGGACGAGCTCGTCGTCGGCGGCGAGTGGATCGCCGTCCGGCGCGGGGACGGTTACGTCGCCATCGCGACTCCCGGCGGCGTGCGCCCCATCGCGACCGGTGAAACCGCTCAGCAGGAGTGGATACCGGCCGAACACGGCGCGGTCTGGGTCGCCGTCGCCGGACGGAAGGAGTCGGACGGCGACTTCCAGACGTGGGCCGCCGGCCTGCGATCCGCGACCCTCGACTGGAACCCGAGCGGCGCCGACGACCCCGGCGTCCGGTTCCAGCTGGGATCCGGACCGAAACTGGACGTGACCTTCTCGAGCGCGCTGCTCGTCGACGACGTGCCAGAGGGCTTCAGCGATGGCACCATCGACGAGGAACAGCACCTCCAGAACCCGGCGACGAGCAGCGCGTTCGGTGACGCCGAGATCATCGCAGAATGGGACGGCGAGCGGCTCCAGCTGCCCGTCGAGCGCGTCCGTCAGGGACTCGCGCAGATCGGCGGTGACGCACATGGCCGGTGAGGACACCTCCTCGGCGGACCTCGCTCCGCCGCCGCTGCCGCCATTGGCGAAGGCCGCGGCCGGAACCGGATTCGCCGAGCTCGAGGGCGATCTCCTGCGCGGCACCCTCGCCATGGGCGTCGACAGATGGTTCTGGGGCGAGGGGGTCTGCCTCCTTGCGACGTGGCGCGCCGCCGAAGCTCGCGGGGCGACACCCCCGCAGCTCGTGCTCGACTACATGGGACGCCACGCGACGCGTCTCCCCGTGCTCGAGCACGTCAACAACATGGCACCGGCCGCCACGGCAGCCGAACTGCTGCGCGCATCCGGTGATCCAGGTGCTCGACGCCTCGTCGATGCCTGCCTGGCCTGGTACCAGGACGCACCGGAAGCGACCAGGGCCTCGAACGGCGCGCTCGAGCACTGGCCGGGCGGAGTCTGGGCTGACACCGTGTACATGGCTGGCGAGTTCCTCCTGCGGGCCGGGCGCGCGCTCGAACGCCCCGAGCTCACGCGGGAGGCGGTTCAGCAGTGGCTCGCCCATGCCGAGCAGCTGCAGGACACGAGCACGGGCCTCTTCGCCCACGGCACCAACCAGGGAACACGGATCGACTGCTTCTGGGGGCGCGCCAACGCGTGGATCGCGCTCGCGGGTGCGGACCTGCTGCACCTCGCGGGCGACGATCCGGCCATCGGCGAGGTCCGGGAACGACTCGCCGTGCAGCTCCAGACCCTCGCTGCGCTCCAACCGGACCACGGCGTCTGGGACGTCCTCGTGGACGGCCCCATCGAGACCAGAGGAATCCTCGAGACGTCCGCGGCAGCCGGGATCGGGGCCGCGCTGCTCCGTGGAAGCGCGCTCCTCGAGCAACAGCTGCCAGTCGCCGACCGGCCCCTGCGGCGAGCCGGTGAGCGCGCTGTCCTCGGTTCGCTGGCGTACGTCGACGACGGTCGACTCACCCGAGTGAGCGCTGGAACCGTGCTCCAGCTCATCCCCTTCGGCTACTCCGTGATCCGAGACGACCGCGTCCAGCCGTGGGGACAGGGCCTCGCCCTGGAAGCGATCGCCGCCTGGAACGAGACGACAGCACCATCATCATCAGCCCCCGAACCAGAGGAGCACTCATGACCATCACCAAGTACGCCCACAGCCCCAACGCCGTCGCGGCGATGAAGACCGACGAGCTGCGTTCCTCGTTCCTCATGGAGGAGCTGTTCGCCGCGGGTGAGGCGCGAAGCGTCTACCTGCACCACGATCGGATCCTCGCGTTCGGCGTCGTGCCGCTCGACGAACCGCTCGAGCTGCCCACGCCCGACCAGGTGCGTGCCGAGTTCGTCCTGCAGCGCCGCGAGGCCGGTGTCATCAACGTCGGCGGACCGGGCACCGTGCACGTCGGCGGCGAGGCCCACGAGCTCGCGCACGTCGGCACGATGTATCTCGGACGCGGGGAACGCGAAGTGCGGTTCTCCTCGGCCGACCCAGCGAACCCGGCCGCGTTCTACGTGTTCACCGCGACCTCGCACCAGGACCTCCCGACGACCAAGATCACGCCGGACATGACCAACGTCGTCGAGCTCGGCGACCCCGAGAACGCCAACCGCCGCACACTGAACCAGTGCATCTACGAGGGCGGGACCCGCAGCTCGCAGATCGCGTTCGGGTTCACGCAGGTTCACTCGGGCAGCGCCTGGAACACCCTCCCAGCGCACACGCACGACCGACGAACGGAGTGCTACCTGTACTTCGATCTCGCGCCGGAGCACCGGGTCTTCCACGTCATGGGGGAGCCGCAGGAGACCAGGCACCTCGTCGTGTCGAACCGTCAGCTCGTGGTCTCGCCGAGCTGGTCGGTGCACTTCGGTGCGGGTACCGGCCCGTACACGTTCGTGTGGGCGACCGCGGGCGAGAACACCACCTACAACGACATGGACCCCGTCGACACCACGCTGGTGCGGTGAGCAGAGCGAGCCCTGCCGTCGGATGACGGCAGGGCTCGCTGCCCTGGTGAGACAGGATCGACGTGTCCCTCTCGCCTGATCGTCTAGGTTTATCCGGATGATGATGATGTCGAGGTGGGCAGCGAGTGTGCTCCTCGTGTCGGTTCTCGCGGGGATCCTCGCGGCAGTGTTCGCCGCCATGCGGTCCGACTGGGCGACTGGGCTCGCAGCGCTCATCGCGCTCGCGGCCGCATGGGCCTCGATCTGGCTGGTGCTGCGCGAGCATGCGCGCGACCGTGCGCGGCTCGAGGAGGTCACCGAGCTCAGCACGAGGCGGGCGGACCAGGCATCGGTGCTGAGCCACGAGCTCCGCACGCCGCTCGCGGTCATCCAGGGAGCCGGGGAGCTCCTCGCGGAGGAGAAGGCCGGCCCGCTCACCGAGAAGCAGGCCGTGTTCGTGCATCGCATCGTCGACAACGCCGTGCGGATGCACAACTTCTCGGAGCAACTGCTCACGAGGGCCCGCCTCGAGGCCGGCCTCGTGTCGATCGAGCGCTCTCGGGTCGACCTCAGAGTGCTGTTCCGGGGCGTCGTCGAGGAGCTGTCGGAGATCTCCGATGTCACGGTCGTGCTGGATGCCCCTGGCGCCCCGGTCAGCGCGTTCGTCGACCCGCAGCTCACGAGGCAGGTCATCACGAACCTCGTGAACAACGCGGCGAGGAGCGAGTCGGCGGGCGGTCGCGTGGAAGTGCGTATCGTTCCTGGGGACGACGAGGTCATGATCTCGGTCAGCGACGGAGGGACGGGGATGACGGAGACGCAGCGGGAACGCCTGTTCAGCCGGTTCTCGAGCGGCCGCCCGCTCGGCAACGGCACCGGCATCGGGCTCTTCATCTCGCAGCAGTTCGTGGAGCTGCAGGGTGGCCGCATCCACGTCGACACGATCTCGGGGAAAGGGACGACGATGATGTTCACGCTGCCGCTTGCCGACCCAGCCGTCGGGAGGCGTCGACGATGACGGCGCCCCACAGTCTCGCGTTCGTCGTCGACGACGAACCGGCGATGCTCGACATCGTCACGTTCGCGCTGGAGACGCAGGGGTTCACGACGGAGTCGTTCCGCTCGGCGGAGACCGCGTGGACGGCCCTCGAACGCTCACGCCCGGACCTCGTGGTGCTCGACATCATGCTGCCGGGCATCTCGGGCATCTCGCTGTGCCAGCGCATCAAGTCCCGCTGGGACCTGCCGGTGATCCTCGTGACCGCGAAGGGCGAGGTCTCCGACCGGATCGCGGGGCTGGAGGCGGAGGCCGACGACTACGTCGCGAAGCCGTTCCACCCGCGCGAGCTGGCACTCAGGGCGCAGCGGCTCGTGCGGCGGCCGGAGTCGTCGCGTGCCGTCGTGACCTCGGGGGTCCGACTCGAGCTCGACCCCGCGAGCCACGATGTGATCGTCGCCGCGGAGCGGGTCTCGCTCACCAACACCGAGTACAAGCTCCTCGCCGCCCTGATGGCGCACCCGAACTCACCGCTCGACTTCTCGCAGCTCCTCCTCATGTGCTGGGGCGAGTACGACCGCCACGGGGATCGGGAGATGATCAAGGCCGCGGTCTACCGGATGCGCCACAAGCTCGAGGCGGCCGTCACGGGAAGCGCGGCGGCGATCGAGAGCGTGCGGGGCACCGGCTACCTGCTCCGCGCCGACCGCACCTGAGCCTCGTCCGTCACCAGGGTTCCCGCCCAACTCGGTGACAGAGCTGTCACCGAGCATCACCGAGCTGTCACGGGCGTGCCCGCATCCCGCTCGTAGCGTTGGCAACGTCGAGCACAGCTCACTGATGCTCGGCAGTTCGAAGACCAGGACAAAGGAGTTCTCCCGCATGCAACGCACACTGCTTCCCTTCGCGGTCGCGGCAACAGCCGCCACCGCTCTCCTCGCCGGCTGCTCGGCGGGTGCGGGCACCGAGGCGGGCGCCTCGAGCGAACCGGTCACGTTCATCTGCACCCCGCAGGAGGACTGGTGCCAGGTCATCGCCGCCGAGTTCACGGCGGCCTCCGGCATCCCGGCGAACTACGTGCGGCTGAGCGGCGGCGAGGCCGTCGCACGCCTCAGCGCGACAGGAGACACCCCGGAGTTCGACGCCTGGTTCGGCGGCGGCGCCGAGGGGCATCTCGCGGCCGACGAGTCCGGCTTCCTCGAGCCGTACACCTCACCGAACGCCGAGCAGATCCCGTCGGAATACAAGGACGCGGATGGGCGCTGGACCGGCGTCTACGTCGGCGCGCTGAGCTTCTGCTCGAACACCGACGTGCTCGAGGAGATCGGCGCCGAGGCGCCGACCTCCTGGGCGGACCTGCTCGACCCGAAGTTCAAGGGGAACATCGCCATGGCGCACCCCGGCACCTCCGGCACGGCCTACCAGGCGCTCTGGACCGAGGTCGAGCTCAACGACGGCGACCAGGATGCGGCCATCGGCTTCTTCGGCAAGCTGCACTCCAACATCCTCCAGTACTCGAAGAGCGGCAGCGCGCCGGGCCAGATGGCAGGCCGCGGTGAGGTCGCCACCGGCGTGATCTTCGCCCAGGACTGCCAGAAGTTCGTGAACGAGGGCTTCACGAACCTCGAGACGACCTTCCCCTCCGAGGGAACCGGCTACGAGGTCGGGGCCGTCTCGCTCATCAAGAACGCGAAGAACCCAGAGGGCGCCAAGGCGTTCATCGACTGGACCCTCACGGCAGAGGCGCAGGATCTCGCCGCGACCGTCGGCAGCTACAGCGTGCCGACGAACCCGGACGCGGTCGTCACGGAGGACATGGTCGACTTCGACACCGTGAAGCTCGTGCACGCCGACATCGACGCCGCGGGGCAGGCGCGCAACGAGCTCACCGGACGGTTCGACTCGGAGGTGGCGCCTGCTCCCAAGGAGTAGAAGCGCGGACGAACAATGACCTCAACACTCGAAGCAGTCGCTGGCGGCGCCACGCCGCCAGCGGCCCCCGCCCCCGTACGAGGACGCGGTTCGCGCTCGGCGCCGCGGTCACGAGCCCGCGCCGACCGCAGCGTCGTGATCCTCGGCACGGCCGTCGCCGTCATCCTCCTGCTCCTCATCGGCTACCCGGTGATGAGCCTCCTCTCCGCAGCGTTCGCCCCGGATGGGCTCGCGGTGCTCGCGAGCATCGTGACCGACCCCGTCAATCATCGGATCGTGCTCAACACACTGGTCCTCGGGCTCATCGTCGGGGTCCTGGGCACCATCATCGGCTTCCTGTTCGCCTTCGCCCAGGTCCGCATCGCGTTCCGCGGCAAACGAGCGCTGCACCTGCTCGCGATGGTCCCGATCGTGGCGCCCCCGTTCGCGGTCGCCACCGCCGTCATCACGCTCTTCGGCCGCAACGGCGCCATCAGCAACGGCATCTTCGGCATCAAGGGCGACATCTACGGGCTCTCCGGCCTGGTGCTCGTCCTCGCCCTGTCCTTCTTCCCCGTCGCCTACATGAACTTCAAGGGCATGCTCGAGTCGCTCGACCCGAGCCTCGACGAGGCCGCAGCTGGCCTCGGGGCGAGCAAGCTCAAGGTGTTCTTCTCCGTCACCATCCCCATGCTCGTCCCCGGCTTCGCCGGGTCCTTCCTCCTGCTGTTCGTGGAGTCCATCGCCGACCTCGCGAACCCGCTGGTGCTCGGCGGCGACTACACGGTCCTCGCGAGCCGGGCCTACCTCGCCGTCACCGGCGACTACAACACGAGCGCGGGCGCTGCCTACTCGCTCACGATCCTCGTGCCCGCCCTCCTCGTGTTCCTCGTGCAGCGCTACTGGGTCTCGAAGCGCAGCGTCGTGACCGTGACGGGCAAGCCGACGGGGCGATCCGAGCAGATCACCGCACCGAGCATCCGGGTGCCCATCCTACTGCTCGTCGGCTCGATCAGCGCGCTCATCGTCACGATCTACGTGACCGTCCTGACCGGTGGCTTCATGAAGGTGCCAGGGGTCAACAACGAGTTCACGCTCGACCACTTCACCTTCGTCCTCACGGGCATCGGCTCGAAGGCCATGATCGACACGGCCACCCTGGCCCTCATCGCGGCCCCGATCGCCGGCGTGCTCGGGATGCTCATCGCCTGGCTCGTCGTTCGGAAGCTGCGTCGCACCTCCGGGCTGCTCGACTTCGTCGGCATGCTGGGGCTGGCCGTACCCGGCACCGTCCTCGGAATCGGCTACGCGCTCAGCTACATCACGCCGACCACGATCTTCGGCGTGCAGATCCTGCCGGCCCTCGCCGGTGGAAGCGCGGCGTTCTCCGGCGGCATCGCGATCGTGATGGTCTACATCACCCGCTCGCTGCCATCCGGCCAGCGCTCGGGCATCGCGGCGCTCAACCAGATCCATCCCGCCATCGAGGAAGCCTCCACGTCGCTCGGCGCCGGGTCGGGGACGACGTTCCGCAAGGTGACGCTGCCGCTCATCCAGTCGGCCCTCCTCACCGGCCTGACCTTCGCGTTCGCCAGGTCCATGACGACGCTGTCGCCCATCGTGTTCCTCACCACCCCAGGCATCAAGATCATGACCTCGCAGATCCTCGCCGAGGTCGACTCGGGGCGCTTCGGGAACGCGTTCGCGTACTGCACGGTGCTCATCCTCATCGTGCTGACGCTCATCCTCATCATCAACTTCCTCGTCCGAAAGGTGATCTTCCGTGGTCGCACACACCGTCGTTGACTCCGTCGATGGCCTCGCCGAGGCTGTCGGCATCGACCCTGAGGCCGCACTCGGCCGCATCACCCTCCGCAAGCTGACGAAGCGATACGGAGGCAAGGCCGACGACCCGCTGGCCGTCGACTCCGTCGATCTCGAGATCGAACCTGGCGAGTTCATCACCCTCCTTGGCCCCTCCGGCTGCGGCAAGACCTCGACGCTGCGGATGATCGCCGGGTTCGAGGAGCCGACCTCGGGGGAGCTCGAACTCGACGGGGCCGACATGATCCGCGTCGCCCCGAACCAGCGGCCCATGTCGATGGTCTTCCAGTCGTACGCGCTCTTCCCGCACCTGTCGGTGCGCGAGAACGTCTCGTACGGGCTGAAGCTCAAGAAGATGCCGGCGGCGCGGATGCGCGAGGAGGTCGACACGGTCCTGACGATCATGAACCTCATGAACTTCGCCGACCGGGCGCCCCACCAGCTGTCCGGCGGTCAGCAGCAGCGCGTCGCCCTCGCCCGTGCGCTGGTCATGCGACCGAAGGTGCTGCTCTTCGACGAGCCCCTCTCGAACCTCGACGCGAAGCTGCGTGTCCTGATGCGCAACGAGATCCGCCGCCTGCAGCGTCGACTCGGCATCACGAGCATCTTCGTCACCCACGACCAGGACGAGGCGATGACGCTCTCCGACCGCATCGTCGTCATGAACCGCGGCCGGATCGAGCAGGTCGATGTCCCGGACACCGTGTACCGGCGCCCGGAGTCGGTGTTCGTCGCCGACTTCATCGGCCGCGCGACGTTCCTCGACGCCACCCTCCTCGCCGAGCCTGCGAATGGGCGGGCCCGAGTCGTGGCACTCGGCCGGGAGTTCGAGACGGACTGCCAGGACGGCGTCACGATCGACACGGAGGTGCTCCTCATGATCAGGCCGGAGTCGGTGCGACTCTCCGGTCGGGTGGAGGCCGCGGAGGTCCACGGAGACGTCGGACGGGTCCTCACGACCATCTTCCACGGCGACAGCGTCGAGTACGAGATCGAGACCGATACGGGGACGATCGTGGCGCAGGTCTCGGACCCATCCGTCGAGGACATCCTGCGCCCCATGGACTGCGTTCGCGTTGGCATCGCCCCGGAACGCGGATGGCTGCTGCCCAAGACGGGCGACGAAGGCGACGATACGGCGGCTCACTAGGCGCCTGCGCGGTGCGGTCCCGGGCCACTTCCTCCCCGAAGGCGGTGGCCCGAATCGTGCGGCGGGGAAGAACTCCGACGCCGTCGGCCTAGGTCGATGGCCCTCGTGATCGGGCTGCCAGCGACATCCGGAATCCTCGAAGCACGAGCCTGCCAGCGTCTCGAGGCGCCTATTCTCGCTTCCGTTGCGAGTAGGCGACGGCGGCTGCGGCAGCGAGGGAGCCGCCGATAGCGACGAGCACACCGCCGCCTCCTGTGATCGGAGTGAGGAGCCCGGCCCCGGCGGGAATGACGGACTGTGCGAGCCTGTTGCCGACGAGCCGGAGTGAGAGAGCGAGGCCGCGCTGGTCGACCGGCGCGACATCCGTGAGCCAGGCCATCGTGATGGGCTGGGTGACGCCGATGGCGAAGCCGTACAGCACGGCCGAGATCACGAGCCAGACGGGACCGATAGGGAGCCCGGTGAGCGCGAGCGTGACGGCGGCGACCCCCAGCGAGATGAGGAGGAGCAACCGTCGCGACAGCCGTCGGCTGAGTGCGGGGAGGGCCGCTCGCGATGCAAGCGTGGCGAGCGCGCGGCTCGTCAGCATGAGACTCACGAGGGCGGCCGAGACGCCTGACTGCGTGCTCAGCGCAGGCCAGAAGGCGAGCGTCACATCGACGGATGCGATGGCGATGCCACCCGCGACGACGGCGCGGAAGGCACCGGGCTCCTGCAGGATGCGTCGGCTCGAGTCGAGCGATCCCGGCCGCTTGGACGTCGTCTCTCCGCGTGAGCTGCTCCCCAGGAAGACGCTGGCGATGCCGAGCAGGACGGCCGCCACCATCGCCGACCCGAAGACGAGGGGGAGATTCGGGCCAGGACCAGAGGGGCTCGGGACGGCGAGGAGCAGCGGGCCGAGGGTCTGGCCGATGGACGCGGAGAGCGTGTAGAGGCCGAACGCCGACTCTCTTGAGCCGCTCTTCGAGCGATTCGCGACTGCGGTCTGCTCGCTGATGATGCTCAGCAGGTGGCCGACGCCGAGCACGAGCGCCGCGATCATGAGCCCGCTGACACTCTGCACGGAGACAAGGGCGATGCCGATCGCGGCGATCAGGAGGACACTGCCCAGCAGTGCGATGGTTCGCTCGCCGCGTCCGTCGGTGAGCCTGCCTGCGGGGAGGGCGAGGAAGAGCGCCGGGAGCGCGAACGAGGTCGCGAGCAGGCCGATGACCGCTTCCTGCCCGCCCGCTTCGAGGACCGCGAACGAGAGCCCGGGCCGGACTGCGTACGTCAGGACCTGGATGAGCACGGCGTGGATGATGATCCACGGCCACTTCGAACCGTTCGCGCCGGCCATTCAGCCGAGCCCCGCCAGGTGGGTCACTCCGCGGTTCCGCTGCGTGGCGCTGTGCTCGTCTCGAGGGCACCGATCGCGCGGCGCGCGAGGCTGTGCGTGATGTGGGCGTGGGAGAGCTCGCGGGCTCGCTCGGCGTCGCCCGCCACGATCGCATCTCGGAGTGCGCTGTGCTGGCGGTGCACCCTGGCGCGGTCCTCAGGTGTGGGAGTCCAAGCTCGAAGGGCCCGTTGGCGGTAGAGGTCGGTCTTGTCCCAGAGTCCATCGAGGATGCCGAGGAGCGTGGGGTTCGCTGCTGCCCGGTAGATCGAGCGGTGGAAGCGACGATGGGCGTCGAGCGCTTCTGCGGAGGCAACGCCGGTGAGCGGCTCCAGCTCGCCGAGCGCTGCCTCGATGCGGGTGAGGTCGGAGTCGTCGCGACGTTCGGCCGCCAGGGCGCAGGCGAGGGGGTCGGCGGCGGCGCGGACCTCGTAGAGGTTCTGGGCCTCCGCCTGGGAGAGCGGGATGACTCGAGCGTCCCGGTGCGCGCCGAGGTCGACGAGCCCCTCGGTCGAGAGGCGCTTGAGTGCTTCTCGAAGTGGTGTGGTACTCAGGCCGAGCTCTGCGGCGAGCTTCGTCTGGCCGATGACGTCACCTGGTGCGTAGATGCCGGTCAGGATGCGGCGGCGGAGTTCCTCGTAGGCGAGCTCGCTCTTGCTTCTGAAGAGCGGCCGCGCTGGGGAGGCAGGGGCTGGCATGCACTGATCGTAGCAAGCGTCCCGGCATCGTGTAGCATCGAGCCTATAACCTACAGAGCAGTAGGAGACGGAGGAAGCATGCTGACGGACACCGAAGCGACGACGAGGGTTCTCGCCACCGCCTACGGCGACCTCGAGATCTGGCCCATCGGAGCCGTCCCCGGGGCGGAACGGCTGCCGTTCGCGCACCGCATCATCCTCGAGAACCTGTTGAGACATCACGACGGTGAGGTCGTCACCCGGAGAGACATCGACGCGCTCGTCTCCGGGGGTGCTGGCACACACGACATCGCGTTCCATCCCGCTCGCGTCTTCCTGCACGACACGAACGGCGTGCCCGTGCTCACCGATCTCGCGGCCATGCGCGATGCCTTCGCTGCACGCGGCATCGATCCAGCGCTCCTCGATACTGAAGTTCCCGCTCAGCTCACCGTCGACCACTCGGTGGTCACGGACTTCTTCGCGAGGCCGGACGCCCCCGCCCTCAACGTCCGCCGCGAGTACGAGCGCAACGCCGAGCGGTACCGGTTCATCAAGTGGGGGCGTGAAGCGTTCTCCGGGCTTGAGGTCGTGCCGCCCGGTGCCGGGATCATGCACCAGGTCAACGTCGAGTACCTCGCCGACGTCGTGACGGTGCGCGACGGCTGCGCGTTCCCCGACACCGTCGCCGGCACCGACTCGCACACCACGATGGTCAACGGCCTCTCCGTCCTGGCATGGGGCGTGGGCGGCATCGAGGCGGAGGCCGCCATGCTCGGCGAACCCGTCACGATGCTGATTCCGCCCGTCGTGGGTGTCGAGCTCATCGGACGCCTCCGACCAGGCGTGACGGCGACGGACCTGGTGCTGACTCTCACCGAGCGGATGCGGGCCCTCGGTGTCGTCGGCAACATCGTCGAGTTCCACGGTCCAGGAGTCGCCGAGATCTCGCTCGCGACACGATGCACGATCGCCAACATGAGCCCCGAGTTCGGCTCGACATCCGCGATCTTCCCGATCGACGAGGCGACGATCGAGTTCCTGCTCATGACGGGGCGAAGCGAGCAGCAGGCGAGCCTCGTGGAGACCTACGCGCGAGCCCAGGGGCTCTGGAGCGACCCAGGCAACCCGGCCGAGTACGACCGTCGGGTCGTCGTCGACCTCGACGGCATCACGCCGAGCCTGGCCGGCCCGCGGCGGCCACAGGACCGCATCGAACTGGCGGATGCGCCCGCCGCGAGCGCGCGAGCCCTCGCGGAGGCGCACCAGGTCGCGCCGCTCGCCTCCGGCGAGGGGGAGCGTGCCGTTCCCGATGGCGCCGTCGCGATCGCGTCCATCACCTCCTGCACCAACACGTCGAACCCCGCGGTCATGATGGCGGCCGGGCTGCTCGCGCGAAACGCCAGGGCGCGCGGCCTGCGGTCCAAGTCGTGGGTGAAGACGAGCCTCGCCCCCGGGTCTCGAGTCGTCACCGACTACCTCGCGAAGGCCGGGCTCATGTCGCCGCTCGAGGAGCTCGGCTTCGGGCTCGTCGGGTTCGGGTGCATGACCTGCATCGGCAACTCGGGCGACCTCCTCCCCGAGGTGCTCGCCGGCATCGAGCAGGATGGCATCGTCGTCGCCTCCGTGCTGTCGGGCAACCGCAACTTCGACGGCCGCATCAACAACGACGTCGGCATGAACTTCCTGACCTCGCCCCCGCTCGTCGTCGCCTATGCGCTCGCCGGCACGATGCACGTCGACCTGACCCGCGACCCAGTCGGGCACGACGCGGCGGGTGCCCCGGTCCACCTCGCCGACATCTGGCCGAGCGACCAGGAGATCCAGCAGGCCGTCTCGAGTTCCATCGACCCCGAGATGTACACCGACGCCTACTCGACCATCTTCGACGGCGACGAGAACTGGCAGGGGCTGGATGCTCCCGGCGGCGACGGCTTCGCCTGGGAGGCGGCCTCGACCTACCTGCAGCGGCCGCCCTTCCTCGAGCTCGACGCCGCGGCAGGCAGTGCCGACGTCGAGGGCGCGAGAGTGCTCATGTTCCTCGAGGACTCGGTGACGACCGACCACATCTGCCCCGCCGGCCGCATCCCGGCCGCCAGCGCGGCGGGCAGGCACCTGACCGAGCTCGGGGTCGGTGCCCGCGACCTGAGCAGCTACGCCTCGCGGCGCGGCAACTGGCGGGTCATGAAGCTCGGCGGGTTCACGAACACCCGCCTCGTCAACCGCCTGGTGCCAGCGGGCAACGGCGGGAGCACCCGCGACTTCCTCGCGGGGGAGCCCGCGGTGATGGCGCCCATCCGCGAGATCCACGCCGTCGCAGACGCCGCGGCCGACGCGGGGGTACCGCTCATCGTGCTCGCAGGGCGTGAGTACGGAACCGGGTCGTCCCGGGACTGGGCCGCGAAGGTCACCCGCCTGCTGGGAGTCCGGGCCGTGATCGCGCAGTCCTTCGAGCGCATCCACCGCTCCAACCTGGTCGGCATGGGCGTGCTCCCGCTGCAGTTCGAGGACGGGGCGAACGCCGACACGCTCGGGCTCGACGGCACCGAGAGCTTCAGCATCCGCGGCCTCGCGGCCGACACCGACGTGCCCGACCGCCTCGAGGTGGTCGCGGTGCATCCCGAGACCGGCAGCACCACTTCGTTCGTCGTGCGCGCACGCGTCGACACCTCGCTCGAGCAGCGCTACCTCCGTTCGGGCGGCGTGCTGCCGTACGCGCTCGACCGCGCCGCTGCGAGACACCAGCAGAAGCCGACAACCTCCGAGAAAGGCGAATGAAGATGGCAGGCAGCACCCACGTGAGCACAACCGATCTCGTCGACCAGTACGAGGACAGCATCCAGTCGTGCGACCTCCAGCTCCGCGACCTCGGCGGGTTCCTCCGATTCTCCGGGCGCATCGCGACCTTCCGCTCTCCCGTCGACAACCTCCAGCTCAAGGCCATCGTCGAGGAGCCTGGCGACGGCCGCGTCCTGGTCGTCGACGCCGGCGGCTCGCTGCACGCGGCCATGGCCGGCGGGAACATGGTCGCGAGGGCCGCGGCCAACGGCTGGGCGGGGCTCGTCGTCAACGGCGTCGTCCGAGACGCCGAGGAGCTCGCCGCGCTGCCCATCGGCGTCAAGGCGATCGGCACCAACCCGCGGCGGTCGACGAAGGACGGCCTCGGTGAGCGCGATGTCGCTGTCGAGTTCGGCTCGGTCGTCTTCCGTCCGGGCGAGTTCCTCGCCGCCGACGAGGACGGCGTCGTCGTCCTCGCCACCTCAACGGGCTGAACCGCCCACGCAACCTCCCTCACAGGAAACAACGGAGTTTCATGTCAAAGACACCCAGATCAATGCTCCGACGCGTCGTGAACGTCGTCGTCGGAGTCTGCGCAGTGGCGATCGTCGCCTCGGCAACGGCGCTGTCCATCAGCCGCTCATCGGCGGCCGAGGACGTGAGCGCGAACCTCACGCTCATCGCTCCCGCTGGCCCCGGCGGCGGCTGGGACGGGTTCGCCCGCGAGCAGCAGCAGGCGCTGCGCGCGACGGGCCTCGTCGGCAACGTGCAGGTCGTCAACATCCCGGGCGCCGCCGGAACCATCGGACTCGGCACCTTCACGACCATGACGGGTCGCAGCGACACCCTCCTCGTGACCGGGTCGGGCATGACCGGCGGAATCGCGCTCAACGACTCACCGGTCGGCTTCGACGACGTGCGACCCGTTGCGAAGTTCGCGGAAGACTACGACGTCATCATCGTGCCAGCCGACTCCCCGCACACGACCCTCCAGGAGCTCGTGGATGCGTGGGCCGCCGACCCGAAGTCCATCCCATGGTCGGGCGGCTCCGCAGGCACCATCGACCACCTGCTCATCGCCGAGCTCGCGCAGGCCGCAGGCATCCCGCCAGCCGAGCTGACCTACATCCCGAAGTCGGGCGGCGGCGAGGCGATCCAGGCGCTCCTGAACGGCACGGTGGATGCGGTCGCGACCGGCTACAACGACGTCTCCGACCAGATCGAAGCTGGCAGAGTCCGCGCCCTCGCGGTGAGCGGGGCTGAAGAGCTGGAAGGCGTCGACATCCCGACGATCATGTCGCAGGGCTACGACGTCGAGGTCGCCAACTGGCGCGGACTCCTCGCAGCCCCCGGGGTGAGCGACGAGGCCTTCCAGCAGCAGCTCGAGATCTTCAGCGAGCTCCGGGAGAGCGACGAGTGGCAGGAAGTGCTGACTCGTCTGAGCTGGGAGGACTCCTGGCTGACGGGACCGGAGCTCGACGCGTTCCTCGTCGAGGACATGGCCCGCACCGAGGCACTACTTGAGGAGCTGGGACTGTGACCGCACACACCGAGACGCATCTCGACGACTTCGACACCGGGGAAGCCCAGCCGAGCTGGTGGACCGGACGATCCGGGCTCATCTTCCCCGCCATCCTGGTGGCCTTCGCGAGCTACCTGCTCTACGGCCAGGTCACGATGGACGTCGCCCCGGACACGGATCCCCCCGGACCAGGGTTCTTCCCCGGTGTGATCATCGCGCTCCTCTACCTGTTCGCGGTGCTGCTGGCCATCGGCATCATCCGCAAGCCGCAGCTGCCGGAGGACGTGCACAGCGATCTGCGCACGGCCGAGATCAGCGTGCTCGGCCAGGGCGGTCCGCGCTGGTACAGCGACTGGTCTCGCGTCGCGTGGGCGGTCGGCGGGTTCGTCGCCTTCATCTTGTTGCTCCAGCCGCTCGGCTGGATCCTCGCGGCCGGCCTGCTGTTCTGGACCATGGCGCGTGCGTTCGCGTCGCCCAGCCCCGTGCGGGACATCCTCGTCTCGCTCACCTTCTCATCAGTGCTGTACCTGCTGTTCGCCGGGCTCCTCTCGGTGAACCTGCCAGCCGGAGCGATCTTCGGCGGAGGGATCTGACATGGACATCATCAACAGCCTTCTCGGCGGCTTCGAAGGGGCACTGACCCCGATCAACCTCATGTGGGTGTTCATCGGCTGCCTTCTCGGCACCGCTGTCGGCGTGCTTCCCGGTCTCGGCTCATCGATGGCAGTCGCGCTGCTGCTGCCGATGACGTTCGCACTCGACCCGACCGGGGCGTTCATCCTGTTCGCCGGCGTCTACTTCGGCGGCCTCTTCGGCGACTCGACGATGGCCATCCTCATGAACACGCCGGGCTCGTCGTCGGCGATCGCCTCGACCTTCGAGGGGCATGCGATGGCGAAGGCCGGACGCGCGCCGCAGGCGCTCGCGACGGCGGCCATCGGCGCGTTCATCGGCGGGTTCGTGTCCTCCATCGCGGTCGTCTTCCTCGCGCCGGCGCTCGCGGAGCTCTCGTCGAACTTCGGGCCCGCCGAGTACGTGGCGCTTGCGCTCTTCGCCTTTATCGCGACCTCGTCGATCGTCGCCGACTCGGTGGTGGCCGGACTCGCGAGCCTCACGCTTGGCCTCGGCATCTCGGTCATCGGCATCGACTCGGTGACGGGCACGGAGCGCTTCACAGCTGGCGTGCCCGAGCTGTTCGACGGCATCTCGCTGGTCACGGTGACCGTCGCCGTGCTCGCGCTCGGCGAGGTCTTCCGTGTGGCGTCCCGGGCCCGCCGCGAGCCGGCGAGCGTCTCGATGATGTCGAGCCGCACGCCTCGCCTGTCTCGCGTCGAGTTCTTCAACGCACTCCCCGCGTGGATCCGAGGCACGGGCATCGGCCTGCCCTTCGGTGTCATCCCCGTCGGCGGCTCTGAGGTGCCGACGTTCATGGCGTACAGCCTGGAGAAGAAGATCGACGGGCGCCGCAAGGATCCGGAGTTCGGCAAGGGCGCCATCCGCGGTCTCGCCGCGCCGGAAGCGGCGGGCAACGCGACGACGGGCACCGCCATGGCATCGCTGCTCGCTCTCGGGCTCCCGGTGTCCTCGACTGCCGCGATCATGCTCGCCGCCTTCCAGCAGTACGGCATCCAGCCTGGGCCGCTGCTCTTCGAGCGTGCGCCCGACCTCGTCTGGGGCCTGCTCGCGAGCTTCTTCATCGCCATGGTCGTGCTGCTGCTGCTCAACCTGCCGCTCGCCCCGCTCTGGGCGAAGCTCGCAGACATCCCGAAGCAGTACCTCTACCCGGGCATCGCCGTGTTCTGCGCGATGGGCATCTTCGCGACGTCCGCCTCGATCTTCGACCTGTGGATGCTGCTGCTCCTCGCCCTGCTCGGGTTCGCCATGCGCCGTTTCGGGATCCCGCTCGCTCCGCTCATGATCGGCATGGTGCTCGGGCCCCTCATGGAGACCAACGTCCGTGACGCCCTGCTGAGCTCGGGCGGTGACTACTCGGTGTTCTTCGCGAGCCCGATCGCCGTGGCGCTCTACGTCGTGCTGGCCGGGGTCGTCGCCTTCACCATCGTCGGACGGGTGCGCTCGTACCGACCGAAGAACGTCGAGTTCCAGACCACGCGCGAGACGAACTTCGAGGTGTCGGGCAAGAAGCGCCGCGACTAGGTCTCGTCGGCCCGGGGCGCCGCCGGTCAGCGTCGGCGCGCGGCTCGGACGCCGTTCAGGATGACGAGCAGCTCCGCGGCTTCGTGCACGAGCACGACCCCGGCGAGGCCAAGCACGCCGAACAGCGCGAGCGGGAACAGGACCACAATGATGGCGAGCGCAAGCGCGATGTTGACGGTCATGATGCGACGTCCGCGTCTGGCGTGCGCGAACGCGCTCGGAAGCAGCCTGAGGTCGCTTCCCGTGAAGGCGATGTCCGCGGACTCGATCGCCGCGGCGGACCCATGGGTCCCCATGGCGATCCCGACGGTTGCCGTGGCGAGCGCCGGGGCGTCGTTGATGCCGTCGCCGACCATCGCGGTCGGCGTCTTGGACGCCAGCCGTTCGATGACGCGGGCCTTGTCCGCCGGAAGCTGCTCGGCGTGCACCTCGGCGATCCCCGCCTGCGATGCGAGTGCCTGCGCGGTCTGCGTGTTGTCGCCGGTCAGCATGAGGGAGCGGATGCCGAGCCGGGAGAGCTGATCGATGGCGTCCGCAGCATCCGGGCGCAGCTCGTCGCGGACGCCGATCAGGCCTGCGATGCTGCCATCGACCTCGACCACGACGACCGTCATGCCATTGCCCGCCAGCGTCTCGGCCGCGACCTCCATGCCGAGCGGCGGGAGCCACCTCGTGTTGCCCACTCGCACGGCCGCGCCATCCACCTGGCCGGCTATGCCGAGTCCTGCGAGCTCCTCGACGTCGGTGGCGGTCAAGGGGGCCTCACCCGCCGCAGTGATCGCGCTGGCGAGCGGATGCCCGCTGACGGCCTCGAGGGCAGCCGCGAGGTCGACGACACCCTGCCCGGTCCAAGCGGCCCCCGGAACGACCTCGACGACGCGCGGGTCGTTCATGGTCAGCGTGCCCGTCTTGTCGAACGCGATGGTTCGGATCGTTCCGAACTGCTCGAACGCAGCACCGGATGTGATGACCACACCGAGCTTCGAGGCGGAGCCGATCGCGCTGATCACGGTCACCGGGACGGCGATCGCGAGGGCGCAGGGAGAGGCGGCGACGAGCACGACCAGGGCACGCTCGGTCCAGAGCGCCGGATCTCCGACGAGGAACCCGAACGCCACGATGAGCAGCGCCAGCACGAGCACCGTCGGCACGAGCGGGCGGGCGATGCGGTCCGCCAACCGCGCGCGGTTCCCCTTCTTGGCGTGGGCTTGCCGGACCAGCTCGACGATCTGGGTCAGCGAGTTGTCCCGACCGTCGGCCGTGGCCTCGATGCGCAGAGCGCCGGAGATGGCGATGGTCCCGGCCGCGATCGCGTCTCCCGGTTCGAGCTGCACGGGGATGGACTCGCCCGTGACCGCCGACGTGTCGACGTTCGATCGGCCCTCCCGCACGATGCCATCCGTGGCGGCGCGGTCACCGGCGCCGAGCTGCAGCACATCTCCGCGACGCACCTCGCTGGCCGGAACGGTCGCGGTGCCGCCGGCGCGAACCACGATCGCCGTCTCCGGGAGCAGCGCGAGGAGCGCGCGCAGTCCATCCTTGGCCCGCGACATCGCGCGGCCCTCGAGCGTCTCCGCGAGGGAGAAGAGGAACGCCAGTGCTGCGGCCTCGCCCACGTGCCCGAGGAGCACGGCACCGATCGCGGCGATCGTCATGAGCAGCCCGACCCCGAGGCGGCCCCGCGCGAGGCGACGGAGCGTGTCGGGGACGAAGGTCGATGCCCCGGCAAGCAGTGCGACGGCATGGAAGGCGACCGCGGCGGCGGGCGTCCCGCCCCATTCGAATCCGTAGCCGACGATCAGGGCGACGCCCGACACCGCGGACGGCAGGAGCGCCCGATCCCGGCACCAGGGCGCGGCGACGGGCAGTTCGCCCGTCGGCTCGGCTGCGGAGGCCGGTGAGGTCGCCGAAGCCAGTGTGGCCGCCGACGCCAGCCGAGGTCCGCAGCAGGCATCTCCGTCGTCGTCTCCGCATCCCGCAGCGACGACCGGCGACGGAGGAAGGTTGTCGGAGGCGGGTGACGGCCCCGAGCGGAGCAGCAGCGGCCGACGCGGGGCGCCTCCTCGCGGGGGTTCGGCCGGGCCGCAGCATTCTTCGCTCACGCGGGACCAGCCGCTTCCGAGGCGCACGCCGCGCAGCTGTCGCAGTCGGACCCGCACGGGACGCCCTCGTCGACGGCCAGGACGGTCTCGATCAGCATGCCGAGCGCGCGGGTGATGTGCGAGTCGGCGATCTCGTACCGCGTCTGCCTGCCCTCGGGGCTCGCGACGACGATGCCGCACCCCCGCAGGCAGGCGAGGTGGTTCGAGACGTTCGTGCGAGTGAGCCCCAGCGACTCGGAGAGACGCGCGGGGTACCCGGGGCCGGAGAGGAGCGCAAGCAGGATCCTCGATCGGGTGGGATCCGCCATCGCCCGACCGAGCCTGTTCATCACGTCGAGCCTCGAAGCAAGAGTCAGCATGGAGTGACTATACAGCGAAGAGTGACCTGTTTCACATGTCCCGAACGCCAGGTCCACGAGTATCGAGCCGGCGCCCTGGAGGTTCAGGCGAGCCGACCGCGGTACTGGCGCATCTTGCTCCGCGCACCGCACGTGTTCATGTCGCACCAGGTGCGCGTCCTGGATCGGGAACTGTCGAAGAACACCCACCGGCACGTGTCCGACGCGCAAGTCCTGAGCCGCAGCCCCGAGCCGGTCAAGCCGGAGAGCAGCAGTGCTCGGACCGCCGCGCCTGCTGGCGACGTCGTCCGTGCGCTCGACGGGGTCAGCGAAAGTCGACCGTCATCGTCGACGTGAGGGCTTGCCCAGTGCTCCTGAGCGAGCCGGTTCAAGGCCGATCGCGCTGACGCGTCGCTCCGGTCGGCGAGGAAAGCGCGGATGACCTCGCGCGCGCCGCGCAATGAGGCGAGGTGCTCGAGCGTGCAGTCCCCGTCCCATCCGTGCTGGACCATCCACTCCCGCCCGCCACGCAGGGTCGCCAGGGCATCTGTGCCGTGCAGCAGCGTCGCGCTGTTGCAGAACTCTTCAACGACGCGCAGCTCCTCAGGCACGACTGACTGCACGGTGCTCACGTGCTCAACAGTCTGAGGAGTTCGCCCGGCTGGTCCTCCGGGACCATGTGTCCGGCTCCGTCGATGAGAGAGAACCGCGCGTGATCCGGAAGTGCCGTCATGAGTCGCTGGGCGTAGTCGACACCGAGCCACGAGTCGTCCGCGCCCCAGATCACGTGGACCGGGATGTCCAGCAGGTGGAGTAGCCCCTGGAGCTCGTCGGTGTTGTCCTCGCCACCCTGCGCGTACTGCTGGTAGAACGCCCGTGCACCTTCTGTCCCTGCCCACTGGTCCGTGTACGAAGCCAGCGCCTCCGCGCGGAGACCCGTGTGGCTGCCGGACCGGATCTTGGCGTCGATGAGGGCAGCACTGGCCCAGGCTGGAAGCGCCTCGAAGGCCGCGGGGTGCTGGTGGATGGTCTGGAAGAATCCCCCGGAGCCCCAGCCGCTCACCGTGGCGGCATCGATGAGCGTGAGTGACTCGAAGGTCACGTTGTGGAGGAGTGCGGCGCGCAGCGCGACCGCGCCGCCGACATCGTGTGCCACAACCTGAGGTGTGGAGACGCCCCAGTGTTCGAGAAGGTCGACGAAGATCACCGCTTGCTGCCGAAGGCTCACGTCGGGTGCGGTGCGGGTCGACTGCCCGAATCCGAGCATGTCCCAGACGTGGACCCGGTGATCACGAGCCAGCACCGGAACGACGTCGCGCCAGATGAATGACGAGAATGGCGTGCCGTGCAGCAGGACGAGCGGGGGCCCGTCGCCGAACGAACCCCATCGCACCGTGCCGTCGCCGACCTCGAACCGCTCGGGAAGCGCCCAATCGCTCATTTGTCTCCCTTTGTTGTTACTGTCTAGTCTGATTAGACGGTAACAGGGGTGACGCGGCATGGTGCGGTTGGCGCCACCGTCGACCTCCCCGCCACGAGCCTGAACGTCCGAGGTCGACAGCCTCAGCGCCAGCAGCAGTCAGCGACCGGCCCACTCGCCGCGCACGTGGCCGATGTGCTGTGCCACCAGCTCCTGCATCCGCGCTCGATCGCGATCGAGCGCCGCCTCGATCATCTGGCCGTGCTCGAGCGTGGACGCGGTGAGCTGGCCGGCTTCGGCGAGCGGCAGCAGGTTGTGGAGGCGGCTGCGCTCGCGGGCACGCCGCACGATCTGGACGAGCTCCGGGTTGCCGTGGAGAGACAGGAACGAGGTGTGGAACTCGGTGTCGGCCGTCAGGTAGGCGACCATGTCGTTCGCCTCCTCAGCTCGCTGCATCGCCTCGACGACGGGGCTCAGCGAGCGGATGCGCGCCGCGTCCTCGTCGCTGTGCCGCTCGGCGATGTCGCCCATGACGGGTACCTCGAGCAGCCGGCGCACTTCGGCGAGGTTGTCGAGCTCGGCGCGCGTGACCTCCGTCACGCGGAACCCCGTGTTCGGCAGCACCTCGACCATCCCATCACGCGACAGCTCGAGCATCGCCTCCCGGACCGGGGTCGCCGAGGAGGCGAAGCGGGTGGCGAGCGCAGGCGCCGAGTAGACCTGCCCAGGGGTGAGCTCGCCGCCGATGAGCGCGGCTCGCAGTTCCGCGGCCACGCGCTGGCGCACGGAGTCGCGACGGCCCGGGCTGGGCCGCGCGCCGGCGGGGGTGCTCATCGGCGACGCTCGTCTGCGTCGGCGATCGCCCGGGCCAGCACGAGGTCCTCCCACGACATTCCGGCGCTCTTGAACACCACGGGGCGCCTGCCGAGCGGCCGGCGGGTGCCCTGCACGAGATCGGCCATCGGGATCAGGTCCCGCGCGTCGAGGGCGTCCTCGTCGATCGCCATGATGACGTCGCCGCACTCGCGAAGCGCCGCCGCGACGTCCTCGACGATCACGTCGGCTCGGCCGAGCAGCGCACCCGGCAGCTCGCGTGCATCCGGCGAATGCGAGCCGACCGCCACGACCACGGCGTCGTCGCGCACGAGCTCTTCGGGGAACAGCGGGGCCGAGGCTGTCGTCGTGCACAGGATGAGCCCAGCCGCGCGGGTTGCAGCCTCGGCCTCATGGCTGCCCGCCGCGACCACGGCGTCGAAATCCTCGCTCGCGGGGACGCGCTCGGGGGAGCGGACCACCGACGTGACTCGGCCGATCTGCCGTGTGCCCTCGAGCACGGCCCTGACCGTGCGCACGTGTGCTCTCGCCTGCGGGCCGGCGCCATAGGCGACGACCTCCAGCGGGCCGGAGTCTCGCTCGAGCGCATCCTTGACCGCCGCCACGGAGACAGCCGAGGTACGAAGATCGGTGAGGGCCGGCCCGTCGATGAGAGCCCCAGGCGTGAGCGTGTCCGCGTCGAACAGCACGTAGAGGCCCTGGATGCGGGCGAGTCCCCGCGCCGGGTTGTCCGGTGCGATCGTCAGCAGTTTGATGCCGGCGCTGTCCGCGGTCTCGGCCGGCATGAGGAGGAACTCGCCGTGCTCGAGCGACTCGAAGATGCGCGCGTGGTCGGTCTCGGGACGGAACCCGTCGGCGAGGGCGCGCCGGAGCGCATCGACAGCCGCCGTCGGGCAGAGGAGCGCCGCGACGTCATCGGCGCCGAGGTAGGGGATGCGCGCGCTCATCGCAGCACGAACCCGGGCGTCATCTCGTCACGAGGGTCGACCTCGAAGACGTGCTCGCCGGTTTTGTATGCCATGCCCGAGACCTGCGTCGTCGTCGCGCGGCGCCCGGCCTCGACGCCCTCCGCGACGACGCGGGCGAGGAAGCGGGAGCCGACGATGGAGTCGTGCACGAGCTCGGACCCGACGGGCAGCGCGCCCTGCTCGGTCAGCGTCGCGACCCGGGCGCACGTGCCGGACCCGCAGGGGGAGCGGTCGAGCTCACCGTCGGCGAACACCGTGGCGTTGCGCTGGCGGACGACGCCGTCGGCGCTGTGGTCGGAGAAGAGGATCGTGCCGTAGACCCCGCTCAGTCGTTCGTCGTTCGGATGCTGGGCGTGCGGCGAATCGTTCAGGAGCCACTTCACCTCCCGCCCGAACGCGATGATCTCGCTCACGTCCTCCGGCTCGATCGACAGCCCGATGGTGCTCGCGTCGACCTGCGCGTAGATGGCCCCGGCGAAGGTGAGGTCGGCGAGCACCGTGCCCCTGGATGTCGAGACGGGGACCTGCCGCGCGAGCACGTAGCCCGGAACGTTGATGAAGTCGGCCCCCGTGACGGTGCCATCTGGGTCGGTGTGGACCCTCGCGGTCACGCGCCCTGAGGGGACGTCGATGATGACGTCCGTCGTGCCGCTGGTCTCGGCGGCGACGAGGCCGCTCTCGATGGCCCACACGCCGAGCGCGATCGTGCCGTGCCCGCACGCCGTCGAGAACCCGTCCTTGTGCCAGAAGAGCACCCCGAGGTGGGCGCCGTCGTCGTTCGGCTCCACGATGAAGCCGCCGTACATGTCGGCGTGCCCGCGCGGCTCGAAGCAGAGCAGTTGGCGGACTCGGTCGATGGCGGGGGAGGCCATGGCGAAGACGCGCTTGCTGGCCACGTCTGCGCCCTCGATCGGGATCCCGAGCTCCGGCACGATGCGGAACGGCTCGCCGGCCGTGTGGTAGTCGATCGTCGCGTAGCGCTCGCGCATGAAGCCTCCAGAGGGATTGCAATTGCAATCACACTAGGGCACGGCGCGCGCGACCGACAGGGTGGGGGTGAGACACGCGACTCGCGCGCCACTCGAACCCTGCCTAGAACATAGGTACGATGGCGGGGTCATGAACTCGTACCTGCTCCATGCCGACGCCGACTCCTTCTTCGCATCGGTCGCCCTGCGTGACCGGCCGGAGCTCGCAGCCAAGCCCGTCGCCGCCGTGGCGCACCTGTTCATCGCCAGCGCCAACTACCCGGCTCGGGAGTTCGGCATCCACGCCGGCATGCTCGTCACCGAGGCGCGTGAGCTGTGCCCACGCATCCTGCTCGTCGAGGCCTACCGCCAGGAGATCGAAGCGGTCGGGGATGCGCTCTACGCGCTCTTCGACTCGGTCGCGCGGGGCATCGAGCCCGGCTCGATCGAGGAGGCGTTCCTCGACGTCGGGGCGCGCACGCCGGAGGAGGCGCAGAGTGTCGCCCGTGAGCTCCGTCGCCGCGCGGCGACCGAGCTGCGCATCCCCGTCAGCGTCGGCATCGGCCGCACGAAGCTCATGGCGAAGCTCGCCTCGAGAGCAGCGAAGCCCGACGGCGTGCACGTCATCGACGAGGCGCGCGAGCTGGAGCTGCGCACCGAGCTGCCCATCGGCGAGGTGTGGGGCATCGGGGCACGCACCGAGGCGCGGCTCATCAAGCTCGGCGTCGCGCGCATCGGCGATGTCGACGTCATCCCGCGCGACGAGCTGCTGCGGGTGTGCGGCACGGGGATGGCCAGGCGGCTGTGGCGCATCCGCGCCGGCACCGACGATGCGATGATCTCGCCCATCCGGCACCGCACGAGCCTCACCTCGGAATCGTCGACCTCGGGGTACGCGCGGGCCGACCGCACGCCTGAGGAGGTCGTCGAGGGCTGCGTCGAACGCGTCTGCCACCGCGCGACTCGAGCGGGGCTCAGCGCCACGGGCATCAAGCTCGAGCTGCGCCCCGTCGGGCTCGGCCCGGTCAGGGAGAAGTACCAGGGCATCGACTCGAGCGCGTCCTTCGACGTGTGGATGCCCGTCGCGAAGAAGCTGCTCGTCGACTCGAGCACCTCGGAGCTCGAGTCCGCGAGCGTGACGCTCACCGGGCTGGTTCCGGTCGAGATGGTGCAGCCGACGCTCTTCTGACGATCCCGCCCCGTGGTTTCGTCTGCTGGTGCCCTGCCTCTACGCTGAACTGCAGATCGCGGGATGCGCGAGCGGACGAGACGAGGACCCCGACGATGAGCAGCACTCTCGAGCCGCGCGAGGGCATCCTGCGCCCCATCTCGGCGGGCGTGGTCTCGGCGCTCGTGGCGTTCACGAGCTCGTTCATCGTCGTGCTGACGGGCCTGACCGCCGTGGGGGCGAGCGCAGATCAGGCGTCGAGCGGCCTCCTCGCCGTGAGCGTCACCATGGGCCTCGGGTGCATCCTGCTGGCGGGATGGACTCGCCTGCCCATCACCGTCGCCTGGTCGACACCGGGCGCGGCCCTGCTCGCGGCGACGGGCACCATCGATGGCGGCTGGCCGGTCGCGGTCGGCGCGTTCCTCATCACGGGACTCCTCATCGTCGTCACGGGGCTCATCCCGCAGCTCGGAGCGCTCGTCGCTCGCATTCCCGTCTCCGTCGCCCAGGCCATGCTCGCGGGCGTGCTCTTCCAGCTCTGCCTCGGCCCGATCACCGGCATGGCGGAGAACCCGCTCGCCGTCGCGCCCGTCGTCATCGCCTGGCTGCTCGCGCTGCGCTTCCTGCCTCGATGGGCCGCGCCGATCGCGTTCCTCGTCGCGGCGATCGTCATCGGCGTGCACATCGTCGCCTCCGGCGCCTCGATCCAGGCCGCCGACCTCGCCCCGCGCCTGGAGTTCACCGCTCCGGAGTTCTCGATCGCCGGCATGATCGGCATCGCACTGCCCCTCTACCTCGTCACCATGGCATCTCAGAACGTGCCGGGGGTGGCCGTCATGAAGGGCCTCGGCTTCGAGGTGCCGTGGCGGCGGTCGCTCATCGCGACCGGCATCGGCACCGTCGTCGGCGCCCCCGCCGGAGGCCACGCCATCAACCTCGCCGCGATCAGCGCGGCCCTCGCCGCGGGGCCGGAAGCGGGCGAGGACCGTTCACGGCGCTGGGTCGCGAGCGTCACCAACGGGGTCGTCGTCATCGTCCTCGGCGTGGCATCGGCCGCGTTCGGAACGCTGGTGCTGCTCGCCCCGGCCGGCGTCATCGCCGCAGTGGCGGGGCTCGCGCTCATCGGCACGCTCGCCGGCTCGCTCAAGGCGGCGCTCGCCGAGACGGGCGAGCTCGTGCCAGCCGTCGTGACCTTCGCGACCGCCGCATCCGGCATCGCGATCGGCGGGGTCAGCGCCGCCTTCTGGGCACTGCTCGCGGGCCTCGTCGTGCGCTTCGTCGTCCGACCGCGTCGCCCATCCACCGAGAGCTGAGTTGTGGTCGTTTCCGGCGACGAATGACGACCACAACTCAGCTCTCGAGGGATGCGCGGCCCGATGCGCGGCCCGCGCTCAATCGTTGCGGGGCGCCGTGATCCGAACGATCACGAGGTAGACCGCGAGGGAGACGACGGCGCCCACGATCGCCGAGGTCCAGTTCGGCAGCGAGAACGGGTCGCTGGTGCTGCTCCAGAACAGGACGCTGCTGAGCCAGCCGCCGAAGAGCGCGCCGAGCGCGCCCACGAAGAGCGGCGCGATCCAGTCGTCGCGCCTGCGGGTGGGCAGGAAGCGCTTGGCCAGCACCCCCAGGAGAAGGCCGATGGCGAGGAAGGCGAAGTAGCTCACGCGTGCTCCAGAGGTTTCGGGGGAGAGGACGAGGCTTCCAGCCTAAGAGCCCGCGGCCACCGCGCAGACCTCATCGCCGACGCCGCCCACGATGAGGCCGCGCTCGCGGAACGCCTGCAGCCAGCCGACCATGGGCCACTCGCCCCAGCGCTCGCGGAACACGTTCGCGTTGCGCGCGATGTCGGCGACGTGCTGCACGGGAGGCGAGGACGTCGGATGCCACTGGTGGTAGGCGCGGGCGCCACCCACCCAGGCGAGCCCAACCCCGGCGTCTTCCGCCAGTCGCGCGAAGTCGGTGTCCTCCCCGCCGTACCCGTCGTACCCCTCGAAGAACCCGCCGATCCGCTGCCAGGTCGCTGCGGTCGTTGCGAACGACAGCGACCAGAACAGGTTCCTGTCCTCGCCACCGACCACCGCTCCTGGAGACGGGGCGGGCCGGGCCGGGTGCGGGGCATCGAGCAGCTCGATGCGCTCGCCGTCGTAGCCGACAGGTCCCGGCTGCTCGAGGTAGGTGACCGGCCCGCTCAGCAGTGCCCCAGACCAGCGCGCATCAGCCGCAGCAGCGTGATACGAGGCGACGAGACCACGGCCGGGGATGCAGTCGACGTCGAGGAAGATCAGCAGCTCGGCGCCGCGCGCCAGGGCGACTCGAGCGCCCTCGTTGCGGGCGGCGGCGAGCGGGAGGGCGCTCGTGTCAGCGGCGACATCCACGACGATGCCGGCGAGGCGATCGGCGGCGGCGAGCCGTCCCAGCTCGGGATCGTCCATGGCCACCACGACCGTGTCGTCCGCGGGGTGGGACTGGCGGAGCAGGCCGGCCCGCAGCGCCCTGAGGTGCGAGTGCCTCCCGTGCGCGATCGTGATCACCGCGGTTCTCATCTGCTCGCCATCCGGTCGAGCAGGGCCGCGGCGCGCAGCGCGCCGGCCCCGTCGTTCCAGCTCGCCCAGTTGCGTCCGTCGAGACGTGCCGCCTCGTCGAGCAGTGCGGCCCAGTCGTCGCGCTCGAAGCTGTTCGTGACGATGACGGGCAGGCCGGGGGTGGCAGCGAGGACCCTGGCTGCGGCCCCCTGCTCGTCGTGCGGTCGATCCTGCGGGACGACGACGGCGGGAACCTGGGCGGCGGCGACGTCGGCGATCGCGCCCTGCCCCGCGTGCGTGAGGACAAGCGAGGCTTCGCGGATGCGCGGGCCGGGGTCGGCGACCCGGTTCCCGGGAGTCGTGCCGATCTCGTCCCATTCGACGCCGGGCGTCTGCCGCTTGGCCTCACGGATCTGCGCGGAGCTCATGCCGCCGCCGCCGCTTCCCGCGAGCACCAGGACTCGCGTGATGGGGCCGGGCCCGCGGCCCGTCGAGCGCTCGGCTGCGGAGATCGCGCCGACCGCGTACAGGCGAGCCAGCACCCGAGCGGATGCGCCGGGCAGCATGCCCTCCGCGCTCGCGGGCCAGGCGGCGAGGACGGCATCCGACAGCCCGAATCCGAGGGTGTGCGGCGCGTCGGTGCGCACGCCTGGCAGCGCCACCGAGACCACGGGGACGCCGTGCAGGCGGGCGAGTGCCGCGACCTCCACCGACACGTCGGAGACGAAGAGGGTGGGCGCGGCGTCGGCGATCCAGGCGGAGATGCGAGCCATGCGCCGCCGCATGCCCTCGTCATCGACGGGGGCCCAGTGCAGTGCGCCGTTCGCCGTGGGCTCGAGCGGCGAGACAGCGAGATCGTCGCGCTCGAGCCGGATCCAGGGGCCGAGCCAGGCCTCGGGTTTCGGCAGCGTCGAGAGCCCCGTCACCGGGGTCGTGCACTCGCGTGCGATGGCGAGCGCACGCCGCGCGTGCCCGCCGCCTCGGTGGTGCACGTAGTAGCCGATGCTTCCCGTCTCGGACGAGCCTGTGTCGCTCATGCCGCTTCCTGCCTCTCACTCTGTGCGCCGCCGAGCAGCGCCTCGTACTCGTCGACCATCCGCTCGAGGGAGCAGAAGGCGACCGCGCGCTCCCGCGCACCCTCGCGGGGCAGCCTCGCGGCCTCGAGCAGCGCGGCGGCGAGAGCCGGCACGTCGTCGCGGGCCGCGAGCCTGCCGCTTCGCTCGTCGATGATCTGCGGCAGCGCGCCCCGATCGAAGGCGGCGACGGGCGTGCCGGCGGCGAGCGACTCGGCCGCGACGAGGCCGTACGGCTCGTCCCACCTCGGCGTCACGAGCGTCACGCTCGCCCGCCCGAGATGCTCGAAGAGGGTGGCCTGCTCGAGGTGCCCGAGGTACCGGATGCGCCCACCGAGTCGGGGGCGGATGCTGCGCTCGAAGTACTCGGGGTCGAAGATCGGCCCGGCGATGTCGAGGTCGACCTGCGCGAGCTCGGCGGCCGCGATCGCCAGATCCAGTCCCTTCTCCGGCACGATGCGACCGGACCAGAACGCGGCGCCGCCGCCCGGCCCAGGCAGGAGATGGTCGGTGTCGACGCCGTTGAGGATCACGGTGCTCTCGACGCTCCCGGCCCAGGCGTCCCGCATGTGCGAGCTGACGGCGATGAAGGTCCCGGTGGACCCGCTGATGCGGACGGCCGACTCGATCCACCCGACGGGCGGTGTGTGCAGCGTCGTGAAGAAGGGCACCCCGAGCAGACCGGACATGGCGACGGGAAGGTGGTGGATGCTGACGTTGAGCACCGCGTCGAAGCGCGCCGTCGCGGTCTGGGCGAGGTCGAGCATGAGCGCCAGGTAGGCGTGGTGCTCGTGCATCCACTCCACGGGCATCGCGCCCACGTCCTGGCGTGCCGTCTCGCTCATCGTGAAGCTCTCGACGGCGAGGTGCTCGACGCCCAGGGCGGGGTCCGAGCCGGGGGCCGCGAAGAGCGTCACCTGGTGGCCGCGACGCTTGAGCGCCAGGATCAGGGCATGGGTGTGCGACTCGAGCCCGCCGGCGAAGGGCTCGCTGATGGGGAAGCGGGAGGGGCCGATGACACAGATTCTCAACTCGCTACACGCTCCAGGCTCAGGACGGACGTGTACACGTCGTGGTGCGCGGCCGCGATCCGGCTGCGTTCGGCGGCACGCGCCTCGGGGTCGGGGCGTCGAGTCTGCGCGCGGGCTGCTGCGAGCACCGCGGCCTGTAGCGAGCCGACGTCGAGGGCCCCGGTGGGGTCTCGGTGGTACTCGAAGACGGGCCCCTGGTCGGCGAAGTAGCCCACGTCGGGCGCGATGACGGCCGTGCCGAGGTCTCGGCATGCCTCCATCCAGCCGGAATGCGTGCCGAAGCGATAGGGGAGCACCGAGGCGTCGAGCGACGCCAGGTAGTGCCACAGCTCTGTGTCGCTCAGGTAGTCGTGGATGCGCAGCTCGATGCGCCCAGCGTCGGCGAGCTCGCGGAGCCGGGCCGAGAGCTCGGGCTCGAACTTCGCGCCGGTGGGGTCGAGGAGCTCGCGGTGCCCGTTGACGAGCACGTCGAGGGTCTCCTCCCGCGCGCTGAGGTCGACGAGCGCCTCGATGACGGGCAGCGGATCCAGGCTCGCGCGCAGGCTCTTCGCGTGCACGCCGACGCGGAACCGTCCGGCGGATGCGGCGCGCCCGTCGATGGCGGCCTTCGCTTCGTCCGGCTCCACGATGTGCGGGTGCGGCACGACGACCGGGCGGCGCCCCCAGCGGCGCTCGATCTCATCGGCGGCGCCTGCCGTGAGCGTGATGAGCCCATCCGCGGCCGGGATCAGGATGTCCAGGTGGGCGGTGTGCGCGTCCGGGGTGTCGTGGTGCGGGTTCGTGAGGTCGTGCACCGTGTAGACGAGCGGCTTGCCGTGCCTGAGCAGGGCCTCCACGATCGACCGGAGGGAGGCGGGGGAGAGGGCGTCGAAGCCGAAGTGCACGTGGAACACGTCGAACTCCGCGGCGTGCTCGTCGATCCAGTTCGAGTCGAGCATGACCGGTGGCCACCAGCGATCCGTGGCGGCTCGGCCGGACCCATCAGGGTGCGGGTCTGCAAGGCGGACCACCCGATGTGAGGAGGGCGCGGAGGAGACGGGAGCGATGTGCCTGACGTAGACGTGTCCCGAGGGGACGCTCGCAACCCGGATGGTTCGGCTCGTGTCGCCGAGGGGTTCTGAAGTGCTGAGGGATGCCACTTATCCACATAACCAGGACAAGCGGAGGAGCGTGCGACTCTTGACAGTCCTCGGCCTCCGTGCATGCGTCGGCGGCTTCGTGCCGCTGACGGGTCAGTCGCCCGGGTACGGCTCCACGACCACGATGCCGACCCCGGGGCCGACCAGCAGGTTCGCGGGCTCGAGGCGTCCCTCGCCGCGGTCGCCGCGCACCCAGAACCATTCGCCGGCGGCCACTCGGGCGAGGATGTCCTCGCGGAAGGCGTCGACGTCGGCGACGAGCTTCGAGAACGTCTCACCCTGGTAGAGCAGCTCGATCCTGGTTGACGTGCTCATGTTCATGAGGTCCTCTCTGCGGGTTCGGCGATGACGGCGAGGCCCGCCTGCGAGTTGGCGCCCTGCACGAGCGCCTCGACCCACGAGCGGTTGATGTGCACCTGCCTGCTGCCGAGGAACTTGAAGCGGATGGGCACGGCCGGGTGCATCCATACGGTGCTCCGCCCGTCCCCGCCGGCGTTGTTGTCCTTCCAGCTGAAGAAGAACGACTCTCCGCGGCGCAGCTTCGTGCCGATCGCGAGCTGGAGGTGTGCCAGCAGGCGGTCCTCGAAGTCGACGGTGACCTCGGAGTTGTAGATGAACTTCCCCACGCTGGATCCTGCTTTCTTGTCACTGGCACATGGTGTGCGCCGTCCATTATCACTCGCAGAGCGCCGACCTGTGGCCAGGGCGCCCGATCAGAGTTCGTCGAGCCAATCCGGATGGGGCACGCGCGGGTCGTTCGAGGAGCCTTCCTCGACGAGCCCCTCTGGCGCGTAGCTCTTGTTCTCGAGCTCGGCGCGCAGCTTCGTGAAGGTGGCGAGGGCCTGGCTGTCGTCGAACTCCGGGACCTCGGTGTCGACCGTCTCGGTGGCGATCTGGCTCGACGGACCGACGAGCACGGAGAGCATGTTCGAGGTGCCGTCCGCGTGCCGCACGGGGATCTCGACGATGCCGGCCTGGTGCACCTCGGCGAGAGCCGCCGCGTATCCCACGAGCTCTCGCGCGATCTTCGTGCTCGTGAAGTAGACACCACCTGCGTAGTGAAGCTGATCCATCGTTCCCCCAGACGGTCGCGGGCGTGCGTAATTTTCTGAGTCTCCCAGCCCCACTTGGGTGTGCTCGGAGTATTGCATTCTGATTCGTTGTATGAAGCTGATTCCGGGCTTTGCCAAATCGAAACCTGGCGTTCATCGCTCCGCCGCTACGCTCAGTGAAGTTCCTATGTATCGGCAGTGCCTGATTGGAGTCCGTGATGTCTACCCCTCAGCTCGACGCCCCGCTCTACCCACCGCTCTACGGAGCCAGCTTCGGGCAGGCGGTGAAGCGCTTCTTCAAGAAGTACGCCGTCTTCTCCGGCCGCGCGAGCCGCAGCGAGTACTGGTGGTGGTGGCTCTTCGGCGTCATCGTCAACGCCGTGTTCTTCCTCATCGGCTCGCTCACCGGCACGACCTCGGTCGACACCACAGAGGGATTCTCGGCGGCGACCCTCGGCAACCCCGTTGTCACGGTCATCCAGTCGATCTGGGGTCTCGCGATCCTCATCCCTGGCCTCGCCCTGCTCTTCCGCCGCCTGCACGACACGAACCGCTCCGGCTGGTGGTGGCTGATCCTGCTCGTGCCGCTGGCCGGTCCGATCATCATGCTCGTGTTCCTGATCGGCGACTCGCGTCCAGAGGGCGCACGGTTCGACACCCAGTAGCCTCCCGCTCCGCAGAGACACGAAACCGCCGCCCTCGTTCGAGGGCGGCGGTTTCGTCGTTCGAGGCGGGAAGCGTCAGATCAGCGTTCGGGGTTCACGGCCTCGGCCACGGCGCCGAACCGGCCAAGAAGCCCGGAGAACACGCGCAGCTCGTCCGGCGTCCAGTCGCGCAGCACGGCGTGCAGCCGGTGCCGGTTGCGGGCCCGCACCTCGGTGACCCGCTCGACCGCGAAGGCGGTTGGGGTGAGGATGCGCGCGCGCCCGTCGTTCGGGTCCGCCCCGACGGTGAGCAGCTCGAACTCCTCGAGCATCCGAACCTGGCGGCTCATGACGCTCTTGTCGATCGCGAGCTGCTCGCCGAGGGTGCCGACGTGCGCGGTCTCGTGCTGCACGAGCGCCGAGAGGATCTTGTAGCCGATGGGCTGCAGCGAAGGATGCACGGCGACCGCGGACTCGCTCCACGTGGTGCGAACGCGCCGGTAGAACGTGCCGAGCTCCGACTCCACCGAGGCGATCGCCTCGGCGAAGTCGGCGTCGTCGGGTGACTCAGGCATGATGGCCATCCTAGGTGCGGTCTGCCTGCCGTCCCGAGTCCCCGAGGATCGGGATGGCGCCGGTGCGCGGGATGCCGACCATCGCCTCAGCGACCTCGACGAGATCCTCGGAGGTCGACTCCGCGGCCTTCTCGCGGGTCTGCGGCGACGCGTCCGCCTCGCTGCCGGAAGGGGAGGTCTCCTCGCCCTTGGCTCGCTGCACGGCGTTCTGCGTGCCGAGCTGGGCGTTCGGCAGGAAGGAGACGGCGATGAGCGTGACGATCGCGAGCGGCAGGGCTGCCAGGAAGATCGCGCCGACCGAGGTCCCGTAGGCGTCCTCGACGAGGACCCGCAGCCAGTCGGGCAGCGTCGCGAGCTGCGGGATGCTGCCACCCGCGAGCGACTGCGCTGCTGCGGCCTGCTGCTCCGGCGGCAGAGCACGGACGCTCGTGGAGATCGTGTCTGCCACGACGGTTCCCAGGATCGAGCCCATGACGGAGACGCCGATCGTGCCGCCCAGGCTGCGGAAGAAGGTGACGGCGCTCGTCGCGACGCCCATGTTCTTGACCTCTGCCTTGTTCTGGACGACGAGGACCAGGTTCTGCATGACCATGCCGACGCCGGCGCCGAGCGCGAACATCGAGACGCCCACGTACAGGTATGGCGTGTCGTAGTGGAGGCGGCTGAGCAGGAAGAGCCCGACGACCATGAGCGCGCTGCCCGTGACGACGAACGCCTTCCACTTGCCGCGGCGGCTGATGAGGTTGCCCACGATGGTGGACGCGACGAGGAGACCCGCCATCATCGGGATCGTGAGGATGCCGGACTCGGTCGGGGTCGCACCGCGAGCGAGCTGCATGTACTGGCTCAGGAAGACGCTCGTGCCGAACATGGCGACGCCGACGGAGACGCTCGCGATGACGGCGAGCGTGAACGTGCGGTCGCGGAAGAGCGTGAGCGGGATGAGCGGCTCCTTGACGCGGAGCTCGACGAGGATCGCGATGACCAGGAGGAGGACGCCGCCGCCGACCATGAGGTACGAGGGCAGGGAGTTCCACTCGAACTGCGTGCCCGCGAGGGTCACCCAGATGAGGAGCAGGGACACACCGCTCGAGATGAGCACGATGCCGTAGTAGTCGATGCTCACCTTGCGCTTCTTCGGCTTCGGCAGGTGCAGGGTGACCTGCAGCAGGATGAGCGCGATCACTGCGAAGGGGAGGCCGACGAAGAAGTTCCAGCGCCACCCGAAGGCGTCGGTGATGACGCCGCCGAGGAGGGGGCCGCCGACGGTGGCCAGCGCCATGACGGCGCCGAAGAAGCCGGCGTAGCGGCCGCGCTCGCGCGGGCTGAGGATATCCGCCATGACGATCTGGCTGAGCGCGCCGAGTCCGCCGGCGCCGAGGCCCTGGAAGACGCGCATGGTGATGAGCATCGCGGGATCCTGCGCGAAGCCGGCGATCGCCGAGCTGACGACGAAGATGACGAGCGCGATCTGCAGGAGGAGCTTGCGGTTCGTGAGGTCGGCGAGCTTGCCCCAGATCGGGGTGGAGACGGTGGTCGCGAGCAGGGTTGCCGTGACGACCCAGGTGAACGCGCTCTGGTCGCCCTTGAGGTCGCTGATGATGAGCGGCAGCGAGGTGCTCACGACGGTCGACGCGAGCATCGACACGAACATGCCGAGCATGAGGCCGGAGAGGGCCTGCAGTACCTGACGGTGGCTCATTCCGGATTCGGTGAGCTCAGCGGCTGGCTTGGAGCTGGATCTGGGGTTCTTGCTGGACGACATCGACGCGGGGCCTCCTGGTAGTTGACAACGGTCAACCATACTCAGATGGTTGACCGTCGTCAACTACCAGAAAGGGCCCCGCGAACGGGGCCCTTTGCTGCGTGCTCGAGAGGCCGGAACGTGGCGTCTCGAGGGGTACTGCTAGTCGATCTTGCGCTTGAGGTTGTCGAGGCCCTCCTTGGCGGCGTCCTTGACGTCCTCGATCTTCTCCTTGAAGCCCGCCTTTGTCTGGTCGGAGCGGCCCTCAGCCTTCAGCGACTCGTCTCCGGTGACCGCGCCAGCGGCCTCCTTCGCGCGTCCGCCGAGGTCTTCTGACTTGTTCTGAATACGATCGTCGATTCCCATGAGGGGATGCTCTCAGGCGAACTTGGACGCCGCCTGTGGCGGAGTGGGGCTCAAGGCTGCGCGTGCCGATCCGCGGTGATCGACAGGGCCTCGAACACGGCGGCGACCGCCTCGTCGTCGCTCACCCCCAGCTCACGCGCCTCGACGGCGAAGGCCCTCGCGGCCGCCGTCAGTCGCACATCGCCGTTCCTGCCGTCCGCGGTCACGAACGTGCCAGCGCGGCCGCGGCCGACGACGACGCCCTGCTCCTCGAGGGCCGTGTAGCACTTCGCCACGGTTCCAGGCGCGACGCCGAGCGTCTCCGCCAGTGCACGCACCGGCGGCAGCCGCTCGCCGGCGAGCAGGTCGCCTCGCTCGACGGCGTCGATGATGGCCTCCCGCAGCTGCCGTCCTGGAGGGCTCGATGTGTCGCCCCCGAGGGTCAGGGAGGCGAAGAAATCAGCGGCGCTCACTGGCGCGGCCGCTTGCCTGGGCTCGTGTTCTCGTCGACGGCGGTGTCGGAGCCGAGCGAGATCTCTTCGTCGTCGTCCGGGTCGACGAGGTCGTCGAACATCGCAGCACTTGCGGCGTTCGCCGCCAGGTCGTGCTTCTTCTCGCGCTGGGGTCCGAATCCGAGCCACTTGCGTGTCGGGTAGTGGAGCTTCTCGCGCCGCCACCACAGCGTCGCGAGCACCAGCGTCGCGACGCTCGGCAGGAGCGCAAGCCACGCGCCGTAGGCGATCGGGTACTGGCCGTTCGCAGCATCCACGCGGAGGGTCGCGAAGGCGAAGAGGAACAGGATCCCGAGTGTCGCGAAGGCGGCGTAGAGCTGGAGGATCTTCGCGGAGATGACCGCGACCCCGGAGATGCGGAGGATCAGGACGACGACGAGCCCGATCAGCGGCAGCGTCGGCACGAGGCCGAAGAGGAACGTGCCGAACCAGTTGTAGCCGAGCGCCTCATCCATCTGGCTCAGTCCCGTGCCGGCGACCAGGAGCTGCCAGCCGTTCAGGGTCGGCGCGATGCGGTTGAGGGGGATCTCGGAGTTCCACCAGGGGAAGAACATCGTCACGACCAGCAGGACCGCCAGTACGCCGAAGGCGATCTGCTTCGGGCGGTAGGCCGGGTACGACGACATCGCCGCCGTGTCCTCGACCAGCGAATCGTCCTCGTGCGCAGTAGCCATGCCCCCAGCCTACGAGGCAGGTTCGCAATCGTGGCTCCGAACGCGCAGACTGGATGCGGTCCGCACGGGCCAGCAAGGCGCAGTCGGCGAGAGGGGCAGCATGACGCAACGACACCACAGGCCCGTCCGCGTGCCATCGCAGGCATTCGAGGCGCTCGTCGGCGCCGACGACCCAGCAGCGGTGAGCCGCGTCGCGCACGACACGGCCCGGGCGCTCCTGCAGCGAGCCCGTGGCGAGGGCGACCAGGCGGTCGTCGCGCGCCTCGTGGCCTACGCCGACGAGAACGGCATCGACGAGATCGCCGAGCTCTGGGCCGGTGCCACCTCGCGTTCCCTGCCAGGCGCGCTCTGGCGCCTCTACCTGCTGCGGCAGGCCGTGCGCGCCAATCCGGCCGAAGCGAGCTACCTCTTCCGCCGAGGCTACGAGGTCGACCGCTCCATCAGCTCCGTCGTCGCAGGTGCCGCGACCCCCACCGGGCCGGAGGAGGTCGTCGCCCTCGCCGACGTCATCCTGCATGGCGCTTTCTCCGGTGACTTCGCCATCGCCCTCGAGCGAGCCGCCGCGTTCTGCCGCGTCATGTCGCAGGGGGCGACGAGCCTCGCGAAGGACGAGGAGAGCGTCGTGCCAGCCAGGGCGCGCCAGTCGACGCGACGTGCCATCCGGTACCTGGAGATGGGTGACGACCTGCACGCCTCCGCGGGTCTCTGGCGCATCGACGCGCTCGACTGAACGATCGGCCGAGGCGCCTCGTCGCGGCTAGGACTCTCGGCTCAGCGTGACCGCCTGACGTTCTGCGCGGTTGCCCGAGCGGAGTCCGCGCGCGAGCTCGACGGCGGCAGCGGTGAGTCTCGTCACCTCGGCCCAGTCCTGCTGGTCGACGGCAGACGGTGGGAGCATCCACGAGCCGCCCACGGCGAGCACCGCCGGGATGGCGAGGTAGTCGCCGAGGTTCGCGGCGTTCACTCCGCCGGTGGGCACGAATCTCACGTCGCCGAACGGCGCGGAGAGGGCGGCGATCGCCTTGGCGCCCCCATTCGTCTCTGCGGGGAAGAACTTCACCGTCTCGATGCCCAGCTCCAGGGCGGCCTGCACCTCGGTCGCGGAGGTTGCGCCAGGGAGGACCGGGATGTCGTGGGCCCTGCACCGCTCGACGACGGCACGGCTCAGGCCGGGGGAGACGATGAACGAGGCTCCCGCATCCACGGCGATGTCGACCTGTGCTGGGGTGAGCACCGTTCCGGCGCCGACGAGCACTCCGCCGCGGGCGGCGAGAGCGGCGATCGTCGAGGCGGCGGCGCTCGTCCGGAAGGTCACCTCGGCGACCGGGAGCCCACCGTCGGCGAGTGCCTCCGCGATGCCGAGGCCCTCGGCGGTGGTCTTCGCGGAGACCACGGGAACGATCGAGTGCTCGGCGAGACGAGCAAGGATTTCGTGCAAGAGAACCTCCGTTGGCTGCCTTGTGTTCCCAAGTGGAACCCAATGATCATATTATTGGAGATCCTACCGAGAGTCGCCACCGCGCACGGCCCCGATCGGCAACGACGCCCACGAGTGGAGCAGAACCATGAAGATCCTCGCCCTCGAGTCCAGCACCACGTCAGCGAAGACGCTGATCTTCGACTCCGACACCCAGGAGGTGCAGGTGCGGACTCGGCGATTCGAAGTCGCCGGGCCCGACCCTGCCGTCCGCGACGCGGAGGGCATCTTCACCCAGCTCATCGCCCTCGCCCGTGAATCCGTCCGCGGGCACGACGTCGACGCCCTGGTGCTGTCGAACACGTACCACGGCCTCGGGCTCGTGACCCAGGACCTCCAAGCGGCCACGCCCGTCTACGAGTGGCCCTTCACGGGAGCCCAGGGGCTCTGCGCCGAACTGCGCGGCGATGCCGAGCTCACCACCTGGTTCTACGAGCGCACGGGGTGCATGGTGAACGCCAGCTACCCCGCCTTCAAGCTCGCCTACCTGGCCCGCCAGGGCGTGGAGATCGCCGGGCGCAAGGTCATGGACCAGGGGAGCTTCAACTTCCTGAGGCTCACCGGCCTCCCGTGGACGAGCTACTCTCTCGCCTCGGGAACCGGCCTGCTCAACGTCCGCACCTCCGACTGGGACCTCGAGATCCTCGAGACCCTCGGCGTCGCCGGCGTCGACTTCCCCGAACTGCACGACAGCGAGGAATCCGCCCCGCTGCTCGCCGACGTCGCGACCTACCTCGGCATCCGCCCCGGAATCCCCGTCCTCGTCCCCGGACCGGATGGCGGCCTCAGCCAGGTCGGCGACCTCGCCGGGCTCCCCGGCGACATGACGTTCTCCATGGGAACCAGCGGCGCCATGCGGTTCGCGACCCTCGAGCCGTCCCTCTCCCCGCGGCTCAGCACCTGGGCCTACCGCTCCCCGCTCGGCTGGCTCAGCGGCGCCGCCACGAGCGGATGCACGAACTGCGTCGACTGGGCGAAGGACAGGTTCTTCGGCTCGGACGCCCAGTTCTCCGAGATCGAACCCCAGCTCGTCCAGGGACGGGACGAGCTGCCGACCTTCCTGCCCTTCCTCTACGGCGAACGGTGCCCAGGCTGGCAGGACCAGCGGCTCGGCGGGTTCGTCGGCCTCGAGCCCCGGCACGGGCGCGTCGACATGTACCAGGCCGTGCTGCAGGGAGTTGTGCTCTCGCTCTACCACTGCTTCCGCGAGCTCACCGCGATCAACGGCATGCCGACCCGCGTCCTCCTCTCCGGCGGAGTCCTCTCCTCGCCGTTCTGGACCCAGATGACGGCAGACGCCTTCGGGGTCGAGATGGAGGTGTCGTCGCTGCAGCACAGCTCGGTGGTCGGCGCCGTTCGCCTCGGGCTCCGCGCCGCCGGACTCAGCGAGGACCAGCCGGCGTTCCGGAACACGGAGACGCAGCGAGTCCTCCCGAACCCCGCCATGCGGGACTACTACGACCGCGCCTTCGCCAAGTACCTCGACGCCTACGACCGCACGAGCACCGCACCGGATGCGCGTGCTGAGTCCCTCACTGGAGGCAACGCCTGATGCGCATCCTGATCACCCCCACCTCGCTGAGCCGAACTCCGGACGCCGACGTGCTCGCCCCGCTGCGGGAGATGGCCGACGAGCTGATCTTCAACACGCTCGGGCGCCCGCTCACCTCCGCCGAGCTCGCTGAAGCCCTGCCCGGGATCGACGGCGTCATCGCCGGCCTCGACGCCTACGACGCGGCGGCGCTCGCGGGCGCTGACCGCCTCCGGGTGATCTCCAGGTACGGGGTCGGCGTCAACAACGTCGACCTGGAGGCCGCAGCGGGGCAGGGCATCCACGTCACCAGGACCCCTGGGGCGAATGCCTCCGCGGTCGCCGAGCTCGCGATCGGCCTCGCCTTCGCCGTCGCCAGGGAGATCCCCAGGCTGCACGCGGAGGTCGCAGATGGCGGCTGGCCGCGAGGCAGCGGCATCGAGCTCGGCGGGCGCACGTTCGGGGTCGTCGGCTTCGGCGCGATCGGCAGGATCGTCGCCGAACGAGCCCGCGGCATCGGGATGCACGTGCTCGCCTACGACCCCTTCGTGCCCGCAGCCGCAATCGCAGAGACCGGAGCTGCGCCAGCCAGCCTCGACGAGCTCTTCCGAGCAGCCGACGTCGTCAGCCTGCACGTGCCGCTCCTCGAGAGCACCCGCCACGTCGCCGACGCCGCACGCATCGCGGCCATGAAACCAGGGGCCATCCTGCTCAACACCTCGCGCGGTGGCCTCATCGACGAGGTGGCTGCCCGCGAGGCGCTCGATGCCGGGCACCTCTTCGGGGTCGGCCTCGACGCCTACGAGACGGAGCCGCCGCAGGACTCGCCGCTGCTCGGCCACCCGAGGGTCGTCGCGACGCCGCACAGCGGGGCGCACACGGCCGAGGCGGTCGCCAGAATGGCGAGCGGGGCCATCCAGAACCTCGTCGAGGAGCTCTCCGGACGGCCCAGCGTGCATCGCGTCTAGGGTGTGTCGGGCGTCTCCGATTCGAGCTCGGGGGCCTCGCCGATGGCTGCGTCGTGGATGATGAGCACCTCGCCCAGGATCGTGTCGAGGTAGCCCTTCGAGTGCCTCTCGGCGGCGAGGGGGTCGCCGTCCGCGATCGCCTGCGCGGTGAGCACGTGGTTGTGCAGGGCGTCGTGCAGCGGCCTCGCCGGCGTGAGGCCCAGGTTCGCGCGGCCGGCGAGCACCTGGGAGATCGGCTCCTTGACGGCCGCGAGCAGCGCGTTGCCGCTCGCATCCAGGATCAGGTCGTGGAACTCGATGTCTGCCTGCAGGTACTCGGGGGAGTCGCCGCGCTCGCTGGCACCGAGGGCCTGCAGCTGCGCGGCGAGCTCGAGCAGGCGAGTCCGCTCGCGCTGCGAGGCCCGCGAGGCGGCGAGTTTCGCGGCGACCGGCTCGATCGCCGATCGGAGCTCGGTGAGCGCGACGAGCTGCTGGCTGCGGCTGTTCCCTCGAAGCCGCCAGCGGATGAGCGTCGTGTCGAGCGCGTTCCACTCGCGGGTGGGCTGGACGGTGATGCCGACTCGTCTCCGCGAGACGAGCAATCCCATGGACTCCAGCACGCGGACGGCCTCGCGCACGACGGTGCGGGACACCGCGTAGTGCTCCTCGAGGGCCGCGAGGGTGAGGACCTGGCCAGCCTCGAGCTCGCCTCCCGCGATGCGGACGCCGAGGTCGTCGAGCACCGACCCGTGCACTGCCTGCGCCATGCGCACCTCTCCTCGCTCACCGCAACGATATAGATATGATCACAACTTGAAATAAGTATGATCATTGTGCGAGGCTCGAACCACACTGAGTGTCGCCAGAACCCGCGTTCCGAATCATCGCAGATCGCGAACGGCCTCACCCTCACGGCACCGCTGCACGGTCGCACGGTCCGAATTCCAGAAATCGACGGAGATCACCATGGAAGAAGAATGGACCCAGACACTGGGGACCGCACCGCTGCTCGGCATCGCAGCAGGAGCCATCGCGCTCATCCTGATCCTCATCATCCGCTTCAGGCTCCACGCGTTCCTGACCCTGGTGATCGTCTCGCTCCTCACGGCGCTCGTCGCGGGCGTCCCCGTCTCGGCCGTCGCGAGCACCCTCACCGGCGGCTTCGGCAGCACCCTCGCGACCGTCGCGCTCCTCATCGGCTTCGGCGCGATGCTCGGCCGCCTCATCGAGCACTCCGGAGGCGCCAAAGCCCTCGCTGACAAGCTCGTCGACGTCTTCGGCGAGAAGCGAGCCCCCTTCGCGCTCGGCATCGCCTCGCTCATCCTCGGCTTCCCGATGTTCTTCGACGCCGGCCTCATCATGATGCTGCCCATCGTCTTCGCCGTCGCGCGCCGAGTCTCGGGCAACAACGTCCTCCTCTTCGGCATCCCCGCAGCGGCCGCCTTCTCGGTCATGCACGTGTTCCTCCCGCCACACCCCGGCCCCGTCGCCGCCACCGAGCTCTACGAAGCCAACCTCGGCGTCGTGCTCCTGCTCGGCCTCATCATCGTGTTCCCGCTCTGGTACGTCTCCGGTTACCTGTGGGGCAAGTTCGTCGCCAAGCGCATCCAGCTCCCCGTCCCCGCCCTCTTCGGCGACCTCGACGAGGACCAGCCGAAGAACCCGCCGAAGGTCTCCACGATCATCCTGCTGCTCCTGCTGCCGATGGTCCTCATCTTCCTCAACACCGGCATCTCGGCCCTCGCCAGCGCCGGAGTCGTCGACGGGGACGCCCTCTGGGCGCAGGCCGCAGTGCTCCTCGGCAACTCACCCATCGCGCTCCTCATCGCCGTCGTCACCGCCAGCATCGTCCTCGGCACGCGCCGCGGCGAGAACGGCACCGCGCTCGAGAAGATCCTCGACTCCTCTCTCGGGCCGATCTGCTCCGTGATCCTCATCACCGGCGCCGGTGGGATGTTCGGCGGCGTCCTGCGCGCCTCAGGCATCGGCGACGCCCTCGCCGACACGCTCAGCGACCTCGGTCTGCCCCTCATCGTCGCGGCCTACGTCATCGCCGTCGTCATCCGCGTCGCCCAGGGCTCGGCGACCGTCGCCCTCGTCACCGCGGCGGGCCTCATCGCCCCCGCAGTCGTCGCGGCCGACCTCAACGACTTCCAGGTCGCCACGATCGTGCTCGCGACCGCCGCGGGCTCGGTCTTCGCCGGCCACGTCAACGACTCCGGCTTCTGGCTCGTCGGGCGCCTCATGGGCATGGATGTGAAGACGACGCTCAAGACCTGGACGGTGCAGCAGACCATCGAGTCGGTCACGGCGTTCGCGTTCGTGCTCGTCGTCTACCTGGTCGCGTCGCTCTTCTGACCCTGACCCGGAACGCCCCGTCTGCGTGACACCACCTCACAGAGCAGGAACAGCATGGATCTCTTCACCCTTACGGGCAAGCTCGCCCTCATCACCGGGTCGTCACGCGGCCTCGGCCGCTCGCTTGCCACGGCGCTCGCCGACGCTGGCAGCACGATCATCCTCCACGGTCGGGACGCCGAGGCGCTCGCGACCGCTGCCGCAGAGCTCGAGGAGCGCACGGGACGCCCCGCGCACATCGTCTCCTTCGATGTCACGGACGCGGCTTCCGTCGAGGCCGGAATCGCGGCCCTCATCGCCGAGCACGGGGTGCCGGACATCCTCGTCAACAACGCCGGGCTCCAGCGGCGAGCGCCGTTCGCGGAGTTCAAGGTCGAGGATTGGGATGCGCTCGTCGCCGCGAACCTGAGCGGCGTGTTCTACGTCTCCAGGTTCCTGGCCCCCGCCATGATCGAGCGCGGCTCCGGCAAGATCATCAACATCGGCTCGGTGCAGTCGCTCCTCGCCAGGCAGACGATCGCCCCGTACTCGGCCACGAAGGGCGGCGTCGCCCAGCTGACGAAGGGCATGGCGGCCGACCTCGCCAGACACAACGTGCAGGTCAATGCCATCTCGCCCGGCTACTTCGCGACCGAGATGAACCGAGCCCTCGTCGAGGACGAGCAGTTCAACAGCTGGCTCATCAACCGCACCCCGGCGCAGCGCTGGGGCGCGTTCGAGGAGCTCGCTGGCACCCTGATCTACCTCAGCTCCGACGCCTCGAGCTTCGTGTCGGGGCAGAACATCTTCGTCGACGGCGGCATGACCGCGGTCGTCTGACCCGGTCACCGCCGACCACCTCGCACCAGGACACGCAGGAGACACCATGCGCGCAGCGTTCATCGAAAGCAAGGAAGCACTCGACCTCGCCGAGGTCGATACCCCGGAGCCCGGGGAGGGGCAGGTCCGGATCCGCGTCGACTACGTCGGCATCTGCGGCTCCGACCTCCACTACTACTTCGAAGGCGCCAACGGCGCGTTCGTGGTGCTGGAGCCGCTGGTCCCAGGTCACGAGCTCTCCGGCAGGGTCGACCTCGATCCCCTCGACGAGTTCGCGACCGGTGCCCCCGTCACCGTGCATCCCGCCACGTTCGGCACCCCGAGCCGCGGACTCGAGGACTCGCCGCACCTCTGGCCAGGCGGCGCCTACCTGGGCAGCGCATCCACGACCCCGCACACGCAGGGCGCGCTGAGCGAGTACCTGCTCGTCGACCGCGGCATGCTCCGCAGGCTCCCAGCCACACTGCCGGTCCGACGCGCCGTGCTCGCCGAGCCCCTCGCCGTCGCCCTCCACGCCCTCACCAAGGCGGGAGACCTGACCGGCAAGCGAGTGCTCGTCACGGGGGCCGGCCCTATCGGCCTCCTCACCATCGCCGCAGCCCGCGTCAAGGGCGCAGCGCACATCAGCGCGACCGACGTGCTCGCCGGCCCGCTCGCTCGCGCCTCCGCCATGGGAGCCGCCGAGGTGATCGACGTGAGCCGCGAGCAGGTGCCCGCCGACAGCTTCGACGTGGTCTTCGAATGCTCGGGCGTCGCCGTCTCCGTGTCGAGCGCGTTCGCGGCCGCCAAGCCCGCGGGAACCGTCGTGCAGGTGGGCATGGTCCCGAACGAGCCACGACCCATCAACCTCGCTCCGTTCATCTCCAAGGAGCTGCGCGTCTTCGGCACGTTCCGCTTCAAGGACGAGATCGACGAGGCGATCGTCATCCTCGACGCGCATCCCGAGATCGAGCAGGTCATCACGCACGAGGTGCACGCCGACGACACCGTCACAGCCTTCGGCCTCGCTCGGAACTCGGAGGAGTCCGGCAAGGTCATCGTCGCAGTCTGGCCAGAGGGCTGAGCCGCCACGCCGCCTGTTCGCCGTCAGCCAACACGGTGCACAGCGGCCGTCGATCCCAGTAAACTCGACGACGCCGGGCCGCAGTAACCCCGGGCTCCAATATTCGCCGCTGCGAGCGGCCTTCCGCCGAGAGGCGTTCCTGCGGCCTGGCTTTTCTTCTGCCTCCGCGCCCCGGCGCAGGCCGGCGGCCTCGCCCGGCCTCGCCCGGCCTCGCCCGGCCTCGCCCGGCCGCCCTCGCCCGGCCCTCGCTCGGCCTCGCCTCGCTCTGGCCCGCGCCCCGCGCCCCCGCACCCTCGCGCCCTCGCGTCGGCGGTCTCGGGATGGCTTTCACGCTTCGGGATGGGAAGCAACCCATCCGGAAGCGCGAAAGCCATCCCGAAGCGCTGCCGGTGATGCTCCACGAGACGGCAGGCAGGGGCGATCGCCGAGGTGACGCATCTGCGCTCGCGCGCTCTTTCGTGCCCGCGGCCGGGTGGCTCGCGCACGTGCGCGCACGCGTCGGCGGTCTCGGGATGGCTTTCACGCTCCGGGATGGGAAGCAACCCATCCGGATGCGCGAAAGCCATCCCGAAGCGCTGCCGGTGATGCTCCACGAGACGGCAGGCAGGGTTGATCGCCGAGGCGACACATCTGCGCTCGCGCGCTCTTCGTGCCCGCGCACGTGCGCGCACGCGTCGGCGGTCTCGGGATGGCTTTCACGCTTCGGGATGGGAAGCAACCCATCCGGAAGCGCGAGAGCCATCCCGAAGCGCTTCTGGATGGGACGGGACCCATCCCGGAGCGGCGAAGCCATCCCGAAGCGCCGCCGGTGACGCTCCACGAGGCGGCAGGCAGAGGCGATCGCCGAGGTGACGCACCTGCACTCGCGCGCTCTTTCGTGCCTGCGCCCGGGTGGCGCTCGCGCTCGCGCACGTGCGCGCACGCGTCGGCGGTCTCGGGATGGCTTTCACGCTTCGGGAAGGGAAGCAACCCATCCGGATGCGCGAAAGCCATCTCGAGACGTGGCGAGAGACGCGCGACGAGGGTGCGTCGAGCCCGAAGGATGCACGCCGATGCCGATGCCGATGCCGGTGCCGGTGCCGGTGCCGGTGCCGGTGCAGGTGCAGGCGCAGGCGCAGCTGCTCGCGCGCCGCGCCCGCGCGCCCGCGCGGATGCCGAGCACGACAGCGGCCCCGGCGATGAACGCCGGGGCCGCAGTCGTGGATCGGGGAGTGCGGGTCTAGCCGAAGCGGCCCGACACGTAGTCCTCCGTCGCCTGGACGGACGGGTTCTCGAAGATCGTCTTCGTCGTGTCGTACTCGATGAGCTTTCCCGGCATGCCGGTGCCGGCGATGTTGAAGAACGCCGTCTTGTCGGAGACACGCGATGCCTGCTGCATGTTGTGGGTCACGATGACGATCGTGTACTCGGTCTTGAGGTCCTCGATGAGGTCCTCGATCGCGAGCGTCGAGATCGGGTCGAGGGCCGAGCAGGGCTCGTCCATGAGCAGCACGTCGGGGGAGACGGCGATGGCGCGGGCGATGCAGAGACGCTGCTGCTGTCCGCCGGAGAGGCCGGAGCCGGGGAGGTCGAGGCGGTCCTTGACCTCCTTCCACAGGTTGGCTCCCTGCAGCGACTTCTCGACGAGGGCGTCGGCGTCGCTCTTGGAGATCTTCGTGTTGTTGAGCTTCACGCCGGCGAGCACGTTCTCGCGGATCGACATCGTCGGGAACGGGTTCGGGCGCTGGAAGACCATGCCGACCTGGCGACGAACGAGGACGGGGTCGACGCCGGGGCCGTAGAGGTTGTTGCCGTCGATGAGGACCTCACCGTCGACCCACGCCTTCGGGATGACCTCGTGCATGCGGTTGAGCGTGCGGAGGAACGTCGACTTGCCGCAGCCGGATGGGCCGATGAAGGCGGTGACGCTGCGGGGCTCGATGACCATGGAGACGTCTTCGACGGCCTTGAACTTGTCGTAGTAGACGTTGAGGTCGTTGACTTCGATGCGCTTGGACACTGTGTTTCCCTAACTTCCTGGCTGGTCGGCCTGGTCAGTCTGACCGGTTAGCCCTTGGGGGCGAAGAGCTTGGTGATCATGCGTGCGACGAGGTTGAGCAGCATGACGATGATGAGGAGGACGAGTGCGCCTGTCCAGGCGAGGTTGAGCATGTTCTCGGCACCGGCTCCGACCTGCTGCGTGTAGGAGCGGTAGACGAAGACGGGGAGGCTCATCATGGCGCCCTGCGTCATGTTGTAGTTCATGTAGATGTTGAAGCCGGCGGCGATGAGCAGCGGCGCGCTCTCTCCGATGACGCGGGAGATGGCGAGCATGACGCCTGTCGTGATGCCGGCGAGTGCGGTGGGGAGCACGACCTTGGAGATCGTGAGCCACTTCGGCACGCCGAGCGCGTATGAGGCTTCGCGGAGCTCGTTCGGGACGAGGCGGATCATCTCTTCCGAGGAACGCACGACGGTGGGGATCATGAGCACGGTGAGGGCGATGGAGCCCGCGAGTCCGGTGCGCACGTTGGTGAGCGGGATGCCGAGCGTCTGCAGGATGAGCATGATCATCGTGTAGGCGAACAGGCCGGCGACGATCGACGGGACGCCGGTCATGACATCCACGAAGAAGTTGATGGCCTTGGAGAGGCGGCCCTTGCCGTATTCGACGAGGTAGATCGAGGTGAAGAGCCCGATCGGCACGGAGATGAGGGTCGCGACGAGGGTGATGAGGAGGGTTCCGACGATGGCGTGGATGCCGCCGCCGCCTTCCGTCACGACACCGACCATCGAGGAGGTGAAGAAGGTCATGTCGAAGCGGGCGAGCCCGTTCGCGACGAGGGTGAAGAGCAGGGAGAGCAGCGGCACGAGGGCGAGCACGAACGCGGCGGTGACGAGCGAGGTGACGAAGCGGTTCGTGGCCTGGCGGGGGCCCTCGATGATGCGGGCGATGATCCACTGGCCGGCGATGTAGAAGATCGCGCCGAGGACGGCGAAGCCGGTCCAGTTGAACTCGCCGCCGCCTGCCGCGAGGAGCAGGGTGATCACTGCGGAGAGCGCGAAGCCGCCGACGAGGATCGCGTACGGGCCCCATTTGGGGAGGCGGCCGTGCGTGAGCGGGTTGATCATCTCGGGAGACGTCTGGTTCTGGGCTGGTTTCTGCAATGTTGACGTCATCAGTTGGCTCCTGAGAATTCCTTGCGGCGGCTCACGATCCATCGTGCGAGGGAGTTCACGAGGAGGGTGATGGCGAAGAGCACGAGACCGGATGCGATGAGCACGTTGATGTCGAGGTTCGACGCTTCCGGGAAGGAGAGGGCGATGTTGGCGGCGATCGTCGACGGGTTGGTGTTCGACGTCAGCTGGAAGGTGATCACGCCGGTCGCGGAGAGGACCATGGCGACGGCCATCGTCTCGCCGAGGGCGCGGCCGAGGCCGAGCATGATGGAGGAGACCATTCCGCCGCGTGCGAAGGGCAGGACGGCCATCTTGACCATCTCCCAGCGCGTTGCGCCGAGGGCGAGCGATGCCTCTTCGTGGAGTCGCGGCGTCTGGAGGAAGACCTCGCGGGTGAGGGCGGTGACGATGGGGAGCACCATGACGGCGAGCACGATGGCGGCCGTCAGGATGGTGCGGCCCGTGGCCGACACCTGGCCCTGGAAGAAGGGGAGCCAGGAGAGGTTCTCGTTGAGCCACACGTAGAACGGCTGCACGAACGGGCCAAGCACGGTTGCACCCCAGAGGCCGAAGACGACCGAGGGGACGGCGGCGAGGAGGTCGATGACGTAGCCGAGGGGGGCGGCGAGCTTGCGCGACGCGTAGTGCGTGATGAAGAGCGCGACGCCGATGGCGACGGGCACGGCCATGAGAAGCGCGAGCAGCGAGGCCCAGAGCGTTCCGAAGATGAGCGGCAGCACGTACCAGAAGAAGTTGCCTTCGGCTTCCGGCTCGGCGAGGTTGGTCGCTCCGGCGACGAAGTGGCTGTTCTCGGCCGCATCAGGGAAGAAAGCTGGGAGCCCCTGGAAGAGCAGGAAGAAGAACACGGCGGCGAGGATCGCGAGGATGAGCGATCCGGAGAACGTCGAGAGGAAGCTGAAGACGCGGTCGCCCGGGCGCGACTTCGCCTTCACCGATGTGCCCGCGTCTGGGGCGAGTTCTGCAGTCATCTGCTGAGGGTTTCCCTAAGTCAATTGGGTGGAACGAGGCGAGCGGCGGATGAGAGCCGAATCGCCCGGTGCCATGCTTTCACAGCACGGCACCGGGCTGAAACGGATCTTCGGTGCTCGCGGACTACTTGATGGCGTCGACCGCGGCCTGGGCCTGGGTGCGGAGGTCGTCCGAGATGGGCGCGGAGCCCGCGTTCTCGGCGGCCGCATCCTGTGCCTCAGGGCTGATCACGTAGTCGAAGTAGGCCTTGACGTTGGCGCCGACGGTGGGGTCGGTGTACTCGGCGCAGCCGATGAGGTACGAGACGAGGACGATCGGGTAGACGCCTTCGGCGGAGCGGTCGAGCTCGAACGAGAGGTCGGTCGCGGCGCGGCCTTCCTCGAGCGTGGAGTTGTCGACGACGGCGGCTGCCGCCTCGGGGGAGAGCTCGACGAACTCGGAGCCCGTCTGGATCGCTGCCGTGCTGAGGTCACCGGCGGCGGATGCGTCGAGGTAGCCGATGGTGCCGTTGCCGGAGGTCAGTGCCTGCTGGACACCGGGGGTCTCCTGGGCGCCTTCACCGCCCGAGATGGGCCAGTCGTCGCTGTCCTCGAAGGTCCACACGTCGGGGGCAGCTTCGACGAGGTACGACGTGAAGTTGCCCGTCGTGCCGGACGTGTCGGAGCGGTGGACCGGCGTGATGGCGAGGTCGGGGAACGTGACGCCGGCGTTGAGCGCGGCGATCTCGGGGGCGTTCCAGTTGGTGATCTCGCCCTTGAAGATCTTGGCGAGGGTCGCGGGGTCGAGGTTGAGCGAGTCGACGCCCTCGACGTTGAACGCGACGGCGATGGGGGAGATGTAGGCGGGGATCTCGACGAGGTCGGTGCCGTCGACGCAATTGCCGAAGCCGCCTGCCTCGATCTCTTCCATCTTGAAGGCGCGGTCGGAGCCGATGAAGGCCGAGGTGCCGTTCGTGAAGTCGGTGCGGCCGGCGCCGGAGCCGCCGCCGGCGTAGTTGATCTGGATGTTCGGCTGGACGGCGGCGAAGCCGGCGATCCAGGAGGTCTGTGCGGTGCCCTGCGACGATGCGCCGGACGCGGCGAGGGTGCCCGTGAGCTGCGCTTCACCTTCAACTGCGGTTCCCGGCTCTGCTGCGGTTGGCTCGTTGCTGGCGCAAGCCGCAAGCGTGAGTGCGGCGATTGCGGCCATGGCGACCGATGCGCCTACTCGCGTGAACTTCATGGAGTTTCCCTTCGGGGACAGGTGACATTCCTTGGGATCAGTTGCGATCCGTCGGTGACGCTATGCGCGAAGGGTGACGAGGAGGGGCGGGGAAAGTGAACGGGGGGTGAACGGGCTGGGAATGCGCGCAGATTTCTTGCCGCTCCCGCTTACTTCATCTGCTCCAGGACGGGCTCGATCTGCGTCCGGAGCGCATCCGAGATGGGAGCGGAGCCGGCGGCCTCTGCCGAGGCTGACTGGCCTTCCTCGCTCACGACGAAGCTGAAGTAGGCCTTGGCGTTGGTGCCGACTGAGCTGTCGGCGTACTCGGCGCAGCCGATGAGGTAGGAGACGAGCACGATCGGGTAGACGCCAGGCGTCGTTCGGTTCAGCTCGAACGCGAGGTCGGTCGGAGCGCGTCCCGTTTCGATGGTGGAGTTGTCGACGACCGCGGCGGCCGCTTCTGGCGAGAACGGCACGAACTCGCCGCCCGTCTCGACGGAGGCGGTCGTGAGGCCGTCGGCGGCGGACGCATCCATGTAGCCGATCGTGCCGTTGGCGCGCAGGGCCTGCTGCATGCCTGCGCTCTCCTGAGCGGCCTCGCCGCTGTTCACGGGCCACTCGTCGACCTCGCCGTAGCTCCAGGCGTCGCCAGCTGCCTCGTCGAGGTACGCCGTGAAGTTGCCGGTCGTGCCCGACTTGTCGGAACGGTGCACTGGCGTGATGGCGAGCGCGGGGAGGGCCGTGTCCGGGTTGAGGGCCGCGATCTCCGGCGCATCCCACGAGTCGATGTCGCCGGAGAAGATGCCGGCGATGGCGGCTGCGTCGAGTCGCAGCTCGTCGACTCCCTCGAGCGCGAACGCGACGGCGATGGGCGAGATGTAGGCGGGGATCTCGACGAGGTCGCTGCCGTCTGCGCAGGCGCGGAACGGGCCTTCCTCGATCTCGTCGATGTCGAACGCGCGGTCCGAGCCGATGAAGGCGGAGGTGCCGTTCTGGAAGTCGGAGCGGCCCGCGCCGGAGCCGCCGCCCGCGTAGTTGACGCGCACATCCGGCTCGATGGGATAGAAGCCTGCGATCCAGGCCGTCTGCGCGACGCCCTGCGATGACGCACCGGATGCGCTCAACACGCCGTCGAGGTGCTGCGACCGCGGATCCTTGCTGACCGAGATCTCGTTGCGCGCGCATCCGCTGGTCACGAGGGCGGTGGTTGCGAGGAGCGCCAGGGCGGCGAGTGCTCGGGAGTGGTGCATCGAGATCCTTCTGCCATCAGGGGTCAGGCGAGCCCGGGTCGACCGGGATCGAACTAGGGCCTGAATCAGTATGGACGAGAAGTGGACGCGACGTGACGCGCAGGTGAACGGAGGCGGGTGCGAGAGCTCGCATCCGCCGCCGCGGATCAGGTGATCGGCCCGTGCGTCTCCGCCGCGACGACGCCCGCTCGCGGGTGGTTGACGGGGACGTGGATGACGGAGCACTCTCCGGTCGACAGCATGGCGTGGCGCGCGAGGGAGCTCGGGCGCGTCGCCGTGTGCAGGGCGATGGAGCGGATGATGGCGGGCATGACGGGGGAGTGGCTGCAGATGACCGTGCTGCGCCGTCTCGAGATGAGCTTGCGCACCACCTCGTCGAGCTCTTCCTCGTCCTTCGTGTACGAGCCCTGGGCGATGCTGCGCTCGACCTGGGGGGTCAGGTCGAGCAGTGAGCTGATGGGGGCCACGGTCGAGCGGCAGCGGACGGCATTCGAGGTGATGACCGCTTCCGGGCCGAACGAGCGGAGGATGGGCACGACCGTCTCTGCCTGCTCGAGTCCTCGGGCCGTGATGGGGCGCGAGTCGTCGTCGCCCGGCCACGACTGCGGGGGCACGGCCGTCGCGTGGCGGAGCACGAGGATCGCGAAGGTGCGGTGCAGCCCGCGCCGGTACCGGTCGGCGAAGATCTCGAGCACTTCGCGGTCTCGGTCGTAGCTGAGGAGCTTCTTGGCCTTCTTGAGCGATACCCAGTCGATGCCGTCGACCTCGTCGTTCGGCTCGAAGACATGCCCCTCGTACGCGGCGTCGTCGACCTCGGCGGTCCAGTAGTGCACCTCCTTGGGCCTGCCATTCGGCATGACGTACTCGACGTACCCGAGGGGTGCGCCGAGGGTCGCCCGGTAGCCGGTCTCCTCTTCCACCTCTCGGGCGGCCGTCTCCGGGAGCGTCTCTCCGGGGTCGACCTTGCCCTTGGGGAGGGAGTAGTCGCCGTGCCGCCCGCGGTGGATGATGAGCACCTTGAGCTTGTCGTCGGCGATGTCTTCGTGCCACAGCACAGCGCCTGCCGCGTAGACGGTGCGCGAGGCGGCAGGGATGTCGATCGTCATGCGGCTAGGCCAGCGTCGTCGGCCTGCGACGCTTGCTGATGCGTCGCATCATCTCGTCGTGCAGGTCGGTGAGCCGGTCGCCGTTCTCGTCCCTGGCGTGGCGGATCCACTCGGCGTCGGAGCCGAGGTGCCAGGTCGCGGTGGTGTCGGCCATCGCGAGGTCGAACATGCCGCCGATGTCCGCCGCGTGGTTCTCGTCGGTGATGCGCACGAGCGCCTCGATGCGGCGGTCGAGGTTGCGGTGCATCATGTCGGCTGAGCCGATGAACACGCGCTCGTCGCCGTCGTTCGCGAAGCAGAAGATGCGGGAGTGCTCGAGGTAGCGCCCGACGACGGAGCGCACTCGGATGGTCTCGCTGAGGCCGGGGACGCCGGGGCGGAGGCCGCAGATGCCGCGCACCCAGATGTCGACGGGAACGCCAGCCTGGCTGGCGCGGTAGAGCGCGTCGATGATCTCCTCGTCGACCATGGAGTTGACCTTGATGCGGATGCGGCTCGGCTTGCCGTCGAGCGCGTTCTTGCGCTCCTTGTCGATGAGGTTGAGGAGGCCGGGGCGGAGGTGCATGGGGGCGACGAGGAGGCGCGTGAACTTGCGCTCGATGGCGTAGCCGGAGAGCTGGTTGAAGAGGCGCGTGATGTCGCGGGAGATCTTCTCGTTGCACGTGAAGAGCCCGAGGTCCTCGTAGATGCGGCTCGTCTTCGGGTTGTAGTTGCCCGTGCCGATGTGGTTGTACATCTTGAGCTCGTTGTCTTCCTTGCGGATGACCTGCAGCAGCTTGCAGTGGGTCTTGAGCCCGACGGTGCCGTAGACGACGTGCACGCCGGCCTTCTCGAGCTTGCGAGCCCAGACGATGTTGTTCTGCTCGTCGAAGCGTGCCTTGATCTCGACGAGGACCAGCACCTGCTTGCCCGATTCCGCGGCCTTGATGAGGGCGTTGACGATGGGGCTGTCGCCGGAGGTGCGGTACAGGGTCTGCTTGATGGCGAGCACGTTCGGGTCGGCTGCGGCGACCTCGAGGAAGGCCTGCACGCTCGTCGAGAACGCCTCGTATGGATGCTGCACGAGCACATCGCGGCGGGCGATGGCGCCGAACATGTCGGCCTTCTCGTCGCTCTCGGACGTCCGGAAGGCGGCTGCAGTGACGGGCACGTGCGTCCGGTACTTGAGGTCGGGCCGGTTGATCGCCCCGAGCGCGAAGAGGCCGCCGAGGTCGAGGGGGCCGGGGAGGACGTACACCTCGTTGTGGGTGATGTCGAGCTCCGTCATGAGCAGCTCGAGGGTCTCGTCGTCCATGTCGTTGGAGACCTCGAGGCGGATGGGCGGGCCGAAGCGGCGGCGCAGGAGCTCCTTCTCTAGGGCCTGCAGGAGGTTCTCGGTCTCGTCCTCCTCGATCGTCATGTCCTCGTTGCGGGTGAGGCGGAACGCGTGGTGGTCGAGGATCTTCATGCCGGGGAAGACGTGCCCGAGGTGCTGGGCGATGAGGTCCTCGAGGAGGATGAAGCGGGCCTTGCCGTGGTCGGACTGCAGCGGGTAGAAGCGCGGCAGCACGGGGGGCACCTTGAGGCGGGCGAACTCCTCCTTCTCGCTGCGGGGGTTGTAGACCCGCACGGAGATGTTGAGGGAGAGGCCCGAGATGTAGGGGAACGGATGCACGGGGTCGACGGCGAGCGGCATCAGCACGGGGAAGATCTGCTCGTCGAAGAGGTCGCCGAGCTCGACGCGCTCGGCGTCGGAGAGCTCGTCCCAGCTGACGATGTGGATGCCCTGGTCGGCGAGCTCCGGGCGCACGCTGCCGTTGAAGATCGCGGCGTGCCGCTTCTGCAGCTCGTAGGCCTTCGAGCGGATCGTGTCGAGCGCCTCCTGCGGCGGAACTCCAGCGGGGGTCGGGACGGCGAGGCCGGTCGCGATGCGGCGCTTGAGGCCTGCGACTCGCACCATGAAGAACTCGTCGAGGTTCGACGAGAAGATGGCGAGGAAGTTCGCACGCTCGAGGAGGGGCGTCGAGGGGTCCTCGCCGAGTTCGAGCACACGCTGGTTGAACGCGAGCCAGCTCAGCTCGCGGTCGACGAAGCGGCTGCGCGGCATCTCCTGCGAGTCTGCACCGGCCTCGGGGGCGCGGAGTTCGATAGTCATGCGGTCATCCTTCCAGGTGTGCGGAGAGGAACGGCGTCTTGTCGTCCGAGTCTCGCGGGAGTTCGTCCCTGTCCTGCAGGAATCGGGGGTTCCTGCCGGTGAAGATCAGCAGAGTCACGCGAACGGATCATGAACGGGTGCGTCGGTACTGCACGTCGATCGAGAGCTGCTCGTAGCCGAGAGAGCGGTAGAGCGAGCGTGCGGCGTCGTTGTCGCCTTCGACGTAGAGGGAGGTGCGCTCGGCACCCGTCGCGTGCATTCGCTCGAGGCCTGCCTGCATGAGCGCTCGGCCGAGCCCGCGGCCGGCGGCCTGGGGGGCGACGCCGACGACGTAGATCTCGACCTCATCGCCTTCGCGCTTGAGCCAGTTGTAGCCGAGCAGCGTGCCGTCGGCGTCGCGCAGCAGGAGGAAGTCGTCGGCGTCGAACCAGTCGGTCGACTGCCGCGCTTGGAGGCCGGGGGCGTCGAGTGCGCCCTGCTCTGGGTGGCTGCGGAAGACGATGGCGTTCAGGGCCAGGAAGTCGTCGGCGTCGGCGGGGGTGAAGGGCGAGATCGAGTATCCCTCGGGGGATGGCGCCGCCTCGGCGTCCGCCGCGGTGAGGGGGCGACCGAGCTTCAGGAGCGTGCGCACGGCGTCGAGGCCACGGGAGGAGGCGAGCGCGGAGGCGCCCACCAGGTTGCCGTGGGCCCAGAAGACCGGCGCGGCCTCGCCCTCAGCGGCGACGGCGTCGAAGAGCTCGCCGCCAAGGCCTCGCCGCCGGTGCTCCGGATGCACGACGAGCTCTCCCTCGACGGTTCCGTCGTCGAGGTCCCGCGTGAGGGCCGCGGCGATGAGCCTGCCGGCATCGTCGATGGCCGTCAGTCGCCGCTCGCCGAGCGACAGGAGCGTGTCCTCGTTGAACGGGGCGACACCGTCAGCCGCAGTTGCGGCGTCTGCGAGTTCGCGGACCTCCGCACTTCGAGGCGCAGCCGACGCGGCAGTGGAGAGATCGGGCATCGGTGCTCCTAGGGGGTGGTGGCGTCGTCGAGCGATGAGCCGCCGGTGGGCACCGGCTCGTCCCGGGCCGCTTCGCCGTTGCGCAGGAGCCGGTAGCCGACGTTGCGCACCGTGCCGATGACGCTCTCCTGATCGCCGAGCTTGGCGCGCAGGCGTCGCACGTGCACGTCGACCGTGCGCGTGCCGCCGAAGTAGTCGTAGCCCCACACCTCGCTCAGCAGCCGCTCACGCGTGAACACGTGGTCGGGGTGCGAGGCGAGATACCGCAGCAGCTCGAACTCCTTGAACGTCAGGTCGAGGGTGCGCCCTCGATACCTGGCCGTGTAGCTGTGCTCGTCGATCGTCAACGGACCGATGGCGATCGTGCCGCTCGGCTCCTCGACCGCCGCCTGGGGGCGGAGGAGACGGATGCGCGCATCCACCTCGGCCGGCCCGGCCGTTCGCAGGATGACGTCGCCGATGCCCCAGTCGGAGGAGATGGCGGGGAGGCCGCCTTCCGTGATGGCGAGCAGCACAGGAACGGACGACTCGATCGTGTTGAGCACGCCGCACAGGCGCTTCGCGCTCGGGAGGTCGCTCGTGCCATCGATGATGTTCGCGTCCGCCTGGGGAGCGGATGCGAGGGCTGACGCGGTCGGTGGGAGCACCCGGACGCGGTGCGCCAGAAGTGTGAGGGAAGGGAGAGCGTGCTCGACGCCGCCGGCGCTGAACAAGAGGACGTCTGCCAAATGTGGCCTCCTCGATGTTTGGTCGGACTCGCTGGCTAGTCTACGCACCCTCGGGACAGCTCCAGCGTGCACAATGGGGCAATGACCCGCGAACGAGTGAGCATCGGCATCGTCTGGCTGGCTGCAGTGGTCGGAGTGTTCGGCGTTGCGATCCTCGCGGATCCCTCGCGGCACCTGGTCTGGGTGAGCATCCTCATGCTCACGCTCATCTGCCTGACCTGCCTCCTGCAGCTGCGCCTGCAGGAGAGCGACGGGTTCATCATGCGGATGAGTCTCAGCCTGGTCGGAGCCCTGGTCGTGCTTGGCGTCGCCTCGCTCGGCTTCGCGATGCTCGGCGGCGACGCGGTCGTCGGAACACCGAGTCACAGCTGAACCGCGCCGCCCTTCGCGCGCGGCCGCAATGGCTAGGATGGACGGCATGGACACCGTGCTTGTTATCGAAATCATCTTCACCGGCTTGTTGGTGCTCGCGCTCATCGCCATCAGCTTCGTCTCCGTGGTTGTGCTGAAGAACCTCTTCAAGGGTCAGAACTAGCCAGCCCCCGTAGGGCGCCGCAGCTGCTGGATCGAGAGGAAACCCCCGATGGTGTACGACATCCCAACTGACCTCCCTCCCGAGATCGTGCCGCTCTCCTGGCTGCTCGGCGTGTGGGAGGGCACTGGCCACGTCGAGTACAAGGTGGGCGAGGAAGTGCGCGAGCAGGCCTTCCGCCAACGTGTGAGCTTCAGCCACGACGGCCTTCCCTACCTCAACTACTCCGCGCAGCTGTGGCTCGAGGAGGGCACGGGCGACGAGCCCGTGCAGGTGCCGCTCACGGGCGAGACCGGATTCTGGCGGCTGGCGCGCACGAGGGACGACGGCGATGTCGGTCCCGGCTACCTTCCCCCGACGGCCCCCGCCACCATCACCGATGCGGACGGCGTCGAGGGGCTCCGCGACGACGAGCAGGCGTTCCCGCTCGAGGTCTCCGTCGTGCACCCGACCGGACTCCTCGAGCGCTACAGCGGCAGCGCGCGCGGGCCGCGAATCGACTTGAAGACCGAGGAAGTCCTGCTCGCGCCCGGCGCGAAGGAGTTCACCGCGTCCACCCGCATGTACGGCTACGTGGCGGGGGAGCTGCTGTGGGCCTGGGACATCGCCGCCCTCGGCCAGGAGCTCGCGACCCACGCGTCGGCGAAGCTGGCCAAGCTTGACTGAGTACCCCGTCTCGAACGAGCCCTCGTCTGTCGCCGACGAGCCTCAGCCGTACCGTTCGCCCTTCCTCGCGCTCCCCGGCGCGGTGGAGGGCGTCGGCATCGACGCGGGTGTCGCCTGGCACTACGGGCAGGTGACGGCCGACCAGCGTGAGCTCGCAGCGGGCCGCTCCATCGTGGATGCCTCGCACCTCGGTGTCATCCGCCTCACGGGTGCCGACCGGCTCACCTGGCTCGACTCGCTCACCTCGCAGCGGCTCACGACCCTCGAGCCCGGGCAGAGTGCTGAGACGCTGCTCCTCGACATCCAGGGGCACATCGAGCACGGCGCTGCCGTGCTCGACGACGGTACGGCGACCTGGCTCATCACCGAGCGCGAGTCGGCTCCCGTGTTCGCGGCCTGGCTGAACCGGATGCGGTTCCTCCTCGACGTGCAGGTCGCCGAGGTCACGGACCAGTTCGCAGTCGTCGCGACGCTCGGCCAGCTCGACCTCGGTGCGGCGGCCCCCAACGGCACGCCGCTCGTCTGGAACGACCCGTGGGCCACTCCTCCCGCACACGGCTGGAGCTACTCGCAGTTCCCGGTCATCCCCGCCGACGGCGCGGTCGACGCGCACCCCGGAGCCGACTTCCCGGTGAAGCTGCATGTCCTCGAGCGCGCGAGCCTGCAGGAGCTCGTCGACCGCGCACTGGCGGGCGAGCTGCCCGTCGCAGGCATGCACGCGTTCGAGGCGCTCCGCATCGCGGCGCTCCGTCCCCGCCTCGGGGCTGAGGTCGACTCGAGGGCGATCCCGCACGAGTTCGACTGGCTCCGCAGCGCTGTCCACCTCGAGAAGGGCTGCTACCGCGGGCAGGAGACGGTCGCGAAGGTCCACTTCCTCGGTCGTCCGCCGCGCAGGATCGTCCTCCTCGACCTGGACGGCTCGCTCGGCGAGCTTCCCGTGGCCGGCAGCACGCTTTCGGTCGAGGGCGACGCCAAGGCGCAGACGGTCGGACGCATCAGCTCGGTCGCGATCCATCACGAGGACGGCCCCATCGCGTTGGCGCTCGTGAAGCGCTCGCTCGCGGAAGACGCCTCGCTTGTCGTGGAGCTCGCCGACGGGCAGCAGGTCTCGGCGAGCGCGACGACGATCGTGTCGCCGACGGCTGGCCGCGCGGCGGACGTGCCCCGCCTGCCGCGCCTCGAGCGTCGCGGGCAGTAGACATGTCGGCTCCGGCGGCTGGCGTCGGGGCCGCGTTCGCCCGTCTGCGGGCCTCGCTTCCGGCGGTGCTGCAGATCACGGCGGCGGCCTTCGCCGCATACGCGATCGCGCACTGGGGGCTCGGGCATCCCATCCCGTTCCTCGCCGTGACGGTCGCGATCACGAGCCTCGGCCTGCAGCGCGACGCCCGCCCGCGTCGGGTCTTCGACACGGCGCTCGGCATCACCTTCGGGGTACTGCTCTCCAACCTCTCGCTCCTGCTCTTCGGGCGCGGCGTGTGGCAGGTGACCGTCGTCCTCGCGGTCGTGCTCCTGCTCGCGCGGCTCGTGCACCCGAGCCCCGGGTTCGCGATCGGCGCCGCCGTGCAGGCGTCGCTGGTGCAGCTCATCCCCGTCCAGGGCGTCGGCGAGTACTCGCGCCTCCTCGACGCGGTCATCGGGGGAGCGGTGGCCATCGCGGCGACCGCGCTCATCCCGCGCAACGCGTCGGCGCTCGCGAAGAACGAGGCCAAGGGGCTCATCGGCGCGCTCGCCCAGGCGCTCGGCGATATCTCGCAGGCCCTGCGCAGGGGAGACAGCGACGCAGGCCTCGCTGCGCTCGAGGAGCTGCGCATGACGCAGGCCACGCTCGACGCCTGGTCGACCGAGCTCGAGAGCGCCGCATCCATCGCCCGGATCTCGCCGTTCATGCGCCACCATCGCGGGAGGGTCGAGCGGATGGCGGAACTGCGAACGAGCATCGACCTCGCCACGCGCAATCTCCGGGTGGTCGCGCGGCGTGCCTGGTCGCTGTCGTGGGATGGTCGCCACCGCGAGGAGCTCGCCGATCTCCTCGGCGACATCCAGTCGGGGATGCTCGAGCTCCAGCTCGGTCTCGACGACGACGCGATGCTCCACCAGTCGCGCCAGACGCTGCTCATCGCGGCGGCCAGGCTGGAGCCGGAGCACCTGCACGGAGCGCAGCTCGGCGACTCGGTGCTGCTCATGCAGTGCAGGCCCCTCGTCGTCGACCTGCTCATCGCGAGCGGCATGGAGGCGGAGGCCGCTCGCACGGCCCTCCCCGAGGTCCACTAGTCGCCGCGCCGTGGCCCCCGACGCGCGGACTACGAGGGTGCGAGCGCGCCGGAGGCGGGGGCAACGGCGTCCCACGAGACCGTGATCTCGCCGAGGCGCCAGCGCTTCCGCGAGTCGGCGAGCGGCCAGCCGGCCGCGCGCATCCGCTCGCACACGGCGATGAAGCGCTGCCTCGCGCCGAACGTCTGTCGTGGGGCCTCCCGCTGCCAGGCGTCGTCGAGCGCCTTCAGGTACTCGTGCACGCCTTCGCCAGGCACGTTGCGGTGGATGAGGGCCTTCGGCAGCCGTTCGGCAACCACGAGCGGAGACTCGAGACTGGCGGTGTGCAGCGAGACCGTGAACGTCCGAGGTCCGGCCGCGTCGACGCCGATCCAGGACGATACGCGGCCGACCTCGTTGCATGTTCCCTCGACGAGCAGGCCGCCTGGCGCGAGTCGACCGGTCATCCGGGCCCAGGCCTCGGCGACTTCCGACTCGTCGTACTGCCGCAGCACGTTCATGGCTCGGATGACACTCGGCTGCTCGCCGCCGGGAGTCGGCACCTCGAAGCCACCGACGGCGAAGCTCACTCGGCCCGCGAGCTCTGGCCGATCGGCGAGCTGCGCTCTGGCGAGCGCCACGCGCCCCGGGTCGATCTCGAGGCCGTGCACTCGCACCTCGGGAGAGGCCCGTCGGAGGCGATCCGCCAGCTCGAATGCCGTCGCGCCGCTCGCCCCGTAGCCCAGGTCGACGACAAGCGGGCGCGGGGCGGACTGCAGCGCGGGGTGCTCCGCGATCCAGCGGTCGACTCTCCGCAGGCGGTTCGTTCCCGTCGTTCCGCGTGTGAGTCGACCCAATGGCATGCGACGAGACTATTTCAGCTTCGGTCTCCTCGCCGTCGCACGCGGGTCACCCCCACTCGGTACGCTTGGACCATGACTGAAGCGCTGACCCTCATCCTGGTCCGTCACGGACAGAGCGAATGGAACGAGAAGAACCTCTTTACCGGCTGGGTGGATGTTGAGCTCACCGAGCAGGGCCGCGAAGAGGGTGCCCGCGCGGGCCGCCTCATCCGCGAGTCCGGCCTCAAGCCCAACGTGCTCTACACGTCGCTGCTCACGCGCGCGATCGACACCGCGAACCTCGCGCTGAAGGAAGCCGGCCGCGGCTGGATCGACGTCGAGCGCACGTGGCGCCTCAACGAGCGCCACTACGGCGACCTGCAGGGCAAGGACAAGGCCCAGGTCCGCGACCAGTACGGCGAGGAGCAGTTCATGGAGTGGCGCCGCTCGTACGACACGCCGCCGCCCGCCCTCGACGACAGCAGCGAGTTCTCGCAGGCGCACGACGAGCGCTACGCGGACCTCGGCGATGAGCTGCCCCGCACGGAGTGCCTGAAGGACGTCCTCGTTCGCTTCCTCCCGTACTGGGAAGAGGAGGTGCTGCCGACGCTCGTGAAGCGCGGCACCGTCATGGTGGCCGCCCACGGCAACAGCCTGCGTGCGCTCGTGAAGCACCTCGAGGGCATCAGCGACGACGACATCGCCGCCGTGAACATCCCGACCGGCATGCCCCTGGTCTACCATTTCGACCCCGAGACGCACGAAGTCCTCGGCAAGGGCGAGTACCTCGACCCGGAGGCAGCAGCCGCAGGAGCTGCCGCGGTCGCGTCGCAGGGCAAGTAGCACCGGGCCTCGCTGAACAGCAGAACGGCGGATGCTCCAGGAGAATCTCCTGGAGCATCCGCCGTTCTGCTGCTGCTCAGAGCCGGGCCGTTTTTCACCCTCGGGCTGTCACGCCCGGCCCTGAGGACCCGAGACGCCTAGGCGCCGGGGGTGACCGGGGCGACCGGAGTGGAGGGCTCCTTCTCCTGCATCCACTCGCCGCTGGTCAGGTACTGCACCTTCTGTGCGATCGAGACCGCGTGGTCGGCGAAGCGCTCGAAGTAGCGGCTCGCGAGCGTCGCGTCGACGACCTCGACGCTCTGCGCCTGGATGTCGTCGGACAGGAGCGCGTCGAACGTGCTGCGGTGCAGGTCGTCGATCTGCGTGTCGCTCGCCTTGATCTCGTCGGCGATGCGGTTCGTCTCCTCGTCGTTGCCCGCGTCGAGCAGGGCGACGAGCTGACGGGCGACGGCCACGTCGAGGCGGCTCATCTCGGCGAACACGGGACGAAGCGTGTTCGGGCCGACACCGCCGGGGAAGCGGTAGCGAGCGAGCGCCGCGATGTGCGCCGCGAGGTCGCCCATGCGCTCGAGCGAGGAGCTGATGCGCAGCGCGCTCACGACGAGGCGCAGGTCGCGCGCGACGGGTGACTGGCGGGCGATGATCTCGATGGTGTGCTCATCGAGGGCGATGGCGAGCTCGTCGATGCGGGCATCGTCGGAGATGACCTGCTCGGCGAGGGCGACATCGGAGGTGGTGAACGCAACGGCGGCGCGCTGCATGGCGGACTCGACGTGGCGGGCGATCTCCACGAGGCCGTTGCTGACCTCAGCGAGTTCCTGCTGGAAAACTTCGCGCATGTTTATCCTCTTGTTTCGTGGCAACGGGCGATGTGCCGCTGCCCGCGTTTCTAGGCAGACCGGTCGCCCAGTCCCTCTGGGAGTGACTCTGCTCTCACGGGCGATTCTACGGAGCCAAGGTAACCGACTCGTGTACGACGGGTGTCGAGTCCGCTGGCCCATATGCTGGGCACATGGACTCGTCCGTCGCAGTGGTCCTTGCGATCGTACTCGGCTTCCTCTTGGGTGCAGGTTTTGTCTGGCTGCTCCACGTCGCCTCGGTACGTCAGGCAAAGGCAAGAGCTGCATTCTCCCCCCGCCTCCCCGAGGGCATCGAGCATCTGCTCGGCGCCCTCGACTCGATCGTGATCGTCACCGACCCGTCCAGGAATGTCTACCAGTCCTCCCCGGGGGCTACGTCGAAGGGGCTCGTCCGTGCCGGCGGGCGCCTCGACGAGCGTGTCGGGGCCGTCGTGGATGAGGCGAGGCGTCAGGGCGAGGCGGTCACCAAGGACCTCGAGATCGCCCGTGGCCCCTTCGGGCGCTCGGAGATCCACGTGAGGGTGCGTGCGGCGCCCCTCTCGACGCGGTTCTTCCTGGTGCTCGCGGAGGATCGCACGGAGGCGCTTCGCGTCGAGAGCGTGCGCCGGGACTTCGTGGCCAACGTCAGTCACGAGCTCAAGACCCCCATCGGCGCGGTCACCCTGCTCGCGGAGGCTATCGCAGAGTCTGCGGGTGACGTGGAGCAGGTCAAGTACTTCACGGGGCGGCTCAGCAAGGAGAGCCTGCGCCTCGCCTCGATCACCAACGAGCTCATCGAGCTGTCCAGGCTGCAGTCGAGCGACTCCCTCGCAGACCCGGAGCTCCTCTCGATCCACGAGATCCTCTCGCTCGCCGTCGACCAGTCGCGCGTGCCCGCCGAGGTGGCCGGCGTCGACATCGTGCTCGGCGACGACGTGGATGCGTTCGTCTACGGCGAGCGGGCTCACCTCCTCATGTGCTTCACGAACCTCGTGTCCAACGCGGTCCAGTACTCGTCGCCGAACTCGCGCGTGGGGATCGGCACGCGACTCGTCGACGACACCGTCGAGGTCGCCATCTCGGACCAGGGCATCGGCATCGCCCCGGAGGATCAGGGGCGCATCTTCGAGCGCTTCTTCCGCGTCGACCAGGCCCGTTCCCGACGCACCGGCGGCACGGGCCTCGGCCTGAGCATCGTGCGGCACGTGGCCGAGAACCACGGCGGCGACGTGCGCGTCTGGTCGCAGCCCGGGAAGGGATCGACGTTCACGGTTCGCCTCCCCTCCGCCGATTCCGTCGTCGCGGAGATCGACCTGCAGCGCTTCACCGAGCGCCGCTCAGCCTGAGACGCGTCGGGCGGCCCCGACCGACGGCACGCCGTCGAACGGGCGCGGCCCTTGGCACGTCACTCAATGTTCACGAAAGATATGCACAATGGCCTCCGTGACCCGCATCCTTCTCGTCGAAGACGAATCCGCACTGCATGAGCCGCTCTCCTTCCTCCTCGGACGGGAGGGGTACGAGGTCGCTGTCGCCGAGACGGGCCTCGACGCCCTCGACCTGTTCGACCGTGATGGTGCCGACCTGGTGCTCCTCGACCTCATGCTCCCTGGCGTCCCCGGGACCGAGGTGTGCAAGCAGATCCGCCTCACGTCGAAGGTGCCCATCATCATGCTCACGGCCAAGGACAGCGAGGTCGACATCGTCGTCGGTCTCGAGCTGGGTGCCGACGACTACGTCACGAAGCCGTACTCCACGCGCGAGCTGCTGGCCCGCGTGCGCGCCGTGCTCCGCCGCAACGAGCAGGAGGACGAGGGCGAGGATGACAGCATCATCGAGGTCGGCGAGGTTCGCATGGACCTCGACCGGCACACTCTGCAGGTCTCGGGCAAGGTGACCCCCATGCCGTTGAAGGAGTACGAGCTGCTCGAGTACCTGATGCGGAACTCGGGGCGCGTGCTCACGCGTGGGCAGCTCATCGACCGTGTCTGGGGGCCGGACTACTACGGCGACACCAAGACGCTCGACGTGCACATCAAGCGCATCCGCAGCCGCATCGAGGAGAAGCCGTCGACCCCCGTGCGCCTCGTGACGGTGCGCGGGCTCGGCTACCGCTACGAGGGCTGAGCGACTCGCAGACGGCGCAACACGAGAAGGGCGCATCCACTCACGTGGATGCGCCCTTCTCGGCAGTCTGCGTGCGTCGGCTAGGCCGTGCCGCCTTCTTCCGGTACCTCGGTGGGTGCCGGCGTGGGGGCGATGCTCGGCGGTGCCGCGGGCGGCTCGGTCTGGGCAGGGCCGGGAACGAGCGTCGAGTACTCCGGCAGCGTGCCGTCGAGCACGGGGACGGTCACTGCCTGCATGGTCTGGACGCCGTCGAGGGTCGCCGTGAAGTCGACGTCGTGGGTGGAGCCCGGGGTGAAGTCCATGCCTTCGAGGAGCACGGTCGCGCCCTCGCCGAAGCCCACCTGCGTGACGCCTGCGGATGCGTCGACGGGAACGGTCACGACGACCTCCTGCTCGACGCCGTTGATGAGTCCCGTGTACGTGATGTCGAGCGAGCCGGCGCTGCCCGTGTGGTTGACGACCGAGAAGATGAGGTTCGCTCGGTCGGTCACGTCGGTGCCGACCAGCGTGTCGGTGATGAGGATGGCGTTGCGGACCTCGAGGTCGCCGACGTTGGCGTTCGTGCCGTCGCTCGCCGAGTACTGCGTCGTGGTTCGCTGGGGGGAGATGTAGTTGCAGCCGGCAAGCCCAACCGCGACTGCGGCGGCAAGGGTGACGGACGCGACGGCGCGGATCTTCACGTCTGGAGCCTCCAGGTTCGGACCGTGCGGCTGTCGCCGCACGAATTCACAGGATGCAGGAAGCCTATCTGATCCAGGTGCCCCTCCTGGACGAAGCGGCGGCGGACTCTACCACCCCAGTCCTCGAATGAGCCGTTTTGACATGGTACTCTTAGGTGCCGAAAGGGGCTTGTATTTATGCAGTTTGAGGTCGGGGAGACAGTCGTCTATCCCCATCACGGCGCGGCCACCATTTCAGAGGTGAAGATCCGAGTCATCAAGGGCGAAGAGAAGATGTTCCTCAAGTTGAACGTTGCACAGGGAGACCTCGTCATCGAGGTTCCTGCTGACAACGTCGACCTGGTAGGAGTACGCGACGTCATCGGACAGGACGGTCTCGACCGTGTGTTCGAGGTGCTGCGCGCCCCCATCACCGAGGAGCCGACGAACTGGTCCCGCAGGTACAAGTCGAATCTTGAGAAGCTCGCCTCCGGCGATGTCATCAAGGTGTCGGAGGTCGTGCGCGACCTCTGGCGACGCGATCAGGATCGGGGCCTCTCTGCGGGTGAGAAGCGAATGCTCGCGAAGGCCAGGCAGATCCTCGTCTCGGAGCTCGCGCTCGCCGAGAAGACCGACGAGGAGAAGGCCGGCGACGTCCTCGACAAGGTCCTCGCTTCCTAGTCAGCACTCCGGGTGGTTCTGCGGCTCGTGAGGGTCGTTCAACGCACACCATGCGCTTTGCCGTCAGGGCTGCGCGGACGTCCATTCGTCCGCGCGGCCCTGACGCGTATGCTGGTGCAGTGAATCAGCGCATCTACGACACGCAGACGCAAGCACTCGGCGACTTCACGCCGATGGTGCCAGGCGAGGTCTCGATGTACGTCTGCGGGCCGACGGTGCAGTCAGCGCCCCACGCTGGTCACCTCCGTTCGGCGCTCGTCTACGACCAGTTCCGGTCATGGTTCGAGGCGAGCGGCCTCCGGGTGACGCTCGTGCGCAACGTCACCGACATCGACGACAAGACTCTTGCCGGAGCCACCGATGGCGAACCATGGTGGGCACTCGCGTACCGCGTGGAACGCGAGTTCAACGCCGCCTACGCGGCGCTCGGCATCCGCCCACCCACGTACGAGCCTCGCGCGACGGGGTCCATCCCGGAGATGCAGGAGCTCATCTCGCTGCTCATCGAGCGCGGCCACGCGTATCCGGCCGCCGACGAGAGCGGCGACGTGTGGTTCGACACCGGCAGCTGGCCGAGCTACGGAGAGCTCACGCACCAGCGCCCCGAGGACATGGCAGAGGGCGAGGCGCCGAGCCGCGGCAAGCGCAGCGCCGCCGACTTCGCGCTCTGGAAGGGGCGCAAGCCCGGCGAGCCGGAGTCGGCCGCCTGGGCGTCGCCCTGGGGCTCAGGCCGGCCGGGCTGGCACATCGAGTGCTCGGCGATGTCGACCAAGTACCTCGGGCCGACCTTCGACATCCACGGCGGTGGGCGTGACCTCCGCTTCCCCCACCATGAGAACGAGCTGGCGCAGTCGCGCGCCGCGGGCCTCGAGTTCGCTCGCACGTGGGTGCACAACGGCCTCGTCTCGGTGGCAGGGCAGAAGATGTCGAAGTCGATCGGCAACACGGTCTCGGCGCTCGACCTCCTGTCCTCCGCTCGCCCCGTCGTGGTCCGCTACTTCCTCGGGTCGGCGCACTACCGCTCGACCATCGAGATCGGCGACACCTCGCTCGAGGAGGCAGCCGCGTCGTTCGCGCGCATCGAGTCGTTCCTCGAGCGCGCGGAGCGGGCCGGCCTCCCGGTTCCAGCCGAGCCGGCGGGCACGGTGCGACTCGACGGCCTCCCCGCTGCGTTCGTCGCCGCGATGAACGACGATTTCGCGGTCCCCCAGGCCATAGCGTCGCTGCACGAGACGGTGACCGCCGGCAACCAGGCGTTCGACACGGGCGCGGCGGATGCGGCGGCCCGAGCAGCACGCGAGGTCACCTCGATGCTCGACATCCTCGGCATCAACCCACGCGCTGAGCAGTGGAGCGGGGGAGCGGATGCGGCCGGCGACACGGCCCTCGCGGCGCTCGTCGACTCGCTGCTCGCGGAGCGCAAGCAGGCCCGCGGTGCGAAGGACTTCGCCCGCGCAGATCAGATTCGAGACACGCTGGCAGCAGCCGGCGTGCAGATTGAAGACTCGCCGAACGGCAGCTTCTGGACGTTGGAGAAGGCATGAGCACGAATTCGCGCGGCAACCGCAGCAAGAAGGGCCCCACGAAGGGCACCGGCGGCAACGGCCGCAAGTCCCTCGAAGGTCGGGGCAACACGCCGCGCGCCGAGGACCGTTCCTGGCACGTGGCTGGCAAGCGCAAGGCCGCGAAGGAACGCCTGGAAGCCGCTCGCGGTGGCTCCAAGCCGCGTCCGGCGCAGCGTGAGGGCGGCGCCCCGCGCCGCGCGCGGACCGACGACAGCACGGAGCTCGTGACGGGCCGCAACTCGGTGGTCGAAGCGCTGCGCGCCGGCATCCCCGCCACGACGCTCTATGTCGCCGCGCGCGGTGAGATGGATGAGCGCGTCAAGGAGATCTTCAAGATCGCCACCGAGCGCAAGATCCCGATCCTCGAGGTCATGCGTCCCGAGCTCGACCGCATGGCGGGCCGCGACGCAGTCCACCAGGGCGTCATCATCAAGGTGCCGGCGTACACGTACGCCGACCCGATGGAGGAGCTCGACCGCGCCATCCAGCGTCGCCGGAACCCGCTGTTCGTCGCGCTCGACGGCATCACGGACCCTCGCAACCTCGGCGCCATCGTGCGTTCCGTGGCGGCGTTCGGCGGCGATGGCATCATCGTGCCGCAGCGACGCTCGGTCGGCATGACGGCCTCCGCGTGGAAGACCTCTGCCGGCGCCGCAGCGCGTCTGCCCGTCTCCATGGCCTCGAACCTCACGGCCACCATCAAGGCGTACAAGAAGGCCGGCGTCTTCGTCATCGGCCTCGACGGCGACGGCGACGTCTCGCTGCCGTCGCTCGAGCTCGCGACCTCTCCGCTCCTCGTCGTCGTCGGCAGCGAGGGCAAGGGCCTCTCGAGGCTCGTCACCGAGCACTGCGACGCGATCGTCTCCATCCCGATCGACGGGGCGACGGAATCCCTCAACGCGGGCATCGCGACGAGCATCACGATGTACGAGGTCTCGAAGCTGCGGGCCGCCAAGCGCGCCGCCAAGTAGGCGCAGCAACTGCGATCAGATGGGCCTCACCTGCGGGTGGGGCCCATCGTCGTATCTGGTCCCATGTCGTGGAGACGGGTCAGTGGCACCACGAGGTCAGGAAGCCGGTGAGGCGGCGGAGCTCCGCGCCCGTGGCGATGTCGATGACGGTGGTCGTCGACTGCTTCATACCGGGAAGGACGGCGTAGCCGTCCGGCCCCTGCGCGCCGAGGCCCGTCTCGACGGCGAGGTACTGGCCGTTGGGGGAGACGCAGATGTCGCGCAGCCACTCGCCGCTGTCGCCCGGGTCGAAGAGCGTGCGCTGGCCGTCGGCGTCGGCGAACTCCACCGTGACGTCGGCGAGCCCGGCCGCCGCATCCGCGACCGCGGAGATCTGGGTTCCCTCCGGGTCGAGCACGCTCGTCTGGGTGAGGTACTGCGTCTCGCTGAGCGTCATCGGAGCCGGGGTGAGCTGCTCCGCGGTCCCCGAGCTCAGATCGAAGAGGGTGTAGCCGCCGACACCGGAGGTCACGGCGGTGGCCGTGCCGGGAACGAAGCCATGGAAGTGCTGCGCTTGGCCGATCGGCTCGGCGGGGGTGCCGGCGAGCACGTTCACGAGGTACAGCTGCTCGTCGAGGGTCTGCGCGATGAGCGCCCCTGTGCGGGGCGCGAACGCCCACGTCGAGACCATGAGCGGTGTGCCGTCGGGGCCTGCCACCTGCTTGGGGCGGAACGACGTGTCGCTCGTGTCGAAGACGAACAGCGAGCGCACCAGCTCGGTCTGCCCGTCGGCGTGCACGCCGTCGACGACGAAGCCGATGAGGCCGCTCGCCGCGTCGGCGGCGAGGCTCGAGAAGCTCCCGGTCGCGTCCACGTTCAGCGGGACAGCCGGTCCGGGCTCAGCGCGGGGCGCGACGCCGACCGTGCCGAGGCCTGCGGAGTCCTGTTCGATGACGGCGACGAACGCGTCCGTGAGGGCATACTCCTGGATGCGCGGGGCGGTGAACAGGATGCTCGGCTCACCCCCGCCGGAGACGTTCGTCTCGATGACCCGGTCCTCGAGCGTCCCGCCGGTCGAGATCGCCCCGCGGACGAGTGTCGACACCTCGAGGGGCGGAGTCGTGAACTCGGTCTCGAGGGTCGATGAGACGCCCGTCGAGGAGCTCACGGCGTCCGTCACTGTGAGGGTGTAGCTCGTGTCGTAGGCGAGCAGCTGCTGGAACGTCACCGTGATCGTGCCGTTCTCCTCCGTGAGGCTGTAGTCGGCGGCTGGCTCGAGGACGACCTGCGCAGGGTCGATCTCGCGGAGGCGCTGGTTCGGTGTCAGCACGAGGCGCGTGCCCTGCTGCTCGACCGTGCCGATGGCGTTGACCGCCGTCGACGCGACTCGCGGGCCCTGCAGGATGTTGCCGACGGCGAGCCCCGCGGCGAGCAATGCGAGCACGATGACCGACAGGATGAACGTCCTCCGGAAGCGGCGTCCGCCCGAGGCGAGATCAGTAGACATAGGGGTCGTTCGGCTGGTCGATCGCGGTGATGGTCGTCGGCATGAGTGCGACGCGCTCGGCGCTGGAGGCGCTCGGGTTCGTGACGAACGCGCCGTCGACCTCGACCCAGGAATCGACGGGGTAGCTGCCCTGCCAACCGGGCTGGTGCACGGCGACGCCGACCGGGGCGGCGTCGATCGCGCAGCAGTTCACGACGAAGCGCGCCAGGATGAAGGCGTCCGGCGAGTCCGGGTCCTCGGTCACGAACCCGACGAGCTTCGCGCGTTCGCCGAGCACCTGCTGCTCCCCGTCGCCCTGGCGGAGCATCGCGGCCCAGTCCTTGACGGTGAAGGAGCTGGTGTCGCGGCCACGGAGCGTCTCGCCCTCCGAGATCGGGGAGTCCACGGTCTGCGCGTTGGCGTTGAGGGAGCGGTTCTCCACCGCCGCGGAGCTGAGCGTCACCGGCGGCGCGATGATGAGCGCCACGAACGCCGTGGCGACGACGACGAGCGTGACGGTCGTCGAGGCGATCACGGCGATGCGCTGACGTGCGCCGAGCCGCGGGCGGCGGTTGCTCCGCCGTGTGGTCGATGTGCCGAGCGCATCCGACTCGTGCGAGTGGTCGTGGTCATGTCCGTGGTCGTGGTCGTCGCGACCCGGGGTGACGGCGATGGCCGCGATCGCGAGGACGCCGCCGATGACCGCCATGATCGAGGTGAACACGAAGTAGCGGGGGTGGATGTAGAGCGAGAGCCCGCCCGTCATGGAGAGCCACACCGTGGCGACGACGGTGAAGAGCGTGAGCGCGACCCCGCGCCATCTGGAGAGCAGTCGTTCAAGCAATGAGGTTCACTCCGAGTCCGAGGGTGAAGGCCGACAGCGCGACGATGAGGGTGATGCGCGCGAGGACCGCGCTCGTGTAGGTCGTGCGCATGAGCGCGAGCATCTTGACGTCGATCATCGGCCCCATCACGAGGAAGGCAACGATCCCGCCGGGCATGAACGTGCCGACGAAGGACAGGGCGAAGAACGCGTCGACGTTCGCGCAGATCGAGATGACGAAGCCGAGCGTCATGAGCACGAGCACCGAGAGCACGGGATGCTCGCCGAGCGTCGTGAGGAGATCGCGTGAGACGCCGACCTGGATGGCCCCCGCGATGGCTGACCCGATGAAGAGCGCGGGGAGCATCGTGGAGGTCTCGGCGCCGAACATCGACGCGCTCGCTCGCAAGCGGTCGCGGACGCCGGAGCGGCCCCCGTGTCCGTGCTTCGCCTCCAGCTCGCAGGTTGCGGCGAAGCTCGGCGTGAGCAGCTCCTGTGGTCTCGGGTGGCGGCTGAACAGGAAGCCGATGACGTTGGCGATGACGAAGCCGCCGATGATGCGGGCGGCCAGGATCCCGTGGTCCCAGCCGAACGCCTGGTACGTCGTGACGATCGTGATGGGGTTCAGGATGGGCGCTGCGAGCAGGAACGTGATCGACTCGGCCGGCGTGAAGCCGCGGAGCACGAGGCCGCGGGCGAGGGGCACGTTGCCGCACTCGCAGACGGGCAGGGCGATGCCGAACAGGGAGATCACGGCGCGTCGGAGCCAGGGGCTCTGCGGCAGGATGCGCATCAGGAAGCCCGGCGGGAGCCAATGCTGGACGACGATCGAGAGCAGGATGCCGAGCACGATGAACGGCATGGACTCGATGACGACGCTCAAGGAGAGCGTCACGAAGTCGCTGATCGGGCCGAGGGCCGGTGCGTCGTCGAGCGAAGCCGTGAACGTCCTGATCGCGATGAGCGTGAGGATCAGGCCCGCGCCGATGGTCAGTCCGAGCACACCGCGACTTGCGGTCGTGCGCTGAGGGCGCGGTGCGCGCTGCGCAGTCGTGTGCTCGTGCATCCAGCCGAGTATAGTTCGGGCCGCTTTCGGAACACGGAGGCAACGAGGGACTCGCGCGGGGCGGTGAGGATTCTGGAGCCGACTGCGAGGTTCGAACTCGCGACATCCGCTTTACAAGAGCGGTGCTCTACCAGCTGAGCTAAGTCGGCCTGCTGCAATCGCAGCGGCACCATCATAGCCATGCGGTGCGCGAGGCGCGCACCGCATGGCCACTCGGGTGCTGCGCTCCTTACTCGGAGGGCGTCTCGTCGTCCGGGGTGAAGGAGAGCGAGAGCGAGTTCATGCAGTAGCGGTCGCCCGTCGGGGTGCCGAAGCCGTCGGGGAACACGTGCCCGAGGTGGGACCCGCAGTTCGCGCAGCGCACCTCGGTGCGCACCATGCCGAGCGAGCGGTCCTCGAGCAGCTGGACTGCGTCGGGGCGGACCGACTCGTAGAAGCTCGGCCACCCGCATCCGGAGTCGAACTTCGTTCCGGCCTTGAAGAGCTCGGAGCCGCATGCGCGGCAGGTGTACAGTCCGGCGCGCCCCTCTTCGAGGAGCTCTCCCGTGTAGGCCCGCTCAGTGCCTGCCTCGCGCAGCACGTGGTACTCCTGCGGCGTGAGCTCAGCGCGCCACTCGGAATCGGGCTTGTTGACGGCGTAGGACACCGTGCCTCCTGGAGATCGACGAGACCGCTGGGAGCGGTCAGGGAGGAACGAGCATACGCGCGTTGCGTGAGTCCAGTCCGTGAGCCGTGCTCGTACACTTCCTGCATGGAACGGGACGTGGAGCTCAGCGACCTCGAGCGCGCCCTGCTGGATTTCGAAGACCTGAATCCGCGGCAGAACGCAGCGAAGACGGCAGCGATCAGGGATCGCTTCGGCTGGTCGACGACGCAGTACTACCGAAATCTCGCTACGCTCATCGAGACACCAGCTGCGCTCGCTCACCAGCCGATGCTCGTCGGCCGCCTACGGCGTGCGCGCGAGCGGCGGGCGGATGAGCGCCAGCTGCGGCGCGAGCAGCGCATGTCCAGCGCCTCTCCCACCTCAGGACGGATTCGGTAAAAACGTGGACTACCCCAAGGATCGCTTCGACGACATCCCACCCGGCCTCGACAGGCGCGGCGCGCATCGCGCGCCCCGAACCCGTCTCGCCAAGCTCGCCTCGTGGCTCTGGGGCCTGCTGGCCGTCGTCGTCATCGTCGCCGTCGCGGCGGTTGCCATGCAGATCATCAACGGCGCCGTCTCGTTCAGCCCGTCCGCCGAGCCCGAGACCAGCGAGACGCCGGCCGAGGCCGCCCCTGTCGAGGAGGCGCCTGCCGAGGTCGTGCCGCAGCTCGACCCGAACGTCGCCGTCCGCGTGCTCAACGGCACCGAGCTGGCTGGCGTCGCCGGTGGAACGACCACCGAGCTCGCTGACGCCGGCTGGAACGTGACGGAGACGGCGGATGCGCCGACCTCCGACTACGCGACGACCACCGTCTCCTACAACGACCCCGCTCAGGAGGCTGCTGCCCTGGCGCTCGTGCAGTCGCTCGGCGGGGGCACCGCGGTGCTGGATCCGAACGTCGCTGCCGCTGGGACGATCGTCGTCATCGTCGGCCTCGACCTCGCCGGATAGGGGCGAAAGCCCCGGGGGTTCACCGGGGAATGCGCGCCTTGTGTTCCACGAATGTGAACATCTGGAGACAAAACGTCGCCAGGTGACGTGATCGCGGTTTTCGGCTTCCACGCTCAACAGGTCGCGACCTAGTATCTTGCTCGAGTCCTGGGCACCATCGTTCGTCCCCCTCGCACGCATGCAGGGCTCCGCCGGCTGGCGCTGGCGAGTACTACTGAGCAATGGAGACAAACATGGCGAACGGAACCGTGAAGTGGTTCAACGCTGACAAGGGCTACGGCTTCATCACTGTGGATGCGCTCGACGGCGCTGCTGCACAGGATGTGTTCGTGCACTACAAGGCCATCGAGATGCAGGGCTACCGCGTTCTCGAAGAGGGACAGAAGGTCGAATTCGAGATCGGGGCCGGCGACAAGGGCCCCCAGGCGGAGTCCGTCCGCGCACTCTGATCCCCGACGACAAGCGGCGTCGACCCTCTGTGGGGGTCGGCGCCGTTTTCGGTGCAGGGCGCGGGATCTCCCGTCCTCGTTCGCCCGCAGCGAGAAGGCGTCGGGGCGGCTTGCACTCGACAGGGTCGAGTGCCAATATGGACTTGCACTCGCCTCGTTCGAGTGCCAACCACGAACCTCACGAACCACGTCCGGAAAGGACGCAGTACACATATGTCGAAGATCATTGCTTTTGACGAAGAGGCCCGTCGCGGGCTTGAGCGTGGACTGAACACGCTCGCCGACGCGGTGAAGGTCACGCTCGGCCCACGCGGCCGCAATGTCGTGCTCGAGAAGAAGTGGGGCGCGCCCACGATCACGAACGACGGCGTGTCCATCGCCAAGGAGATCGAGCTGGACGACCCGTTCGAGAAGATCGGTGCCGAGCTCGTCAAGGAGGTCGCGAAGAAGACCGACGACGTCGCCGGTGACGGCACGACGACGGCTACCGTCCTCGCTCAGGCGCTCGTCCGCGAGGGCCTCCGCAACGTCGCAGCAGGCGCAGACCCGATCTCGCTCAAGCGCGGCATCGAGAAGGCCGTCGAGGCCGTCGTCGCCGAGCTGCTCGCATCCGCCAAGGAGGTCGAGACCAAGGAGCAGATCGCTGCCACCGCATCGATCTCGGCTGCTGACGCGCAGATCGGCGAGATCATCGCCGAGGCGATCGACAAGGTCGGCAAGGAAGGCGTCGTCACCGTCGAGGAGTCGAACACGTTCGGCACCACGCTCGAGCTGACCGAGGGCATGCGCTTCGACAAGGGCTACCTCTCGCAGTACTTCGTCACCGACCCCGAGCGCCAGGAAGCCGTCTTCGAAGACGCCTACATCCTGATCGTCAACGGCAAGATCTCCAACATCAAGGACCTCCTTCCGGTTGTCGACAAGGTCATCCAGGCTGGCAAGCAGCTCCTCATCATCGCCGAGGACGTCGAGGGCGAAGCTCTCGCGACGCTCATCGTCAACAAGGTCCGCGGCATCTTCAAGTCGGTTGCCGTCAAGGCTCCCGGCTTCGGCGACCGCCGCAAGGCCCAGCTGCAGGACATCGCCATCCTCACGGGTGGACAGGTCATCAGCGAGGAAGTCGGCCTCAAGCTCGAGAACACGACGCTCGACCTCCTCGGCACGGCCCGCAAGGTCGTCGTGACGAAGGACGAGACGACGATCGTCGAGGGCGCTGGCTCGCCCGAGCAGATCGCCGGCCGCGTCGCCCAGATCCGCGCCGAGATCGAGAACAGCGACAGCGACTACGACCGCGAGAAGCTCCAGGAGCGCCTCGCGAAGCTCGCCGGTGGCGTTGCCGTCATCAAGGCCGGAGCAGCGACCGAGGTCGAGCTCAAGGAGCGCAAGCACCGCATCGAGGACGCAGTCCGCAACGCGAAGGCTGCCGTCGAAGAGGGCATCGTCGCCGGTGGTGGCGTCGCCCTCATCCAGGCTGGCGCACGCGTTCTCGACAAGCTCGAGCTCAAGGGTGACGAAGCGACCGGCGTCAACATCGTCAAGGTCGGCATCCTCGCACCGCTCAAGCAGATCGCGACGAACGCTGGCCTCGAGCCTGGCGTCGTGGCCGAGAAGGTCGCCGGACTCGAAGACGGCTGGGGCCTCAACGCCGCAACCGGCGAGTACGTCAACCTCATCGAGGCTGGAGTGCTCGACCCGGTGAAGGTCACGCGCTCCGCGCTGCTCAACGCAGCTTCGATCGCTGGTCTCTTCCTCACGACCGAGGTCGTCGTCGCTGACAAGCCCGAGAAGGCTGGCGCACCGGCGATGGACCCGGGCGCTGGAATGGACTTCTAAGCACCACGCGCACGACAACAGGCGGGCGGCTCCTCACGGAGCCGCCCGCTTCGTCGTTCCCGCCTCGCGGCTCGACGCGATGGGTCGAGGTGCCGGCCAGGCCAAGCCGGCGAGTGCAGAGCCGGTCAGACGCTGAAGAGCCGCCGAATATCGCCTTCCACGGTGCCGTAGCTGGCGCTCGCGCTGCCCAGAGCGCTATTGATGGCGGAGATGCTCGACTCCACCTGAGCCTGGGTCGAGCGCCACTGCTGCACCAGGCCCTGGAAGGCTGCCGCCGCCTCCCCGCTCCACGACCCCTCGAGTGCGGTCAGGTTGCCGAGCAGTGCGGCGACCTCTGCCTGCACTCGCCCGATCGACGACTGCGTGTTCGTGACGGCGAGCTGCAGCTGCTCGCTGTCGACCATGTAGACGGCCATATGAGTGTTCCCCCTTCTTCGGCCACCGGGTGGTTCCGGCGGCACCTCGTGAGAAGGCTAGGAGCAGCTGCGGGGGAGCGGGGATCAGCTGTTCGGGGCTGTGGAGAGAGCGCTGTCCACAGGCGCGGACATGAGCAGCGGGAACTTGAGGCGGAACGTCGCCCCGCCTCCGGGGGTCTCGAGCACGTCGACCTCGCCATCGTGCGCCTTCATGATCGCCGAGACGATCGAGAGGCCGAGCCCGGAACCGCCGGTCTCGCGTGCGCGGGAGGTGTCTGCGCGCCAGAACCGCTCGAAGATCTTCTGCCTGATCTGCGGGGGGATGCCCTCACCGTGGTCGATGATGTCGACGATGGCGAGCTGGTTCTGCAGATCCACCGTCACGCCCACCTCGAGGGGTGACCCCTCCGGCGTGTACCGCATGGCGTTGCCGAGCAGGTTCGAGATGGCCTGCCGGACCTTGTCCTCGTTCGCGTGCACCATGGCGGGCACATCTCCGAGGTCCTCGTCGGAGTCGGCGGTCTCGATCCCACTCGGTTCGGCCCCCTTGCGCCTGATGGGGAAGCCTCGCAGCGCCGGGCGCGGCAGCGAACGCCGTCGCCACAGCGCGCGCTTCGCGGCCGCACCTTCCGGAGCGCTGGCGGACTCTTCGGCCGGGACGATGTCCGCCTCGACGGCAGCAGGCAGCTCGCCGGTCGTCTCGGACCCGAGGGGCTCCGCCTCGTCGCGGGTCTCCTGGATGATGTTCACGGGGAGAGCCCGCACGACGCGATCCTTGGCGGTCGCGTGCGCATCCATCGCCGCGTCCTCCGCAATCGGCTCGAGGTCGATGACGTCCTTGACGAGCTCGCGCGTCTCGTCGAGTCGAGCGAGCTGCAGGAGGTCCTCGACGAGGCCCCCCATGCGGAGCGCCTCCTTCTCGATCCGCTCCATCGCCTGGCCGACCTTCTCGGGGTCGTTGAGGGCACCCATGCGGTAGAGCTCGGCGTATCCGCGGACCGTGACGAGCGGCGTGCGCAGCTCGTGGCTCGCGTCGCCGACGAAACGACGCATCTGCGCGATGGTGCGCGTGCGCTCGTCGAAGGCGTGATCGATGCGGACGAGCATGGTGTTGAGCGACCGGGAGAGGCGCCCGACCTCAGTGTTCGGGGTGCCGGCGGGAAGGCGCTGGGAGTAGTCGCCAGAGGCGAACTGCATGGCCGTGGCCTCGACCTGCCTCAGGGGGAGCAGCGTCGCGGAGACGAGGACTCTCGTGAGGGCCGCGCCGAAGATCACGACCGTCAGCCCGAAGCCGAAGAAGATGGCCAGGAAGTTCACCATCGTCGCGTTGACGCTCGTCAGCGGGGCCGCGATGAGCAGCGTGCCGCGCACCTGATCGGCGGCGTACTCTCCCTCCGGCACGGTGATGGTCCGCCAGGTCGCCCCGAGCGGGTCCTCCATGTCGAAGAGGCTCTGGCTGCCGCGGACCGCGGCGTCTGCTGGCACCTCGGGCGCGATCGCCTGCGGCCGCTGCCACTGTCCCCAGTTGTCGACGACGACCTGGCCGTCAGCATCGAGGACGGCCACGTAGATCGTGGACGGGGCGATGCGGATGGCGTCGTAGGTGATGAGCCTCGACGAGGGGTCGGCGGCGAGGAACTGGGTGGGGTCACTCGCGTACACGCTCAGCTGTGAGTCGGTCTGCGAGACGAGCGTCGGCCGCAGCAGCAGCGTCGTGCCGATTCCGGCGACGACGATACCGAACGTCAGCAGCGTGATGTTGACGATCGTCAGCTTGTTGCGGAGTGAGAGCCGATCCCAGCGCCATGCCTTGAACGGCACCGCCTACTTCCCCTCGTGGTCGGGCTTGGTCACCTCTGCTATGCCTTGGCCCCGGAGACCTTCAGCATGTAGCCGAAGCCACGCTTGGTCTGGATGAGCGGCTCCTCGGTGAACTGGTCGAGCTTGCGGCGCAGGTAGGAGATATAGGACTCGACGATGCCGGCGTCACCGTTGAAGTCGTACTCCCAGACGTGGTCGAGGATCTGCGCCTTCGAGAGCACGCGGTTCGGGTTGAGCATGAGGTAGCGAAGGAGCTTGAACTCGGTGGGGGAGAGCTCGATCGGCTCGTCGCCGATGAACACCTCGTGGGTGTCCTGGTCCATCGTGAGCTCGCCAGTGCGGATGACCGCCTCTTCCTCGGCCTGCATGGTGCGGCGGAGGATGGCCTTGATGCGGGCGACGATCTCGTCGAGGCTGAACGGCTTGGTGACGTAGTCGTCGCCACCCGCGTTGAGGCCCTCGATCTTGTCGTCGGTGTCGTCCTTGGCGGTCAGGAACAGGATGGGGCTCGTGTAGCCAGACGCGCGCAGGCGCTTCGTGACGCCGAAGCCGTTCATGTCGGGGAGCATGACGTCCAGGACGATGAGGTCGGGCTCCTCCTCGATGACAGCGGAGATCGCGGCGGCGCCGTTGCCGACGGCACGCACCATGAACCCTGCGAAGCGCAGGCTGGTCGACAGGAGTTCGCGGATGTTTGGCTCGTCGTCAACAACGAGAATCTTGGGGCCATCAGTCATGGACTAAGTATCTTGACGCCGTCTGAGTGAAGTCTGACGGCGCGCGGTGTCGCGGCAGTGCGGATGCGCTAATCTTCTGGGTCGTGCTCACGAGGGTCCGGGCGCGCGGTGCGCTACTGTGCCGACATGGACGACTCCGCAGCCCCGAGGTACACCCATGGCCACCACGCGAGCGTGCTCCGCTCGCATGGGCGGCGTACGGCCGAGAACTCCGCCGGCTACCTCCTCCCGGAGCTGCGAGAGGGCATGCACGTGCTCGACGTCGGCTGCGGGCCGGGCTCGATCACCCTGGATCTCGCGCGGCGGGTCGGCACCGCCGGCCGTGTCGTCGGCATCGAGGTCGTGGATGAGCCCCTCGAGGCGTCGCGTGCCGCCGCACTCGAAGCCGGGGACACGCAGACGGAGTTCCTGCTCGGCGATGTCTACTCGCTCGACTTCGCCGACGGCGAGTTCGACGTGGTGCACGCACATCAGGTGCTGCAGCACCTCTCCGACCCGGTCGCGGCGCTGCGGGAGATGCGCCGAGTGACGAAGCCTGGGGGACTGGTCGCGGTGCGAGATGTCGACTACGGAACGTGCGTGTGGTCGCCGCAGCTTCCGGAACTCGACCATTGGCTTGCCGTGTACGACAAGGTCGCGCGCTCGAACGACGGGGAGCCGAACGCCGGCAGGGTCCTGCGGCGATGGGCACACTCTGCGGGACTGGAGGATGTGCGTCTCTCGGCGAGCGCTTGGATCTTCACGACACCGGAGGAGCGCGCCTGGTGGGGGTCGACGTGGGCGGAGCGCGCCACCAGGTCGCGGTTCGCCGAGGACGCGAGGGCGCGGGGGATCGCGTCGTCAGGCGACCTTCAGCGCATCGCCGATGCCTGGTCGGAGTGGGCGGACGACGAGGACGCCGAGTTCGTCATGACGCACGTGGAGCTCCTCGCCCGCGTGTGACCTCCGGTCGCGCTTCGCGGCCGAGCGCGTCCACGATCGGGCATTCGGCCGTCGGATCGAGGCACGGGGCGGCGAGGAGCCCGAGGATGGCGGCCCGCGTCCGGTCAAGGTCGCGGATGCGGTCGTCGATCTCGAGGAGCTTGTCGTTCGCGGCCCGCTGCACGGCCTCGGGCTGGGCAGCTCCCGCCCGCGCATCCGCCGAGAGCTCCACGAAGTCGGTGAGCTCCCGCAGCGTGAACCCGAGCTCCTGGCCACGACGGAGGAAGCGCAGACGAGTGAGCGCCCGATCGTCGTAGTCGCGGTAGCCGCCCGTCGTGCGGGGCGGGCTGTCGAGCACCCCGCGCCGCTCGTAGAAGCGGACGGTGGAGACCTTGACGTCTGCCCGCTCGGCGAGCTCAGCGATGCGCATCTGAGGAGACTACGGCCTGGGCCGCATCTGCCGGAGCCCGGGGTCGTCGCACTCGGACGAGCACGGCCGCCTGTGCGACCCCCCACGCGACTTCGAGAGCCAGCATGACCACGATCAGCGGGCTCGCGCCTTGGGTCAGCGCCGTGATCATCGCGAGCGAGAACAGCGCTCGTGCGAGCGTGTCCGCAGCTCCCGCCGCGAGGGACGGACGGAAGATCCGGAAGAGCGCCCACGCCGTCACGACGCTGCCCATCAGGTTCACGAACATCATGGTCGAAGGAGAGCTCGCGTCGGGGAGTTCGCCGCTGAGTCCGAGCTCGGCGTGCAGGGCCTGCAGCCCGATGAAGATCAGGGACGCGGTCGGCAGGAAGGCGAACCCGAGGGTGACGACGAGGTCATAGATGGCGGACAGGCGGATCAGGCCGTGCGCCTTGGCGAGTCGGCTGTGCTTCATGTGTGGCATGACGCCAGCGTGGACCCTGCACCGTGGTGCAGAGTCAAGCCGGAGAATTGCCGGAGTCGAGCTAGGCCGGTTCGAGGATGGCGTCGGCGTCGAGGATCTCGTACGAGTACCCCTGCTCCGCGAGGAAGCGCTGCCGGTTCTGCGCGAAGTCCTGGTCGACGGTCTCGCGCGAGACGAGTGTGTAGAACGACGCGGTCACGCCGCTCGAGCTCGGGCGAAGCAGCCGGCCGAGGCGCTGCGCCTCTTCCTGCCGCGAACCGTACGAGCCGGAGATCTGCACGGCGACGGACGCATCCGGCAGATCGACCGAGAAGTTGGCGACCTTCGAGACGACGAGCACCTTCTCCCGTCCCTCCCTGAAGGCCTGGAAGAGCTCCTCGCGCTCCGCGACGGGCGTCTGGCCCGTGAGCTTCGGCACTCCGAGCTCCTCGGCGATGCTGTCGATCTGATCGAGGTACTGGGCGATGACGAGGATGTTCTCGCCTCGATGCTTGCGGATGAGGGCCTTGACGAGCTCGTGCTTCGCGGGCGCCGTCGCGGCGATGCGGTAGCGCTCGTCGTCGCTCGCGGCCGCGTACTCCATGCGCGTCTCGTACGGCAGGTCCACTCGGACCTCGTAGCACTTGGCAGGCGAGATGTACCCCTGGGCTTCGATGTCCTTCCAGGGAGCGTCGAAGCGCTTGGGGCCGATGAGGCTGAAGACGTCGCCCTCGCGGCCATCTTCTCGCACGAGGGTCGCCGTGAGGCCCAGCCGCCGTCGCGCCTGCAGCTCGGCCGTCAGCTTGAAGACGGGGGCCGGCAGCAGGTGCACCTCGTCGTAGACGATGAGGCCCCAGTCGAGGGCGTCGAGCAGGGAGAGGTGCGTGTAGACGCCCTTCCGGCGCGCGGTGAGGATCTGGTAGGTCGCGATCGTGACGGGCTTGATCTCCTTGACCTCGCCCGAGTACTCGCCGATCTCGTCTTCCGTGAGCGTGGTGCGGCGGAGCAGCTCGTCGCGCCACTGCCGTGCGGAGACGGTGTTGGTGACGAGGATGAGCGTGCTCGTCGATGCGGTCGCCATGGCACCGGCGCCCACGAGCGTCTTGCCAGCGCCGCAGGGGAGCACGACGACCCCGGACCCGCCCTCGAAGAAGTGGTCGACGGCCGACCGCTGGTAGTCGCGCAGCTGCCATTCGGACTCGTCGAGCGCGATGGCGTGCGGCGTGCCAGGCGTGTAGCCCGCAAGGTCCTCCGCGGGCCAGCCGAGCTTCACGAGCTGCTGCTTGAGCTCACCTCTTGCCCAGGCCTGCACGCGGAATCCGGACTCGCCGGTCGGTCCCTCGAGCAGCGGTGCGACGTGCTTGGCCCTGGAGATCTGGAGGAGCACGGCAGGGTCGTCGCTCGAGACGACCAGCTCGCCCTCCTCGTCGCGGGAGATGACGAGCTTCCCGTAGCGGGCCACGGTCTCGCGGATCTCGCCCGAGACGGACGCTGGGACGGGGAACTTCGCGAAACGCTCGAGGACGTCGAGCATCTCGTCGGCCTCGTGGCCGGCCGCGCGGGCATTCCAGAGACCGAGCCGCGTGATGCGATACGTGTGGATGTGCTCAGGCGCTCGCTCGAGTTCGGCGAAGACCGCCAACGCGTGGCGGGCGGCTTCGGCGTCGGGATGCGCCACTTCGAGCAGGACAGTTCTGTCGCTCTGTACGATCAACGGTCCAAGTGCCATAGCGGTCAATCATACCCGCCGGGTCCTGCGCGTCAGCGGTGTCGGCGACTTCTCGCAGCGCTACTGGTCTTCGGGCACCTCGGAGAGCTGCACCTCGAGGATCGCGCGGATCGGGAGGGTCCGCTCGACGTCGGCCGCGAGGTCCCTCGCCCGGAGGCGGCCTGCCGCGACGCTCATCGGCACGAGGCGCAGGGTGGTCTCCTTGCCGCCTCCCAGGTCGACCCGCACCGTGACCTCGCTCTTCGCTCGTCGCGCCACCTCGAGCTGACGCTGCACCCACGTCTGCGCATCGTCTCCCGCGTCCAGGCGTGTCGCCTCGTCGTGGAGGGCGTCCGCGAACCTCAGCGCGGCCTCGCTCGGACGCCGTTCTCGCGCGGGGGCGGTCTCCCGGGGGCGGAGCGGCACGAGCTGGCCCGTGGCGTTCTCGGCACTTGCCGGGTAGCGGGCGTCGAGCAGCATGAGCACGACCGTGTCGCGGGATGCCGAGGAGACGAGCGCGCCCTCTCCGGACTGGCGGAGACCGAGCGGCGCGACGGCCGCGTCGACCCTCAGCGCATCCATGAGTGCCGGGTCCTGACTCGTCACGATGGTGCCGGGGCGGACGGGGTGCTCGCGAACTCGCACCCGGCCGTGCCGGTTCGAGGCCTCGCGGAGCAGGTACTCGACGGGCTGGGGGATGCCGGTGAGCGAGAGCCGAGTGAGCGTGGCCTTGATCTCGCCGATCGAGAGCCCGGTGCCGAGCGCGTGCGTGACCGAAGCCTCGGAGAGCCGGTAGCTCGAGGCCAGGCCGCGTCGTTCGAGGGATGCGACGGACTGCAGCTCCTGCTCGTCGGCGGGGGCGAGCGGGCCAGGCGCGATGATCGAGAGATCCGGCTGCAGGTAGACGCCGGGAACCTCGTCCGGCAGGGAGGCTTCGAGGAGGTCGGCCGCGCCGTCGAGGTCGTCCTGTGCGAGCAGGACGCCGAGCTGGCTGAGCTGGCCCTCGACGGTGATGCCGAGGAGCTCTGTCTGCGGCGTCGCGTGCGACTCCGCGTCGACGAGCAGGCCCGTCCTGTCTGCGACGCGGAGCTCTGCCAGCCAGCAGTCGGCGAGCTGGCGCCACCGCGACAGCGGGGCGCTGAGGCGGAACACGCGCCCGAGCGAGGTGGGGCGCATGGCGTCGGAGACCGGGCTGCAGAGGCCGAGGTCCAGCATCCATTCGAAGAGGGGGGACAGCACGGCCTGTTCGGTGTGCAGCTCTGCTGCGATGCGACGGACCGTCGTCGCGCCCAGCTGGAGTCCGCCTCGTCCGTCGCGGTAGGCGCGCGGCGCGAGGTCGAGGGAGGCGATCGCGTCTGCCGCGAGCTGCGCGGCACTGTGGGCGCGCTCGGTGGCCTGGGGGAGTGGCGCGAGGTTCGACGCATCGAACTCGGCGGCGTCGGGTGATGCCGCGAGGAGCTCGGACAATGCGGAGGCGGTGGTCGAGAGGAGCTCGGGTGCCTCCGGCGTTCCGACAGCGAGGCCGCGCAGTCGAGCCGTCTGCAGCGCCTCCGGTTCGCCTGAGGCGAGTCGCGAGGCGTCTCGCCAGCCCAGCCGCGCGACGGCTTCGTTCAGGGCGGTCTCTTCTGCGAGTGCCTCGGCGATGTCCATTGCACCGCTCGAGCCGCGCATCGACAGCCTGCGCCAGGCGGCGAGGCTGGCGAGGTCGGTGCGATCCAGGCTGCGAAGGAGTTGGAGGATCCGCAGCGCGCTCGGGGAGGCGTCTATCAGCTCTCGGACCTGCCCCGCGAGCGTCGGTTCGCGACGACGCGCCAGATGATGAGCGACAGGATGAGAAGGAACGCGACGGGGAAGCCGATGTAGGTGACGAACAGCAGCGTCGGCCAGATCGGGTTGCTCGCGTCGACCTCGATGCCGAGGAGTGGCGTCGCGAGCAGTACGAGCAGCGCGATGAAGGAGATCGCCGCGATGCCGAGGGACATGAAAGCGAGGATGCGTTCGCCCTTCGCGATGGGGGCGCCGTTGGAAGAGGTCACCGAACCAGACTAATCGACATGCGCGCCACCGTAGACTGGTTCGGATCAGCCGCACGCCGCGGCCGACCAGGGGAAGCGAAGTTCGCCGCCCCGCCTGTGAAAGTTCGATCTGGTGCTTCGTGCGCCGAACAAGGAGATGGCCATGCCCACCGGCAAGGTGAAGTTCTACGACGAGGACAAGGGATTCGGCTTCATTGCGGCCGACGACGGTCAGGAGATCTTCCTGCACGCGACAGCGCTGCCAGCAGGAACCTCGTCGGTGCGCCCGGGAACGAAGCTCGAGTTCGGCATCGCCGACGGACGACGCGGTGCACAGGCGCTGTCCGTCCGCGTCCTCGAGGCCCCGCCGAGCGTCGCGCGCATCCAGCGCAAGTCGCCTGATGACATGGCAGTCATCATCGAGGACCTCGTGAAGCTGCTCGACTCCGTCGGCGGCGCGATGCGTCGCGGTCGCTACCCCGAGAAGCCGCAGGGCGCGAAGATCGCGGCGATGCTCCGTCGCGTCGCGGACGACCTGGACGCCTGATGACGAACGAGGCCGTGCTTGCAGCCCCGCTCGGGGTCGCCCTTGACGCCGTCGAGCTCGAGTCTTCGCGAAGGCTCGCCTGGTCGGCTCTGCTGGACGTGACGCCGGCCTCCGAGCTCGGCGAGCTCGTCGCCGTCGTCCCCGAGGAGGACGAGGGCGTCTACACGCTCCAGTACACGACGCGCCTGCCCGGCTACCCGGACTGGCGATGGAACGTCTCCCTCGTTCGCCTTGTCGACCAGGCCGAGCCGACGGTCCTCGAGGCCGAGCTGCTGCCCGGCGACGGGGCCCTGCTGGCACCTTCGTGGGTGCCATGGTCCGATCGGCTCGCCGACTACGAAGCGGCGCAGCTGCTCGAGGTCGGCGAGGTCGTTGACGTCGACGGCGAGAACGCAGAGGCCGCGGGCGCGGAGGCTGCGCCCAAGTCGAGCAAGCGCATCCGGCGCACGCGGACACGACGTCGCATCGGTGCAGACGGTGCGGCCGAGGCCGAGTCGACCGCAGACGGTTCTGCGGACGACGAGTCGGCCCAGGAGCCTGCGAGTGAGGATGTCGCAGCCGGTGCTGGCTCAGTGCCTGCCGCTGGCGAATCTGCAGAAGCCGAGAAGCCCAAGAAGAAGAAGCGCAAGAAGGAGAAGTCGGCCAAGAAGCCGAAGTCGGACGTCGACACCGACGGCACTCCGAGCGACACGGCTGCCGGTGAGGCTGCTGTCGAGGTGACCGATGCGGAGACGCCGCCCGCCGAGAAGCCCAAGCGGTCGCGTCGCAAGCGCGTCGACCAGGCGACGCCTGACGCCGCCGCGGAGGAGACGACTCCGGAAGCACACGGCGACGCCGATGGCGAGGCGGCCCAGAAGAAGCCTGAGCGTCGGAAGCGCAAGAAGGCGAGCAAGGCCGTCGACGGCGAGTCCGGTGCCGACGACACCTCGGGCCAGGAGCCCAAGGCAGGCGCGATCGAGAGCGACGACGTTGCTCAGGAGCCGAGCGTGCCGAAGACGAAGCGGGCCGCCAAGGCGCCTGCCGCGGTCACAGATGACGTGCAGCCCGAGAAGAGCAGCTCACGCGGCAAGCGCCGTCGGGTCGTCGTGGTCCCTCGCAGCGAGGACGAGCTGCCAGCGCAGGAGGCCGCCGAGTTCGGTGAGGCCGCCGATATCCGGGAGTTCGCCGACGACATGGACGACGTCTTCGACGGGGTCGACTTCGAGCCCGACTCCGAGGTGTCAGCGCCCGAAGGCGACGCCAAGAGCTAGCCCGGCGGATGCTCGGTGGCCGAGGGCCGAGTTGTGGTCGTCATAACTCACCCGAAGCGACCACAAGTCAGCTCCCGGCTCGCGCGGAAACGCGCCACGCTGGATCGCGGAGCAAGACACGCAGGACAGACAAGACACGCAGGACAGACGAGAGGAGCGTCACCAGCAGCTGCTGGTGACGCTCCTCTCGTCTGCGCTTCGATCGGGGTTGGACCCGCCGGAATCAGCCCAGGTGCTCGACGACGTAGTCGATTGCGCCCGTGAGACGGCGCACGTCATCTGGGTCGACCGACGTGAACGTCGCGACCCGCAGCTGGTTGCGGCCGAGCTTCCGGTACGGCTCGGTGTCGACGATGGCGTTGGCGCGGAGCGCCGCCGCGACGGCAGCCGCATCCACCCGCTCGTCGAAGTCGATCGTCGTGACCACCTGCGAGCGCTCTGCAGGGTTCGCGACGAACGGAGTCGCGTACTCGGAGGCCTCCGCCCAGTCGTAGATGATGCCGGAGGAGGTACGGGTGCGGTTGTCGGCCCAGGCGATTCCGCCGTTGCCGTTGATCCAGTCGAGCTGGGCCTCGAGGAGGAGCAGCGTCGAGATGGCCGGCGTGTTGAGCGTCTGGTTCTTGCGCGAGTTCTCGACGACGTGGCTGAGCTTCAGGAAGTCGGGGATGTACCGCTCGGAGGCGGCGATGCGCTCGATGCGCTCGATCGCAGCCGGGGACGCGATCGCGAGCCAGAGGCCACCGTCGGCACCGAAGTTCTTCTGCGGCGCGAAGTAGTACACGTCGGTCTCGCTGATGTCGATGTCGACGCCGCCCGCGGCGCTGGTCGCGTCGATGACCGTCAGGGCGCCGTCGTCGCCGTGGACGCGACGGATGGGGGCCATTGCTCCCGTCGAGGTCTCGTTGTGCGGCCACGCGTAGACATCGACGCCGGCGACTGCCTCCGGCGAGGCGATCGTGCCCGGCTCGGCGGAGCGCACGTCCGGGGCCGTGAGCCACGGGGCGGCTGCAGCCTTGGCGAACTTCCCGCCGAACTCGCCGAAGGTCAGGTTCTGCGCGCGCTCGGAGATGAGGCCGAAGGCCGCGGAATCCCAGAATGCGGTGGACCCGCCGTTGCCGAGCAGTACCTCGTAGCCGTCGGGGAGACGGTAGAGCGAGGAGAGGCCTGCGCGCACGCGGCCCACGAGGTCCTTGACGGGTGCTTGGCGGTGGGAGGTGCCGAGGATGCTGGTGGCCCCTGCGACGAGATGATCGATCTGCGCGGGCCGGACAACCGACGGGCCGCAGCCGAATCGGCCGTCGAGCGGAATGAACTCTGTCGGGATGCGAATGTCAGGCATGCTGCAAGCCTATGCGCGCAAGCGGGCTCGCTCGCCGCTAGGCTTGGCGGACCAATGCAACGGAGGGTGGCGGGGCGTGACCAATCTGGTGGACACCACGGAGATGTATCTCCGCACCATTCTCGACCTCGAGGAAGAGGGCATCACCCCGCTTCGGGCTCGCATCTCCGAGCGGCTCGGGCACTCGGGTCCCACGGTGTCGCAGACGATCGCGCGCATGGAGCGCGACGGGCTCGTCTCGGTCGCCGGTGACCGCAGGCTCGTGCTGACGACCGACGGGCGTGCCAAGGCGACGCGCGTGCTGCGCAAGCACCGCATCGCCGAGGGCCTCCTCGCCAACGTCATCGGACTCGACCTCGCCCAGGTGCACGAAGAGGCCTGCCGCTGGGAGCACGTCATGAGCGACGAGGCCGAGCAGCGGATCTTCGAGATGCTCGGCCGCCCCAGCGAATCGCCGTACGGCACCCCGATTCCGGGACTCGTCGAGTTCGGTGCCGAGCCTGCCGAGGAGTTCCTCGCCGGCGTCGTGAGCGTCTCGGCGCTCCTCGAGGAGTCTGCGCGCGGAGCCACCTCCACGGAGCCCGTGCTCGCGAAGGTGCGTCGCCTCGGCGAGCCCGTCCAGTCCGACCTCCAGACGCTCACGCTTCTGCGCGAGGCTGGCGTGCTTCCCGGCACCGAGGTCACCCTGCAGCGCCGTGGTGCGTGGATCGGCCTGCTGCCTGCTTCTGGCGGCATCGGCGTCGAGGTCTCGCTCGAAACCGCCGAGCACGTGTACGTGGATGCGATCCTGAGCCCCGAAGGTGCGCTAGGCTGAGATCTGGTCACGGCCAGCTGAAGATCTCCTCCGCGTTCTGCGGGCCTTCACGTGCCTGACATCCCCGGAAACTCAGGGTTCGTTACCTCGGCGTTAGGGTTCTGACACCGAAGCGTGACAATTCACAGCTTTTCCACTAGTGTTGTCCGAGTCATGAGCTATGCAGTCTGCATAGCTGGCAGGCCGAGGCGCCGTATCCCGCTCCTCGACCTAGCTCCCCCTGGTAACAGGCAAGAGCGGGATCGGCTCCCAGGAGTCAGGCGCTGGAGGAACGACTTGGAAAACTTGACGAACGCCACGGCACCGCTGACGCGACGCCAGGCTCGTGAGATCGAGCGCCGCACGGGCCAGCGCCCAGTGGCGACTGTCGGTGTCGCGGGTGTGTCCGCGCCGGTGATCGAGGCTTCGGTCGCAGAGATCAACTCGGCATCCGTGCCGACGCCCTCTGCTTCAGCATCCTTCGTGCACGACACTGCGCACATCCAGCGCAACGAGCTCGGCGCACTCGTGTCGGTGCTCCCCACGACCACTGCGCTCCCGCAGGTCGCCGGCGACGAAGCCGTCGAGCAGCTCGCAGAGGTCATCGACATCCCCGAGGCGTTCACGGGCCGCTCCGTGAGCATCCGCGCTGCGAAGCCGGCGTCGCTCGTCGCTCGTCAGCGTCGCCGCACGGCTGGTGGCTTCGCCGCTGCAGCAACCGTCGCGGCCATCGCCACGGCAGGCGTCGTCGTGCCGGCGGCAGTCGCCGATGGCAACAACGCCAGCCAGGCGCAGGCCAACCTCCTCGCCGCCACCACGGTCGAGACCGAGGCACCGACGGCTGAGGCCGACGCAACCGCTGAGGCTCCGGCAGAAGAAGTTGTCGAGCAGGCCTCCGTCGACCTCGTCGCCGCTCCAGAGGTTGCGGTCGACCGCACCGAGACCAGCGTCGTGACCCTCTCGAGCGACCAGGTCGCCGAGGTCGTCGCAACGCCTGAGCCCACCGCAACGGCAGACTCGAGCGCCTCCACGGGCGGCACGACGTCGACGGGCGGCAGCACCTCGGGCAAGACCAACACCGCATCGACCGGCGGACAGAGCGTCGACTCGTCGAGCGTCTCCGCTGCGGCCATGAGCTACGTCGGCGGCTACTTCGGCTCGTGCGACCTGCTCACCCAGGCCGCCTACGCAGCAGTCGGCATCTCGCTGCCGCGTGGCGTCTCCGCTCAGGCGGCAATGGGCACGCCCACCTCCAACCCGCAGCCCGGCGACCTCGTCGTCTGGCCTGGCGAGCACATCGGCATCTACGCCGGCAACGGCATGGTCATCGACGACCCCGGCTACGGCGGACGCTCCGTGCAGCACCGCTCGATCTCGTGGGGCAGCCCCTACTACGTGACGCTCCGCTAAGGAACGAACCACCTTGGCAAACGCGCTCAGCTTCGGCTGGGCGCGTTTCGTCGTTACTCCCGCGTGACCGCTCATGCATCCATTTGTGATCTGACCGTGACAATTCCGTGACCTTTGTGTAGGCTCGGACGCGTCGAGGATGCCGGTTCCAACGGTGTTCGAAAGCACCGAGGAGAAGTCTTGAGCACATCGAGCACGCCGCGCACGGACAGCACCACCGTGCTGACCCGCCGCGAAGCCCGCGCGATCGAGCGGCAGACCGGAGTCCGTCCCGTCGTCACGTCGGCCGTGGCCGGGGTCTCTGCCCCCGTCATCGAGGCCTCCGTCGCCGAGATCGCCTCCGCCGCCTCCACTCCTGCCGTCGCCTCTGCGCCCTCGGTGCACGACACGGCTCGCATCGAGCGCAACGGCCAAGGTGCCCTCGTTTCCGTCCTGCCGTTCTCGCAGCTCGCCGCAGATGCGACCTCGGAATCCCAGGGCCTCATCGAGCACTCGGAACCCGCCCCCGTCACCGACATCTCCGAGGCCTTCACCGGGCGCTCCGTGAGCATCCGCGCCGCGAAGCCGGCCGCCCTCGTCGCACGGACCCGCCGGCGCACCGCCGCCAGCTTCGCCGCCGCCGCAACCGTCGCAGCTGCAGCCACTGCCGGGATGGTCGTCCCAGCCGCCGTCGCAGACGGGCAGAGCGAGGTGCAGTCCCAGGCCAACCTGGTTGCGGCCACGTCGCCAGACGCAGCCGCGACGGCACCCACATCGGACCCAGTCCCAGCTGCCGAGGAAGCCGCCGTGGAGGAGGTCGCCCTCGTCGCTGCGCCAGAGGTTGCCGTCGACCGCACGGACTCCACGGTCGTCTCGATCTCCAGCGACGATCTCGCTGCCGTCGCTGAGACGCCGACACCGACTCCGACGCCAGAGGAAACCGAGGCTCCTGCAGAGTCGAGCTCGTCGACCTCGGGAAACACGTCCTCGGGTGGCAGCTCGAGCAACCAGACGTCCTCGTCCTCGGGGTCCGCCGCGCCGAGTGGTGGGTCCGGCAACGTCGACACCTCGAGCCTCATCGCGGCGGCGCACAGCTACGTCGGCTCCTACTTCCCGGCCTGCACCGACCTGACCAAGGCCGTCTACGCGACGCAGGGCATCTCGCTTTCGGGGTCCGTCAGCAACCAGATCTCGGGCGCACGCCAGACGTCGAACCCGCAGCCGGGTGACCTCGTCGTGCAGCCAGGCGCGCACATCGGCATCTACGCCGGTGACGGCATGGTCATCGACTCTCCCGGGTACGGCGGCAAGGTCGTCCAGTACCGCTCCATCTGGTGGGGCAACCCGGTGTACTACACCTTCAATTAGACATCTCGAGCTTCGGCTCACTCCGGTGGGCAACGCCGCGCGCAGCTTCTGCTGCGCGCGGCGTTCTGTCGTCGTGATCAAAATGTGATGATTTGCGACCTGACTGTGACCTGAGCGTGACATTTTCGTTATAAACGGTTACGCTCGTGGAAGTCCAGGGCACCAACGGGTGCTCAGCTCCACCCGAAGGAAATCCATGAGCACCACGCTGACTCGTCGCGAGGCCCGCGCCATCGAACGCCAGACCGGTGTGCGCCCAGTCGCGGACGCCACGCAGTCGTTGAGCGCCGCCGCGCTCGCCTCCGTCGCCGGCACCCGAGCACCCGTCGCCCTGCAGCCCGAAGAGACGGGCCGCATCGAGCGCAACGCGATGACCTCGCTCCTCTCGGTCGTCCCCGCAGACCGCGTCGCAACCGCGGCGACCGAAGCCGAGGCGCCCAGCGTGCCCGCGGCCTTCGCCGGCGAGCGTGCCATGACGGTTCGCGCTCCACGCCCCAGGCAGCTCGTCGTCCGCCGCCGCGTCGCCGGAACCCTGGCCGCCGCCGCGTCTCTCGCCGCGGTCACCGCGGTCGGAGCCGTCGTGCCGAGCACCATGGCAGCGCCCGCGCCCGCCAGCGAAGCCAGCCTCTCGAACGCGGTAGCCACATCAGATGACACCAACGCGGACGCGCAGACCGAGCAGGCGAGCGTCGAAGCGGCCATCGCCGACGCCGTCGCCGATGCCACCCCCGCCGTCGCAGCACCGGAGACCGTGACCGATCGCACGGAGACCGCGGTCGTGAGCATGAGCGCTGACCAGGTCGCCGCAGTCGCGACCCCAGAGCCCACCGCCGACGCCACCGCAGACGCCGCCGCCGCAGATACGAGCGGCGCGGGCAGCAGCTCCGCAGGCCAGAGCGTCGCCGGCTCAAGCGTCGTCGAGACCGCGTCGCAGTTCATCGGCGTCTCGCCGTACGTCTTCGGCGGGGCAACCCCGGACGGCTTCGACTGCTCGGGGCTCGTGAAGTACGTGTTCGGCCTCCACGGCATCGACGTGGCACACGGCGTCAGCGCGCAGGCGGCGGCGGGCACACGCGTCTCCGACCCGCAGCCGGGCGACCTCGTCATCTTCCCGAACTTCCACGTCGGCATCTACGCCGGCAACGGCCAGATGATCGACGCTCCCACCGAGGGCCGCATGGTCGAGCTCGGTGGCCTCGACGCGGGCGGAAGCTACTACTTCGTCCGCCTCTGAGCGACGCGTCTCCCACATGCGGGAGGGGCAGCTCCCTTTCTTCGGTCTTTCCGGCCGGTGAACAGGGAAAGCTGCCCCTCCCGCATTCTGCATCCGTGGTCTACGCTGTTGCCAGATCGACGACACTCGGGAGCGTCAATGAGGGCACGCAGCGGCATCCACGCCAAGGATGCGCGCGCGTACTCAGCCCTCGACGTCTACCAGAGCGGTGAAGCCTGTCAGACCGTTCGAATACAGGCCGACGAGTCTCGTCCGTCCATCTACCTACTCGATTCAAGGGTGCCGCCGATCCGGGCGGTGCCCTTTTTTCGTACGGATGCGAAAGCAGGTCCAGCATGCGAACCCTCGTTCTGAACGCAGGCTACGAACCGCTCGGGGTGGTCTCCGACAGGCGGGCACTCGTGCTCGTGCTGCACGGCAAGGCCAGCGTCATCGACGTCGATGAGGACCACCCGGTGCTGGCCTCAAGCGGCGTCTGGGAGCGGCCGCGCGTCATCCTGCTGACCAGGTACGTGCGCGTTCCCATGGCCCGCATGCAGCCGGTGAGTCGCAAGGGCGTGCTGCGGAGGGACGCGAACCGATGCGGCTACTGCGATGGCTTCGCGAACACGATCGACCACATCCTGCCGCGGTCGAGGGGCGGGCGCGACAGCTGGGAGAACCTCGTCGCCTGCTGCCTCAGGTGCAACAACGTCAAGGGTGACAAGACGCCGGGGGAGATGGGGTGGCGGCTTCGCCTCACACCGAGACCCCCGCGGGCCACCGGCTGGTCGCCGCGAAGCGTCGAACGAGAGCTGCCCGAGTGGGCGGCGTACCTCCCCGCCGCCTAGCTCGTTGCTGACAGCGTCTCGCCGGCTTCCGAGAGCGCCACTGCCCTCTCCTTGAACGCGGCCGCGCGCTGGTGCAGCTCGCGGTCGAACGCTGGCTTGGTCGCCGCCCCGAGCGTGGACGCGAAGACAGGCGAGGCGAGCTTGTACGTGAACTTCCACGTCGCCTTCGTGCCGCCCTCGACGGCCTCGAATCGCCAGCCCTCGCCGAACGAGGTCAGCCAGGCCGGCCCCTTCACCATCTCGGCGGAGCTCACGAGCGGGGCGTGCACGACTCGAAGCTCGAGGATCATGCGCCGCCCTCCCGGAGTCTTCGTGAAGAAGTGCGCTCCGGAGACGGGCGCCGTGGCCCCGCGGATGAACTCGCTGCGGATGACGCCCGGATCCCAGCTCCGGGCCTCGCCGACGGTGTGCGCGAGCGCGAAGGCCGCTTCGACGGAGAGGGGCACGACGACGGACGCTTCCAACTGAGGCATGGCACCAAGTCTAGGAGTGACTAGCCTGGTGCCATGACTGATGCCGACGCCCGTATCGAAGCCGCACGCAGAGCCCTCGAGGAGGCCACCGCTGCGCTCGCGGCCGCCGAGGCCGAGGCGAAGACCGAGAGCGAGACTGCCGCTCAGGCGGGCCCGGGCGTGGTGCCCGAGCCGGCAGCACCGGCGGCGCAGGCCGAGCCGCCAGCGCCTGCGGCACCTGCTGCACCTGCGGCTCCTGCGGCTCCCACGGCGCCCTCCGGCCCGTTGGATGCGCAGCAGCTCGAGGCGGTTCGCGCCGGCTACGCGTTCGAGGGTGCCGCGCTCGAGATCGGAGCGATCGTCAACGGCGAGGCGGTCGCAGGCGTTCCCGTGCGCATCCCGCTCGCCATGACCAACCGTCACGGTCTCGTCGCCGGCGCAACGGGCACTGGCAAGACGAAAACCCTGCAGGTGCTCGCCGAGCAGCTCTCCGCCGCCGGCGTGCCCGTGTTCGCGGCCGATATCAAGGGCGACCTCTCCGGGATCGCGACGCCGGGCGAGCCGAGCGACAAGCTCCTGGCGCGCACGAAGGGCATCGGGCAGGACTGGGCCCCGGCGGCCGCACCCACCGAGGTGTTCTCGCTCGGCGGGCGAGGCATCGGCGTCCCCATCCGAGCGACCGTCTCGAGCTTTGGGCCGCTCATGCTCTCGAAGGTGCTTGAGCTCAACAAGACGCAGGAGTCGAGCCTCGGCCTCGTCTTCCATTTCGCAGACGAGCAGGGGCTTGCGCTCGTCGACCTCTCCGACCTGCGGACCGTGCTGCAGTACCTCACGAGCACCGAGGGCAAGCTCGAGCTCGAGGGGATCGGCGGGCTCTCGAAGCAGACGGCAGGCGTCATCCTTCGCGAGCTCGTGAACTTCTCCGAGCAGGGTGCCGACATCTTCTTCGGGGAGACCGAGATCGACACCCGTGAGTTCCTGCGGGTCACGAACGAGGGGCGCGGCGTCGTCAGCCTCCTCGAGCTGCCCGGCGTCGCCAGCAACCCCGCGCTCTTCTCGACGTTCCTCATGTGGCTGCTCGCCGACCTGTTCAACGAGCTGCCCGAGGTCGGGGACCTCGACAAGCCGAAGCTCGTCTTCTTCTTCGACGAGGCGCACCTCCTGTTCTCTGGCGCCTCCAAGGCGTTCGTCGAGCAGATCACGCAGACGGTGCGGCTCATCCGCTCCAAGGGCGTCGGGATCTTCTTCGTCACGCAGACCCCGAAGGATGTCCCGGACGATGTGCTCGCGCAGCTCGGCTCGCGCATCCAGCACCAGCTGCGTGCGCATACCCCCGACGACGCGACCGCGCTGCGCCAGACCGTGCGCACCTACCCGAAGAGCGGGTACGACCTCGAGGAAGTGCTCACGCAGCTCGCGACGGGCGAGGCGATCGTCACCGTCATGAACGAGAAGGGCGCCCCGTCGCCGGTTGCGTGGACTCGCCTCCGCGCCCCGCAGGCCTCGATGTCGCCGACGCCCGAGGACGGCCTCCGCCAGCTCGTCGCCTCGTCGTCGCTGTACCCGCGCTATTCGCAGGTGCTCGACCCGCAGTCGGCGCACGAGGTGCTGACGGCCAAGATGAACGCAGCGGCGGAGCGCGAACGGGCCGAGGCCGCGGCGATCGAAGCGGAGAAGCAGGCGGCGAAGGACGCGAAGGAGCGGGAGCGGGCGGAGAAGGCGGCCCGCTCGCGCACGCAGACGCGCACGACCACCAGGTCACGGCCGGATGCGGGCGGCGGCAACGTCGTGAGCGACATGCTCGGGTCCCGGACCGGCCAGACGATCGTCCGCGAGGTGGTGCGCGGCGTGTTCGGCACGCTCTTCAAGAAGCGCCGCTAGCTCGGCGCGCGAGACCCCGGCGCAGCACGGAGAAGGCGGGTGACGGATCTCTTCGATCCGCCACCCGCCTCAGGCTGTGGTCTGGTCGCTAGCTGAGCGCACTCGAGCCGACATCCACAGCGAACTCGGTGCCGCCCTTGAGCGCGGAACCGGCGCGACGCCCTCAGGCCGTGGTGACGATGGGGACACCCTCGCTCGGCTGCACGACGACGAAGCCTGGCCCGTGGAACGCGAGCTGGAACGACTCGCCGGACCCGCGGCCGATGAGCGAGCCCATCTTGAAGTCGTTCTTGATGGTGGGCTGCAGGTTCTGCGACCAGCAGATCGCAGCCTGGGGGTCGACGAAGGTCGGCTGCACGGAGCAGTCGAGGACCATGGGCGGGCCGTCGCTCGAGACGGCGACGGTGCCGTGGCCACCGACCTCGAGGTTGAAGAGGCCGCCCGTCATCATGCCCGCGTTCGCGAGCATCTTGATGTCCCACTGCAGGTTCGCGTCGAAGGCGAGCAGGTTGGCGGTGTTGATGGTGATGCCCTCGCCCTCGAGGACCAGCGTGAAGACGTCAGCAGCCTGGCGGGCGAAGAACACCTCACCCTGACCCCCGACGCGCATGAGCGAGCCGCCCTCGCCGGAGACCATCTTCTTCATGAACTTGCCGAGGCCGCCTGAGCCCTCGTGCTTGAACTCGAACTGGCCCTGGTAGGCGACCATCGCGCCCTTGGCTGCCAGCACCTCAGGTCCGAATCCGACGCGAAGCATCTTCTTCGATTGCAGCACCCAACGCTCGGTGCTCTGGCTCTCCCGGTTCGCTTCCGCGAATAGCTCGCTGCGCATGCTGAGTCTCCCTCATCTGTGGTTTCTCGGACGTCCGATGGCTGTATTCGCAGGGCCCGTGGCCCCGCTGTTCGGCATCCTATTGCCGTTCGCTGGCGTGGCGCATGGGGAGTGCTCCCCATGCGCCACTGGAGCCGTTCAGGCTCGTGCTGTATTGCCGGGGGCCTCCCGGCGTGCTCGGCCGGCTAGCTCAGCGCGATCTCGTTGGGAACGCCGGGGAGCGTCGCGGAGCTCGTGATCTCCTCGGTCTCCAGGTTGACGGCGTGGACCGTGCTCGTCGCCGGGTCGGTGACGTAGGCGACGCCGTCCTGCACCTTGAGCGCGGGGTGCGCGTCCTGCCATTCGGCGGGGCCCTCCCACGCGTCGATCACGGGGATCGAGGTGATGGGCGAGCCGTCTTCCTCTGAGAAGAGGTGCAGCGAGCCGTCGGAGCCGAGGATGATCGCCTCGTTGTCGGAGCCGCGTGCGAGGTCGCGGAACGTGTAGCCGACGCCGTCGGGCAGCTCGGTGACCGAGATCTTGCCGCTCGCCGTGTCGACGAGCGCGAAGGCCTGCAGGAGGTAGCCCTCGGCATCCGGGTCGGTCTTGTAGTCGCCGAGGGCGATGGCCGAGTCCTCGGTCGTGAGCATGTTGCCGATGCGCCCGAACTCGTCCGGGGAGGAGAGCTTCGTGATCGTGCCGTCCGAGTAGGCGAGCGCGCCGTTCTCGCAGCCGACGACCACGACCTCGTCCTTCACCGTGCCTTCGCCGTGCACGCCGGGGCAGTCGGTGGAGCGGGCGAGCTCGGTGCCGTCGGCGTCGGTCGCGACGATGCCGGTGCGGTCGCTCAGCGTCGTGACGAAGGTGCCGTCCGAGAGCTCGATCGAGACGCCGTGGTGGGCGGCGTCGCTCGCAACCGTCTCGGTCTCGGGCAGCTTCGTGCCGTCGTCGAGGAGCGCATCCGTGTCGAAGATCACGGAGTCGCCGCTGCCGTCGAAGAACAGCACCGTCTTGCCGGCGTGCGCGACCGCGTGGCCCGCCTTCGAGCCTTCGAACGTGACGCCCGTGAGCGCCGGCTCCTGAGTGTCGAGCACCTGGAAGCCGGCGTCGGTCGTGACGAGCACGTTGCGGCCATCGCCGACGGGGTTGACGCGGGTGAACCCGTCGATGGGGACGTCGCCGACGACCTCGAGGGTCGTCGCGTCGAGGACGACGAGTCCGCCGTCGTACGTGAGCGTCACGCGTTCGGCGGTGGCCGCTGCGCCGGGGGTCGCCGCAGCTTCTCCCGTCGCGGCGGGAGCGGTCTGGGTGCAGCCGGTGAGGGCGAGGATGCCGAGGGCCGTCACGGCGATGGCGCCGCGGGTCCTGGTGGGGGAGGCGAGGGTCATGGAGACTCTTTCTGTGTTCGGGCTTGCTACTTGGGGTATTGGCGCTCGCGGTCGAGCGGGCTACGAGGTGAGGCCGGTGGTGATGCGCTCCGTGTTGGCGCGCATCATCTCGAGGTAGGTCGCTGCGCCGCCGCCCGCGGGGGTGAGCGACTCGGTGAAGAGCTGCTCGACGCGGACGTCGATGCCGGCCTCCTCCGCGAGGGCGCGGGCGAGGTCGTCGGGGCTGGAGGAGTCGGCGAAGATCGTGGGCACGCGGGCGGCGGTGATGTCGGCGCTGAGCTCGGCGAAGTCGGCGGCGCTGGGTGCTGCGAGCGTGGTCCCGCCAGGGATCACGGTGCCGACGACCGTGAAGCCGAAGCGCTCGGCGAGGTAGCCGAACACGTGGTGGTTGGTGACGAGGCTCTTCGACTCGCTCGGGATGGTGTCGAACTCGCCCTGCATCCACTCGTCGAGTTCGTCGAGCTCGCTCTCGTAGGCGGCGACGGAGGCGTCGAGGGCCGCCGCGTCGAGCCCGTCGAGGTCGGTCGCGAGTCGGGTGCCGAGCGCGTCGACGACCGCGGACATTCGGGCGGGGTCGGTCCAGAAGTGCGGATCGTCCATGCCTTCCGCGTCGCCTTCCGTGTAGGAGAGGGGCTCGAAGGCGTCGCTTGCCACGAAGTGCGGGATGCCGGCCGCATCGACCTGCTCGAGATGCTGCGCGACGCCCTCTTCCAGCCCGAGTCCGTTTGAGACGACGAAGTCCGCGTTCTCGATCGAGGCGGCCTCCTGGGCCGTGAGGCTGAAGGAGTGCGGATCGGCGCCGGGCTTCATGAGGGTCACGACGCTCGCCTGGTCGCCGACGAGCTCGGTGACCACGTCGCCGAGGATGTTGGTGGTGACGACGATCTCGGGACGGTCATCTGCTGCGGTCGCGCTGCAGGACACGAGGCCTGCCGCGATCGCGAGCGAGGCGACGATGCCGAGTCCGTTGCGGGTGAACCGTGAGGTCGTCGATGCGCGCATGCTCAGTTTCCCGTCTCGAAGGCGAAGGCCGGGGCGGTCGGCAGCTCGAGGTTGCGGGCGACGCGCGCGCCGTCCTTGTAGTCGATCTCGTGCAGCTCGGCGGAGGCCGGCGTGCTCAGGTAGGCGCGGCTCGTGTCGACGGAGAGGTGGATGCTCGAGGCGGACTCCGGAGTGCCGATCAGCCCAGCCTGCGACCCGGTCACCTCGCCGCTCTCACCGTCGATGACCAGCAGGGTTCCCTCGTCGTCCACGGCGACGACACGGTCGCTGTCGTCGCCGACGGCCACGGCCGTCAGGATGGGGCGTGCCGTCGGCAGGAGGGTGACCTCCTGTGAGCGGGAGGAGGCGAGCCAGATGCCGGAGTCTCCAGCGGGACCGGCCACGGCCGGGCGGTGGGGTCGGCTGTCGAGCGAGGTCGCCTGGCCGGGTGCGGTAGTTCCGGCCGCGTCTGCGGACGCGGCGTCCGGGTAGGCGACCTTCGTGATCGACGGTGCGGCGGCCGTGTCCTCGCCCTCGGCGGCCGCGGCGAACACGAGCCCATCCGCGCAGGCGAACGTCGCGCCGAGGCTCGTCTGCTGCACATCGCTCAGCCCAGGGCAGTCGACTCCCTCGCCGAGCTTCGTGCCGTCAGACGAGTAGGCGGTGAGGACGGGGGAGGCGCCCGCCGACGCGACGCTGCTCGCGACCACGGCGTCGCCCACCGGCGCGGCCGCGGCGGAGTGGGCCGCCGACTCGATGCGGGTGAGCTCGACGGTCTCGCCCTGGCCGAGGGCGTGCCGGTCCAGCACCACCGTCGTGCCGGACGTCTCGAAGCTCAGGGCGGCGATGCCCTCGTTCGAGGAGACCCGCGCAGCTCCCGTCTCGGTGAGCTCGCCGACGAGGCCAGGAGTCGCACGGTAGTAGTGCACGTGATCCCCGTGGGGCACCGTCCACACCCCGGTGTCGATGATCTCCGTCTTCCCATCGGCGGCGTCGGAGCCCGAGAAGATGAACCGGCCGTCGCTGACGGCCCACGACGCGGGCGCCACGGCATCGAGTGCGGTGCTCTCGCCGGTGAGCAGGTTGAGGACGCTCACGGAGCCGTCCGCGCCGATGCTGCCGATGCTCGTCTGGGCTTCGGCGAGCTCCTCGGCCCCCGCCACGAAGCCGTGCGCCTGCTCTTCGGTGGTCGGCGCGCTCGCGGTCGGTGCGGTCTCGGAGCCCGGCGACGTGCATCCGGCGAGGGCGAGCATGCCGACGAGGGCGAGGGATGCGCGAGGTGCGAGTCCTCGGGCGGGGACTCGGGCGAGCGGGGAGATCAGGCGTGTGCGGGGCAAGACTGGTCGCTTTCTGCTGGAGCGGTGGTTCGGGGGATGGGACGGCTGGAGCGCGGTGCACGCAGCACCGAGGCGACGCCGACGGAGATGACGGCGGTCAGCGCGATGGCAGGACCAGCCGCGATGGCGAGATGCCACGAGGCGTAGAGGCCGACGACGACGGAGGCGATGCCGATCGCGCTGCCGAGCGCCATGATGCCGACGACGCTCTTCCTGCTGAGGGATGCGGCGGCCGGGGGAGCGAGAAGGAGCGCGGTCACGAGGAGCGTTCCGATGGTCTGGTACGAGGCGATGACCGCGATCGCCACGAGGGCGATGAGGGCGAGGCTCGCGCGCTCCGGCCGCAGTCCGAGCGTGAACGCCTTGCGCTCGTCGAAGGCGAGCGCGGTGAAGGGCCGGTGGCAGAGGGCGAGTCCGACGGCGGCGAGCGCGAGCGCTGCGCCGATGAGCCAGAGCTCGCCTGGCCCGATCGCGAGCACGTCGCCGAACAGCATCGCCGTGACGTCGACGGCGAAGCTCCCCGACCTGGACACGATCGCGATGCCGAGCGCGAGCATCCCGACGAAGAGGATGCCGATGGCCGTGTCGTTGGAGAGTCGTGTCCGCTTCGTGAGGGTGCGCACGCCGACGGCCATGACGGCCGCCGAGACGGATGCGCCGGCGACCGGCGGGAGGCCGAGGAGGACTGAGACGGCGACGCCGGGGAGGATGCCGTGGGCGAGCGCCTCGCCGAGGAAGGCCATGCCACGCAGGACCACCCAGGTGCCGACGCAGGCGCACAGCACGGCGGCGAGGGAGCCGCCGAGGAGGGCTCTGGCGAAGAAGCTCGCCTCGAGGGGATCGGTGAGGAAGGGCACGAGGAAGGACCGTAGCATAATGAAAACGCTTCTCATTACCGATAGGGTGGCGCGCATGGCTGCCCTCATCACGCTCGCGAACGCCACTGTCCGCTACGACGCACACGCCGCGCTGTCCGACGTCTCGCTTGAAGTGCGACGCTCCGCGATCACCGTCATCGTCGGGCACAACGGCTCAGGCAAGAGCACGCTCCTCGGCGTGCTCGCCGGGACCACCCCGCTCACCTCGGGGACCCTCGACTGGCACGATTTCGACGCCAGGCCCGGCAGCATCGCCTACGTGCCCCAGCACACCCGGCTGCCCGAGGCCTTCCCCCTGACGGTCGGTGCCGCCGTCGCGATGGGCCGCTGGGGCAGAGCGGGAAACCGGCCGAGCGCCTCGAGCTGGCGCTGGGGGCGAGGCGCGCAGGCCCGCACCCAGGACGCTGAACTCGTCGACGCCGCCATCGAGCAGCTCGGCCTCGGCGAGCTTCGCGGGCGACTCCTCAGCGAGCTCTCCGGCGGACAGCGGCAGCGAGCCCTCGTCGCCCAGGGCATCGCGCAGGACACGGAGGCGCTGCTCTTCGACGAGCCGACCGCAGGGGTCGACGCGGAATCCAGTGCTCGAATCGCGGCGTGCCTCGCCTCGCTCGCCGAACGGGGCAGGACCGTCGTCGTCGCCAGCCACGACGCCGGAGAGATCGCAGCGGCGGACGCCGTCGTCGCGCTGCGCGACGGACACGTGATCCCCGGGGAATCGCGGATGACTGCGCGAAGCGCTGCATCACTAGGATGACGACTACCCCTCGCTCCACGGACGAGGAGCGTCGGCGCCGTGCACGGCGCATCCCCGTCGAAGGAGCCCGCAATGAGCCAGTCAACCCCGATCGTTCGTTTCAACCTCGACCCGAGTCTCCTCAGCCAGAGGCAGGTGAGCACGCTGCGCTGGATCTTCGGCATCGGCGGAGCCGTGGCGATCATCCTCGGCATCGTCGCGCTCGCCTTCCCGATCAAGGCCCTCACCGCCATCGCCTGGATCTTCGGGCTGTTCTTCATCTTCTCGGGCGCCCTGCGCCTCATCCGCGCCGTTGTCTCCAAGGGCATCCCCACCGGCTGGCGGGTCTTCAACGGCGTCGTCGGGCTGCTGCTCATCGCGGGTGGCGTCATCGCCCTCGTCCAGCCCGTTGCCCTCATCGACGCGCTCGGCATCCTCATCGCGATCACCTGGATCATCGAGGGCATCGCGGCGCTCGCGGATGGATCTCCCGGCCAGTCCCGCGGCTTCGCGATCCTCTCCGGCGTGCTCAGCATCGTCGCCGGCCTCCTCATCCTCCTCTGGCCTGCCGGCGTCGTCGTCGTCGCCCTGTGGATCGTGGCGATCATCCTCGTCATCGGCGGGATCACGCAGCTCGTCATGGCGTACCGCTTCGGCAAGCACGCGAAGAAGGCCTGACCCGACATGGCAACCATCACCTCCAAGATCCGTCTCGTCGACGACGCACCCTCCTCGCGGCCGCGCACCTTCACGCGCATCCTGCTCGGCGGCTTCCTCGTCTTTGCCGGGGTCACGCACCTCACGGTCGCCCGCGAGGAGTTCACGGCGCAGGTGCCGAAGTCGGTGACCAAGCACACGCCGCTTTCGACCGATCAGGTCGTGCTCGCCTCCGGCGTCGCCGAGATCGCGCTCGGCCTGTCGCTCCTGTTCGCGCGCCGCTCGGCCCGTCCGACCGTGGGCTGGATCGCAGCCGGATTCTTCACGGCCGTCTTCCCGGGCAACCTCGCGCAGTTCGCGCGTCGCCGCGACGCGTTCGGGCTCGACACCGACAGGAAGCGCTTCCTGCGCCTCTTCTTCCAGCCGGTGCTCATCGCCTGGTCGCTCTACTCCACCGGAGCCTGGCGCCGCCGCGTGAAGTAGCGGCGTTTCTCGAAGTGCGGGCGCTCCTGGATGTGCGGACGCTCCTGCCCTCGCACCGCCTCACCCTCTGGCCATCTCGGGATGGGTTCCGCGCTTCCCGATGGGTTGCAACCCATCGGGAAGCGCGGAACCCATCCGGAAACCTGTTGAGGGGATGGGTCGGATGTGTGGCGTCAGACCGGGTGGGCCGAGGGGGCAGCCTTCTCGACGCGGGCTGGTGCGTCTCTGAGGTCACGAGTATGTCCGATCTGGCGAAAGTGAGTGTGCTCCGGAGGTCTCGCAGACCGACGCTGATGTTCCCCCACCGGCTCAGAAGCGTGTACATGTTCCGTCGCACTCGACGCTTCTGCGCGTCGCCCCGGTCCCGATACATCTGCGAGTGCGACACTGCAGGGGTGGATGCACACCTCCGACCATGGGTGGCCGACGATGCCCCTGCACTTGCGAATGCCATGCGAACGTCGCCCGACCTCGCCGCGCAGTTCCCGGGAGGTGTGCCCTCGACAGAGCTCGACTTCGTCTCCTACATGGCGCAGCATCTGGTCTCCGGCACCGCGAAACACGACCTGGCGATCATCGTCGACGGCATCGCGGTCGGAAACGTCGGGCTGAGCAACATCGAGCACGTGCACCAGACCGGGTGGGCCTACTACTGGCTGGCGAAGGGTGCTCGCGGCAGGGGCCTCGCGACGCGTGGCCTCGCGACGATCGCGGACCTGGCGTTCACGGAGCTCGGCCTCTTCCGCCTCGAGCTCGGCCACCGGACCGGGAACGCGGCGTCCTGCCGTGTCGCGAGTCGTGCCGGGTTCAGGCCCGAGGGCATCGAGCGGCAGAAGCTCCGGTACGGGAAGCAGCGGTTCGACGTCGAGACGCACGCGCGACTGACGCTCGACCCGGTCCCCGACATCGAGCTCATCCCGCGCACTGCCTCCCTGGCGGGGCCGCGGCAGCCGGACCTCACGCGGCCGGACCTCGGCCTCGCCTGAGGCCAGGCGGGTGGCCGAGGTCGGGACCTACTAGGTGAGGATGCGCCTCGGCGGGGGAGTTCACGCGGGGTAACGCGATTCCGCGGGGCGTCGCACGGGATGGCAGGTTGGTATCTGATTTCCCCGATCTCGACTGCTGAGGACTCCCACGTGCGCATCTCCCAGACCGTTCCCGAGTCGATCGCCTCACTGAGGGCCGCGAAGCCCGAGGTGGTCGAGCAGACGCTCGCCGCCTACACGGCGCTCTACGAGAGCCCGCAGGTGATCGAGCGCGGCCTGCTCCACGGCTTCGCCAGGACGGTCGCGCGCTGGCAGGGCAACGCGCAGCTCGCCGACTGGCATCTGGCGCAGGGCGCCGATGCTCGTCTGCTCGGCGACGAGCTGCCCGCAGATGCGAAGCTGCGCGCGCTCGTGGAGCACGTGGACCTCATCACGGTGTCGCCTGCGCTGGCCACCCACGAAGACCAGCACGTGCTGCCGGTCGCCGGGGTCACCCCGGACGAGATCGTGCTGCTGAGCCAGCTCGTGGCCTTCGAGAGCTACCTGGCACGCATGCTGGACGGCGACGCGCTGCTCGCCGGAACCGCGCCGGAGCGAGTGGATGCGCCCGCCCGCGCCACGGTTGCCGCCGGTCGGTCGAAGGACCTCTCGGGTCGCACCATCGCCGGACTGTCGAAGCCGACCGAGTACACGCAGGAGCAGCTCGAGTGGTCGCCGTGGGTGGCCGCCCCCGACGAGGCGGAGCTGACGGCCGAGCAGGTCGACTCGTTCGCCGCGAAGGCGACCACCAACAGCGTCTACTTCCGGCTCCTGTCCAGGGTTCCTGCGGTGCTGAAGGCCCGCAGCGCCATCGACAACGCCGTGTTCCTCGGCAAGGGCGGGCTGCCTCGCGCCGAGCGGGAGCTCGCCGCGGCCGTCGCCAGCAAGGTCAACGACTGCATCTACTGCGCCTCGGTGCACTCCAGGAAGGCGACCTTCCAGTCGAAGCGCCACGACGACGTGCAGCGGGTGCTGGACGCGGGCCTCGCTCGCGACGCCGACTGGCAGCCGACCTCGCTCGACGCGCTCAGCGACGGTCAGGACGAACGCTGGAGCGCCATCATCCGCTTCGCCGCGAGCCTGTCGACGCTGCGCCCGAGCGCCACGCCCGCGCAGATCGACGAGCTGCGCGCGCTCGGCCTCGACGACGCCGAACTGTTCGACCTCGTTGGGTCGACGGCTTTCTTCGCCTGGGCGAACCGCCTCATGCTGAGCCTCGGCGAGCCGAACTGGCCCGCCGCAGCCGCCAGCAGCTGAGCATCCGCGCCACTGCGCCGCCCCTGAACGTTCTGCACGACCTGCCACCGAGAGGTACCGATATGCCCATCTCACGCCGACTGCCCGCCGCGATCGCGGCCCTCGTCGCCAGCACCCTGCTCCTCGCCGGCTGCGGCACCGTGACCCCTGAGGGCGGAGCCGACGCCGAGACCATCACCGTCGTCGACGATCAGGACCGCGAGGTCACGATCAACGGACCCGTCGAACGGGCCGTGGTGCTCAACAGCTACGGCAACGAGTTCGTGCGGGCGATCGGAGCCGGCGACACGGTCGTGGGCGTCGACCGCGCATCCATCAACCGCCTCCCGTACCTGCCGGTCGACGAGAGTGACGTCATCGCCGAAGGCCTCGACCAGATCAACTACGAGGCGGTCGCGGAGCTCGACCCCGACGTCGTCATCATGCCCCGCAACGCCGTCTGGCAGGAGGCCGCCGAGCAGCTCGAATCGTTCGGCATCCCCGTCGTCGTCGCGACCGCCTGGGACTACGCGGTGTTCGACGAGACCGTCACCCTCCTCGGCCAGGTCTTCCAGAAGGAAGAGGGCGCAAGCGCCGTCACCGACTTCTCGAACGAGATCCTCGACGTCGTCGCCGAGCGCACCGAGGGCGTCGAGCCCGTGCCCGTCTACTGGGAGACGGTCGACCCGTACCTGACGGTGCTGCCCGGATCCGGCTTCCACGCCATCATCGAGGCGGCAGGCGGCACGAACGTCTTCGAGAACGCCGCAGGCGGCGGCGACGAGCAGGAGGAGATCACGGTCGACCCCGCCGAGGTCGTCACCCGCAACCCGGCCGTCATCGTCCACGAGTTCGAGCCGAGCGCGACGCCGACCGGCCAGGAGCGCTTCGACACGCTCGGCGCAGAGATCACGTCCCGACCGGGCTGGTCGAACATCACCGCCATCCAGGACGGCGAGGTCTACCTCGCCAACGGCTGGGCGACCAGCGCCGTCGCGAAGTCCATCGGAGCCCTCTACCTCGCCAAGTGGCTGCACCCGGAGGAGTTCGCCGACGTGAACCCAGATGAGTTCCTCGAGCGCTGGGTCGTCGACTTCCAGCAGACCGACTTCCCCGGCGCGAGCGAGTACATCCAGCAGTACCAGGCGGCCGCGTAGTGGCCATCACGACGCCGAAGACCGGCACGGATACCCCGGGCGAGCAGAACGCGGTCGCCTCGAGCGAGCGCAAGCGCGCGAACGTCAAGCGGCTCGCCATCATCGGCGGCGTGGTCGTGAGCACCCTCGCCGTCGTCGCCGCCGTCACCATCGGCACGGCCGGAGTGACCTTCGGCGACGTCTGGAAGGCCGTCACCCTGTCGATCTTCGGCGGGACGCTCGAGAACGACTTCGCGCAGAAGTTCTCCATCGTCACCGAGCTGCGCCTCCCACGCGTGCTGCTGGCCTTCGCCGCCGGCGCAGGACTCTCGCTGTCGGGTGTCCTCATGCAGGGGCTCCTCAGGAACCCGCTCGTGAGCCCCTTCACGCTCGGCGTCTCGCCGGCGGCAGCGTTCGGCGCTGCCCTCGCGATCACCATCGCGGGTGGCACGACGCTGCCCTCGTGGGCGATCATCGCGAGCGCGCTGGTCGTCTCGCTCGCCGTCTCGGCGCTCGTACTCGGGCTCGCCTCCGCCAAGGGCATGGCAATCGCCACGCTCCTGCTCCTCGGCATCGCCATCACGCAGCTGTTCGAGGCGCTCACCGCCGCACTCCAGTTCACGGCCAACGAGAACACGCTGCAGGCCATCGTGCGCTGGACCTTCGGCTCCGTGAACGACGCGACGTGGGGCGACGTGCAGACGGTCGGCATCCTCGTCCTCGCGACGATCCCGTTCGTGCTGTGGTTCGCCAAGGACCTCAACGCCGTCGCCTTCGCGGGCGACGACGCGGCCAAGAGCCTCGGCGTCAACGTGCAGGCGCTCCGCGTCGGGCTCATCGTCGTCGCGGTTGTACTCGCCGCCGTCATCGTCAGCTTCTGCGGCGTGATCGGCTTCGTAGGACTCGTCGGCCCGCACATCGCGCGCCTCATCATCGGCGCAGACCACCGCTACCTCATCCCGTTCTCGGTGCTCACGGGAGGGCTGCTGCTGCTCGTCGCGGACACCGTCGGGCGCACGATCCTGGCACCCGCCGTCATCCCCGTCGGCATCGTGGTCGCCTTCATCGGCGCGCCCATCTTCATCCAGCTCATCCTCACGAGGAAGACGGCCCTCAAATGAGCCTGACGATCGACGGCATCGAGTTCGCCTACGGCAAGCACAAGGTGCTGAAGGGCGTGAGCCTCGAAGTGCAGGACGGCACCTTCTGCGCGCTGCTCGGACCGAACGGCTCCGGCAAGTCGACGCTCACGAAGATCATCGCCCGCGTGCACAAGCCGAGCGTGGGGACCGTCACGTTCGACGGCACCGACGTGCTCGGCCTCGGCAGGCGCGAGCACGCGCGAACGGTGGCCTACGTGCCGCAGTCCGGAGAGGCTCCCTTCGACCTCACGGTGCGCGAGGCGGTGCTGCTCGGTCGCACGCCCCACTATGGGATGGCGCCAGGCGCCGAGGACTGGCGGCACGTCCAGGACGCGATCACGCTCCTGAACCTCGACTCTCTCGTGGACAGGAACATGTCCGAGCTCTCCGGGGGCCAGGCGCAGCGTGTGCTCGTGGCCAGGGCCCTCGCGCAGGACCCGAAGGTGCTCCTGCTCGACGAGCCGACGAGCGCGCTCGACCTGCGCTACCAGATCGAGACGCTGCAGATCGTGCGTCGCATCACCCGCACGAAGGGCATCACGGCCCTCATCGCGATCCACGACCTCAACCACGCCGGCCGCTTCTGCGACCAGATCGTCATGCTCGACCAGGGCACGATCATCAAGAGCGGAACACCGGCTGAGGCGCTGCAGGAGGACACCCTCAAGCAGGTCTACGGGCTGCGCGTGACCGTCGAGGAGCGCGAAGGCTTCGTCGAGGTTCGGCCAGTCGTCGAGGACGACCTGGAGTACCGCATCTGATGTTCGACGCCGTCATCGTCGGGGGCGGTCCGCGCGCCGTCGCCACGGTCCTCAGGGTGGTGGCGCGCCGACCAGACGCGTGCATCCGCGTAGCCATCGTCGACGCGATCGACGTGGGGGCCGGAGCGACCTGGCGCATCGACCAGCCAGCCGAGTTCCTCAACAACACGACCTCCGGCTCGACGACCATCCACGCCGACGAGTCGACCAGGATGACCGGGCCGATCGTGCCGGGCCCGGACCTCGTCGACTGGGCGGCCGCGATCGTCGACCGCGGCGAGCACCCCACGCCGTGGGTGCTCGAGGAGGCGCGCGCGGTGCGCCCCGGCAGCTTCCCCTCCCGGCGGCTGCAGGGGGTCTACTTCCGCGAGCAGCTCGCAGCGGCCGAAGCGAGCGGGCACGTGGAGCTCGCCCGAATCCGGGGAACCGCAGTGGACGTGCGCGACGACGGCCCCGACGCACGCACCGTCGTGCTCGCCGACGGCACCGAGCTGCGGGCGCCGATCGTCGTGCTCGCCCAGGGCATGGTGCAGACGCTGCCGAGCGAGGAGACGCAGCGCTTCGAGCGGGCAGCGCGAGAGCTCGGCCTCGTCTACATCGCCCCTGGAATGCCGGCCGAGCAGGACTGGGGCAAGGTGCCAGCGGGCGAGGACGTCATCGTCCGCGGCCTCGGCGCGAACTTCTTCGACGTCGTCGCCGTGCTCACGGCGGGGCGCGGCGGACGGTTCGAGCCCGTCGCCGGCGATGTACGAGGGCGACTTCGCTACCTGCCGTCGGGAGACGAGCCCATCCTCCACGCAGGTTCGCGCCGGGGCGTGCCGTACCGCGCGAAGGCGGACGGCTGGGCGGAGGCGTCGCCGTTCGTGGCGCGCACCGCGAACCCGGAGTGGTTCAGGGCGCTCGCCGCGGCAGAGCCGGAGTCGTTGGACTTCCGAGGCGACGTCTGGCCATCCATCGCGCGCGAGTTCGCTGTTGCGTACCTCGCCGCGCTCTCGGGCTGGGCGCCTCACGCCCTCACTGTCTCGCTCCCGGAGGCCCTCGCCGCCCTCGACGATGCCGAGAGCGTCAGCGCCATCGACGACGTCCTCACGGCGTCCATCGACCAGCGTGCCGACGACGGTGCCCACGCGTTCACGATCGACTCGCTGCGACGCCCGACGCGGGGTCAGCAGGTGAGCCCCGAGCGGTGGCGGCGTCAGGTCGAGCAGCTCGTCGAGAGCGAGCTCGGGTCGATGTCCTCGCCAGACGAGCATCCTCGCGCCGCGGTCAACCGCGCGATGGGGGCTCTGCGGGGCCAGGCGGCACGGCTCGCCGTGAGCGGCGTGCTCGAGGGCCGCTCGGCTGTCACCGACTTCGAAGGCTGGTTCAACGCGGACGGGCTGTTCCTCGCATCCGGCCCACCGTCCGGGCGGACTCGTGAGGTGCTCGCGCTCATCGACGCCGGCTTGCTCCGGCTGACCGGCCCCGAGACCTCGGTATCGCTCGATGTCGAGGCTGGCGAGTTCGTCGCCCGCTCCGCGATCACGGGCATCGAGGTGCGCGCCCGCGCGCTCATCGAACCCCGCATGTCGAAGGGGAAGGTGCCGGCGACCGACGACCCGCTGCTGCGCGCGCTCCTGGACTCTGGACGCGCTCGAGTGCACGCGCGACGAGCGCGAGACGGAGCGGCCGTCGAGACGGACAGCATGGAGGCGACGGGCGCGAGCCTGGAGGAGGGGGAGCCCGGCCTCAATCTCGTGCGGCGCGACGGCTCCGTCGACGATCGAGTCGTTGTGCTCGGCATCCCGGCCCTCAGCACGCAGCCGGGCAGCGCGATCGGGGCGACGCCGCGCAAGCCCTCACCGCTGCTCGCCGGTGCCGACGTCGCCGCGAGGCAGATCGTCCGGCTCGCGAGCCAGCAGCGTCAGAGCTGAACGCGGTGCGGGGCTGGCTCGCGAGCGCCCCGAGGCACCCACGTGAGGCCTGCCGCGAGGACGGCGAGGAGGGCCACGACGCCGAGGATCAGGCCCGCCGGCGCGAGACCGAGCTGTGCGCCCGCGAGGCCCGCGATCGGGTAGCAGAGCATGAAGCAGGCGTGTGAGAGCGAGAACTGGGCCGCGAAGACCGCGGGTCGCTGCTCGCCAGATGCCGCCCTCCGGAGGAGCCGCGAGGAAGGCGTCAGGATCAGCGAGGTCGCGGCGCCGAGTAATCCCCACACGGGGAGGGCGAGTGGCCAGGCCCACGCTGCATCGGTCGAGAGCACGCCCGCCATCGCGAGGAGGCCGATCGGGATGAGGGCAGCGCCGGCCAGCATGACCCGGCGGTCGGAGACGCGATCGAGCACCCGCGGCAGCGCGAGCGCCACGAGCAGGGAGCCGGCTCCGTAGGAGGCGAGCAGGATCGCGAGGTCCGACTGCGCCCGCCCGAGCTGCGCCTGCACGAAGACGACCGAGTTCACGATCACCATGGCTGTGCCCGCCGCGACCGCCAGGTTCAGCGCCAGGAGGGCCCTGAGGTCGCGGGTGCGCAAGAAGACCCGCAGCCCGGAGGTCAGCCGGGAAATGAAGGGGCTCGGGGCTGCGAGCGTGCGGGTGGGGAACGTCGTCGTGCCGACGAGCGTCGCCGAGATGACGAAGCCGAGGACGGTCCCGACGAACAGCGAGTTGGAGCTGACGACGGTGAGCAGCAGGGCTGCGAGCAGCGGGCTCACGAGTGCCTCGAGGTCGTAGGCGAGGCGCGAGAGCGAGAGCGCCCGCGTGTAGAGGCGCTCATCCGGGAGCACGTCGGGGATGACGGCCTGGAAGGTGGGCGTGAAGGTCGCGGACGCTGCCTGCAGGACGAAGACGAGCACGTAGACCTGCCAGACCTCGCCGACGAAGGGGAGGCCGAGTGCGATGAGGGCGCGGATGAGGTCAGCAGAGATGAGGACACGGCGTCGTGACCACCGGCTCGTGACCGCCGCCATGACGGGCGACACCACGACATAGGCGATCATCTTGATCGTCAGCGCGGTGCCGAGCACGATGCCAGCGTCGCCGCCCGCGAGGTCGAACGCGAGGAGGCCGAGCGCGACCGTGAGCAGCCCCGTGCCGACGAGCGCGATGACCTGGGCGGAGAAGAGCCGCCGGAACGCCCGGTTGGCGAGGACCTCACGCATCGACGTCTCCGCGCAGCTCGCGACTCGGCTGCGGGTCTCGCCGGTGGTGGGGTGGGATGGCGTCGGCGCCTCCGACTCCGGCGACGGAGTGCTCGGCCTGGAACAGCGCGTCGGCGACGAGCCGCTTCGCGTGCCCGTTGATGAGCCGGTAGTAGACGCGCGTGCCTTCCTGCCTGGTCGCGACGATGCGGGCGAGGCGCAGCTTGGCGAGGTGCTGCGAGACGCTCGCCGGCGTCTTGCCGACGGCCTCGGCGATGTCGTTCACGGAGTGCTCCCCGTCGTCGAGGACGAGCACGATGCGCACGCGCGTCGCGTCGGCGAGCATGCCGAAGACCTCGGCGGCGAGTTCGACGGTCGGGTTGTCGAGCTCGATGTGTCCGAGTGAACCCGCGCCGTCTTCCTGCGTATCTGCATGCATACGCAGATAATGGCATAGTTGGGGGTGTCGCGTCGAGGACGCGCCCAGCGCGGCGCTGTCCTGGCCCCTACCCTGGATGCATGACTGCAGCCGACGACTTCGCGCGCCATCCCATCGACCCGACCTCCGCGGCGAAGCTCGCCGAGTCCGGCCTGCGCTACGAGACGCTCGATACCGATGACGCGGCCACCTTCAACGCATGGGCGCGAGCAGACCTCCGCGGATTCCTCGCCGCCGAGCCGAGCGAGAAGCAGCTCGAGGGGATGCGCGCATCCCTGGGCTACCGCCGCACGACGGGCGTCTGGGACGACTCGGCGCCGCTCGTCGAGGAGCCCATCGCCACGGTGAGCTCGTGGCCCGCCGATCTCACGCTGCCGGGCGGCAGCCAGCTGACCAGCTGGGCGATCAGCTCGGTGACCGTCTCCCAGGCTCGCCGCCGCCGCGGGATCGCCAGGAACCTGCTCGAGGGGGAGCTGCGCACGGCCGCGGCCCTCGGCCTCCCGCTCGCGGCCCTCACGGTGTCGGAGTCGACGATCTACGGCCGGTTCGGCTTTGGGCCCGCGACCTTCGCCGCGAGCTTCAGCATCGACACGCGCCGCGTCCGCTGGGCCGGCCCGACCCCGGGCGGTCGCGTCGACTACGTGGGGCGGGAGCAGTGGGCCGAGCAGATCGGCGGCCTCTTCGACCGCGTCAGGGTGGCGCGGGTCGGGGAGATCGAGGGCTGGGACGGAATGTGGCCCCGCCTCGCGGGAACGGTGCACGACGAGGACGGCGATGGCAAGAAGCTCCGCGCCATCACCTACACCTCGGAGGCCGGTGACCTCGAGGGGGCAGCGCTGTTCAAGCTCGAGGGCGGCGACCACGACTACGCGAGCCACACGCTGAACGTCGAGTTCCTCCGCGCCGTCAGCGACGACGCCTACGCCGCGCTGTGGCGCTTCTTCCTCGAGGCCGATCTCGTCGCGACCGTCAAGGCGGAGCAGCTCGCCATCGACGAGCCCATCAGGTGGATGCTCGGCGACCAGCGGGCCGCGACCGTCACGACCTCCGACCACCAGTGGCTGCGCATCCTGGACACGAAGGCCGTGCTGGACGCGCGACGGTATTCGTCGCCCGGCGTGCTCGGACTCGAGATCGAGGATGCGCTCGGCTTCGCGGGCGGCTCGTTCGTGCTCACGGTCGGCGCGGATGGCGTCGGGACGGCGGAGCCGGTCGATGCTCTGCCCGAGGGTTCGGCAGCCGTGCGCCTGGGCGTGGACGCGCTCGGGTCGCTCTTCCTCGGCGGTGTATCGCCCGCCGCGCTCCGCGCAGCAGGCTCCCTGCATGAGCTGAGCGACGGGGCGGCGGAGCTCGCGGGACGCGTGCTGCGGGTCTCGCCGGAGCCCTCGCCGGGCATCTGGTACTGAGCTCCGCGGTGCGCCGCTCCGCCGACGGTGAACATCGCCAGCTTGGCGGGGCGGCGCGCAACTAGAATCTGCGATATGGCATCTGGATTCTGGGGGCGCGCTCGCCGCGCGAAGCAAGCGCAGCAGGCCGAGATCGACGCCCACGACAAGGACCTGGCGATGAAGGCGGGTGTTGCGCTCGTCGACGCCGATGAGCGCATCCGGCTCATGAACGACGAGCTCTCGTTCGCGGAGGCCGAACTGGGTTCCGGCGCGACACAGGACCTGAAGGACACGCTCGTCAACGTGCGCAAGTACATGGGCGAGGCGTTCCACTTGAACCAGCTGAACGTCGATGACATCCCGGACACGCCAGACGAGCTGCGCACCAGGAACGCGCGGATCGTGCAGATCTGCGAGTGGGCGATGGGGCTGCTCGAGGAGAAGTCCTCGGTGCTCGAGGAGGCCGTCGCGGTGGTGCGGCAGACGCCCGCCGTGCTCGAGGGCGTCAAGCGGGACTCGGAGCGGCTGCGCGCGCGCATCCCGGACGCGCAGGCCAGCATCGATCGTCTCGCGCTGCGCTACTCGGACGCCGCGCTGCACCAGGTGGGCGACAACCCCGCCGAGGCGGCCCAGCTCCTGACCTTCGCGGAGCACAGCGCCGACGTGTCGCTGCGCCGCCGTGAGGCCGGGCAGAACGAGCAGTCGCGGCTTGCCCTCGAGGCGTCCACGGAGGCCGTGCGCCGCGTGCATACGCTGCTCGACGCCGTCGAGAACTACGAGATCGAGGCACTGCGCGCCGAGTCGACGCTCGCTGCCGTGATCGCGGACTCGAGGAGCGATCTCGTCGCGGCGAGAGACGTGCCACGCAGCCAGGAGGTCGAGGAAGCCGCGAAGCGGCTCACCGATGCGCTCGCCGCGCTCCCTCCCGCGGGCGAGCGAACCGACCCGTTCGCGTCGCTCTCGAGGCTCCGCGCCGCGAACACGGGACTCGACGAGGCAATCGCCAAGGCCAGGGACAGGGCCGCGCGGCCCATCCCGTCGCAGACTCAGGTCGTGACCGCCATCGATGACGCGGATCGGCAGATCGCCGTCGCCAACGACGTCATCTCCGGCCACCGTGGCTGGATCGGCTCGGCGCCGCGCACCCGGCTGGCCGAGGCGGAGCGCATCCGCAACGAGCTCGTGAGCTTCCGGGGCGGTGAGGACGAACGCGAGCAGGCGCTTGCGCTGGCACGCCGGGCGGGTTCGCTCGCGAGCGAGGCACTGCAGCTCGCGCAGCGCGACATCGACCAGTCGCGTCCGCAGCAGCAGCAGGGATACGACGAGTGGGGCCAGCCGCGTGGCGGCGGCTACCAGGGCGGCTACGGCGGTCGCGGCGGCCGACGTGGCGGAGACATGGGCGACGTCGTTGGCGGCGTGCTCGGTGGTCTCATGATCGGCGGGCTGCTCGACGGGATGTTCGACTAGCGGCTCCGGCACCCCGGTCGGGCCCTCGCTGCTGCGGCGCCCGCCGGCCGTCGTCGGTCGCCGCGTCGCTCGCTACTTCGCGGAGCGCACGGAGAGCAGCTCGTAGCCCTCAGGGACCATCGCCTCGATCTTCGCCTTCGCCGCCTCGTAGGAGTCGGCTTCCGCCTCGATCGTCTCGCTGGCTACTGGACGGATGACTGCAATGACCTTGACCATCCGCTGATCATAGAGCGGACGCGCGGCCCAGGGTGGTACGACGCGGCCCGTCGGGCGCCTGCGGGCATCGGCCAGCGGTGCGTGCCCGAGGTGGGTCAGTCCCGCTCGGGAGAGGACTGCGCATCGCGCAGGATGCGCTTGGTCGCCCTGGCCTCCCACGCCTCCTGGAGCAGTTCGCCGAGCCTCGGCGGGGGGACGTTCGCGAGTCGCACCAGCACGCTCGGGTGGCCGTCGTAGTGGGGTGTCGTGAAGAACGCCGACGGCTCGCCCTGGAGCAGAGCCTCGCGCTCGCCGAGGTCGGCGCGCCAGCACACGAGCACCCCGGGCTCGTCGTGGATGCGCGCGAACATCTTCGTCCCGACGTAGAACGCCGGGGTGCCGTAGGCGGTGCGCTCCGAGGTCTCCGGCAGGCGGAGCGCCAGCCGTCGCACATCGTCGTCGCTGCTCATGACGCCATCGTGCCACCGTCCGGCCGTCCCGTGCCCGGTTGTTGTCGGAACGAGACGGCGTCTTCGTCCGGGCGAGCGGACCGTGCTGTGAGCGGTGGCCCAGGATGCCGCCATCGCCGTGGACGCGCCACGGAGGGAATAGCGCGGGGCGCCGGCTCGCTGAACCCGGGTATGAAGGCAATCGTCTACTCAGCCACCGGTCCATCCAGCGTCCTCTCCCAGGTCGAGCGCGAGGTCGCGCAGCCTGGCCCAGGCGAAGTCCGCGTGAGGGTCGTCGCCTCTGGCGTGAACCCCACCGATTGGAAGGCCCGCGACGGCGGTGGCGCGGGCAGTCTGCTCGGCTTCCCGGAGGTGGTCCCGAACCAGGACGGTGCGGGCGTCGTTGATGCTCTCGGCGACGGCGTGGACACGCTCGCCGTCGGCGACCGTGTCTGGGTGTACCTCGCGGCGCACAACCGGCCGACGGGCACGGCGCAGGAGTTCACGGTGCTGCCCGCCGACCGTGTCGTCGCGTTGCCGGACGGCATCGACTTCGACGTCGCCGCGAGCCTCGGCGTGCCCGCCATGACGGCGCACCGGGCACTCACGGTGCACGAGCACGGCCCCGCCCGTCTCTCGCCCGAGGCGCTCGCGGGCCGCACGGTGCTGGTGCACGGCGGCGCAGGAGCGGTGGGCCACGCGGCCATCCAGCTCTCGGTGTGGGCAGGTGCGACGGTGATCACGTCGGTGAGCAGCGACGAGAAGGAAGCCCTGGCCCTCGCAGCCGGGGCGCACCACGTGGTCCGCTACCCGGACGCCTCGCTCGCCGAGCGCATCCGGGAACTGGCTCCGAACGGCGTCGACCACATCGTCGAGGTGTCGCCCACGCAGAACGCGGCGCTCGACGTCGAGGTCATCGCCAACCACGGCAGCATCGCCTACTACGCGAACAACAACGGCGACGACTTCACCGTGCCCATCATCGCGAGCTTCGCGAAGAACGTCCGCTGGCAGGGGCTGCTGCTCTACACGGTGGGTCCGGATGCGCTGCACGCGGCGGCCGAGGACGTGACGGCGGCGCTCGTCGACGGCGCGCTTCCCGTGGGGGAGCCGGCTGGCCTGCCCATCACGTGGTTCCCGCTCGAGGAGACGGCCCAGGCGCACGACGCGGTCGAGGGTGGAGCCGTGGGGAAGGTGCTCATCCGCGTCGCGGACGAGAACGCCTGATCTCAGCGGTTGCAGTGACGTCGGCCGCAGCTCCTCTGCGGGGCTGCGGCCGAGGTGTGTCCTTCGTCCTGGCTCTGGCGGCTAGACCCGAACCCGAGCCGCCTCCTCGATCGCGATCCGCTTGCGGCGCTCGCCCGCCTCGATCTCCTCGGCGCGGGTGATGACCTCGTCGGCCTCTTCGCTGCGAACGACGACAACCCCGTCGTCGTCGGCCACGATGAGGTCCCCAGCTTCGACGACCACACCGCTGATCGCGACCGGGATGCCAATGCGACCCGGGCCGAACTTGTAGGGGCCGGCTGGCGTCACCGCGCGGGCGAAGACCGGGAGTCCGATCTCGCCGAGGCCCACGGCATCGCGGATCGCCCCGTCGATGACGAACCCGGCGACACCGAGGCGCAGGGCTCGGAGCCCGATGAGGTCGCCGATGAGCGCTCGGCTCACGTCGCCGCCGCCGTTGACGACCAGCACGTCACCCGGCTGCGCGACGTCGAGGGCCTTGTGGATGATGAGGTTGTCGCCCGGGCGGGTCCAGACGGGAAGCGCGCGGCCCGCGAGCTTCGCGCCATCCCAGACCGGCCGTATCCCTGAGGCCGTGCCGAGCCGGTCCTGCGCATCGCCGATGTTGGCGCTCGGGATGCCCCGAGCGCGGTCGATGAGGCGGTCGCTGGTCGTCGCGGTGCTGCTTGCGTGCTCGCTGTTCATGCGTCGATCTCCTGCTGGTCGAGCGGCTGATGGGGCGGTCGGTCGAGTGGAGGCGGTGCTACTCACCGGCGATCAGCTCCGCGATGATCGGCTTCGTCGTCGCTTCTCGCTCCTCCCAGAGCGTGGCCACGTCTGCGGCTGGCATCCAGTTGGGTACCGTTCCCGCATTCTCGAGCGCGGCGACGACGTCGGGATCCTCGGTTGCGGCTTGGAGGGCTGCCTCGAGCGCGGCGACCGTTGCGGCTGGCGTTCCGGCCGGGACCGAGACGGCGAAGTTGTTCGACATCGGCGCCACTTCGAAGCCCTGTTCGTTCAACGTCGTGACGTCGGGGAAGAAGGGGCTCGGGACGTCGCTGAGGACCGAGAGCACATTGATCTCACCTGACTTGGCCTGCCCGATGAACGAGGAGACGCCCCCGAGCGCGAAATCGACCTCGCCGGAGACGAGAGCTGCGATCTTGTCAGCTCCGCTGTTGTAATGCACGATGTTGAATTCGAGGCCGAGCTCCTTCTCGAGGGTGCGGAGGTTGACGTGGTCGTCTCCCGCACGCGAGTCGGTGCCGACGGTGATGGTGCCGGGGCTCGCCTTGACGGCATCGAAGAGCTCCTGCGTGCTCGTGTACGGGCTGTCCTTGTTGACGCCGATGACGATGTCGTTGAGCGCGAACGAGCCGACGGGTGCGAAGCTCTCCCGGTCGAAACCGGCCTGCTTGCTCGGGTCGAGGTAGCGGCCGAAGATCGAGGGGATGTTCGTGAAGCCCAGCGTGAGCCCGTCCGGCTTGGCGGAGGCCAGGGCGTTGAGGCCGATGACCTGGTTGCCGCCCTCCTTGTTGACGACCTTGATGTTGACGCCGAGGTCTTCGCCCATGGCGGGGGCCATGATGCGGGCGAGGATGTCGTTGCCGGCTCCGGCCGCAGAAGGCACGATCCACTCGATCGTGGATCCGGCTTCCGGGAACTCGGCACCGTCGTCGGCGGCCCCAGCGGTTCCCGTCGCGCAGGCGCTCAACAGGGACGCGATGGCGGCGGCTGCGACGACCGCCGTCAGGCGCGTGCTCCTGCTCGCCCAGCCGCGGCGCTTCGGCGACGCGGGGGTGTTCTCGATTCTGGGTGTGGTGAACATTGACTGACTCCTTCGTCGGTCCAGGGGTGCTAACGGTTGGTGGATGAGGTGGTCTGCATCTCGGGGGTCTGCTCCTCGAGCTCCAGGGCGAGCCGCTTCGCGTTCATCCGCGCGACGCGCTTCGCGAGCAGCGAGCTGAGGAGCGGGCGGGCGGCACCGAACAGCACCGCGACGACGATCACGATGAGCAGCGTCACGCTGATGCCGCTGCTGAGGAACACGGAGTAGTCGCCGCGTGAGAGGGCGAGGGAGCGCTGGAAGTTCTCCTCGAGCATCGGCCCGAGGATCACGGCGAGCACCAGCGGGGTGAGGGGCACCGCGAACAGGTGGAAGAGGTAGCCGACGATGCCTGCCCCGAGCATCACGAAGATGTCGAATGCTGAGCCGTTGATGCTGTAGGTGCCGAGGAACATGAACGCGATGATGACGGCCATCAGGTAGTGGAACGGCACCTTGAGCACCGCGATCCACACTCGCGCGAGCGGCACGTTGAGGATGAGGAGGATCACGTTGCCGACGAGGAGGCTCGCGATGATCGCCCAGGCGACCTCAGGGTTGTCGCGGAACAGGAGCGGGCCGGGGATGAGGCCGTTGATCGTGAAGGCGCCGGCCATGATGGCCACGGTGGCGCTCGTCGGGATGCCGAGCGTGAAGAGCGGGATCATGGAGGAGACGGCGAGTGCGTTGTTCGCCGCCTCCGGCCCCGCGACGCCCTCGACGGCGCCCTTTCCGAATTCCCCGCCCCGGCGCGAGATGCGCTTCTCGAGGGCGTAGGAGGCGAGCGAGGTCGCGGCGCCGGGTGAGCCGGGCAGGAGGCCCATGACGAACCCGATGAAGGATCCGCGCATGAAGGGTCCGGCGGAGCGCCGCAGGTCGGTACCCGTCGGGAGGAGCTTGCCGACCTTGATGGGCTTGCGGATGCCGTCCTTGCCGCCGCGCGCCTGGGCGAGCACCTCGCTCATGCCGAACACGCCCATGACGATCGCGACGAGGCCGAGGCCGTCGAAGAGCTCGGGCATCTCGAAGGTGAAGCGCTGCACTCCCTGGCCCTGGTCGATGCCGACGCTCGCGATGGCGAGTCCGACGCCGACGCTGAGGAGCGCCTTGGCCGGGTCGCGGCCGGCGAAGCTCGCGACGAGCGCCATGCCCAGCACCGAGACGAGGAAGAGCTCGGGGGCGCCGAATTCGAGGGCGAGTCGGCTGAAGGGGGCGACGAGCACGAATCCGATGACCCCGATGAGGCCGCCGACGAACGAGGCGAGGGCTGCGATCACGAGCGCGGGTCCGCCTCGCCCCCTCTTGGCCATCTCGTAGCCGTCGAGCGTCGTCGCGATGGACGAGGCCTCGCCGGGTATGCGAAGGAGGACGGCCGTGATCGTCCCGCCGTAGGCCGCTCCGTAGAGGATGGCGGCGAGCATGATGATGGCTGTTGTCGCGTCCAGGCCGAAGGTGACCGGGATCAGCAGCGAGACGGCGGCGGCTGGGCCGAAGCCGGGGAGCACACCCACGAGCATGCCGATGACGCAGCCGAGGAGGGCGAAGAGCAGGTGCTCGGGGGTGAGGACGGTGATGAGGCCGCCGATGAGGTTCTCGAAGCCCATGTCAGAGTCCAATCCAGCTGAGGGGAGCGATGCTCGCGTGCGGCAGCGCGGTGTTGAGCCACACCTCGAAGACGAGGCGCGAGAGGCCCGTCACGACGAGCGCGACGAGGAGGGAGATCCACCAGCGGCGCCCACCGACGAAGATGAGGACGGTCGTGAGCATGAGCACCATGACGACCGAGTAGCCGAGGAGGGGGAGGAGTGCGGCGCCGAGGGCGACGCTTCCGACGATCGTGCCGATCCGGAGCCACGCCGCCTTGTCCGGCAGCGACTCGTCGTCCATCTCGTCGCTCTCTTCTCCTTCGAGGAGCGCCTCGAAGGGTGCGTCCGTCCCGATCGAGCCGGTCGCAGTCGGGAGATCCGGGAGGTGCGCTGGGGGCGCGCCGCGGACTCGCTCTGCGGCGAGGCGGAGGGCCCAGAGGAGGCCGGCACCGCCGACGAAGACCGCGGCGACGAGCGGCATGAGGCCGGCTCCGACCCCGGTATCCGCGGTGAGGCCGTAGCTCATCGCGGCGCCGCCGAAGGCGATTGCCGCCACGACGCAGGTGGCTGCGATGCCCCATTCGGCTCTGATCCTGTTCGATGACATCGTTGTCCTCCGCCTCTCTGCGGTTCGAATCCTGGTGCGTTTCGGGAAAGCCCTGCTCCCGGAGCGTTCGCCCCTTCGAGTGAACTTGCAACCTTGCACATGCTTGCAGGATTGTGGGAGAGTGTCAAGCAGAGCAAGAAAAGCTGGCACTGTGTTGCTGTGAGCAGCGGCAGTTGCACGGGCAACAGCATCCACTCAATGAGGAGTCCAGGTGAGTTTCAGATCGGTCATCGCCAGCAGCACCAAGCAGCTGAGCAGCTCAGAGCGCAAGGTCATGGCCGTGCTGCTGTCAGGCGAGCGCGTCTCGGAGGCGCCGGCGGCCGAGATCGCGCAGCGCGCGGGCACCCACGAGTCGACTGTCGTCCGTCTGGCGCAGAAGCTCGGCTACCGCGGCTACCCCGACCTGCGAGCCGATCTGCAGCGGGATGAGGGCTCTGAGGCTGCCGAGCAGGAGAGCTACATGCGGGCAGAGTCGGGCCACGACCTCTACTCGTTCGCGAGCGATGAAGCGGAGGCGCTCGAACGGCTCGCGAAGTACGTGCCGCAGGACGTCATGGAGGCCGCGGCTCGAGCGATCGACGCGTCGACGACGATCTACGTCTTCTCGGACGCTGACGACGAACGACCCCTCCGTGATCTCGCGGCGAGGCGTATGCGTCGGCTCGGGTTCACGGTCGTCACGCTCGAGAACAGCGCGAAGGACCTCGCCGAGAACATGGTCGGATTCGATGGTGATTCGACGCTCATCGCGTACGCCCTCAGGGAGGCGTCGATCCGTCTCGCCCCGCTCATGTCGGAGTGCCAGCGCCGAGGCGGGAAGGTTGTGCTCATCAGCGACGTGCCCGGTTTCCACTTCCGGCCGAACCCGGACCACCTCATCGCGGCTCCTCGCGGCGACGACAGCAGCTACCGCACGCCGCTGGTGCCCATCGCTCTCACCTATTCGCTCCAGCTCGCCGTGTTCCACCTCGACCGCAGTCGCTACGCCGCAGTGCGCAGCCAGATCGAGGACCTGACCAGGCACTTCGGTGGCTCCGAGGAAGCTCCCCGGCGTCCATGACGGGGCGGCGACGCCGACCCGCAGCAGGCGGTGAGCAGCCGTGGCGCTTCGCGCTGAGCGTCCAAGCGGCGCTGCTGCAGTCAGCGTGGGTGGGCGCGCGTCTCATGATCGGCTACAAGGCGGTCGAGCTCGGTGCGACGGGGTTCGCGCTCGGGCTCGTCGCGGCCTCGTTCGCGGCGCCTGCACTGGTGGCGGCGCTTCCGGTCGGACGGCTGTCTGACCTGATCGGGGGAGCGAGGGTCGCGCTGCTCGGCGTCGCCGTCTTCGTGAGCGGCCCAGTCCTGCTCTGCTGGGCCAACGAGCTCTGGATCCTCGTGGTCGCGGCGGCGACGACGGGGATCGGCAGCCTCTTCGTCATGATCGGGCAGCAGACATTCACGGCCCATCGCGGACGCGACGGCACCAGCGACGGCACGTTCGCGGTGCTCACCACCGCCGCATCCCTCGGGCAGCTCGTCGGTCCGCCCATCGTCACCCTGACCGCCTCGGTCGGGGCCGTCGAGGCGAGTGCCCCTGACACTGTGCTCGGGGCGATCGCCTGCATCGTGCTGGTGGTGCTCGGACTTCTCGGCACGCCGGCGCTGCTGCGCGCCGACCGGCAGTCCGCAGCGGCGAAGCATGCCGAGGCCGAATCCGCGACGGATGCGAGTGGCGGGGTGCCGAAGCGGCGCCCCCGTCTCGTCGATCTCGGCAGGGGCAACGGTCTGTGGCGGTCGGTCGCCGTGAGCGCCGCCGTCCTCGTGACGGTCGATCTCCTGTACACGTTCGTTCCCCTGTGGGCTTCGGAGAAGGGTGTGTCGAGCGTCGCCGTGGGTGCGCTGCTCGCCGTCAGGGCCCTCGTGTCCGTCGTCTCGAGGGTCGGGCTCAGCCGGCTCGTGTCCCGCTTCGGGCGCAAGGCGCTGCTGCTCGTCTCCATCGGCTGCGGCGTGGGTGCGCTCGTCGCGTTGCCGTTCGTCGCCGCGCTCGGCGCGATTCCCGTCATGGTGGCACTGGGTGTCGCCCTCGGCATCCCGCAGCCGCTCACGATGTCGTGGGTGGTGCGCATCACGCCGAAGGAGGTGCACGGGCAGGCGCTCGGCCTGCGCATGACGGCGAACCGTTTCGCGCAGATCGTGCTGCCGCTCGGCATCGGAGCGGTCGCTGGGCCACTCGGCGTGAGCGTCATCCTGTGGGCGAACGCGGCGGTGCTCGCGGCCGCGCTGCTCATCGTGACCGGGGCGAGCGTCGATGACGAGGAGGCCCCGCGCTGAGGTCGGGCGCGAGGGCCGTGTGCGCAGCGCATCGGCCCCACCCCAGCTTTCGCCGCGGCGGGGCCGAATCTCACTGGGGGAAGCGAGGGTCCTGGCTGTAGTCGTCGAGGCGGGCGGTCAGGGCGGCGTGCACCTGGGGTGGTGCGTCGTCGCCGATGAGCACACGCAGTCGAGTGTCGCCGGGGTCGCCGACGTGCGAGAGGATCGCCTCCGCCGCAGACGCGGGGGAGGTGCCGCTCGGTTCCACACCGGCCGGCGGCGCAGGCCAGGGGACGCTCGGCGTTCCGAAGAGCTGCGTGCGCAGGTCGTCGTAGGCGCCGATGGGCGTGCTGAACTGCATGCTGCCTCCGGCCCAGTCGGTGCCGAGCTCGCCCGGCTGCACGATCGTCACTCGGATGCCGAAGCCGGCGACCTCGGCGGCCAGCGCTTCGCTGAAGCCCTCGAGTCCCCACTTGGCCGCGTTGTAGAGGCCGAGCGTCGGCACAGTGCCGACCGCGCCGACCGTCGAGATCTGCACGATGTGGCCAGCGCCGCGTGCCCGCATCCCGGGCAGCACCGCCTGGCTGAGCCAGAGCGGTCCGAGGAGATCGGTGTCGATGATGCTGCGAGCTTCCGGCTCAGTGACCTCCTCGGCCGCGGCGATAAGGCCGTACCCGGCGTTGTTGATGAGAACGTCGACGGCCCCGAAATGCGAGGAGGCCCGCTCGACGACGTCGAAGGCCGCCGCTCGGTCACGGACATCGAGCGGGAGGACCAGCAGTCTGTCGTGCTCCGGGAGTGAGTGCTCGCCGCGCACCGTCGCGACGACGTTGTGCGACGCGCCCAGTGCGGCGAGGGTCAGGGCGCGTCCGAGTCCGCGGTTCGCGCCAGTGATCAGCCAGGTCTGCGCTGTGCTCATAGCTCGACGCTAGGCGATGATCCTCCCCGCACGGTGTATCGACGCAGCCGAGCCGAGCCGAGCCGAGCCGAGCCGAGGCGCGGGACCCCCTACTCGCCGACGCTCCCGTCGATCGCCTCGCGCAGCAGGTCGGCGTGGCCGTTGTGCCTGGAGTACTCCTCGACCATGTGGATGAGGATCCACCGCAGGCGAGGAATCCGGCCGTCCGAGAACCCCTTCGCGGCGGGGTAGGCGAGGCCCCCGGCGCGGAACGCGCGCTCCGCGGCGGCCCGCGCGCGTGCAACCGACGCCTCCCACTCGGCGAGCAGCTCGGCTGGCTCCTGCGCGCCCGCGGCGTCCCACTCCCAGTCGGGCGTCTTCGTCCAGTCGACGGACGCCCACGGCTCGCGTTGCTCCTCGCCGAAGAGGACAACCCCGAACCAGTCGTCCTCCACGTACGTGAGGTGCTTGACGAGGCCCCCGAGCGTCATGCTGCTCGGCGGCAGCGTCCTCGACAGTTCGGCCGAGCCGAGGCCCGAGAGCTTCCAGGCGAGCGTCGCCCGGTGGAAATCGAGAAAGCCGTTGAGCGTCGACCACTCGTCCTCACCGAGGGGCGGCTCTGGGCGGTCCTGCGCGTCGAAGATCGTCGTCATCGTGCGAGTCTAGGCACCGCCATCTGGCGAGCCGTGAGTCTGGCACATGCGCAGACTGCCGCACGGAATGAAAAGTGCCCCTGGAGGGACTCGAACCCCCAACCGTTTGCTTAGGACGCAACTGCTCTTCCATTGAGCTACAGAGGCTGGCGCGACAATGCTACCGGTGCTGGCGGCCTCCCGTGTGCAGTGGTGCCTGATTTCGGGACGAAAAGTTGGTCGAGGTGCGGGCGACGCACGCGCGCCTCCACCCGCCGAAGGGCCCAGACACCTACAGTGTCACGCGTGTGGGGTCTGTTTCGTAAACGAGGTTCAGAGCCGGGCGACGCGAAGAGCGACGGTCACGGCTCCGGCAAGGGTGCGCCCACAAACAATGAGACGGAGCCGATACCCGACCTCAGTCCAGTGCGCGAGCGCCTCGAACGTGAGCGTGAGGCGCGCGACAGCGAGGCCCGCGAGGCGGACGACGATCTCGATCTCGGACGCGACCACGAGGACGGCGTCAGGGCACGAGGTGGCGACGGCCCGAGCCTCACGCGAGGCCGTTCCTGGGTCGCAGATGCGGTTGCGCACGAGCGCAGGACCCACCCGGTTCCCTCCGCCGACGAGGAGGCGCTCACTGCGCTCGACCTCGAACGCGCCGAACAGGCGAGGGCGCTCGAAGCCGCAGTCGACGCGGCGCAGGATTCATGGCTGCACGAGCTCGCGCAGCTCGGCGGACCATCCCCTCTTCTCGACTTCGCCGACGAACCCGGCACGTACGTCGAGCTGACCAGCGCGCACCCGGGCGGCATCGCCCCCTTCGCGGCGGGCAAGACCGTGCTGCTGTCTGCCCTCGTCCGCGAGCACTCCTCGTTCCGCGGGGCGCGCGACGCGGCCGACCTCATCGCGCAGAAGGGCACCGAGCTGCTCGCTGGCCGCGGCATGAGCACGATCCAGCTGGCCACGGGCTTCGCCGAGTGGACGCAGGACGGCACCCACTTCCGCGCCCCCATCCTGACCCGCACGGTCGACCTGCGCCGCGCGGGCCGCGACTACGAGTTCACCCTCAAGGGCCCCAGCCGAGTGAACGCGTCCCTTGCAAGGCACCTCGCGCAGCACTTCGGAGTGCGTCTCCCGGTTGCCGAGCTACTCGAGCTGGCGAAGTCGAACGACGCCTTCCTCCCGCAGCACGTCTTCGACCGCATGCGCGCACTCGGCGCATCCATCCCGCAGTTCACGGTCTCGGCGCGCGCCGTCATCTCGAGCTTCGGGGAGGTCGCAAGCGCCATGCTCCGCGACACGAACGAGCTCACGCACCCCGTCCTGCGGGCACTCGCCGGAGACGAGGAGGCGCGCCAGAAGGTGGCCGCCGTGCAGCCGGCTGAGCAGCGGCCGAGCCCTGACCGCCGCGACCCCGTGGGGGACCGGTTCCTCCTCGACGCGGACACCGAGCAGGAGCGCGTCGTCGACGCCATCGCTGCCGGCAACTCGGCCGTCATCAACACCATGCCGGGCACAGGCCTCACGCAGACCGTCATCAACGCGCTCGGTCTGCTCGTCGCCGACGGCAAGCGCGTGCTCGTCGTCACGCCCCGTTCCGCGAGCATCCGCGCCATTCGGGCGCGCCTCAAGAGCGTCGGACTCGAGGGGCTCGCCGTCACGCCGCGCACCCTGCGCCGCGACGCGATCGCCTCGATCTCGCGCAACGAGAAGGCCCGCAAGCCCGCGATGCACGAGCTCGACGACGCCCTCGTCCGCCTCCGCCACGTGCTCGCCGACTACCGCGACGCGCTCGTGCACCCCGACCCCGCCCTCGGCGTCTCGGCCCTCGACGCGCTCGAGGAGCTCTCCCGCCTCGAGCTGCGCGAGCAGCCGCCGACGACGACCGCTCGACTCGACCGCGACGCCATCGAGGCCATCGCGACTGGCCGCGACGCCATCGCCCGCCAGCTGCGCGCCGCCGGCGAGCTCGGCCAGTTCAAGTACGGCCCGGACGACTCGCCCTGGTACGGCGTCTCCTTCGAGTCGACCGATGAGGCGAACCGCGCGCAGGAAGCCGCCATCGAGCTCGACGCCGGCACCCTCGTCGAGGTCATCGACCGTGCCCAGGAACTCGTCGGACGCACCAGGATGCGCCCGGCAGAGACCTACGGCGAGCTCGGCATCTACCTGCGCCTCCTGCTCGACCTGCGCGAGACCCTCGACCGGTTCCGCCCCGCGGTCTTCGACCACTCGCTGACGGACGTCATCCACGCCACGAACCCGAAGCGCGACGGCAGCGACCTGACGTCGGCCCGCCGCCGCCAGCTGCGCCAGCTCGCGAAGGACTACGTGCGGCCCGGCGTCGTCGTGGACGACCTCCACGAGTCGCTCAAGCTCGCCCAGCGCCAGCGCATCCTCTGGCACCGCTACGTCACGGACGGCTCCACGCCGACCGTCCCGACGGGCATCTCCGACGTGCGCAAGTTCCACCGCGAGGTCGCGGAGAAGCTGCGCCTCCTCGACGAGCCGCTCGTCGACGCCGGAGCCGTCTCGCTCAGCGAGCTGCCGCTGGCCGAGCTCCCCGCGCGCATCACGGAGCTCGCGGCCGACAGCGAGGTGCTGCACAACCTCGTCGAGCGCCTCACCATCATCGAGCGCCTCGAGAACCTCGGCCTCACGCCGCTGCTCGAGGACCTCTCCGAACGCCACGTCGAGGCCGAGGCGCTCGGCGACGAGCTCGAGCTCGCCTGGTGGCAGTCGGTGCTCGAAGATCTCCTCGACCGCGACAAGGCGCTCCTGAACGCCAACACGCGAGTCGTGACTCGCCTCGAGAGCGACTTCCGAGTCGTCGACCAGGCCCACACCGACCACTCGGCCGCCCAGCTCGCCTGGCAGCTCGCCGAAGCGTGGAAGGTCGCCATCGTCGACTACAGCGAGCAGGCGGATGCGCTCCGCCAGCTCCTGCGCCGTCCCGGCGTCCCCTCCACGAAGCTGGCCGTCGAGGCCGGCGACGTCTCCAAGAGCATCGCCCAGCTGTGGCTGACCACCCCGTACGACGTGCCGCTCGTGAGCGAGCGCATCCACTTCGACACGGTTGTGCTCGTGGATGCTGGAACCATGTCGATCGCCGAGAGCATCGGCGCGATCCGCAGAGGCGACCAGGTCGTCGCATTCGGCGACCCCGTCACCCAGTACCCGACGCCGTTCACGGTCGCCGTGACCCGCCCGGCGGCGGACAGCACCGACGCGTGGGGGCTGCGCCACGAGCACGCCGTCGGCGAGTCCGTGTATTCGCGGCTCGCGGAGTTCCTGCCGGAGCACGCGCTCACGCGCAGCTATCGGGCCGGCGGCGAAGACCTCGCGGAGCTCATCAACAGGCGCTTCTACAAGGGGCGCATCCGCTCCATGCCGTGGGCGGGGACCCTGCTCGGGCACTCGAGCCTCAGCTTCTCCTTCGTCGAGAACGGCACGGGCCTGCCTGACCCGATCACGGGAGGGGTGGAATCCACCGACGGCGAGGTCAGCCGCGTCGTGGAGCTCGTCGTCGACCACGCCGTGCACCGGCCCCGCGAATCGCTCATGGTCGTCACGGCTTCCGCGCTGCACGCCCGCCGGGTCGAGCAGGCGGTCTACTCGGCCGCCTCGCGCCGGAGCGACATCGCCGACTTCTTCACGGCAGCACGTGGGGAACCGTTCACGGTCACCACGATCGAGCTGGCCACAGCGCAGTCGCGCGACCGCGTGATCTTCTCCATCGGCTTCGGCCGTACTCCCCACGGCCGTGTTCTCGCGAACTTCGGAGTGCTCGGCACCGAGCTCGGGGAGCGCGCGCTTGCCGTCGCCATGACGAGGGCGCGTCGCTCACTCGTCATCGTCTCGTGCATCCGCCCCGGCGAGCTCGACCCTTCGCGCATGTCCCGGGGAGTGCTCGGACTCGCGCAGATCCTCGGAGAGGCAGAGACCAAGGGCGATGCGCCGAGCGCGGGCCCAGGCCTCGAGCAGGGCGCAGGCGAGGAGACGCCAGCCTCCGGCGACGACGGCACCGAGGGCGACGACCGCGAGGTGGAGGCGCCGCCCATGCTGCTCGATCTCGCGAACCGTCTCGAGTCGTTCGGCATGACGGTCGAGCTGTTCCACCGTGGCCGCGTCCCCCTCGCCGCGGCGTACAAGGGGCGCGCCATCGCGATCGACACCGACGGCCTCGACCTGAGGATCGCGGGCTCGGCCGACGCGACGCTGCGGGAGACGTTGCGTCTGCGCCCTGAGCTCCTCAAGCGCCTCGGCTGGTACTACCTGCGAGTGCACTCCTTCGAGCTCTTCGCGCACCCGGAAGCAGTGGCCCGACGCATCGCGAAGGCCCTCAAGGTGCCGCTGCCTGCGGAGACCGCGGTTGTCACGGCCGGTTCCCTGCAGGGCGAGCTCGGTCAGCTCACCTCCGGTGCCGCAGCCCCGAGCGGCGCGGCATCCAGGGCCAACCTCGAGTCGGTCACCCTGCCGGACGGGAACCAGCAGATCGCTATCGGCCGCCCTGGCGAGCCGGGCGGTGCGAGCTGAGCGTGAACCCCGGCACGCCTGCACCACGGAAGCCGCGACGCCGAGTCACCACGGAACCACCTCCCGGCAGCGATCCGAACCCCCAATCGCCTGACGGCTCGAACGGGCCCGCCGTGCTCGCCGGCGAGGATTCGCCCGCAGCCTGGGGCGACGCACCCGTCCGCTACGCCGACGACCGGGTGGAGAGCCCCCGCGGGCCCAACGACGACCGGCTGCGCGCCGACAAGCCACCGCACTATGGCTGAGCGGGCGATAGAGCCGAACGACCCGACGGTCCCCGGCTCCGACCCCGAGCATCCGACGACCGGCCAGGTCCCCATCGTCTCGAACGCCGACGACGCGCGGCCGCCCATCCCCGCCGAGATCTGGGTCCTGCTCGTCGCGACCTTCTTCATCGCGATCGGCTTCGCGCTCATCGTTCCCGTCCTCCCGCAGTACGCGTTGAGCTTCGGCGTCGGCGCGACGCTCGTATCGGTCGTCGTGAGTGCATTCGCGTTCATGCGACTCGTCTTCGCGCCCGGGGCGGGAGCTCTCATCAACCGGTTGGGGGAGCGGCGCATCTACGTCGCCGGACTGCTGATCGTCGCCGCCTCCACCGCTGCCGTCGCGTTCGCGCAGGACTACTGGCAGCTGCTCGTGTTCCGTGGACTCGGCGGAGTCGGATCGGTCATGTTCACGATCTCGGCGGCCGGCATGATCGCCCGCTACTCGCCGCCGCAGATCCGCGGCCGCATCTCCGCCCTCTGGGGTGGCATCTTCCTCGTCGGGAACATCGCGGGCCCGGCGGTCGGCGGGGCGCTTGCCCAGTTCGGCATCGGGGTGCCGTTCCTCGTCTACTCGGGAACCCTCGTGATCGCGGCGGCCATCGTCGGCATCATGATGGGCCGCGCCCACCGCATCACGGCGAAGAAGACCGCCGAGGAGGCCGGCCTGCACGACGCCGGCGACGACCGTGCGCCCGCGGCCAAGAAGCTCGAGCCGAAGTCGCTCCGCGAGGCGCTCCAGGACTCCGCGTATCGCGCGTCCCTCGTGTTCGGCTTCGCCAACGGATGGGCGAACTTCGGGGTCCGCACCGCGATCCTCCCGCTGTTCGTCGCGACGAGCATCAGCCAGGAACCGTGGGTCATCGGCGTCGTCATCGCGGTCGGTGCCGTTGGGAACGTCGTCTCGCTCCAGTACGCCGGCCGGAAGACCGACCGCATCGGGCGAAGGCCCTTCATCCTCGTCGGACTCGGCGTCTCCGCGGTCGCGATGTTCGCCACCGCGTTCGCCGGCGACATCGTCACGATGCTCGCCCTCAGCTTCGTGCTCGGGCTCGGCTCGGGATTGGCCGCGCCCGCCGAGCAGGCGGTCATCTCGGACATCATCGGCTACGGCCGCAGCGGTGGACAGGTGCTCTCCACCTACCAGATGACGCAGGACGCCGGCAGCATCCTCGGCCCCATCGTCGCCGGCGTCATCGCCGACCTGTTCGGCTTCACCTGGGCGATCATCATCTCCTCGATGATGCTCGCCATCGCCTGTCTGTCCTGGGTGTGGGGCCGCGAGACGTTCCGCTCGTCCTGAGCCGACCCACCGTCAGCGCTGGAAGCGCTGGAGGCGACGTGGCGCGCGCTTCGGTGGCGGCATCACGGCTGGATGCGACGTGCAGCGTCTGCATGCAGAGACAGGAACGCCGCCGGGGTGACCGGCGGCGTTCCTGTCTCTTCGCAGTGCTCCGAGCTGGTAGCGCTGCTGCGCTGAGCGCGGCGTCCTAGGAGCGGGTCTCGGGGCCCTCGCCCTGGAGCTTCGCGGGTGCCTCCTGCTGTGCCTTGAGAAGATCGCGGATCTCCTCGAGCACGTCCTTCTCGGTGACCGCGGCCTCGACGGCAGGCTTCGGCTTGCCGTGGATGAGACGGTAGCTCATGTCGTTGAGCTTGTTGATCGGCAGGATGATCGCGAAGTACACGACCGCCGCGATCAGGACGAACTGGATGATCGCGGCGATGACCGCGCCGAAGCCGATGGGCACCGTGCCGATCGTGACCGTGGCGGCCGCGATGTCGTCCGCGTTGAACAGGGCGGCGATGACCGGGTTGAAGATGCCATCGACGATGGCGTTGACGATGCTCGTGAACGCTGCGCCGATGATGACGGCGACGGCAAGCTCGATGACATTGCCCCGCATGATGAATTCGCGGAATCCCTTCATGGGGTCCCCTTTCGTTCGGTGCTGGAGTGCTGAGTCGTGTCAGTTCAGGACGCGGCGGGGGAGCTGCTGCCGCTCGAGGCGGCGGCGGGTGCCGGTTCCTTCTTGGTCGCGGCGGGCTTCGCCTCCGCGGAAGTCGAGGCGGAGGAAGAGCTCGAGCTCTTCTTCGCACTGGCTGCGGAATCGGTCCGGTAGAAGCCGGATCCCTTGAAGGAGACGCCGACGGCACCGAAGACCTTGCGCAGCTTGCCTCCGCACTTGTCGCAGACGGTGAGGCTCGCGTCAGCGAACCCCTGCTGGATATCGAAGGCGTTGTCACATTCGGTGCAACGGTATGAGTAGGTAGGCATAATCTCGCTTTCGGGACCAGAACAGCATAATCGCGCGAGAGAGCCGGCGGGGAAATGCTTCAGAAACGCCGGATTCCCGATGGGGTGACGACCCCATCCACTCGCTCGTCGTGCACTTCGCGGGGAACGACCTCGAGGAGCTCGTCGTCGTAGACGACCGCGTAGACGGGCGGGCGGCCGGCCATGGAGCCGAGCGTGCGGTCGAAGTAGCCGCGACCCCAGCCCATCCGGTAGCCGTCCAGGTCGACGGATGCGGCGGGGATGATGAGCAGGTCGGCGTCGCCCAGGGCGATGGGGCCGAGGAGATCGCCCGTGGCCTCGGGGAATCCGAGCTCGTGCGGGCGCTCAGACTGCCCGTCGGAGACGACCCAGTCGAGGAGCCCGTCCTCCCGCGTGACGGGCAACAGGACGGTGATGTCAGCTGCACCGGCCCAGGCGAGGAAGGGCCGCGTGCTCGGTTCGAATTCGCCCGACAGGTAGCAGGAGATGCGCGTCGCGCCGTGCTCGGCGACGAGCTGCTGCAGGCGGAGGGAGATCTGCTCCCCGTGCTCTGCCAGGAGCAGTTCCCCGTGGCTGCGGCGGCGCTGTCTGGTGTCGGCGCGGAGTGCTCGTTTCTCGGTCTTCGCATCGGTCGACATGGGAACGAGCCTAGCGAAGCGACCCCTCGCGGGTTGGGGAGAGCTTGGGCGAGAACCCGGAGCTCGTGCCGCAATGACGCGCCACGTGCACCTGCGTTTCGCGATGGCATTCGGTGGCCATACGATACGGCCTATGTCCTCGCGCATCACTAAGGCCGTTATTCCAGCTGCGGGCCTCGGGACGAGGTTCCTGCCCGCGACGAAAGCCATTCCCAAGGAGATGCTCCCGGTCGTCGACCGTCCCGCCATCCAGTACGTGGTCGAGGAAGCCGTCGAGGCGGGCCTGTCGGACGTGCTCATGATCACGGGGCGCAACAAGACGACGCTCGAGAACCACTTCGATCGTGTCGCCGAGATCGAAGCGCTGCTCGAGGCGCGCGGGGAGACGGAGAAGCTCGATCGCGTCCGCGCGGCCACGAATCTCGCCGATGTCCACTATCTGCGCCAGGGGGATCCGCTCGGTCTGGGGCACGCGGTCCTGCGTGCCCACCAGCACGTCGGCCACGAGCCCTTCGCCGTCCTGCTCGGCGACGACATCATGGCGGGCGGCTCGCTGCTCTCGCGCATGATCGAGGTGCACGAAGCGACCGGCGCGAGCGTCGTCGCGCTCCAGGAAGTCGACCCGGCCATGATCTCCTCGTACGGCGTCGCCGCCTACGACGCGTCGTCGAGTGTCGAAGACGGCGTCCCGGGGGCCGGGCCGGACACGATCCAGATCACCGGGCTCGTCGAGAAGCCCGCGCTCGAGGACGCTCCGTCGAACTACGCCGTCATCGGCCGCTACCTGCTGCGACCTGAGGTCTTCGGGGTGCTCGAGCAGACCAAGCCGGGCGCTGGGGGAGAGATCCAGCTGACCGACGCCCTGCAGGTGCTCGCCGCGAACCGCGAGGAGCTGGGTGGCGTGGTCGGTGTCGTCTACCGTGGTCGGCGCTTCGACACGGGCAACAAGCTCGACTACATCAAGGCGACCGTCGAGCTCGCCGTCGACGACCCGAAGCTCGGACCCGCGCTCAGCCCGTGGCTGAAGCAGTTCGCCGCCTCGATCGGCGAGTAGACTCCGCTTTCTATGAGCGCATCCGTCCCCACGCTGACGCACGGCCCCGTGTCGCTGCGTCCCATCAGGGTCCGGGATGCGCGGGAGCTGGAGTCCGTGCTGCTCGCGAACCGCGAGTGGCTGCTGCCGTGGGAGGCGACGAGCCCAGGCGGCGGTGGCCGCTGGGATGTTCGGGGTGGTATCCGCTCGCTCCTCTCCCAGGCCTCAGCGCACACGGCTCTGCCGTTCGTGATCACCTACGAGGGTCGATTCGCCGGACAGCTGACGGTCTCCGGCATCAGCTACGGGGCCCTGTCATCCGCGACTCTCGGCTACTGGGTCGCACGTGAGTTCGCCGGCAAGGGGCTCGCGACGATCGCCACCGCGATGGCCACCGACCACTGCCTGCAGGGCCTCGGCCTGCACCGCATGGAGGTGTGCATCCGGCCGGAGAACGCAAAGTCCCTGCGGGTCGTCGAGAAGCTGGGCTTCAGGTACGAAGGCCTGCGTCGCCGCTACATCCATATCGACGGCGACTGGCGCGACCATTTCTGCTTCGGCGTCGTCCGCGAGGAGGTCCCTCAGGGCGTGCTGCGGCGCTGGCGCGAGGGCGTCGCAGACGAGCGCGAGGCGCAGGTGCCTCAGGCTGACTGGGAACGGACGGCGCAGCCCCTCGTCTGAATCGCCGCGACGCTGCGAGCGTTGATATCCGCCTGCTTCGCCGGTTGTCGCAAGAACTTCGACAATCTCGAATCAGACACTCCGCACCAATCGGGGTCGGCGGCTCGGTCCGCGCTTAATGTTGACGCCATGCAGTTCGGCAGCAGTCTCGTCCTCGCCCTGGCGGTGACGCTCTGGCTCGCCTATTTCGTGCCGACGTGGGTGCGCCGTCGCAACTACCTCGCAACCGAGGAGAACGCGATCCGGATGCAGCAGGCACTCCACTCGCTCGCGAACACGAGCGAGCTCGGTCAGGCGCGTGTGCGCGCCGACGGTCGCAGCGTCGTCGAGCAGGAGCGACGAATCAAGCGCGCGAAGGCTGAGGCAGAGCGCGCAGAACGCGAACGCGACGAAGCCGCGCGGCGTGCTCTTCCGACGGTCGCCGTCCCACGCTCCATCGAGGACCGCCAGCGGGCCGCCCGCGCAACGCGTCGCGGCCGGCTCGTCACGTCCCTGCTCACGCTCGCCGGTCTCATCGCTGTCGGCGTGGGAATCGCACTCGGCTCGAGCATCGGCGTCTGGTGGGTGCTCGTCGCCGGCGTCGTGACCGTGCTCGCCGGAGTCGCGGGCCTCCAGCGCCTGGCACGCATCGCGAACGCGCAGCGCCTCGCGGTGCGCGCGGCGGGCGGCACGCAACGGGTGCCGCGCGCTGAGCGTCGCCCCGACTCGACGATCGACTTCTCCGTGAGCGACGCGCCCACCGTCGAGATTCAGCCGATTGCGGCTGCGGATGACGCTGAGCCGCTCGCGAGCTGGGTTCCGGTTCCCGTGCCGAAGCCGCTCTACCTCGAGCGCCAGCCAGTCGAGGAGCTGACAGCTGTCGAGAACACCGGGGACGCCTCCGGTCGTCCGGGGCCGGATGGTCCCGGTGGCGGCGTCGAGGTCGAGAAGGTCAACCACCTCGAGCTGCTTCGCGAGGCTGCTCGTCGCTCCGAGCAGAAGATCCGGGATGCACACGCGCAGCCGGGCATCGCGACGTTCTCGACGCGCGCATCCGCTGCGACGGAGGGCATGCCGCTTGCGCAGACCGCTGCCACCCGGGCGGGGCTCGCGCAGTCGTCGCCCGCGCTGAGCGAGGTCGTCCTGAACCCGATCGTCGTCGCCCCCGTCGAGAAGCGGCCGAGCCGCTGGGCGAGCATGGGAGTCATCGAGGAGATCGAACCCGGGATGGGCGACCTCGACGCAGCACTGCGCCGCCGCCGCGTCGGCTAGTTGCCGCCGGGCTTCGCGCCCCATCCACTAGTGTGGTCGGATCATGGCTTCACCAGTAGACGGCGATCCTTTCGCGCTGACCGACAACGCATCGATCGATGTGCCGAACGGCATCTTCGCGGCGGGCGACGAGACGCTTGACCGCACTGGCGCGACGAATGCGCGCCTGGTGCTCGGCGGCCCCTTCGCACGGTTCCGGGCGGCGCCGTCCGCTGCTCGCGTGAGCTGGTTCGTCGCGGCGGTCGCGCTCCTCGTCGTGGTCGTCGTCATCCCCGTTGCGATCGGCTCCTTCGCGACGGTCCGCAAGGAATCGCTCGCGGCCTCCACCGCTGCTCCCGACCAGCCAGCCGTTGTGGTGCTGAGCGCCGAGACTCTCGCGGTCAGCGCGCAGGTCGATGCCATCGAGCCCGCCTATGTCATGTCGAACGGCCTCGTCACGGATGAGTCGAAGACGAAGATGGGCGACATGCTGACCGAAGCTCGTGAGCAGATCAACGTGAATGATGCCGCCGGTGCTGCCACGACGATGGAGGCGGCCGTGCCGTACTTCGTATCGGAATACTCGCAGCGCGTCGCGACGGCCGCCGAGACGCAGGTCGAGGAATACGTCCAGTCCGAGTACGAGACCGACGAGCGCCTGGCCGAGCTGATCGCGATCGTTCGGGAGAATGCGGACGGGCAGGACCTCACGGCGCTCGTGTCTGCCGTCATCGAGATCCCCCAGGTTGTCGGTGACGCGCGCGCCGAGCACTTCGGGAACCGGAGGACGTACGTTCCACCGGCGCCCACGACGGCCGCCCCAGCTCCGACGAGTTCCGCAGCGACCCAGCCGCCCGCAACGGAGGCGCCTCAGCTGACTCAGGCGCCAGCACCCTCGCAGACGTCCGCTCCTGAGCCCTCCAAGGATCCGAAGCCCGAGCCGAAGCCAACCGGTGGGCCCAACTTCACATCGGCCCCGAACGGCGACTAGCCGCCGCTGCGGTTCCGCTGCTTCGCGCGTCCGGAAGGCGCTCAGACGGTGAGGGCCCGCGCGCGGTAGTGGCCCGGCGTGACATCGAGGACTCGTCGGAAGGCATCGATGAAGGTGCTCGTCTGCGCGTAGCCGAGCGAGCGTGCCACGAGGGCGACGCTCGACCCGTTCGAGAGCTGCTCGAGCGCGGACTGCACTCGGACCATCTGGCGCCAGCTGTGGAAGGAGACGCCCGTCTCGTTCTGGAAGATGCGCGCCAGCGTCTTGCTGCTGACCTCGAGGGAGAGGGCCCACTCCTCAAGCGACGTGCGGTCACCCGGTTGTGCCCTGAGCGCATCCGCGATGGGGACGATGCGCCGGTCACGAGGCATGCGGACCTGGAGATCGTGGCTGGCCGGGTCGAGGTTGTCGAACAGGACTCGTTCGATGTTGCGACGCTGCACCTGCGAGATGCCCTCGGCCGCGAGTCGTGTGAGGAGCTCGTGGAGCAGGGGTGTGACGGTGACCCCGTACGCTTCGCGCGGGCGGAGGTACGATTCACGCTCCGAGAAGAATGTTGCCTGGAATTCGCACTGCGCCGATGCACGGCTCGTGTGGGGTGTGCCCGCCGGGACCCAGACGGCGAAGTGCGGCGGCACGACCCAGGCGCTTCGTTCGACGATGAGCTTCAGGACTCCACGTTGCACGGAGAGGAGCTGGCTGACGGGGTGGGAGTGAGGTCCCCACTCGAGTGGCTGGCCGGATTCCTGCCGGGGCGCCGCTGTCGCCGCGGGAAGCAGCGACGCAGGAGGCGAGATATCTGGTTTGAGCACGAGGGTGCGAGGGTCAGGTTGCCATGTGGGCAGCGGTCCGGCGGTGTGCATAATCTGACATGCTACACATGCTCGGACCGTTCCAACGCTCTTATATGCGAAGTCAAGAAGCGTACAGGAATTCTGCGCTTGCGAGCTCATCTTTTGGCGGTGCCGAGGAGTGATGGCTGGTCGGCGCTGCGCTCATGGTCGACTGTGGGGCTCCCGCGAGATTGGCGGTGTCGGGCGCCTGGTGGTAGAGTTTCCGTTCGTCAGGGCCTATGGCGCAGTTGGTAGCGCGCCTCGTTCGCATCGAGGAGGTCAGGAGTTCGAATCTCCTTAGGTCCACCAGACACAAGAAGCCCGCCGGTCTCCGGCGGGCTTCTTTGTTTGCTGGTGTCCGGTCTCAGCGGACGTGGTTCTGGGTGGGCGTGAGTTCCGATCTTTGAGCTGCTGCGTTGGCGTGCCTTGCGCTCCCACCTCCGCGGTGACCCGTGCGGCCAGCACGAGCCGTCGGGGTTCTTGGATCGTCCTCTCTGCCGACGGCGCGCTTGCCGGGAATGCCACCCGAATACGACCAGAGCATTGCGAATTGGTGCATTTTCGACGCGAATACCGCCGGTCTGATGGAGCGCGGCTGCGTCCCGGCTGCGCTTCGCTAGTCTCTGATCGTTCGAGGGGGAAGATGTGGATCAGCGCTGCAGTTTTCGGCGAGTCCTTGCGCCGCTGTCCCTGCTCGACGTTCGTCACCAGGGAGGCATTCGGACGTTGGTTCTTGGCGCGGGGACGCGGCGCGCATGGAAGAGCGCAGCGCGTGCCACCCGTGAGGGACTCGTCGGGCGTCGAATCGAGGCGCCGACGGTGCGGGCAGTGGCGGCAGCACTGAGGGAAGGCGGCTCGCTGCTGGAGACCTATGCGGTACGTCGTGCGACGCGCCGCCTCCTGCGCGCGTTGGGGGACGGGCGCATTCCGGCGCTGATGCCGACTCGGGTGCTCGCCGGGGTGACGGTGCTCGTCGAGTCCTGCAACCTGGACGGCAGCGCGGAGATCGCGCGGCTCAGCTACGCGGCACCACGCCAGGTCGGCACCCAGGCCCGAGGCGGAGCAGAGGCAGCTCCGCCACGCGCGATGCGCGAGCCGGGCTGAGTGCACGAGTCAGGACGTTCAGCGCCGGTCGGATGCGCTCAGGCGGTCTCGCGATACCGCTTGGCGGCCGCGACCAGGTCCCGCAGCTCCGCCTCGGACGCCTTCGCTCCGTAACCCGGGGTGTCGCGCTGGATGCGCCAGCCCTCCGAGAGTGGGGTGAGCGCAACGGTGTCGAACCCGAACTGGTCGTAGAGACCGCGCGCGAACTCCAGCGCCTCGTCGCTGTCGCTCGCCGCGACGAGCGCGCGACGCGAATCGGAGCCCGCTGGGCGAGCGTCGGCCGTGATGTCGGCCGCGGCGATGTGGTTGAAGGCCTTGACGACGCGGGATCCGGGCAGGTGCGCCTGGAGGAGCTCGGCAGTTGTGGTCGACTCATCGTCGAGCTCGGCGATGCTGCCGTCGCGCTGCGGGTAGTAGTTGTTGGTGTCGAGCACGATCTTGCCGGCGAGGGCGTCGACGGGGATGCTCTGGTACGCGTGCAGCGGCACCGTCACGACCGCGACGTCGGCGGCCTCCGCGACTTCGAGCGCGGTCGCTGCGCGGGCATTCGGTCCGAGCTCCGCCACCAGCGCGGCTAGCGTCTCCGGTCCGCGCGAGTTGCCGATGACCACGTCGTAGCCCGCCTCGATCGCCTTGCGCGCGACCTGGCTGCCGATGTTCCCTGCTCCGATGATTCCAAGAGTTGTCATGCTCGAGACAACTCGCGGAGGGTGGCGGCTCTTCCGAGATGACACCGGGTGACGGAATGTGACGCCGGTAGAATCGCGACGACACGGAGGAGCTGACATGGCCGGGCATCGCATCTACGGAACCGCATTCGCGGACGTCTACCCCCACTACGTGGCGAAGGCGGAGCGCAAAGGACGCACCAAGGCCGAGGTCGACGAGATCATCCGCTGGCTCACCGGCTACAGCGAAGCGCAGCTCGGTGGCACGATCGAGACGCGCGTCGACTTCGAGGCGTTCTTCCGCGATGCGCCGCTCATGCAGCCCAAGCGGTCGCTTATCACCGGGGTCGTCTGCGGCATCCGCGTCGAGGAGATCGAGGAGCCCCTCATGCAGGAGATCCGCTACCTCGACAAGCTCGTCGACGAGCTGGCCAAGGGCAAGGCGATGGAGAAGATCCTCCGCGCCTGAGGCCCGTGCCCGTCGGCGGAGTGCGGCGCGGTGCCCTCTGCCGGTAGCGTGAGGGTGTGAGCGCCCCGAACCCCGCAGGCAACCCGGCCACCTCCTCTCTCGGTCGCCGGCGGATCGGGGGCGGCGCGGGCTCTCGGCGCGGCGGACGCATCTCCGGCCTGGACCTTGCGAGGTTCCTCGCGCTCATCGGCATGATGGCGACCCACGTCTGGGTCACGAACGCCGACGGTTCGACGCCGGCGCTGGCCGCGTTCCTCGGCGGCAAGGCCGCAGCCCTGTTCGCCGTGCTCGCAGGCATCGGGGTCGTGCTGACGACGCAGCGACAGCGCGAGCGCCGAGCGTTCGGCGCCGCGGCCCTCAACGTCTTCGGGCGCGGCCTCGCCCTCATGCTGATCGGCATGACGCTCGGTCTCGTCCCCACACCGATCGCCGTGATCCTCGTCTACTACGGGCTCGTCTTCTGGCTCCTCATCCCACTGCTGCGGCTCTCGAACCTCTCCCTGCTCATGGTCGCGACCGCGTGGGCCGGCCTGTGGCCCTTCCTCTCCATGCTGCTGCGGGCGCCGCTCAACGTGGGCTCTGAGCTCGGAACGCCGAACTGGTTCGACCTGGCACATCCGCTCGAGCTGCTGCGCGGACTCTTCGTGACGGGCACCTACCCCGTGCTCACCTGGGTGGTCTACGCGATCGTCGGCATGGTGGTCGGGCGGATGCTGCTGGCGGCCCGAGAACGAGGCACGATCCTGCAGCTGAGCTTCGGACTCACGGCAGTCGGCGCGCTCCTCGCGCTGGTCGGAGTCGGCATCAGCATGCTGCTGGCGGGCCCCTTCGGCGGCCTCAACTCGATCGGTGCCTCGACAGGCACGGGGGCGCAGGCCTCCGAGCTCTTCTACTCGGCGGCGTTCGGCACCACGCCGACGGAGAGCAGCTGGTTCCTCGCCTCACCCGCGCCGCACTCGGGAACGACGTTCGATCTCGCCATCACAGCCGGCACCTCGCTCATCGCGATCGGCCTGTGCCTGGCTGTCTGCCTCCGACTCGGCGACACGGCCATCCGCGTGCTCGGACCCGCGCTGGGCGCTGGGGCAACACCGCTCACCATCTACGCGCTGCATGTGGTCGTCGCGGGTGTGACCTACACGACCCTCGTCAGCGGAGGGTGGCTCGCGGAGGCCCCCGAGCTGTTCTGGCTCGTCTCGAGCGCCCCGATCTGGCTGATCCACGTGGCGGGGGCCCTGGCTGTCGGTGCGGTCTTCTTCTGGTGGCAGCGGCGCGGCCCGCTGGAGGCGGCCGTGACCTGGACCGGCCAGCGGTTCGCGGCCCTCGCGGCGCCCCGCGCCTCGCAGACGGTGGAATGAGCCAGCGCCGCGAGTACTGCTCGCGCTGTGCTTGGATTGCTGCATGCTCAGCAAGAACCATGACATCGCGGTCGGGGAGTGACCTCCCGGGTTGACCGGCGCGCGCGCATCGCAGTCGCGGCCATGTTCCTCACCAACGGGGCGCTCTTCGCGAATCTGCTGCCACGCTATCCGGGGCTGAAGGCCGAGCTCGCGCTGAGCAACGTCGAGTTCGGGCTCGTCGTCGCCGCCTACCCGAGCGGGGCCCTTCTCGCGGGGCTGGCGGCCGCAGCGCTCATCCGTCGCTTCTGGTCATCGCGTCTCGCCGTGGCCGGCACGGCCATCACGAGCGTCGCACTGTTCGCCGCGAGCTTCGCCCCCAACGGACTGCTGCTGGCGGCCGCCTTCGCGTTCGGTGGGGCGGCGGATGCACTCACTGACGTGGCGCAGAACTCGCACGGGCTGCGGGTCCAGCGTCGCTTCGGGCGCTCCATCATCAACGGCTTCCATGCGATCTGGTCGATCGGGGCCGTGCTCGGCGGCCTCATGGGAGCCGCCGCGGTGGCGCTCCAGGTGCCGCTCCCGCTGCACCTCGGCGTCAGCGGCGCCCTGTTCACGCTCGTCGCGGTCCTCGCCTACCGGTGGATGATCCCCGGCCCGGAGCACGACGACGTCGAGGTCACGACGGCGGGGATCAGGGTCGTCAAGGCCGGGGCATCCGCTCGCGGCGGTTCGGCGAAGTACCTGGTGCTGCTCGCGCTCGTGCTGCTCACCGTGGCGGGCTCGGTCGTCGAGGATTCGGGCAGCACCTGGGCGGCGCTCTACCTGTCCGGTTCGCTCGAGGCCCCGCAGGCGCTCGCGGCCTTCGGCTTCATCGCGCTCGTCGGGGCGCAGTTCGTGGGGCGGATGCTCGGGGACCGGCTCGTCGACCGCTTCGGCGAGCGGCGGGTCGCGCAGGCGGGTGGCCTCGTGACCGCGCTCGGAATGGGCGTCGCGCTGCTGTTCCCGAGCGTCGGGGGGACGATCGCGGGCTTCGCGGCCGCTGGTCTCGGAATCGCCACGCTGGTGCCCGCGGCCCTGCATGCGGCCGATGAGCTGCCAGGGTTCAAGCCGGGCACGGCCATCACGTTGGTGTCGTGGCTCATGCGCCTCGGCTTCCTCGCCGCACCGCCCCTCGTCGGCCTGCTCGCCGACGCGACGTCGCTCCGCGTCGGGCTTATCGTGGTTCCGATCGCCGGAATCGTGGCGTTCCTGTGCGCAGGCGTCCTCGCGGGGCGCACTCGCCGATCAGATCCGACCTCCTAGGAGCAGGCATGCAGCAATCCATGGACCAGGTGTTCGAGATCGTCGCGGTCGTCGTCGAGGCGCTCGGCGCGTCGGCCATCGTCATCGGCATCGTCATCGCGGTGGTGCTCGCCGTGCTGGCCCTCGTGCGAGGGAAGGGCGGCAAGGTCGCCCTCGCGACGCTCCGCACCTCACTCGGAGCTGGCATCCTGCTCGGACTGGAGGTGCTCGTTGCCGCCGACCTCGTCCGCACGATCACGTCGAAGCCCTCGCTTGAGGACGCTCTCATCCTGGGACTCATCGTCGTGATCCGAACGGTGCTGAGCATGTCCATCCAGATCGAGATCGAGGGTGTGCTGCCGTGGCGCCGTGCCCTCACCACGAGCGGCGCACAGCTGCTGGCCGACCAGGTCAGAGCGGCAGGCCGTCCCGAGTCTGCAGGTGCGACCGGGGCCGATGAGGGGCGCACCGTCGTCTGAGGTGCCGGGTCGAGAGACGAATGTGGCCCGCACCCTGGACGGGGCGGGCCACGGCTCGTCGTGTGCTCGAACGTCAGACGTCGAGGACCGCGCGGAGCATGTGGGCGACGCGCGTTCGGTTGCTCGGCGTGTCCTGCCAGGCGAGCACTCGCCCGAGCGAGTCCACGACGTGGAATCCGGCGTGCGCGACGCAGCGCGCTTCCGAGGCGGAGAACTGCGGCTTCACGGCGCGCAGGAGTCCTGCCCACTCCTCGACGTGGTCGCGCTGGAGGGCGATGAGACGCTCCCGCTCGTCGTCGCCGAGGTTCGTCGACTCGGCGATGTAGACCTGCAGGAGCCGGTGGTGCGCGAGCTGGGCTTCCACGTAGGCGTCGATCAGGCCATCGAGCGCGGCTTCGTGGCTGTCGACGGCGGCGAAGACCTCGCGGGTCACCTGGCCGAGGTACTCGGCGGCACGTGAGCACGCAGCGGCGAGGATGCCGCTCTTGCTCTCGAAGTGCCGGTACACGCCGGAGGCGGTGATGCCGACGGCACCGCCGATCTCCTCGATGCTCACGAGGTTGTATCCGCGGGCGAAGAAGAGCTCGATGGACCGGGCGACGATCTGCTCGCGCTTCGCCGTTGAAGGGATTCCGGTGGCTGCGGGAGCGACGTACGACTCGATCTCGGGCAGCTCTGCCTCGAATGCGCGCTGGGCAGCCGCACGGAGGTAGTCGGCGGCGGCCGACGAGATGCTGGTGCGGTGCATCGAGACGCTCGCGAGCACGGCGAAGGCCGCACGACTCTGCAGGGCGGCGTCCTCGGTACGCAGGTTCGGGCGCAGTTCCTTGAGCACCGTCGAGAAGCGACCGTAGACCTTGGCGAGGCGCTGGTCGACGGACGCGCGATCGGCGGGCTCGAGGTAGCGGGACTCCCAGCGGATGATCTCTCCGGTGCCGCGGCGCTTGATGAGGCTGTCCAGCGTCGCGCTGATCAGCGCAGAGGACTGCTCGGCCGGGGGAGCGCCGATGACCGCTGCGCTCTCTGCCGCGTCGTCAGTGGCCGTCTCGACCGCGTCGACGATGCCGAACGCCGTGTGCTTGAAGAGGTCGTACTTGTTCGCGAAGTGACGGTAGAGGGCGGGGGCCGAGATGCCGACCGACGCTGCCACGTCGCTCATGCTCACCTGGTGGTAGCCGCGCAGGGCGAATGCCTGAGTGGCGGCGGACTCGATGCGCTGCTTGCGGTCCTTGGGGCGGACGACTGGGGTATGAGGCCACGTGGGGGGAGTGGTCATGGAGGGAGTGTTGCTCCGTTCGAGGTCTGGTGCTGGTAGTGAACGAGGCATTTCGCGGTCGGGGGTCCGCGCCTCGCCCAAGAAGGATACCTTCCTCCCTGCCAGTCGACCCTGGAACACACCAGATCCTCGGCTCACGGGGGAGGACTCCCCGTGAACGACGAATGCCGCCCTCACGCGGATCGTGTCTGGCCTCGGTGGCGGGAGCCATAAGCGCCGCCAGCCGCCAGCGCGAGCAGACGGAACTGCCCATTCCGCGTCGGTGAGGCGAGTGCTCTGCTCTCCCGCTCCACCAAGGGGGCACACGGGGTTCGCCGCGATCGTCGTCGTTGACAGATCGGAGGCTGCGGGCGAGGTGAAGTCGGCTTCTGCTTTGCGAACCGCGGGGTCATTCGTGGTGAGTGGTCAACGGGATGCACTCGCCGGGACAGACAAAACGAGTGCGACCCGAAGGTCGCACTCGTTGTGCGTGGTCATCCCGTCAGAGGACGGGGACCGCTGAGAGCCTGTATTTAGAGCGGGCGGATGCTCTCGGCCTGGAGACCCTTGGGTCCCTGGGTCACATCGAACTCCACGCGCTGGTTCTCTTCAAGCGTGCGGAAACCCTGGACGTCGATTGCGGAGTGGTGCGCGAAGACGTCGGGCGTTCCGTCGTCCGGAGCGATGAAGCCGTAGCCCTTGTCTGCGTTGAACCACTTCACGATGCCAGTTGCCATGTTTTTCTTCCTTCATTGTTATGCAGCCCGTACTTCGGGCGGGTGATCCGCGAACGGATCTGTGCTTATTAGGCACGGTTTATTTCGCGCAGGAATGCGCTGCCGAATCTCTGACGATTCGGGCTGCTCTTCCACGGCGCCGTAGGAGAGCAAAGATAAGGGGTGGATAAGTTCTTGGGCTCGGTGCTGTCTGGGGGCAGTTCCGATTCGGATGGGGCGCGCGCTCGACCCGTGTTAACTGCGGTGCTACTGGACGGCTTCCCGACGCTCAGCGCGTGAAACCAACGCTATCACGCTCCGCGCCCGCAATCGAAGGTGTTTTCTCGCGGAAAAGTCACGCGGGGTCACGCACTCGATTTCCACCGTTCGGTCAGGCCTGCGCGGCTTCGCTGCGGCCGAGTTTCCAGTAGCCGGCGAAGGTCACCTGGGTCTTCGGTACGGCGAGGTCTCTGACCAGGTGTCGGCGGACGCCGGTCGCGAGCTGCGACTCGCCGACGGCGAAGGCGTAGGGCGTCGAGCCCTCGAGTCGGGTGTCTCGTACTGCCTGCAGCGCCGTCTGGCCAGGGCGAGCCCCGTCCGGGCGTGTCACCCAGTCGAGCGTGAATCCCGAAGGCAGTTCCACGGGCTGCGCGTCCCCTTGAGATGGGATCTCCACGATCGCGTGCCCGCGGGCTGTCCTCGGCAGGTCGCGGAGGATGCCGACGATCGCGGGCATCCCGGTCTCGTCGGCGACCAGCAGCTGCCAGTCGGTGGATGCTGGTGGCGCGAATCCGCAGCCCTGGTCGATGAGCGCGACGGGCGCGCCGATCTGTGCGTCGCGAGCCCACGGGTCGGCGATGCCGGCGTCGCCGTGCACGATCACGTCGATGTCGAGCTGTCGTTGGGCTTGGCGGAACTCGCGCACGGTGTAGTTGCGGATGGCGGGGCGCGTGGACTGCGAGATGAGCAGGTATTTGAGGTAGCCCTTGAAGTCGATGCGGTCGTGCACGCGATCGAAGACGGTCTCGTCCTGCTGGGGGAGCAGCAGGCGGAACCACTGGTCGAAGCCGAGGCCTTGGAAGCGGGCGAAGTCATCGCCCTCCAGCGTCACGCGCACGACGTGCTCGCTCACGCGCTCTCTGGCCGCGAGGCGCGACCTGACGAGACCGCTCGCGGCGTGCACGGTGGTGATGTTCGACATGGTCGCTCCTTCGTGAGTTAGGTTTACCTTAGTCGCGGGGGTGCAGCTGGGCCAGTGGGTGGATCCGAGAGGTGCGCTGTCCGCGGTGCACACGGTGCCGCGTCTACGCTGGAGCGAGGGTGCGTAGCATTGAGAGCCAGCGAAGGAGTGGATCGCATGACGGGTGACGAGGCAGACGCTCCCGTTCGCGCGCTGCGACCACTCGGCTCCGCCAAGGCGGAACCGCATTCGATCGGGCCAAGAGGGCTCAGTGTCGACCTCACCGGCGGCAGCGTCGGAGTGCTGGTCCGCGTCTCCAGAGAGGGACGCAAGCACGACAATCTCCTGCTGCTCGGGGAGCCGCATGGTGCCACGGCCGAGACGCTCGCCGGGCTCCTCCCGGATGCACACATCCTGGCGCCGTCCATCGACGATCTGGGCTGGCCGCAGCGTTCGAGAGCGGCGAGGGACACGACCGCGCACGCGGTCGTCGAGCTGATGGACCACTTCTCCGTCGAGCGAGCGGTGCTCGTCGGCACGGAGACGGGCGCGGACCTCGCCGTCGCGGTCGCCGCCGCCCACCCGGAACGTGTCGGAGCCCTGGTTCTCGTCAACGGCGGCCTCGGCGACACCCTGCCCGCCGACGACGATGGCTCCTCCTCACGCGACGCCCTCGCGGGTCTCCGTGTTCCCGTCGCGTTCCTGTTCGGCGGTGCTGTGGCCGAGACGAACGGCTACACACCATCGTCGGTCAGCGCCACCACGTCGTGGTTGCGCCACGTCGACGCGCAGGAAGTCGCCGAGGGGCAGCACGACCGCTTCGATGAGCAGTCGATCGCCGTCGTCGCCGACATCGTCGAGAGCCAGTTCGCCTCCGTGCGGGCCAGGGCCGCGCATCCGGCGACCGGTTCGCACCGCATCATCGCGCCTGACGACGACGAGCGCTGACTCCAGAGCGGTCCCGTGCCGCCGCGCGTGTGCCTCCGGCGTCGTATGCTGGACAGTTGCACATGCGGGCGCGGCTTGCCCGGAGAAGTATTGGATGGTCTATGAGCGTCGCACCAAGCGTCGATCCCCACACGAACACGAACCCTGGCACCTTCACCGTTCGAGAGGCCCGAGCGGACGAATTCGCCGCCATCGGGGCACTCACGGTTCGATCGTTCGACTCGGGCGGGCACGGCAATGAGCGCTGGCGCGAGTCCCGCCGGGCAGCCGAACTCGACGTCGCCGCCCGCAGCGAAGCCGGGACCGTGCTCGTCGCCGTCACGGACGAACCCGAGCACGGCGCTCCCGAGATCCTCGGAACCTCGACGTTGCTGCGCGCCGGCACCGAACCGGCGCGTCTCGCCCGCGGTGACGAGGCGGAGCTGCGCTTCACCGCCGTCGCCCCCGAAGCTCGCGGCGCGGGGGTCGCAGACGCGCTTGTCCACGCCGCTCTCGACCTCGCCCGGCGGAGCGGTGCCCGCGCGGCAGTGCTCGATGTCGGCGTCTCGAACTCGCAGGCGCGGCGGCTGGCGGAACGAGTCGGCTTCTCGCGGGTCAAAGGGCGCGACACTGACGATGAGACGTTCGGAGCCGAGCTCGCCTACCGCTACGACCTCACGCAGACCGAAGGCGTTCGCCTCCGCCTGGTTCGGCACGACGAGGTCGAGCTGGTCGGGCGCCTCACCGAGCGCGCGTACAGCAACGACTACGTGGTCACGGCGAGCTACGCCGAGGACCTGCGGGACGCCGCGAGCCGAGCCAGTGAAGACGAGGTCTGGGTTGCCGAGGACATCGCGACCGGAACGATCCTCGGATCCGTCTGGACGCCACGACCAGGGCAGCGGATCTCGCAGCTCGCAAGGCAGGGCGAGCTCGACTTCAGGATGCTCGCCGTAGCCCCCGAGGCGCGCGGGCGCGGCATCGGACAGACGCTCGCGGGCCACGTCATCGCCCTCGGGCGTGATCGGGGCGCGTCGCGGGTCGTCATGAACAGTGGCCCGGAGATGCTCGGCGCCCACCGCCTGTACGAGCGGCTCGGCTTCGTGCACCTCACCGACCGGGAGGGGCCCAAGGAGGTCGCCCCCGGCGTCGTCGTACATCTCTACGCGTTCGGCTACGACCTGCAGGCCTCCCCAGCTCTGGAGATCTGACGCTCCTAGACTGCTGGGGCAGGATCTCTCAGCCACAGCCAAGAGGAGCGGACCATGCCGCGGTACGAGCACTTCGATGAAGGCGACGACGCGTGAGCGCCGCAGCTGAGTTCGGGCCCCACGACCTCTCCGGCAGGCGCTACCTCATCACGGGCGCGTCGACGGGGCTCGGCTTCTTCACGGCGAAGAGCCTGGCTGCCCGGGGCGCGAACGTCGTCATCACGGGACGAAGCGCCGCGAGGCTCGAGGCTGCGGCCGCAGCCATGGGACGATCCGAGCTCGTCACGACCCTCGCCTTCGATATCGCGGAGCTCGAGGCGATCCGCGGCGCGGCGTCCACACTCATCGGCGACCCGTCGTCAGCTGGGTCCGGGTTCGACGGTCTTGTCCTCAACGCCGGAGTCGTGCATCCGCCGACCGAGCGGGAAGAGACGAGCGACGGCATCGAGCGGGTCTTCGCAACGAACGCGCTCGGCCACTTCGCCCTCCTGAGCCACCTCTCAGTGGGGGCCACGCTCCGAGAAGACGCCGCGGTCGTGTGGCTCGGCAGCATCGCGCCCGCCCTCACGAGGGCACACCTCGAGGATGTGCAGCTGCGCGGCGGCTACACGTCCTGGAACGCCTACGCGCAGTCGAAGCTCGCGACGCAGGTGCTCGCGATCGAGGGGGACCGTCGAGCGCGCGCCGCTGGCGGGCACGTGCGCAGCCTCGTCGCGCATCCCGGCTACTCGACGGGCGGTCTCACCCCGACGATCCCGGGCGTCCACGAACCGTCGCTCGGCAAACGCACCCTGGACAGCCTCCTCGCCTTCGCGGCGCAAGGCAAGCACGAGGGTGCCCTCTGCCAGCTCAGGGCCGTCACCGACCCGCAGCTGGCAGGCGGGGAGACGATCGTCCCCGCCCACCTCACGCGGGGAATGCCCGTTATCGGCACCTCGCACTGGCGCAGCTACGACCCCGAGCTGGGGGAGAAGCTCTGGGCCTACTGCGCCTCGTTGGCGGGCGCAGCGCCCGACTTCTCGGCGATCTCAGCGCGAACCTGATCCATGTCGACGTTCTCGAGGGCCTCGATGAGCTTCTCGACCCCCGCGAGCGGCATGGCCCCGGCCTCGCGGTAGAGCAGCACGCCGTCGCGGAACGCCATCAGCGTCGGGATCGACGTGATCTGCAGGCCGGCGGACAGCTCCTGGTTGTTCTCCGTGTCGACCTTCGCGAACGTGATGTCCTCGTGGCGCTCCGAAGCGGCGGAGTAGATGGGACCGAACTGGCGGCAGGGGCCGCACCATTCGGCCCAGAAGTCGATGAGCACGATGCCCTCGGAGGCAACCGTGTCCTTGAACGTCTCGGTGGTGATGTCGATGGTTGGCATGCGTCTCCTGTCTCTGGGCGTACGGGGAGCACAACGCGCCCCGCCCGCCGGCTATTCCTCGCGTGGCGCGCAACGGCCCGACAAGGGGCGTAGCATCCACCCTCGTGGAAACAGTCTCCCGCCCCTGGCCCGCCCTCTGGGCCCTCGTCATCGGCTTCTTCATGATCCTGGTCGACTCGACGATCGTCTCCATCGCGAACCCGGCCATCCTCAGGGATCTCCAGACCGACATCACCGCCGTCATCTGGGTGACCAGCGCGTACCTGCTCAGCTACGCCGTGCCGCTGCTCATCACCGGTCGCCTCGGCGACCGCTTCGGCCCGAAGCGCATCTACCTCATCGGCCTCGTCGTCTTCACCCTCGCATCGCTCTGGTGCGGCTTCTCGGGTGACATCGGGATGCTCATCGCGGCGCGTGCCGTGCAGGGCCTCGGCGCCGCTCTCATGACCCCGCAGACCATGTCGGTCATCACTCGGATCTTCGCGCCGGACAAGCGAGGTGCCGCCATGGGGCTCTGGGGTGCGGTCGCCGGAGTCGCCACCCTCGTCGGCCCTATCCTCGGAGGGTTCCTCGTCGACGGCCTCGGCTGGGAGTGGATCTTCTTCGTCAACGTGCCCGTCGGTGTCGTCGCGTTCATCCTGGCCTGGCGTCTCGTGCCCGATCTCGAGACCAAGGCGCACTCGTTCGACTGGCTGGGCGTGGTGCTTAGCGCTGTAGGTCTCTTCCTGCTCGTGTTCGGCATCCAGGAAGGCGAGACGTTCGATTGGGGGCAGATCGTCGGACCCATCTCCGTGTGGGGACTCATCGTCTCCGGAGTGGTCGTGCTCGTCGGCTTCGTCGTCTGGCAGCGCTTCAACCGCAAGGAGCCGCTCCTGCCGCTCGGGCTCTTCCGCGACAGGAACTTCACGGTCGCGAACCTCGGCATCTCGGTGCTGGGCCTCGCGATCGTCTCCATGCCGCTCCCGATCGCGTTCTACTTCCAGACGGCGCGCGCACTCGAGCCGACGCAGGCGGCCCTCATGCTGGTTCCCATGGCCGTCGTGTCCGGGGTCATGGCGCCGTTCGTGGGCCGCCTCACCGACCGCACCGAGCCACGCTGGATCGCGTTCGCGGGATTCCTCATCGTGGCTGCCGCGCTCGGGTGGATGTCGCTGCTCATGACGGCCGACACGCCGCTCTGGCAGCTGCTCATCCCACCCGCCTTCCTCGGCCTCGGGATGTCCGGCCTCTGGGCACCGCTCGCGACGAGCGCTACGCGGAACCTGCCTCCCGCACTCGCTGGAGCGGGATCCGGCGTCTACAACATGACCCGCCAGGTCGGCTCGGTGCTCGGGTCGGCCGCGATCGCCGCCCTCATCAGCTCGCGCCTCGCGGCCGAGCTGCCCGGCATGCCGGCGGATGCCGCAGAGCAGAGCAGCGGCGCGCTGCCGCCCGCGGTCGCCGAGGGGTTCTCCGCGGCCCTGGGGCAGTCGCTGCTGCTGCCGATCGCCGCCTTCCTCGCGGGAGCGGTCGTCGTGCTGTTCTTCGAGAAGCCAAGGGCAGCGGCACCCGGCAGCTCCGCCGAGCCTGCGCAGACCCACGAGCAGGCCTAGCTCGTGACGAAGCCGGCCGCCGCGAGTGCGGCGACCGGCTTCGTCGAGGTGCTGGGGAGTTCGCCAGCTACGGGGTGAACGGTCCGAAGACCTGTGTCCACTCGTAGACGTCGGTCTGGCGGATGACGCCGACTGCGGCGAAGGGGTCGGCGGGGAGGAGCTCCCGCAGGGACGCCTCGTCGTCGCTCTCCCAGAGGAGCAGCGCGCCCGAGTGAGGAGCGGCCCAAGGGCCAGAGGCCTTCAGGAGGCCCGCGTCCTTCTGCTCGCCGAGCCAGGCCCGGTGCGCGGGGCGGTGCTCGTCGCGGGTGTCGGCTGAATCGTCTGCGTAGTGGTAGATCGTGGCGAAGAGAGGCACGGAGGCTCCTAGTTCCGGTCGGGGCTGGTCGGGTCGGTCGGCTCGTCGCTCGGCCGCTGGAAGCTGACTTCCTCCCACTCGGTCACCGTCGGCGCCTCGAACTCGTCGTCGCTCGCCGCGGCTTCCGCAGTCGCGATGAGGCGAGTGTCGTCGTCGTCGGCTGAGAGCAGGGGCGCCGCCGTCTCGCGGGCGTCGATGCTGGCCTCGGTGTCGAAGGCGGAATCGGCGACGGTCTCGGCGAGCAGCGCGTCCTCGGTCCGCGTCGCCTCGTCGGCGTCGCCGAAGTCGTCACCGCTCTGCTCCATGATGACGGGGGCGCTGCCAGGACGGAGCTCGGTTCCATCCTCGACGAGGCTCGTCTCCGTGCCGTTCTCGGGCATGCGCCCCGGAACCTCGTAGTGCACGTACAGCGCGTCCTCCTCGGCAGGGCTGAGGTTCTGGTCGACCTCCGTGCTGGGAGCGCTCGTCACGAGCGACTTCGAGTAGGGCACGAGGATGCGCTTCTCGTCCAGTTCCGCGACATCGAGCGGGATGAAGAACTCCTTGGTGCCGAAGAGGCCCGTCTTCACCGTGACCCAGTTGGGGTCGCGCGTCTGGTCGTCGAGGTACACCTGGCCGACACGGCCGATCCGCTCGTCGCCCGGGCCGAAGACGGTCGCCTGGAAGATGCGGGTGAGCTTCGCCTCGTGGGCCTTGAGCTGGGCGGCTGCGCTGCTCTCGCCGCTCACGTGGCCGGTGCCGGCGGCAAGTGAGTCCGAGGTTTCGTCGGTGTCCTGGGGCGGCTCGATGGGGTCGTCTGCGAGGTCCCCGATCGTGTCGCCCGGAGCCAGGTCCTCGTCGGGGACACCCGCGGCCTCGATGCGCGTGGTGTCCTCGTCGCGCGGCTCGAAATCGGGGTCGAACTTGGTGTTCGTGTCGTCGGCAGCCATGCTGTGCTCCTCGGTCAACGTGGATGTGGCGGGCCATCCGTGCCCACGTGCGCACGAACGACCTGCACAAGACTAGCGATTGCAGCGGTGCGCTGGCCGAATCGGCGCTACGAGGCGGGCTCGGCGGGCACTCGGCCTCCGGCGTCCGGTGCCGCGGAAGCCGGCTGTGCGGCGGCGGCGGCAGCGGCCGACGCCTCTGCCCGGCGGGCCGCTCGGGCAGCCGAGGAACGCATGCTGAGGCGCACGATGACCCAGGCCGCGGCGCCGAGCACGGCGAGGAGCGCGAGACCGGGGAGCGCGAAACCCAGCGCGGTCCAGAACGAGGCGAACCCGCGTAGCAGTGCCGCCATGCCGTCCTGCAGGCCCGCGAGGAAGCCAGCGGGCTCCTCCCCGGGGGACGGGGCGTCGCTCGAGATGGAGATGGAGACGGTCGAGTACGCGATGCTCTCCTCGAGCACCTCGAGCTGCGCGCGGAGGCTCTGCAGCTCGCTCGTGCGCTCGGTCAGCGTCGTCTCGATCGCGAGGAGGTCGTCGACCTCCGTGGCCGAGGAGAGCATCCCTCGCAGCGAGGTCACTGACGCTTCGAGGGTCGAGACGCGTGAGGACATGTCCGTCTTCTGCAGTGTGACGTCGACGGCGGAGGTCTCGACGGAGACCACCTCTCCGACCTCGCGCAGCTCGGTGATGAACGCGTCGTAGTCTGCTGCCGGCACCCGCGCGGTCAGCTGCGCCGAGATGGAGTCGCCTCCCGTCTCCGATCGGGCGTCGATGCGCCCGTCGCGGGCCTCCACGAGGGCCTCCACCTGCGTGCGGGCCCCGGGCACGTCGCCGGTCTGGATCCCCACGTAGCCCGTCGTGACCACGTCCCGATTCTCCTGCGTGGCGTCAGCGGCCGCCTCCGGGACACCCGCGGAGTCCTGCGCGACGCCCTGCGGCGCCGATTCGGACTGCGACTCGGTCGAGGACATGCCGCTCGCGCATCCGGAGAGCAGGAGCGCACTGAGGGCGAGGGCGGTCGCGGCGCCGAGCCGCCGGAATGTGGTGCGCATAGGAGTCATGCAAGCACCTGGCGGGGCTCGGCGTGCTCCGAGTTCCCCCAGAGATCCACTGCGGGCGCGCGGTCAGAAGAACAGGTCTGGGTCCTTGCCGGTGCGTTCGCCGGACTCGAGGGCGGCGATGACGGCGAGGTCTTCGGCGTCGAGCGCGAAGTCGAAGACCTCGAGGTTCGAGGCGAGTCGCTCGCGGTGCACCGACTTCGGGATGACGACGTTGCCGAGGTCCAGCTGCCAGCGCAGCACGACCTGGGCGACCGTCTTGCCGTGCTTGTCGGCCAGGGCGACGAGCGCAGGCTCGTCGAGCAGCGTGCCCCGTGCGAGCGGCGACCACGCCTCCGTGAGGATGCCGTGCGCTCGGTTGTACGCGCGGGTCTCGACCTGCGGGAGGCGAGGATGCAGCTCGATCTGGTTGACGGCCGGCACGGTCTCGGTCTCTTCCGCGAGGCGGTCGAGGTGGTGTCCTTTGAAGTTCGAGACGCCGATGGATCGGGCACGCCCCTCGCCATGGAGCCGCTCGAGCGCTCGCCAGGTCTCGACGTACCTGCCCTGCGCCGGGGCAGGCCAGTGGATGAGGTAGAGGTCGACGTAGTCGAGGCCGAGCTTCTCGAGGCTCTCGTCGAAGGAGGCGAGCGTCTCCTCGAAGCCGTGTCGGTCGTGCCAGACCTTCGTCGCCACGAAGAGCTCCTCGCGGGGAGCCCCGCTCTCGCGGATGCCGCGGCCGACGCCCGCCTCGTTGTCGTAGAACGCCGCCGTGTCGAGGTGTCGGTAGCCCAGGTCGATGGCATCCACCACGACCCTGGTCGCCTCGAGGTCAGGGACCTTGTAGACGCCGAGACCGAGTTGGGGGATCTGGATGCCGTCGTTCATGGTCAGGCTGGGGGTGAGCGGCGAGGTCATCTGGGCCTTTCGGTCGGCGTTCTGAGCACCGGGAGCGGCATCAGGAAGGGGCGTTCAGGACGTTCATGGGCTCGGTGTCGGGTCGCGGCGCGATGTCGGCACCACGCAGGTCCGGGATATGCCCGCGCCAGAGGAGGGCGACGACTGCGCCCGCGAGGGCGAACGCGGCGCTCACCAGGAAGCCGCCGAGGGAACCCGCCAGGTCGTTCGCGATGCCGGCGAGCGCGGACCCAGCCGCGGCTCCGATGAGCTGCCCCGTTGCCATCCAGCCGTATGACTCGGCGCTCTCGCTGAAGCGGACGCTCGAGGAGACGGCCGAGAAGCTGCCGGAGAAGACGGGCGCGATGCCGAGGCCGCTCACGAAGAATGCGGCGCCGAGCCAGATCGGGTTCGTCGAGATCAGCGCGAGGCCGATGCCGAGGAACACGATCCCCATGCGGCGGGCGAGGGAGAGGGGCGCAAGCGGCAGGTGCCCGAAGGCGAGGCCGCCGACGAGGGAGCCCACGGCCAAGACGGCGAGCAGGATGCCGGTCTCCGCGCGCTCGTGGCCGAACTCCGCCACGACGGCGGCCTCGATGGCGGCGCAGGCGCCGACGAGGAGGGCGCCCGTCACGGACATGAGGACGACGACCGGTTTGCGCAGCACCGCCCCCGCTCTGCGTCGCGACTTCGGGATGCGCACCTTGCCCACCTCGGGGGCTGCCACGAACCAGAGGCCGCCGACGAGGGTGATGCCGGCACCGACGAGGATGCCGGCTGCTGGCGAGATCGCGAACGCGACGGCGGTCGTGGCGACGGGCCCGATCACCCAGATGACCTCCTGGAGGGAGGCGTCGAGCGAGAAGAGGCGCGACAGCTGCGATGCGGTGACGACCTTGGGGTAGATCGTCCGGACGGCGGGGGAGACGGGAGGGATGCTGAGCCCAGCCAGCACCGCGAGGATCGCCGCCTGCCAGAGCACCGGTGGCCAGAGCGCGAGCGCCGTGAGCGAGAGCGAGCACGCGATCATCGTGAAGATCAGCACGGGCCTCATGCCCCAGACGGTCATGAGGCGCCCGGCGACCGGGCCCGAGACCGCCTGGCCGATGCTCAGGGCGGCGAGGACCACGCCGGCGGAGGTGAAGTTGTCGTAGGTGTCCTCGACGTGCATGAGGATCGCGAGCGAGAGCATGCCGGCGGGGAACCTGGCGACGAGCTGCGAGAGCAGGAGTCGTGTCAGGCCTGGGGTTCTGAGTACAGTCGCGTAGTTCGTCACGGCGCCGACAATCGTACGCCTCGGACGGGGAATGTCGGTGGTTGGGGACAGACTGTGCACAACCGCCGGAAAACGGTGGAGAAACGCCGGAAACTGGGGCATTTTCTGTGGAGGACTTGTGGAGAACTACACGGTTGTAACACCCTATCTAGTGGTGGTAGCCTCATCGAGCACAAGATGTAGTGGCCGCGGGAAACTGCGACACAACGGGGGTTCATCCACCTGGCACCGCGTGAGACTGCTTCGGCAGGGCCGCGAGAGACCGGGCGAGACGCTTTCAACACACTGCACGAATAGCACTCCCCAAGCACTTAGGAACCAGGAGAAAACCATGGCAATCGCCGTCTACAGCAAGCCGTCATGCGTGCAGTGCACCGCCACCTACCGTGCCCTCGACAAGCAGGGCATCGAGTACGAGATCTTCGACGTCTCCGCAGACGAGAAGGCGCTGCAGACCGTCAAGGAGCTCGGCTACATGCAGGCTCCCGTCGTCATCGCGGGCGATGACCACTGGTCGGGCTTCCGCCCCGACAAGATCAGCCAGCTGGCTGCTCTCGCAACGGCCTAGCCGTCGCACCGGGCGACGCTCACTGCGCTGATCGTCGTTCACCGCTCTGAGCGCTCGCATCTCGAAACGCGACTCATGACGCGCATCCAGGTATGACGCGGATGAAGAAGGGACTGCACCCATGACCGGGCTCATCTACTTCTCGAGCGTCTCCGAGAACACGCGCCGCTTCGTCGAGAAGCTCGACCGGCCAGCGAGCCGCATCCCGCTCTTCCCGAGCGAACCCCAGCTTGTCGCGGACGAGCCCTACGTGCTCATCCTCCCCACCTACGGCGGGGGAGATGGGCGCGGGGCCGTCCCCAAGCAGGTCATCAGATTCCTCAACGAGCCACGCAACCGCGAGCTCCTCCGCGGCGTCATCGCCGGCGGAAACACGAACTTCGGCAAAGGCTACGGCCTCGCCGCCGACATCATCTCCTCGAAGTGCGGCGTACCCACGCTGTATCGCTTCGAACTCTTCGGCACGCCAGACGACGTCGCCGCAGTCAACTCTGGATTGGACAGGTTTTGGCAGCAACAACCGCTCTCGACGACGCAAGTGTCATCACGATGAACGCACCAACCGCGGCGAACACGCTCGACTACCACTCGCTCAACGCGATGCTCAACCTGTACGACGAGAACGGCCAGATCCAGTTCGACAAGGATCGCGAAGCCGCTCACCAGTACTTCATCCAGCACGTCAACCAGAACACGGTGTTCTTCCACGACCTGGAGGAGCGCCTCGAGTACCTCGTCGAGAACGAGTACTACGAGCCCGAGACCCTGGCGATGTACGCGCACTCCTTCATCGAGGGGCTCCGCAACCGCCTCTACGCGAAGAAGTTCCGCTTCCCGACCTTCCTCGGCGCCTTCAAGTTCTACACCTCGTACGCGCTCAAGACGTTCGACGGCAAGCGGTACCTCGAGCGCTTCGAGGACCGCGTGCTCATGGTCGCGCTCGGCCTGGCGCAGGGCGACGAGACCCTCGCCACGTCGCTCGCCGACGAGATGATCGCCGGGCGCTTCCAGCCCGCGACCCCGACGTTCCTTAACACGGGCAAGAAGCAGCGAGGCGAGCTCGTCTCCTGCTTCCTCCTCCGTATCGAGGACAACATGGAGTCGATCGGCCGCTCCATCAACTCCGCCCTGCAGCTCTCGAAGCGCGGAGGCGGCGTCGCCTTCAACCTGTCGAACATCCGCGAGTCGGGTGCGCCGATCAAGCAGATCCAGAACCAGTCCTCGGGAATCATCCCGATCATGAAGCTGCTGGAAGACTCCTTCTCCTACGCGAACCAGCTCGGCGCGCGTCAGGGTGCTGGAGCCGTGTACCTCAACGTGCACCACCCCGACATCATGCGGTTCCTCGACACCAAGCGCGAGAACGCCGACGAGAAGATCCGCATCAAGACGCTGTCGCTCGGCGTCGTCGTCCCGGACATCACGTTCGACCTCGCCAAGCGCGGCGAAGACATGTACCTCTTCTCCCCGTACGACGTCGAGCGCGTCTACGGCAAGCCGTTCGGCGACATCTCCGTCACGGAGAAGTACTACGAGATGGTCGACGACGCACGCATCCAGAAGACGAAGATCAGCGCACGCCAGCTGTTCCAGACGCTTGCCGAGATCCAGTTCGAGTCCGGATACCCGTACATCATGTACGAGGACACGGTGAACCGTGCGAACCCCATCGAGGGCCGCATCAACATGTCGAACCTGTGCTCGGAGATCCTCCAGGTCAACTCGCCGACGACGTACACCGACGACCTCGGCTACGAGACCATCGGCAACGACATCTCCTGCAACCTCGGGTCGATGAACATCGCCGCCGCCATGGACTCGCGCAACCTCGCGACGGCCGTCGAGACCGCGATCCGCGGCCTCACCGCCGTCAGCGACATGAGCCACATCGCGTCGGTACCCTCCATCGCGAAGGGCAACGACGAGTCGCACGCCATCGGCCTCGGCCAGATGAACCTGCACGGCTTCCTCGGTCGCGAGCGCATCTTCTACGGTTCCGAAGAGGCTCTCGACTTCACGAACATCTACTTCTACACGGTCGTGTTCCACGCGATCCGCGCCTCGAACCTCATCGCGACCGAGCGTGGCAAGTCCTTCGCGGGCTTCGAGCGCTCCACCTACGCGACGGGCGAGTTCTTCGACAAGTACGTCGACGTCGAGTGGGCTCCCAAGACGGAGCGCGTCCGCGAGCTCTTCGAGGGCATGCACATCCCGACGCAGGCCGACTGGGCCGAGCTGCGCGAGCTCGTGCAGAAGCACGGCATGTACAACCGCAACCTGCAGGCGGTTCCGCCGACCGGTTCGATCAGCTACATCAACCACTCGACGTCGTCGATCCACCCGATCGCGTCGAAGATCGAGATCCGCAAGGAAGGCAAGCTCGGCCGCGTCTACTACCCGGCGCCCTACCTCTCGAACGACAACCTCGAGTACTTCGAGGACGCCTACGAGATCGGCTACGAGAAGATCATCGACACCTACGCCGAGGCGACGCAGCACGTCGACCAGGGCCTGTCGCTGACGCTCTTCTTCAAGGACACGGCGACGACCCGCGACATCAACCGCGCGCAGATCTACGCGTGGAAGAAGGGCATCAAGACGATCTACTACATTCGTCTTCGCCAGCTCGCGCTCGAGGGCACCGAGGTCGACGGCTGCGTCAGCTGCATGCTGTAGGCCCCTCCCTGCTTTCGAGTCAGCCCTGCTTTCGAGTGAGGCCTGCCTCCGGGTGAGCTGCCCGACCATTCCCGCACGAACGCGACAGAAAAGAACTCCACGCACATGAACCCGCAGGCCGAGACGAGCCACCTTCTCGAGAAGGTCCAGGCGATCAACTGGAACCGCATCCCAGACGAGAAAGATGTCGAGGTCTGGAACCGACTCGTCAACAACTTCTGGCTCCCCGAGAAGGTGCCGCTGTCGAACGACGTGCAGTCGTGGAACACGCTCACGCCTGCAGAGCAGACGCTCACCATGCGCGTCTTCACGGGGCTCACCCTGCTCGACACGATCCAGGGAACCGTGGGCGCGGTCAGCCTCATCCCCGACTCGCTGACGCCGCACGAGGAGGCCGTCTACACGAACATCGCGTTCATGGAGTCGGTGCACGCCAAGAGCTACTCGTCGATCTTCTCGACCCTCTCGAGCACGCCGCAGATCGACGACGCGTTCCGCTGGTCGACGGAGAACGAGAATCTGCAGCGCAAGGCGCAGATCGTCATGAACTACTACCACGGCAACGACCCGCTCAAGCGGAAGATCGCGTCGACGCTGCTGGAGTCGTTCCTGTTCTACTCGGGCTTCTACCTGCCCATGTACTGGTCGAGCCACGCCAAGCTCACCAACACGGCCGACCTCATCCGCCTCATCATCCGCGACGAGGCAGTGCACGGCTACTACATCGGCTACAAGTACCAGAAGGGCCTCGAGCTGGTCGACGAGGCCAAGCGCCAGGAGCTCAAGGACTACACGTTCGAGCTGCTCTTCGAGCTCTACGAGAACGAAGTGCAGTACACGCACGACCTGTACGACGAAGTCGGCCTCGCCGAGGACGTCAAGAAGTTCCTGCACTACAACGCCAACAAGGCGCTCATGAACCTCGGGTACGAGCCCATGTTCCCCTCGAGCGTCACCGACGTGAACCCGGCGATCCTGTCGGCGCTCTCGCCGAACGCCGACGAGAACCACGACTTCTTCTCCGGGTCGGGCTCCTCCTACGTCATCGGCAAGGCCGTCAACACGGAAGACGAGGACTGGGACTTCTAAGCCCAGCTGTCTCCACCACGCGCCACCCTCGAGGCGGTGCCGACCAGGACTCCTGGTGGGCACCGCCTCGAGGCGTCTCCGGCGACACCCCCCGCCGAGCAGCGCTCCGCGCCCGGCGGGCAAACCGCTGCCCGCAAGGTCGGGAGCGGACTTCTGGTCGCTTCCGCTGCGTTGTGACGACCACAACACAGCCCTCGACCTTGGCAGCCCTGCCCGGTGCGAAGTCAGGGGCATTCTCGTCCTGGTGTGGAGGAGCCAATTCCTGCCGCGATCCAAGCGCCGAGCGCTACGCTCAGCCTGCGGCACTCCGCCGCGCGGGCTGCGCAACGATGCGCCGAAGACGATCGAGGAGACCCCATGGGACACGACAAGAACGAAGAGCTGCGCGAAGAGCACGAGCATCAGGAAGAGCACCGCCAGGAACGTCGCGACGAGAAGTTCGAGACCGGCGACGGCGCCGTCGACGACGAGGGATCGCAGGACCGCCGACGCCAGGACGGCATCAGCGACCTCGCCTGACCGCTGAGCCCGGCACGCCACGAGTCGCGTGCCGGGCACCCGGCGGGACGAGCGATGGGCGAACGCCTCCCAACACCGCAGGAGAAGCCATGATCGACAGCGACGTCGACACCACGTCCGATGACGGACGAGACGAGACCCCCAACGAACGCTCGGACCGCAACTGGAGCGAGCTCATGCAGGAGTTCCGCGTGCTGCAGACCGGCACGCAGATCATGGCCGGTTTCCTGCTGACGCTGCCGTTCCAGCAGCGCTTCACGGAGCTCGGTCCGTTCGATCACGTGCTCTACCTGTGCCTCGTCATCTTCGCCGTCCTCGTCACGCTCCTCGCGCTCGCGCCCGTCATGCTGCATCGCATCCTGTTCGGCGAAGGGGCGAAAGCGCAGCTCGTCCACGCCGCCAGCGTCATCCTCATCCTCTGCCTCATCGCAGCGTCACTGCTCTTCGTGGGCATCGTGCTCTTCGTGTTCGACTTCGTCGTCTCGCCAACCGCCGGAATCTGGGCAGGCGGAGCCGTGGCCGGGCTCGTGGTGCTCCTCTGGACGGTCGGCCCCAGGCTCCTCAGGAACGCGCGCGACCGAGCGGCTCACGCCTCGCCGACGCCGAACGCATCGAAGACCTGAGCCGGCACCTCGGGGGTCCGGGCGTCGTACAGGTAGCTCTCGACGACGGCAGCCGCATCCGCTTTCTCGCCTGCGCCTGCGCCTGCACCTGCAGACACGGTCAGCACGCTGAACACGCTCAGCCCCGGCTCCGCGACGTAGGGGAGTGGCTCGCCGGCCGCTCCGAGCCGAGGGGCACGCGTCGGAACGATGGGGTCGAGGCCGCCAGCGTCGCCCTGCGCCACTGCATCGTGCGCGTTCCACCGGAACGACGGGCGCGTTCGACGGCGGCCGCTGCTCTGATCGAATGCCCCGTGTGTGCTCCCAGCGTGCGACGTCTCGAGGTACTGCACGCCCGCCGCTGAGGCGAACCTCGACCACAGGTGCGAGTGCCCGCCGATGACGAGGTCGACGCGCGCCGCTTCGAAGAGCGGTGCGATGTCGCGCAGCAGGATGCTCTCGGCCGACGGGTAGTCGTAGCGCACGCCGGTCAGCTCGCCGAGCCCGTCGCGCTCCTCGAGGCGAACGGGATGCGCGAAGTGCGGCATCGCGTTCACGCCGATGCTGTGCGGGCTCTCGTGCATGACGACCACGCGCAGCCTCGCTTCCGTGAAGGCGGGGCTCGCGAGCTCGCGGCGCAGCCACTCGTACTGCGGGCTCCCGGCCTGCAGGTCGTCGATGATGTGCGACCCGTAGCGCTGAGCCAGCGGATCTTCAAGCGCGTGCGCGGCCTCCTGGTAGCGGCTCGACACGAGGCGAGCGGCGGGGTCGTCGTCGGCCCGGTCGGAGCGCCAAATCCGCGTCGCGCTCAGGGCGACGATGCGCACCCCGCCGAAGGTGACCGCGTAGAAGCGGGAGCCGGACGGCGAGGGGAACAGGGTCTCGTAGTTCGAGAGGCTCAGACCGTCGTCGGACACGCGCACGGGCAATGCGCCCTCGAAGGACTCCGAGAGCGTCCGCCCAGGCTCTCGCCTGCCCTGGACCTCGTGGTTGCCGACCACCGAGAAGATCGGCGTGCTCGGCAGGATGTCTCGCATGGACGGGAAGAACGCGGAGCCGCGAGCGTCGTCGAACCATTCCGAGGCGCGGTCGGGGACATTCACGAAGTCGCCCGCGTACAGCACGGCGTCGAAGGGGCCAGCGGCTTCGCTCGCTTGCCGCATGGCTACCGGGACGGGAGCGCCGAGCTGGTGGTCGCTCGTCAGCAGCAGACGCAGGAGCGGGGCGTCCGCGGGCGGAGCTGCGGAGAGGCGTGCGACCCGGGAAGCGGCGGCACCGCTCACGACCCGATACGCGCAGCCGACTCCGGGCTCCAGGCCCGAGGCTCGAGCCGACTGGCGCCACACCTCACGCATGACCGTCGTCTCCGTCTCGAGTGCGTTCCGGAGGTCCTCGAGCCCGGCGGGGAGGAAGCTCTCGCGGTCCTCCGCCATCGCGGACAGTCGGACGCCAGCGGATCTCGTCACCTGAGCGCCCGGCAGCGAGCTCGCGAGCGCAGGGTCCTTCAGCTCCTCGACCGAGAGCTCCGCGAGACGCTCGCCGAGCTCGATCGGCACGACGATGAGGCGGGAGTCGCGAGCCTCCCCGTCCGTCACCCAGGCGACCTCCACGCCCGAAGCGTCGGGCAGCACCAGATACGGCTCGCACAGCAAGCTGACGTCGTTCTCGTCCCGCATCGTTCCGCCCTCCGCCGAACCCGACCGCAGATCCGGCCCTGCCAAGCGTAATCACGAGGGCGTCTCCCGCCGCGCCCTCGAGGCCCAAGACGCCATCGCGAAAACATCACAAGGGGAACACGATCTACGGATCGTGTCATACAGCAGACTCCCAGCCAGGTAGCGTTGCGCTCATAATTCGGTTGCTGCGATCTGCGGCTGCTGACAGACCGGCAGAAGCGGGGGCTGCGCCGGGTACCGCCAGGTTCCAACGCTCCTCCAGAAACTGCCCTGGCCGAGGAGCACGATGCGAACTTCGCTCACCTCACTCCTGCAACGAGTCGCAGACTCACGAAACCAAGTCCTGTCCGTCATCGCGGTCGCACTGCTGCTGCTGTTGACCGGTGGAGCCATCGCGGGAACCGCGCAAGCGGCCACGATCGGCAAGAGCGCGGTCGAGGGACAGACCTACACGATCGCCACCGACACCACGTGGGCGCCGTTCGAGTTCGAGATCGACGGCGAGCTCCGCGGGATCGACATGGACCTGATCAACGCCATCGCGGAAGATCAGGGCTTCAACGTCGAGATCAAGTCGCTCGGCTTCGACGGCGCGCTGCAGGCAGTGCAGACCAACGCCGTCGACGGCATGATCGCCGGAATGTCGATCACCGACGAGCGGAAGGGCACGTTCGACTTCTCGAACCCCTACTTCGACTCCGGCATCCAGATGGCCGTCGCCAAGAGCAACAACGACGTCACCAGCTACGAAGACCTCGAGGGCAAGACCGTCGCCGCGAAGAACGGCACGGAGGGCTTCACCTTCGCCGAGACGCTCGGCAAGGAGATCGGCTTCACCGTCACGGGCTTCCAGGACGCGTCCGACGCGTTCAACGACGTCACGAGCGGCAACTCGGTCGCAGTCTTCGACGACTTCCCGATCCTCCAGTACGGCATCGAGACCGGCGAGATCAACCTCAAGACGGTCACCGAGCCTGAGCGCGCCTCCTCCTACGGCTTCGCCGTCAACAAGGGCCAGAACGCGGAACTCCGCGAGGCCTTCAACGACGGACTCAAGAACGTCGTCGAGAACGGCACCTACCAGGGCATCCTCGACGAGTACCTCGGAGACGGCGCACCGGATGCGACCAAGATCTCCGGCGGCGTCGTCACCCTCGGCAACGAGGTCATCGAGGACGACGGCCCCGGAACGCTGCCCAAGAACCCGCTCTTCGCCGTCGACACCCCCAAGGACAAGGGCTCGTACGTCATCGCGACGGACAACACCTACGCGCCCTTCGAGTTCGAGCAGAACGGCGAACTCCTCGGCATCGACATGGACCTCATCCGCGCCATCGCCGCGAACCAGGGCTTCGAGATCGACATCAAGCCGCTGGGCTTCGACGCCGCTCTCCAGGCCGTGCAGTCCGGCCAGGCGGACGGCATCATCGCCGGCATGACCATCACCGACGAGCGCAAGCAGGTCTTCGACTTCTCGGAGCCCTACTTCACCTCGGGCGTGCAGATGGCCGTCAAGGACGGCGACACCAGCATCACCGGCTACGAGGACCTCGCCGGCAAGAACGTGGCCGTCAAGACCGGCACGGTCGGCGCAACCACCGCCGAGGAGCTGTCCTCCGAATACGGCTTCACGATCCGAACGTTCTCCGACACCGCCGACATGATCGCGGAGGTGCAGACGGGCAACTCCGTCGCGCTCTTCGAGGACTTCCCGGTGCTGCAGTACGGCATCCAGCAGGGCAACGGCCTCATGACCGTGACCGACCCCATCGAGGGCGGCGAGTACGGCTTCGCAGTCCTCAAGGGCCAGAACCCCGAGCTCCTCGAGCTCTTCGACGCCGGCCTTGCCAACGCCGACGACACGGGCGTGCTCGCGACGATCAGCGACCGCTACCTCGGCAGCGAGGAGGAATCGGGCCAGCTCGGCTTCTTCGAGCTCGTCGTCGCCGCCTTCCCGTCGCTCATGGTCGGCCTCGGCTACACGCTGCTCGCCACCGCCCTGTCGCTCGTCTTCGCGATGATCCTGGGCCTCGCGTTCGGCTTCCTGAAGATCTCGAAGAACGTGCTGCTTCGCGGCATCGCCTCCACGTACGTGAACATCTTCCGAGGCACCCCGGTGCTGGTGCAGGCGTTCTTCTTCTACTTCGGCGTGCCAGCCGTGACGGGCATCTCGCTCGACGCGCTCACCGCCGGTGTGATCACGCTGAGCCTCAACGCCGGCGCGTACATCACGGAGACGGTGCGCTCCGGCATCCAGTCTGTGGACCCCGGCCAGATGGAAGCCGCGCGCTCGCTCGGCCTGACCCGCGGCAAGTCGATGCGCCGGGTCGTGCTGCCGCAGGCGTTCAAGATCATGACGCCGTCGCTCATCAACCAGTTCATCATCACGCTGAAGGACACCTCGCTGCTGTCCGTCCTCGGCTTCGCTGAGCTCACCTACCAGGGCCGCATCGTCATCGCCTCGACCTTCCGGTCGTTCGAGATCTGGCTCGTCGTCGGCGTGCTCTACTTCATCGTCATCTACCTGCTGACGGTCCTCTCCAACTACGTCGACAAGAGGTTCAACAAATGAGTGACGTGAACAACTCAGCGTCGGATGCGTCAGCCGTGGAGCAGACGCCATTCACCGGTCGCTTCGACGCGGTCAACTCCGGCCAGCCGCGCGTGCGGGTCGTCGAGATGCACAAGTCCTTCGGACCCGTGGAGGTGCTCAAGGGCATCGATCTCGAGATCGCGAACGGCGAGGTCATCGCGATCATCGGCCCGTCCGGCTCCGGGAAGTCGACGCTGCTCCGCTGCCTGAACCGCCTCGAAGAGGTCACGAAGGGGCACGTCTTCGTCGACGACGACGACATCACCGCCCCGAAGACGAACCTCGACAAGGTTCGGCAGCGCATCGGCATGGTGTTCCAGCACTTCAACCTCTTCCCGCACATGACGGTGCTCGAGAACGTGACGCTGGCGCCCCGCGAGATCAAGGGCGTCACGAAGGATGCGGCCAACAAGCGCGGCGAGGAGCTGCTGCGCCGAGTGGGCCTCGACCACCTCATGGACCGCCGCCCCTCGCAGCTGTCCGGCGGCCAGAAGCAGCGCGTGGCGATCGCCCGGGCGCTCGCCATGGACCCGGAGATCATGCTCTTCGATGAGGCGACGAGCGCCCTCGACCCCGAGATGGTGGGCGAAGTGCTCCAGGTCATCCGCGACCTCGCCAAGTCGGGCATGACGATGGCCCTCGTCACCCACGAGATGGGCTTCGCGCGCGAAGTCGCCGACCGTGTCGTGTTCATGGCCGACGGCAAGATCGTCGAGACGGGCACTCCCGACGAGCTCTTCGGGAACCCGAAGGAGCCGCGCACGCAGGACTTCCTCGGCAAGGTCCTCTAGCTGTACATCTGACAGCGACCGCGCTCACCGGCGCTCGACGACGACGTGCCCCCTGTCCAGCGGACAGGGGGCACGCCGCATCCACTAGCCTGTCGTGGTGACGCTCAACGATGCACCCACAGAGGCCCAGTTCGCGAAGGACACCACCCCAGGATCCGAATGGTGGCGCTCAGCCGTCATCTACCAGGTCTACCCGCGCTCCTTCGCAGACGGGAGCGGCGACGGCATCGGCGACCTCGCTGGCGTCACGGCGCACATCCCGGACCTCGCCGACCTCGGGATCGACGCCATCTGGCTCTCCCCGTTCTACCCGTCGCCCCTCAACGACGCCGGCTACGACGTCGCCGACTACTGCGACGTCGACCCCGTCTTCGGCACCCTCGACGAGTTCGACCGGATGCTCGAGGCGGCCCACGAGCGGGGTATCCGCATCATCGTCGACATCGTCCCCAACCACTCTTCGTCGGAGCACGCCTGGTTCAAGGCCGCGCTCGCCGCCGGCCCCGGCAGCCCGGAGCGTGCGCGCTACCTGTTCCGCGAGGGCAAGGGCGAGCACGGCGAGCTGCCACCGAACAACTGGCAGTCGCTCTTCGGAGGGCCGGCATGGACGCGTCTCACCGAAGCAGACGGCACGCCCGGCCAGTGGTACCTGCACCTGTTCGACTCCACGCAGCCCGACTTCGACTGGTCGAACCCGGTTGTGCATCGGGATTTCGAGGACATCCTGCGCTTCTGGCTCGACCGCGGCGTCGACGGCTTCCGCATCGACGTGGCCCACGGCCTCGCGAAGGAAGACGGGTTGCCGGACTACATCCCCGTCGAGAGCGACCTGCCCATCGTCGGCGACCCCCGCACCCCGTACCTCGGCCAGGAGGCGGTCCACGAGATCTTCCGCGCCTGGCATCTCCTCGCTGCCGAGTACGACGGCGACCGCGTGCTGTGCGGCGAGGCGTGGCTGCCGAGCGTCGAGGAGATGGCCGAGTGGGTTCGCCCCGGCCAGCTGCACCAGACCTTCAACTTCGCCTACCTGCGCGCGCCGTGGGATGCGGACGGCCAGAAGGAGGTCGTGACCCGGTCGCTCGCCGCGTTCGCCGCATCCGGTGCGCCGAGCACCTGGGTGCTCTCGAATCACGACACGGTGCGCCACGCGACCCGCCTCGCCCTGACCGAGCCGAACGCGCACGGAGCCGGCGTCGGCCCGAAGACCCCCGGCCAGCCGGACCCCGTGGTCGGCGAGCGGCGCGCACGAGCCGCGACGGCGCTCATGCTCGGGCTGCCGGGCTCCAGCTACCTGTACCAGGGCGAGGAGCTCGGCCTGCCCGATGTCATCGACCTCGCGGACGAGGCGCGGCAGGACCCGATCTTCATCCGCTCCGAGGGTGAGCTGTACGGCCGTGACGGCTGCCGGGTGCCGATTCCGTGGGAGGCCGATGGCGGCAGCTACGGCTTCAGCGCGACGGGAGAGTCGTGGCTTCCGCAGCCGGAGCTGTGGGCGGAGCTCGCGCGCGGCGAGCAGGTGCACGACCCCTCCTCGACCCTGAACCTGTACCGCTCCCTGCTGGCGCTGCGCCGCGAGCACGACCTCGGCATGGGGGATGCCCGCTTCGCGTGGGTCGACGGCTTCGGCGACGAGGTGCTCGCGTACCGCAACGGCGACGTCACGGTGATCACCAACTTCGGCGCTCAGCCGGTTGCGCTGCCGGAGGGGCTCCGAGTGCTCGCCCGCAGCGAGGTGGCGCACGTCGAGGACGCAGGTCTCTTGACGACCGATACGACGGTCTGGCTGGCCGACGCCGAGTAGCCGCCGGGCGTGCACGCGGGGGAGGCCGTGGGGCCAGTCAGGGATACAGAACAGGTGAATGCTACGCCTGTTCGCTGACCCAAAACACAGCCAATTGTGGATGTGCGGGAGCACACTCGAAGGAGCAACCGGTGACCACCGGCCGCGCACTCTGAGAGGAACAGCACCATGGCATTTGCAGGAAAAGTCGCGATCGTGACCGGCGGCGGTTCGGGAATCGGCGAGGCGATCTCGAAGGAGCTCGCCGCCAACGGCGTCCAGGTGGTCGTCTCCGACATCAACCTCGAGGGTGCGAAGCGAGTGGTCGCCGAGATCGAGGCAGCCGGCGGCACCGCCTCGCCGTTCGAGGCGAACACCGCCGTCGCAGAGGACAGCGTCCGCACGGTCGAGCACGCCGTCGCCACCTATGGCAAGCTCAACTACGCCGTGAACAACGCCGGAATCGGCGGCAAGGCGGCCCCCGCCGCTGACGTCGAGGTCGACGACTGGGACCGCGTCATCAACATCAACCTCAACGGAGTGCTATACGGGCTCCGCGCGCAGATCCCCGCGATTCTCGAGGCCGGCGCCGAAGAGGGAGCCATCGTCAACATGGCCTCCATCCACGGAACGGTCGCGGCGATCGGCAGCGGCGCCTACACGGCCTCCAAGCACGCGGTTGTCGGCATCACGAAGAACTCGGCTGCCGAGTACGGCCCCCAGGGGCTTCGGATCAACGCCGTCGGACCCGGGTACATCTCCACGCCGCTGCTCGAGAAGCACCTCAGCGAGGAGCAGCTCGATGCTCTCGTCGCGAAGCACCCGCTTGGGCGCCTCGGCAAGGCCGAAGAGGTCGCGAACCTCACCACCTACCTGCTCTCCGACAAGGCGAGCTTCATGACGGGCTCCTACGTGCTCGTCGACGGCGGCTACACGGCCGTCTAGCGACGGCTGGCCGGCTCAGCGCAGCCCGGCTCGCGTCCAAGGAATCAGCCAGATGCGCGCTCCCGCCACCGGGAGCGCGCATCTGGCTGATTTTTGCGCTTGGTGGGGTGGATTGCAGCAGGGCGCGATGCGCCGGGGGCGATGCGGCAGCGCGCAGGGGTGCGCTGCGGGACGGCGCGCCCGCCCGGCGCTACTTCTCCGCGAGGGCCTGGCGGATGCGCTTCAGCGAGACCGTCTCGGCCGTGCCGAGCTGCTGCGCGAAGAGGCTCACGCGGAACTCCTCGAGCATCCACCTCGCCTGGACGACGGATGCCGGGGCGGAGCGGTTCGCGGGGAACGTGCCGCCCGCCTCCGTGTACAGGGCCGTCGCCTGCTCCACCTGCATGAGGCCGGCCCGCTCGATGCTGGAATGGCTGAGCACCCGCTCGAGGCGGTAGGTGAGCGCCCGCAGGTAGCGGGGGAGGTGCGCAAGCCGCGTGACGCCGGTCTTCGACACGAAGCCCGGGTAGACGAGCGCCTGCAGCTGCGAGCGGGCGTCGGAGAGCGACGGCAGCACCGAGATGTGGTTGGCCGCCTTGAGCGCCTTGTTGGCCTCGCGGAAGCGGTCGAGGATCTCGGAGACGAGCTTCGTCTGCGCGAACATGCGGTCGAGCAGGGTCGCGTTGAACGTCTCGCGCAGCTCATCGAACGCGGCCCGCGTGCGCACGGGGCCGCCGTGCTCCTGGCTGTACGCGGCAACCGCATCCTGGGCGAGGGCCGCGACGATGTCGCCGAAGAGCGCCGGCGTCGAGTGGTACGGGCTCGTCGCGAGGGCCAGCTTCTCCTTCGCCGTCAGGTGCTCCTGCACGTAGCTCGCAGGGGAGGGCACCGACGCGACGAGGAGGGCAGCGACGCCGATGGGATGTTCGCGCGCCTGGTCCTCTGGCGTCGTCACGAGGCGCAGGTCGATGCTTCCCTTGACGACGGCGAGCGACGGGTAGGCGCGGATCACGCCGTGCTTGCGCTTGATGTCGATGAGCTCGGGGATCCCGTCGAGCGGCCACTCGGTGAGCCCGTGCTGGTCGTAGCGGAGCTCCGCGGTCGACGCGCTCTGCGCTGGCACCGAACCGGCCTCGCGCACGCCGTTCCCGGGGCGGGCGGGCGCCGCGACCTGCTGCGTCGCGCGCAGCACCGACGCCTCCGACGCCTTCTTGAGCTTCTCCTGCAGCGCCCTGAGGTCCTCTCCCGTGCCGAGCTCCCGGCCGCGGTCGTCGAGCACTCGGAAGCGCACCCGAAGGTGCGAGGGGACGCGGCTCCAGTCGAACTCGCTCACGTCGAAGCGGATGCCCGCCTGCCGCTGCATGATCTGCCGCAGCGCGTCGTCGAAGTCGCCGGGAACCTCCTGGCCGAGGTCTGGCCTTGCCTCGCCGAGTTCGCCGAGCAGCTTGTCGGCCCAGTCCGCGGAGGGCACGAAGTTGCGTCGGGTGGCCTTCGGCAACGACTTCAGGAGCGCGATGACCAGCTCCCGGCGCATGCCGGGCACCTGCCAGTCGAAGCCGCGGTCGTCGAGGCGCGACAACAGGGGCAGCGGGATGTTGACCGTCACGCCGTCGTCGGGCGCACCCGGGTCGAAGCGGTACCGGAGGCGGAGGCGCTGGTCGCCCTGCTTCCACTCGGTGGGGAACCCGGCACCCTGCTCGTCGGGGTCGGCGTGCTCCTCGCCGAGCACATCCGCCCTCGTCATGGTGAGCAGCTGCGGGGTCTGCTTCTGCGCGCCCTGCCACCACTTCTCGAACGTGGACTGCGAGACGACATCCCTGGGGAGGCGCTCGTCGTAGAACTCGAAGACGGCGTCCTCGTCGTCGGTGTAGGCACCGCGCGAACGGGTGCGCTCCTCGAGGTCGGCGAGGCTCTTGCGCAGCGCCCGGTTCTTGGAGTCGAAGCTGTGGCGCCCGTTCCAGTCGCCCTCGACGAGGGCGTGGCGGATGAACAGGTCGCGCGACCAGGCCGGGTCGATCTTCGAGAACTGCACGGTGCGTCCTCGAACGATGGGCACGCCGTAGAGGGTCACCCGCTCGATGGCGACCGCGGAGCCCTGCGTCTTCTCCCAGTGCGGGTCGGAGTGGTTGCGCTTCGCGAGGGAGCCCGCGAGCACCTCGGCCCAGGCTGGGTCGATCTTCGCGACGGTGCGCGCGAAGAGGCGGCTCGTCTCGACGAGCTCGGCCGCCATGACGACATCCGGCTGCTTCTTCGCCTTCGCGAGCCCGGAACCGGGGAAGATCTGGAACCGGGTGCCGCGTGCTCCCGCGTAGTCGCGCTTCAGCTCGTCGCGGATGCCGATATGGCTGAGGAGCCCGGCGAGCATGGAGCGGTGGATGGCGTCGGCGAGGGCGCCGGGCTCCTGCACCTGCCCGGCGGCTGGCCGCTGCACCTTCAAGCCGATGGGGCCGGCGAGCTGGCGGAGCTGACGGAACACGTCCTGCCACTCGCGGAAGCGGACGAAGTTGATGAACTCGTCTCGGCACTTGCGACGGAACGCGCTCGAGCCGAGCTCGTGGCTCTGCTCCTCGAGGTAGTTCCACACGTTCACGAGCGTGAGGAAGTCGCTGGACGGGTCGCGGAACCGCGCGTGCAGCTCGTCGGCCTTCTGCCGTTTCTCGAGCGGACGCTCGCGGATGTCCTGCACCGTCATGCCGGCGACGATGATGAGGATCTCGCGGCTCACGTCGTGCTGCTTCGACTCGATGACCATGCGGCCGAATCGGGGGTCGATGGGGAGGCGGGCGAGGCTGCGGCCCGTCTTCGTGAGGCGCAGCTGGCTGTCCTTCCCGTGGCTGGCCTTGCCGGGTTCGACGGCCCCCAGCTCACTGAGGAGGTCGGTGCCGTCCTTGATGCCGCGCGCGTCCGGCGGCTGCAGGAACGGGAACTCGGAGAGGGCCCCGAGGCCCAGCTCGAGCATCTGCAGGAGCACGCTCGCGAGGTTCGTGCGGAGGATCTCGGGTTCGGTGAACTCGGGGCGGCGATCGAAGTCGGCCTCCGAGTAGAGGCGGATGGCGACGCCAGCGGAGGTGCGGCCGGCGCGGCCCGAACGCTGCTTCGCGGACGCCTGCGAGATGGCCTCGATCGGGAGGCGCTGCACCTTCGCTCGCGTGGAGTAGCGGGAGATGCGCGCCGTCCCCGTGTCGATGACGGCGACGATGCCTGGCACCGTGAGGCTCGTCTCTGCGACGTTTGTCGCGAGCACCACGCGCCGGCGCACCCCGGGCGGACGCTTCGACTCGAACACACGGTGCTGCTCCGCGGAGGAGAGGCGGCCGAAGAGCGGGAGGACCTCGGTCGACTCCGGGCGAGCGTCGCGCGCGACGTGGGCGCGGATCGCGTCCTGCGCGTCCCGGATCTCCTGCTCGCCGGACAGGAACACGAGCACGTCGCCGGGCAGGTCGCGGTCGAGCTCGTCGAGCGCATCCACGATGCCCTCGAACATGTCGCGCTCCGGCGTCTGCGGGGCCGCGTCCTCGTCCTCCTCACCGGGCAGCGGAGCGTCGGCGACGAGCGGCCGGTAGCGGACGTCGACGGGGAACGTGCGGCCGGAGACCTCGATCATCGGGGCGTCGTTGAAGTGCTTCGAGAACGACTCGGGGTCGATCGTCGCCGACGTGATGATGACCTTCAGGTCGGGCCGCTTCGGGAGGAGCGTCTTCAGGTAGCCGAGGAGGAAGTCGATGTTGAGGCTGCGCTCGTGCGCCTCGTCGATGATGATCGTGTCGTACTTGCGCAGCAGGCGGTCGCGGTGGATCTCGTTGAGGAGGATGCCGTCGGTCATGAGCTTCACGCGCGTCTCGGCCGACACCTCGTCGGTGAAGCGCACCTGGTAGCCGACGAGCCCGCCGATGTCGCCGCCGAGCTCATCCGCGATCCGCTCCGCGATCGTGCGCGCTGCGATGCGTCGGGGCTGCGTGTGCCCGATCATCTGCCTGCCGAGCTCGAGGCAGATCTTCGGCAGCTGCGTCGTCTTGCCCGACCCGGTCTCGCCCGCGACGATGACCACCTGGTTGGCGGCGATGGCGTCGCGGATCTCGTCCCGCATCTGGCTGACGGGCAGCTCCGGCGGGTAGGAGATCTCGAGGGGAGTCGTAGTCATGAGCATTACAGTCTATTGCCGTGTCCGGTCAGCGCGGAACCAGTTCCGCTTGCTAGAACAGAGGGATGACCGCATTGCAGATCCCCAACGTTTCCCTCAACGACGGCACCAGCATTCCCCAGCTCGGCTTCGGCGTCTTCAAGGTCGACCCGGCAGAGACCGAGCGCATCGTGTCCGACGCCCTCGAGGTCGGCTACCGCCACATCGACACCGCCAAGATCTACGGCAACGAGGAGGGCGTGGGCAGGGCCATCGCGAAGTCCGGCATCCCGCGCGACGAGCTCTACGTGACCACGAAGCTCTGGAATGACGAGCAGGGCCGCGACACGCCCCGCGCGGCGATTGACGCGAGCCTCGAGCGCCTCGGCCTCGAGAAGGCCGACCTCTACCTCATCCACTGGCCGACGCCGAAGCAGAACAAGTTCGTCGAGAGCTGGGAGGCGCTCGTCGAGCTGCAGCAGGCCGGCCTGACCACGTCCATCGGCGTGTGCAACTTCTTCGAGTCGCACCTGCGCGACATCATCTCGGCAACCGGCGTGAAGCCGGTCGTCAACCAGATCGAGCAGCACCCGATCTTCCAGCAGCCCGAGCTCGACGCCTACCTGCAAGCCGAGGACATCAAGACCGAAGCATGGGGACCGCTTGGCCAGGCCAAGTACCCGCTCTTCGAGCTGGAGCCCGTCAAGGCGGCAGCGGATGCACACGGCAAGACGCCCGCGCAGGTCGTCATCCGCTGGCACCTCCAGAAGGGCAACATCGTCTTCCCGAAGACCACGTCGCGTGAGCGCATGGTCGAGAACGCTCAGGTCTTCGACTTCGAGCTGTCGGGCGCCGAGTACGACGCCATCACGGCACTCGAGCGCGGCGAAGAAGGACGAGTCGCGGCGCACCCCAACGAAGTGAACTAGCTTCCAGCAGCTGCTGAGACGGCCGGTGCCCCAGAGGGGGCGCCGGCCGTCTCGTCGTTGGCGCGGTCGTGCGGGCCGCAGAGGGGGTGCGAACACGGCGTGGGAGGGCCTGTCAAGCGAAGTCCTCACCCAGTTCGACGGCGATAGCGTCGGTGCATGAGTTCCTCCGCACCAACCCGTCGCACGCTCGAGCGCATCGCGCGGGACCGGTTCGGGTGGGAGTCGCTGCTCCCCGGTCAAGGCGACGCGATCCGCTCTGCTGCGGCGGGGCGCGACACGCTGCTCGTGCTCGCGACCGGTGGCGGGAAATCAGCGGTCTACCAGGTCGCGGGGGCTGCGCGCGGCGGCATCGTTCTCGTCGTCTCGCCGCTCATCGCCCTGCAGGCAGACCAGCGCGCATCGATCGAGGCCGCCCCGGATGCCCCCGACGTCGTCGCCATCAACTCGTCACGGGGCGCTTCTGCGGTGGCCCGCGCCTGGGAGCGGATCGAGGCGGGCGGGTCGCTGTACGTGCTCCTCGCACCGGAGCAGCTGGCGAACGAGGACAACGTCGCCCGCCTCGCGGCGCAGGACGTGTCTCTGCTCGTCGTGGATGAGGCGCACTGCGTCTCCTCGTGGGGGCACGATTTCCGGCCCGACTACTTGAGGCTCGGCGACGTGCGATCAGCGCTCGGCGACCCGCCGGTGCTCGCGATGACCGCGACGGCCTCGAAGCCGGTGCGGGCGGACATCGTCGAGCGGCTGCGGATGCGGGATCCGGACGTGCAGGTGCACGGCGTCGACCGACCCGAGATCCGACTGGCAGTCCAGCGCCATGAGAGCGAGGACGACAAGCGGGCCGCGATCGTCGACGAAGCGCGCAGCTGGACCGCCCCCGGTCTCGTCTACGTCGCCTCACGCAGGGAGACGGAGTCGTACGCGGCCGAGCTCGCCGCGGAAGGGCGGGAGGTTGCCGCCTACCACGCCGGTCTCAAGGTCGCAGAGCGCCGAGCGGTGCAGGACCGCTGGCGGGACGGCGAACTCGATGTCGTCGTCGCGACGTCCGCGTTCGGCATGGGCATCGACCGGGGTGACGTGCGCTTCGTGCTGCACGCGGCGACGACGGAGTCGCTCGACGCCTACTACCAGGAGGTCGGCCGCGCGGGGCGGGACGGCGAGCCCGCGACGGCCGTGCTGCATTACCGCGTCGAGGACCTCGCGCTGCGGCGCTTCTTTGCGAAGCGCTCGGTGGACAAGGCCGGACTGCGCACCCTGTGGCGCGCCATCACGCGCACGCCAGGGGCGAGCATCCGGGACCTCGCCGAGGCCGTCGGTCAGCCCGCAAGAACGGTCTCGAGGCTCGTCAACCAGCTCGTGGATGCCGAACTCGTCGAGACGGCCGGGGGCGTGCATCCGCTGCGCAAGACTCGAGTCGATGTCGTGGTGAAGGCCGTCAAGGAGGCATCCGCCGCGCGGGAGCGAATCGCCGAGTCGCGACTGTCGATGATGCGCGCCTACGCGGAGGAGACGCAGTGCCGCCGGCGCGTGCTGCTCGACTACTTCGGGGTCGACGGGCCGGAATGGTGCGGGAACTGCGACGGCTGCGAGCGGCGCGAGGACACGTCGGACGCGCAGGCAGACAGCGTGCCGGCGGATGCGCCGCTCGCCATCGACGAGACCGTCGAGCACCGTGAGTGGGGAGCAGGCACGGTCATCAGCGTCGAAGAGGACCGGGCGACGATCTTCTTCGAGTCGGAGGGCTACAAGGTCGTCGCCCTCGCGGCGCTCGACTCGAACGTGCTGCGCCAGGTCGAGGACGTCAGCGCGTAGCCGACCGACGTGAGCTAGGTTCGTCGCATGCGCTTCCCGAGGGGCTTCCTGTGAGCGAGACCGCTCAGCGCGACGGCGCCTCCAGCGAGGGCCAAGAGCCTCTCGATGAGGCCGATGGCCCGCTGCGCGCGTGGTTCGCGGTCGCGGCCATCGTCATGGTCAGCAACTTCCTGTTCTTCTTCATCGGGGGGCTCGCCTCGTTGGAGCTGATGGATTTCCTTCAGCGAGACCCGTCTTTCACTTCGAATCCGTACCGGCAGGAAGCGCTGTCCATGGCGCTCGGTATGGGAGCTGTTGCGGCTGGGCTGATCGTGCTGTCCGTCTGGCTCGCCGCCGTCGTGGGTCGAGGATTCCGCGTGCCCGCGTGGCTTGCGCCGGGAGTCGTTGCGACCGCACTGGCACTGCACACGGTCTTTTGGATTGTGGTCGCGATCGTCAACGGGCGTTGAGCTGGATCTCCTGCTTCTCCTGCGCCCACTGGATACGGAGGGACTTCGGACGGCTCGCTCAAGGAGGCGTCCTAGCCTTGCCGGATGACGAATTCAAAGACTCGCAAGTTTGCAGGGCTCAGTGGACTCGCCGCGGTCGGCGCGCTCGCGGGAGCGCTCTTCGCCGCTACCCCTGCCAGCGCCGCCGGTTCGGCCTACTACGCCTTCGAGACCCAGGCGGCGTGCATGGCGAAGTGGGGAGCCGTCGTCGGCGGCTCCGTCGGAACCGGATCGAACGTGTACATCGGGCCGAACGCCTGCTCGCAGGACACGACGGGCACGTTCGGGGGCATGTACCGCCTCTACGTCGCCTACCCGTAAAGCCGACCGCGGCGCCGCGGTGCTGTGCAGCGGCGCCGCGCTGCGGCGTGGCCGTGCAGCGCCGCGGCTACGCCAAGTTGTCGGCGATCGAAGCGAGCTCGGCCACTGAACCGTCGGAGATGACACGGACATGCTCCGTGATCGCCTCGAGGGGCCAGTCCCACCAGGCGACCTCGAGGAGCGTCCGGACGTCGTCGTCATCGAAGCGGCGGCGGATGAGCGTCACCGGGTTGCCGCCCACGATGCCGTAGTCGGGCACATCCTTCGTCACGACGGATCCAGTGGAGATGATCGCCCCGTCGCCGATACGCACCCCCGGCATGATGGTGACGTCCCCGCCGATCCAGACGTCGTTGCCGACGACCGTGTCGCCGCGGCTCGGCAGGTCGCTGACGAGGTCGACGTGCTGCCCCCAGGCTCCGCCCATGATGGGGAACGGATACGTGGACGGCCCAGACATGCGGTGGTTGGCGCCGTTCATGATGAACCGCACGCCGGAGGCGATGGCGCAGAACTTCCCGATGACCAGACGCTCAGGCCCGTAGTGGTGCAGCACGTTGCGCGTCTCGAACGCCGAGGGGTCGTCGGGGTCGTCGTAGTAGGTGAAGTCTCCGACGCTGATGAGCGGGCTGGTGACGAGCGGCTTCAGGAGGATGACCCGCTCCTGACCGTCGATCGGATGCAGCGTGCTGGGGTCAGGGGCAGACGCGGGTTCATTCACCGAACCAGTGTAGAACCGCGCCATTCTGGGCCTGCGGTGCGCATCCCGAACCGCGCGGCCATGGAATAGCCATCGCGGCAGCCTCGTTGCACCCCTGATGACCTCGAACTCGAACAGCACCACCAACGCACCGAGGACCGCGCTTGTTGTGGGCGCCTCCGGGATCACCGGCTCCGCCCTCGTCGATCGCCTGAGCCAGGACGGCTGGGAGGTGCTCGCTCTCTCCCGCCGCGCCGTGACGAGCGGCACCGTGCGGGGCATCGCCGCCGACCTCCGCGACCCGGCGAGCCTGCGCGCTGCGCTCGCGGACGAGCGCCCCACGCACGTGTTCTTCACCGCGTGGCAGCGACAGGCGACGGAGGCGGAGAACATCGCCGTGAACGGCGCCATGGTCCGTGACCTGCTCGCGGCGCTCGACCACGCCCCCGTGGAGCACGCCGCCCTGGTCACCGGACTCAAGCACTACCTGGGCCCATTCGAGGCCTACGCCGCGGGGGAGATGCCCGACACCCCGTTCCGTGAGGAGTCGGAGCGGCTCGACACCCCGAACTTCTACTACGCGCAGGAGGACGAGCTCTTCGCAGCAGCAGTCCGCCAGCAGTTCAGGTGGTCGGTGCATCGGTCGCACACCGTCATCGGGCATGCCGTCGGCAACGCCATGAACATGGGCCTGACGATCGCCGTGCAGGCCACGATCGCGAAGCACCTCGGCGTGCCCTTCGTGTTCCCCGGCAGTGCGGCGCAGTGGAACGGCCTCACCGACATGACTGACGCGGGGGTCCTCGCCGAGCAGATGGTGTGGGCGTCGACGGAGCCGGCTGGCCGCAACGAGGCCTTCAACATCGTCAACGGGGACATCTTCCGTTGGCGGTGGATGTGGCCTCGCCTCGCCGAGATGCTCGGCGTCCCCGCCGAGCAGGTCGTCGGGTTCGACGGGCAGGCGCGCCCCCTCGAGGAGCAGATGGCGCAGCTCGAGCAGCACTGGCCGGCCATCGCCGCCGAGCACGACCTCGTCGAGTCGGACATCTCGCGGCTCGCATCCTGGTGGCACACCGACGCCGACCTCGGACGCGAGATGGAGGTCGTCACCGACATGGGCAAGAGCCGCGCCGCCGGTTTCCTCAGCTTCCGCCGAACCGACCAGGCCTTCGCCGACCTCTTCGCGCGCTACCGCGCCGACCGCCTCATCCCCTGAGCGCATCCCGGCTGGCCGCTTCCGGCTGAGCACCTCCCGGCTGAGCGCGCTCGGCAGATGGGCCAGGTAGGTCGCTTTCACCCCTCCAGACGGCTCCGCCAGGCCCGTTTGGGTCGCTTTCACCTCTCCAGACGGCTCCGCCTGGCCCGTTTGGGTCACTTTCACCCCTCCAGATGTCTCCGCCAGGGCTAGTTAGGTCACTTTCGCCCTGCCGACGGCTCCGCCTGGCCCGTTTGGGTCGCTTTCACCCTTCCAGACGGCTCCGAAATAGGGTGAAAGTGGCCCAAGTGGGCCTCGGCGCTACCGCGCTACCGGGTTGCCGCGCTACCGGGACAGCGCCGCACGCAACCGCGCGAGGAAGGCGGCGGCGTCGGGGAACAGGTCAGCGTGGGTGACGCGGATGACGCGCCATCCGGCCGCGATCAGCGCCTCCGTGCGGGTTATGTCGCGCCGGAACTGCGCGGGGCTCAGGTGCACTTCGCCCTCGTACTCCACGACGACGCGCTGGGCTCGGAAGACGAGGTCGCCTCGTGCCAGGAAGCGTCCGCCCGCGTGGATATCGGCGTTGACGGCGGGTTCCTCGATGCCCGCGTCCACGATGAGGCAGCGAAGCCAGCTCTCCGGTGGCGAGGCAACGTGCTCCCGAAGGCGCGGCAGGGCGCCGCGCAGCACCGAGCAGCCACGGAGTCGGCCCCAACGCTCTACGGCGTCCTCCAAGCAGGTGAGCTGGGTCAGCGAGCCGGACGAAACCCGCCCCGGGTAGCGGTCGAAGTCGCTGATCATCGCGTCGCCGACCGTGACCAGCTCCGTCTCGCTGAACGAACTCGCCAGAAGAGTGAAGAGCAGCGGCACGGGAACCACCCGGACCCCCTCGACGAGGTCGGCCTCCCAGAGGTCATCCCGGATGCGCCGCGCACGGACGCCCGCCGCTCGTGGTCTCGAGGCCGACTGCCTGGCAAGCACGTCGACGGTCTCCGAGCGGTGGCGCCGCGGTACCGGCAGCCCGTAGACCCGCAGCGCGGAGGGCCCGCTCAGCGCCTGGCCACCGCGGAGCCGCGGCCCGAAGCGGAGGACCTGCTCCCTGCTGGTCAGTGCGGGTTCCGTCGCTCGCACTCCGCGGTAGGGCCGAGCGAGGCTCTGCCGGGCGAGGGCTTTCTTCGTGAGACCCGCGGCGTTCCCCTCCGCGATGCTGAACGCGCGGTCTCTGAGCTCCTCGGGGATCGGGATGCGCGCGGCCATGCCGGAAACCTACGTATGTCGGCGTCGTCGCGCTGAAGTTCTCCACAGCCCGCCGCCCCCGATGCCCGACGCATCCACGGCTCGGCACATCCGCTGACCGCTGACCGCTCACCGCTCACCGCGGTTTCCGCCTCCGGCGTCGCCGCGCCTCGTGAAGAGGTCACTTTGAGCCCGTGTGGCGCGGCCCGATGGGGCGAAAGTGGCCCATTCGACGCGGGGGCGCGTGCGGGGGATGCGCGCGGCTATGCCGGAAACCTACGAAGGTCGGCGTCGCGGCGCTGAAATTCTCCGCAGCCCGCCGCATCTCCTGGCGATCTCGGCCTCGCCGCGCCTCGTGAAGAGGTCACTTTGGGCCCGTGTGGCGCGGCCCGATGGGACGAAAGTGGCCCATTCGGCGCGGGGGCGCGTGCGGGGGATGCGCGCGGCCATGCCGGGAACCTGCGCAGGTCGGCGTCGCCGCGCCTGAAGAGGTCACTTTGGGCCCGTGCTGCGCGGTTCGATGGGGGCAAAGTGACCCATCCGGCGCGGGGGTCGCGGATGCGGGGCGCGCGGGGCGCCGGCCGCCGCGCGCCTACCGCCAGCTGGGCAGCCAGTGCGTGAGCGACCAGTAGGAGGTGGAGATCATCTGGCCGGTCCACACGGGCCAGAAGAGCACGGAGACGAGCGCCATGATCACGAGCAGCACTCCGACCGCGGAGACGCCGATGGTCCTGGAGGGGCGCGGGGTCTCGCGGTCGCCGGCGATGGTCTGGATGACCACGAGGGAGGCGAGGATCATGAACGGCAGGAACGCGATCGCGTAGAAGTGGAAGACGGCCTGGCGCTCGAGGTACGCGAGCCACGGGAAGTAGCCGGCCCCGTAGCCGACGAGGATCGCGAAGTACTGCCATTTCGGGCGCAGGAAGCACATGATGATGAGGAACAGGATCGACACGGTGCCGAACCAGAAGATGATGGGGTTCGAGATCGACGTGATCGCCTCGACGCACTGTCCGACGTCGCAGGATGAGCCGTCGCCCGCCTCCGAGTAGACGTAGCTGAACGCGGTGGGGCGGATGAGGAACGGCCACTCCTGCGGCCCCGACTGGTAGGGATGCTCGGCGCTGAGTCCGCGGTGGAAGTTGTACGCCTCGACCTGGTAGTGCCAGAGGCTCTGCAGGGGCAGCGGCACCCACGAGAGCAGTCCGGTCCACGCGTTGCCCGCCTCCTCGGCCCAGCCGCGGTAGAAGCCGCCCGTGGTGGTGAGCCAGCGGGTCCAGGTCGCGAGGTAGGTGAGGGCTGCGAGCGGCACGGTCAGGAGGAACGACACGGGGCCCTGCATGAGGATCGCGGCGGAGCCCCAGAAGGTCACGCCGAGCCGCTTCCGCTCGATCATGTCGATGACGAGCGTGTAGACGCAGAACGCGGCGAGGAAGTAGAGGCCTGACCACTTCACGGCCGACGCGGCCCCGAGGGTGACGGCCGCCGCCATGAGCCAGGGCCGCCACCAGAGGCGGGGCCCCCAGTCGGGTCCGACGGGCTTCACGTCGGGCGCTCGCGAGGTGGTCGTGGCCTTCGTCGGAATCGGGTCGCCGTCGAGGCCCTCCTCCGCGCGCCAGGCCATGATCTTCGTGCGCAGCTTCCGCTGCTGGTCCTCGCGGTCGAGGAGGACGAAGAGGAAGGCGAGCAGTACGAAGAACATGAGGATGCCGTCGAGGATCCCGACGCGCGACATGACGATCGCGTGCCCGTCGATGGCGAGCATCCCGGCGCCGATCGTGGCGAGCACGGGCGAGCGGAACAGCTTCTTGGCGATGACCCAGAGGAGCGGCACGGCCAGGGTGCCGAGCAGGGCGACGGCGAATCGCCATCCGAAGGGGTTGTCGGCACCGAACACGAGCATCCCGAGCCCGATGAGGTACTTCCCGAGGGGCGGATGCACGACGTACGACGGGTCGGTCGTGTACCCGTTCGGGTCTCCTGCGTTGAACGCGTCGTTCGGGTTCTCGGGCCACTCGGCCTCGTAGCCGAGGTTGAGGAGGGTCCACGCGTCTTTCACGTAGAACGTCTCGTCGAAGATCAGGAAGTGCGCGCCGCCGAGGTTCCAGAACCGGAGGACGGCGGCGAGGAGGGTGACGACGCCGAGGAGGATCCACTCGGTGCGCACGCGCAGCCTGGGGGTGCTCGTGACTCGCGCCCAGAGGTCGTCGAACACCGAGCCGCGCGCCACCGGAGCCGCCGGCGCCTTCGCCGCCGGCGCGGCAGGGGCAGCGGATGCGGTCACCGTGCCGCTCGTCGCCGTCGCGGGGGCCGTCGTCGCGGACGACTCGGCCGCCTCGTCTGGTGTTCCCGTGTCTGCTTGCTCGCTCACCCAAGCAATCGTAGGGGGCCGCGGGGCGAGCGCGTGGGAGGATCGCAGCCATGATCATCCTGGCCGGCACCCCCATCGGGAACCTCGGCGACGCTTCGGCGCGCCTCATCGACACGTTCAAGAACGCCACCCTCGTGGCGTGCGAGGACACCCGTTCGACGGCGAAGCTGCTCGGGATGCTGGGCGTCGAGAACCGCCCGCGGCTCGTCGCGCTCCACGAGCACAACGAGGACGAGCTCGCGAAGACCATCGTCGAGCAGGCTCGCGAGGCCGATGTGGTGCTCGTCAGCGACGCCGGTATGCCGGGAATCTCCGACCCGGGCTACCCGATCGTGGCGCTCGCGGCGAAGGAGGGGGTGACGGTGACGAGCGTGCCGGGGCCGAGCGCCGTCATCACGGCGCTCGCGATCTCGGGGCTGCCGACCGACCGCTTCACGTTCGACGGCTTCCTGCCTCGCAAGGCGGGGGAGCGGGAGACGTTCCTGCGCTCGCTCTCGAGGGAGCCGCGCACGGTGGTCCTGTTCGAGTCGCCGCACCGCCTGGCGCGCACGCTCGCCGACATGGCCGCGATCTGGCCGGCCGATCGTCGCATCGCCGTCTGCCGGGAGCTCACGAAGCTCTACGAGGAGGTCAGGCGGGGAACCGCGGCTGAGCTGGTTCCGTGGGCGGAGGAAGGGGTGCGCGGCGAGATCGTGATCGTCGTGGAGGGTGCGGCCCCCGCAGTCGTCGACGAGGCTGGGGCCCAGGCGATGGTCGCGGAGCTCGTAGCGGGCGGGATGCGCCTGAAGGACGCGGCCGCGCAGGTCGCCTCCGAGACAGGCATGAGCAAGAGAGACCTCTACCAGGGCCAGCTCGCGAAATAGTGGGCCAGGGGTGGCGCTCAGGGGCACCTCGCGTCGTAACAGTGCTCGGCCGACAATAGGATGATCCCCATGGCTTCCGGCGAATCGTTCTACATCACGACACCGATCTTCTACGTCAACGACGTCCCCCACATCGGTCACGCGTACACGGAGGTCGCCGTCGACGCGCTCGCCAGGTGGCACCGTCAGCGTGGCGACACCACGTGGCTGCTCACGGGCACCGATGAGCACGGTCAGAAGATCATGCGCTCGGCGCTCGCGAACAACGTCACCCCGCAGGCGTGGGCCGACAAGCTCGTCAACGAGGCGTGGAAGCCCATGCTCGAGACGCTCAACATCTCGAACGACGACTTCATCCGCACGACGGACGAGCGGCACGAGACTCGCGTGCAGCGCTTCCTGCAGAAGCTCAACGACGCCGGCTTCATCTACGACGCCGAGTTCGAGGCGCTCTACTGCGTGGGCTGCGAGGAGTTCAAGCCGGAGTCCGAGATCGTCGCCGGCACCGGCCAGTACGAGGGCGAGAAGGTCTGCGCCATCCACTCGAAGCCGCTCGAGCTGCTGCAGGAGCAGAACTACTTCTTCAAGCTCAGCGAGTTCCAGGACCGCCTGCTGGCGCTCTACGAGGAGAACCCGGAGTTCATCCAGCCGTCGTCGGCGCGCAACGAGGTCATCTCGTTCGTGCGCTCGGGACTCCGCGACCTTTCGATCTCGCGCACCACGTTCGACTGGGGCGTGAAGGTGCCGTGGGACGAGTCGCACGTCGTCTACGTGTGGTTCGACGCGCTCCTCAACTACATCACGGCCATCGGCTACGGCGACGACGAGTCGGAGCTCGAGAAGTTCTGGCCGGCGCACCACATCGTCGGCAAGGACATCCTGCGCTTCCACGCCGTCATCTGGCCGGCGATGCTCATGGCCGCCGGCCTGCAGGTTCCGGCCGGCATCTTCGCGCACGGCTGGCTGCTCGTGGGCGGCGAGAAGATGTCGAAGTCGAAGCTGACGGGCATCGCGCCGACGGAGATCACCGATGTCTTCGGCTCCGACGCGTTCCGCTACTACTTCCTGCGCGCCATCCACTTCGGGCAGGACGGCTCGTTCTCGTGGGAGGACCTGTCGGCTCGCTACCAGGCTGAGCTCGCGAACGGGTTCGGGAACCTCGCGTCGCGGGTCATCGCGATGGTGAACAAGTACTTCGACGGGGTCGTCCCGGAGCAGTCCACGATGCTGGAGTCGGAGCAGGTCATCATCGACCTCGCGACCGAGGTCGCGGCGAAGGCCGACGAGGCGATGCTGGCGTTCGACATCGATGGCGCTCTTGCGCACATCTGGCGGCTGGTGGATGCGCTCAACGGGTACATCACGGAGCAGGAGCCGTGGGCGCTCTCCAAGCAGGGCGATGAGGGCCGTGCGCGCCTCGCCGCGGTGCTCGAGGTCACGACCCGCTGCCTCGGCCACCTGGCCGTGCTGCTCAACCCGTTCGTCCCGATCGCGGCCGAGAAGCTGTGGTTCGCGATCGGCGGCAACGGCGAGCTCGCCTCGACCCGCATCGACAACGCGTACGCGCTTGTCGGCTCTCGGCCGCTGAGCGAGCTGCCGCCGCTCTTCCCGCGCATCGAGCAGGAAGTCCAGCGCTAGCGGTGACCGAATCCCAGCACGACGCCGGAGCTCACGACGCCGGGGCCCCGGACGCCGGAGCGCCGGGTGACGCCGAGAGGCTGCGCCGCCGCTCTGCGACAAGCGAGTCCGGGCACACGCGCATCCTGGCGTACCCGCCGTACCCCGAGGCGCTTGCCGTGCCCTGCTACGACAACCACACGCACCTCGAGATCGAGGATGGTGAGGAGGACGAGCGCCTGACGCTCGACGAGCACCTCGCCGCCGCAGTCGCAGCGGGTGTCAAGGGGGTCGTGCAGGTCGGCAACGACGTGCCGTCGAGCCGGTGGTCGGCGCGCGTCGCGGCGTCGCACGAGCGCGTGCTCGCGGCGGTCGCGCTGCACCCGAACGTCGTGCCGGAGCTCGCCGCCGCTGGCACCCTGGAGGACGCGATCGCCGAGATCGACCGCCTCGCGGCCGAGCCGCGGGTGCGGGCCATCGGCGAGACGGGGCTCGACTACTTCCGCACGCCGGAGAAGGCCGACCAGCTGCTGCAGGTCGAGGCGTTCGAGCGGCACATCGGGCTCGCGAAGAAGCATGGGCTCGCCATGCAGATCCACGACCGGGATGCGCACGACGACGTCATCTCGACTCTCAAGCGGGTCGGTGCCCCGGAGCGCACGGTCTTCCACTGCTTCTCCGGCGACGCGGACATGGCGCGCATCGCGGCGGCGGAGGGCTGGTACCTCTCGTTCGCGGGCACGGTCACGTTCAAGAACGCCGCTTCCCTGAGGGAGGCGCTGTCGGTGACGCCGATCGAGCGCATCCTCGTGGAGACGGATGCTCCGTTCCTCACGCCGGTGCCCTTCCGTGGCCGCCCCAACGCGCCGTACCTCATCCCGGTCACCCTTCGGGCGATGGCCGAGCATCTGGGGATCGCGGTGGATGCGCTGAGCGCCCAGGTCGCCTCGAACACCGAGGCCGTCTACGGCAGCTGGCATCAGGCACCAGGCCAAGGCGCCCTCGCCGGTGACCTCACCTCCGACGAGAGAGAGACCGCATGAGCGTCAGCCTGCTCGGCGCCAACGAGATCCGCGAGCTCGCGGCCGAGCTCGATGTGACGCCCACGAAGAAGCTCGGACAGAACTTCGTGCACGACCCGGGAACGGTGCGGCGCATCGTGCAGACCGCCAAGGTCCGCTCGGGGGAGCACATCCTCGAGGTGGGGCCCGGCCTCGGCTCGCTCACGCTCGGTCTCCTCGAGACGGGCGCGAGTGTCACGGCCATCGAGATCGACGAGCGCCTCGCCGCCCGACTGCCGCAGACGGTGGAGGAGCACGCGGCTGGCGCGCATCTCGACGTGATCGTCTCCGACGCCCTGCAGGTTCAGGAGGTGCCGGGCGAGCCGGTCGCGCTCGTCGCGAACCTGCCGTACAACGTGTCGGTGCCCGTGCTGCTGCACCTCCTCGAGCGGTTGCCGTCGCTGCAGCGCGGTGTGGTCATGGTGCAGGCCGAGGTGGGGGAGCGCATCGTCGCCGGACCCGGATCGAAGGTATACGGCTCGCCGAGCGTGAAGGCCGCCTGGTACGGCACGTGGTCGAGTGCGGGCCTCGTGGGCCGCAAGGTGTTCTGGCCGGTGCCGAACGTCGACTCCATCCTCATCTCGTACACGGAACGTGCTGAGCCGCGCGGCTCGGAGGAGCTGCGTCGCAAGGTGTTCCGCATCGTGGATGCCGCGTTCGGTCAGCGCCGCAAGATGCTGCGCCAGGCGCTGTCGCCGTTGCTCGGCGAGAACGCGGCTGCGACCTCGCTTGTGCTCGAGGCATCTGGCATCGACCCCACCGCCCGCGGCGAGACGGTCGGCATCGACGACTACGTGCGGCTCGCGGAGGCCTGGACTCCCGAAGACTGAGCTCGGCGAGGGGCACCCGGGCCCTCGTGACTCCATCGGATCAGGGAACGCCTGGGAACGGATGGGGACGCCTGGGAATGCGGCGCGCACCGTCGAGCCGACTGGGGCAGACTAGCTTCGGGCACCACAACGAGGTCGGTGCTCGCGCAGCGCGTCGAGGGAGCGGTCATGGGCGACACATCTGCAGCCCGTCGTGTTCCTGGGGCGCCTCCGCGTCGTGCGCGCACCATCACGATCGTCGCCATCGTCACCGTTCTTGTCCTCGCCGCTGGCTGGGTCGTCCTCGCGTTCACGGACGAGTCGGACACCTCTCCGACGGATGCCGTGAGCGAGTCGACGCTGCCCGGCTACCCCACGCGGGGCCCCCGAGCCGACCTCGACGACCAGCGTGCGCTTGTGGCCGCCGCCGACCTCTGGCGGGAGGGCGGCGCGGACGACGTGACCGACAGCGCCGACGTGACGGGCGGGAGTGACGGCATCGAGATCCCGGACGGGCAGGTGATCGAGCTGCTCTGGGCCGGCGATGTCGACTCTCTTGCGCTCGGTTCGGTGCCGGGGCTCCGCAGCTCGTTCTCGGCGCGGCTCGTGATCCTCCGCTCCGACGACGCCGTAGCGGCCCTTGCGCGTCCGCTCGACGGTGCCGGCAGCGACGACGACACGGCGTTCACGATGCTCGGGGCCTCCTCCATCACGACGAGCCGCTACGAGCGCGGGTTCACGGTCGCGCGCGGCGTGCTGCTCTTCCATGAGCGGATGCAGCGCGGCATATCGCTCGAGACGGCGACCTTCTCCACCGAGACGGCACCCGCGCTGAGCGAGACGCCGACCTCCGACGGGCTCCTCCTCCTGTCGGCGCGTGCGCTGCTGCGCATCCCGGACGCGGGAGGCACGGCTGCGGCGGACGTCTACGCGGGGTTCGCCTACGTGCATCCCAGCTCGGGGCTGACGATGCTGCAGACCGAGGATGCCGACCGGGACTGGAGCGCGGTCACCGATCCCAAGCGCGGCAACGCGCGTTTCGCGGCGCTCTCGCGCGGCATCATCACCGCCCGGGACGAGCAGCGCGGGTACCGGCTGCGAGCATCCATCCTCGACGATCAGCCGCTGCCATCCGGTGAACGGCTCGCGCTCGCCTCGGTCTCCCACCTGGAAAGCCAGGGCCGCGGCTCTGGGGTCCTCTGGGCGGCGGTCATCGCCGTGCGCGGCGACGAGGACCCGGTCGTGCTCGGGGCGGGGGACGTCGCGAGACCGGTGAACGGCGCACCGCAGCTGCCCGTGATCGCGGCCAGGTGGGTCCGAGATGACGGTGTGGACGTGCTCGTCGTCGCGGGCACCCGCGAGATCACCTCGTTCGACATCGCCGCGTCTGGCGGCACGACCAGCTTCGCCGGTTCTGGCGGTGTCGTCGACCGCTCGCGCCTCGCCCTGACCTGGGAGGACGAGGCCGGGAACGCGGTGAGCCGACCGGCGCTCGTGGTCATCGGGATGTCGGGCGCCGGGCCGGTGCCGTCGCTCGAGCCGGTCAGCTGAACGGTGAGCTAACCGGCGAGCTCGAGGGTGAGCGCGAAGATCTGCGTCCAGCTCTCCTCGCCGTGCTCGAGCTCGGGCCGACGCTCGAAGCCGAGCTGCTCCAGGAGGCGCTGCATGGCGACGTTCTCCTCCGGCACGTAGGTGTCGATTCCGGCAGCCAGGTGCAGATCCGCCCAGGTGATGGCGGCCCTCGTCACCCGGGTCCCGATGCCGGTTCCGCGCACGTCCGGGGCGACCCAGAGCTCGTCGAACACGAGCTCCGAGCCGACGGCGTCGAGGGGGCCGGAGAGCACGGCGCTCGCGACGACTCGTGTGCCGTCGAAGGGAATGGCGTGGAACTCGACGCGGCCGCTGCCCGCTCGGGTCGTGGTCACACGGACGGCATTGCCGATCGACGTGTGCAGCCCGAGGCTCATTGCAGGACCGGCCTGCCAGTCTCGACGCGCTGCTGGCACATGAAGTTCAGGCCTGTTGTCGTGTGTGTCATCTTCATGCTCCTTCCACGGTCGGGGTTGTGCGGTTCGCTCCAGTGCGGGGCGGGCTGCTGCTTCGTTGGTGGGTACCGTACGCCTCACTTCACGAGGCCCGCACCCAGTGTTGCGCCAGAAGTCCTCCCGGGGCGGCAGGTGAAGCGTCGACATCCAACCGGCGACGTGCGCTTCCTAGTCTTCGAGGCATGACTCACGAGAACCCGCCGTTTGCCATCGCCGTCGAAGCGGGCAGCGAAGGCGTCGGCCCACAGCGAATCCGCGCGGCGATCGCCGCGCTCGAGCGCTTCGGCGTGACCATCGCCACGTTCGAGGACATCGGCTTCCGCGACCTCAGGGCGGCGGCTCCGCGGCTGGACGCCATCGAGCAGGCCGCGTTCGCCGCCCCGCTCTCCGGGGCGACCGGCCTCGTGCCGCTCATCCGGGTCTCGGCGGTCGAGCCGTTCCACCTTGCGACGCAGCTCGCGACGCTCGACTACGCGTCGCACGGCAGGGCAGGGTGGATCGGCGACGTCGACGGCAGCGAGATCGAAGCGGCCGCGTTCGACCGGCCTCCGCTCGACGGGTCCGAGGCCCGCCGCACCGAACTCGACGACACCATCGAAGTGCTCGGCAGGCTCTGGGACTCCTGGGAGGACGACGCCGTCATCCGCGATGTCGAGACCGGCCGCTACCTCGACCGAGACAAGCTCCACTACGCCGATTTCGAGGGCGCACGCTTCAGCGTGAAGGGCCCGTCCATCATCCCGCGCCCGCACCAGGGGCAGCTGCCGACCTTCGCGCCGTACGGCTCGGCAGCGCCCGAGCTCGTCGACGTCGCGCTCATCCGCGAGCGCACGGTCCTCGAGGCGAGCGCCGCGGCCGGGCAGGCCGACTCCCAGGGCATCGCCCGCACGATCATCGAGGTCTCGTTCGCGCTCGACGCGCCAGGACGCCCCGCAGCCGACCGGGCCGGTGCGTTCGCGGCCGACGCGCAGGCGGCGGGTCGCATCCACTACTCCGGGGACGCGGCCGGGCTCGTCGAGCTCATCACCGAGGTCGCGTCGTTCGCGAACGGCGTGCGCCTGCTGCCCGCCGACTTCGGCGCGGATGTGCAGGAGCTCGGCCGCGCCGTGCTCCCAGCGCTTCGCCGCGCAGGCGTCTTCACCTCTCCGCGCGCCGGCGAGCATCTGCGCGACGCTCTCGGGCTCGCGCACCCTGCCAACCGCTACGCCGCCCAGGCCCTCTGAACGCGAAGGATCACGACGATGACACAGCACAGCACAGGTCCGACGCGGCCTGCCTCGGGAGCGGCGGGCGCAGGCCAGATCCAGTTCGGGGTCTTCTTCCAGGGCGTGAACTCGACGACCATCTGGTCGAGCGAGCAGAGTGGATCGCAGACCGAGTTCGAGTCGTTCCGCCGCATCGCGCAGACCGCCGAACGTGGACTCTTCTCCGCCTTCTTCCTCGGTGAGGGGCTGCGGCTGCGCGAGCATCTCGGCAAGATCCACGACAACGACGTGGCCGGGCGACCGGATGGCATCACGCAGCTCGCCGCGCTCGCGCCCATCACCGAGAAGATCGGCCTCGTCGCCACGCAGAACACGACCTACAACGAGCCGGCCGACCTGGCCTACCGGCTCGCGAGCCTCGACCTCCTCAGCGAGGGGCGCGCGGCGTGGAACATCGTCACGACCGACAACGCGTGGACCGGCGCGAACTTCCGCCGCGGCGGTCACCTCGCGCACGAGCACCGCTACGACCGGGCGGCCGAGTTCGTGCGAGCAGCCAAGGAGCTGTGGGCGAACCGGGGCCGCGTCGATTTCGATGGTGAGTTCATCCACTTCGTCTCCGAGCGGGTCCTCCCGCAGAGCCCGCAGTCGAGGCCCGTGCTGTTCCAGGCTGGCGACTCGAGCCAGGGGCGCGACTTCGGTGCCGAGCACGCCGACGTCATCTTCTCCGCGCACCCCGAGCTGGAGGGTGCGACGGCGTTCGCCGCCGATCTGCGCGAGCGGCTCACGAAGTTCGGCCGTGCACGCGACGAGCTCGCGTTCTTCCCTGGCGCGACGATCATCGTCGCCGGAACTCCCAAGGAGGCGGAGGAGAAGGCCCGCTGGGTGCGCGAGCATCAGATCTCGCCCTCGACGTCGCTTCGCTATCTCGAGCAGTTCTGGGGCAAGGACCTCTCCCACCTCGACCCGGACGGTCCGCTGCCGGTGGAGGATCCGGTGGTGGCCGTCACCGACGGCACCCGCGGCAGCGCGTTCCAGAACGCGAAGGCGCTCGAGCTCGCGCAGCAGTGGCGGGAGAAGTCGGAGGCGCTCGGACTGTCGATCCGCGAATTCGTGATCCACCTCTCCTCGCAGCGTGGCTTCGTCGGCGGCGTCGACGAGGTCGCCGACACGCTCACCGAGCTGGCCCGCAGCGGAGCCGTGACGGGCATCAACCTGACCCCGTACCTCGTGCCCTCGGGGCTCGACGACATCGTCGACCAGCTCATCCCGGCGCTCCAGGAGCGCGGCTCCTACCGCACCGAGTACCCGGGAACGACGCTGCGCGAGAACCTCGGTCTGCCCGCGGCCGTCGGCGATCTGGTGCCCGCGAGCGTCTGAGCCAGGGCACCCCGGTGAAGGTGGGGGATGTGACAGGAGGGGTCGCGTGACTTCGTTCAGCCTGGCGCGTTACTCCGCGCAACGCTCCGGCGCGCGCCTCGGCTCCCTTCCGCCGAGGATTGGGGAATGACTTCGCTTCGCGACGAGACCGTCACCCTCCTGCAGCAGCTCATCCGCGCCGAGACCGTCAACGACGGTGCGCTCGACTCGGGCAACGAGTGGCGGGCCGCGGCGGTCATCGAGGAGTTCTTCGCCGGCAGCGGCGTCGAGCTCGCGCGCGTCGAGCCGTTCCCCGGTCGTGTCTCCGTCGTGGCACGCCTCGCGGGCAGTGACCCTGCCGCGGAGTCGCTGGCCCTCGTCGGCCACACCGACGTCGTTCCCGTGAAGGCGAGCGACTGGGTGCATCCGCCGCATTCGGGCGAGCTCGTCGACGGCGAGGTCTGGGGCCGCGGTGCGGTGGACATGCTGTTCCTCACCGCCTCCTACGCGGTCATCTTCAAGCGCCTCGCGACGAGCGGCTTCGCCCCCACCGGCGACCTCGTGTTCGCGGCCGTCGCCGACGAGGAGCAGGGCAGCCGGGCGGGGGTCGGCTGGTTCTCCGAGCACGACTGGGCCACGATCGCCGCCGACAACGTGCTCACCGAGTGGGGAGGCGCGCGCCTCGGCGGCATCGGCAGCACCGCCATCACTGTGGGCGTCGGCGAGAAGGGGGCAGCCCCACGGCGCATCGTCGTGCGCGGCGACGCGGCGCACGCCTCGGCCCCGTGGGGCAGATCGAACGCGGCCGTCACCCTCGCCAAGGTCATCGACCGCCTCCAGGCCGGTGCGCCGAAGCCCCGCATCAGCGAGCAGTGGCTCGACACGCTCGCAGCCCTCGACCTGCCGGCCGAGCTGAGCACGCGGCTCGCGCATCCTGACACCATCGACGAGGCCATCGCCGAGCTCAGCGCGCACCCCGAGCTCGGCGAGCTCGCCCCGTTTGTCCACGCCTGGACGCACACGACCGTCGCCGTCACCGTCGTCGACGCCGGGTCGAAGGTCAACGTCATCCCAGACAGCGGGTCGATCTCGCTCGACATCCGGGTGCTGCCCGGCGTGACCGAGGACGACGTCGAGGCACACCTCGCCGCCGTGGCCGCCGAGTTCCCGGGCCTCGTGAGCGTCGAGGGGGAGTGGTTCTCGGCGGCGAACGAGTCACCCACCACGACTCGCCTCTACGGGCAGATCGAGGAGGCACTCGCCGAGTTCGTGCCAGGAGCGAAGCCCGCCCCCATCCTCGGTGTCGGCGGCTCCGATGCGCGCTTCTACCGGCTGCACGGCGCGAACGCCTTCGGGTTCGGGATACTCAGCTCAGAGCTGACCTTCTCGGTCGCCCGCAACAGGTTCCACTCCGCGAACGAGCGCCTCGACCTCGAGTCCATCGACCTCACGGTGCGCGGCCTCGATCACGTCGTCCGAGGCTTCCTGTCCGCCTGACGCGAGCTTGACGGGCTTGACGAGCTTGATGCACCCGTTCGGGGGCTCGGGCAATCTCGTGCACCCGCTTGACCTTGACGCAGCGTCAACTTTTACAGTCGTTCTCGAGCGGTTCGGATCTCCCGAGAACGGGGGAGCCGCTCACACGATCTGAGCGAGAGGACGCCCGCCATGGAATGGTCGATCGGCGAGGTCTCGAAGCGGTCGGGGGTGACCTCGCGGACGCTGCGGCATTACGAGAGCATCGGCCTGCTTCGGCCGAGCCGAACGGGCGCCAACGGCTACCGCTACTACGACGAGGGCGCGCTGGTTCGGCTGCAGCGCATCCTGCTCCTCCGCGAGCTGGGCGTTGGCCTGGCGGCGATCGGAGACGCCCTCGCCGGCCGCACCGACGACGTCGCTGCGCTCGAGACGCACCTCGGCTGGCTGCACGACGAGCGCGGCCGCCTCACGACGCAGATCGGATCGGTGCGTGCGACACTCGCCGCGCTCAAGGGAGAGGAACAGCTCATGCCCGAGCAGATGTTCGACGGATTCGACCACACGCAGTACAAGGACGAAGTCGCGGAGCGGTGGGGAGCCGAAGCCTCTGCCGGGAGCGACGCGTGGTGGCGCGGCCTCGGCGTGGACGGCAAGAAGGGCTTCCTGGAGGAGCAGACGCGGATCCAGGATGCGTTCAGCGCAGCCCAGTCGGCGGGGCTCGGGCCTGGCAGCGACGAGGCGCAGGCGGCCGCCGCCCGCCAATTCGCGTGGATCAGGGACAGCTGGCAGGGCAAAGCCCCGACCGCTGAGCTGTTCACGAACCTCGGCGAGATGTACGTCGCCGATGAGCGCTTCGGCAAGAACTACACGCGCGTCCATGCCACGGGTGCTGAGTTCGTGCGCGACGCGATGCGCATCTACGCCGAGCGCACCCTCGGCTAGCAGTCCCTTCCGTAGCTCGAGCCGACCGAGTCCGCACAAACGTCAGGGAGATGCATCTCCCCGTCGAGCGCAACGTGCATCTGGGTGACTCTTGCGCAGGCGACCTGACGCGGGAGTCGCGCATGGGTGGGTGCGCAGAGGTGGGTGCTCAGTGCAGCGTCGCCGTGTCGACCTGCGGGCCGCCCTCGTAGGTGACGGTGATGGTGAGCGGCCGACTGCTCGCGCTCTCCGGCAGCTCGAACTCGAACGAGACGGGTGCGAGCATGAGGATGCAGATGGCGTCCGGGTCGACGATGGGGAAGTGGATGCGCACCTCGCCCGCCGAGGTGACGAGCAGTTCGGGGTCTCCCGCGCCGCACAGGGGCCGGTTGTTGAGCATGTCGAGTCGGAACCTCGACGCGGCGACCCAGGCGAAGCTCGGTGCCACATCCTCGTTGGTGCCCGCGTCGAGAGGATCGTAGTCCGCGGGCGGCGTGACAGAGACGCCGGTTGCCAGGTCCGGTCCCCTCATTCGAGTGTGCCGTGGTCGACGTGCTTCATGTTCTCTGCCGTGACCGTGATCTGCAGGGGGCGGCCGGTCGCGTCCTCCGGCAACTCGAACTCGTAGCCAAGCGTCCGTTCCGAGGCTTCGCACACCGCATCCCGATCAGTGATCGCGTAGTGGATGTGCAGCTCGGTCGTCGACGCTGCGACGACCGTCGGCGCCCCCGAACCGCACTGCGCGCGACTGTTCCAGGTGCTCATCGTGAAGTGCGTCTCGTCGACCCACTCGAAGTAGGGCACGACCCCCGGGCTGCCGTCGCTCGGGTACGGGTCAAAGTTGGGGCTCGGTGCCATGAACACACCGGCGTTCTGGGCGGGCCCGGTTGAGCAAGCCGCCAGGGTCGATGCCACCGCCAGGGCGCACAGCGCCGCCGCCGAGGTGAGACGGACGCGGGGCGCGCTGACCTTCATGAGCTCAGGCTACGCCTCGAGGATCTCGGAGAGCTCGAGCCAGCGTTCCTCGAGCGCGTCGATGTCGGCCGCGAGGGCTTGCCGCTTGGCAGTGATGGTCCCGAGTCCCTCGTAGTCGCCCTGGTCGTGGGCGGCGAGTTCGGCGTCGACCTTCTTCATGGACTGCTCGATCTTCTGGATCTTGCGGGCGATGCCCTGCACCTCCTTCTCGGCGCTGCGGCGGTCGGCGCCGCCGATGGAGAGGCCGGAGGCGCTGGAGGCTGAAGCCGACGAGGAACCGCCGGCGGTCGCATCCGTCGTGCTGGAGAGCGTCGCGGGGGCTGAGCCCTTGAGGCTGTTGGCGCGCAGCTCGAGGTACTGGTCGACGCCGCCGGGAAGGTGGCGGAAGCCGCCGTCCCACACGGCGTACTGCTGGTCGGTGACGCGTTCGAGCAGGTACCGGTCGTGCGACACGACGAGGAGGGTGCCCGGCCACGTGTCGAGAAGGTCTTCCATCGCGGCGAGCATGTCGGTGTCGAGGTCGTTGGTGGGCTCGTCGAGGATGAGCACGTTCGGCTCGTCGAGGAGGATGAGGAGCAGCTGGAGGCGCCTGCGCTGACCACCGGATAGGTCCTTCACGGGGGTCTGGAGCTGCGTGGTCGTGAAGCCGAGGCGCTCGAGCAGCTGCGACGGCGTCATTTCCTTGCCGCCGGACACGTAGCTCGACTTCTGGCGCGCGACGACCTCGCGGACGCGGTCGTTCTGGTGCTCGTCGAGTTCGGCGAGACGCTGCGACAGGGTCGCGATCTTGACGGTTTTGCCGCGCTTCACCTTGCCGCTCGTCGGCTCGAGGGTGCCCGCGACGAGGTTGAGGAGCGTCGACTTGCCCGCCCCGTTCACGCCGAGGATGCCGGTGCGCTCGCCAGGTGCGATGCGCCACTCGATGTCGCGGAGCACCTCCTTGTCGCCGAAGGTGACGCCGACGTCGAGGAGGTCGACGACGTCCTTGCCGAGGCGCGCCGTCGCGAGCTGCGACAGCTCGACGGGGTTGCGCACGGGAGGTTCGTCCTCGATGAGCTGCGTCGCGGCCTCGATGCGGAACTTCGGCTTCGCCGTGCGGGCTGGGGCGCCGCGGCGCAACCACGCGAGCTCCTTGCGCATGAGGTTCTGCCGCTTCGACTCGATGGCGGCAGATTGCCGGTCGCGCTCGACGCGCTGCAGGATGTACGCCGCGTAGCCTCCCTCGAACGGGTCGAGAACGCGGTCGTGCACCTCCCACGTCGTCTCGCAGACCGCATCGAGGAACCACCGGTCGTGCGTCACGACGACGAGCCCGCCCTGGTTCTTCGACCAGCGGCCGTTGAGGTGCTTGGCGAGCCAGGCGATGCCCTCGACGTCGAGGTGGTTGGTGGGCTCGTCGAGCATGATGATGTCGTCGTCGCCGATGAGCAGGGCCGCGAGGGCCACACGGCGCTGCTGGCCACCGGAGAGGTCGCCGATCTTGTCGGTCCATTCGAGGTCGCCCGCGAGCCCGTTCACGACGTCGCGGATCTTCGCGTCGGAAGCCCAGTCGTGGTCGTCCATGTCGCCGACGATGGCCTGCTTGACGGTGAGCTCCGGGTCGAGGGTGTCGGCTTGGTCGAGCATCCCGACGCGCACGCCCCGCCGCCGTGTGACCTTGCCGCCATCGGGCTGGATGCGGTCGGCGAGCAGCTTGAGCAGGGTCGACTTGCCGTCGCCGTTGCGTCCGACGATGCCGATGCGGTCGCCCTCTTGGATGCCGACGGAGACGCTGTCGAAGACGACTCGAGTCGGGAACTCGAGGTGGAGCGCTTCCGCGCCGAGAAGATGGGCCATCAGACCAGCTTAAGGCCGGGGAGGCCCGGTGGCCTCCGAGCGAGGGCGGTGGGCGCTCAGTGAGCGGGGTCGTCCATCCGGAGCGAGAGTGTGCGCAGGGCGGTCGCGAGGTCGTCCCGCGTCTCGAGGTCGAGCTCGGCGAGCAGCTCGCGCTCGGCGGCGACGAGCCGAGTGAGGGCCTGGTCGACGAGATCGCGCCCGTTTGCGGTCATGGTGACGAGGATGCCGCGGCCGTCGTTGGGGTCGACCTCGCGGGTCACGAGGCCCCGGCTGACGAGGCGATCGATGCGGTTCGTCATGGTGCCGCTCGAGACGAGGTTCGACGCGAGCAGGTGCTTGGGGCTGAGGCGGTGCGGGGACCCGGCGCGACGCAGCGCCGAGAGGACGTCGAACTCCCACAGCTCGAGCCCGGTCTCCGCGAACGCGGCCTTGCGGAGCGCGTCGAGCTGCTTCGCGATGCGCTTCACGCGGGAGAAGATGCGCAGCGGGTCGACGTCCAGGTCGGGCCGTTCCCGCGACCAGTCGCGCACGATCGTGTCGACCGTGTCGGTCGGATGCGCGGCGTGGCCGCCGTGCCCGACCTCGCCGTGCCCGCCCCCGCTGAGCTCGACCGTCGCGCGCGGAACGTCACGCTGGTGAGCTGCACGTCTGGGGGCATCCATACGTCCCATTATGGCGAGTCCCGCGAGTGCACGTTGACGAGCCAGGGGCGGGCCCTTCGTTCCGCTGGCGCGGCGCGTCCGCCGACTCGTCGCGGCGCGGTCTCCCTGCCGCGGAGGAACGCTCGGTTCCTAGGAGTTCGGGTGGTGCGCGTCCACGTCGCGCTTCGTCACGACGAGGCCGTCGTCGGCGCCCACGGGCGCTGAGGTGTGCTCGTGCGCGACCACCCAGTCGCCCCTGTGCTGCACGATCGCCCAGGTGAGGCGGTTGTCCATCCACTCGAGCTCGCCCTCGGGGCTCTGCCAGGAGTAGCGGACGAAGCTCTCGACGACGACGACGTCGTGGTCTCCGTAGGCCCGCAGATCGGTGAAGGTGGCCGCGTGCGTGCCCGACTCGATGGAGTCGAACCAGGCGTCGAGTGAGGTGCCCCAGGCGTCAGCTCCCTCGTGGGACCAGGTGCTCCAGAGGTCGAAGACGCGCACGTCGGGCGCGTAGAGCGACATGATGGCGGCTTTGTCGCGACCTGCGACGGCTGCCGAGTAGGTGTCGGTGAATCGCCGCGCGATGGACAGGGCTTCGGACATGACGCCTCCTTGTGTCTTCTGCTTCGCAGTCTGGCCCAATCCCCTCCACAGCACCAGTGGCGCTTGCCCGCGGTCTCTCCGGTTCTGGCACAATTGGCGAGTGCGCGCGTGAGCGGGCACGTTCCTCCTTGGTGTAACGGCAGCACGACAGCCTTTGGAGCTGTTAGGTCCAGGTTCGAATCCTGGGGGAGGAGCGGCGCGGGGGTGCTGCATGCCACCGTGGACCGTGATGGCGTTCGAATCACGGCGCCCACAACGAGGAGGATCTGTGACCGATCGAGAACTCGCAATCGTCATCCTGGCGGCTGGCCAGGGCACGCGGATGCGCTCGAGCACCCCGAAGGTGCTGCACCGGCTCGGTGGCATCCCGCTCGTGGGGCACGTGCTGCACACGGCCGCCGAGCTTGGCCCCGCGCACACCGTCACGGTGGTCCGGCACGATCGCGACCGCGTCGTCTCGGCGATCCAAGATCTGGCCCCCGACACGCAGTTCGCCGACCAGGACGAGGTCCCCGGCACCGGTCGTGCCCTCGAGGTCGGCCTCGAGTCGCTCCCCGCTGACTTCGACGGCGTCGTCGTCGTGCTCTCCGGCGACGTGCCGCTGCTCGACTCCGGCACGATCGGGCGGATGATCGAGCAACACCGTCGCGCGCAGAACCAGCTCACGCTGCTGAGCGCCTTCGTGCAGGAGCCCGCGGGCTTCGGGCGCATCGTGCGCTCCGCCGGCGGCGACTTCGACGAGATCGTCGAGCACAAGGACGCGAGCGAGGAGCTGCTGCGCATCACCGAGATCAACGCAGGGGTGTACGCGTTCGACGCCCGCACGGTGCGTCAGGTGCTCGGCCGAATCGACGACTCGAACTCGCAGCGGGAGAAGTACCTCACCGACGCGGCGAAGCTCATCAAGGCGGATGCGGGGCGCATCGAGGCGATCGCCGTCACCGACCCGGAGATCGTGCAGGGCATCAACGACCGCGTGCAGCTCGCGGAGGCGCAGCGTTACTACAACGCGCGTCAGATACGGCACTGGCAGCTCGAGGGCGTCACGGTGCACGACCCGGCGACGACCGTCATCGAGGGCAACGTCTCACTCGGCCGAGACGTCGAGCTGCTCCCAGGAACCCAGCTGCGCGGGGCGACGTCCGTCGCCGAGGGTGCCATCATCGGGCCGGACACGACGCTCGTCGACTGCGAGGTCGGCGAGGGCGCCGTCGTGAAGCGCACCGACGCGACCCTCAGCGTCATCGGCGCTGGTGCGACCGTCGGCCCGTGGGCGTACCTTCGGCCGAACACGATCCTCGGGGTCGGAGGCAAGATCGGCACGTTCGTGGAGACGAAGAACGCGCAGATCGGCGACGGCTCGAAGGTCCCGCACCTCTCCTACATCGGGGACACCGAGGTGGGTCAGAACTCGAACGTCGGCGCTGGCACGATCACGGCCAACTACGACGGGGTGAACAAGCACCGCACCACGGTGGGCAGCAACGTCCGCTCCGGCTCGCACAACGTCTTCGTCGCCCCGGTTAGGATTGGCGACGGAGCCTACACAGGGGCCGGGACCGTCGTCCGCAAGGACGTTCCGGCTGGTGCACTCGCCATCAACGTCGCACCTCAGCGCAACGCTGAGGGGTGGGTGCTGAAGAACCGAGCGGGCACCGCCGCGGCAGAGGCCGCCGAGGCAGCCTCTGCTGCAGATTCCACACCGAACGCGTAACAACAGAGCAAGCACAGGAAACGGGCGGTACAGCGTGTCTGGCATCATCACCTCCACGGAGAAGCGACTTGTTCTCGTCTCGGGCAGAGCTCATCCTGAGCTCGCCGAGGCAGTCGCCGCAGAACTGGGCATCGAGCTCGGAGAGACCGAGTCGCGCACCTTCGCGAACGGCGAGATCTACGCTCGCTACGGCGAGAGCATGCGAGGGGCCGACGTGTTCGTGCTCCAGTCGCACTGCCCGCCCATCAACGAGTGGCTGATGGAGCAGCTCATCATGCTGGACGCGCTCAAGCGCGCGTCGGCGAAGCGCATCACGGTCGTCGCACCGTTCTACCCCTACGCGCGTCAGGACAAGAAGGGTCGCGGTCGCGAGCCGATCTCGGCCCGTCTCGTCGCCGACCTCTTCAAGGCGGCCGGCGCCGACCGCATCATGTCGGTCGACCTGCACGCCCCGCAGGTGCAGGGCTTCTTCGACGGGCCCGTCGACCACCTCTTCGCGATGCCGGTGCTGCTGCAGCACTTCCGCGAGAAGCTCGACCCGGCGACCCTCACCGTCGTGTCCCCGGACATGGGGCGCGTGCGCGTCGCCGACGTGTGGAGCGATCAGCTGGATGCGCCGCTGGCGATCATCCACAAGCGCCGCGACCCGAGGGTCGCGAACCAGGTGAGCGTGCACGAGATCGTGGGTGACGTGAAGGGTCGCGTCTGCCTGCTCGTCGACGATCTGATCGACACGGGCGGAACCATCGTGAAGGCCGCCGAGGCGCTCAAGGCCGCCGGTGCGATCGGTGTCGTCGTCGCGGCCACGCACGCCGTGTTCTCGCACCCGGCCGTCGAGCGTCTGAGCTCGGATGCGATCGACGAGGTCGTCGTCACCGACACGCTGCCGTTGCCGCCCGAGAAGCGCTTCGACAAGCTCACGATCCTGCCGATCGCCCCGACGCTCGCTCGCGCGATCACCGAGGTCTTCACCGACGGATCGGTCACCTCCATGTTCGACGGCGCCGCCTAGCCACCACGGGTTGCCGCACGCACGTCACACGCCCCGCCTGAACCACCCGGTTCCGGCGGGGCGTCTGCGTGTGCGGCGCCCTCCGCTGATGCGCTGTGACGGCCCGCACGGTGCTGGCACCGCCAGGTCTCTGCACCGTCTCTTCTCCGTGCTCTCCGGTGAGTCGCTGTGCTCCCCAGACGAGTCTCAGTGCCCTCCGGGCGATAAGAGTCCGCTCTCGTAGGCGATGATCACGAGCTGCGCCCGGTCGTGGGCGTGGACCTTCGCCATGATGCGGTTCACGTGCGTCTTCGCCGTGTGCGGCGAGATGAAGAGCAGCTCGGCGATCTCGGCGTTGGCGTGTCCGCGAGCGACGAGGAGCAGCACCTCGCGCTCGCGATCCGTCAGCTGCTCGAGCTGCTGCGGCACGACGGAGGTGCCTGTTGGCTGCGAGCGGAGCACGTATCTCGTGATGAGGCTGCGGGTCGCGGCCGGAGAGAGCAGTGCGTCGCCGGCGTGGACCGCGCGGACGGCTCGGACGATGTCGTCGGGTTCTGCACCCTTCCCGATGAAGCCGCTCGCTCCGGCGCGGAGGGCGGCCAGCAGGTACTCGTCCTCTTCGAAGGTGGTCAGGATGAGCACGCGCACGTCGGTGTTCCGCGGATCGCCGCAGATGGCGGCGGTCGCCTCGATCCCGTCGAGCTCCGGCATCCGGATGTCCATCAGCACGACGTCGGGTCGCAGCGTGGCGACGAGCGCCACGGCCTCCCTGCCGTTTCGTGCCTCGCCGACGACGTCGATGCCGGGCTCCTGGCCCAGGATGTCGGAAACGGCCTGCCGGATGAGGGCCTGGTCGTCGACGACGAGCACGCGGGTCATCGGGGGTCTCCGTGGGCGGCTGCGCCGAGGTGCGGACGGTCCTGCCGGGGGAGGGTCACAGCCACACGGTAGCCGCCCGCGGCTGTGCCTGTCGTGACGGTGCCGCGCACCGAGGCGACCCGCTCGCGGAGGCCGAGGAGCCCAAGCCCGCCCGACGCGCGGGCGTCCGGCTCGTCCGTGGCAAGGGGCGAGTCCGCCGCCGCGACTGGGCCCGACACGGGGTTCGTGACGATGACGCGCAGCTCCGTCTCCGTGAGGGCAAGCAGGACGTGCGCGCGGTTCTCGGCGCCGTGCTTGTGCGCGTTCGTCAGCGATTCCTGGATGACGCGGTACGCGACGAGGCTCGTCGCGCCCGTGACCTGCTGCAGCTCGCCCTCAGCTCGCACCTTGACGTGGAGTCCTGCTTCGCCGAACGACTCGACGAGGGCGTCGAGCCGTTCGAGTCCAGGCTGTGGGGCGGCGGATGCGTCGCCTGTGTCGTCGGCGCGGAGCACGGTGAGCAGGTCGCCGATCTCGGCGAGCACTGAGCGTGCAGCCCCTCGGATGGTGAGGAGCGCGTCCTCGGCTCGCTCGGGGCGGGTCCGGAGGGTGCTCGAGGCGACCCCGGCGTTCAGACTGATGACGGAGATCTGGTGGGCGACGGCGTCGTGCAGGTCGCGCGCGATCCGAAGCCTCTCCTCGGTGACACGACGGCGTGCCTCCGATTCGCGGGTCTGCTCGGCGCGTTCGGCTCGCTCGGTGATCGCGACGATGTACTCGCGCCGGGAGCGGGTCGCGTCTCCGGCGGCCGCGGCGAAGGCGATGGTGACCGCGAACTGGATCGCACGCGGATCGAAGACGCTTCCGAGCGCTGCGAACAGACTGAGCAGGGCGACGCCGAGGACGGCGAGGGCCGCGGTGAGGGCCGCCCTGCGGCGGGTCGACTGCGTCGCGACGCTGAACATCGCCATCGCTGCGGCCAGGACGACGCCGGGTGAGAGGGTTCCGGTCAGTGCGGTGGCTCCGTAGATCACGAGCGTCGCGACGAGCACGGTGACCGGGTAGCGGCGGCGGAACGGCAGGAGGGCGGCCGGGGCCAGGACCATCGCGAACGCGAAGGGTGTGCTCGGTCGAAACTCGTCCCCGCCGAACGGCATGACGGCGACGCCGACGATGAAGAGCGCAGCCAGCACGTCGACGACCCAGGATGGCGCTCGGGGGAGCGTCCTGGCGCGGCCTGCCATCGGCGAGTGCGGCCTGCCCTGGCCGGGCGCGGTGCTGCGGGATTCCTGCATGGACCAAGTGTGCCCGCCGCATCTTGCTCGCGCGTCCCCCGTCGAGAGCACGGCTGTACCGCATCCGCAGTACTCGGTGACCGCGGTCGGGGGACGCGCGGCGCTCGGGGAGCCGCGAGCATCAGAGGGTCGAGACCTCGGCACCAGCTAGGAGGCAGCATGCCAGCACCGATCATCTCCGTCCGCGATGTCCGTCGCTCGTACGGTCGGGGACAGAACCGCTTCGAAGCCCTGAAGGGCGTGAGCTTCGACATCCGCGAGGGGGAGAGCCTGGCCATCGTCGGGAAGAGCGGCTCGGGGAAGTCGACCCTCATGCACGTGCTCGCGCTCTTGGACGTGCCGACCTCGGGCACCGTGGAGTTGGAGGGCACCGACACCCGGACGCTGCGGGGGAAGAGGCTCAACCGAACCAGGAACAAGACGTTCGGCTTCGTGTTCCAGCAGTTCTTCCTCACCCCGAACGTCTCCGTGCTCGAGAACGTGGTGCTCCCCATGAAAATCGCCGGCGTTCCGCGCGGCGAGCGGCGCAAGCGCGGGCTGGCGGCGCTCGAGCAGCTCGAGCTCGATGACAAGGCGAGGAGCAAGGCCCTCAACCTGTCTGGCGGCCAGAAGCAGCGGACCGTGATCGCGCGTGCGCTCGTCAACAATCCGAGGATCATCTTCGCGGATGAGCCGACGGGCAATCTCGACACCGGCACCGGCGGAGTTGTCGAGGACATCCTGTTCCGTCTGAACCGGGAGAACGGCATCACCTTGATCGTCGTCACCCACGATGAGGACCTCGCGGCGCGCTGCGATCGCCGCATCCTGATCCGCGATGGCCTGATCGTCGAAGACTCTGCGCAGGTGGCGGCATGAGAACCATGGACCTCATCGGCACCGCCGTCTCGAACACGTTCCGCTCGAAGACTCGCCTGCTCCTCACGATCCTGGCGATCTTCGTCGGAGCGTTCACGCTGACGCTCACGAATGGGCTCGGCACGGGCATCAACGCTTACATCGACGACACCGTCAACGGGGTGGGGGCGGCGGACACCTTGACGGTGACGAAGACGAGCGACGCGACGGGCTTCGGCAGCGGCGAGTCCGGCCCGCTCGAATACAACCCGGACGCCGTTGCGAGCGCAGGCCCTCCAGGGTCGACCGTCACCGCGCTCCTGCCCGCCGACCTGGAGTCGCTCGCGGGCATCGAGGGTGTCGTCGACGTGCAGGCCACGAAGTCGCTCTCGGTCGACTTCGTGCAGGCCGGTGCTGGCACGAGGTTCGCGGTGGGGGCGGGAAGTCTCGTGGAGGGTCAGACCGTCCAGCTGCAGGCCGGCTCCGATCCCGATGATGCGAGCGGCGAGCTGCAGGTGCTGCTGCCGACGTCCTACGTCGAGCCGCTCGGCTTCGCCGACGCGGATTCGGCGGTCGGCCAGACCGTGACGATCGGCAGCACGGATGCGCTCCGCGGCACCCACGAGACCCAGGCGGTTGTCGTCGGCGTCGCCGAGGAGAGCATCGCCTCGCCGACGGGGGCAGCGCTCGTGCCGAACGACGCGCTCACGGATCAGCTCTACGCCACGCAGAACATCGGGATCCCTGCGGATCAGGTTGAGCGCTACGCACAGGCCACGGTCTGGTTCAGCCTGGATGCGAGCAGCGGCGACATCGATCTCCTCAAGCAGCGGCTCTCGGATGCCGGCTACACCGGGAGCACCGTCGCCGATCAGCTCGGCACGATCAAGACGGTGATCGACGGGATCGTGCTCGTGCTGAACGCCTTCGCGGTGATCGCGCTCCTCGCTGCGAGCTTCGGCATCGTCAACACGCTGCTGATGTCCGTGCAGGAGCGAACTCGCGAGATCGGGTTGATGAAGGCCATGGGGATGGGCAGCGGCCGAGTGTTCACGCTGTTCAGCATCGAGGCGGCGTTCATCGGCTTGCTGGGGAGCGCGATCGGTGCGGTCGTCGCGGTGGTCGCCGGGACGGTCATCAGTGCCTCGCTCGCGACGACGCTGCTGGCGGACCTGCCGGGGCTGACGCTCATCGCGTTCGACCCGGTCTCGATCGGCGTGGTCATCCTCGTCGTCATGGTCATCGCGTTCCTGGCAGGGACGCTGCCTGCGGCTCGAGCCGCACGAGCCGACCCGGTGGAGTCGCTGCGCTACGAGTGACGGTGGCAGTGAACCTGAACGAGAACGGGGATGAGTCCCGGTGGAGCCGCTGGAACCGCCGGAACTCAGCGACTACCCGAGCTGCTCCAGCGGGTTCGCCGCGAGCTTCTGGAGGAGGCCGCCGTCGACGAGCCTGCGGGCGGAGGTCGTCGGCTTCCTCGCCGCCTGGTCGGTCACGCATGCACCGAACTCGGCGGCGATCGCGCCTCGCGGATGCGCTGCCAGGACCTCCCGCAGGAATCCCTCCGGCAGGGCATCCGGCCTGCTCCCGGTGATGTCGAGGCCGGTTGCGCGTTCGAGCAGGTACCCCTCGAGATCCAATCGTGGGTCGACGCTCGTCCAGTTGTGGCGCACGATCACGTCGAGGACCCGCGCTCGACGCTCCGCGGCCCAGCCCGCACCGGCCGTCAGGGCGACGGCGACGTGCCCGCCCGCGTGCTCGTAGGAGACGGTGTGGTTGTCGTACTCCGTCACCGTCCCGATGTCGTGGAGGAGAGCTGCGACGTAGAGCAGCTCGTGGTCGACACCAGCTCGGCCCTCGACCGCGGCGATGCCCTCCGCCCACAGCCACGAGCGGACGGCGTGGGCGGTGAGCGACGCCGTCTGGTACTGGAGCGCCAGCTCGAGCGCGCCTCGGGCGGCGGCGGAATCAGGGACGGGGAAGTCGGCGATGCGCATGGCCAACTGTCCCACGTGATCCGAGGTCCGTGCCGCTGCTCACTGCTGTGTTCGTGCGCGGCTCAGCGGAACACTCGGGAAGATCTGCTCCGTCACCGTCTGCGTGCCGTCGGCGAGGAAGATCTCGATGACGGTCGCGTCCACCACGATCCTGACGTCGATGGGTGACGCGATGTGCGCGCCGATCGGCACTCGGTTGGGGGCCGCGAACCGGGGATGGAAGTCCACGATGCCGCTGCTCCCGCGCTCGAGGGTGAGGCTGGCGGAGTGCGCGTCGCGATCGAAGTGGACCAGCACCTGCTCGTCGGTAGCCCCATCGCTGTCGAGCACGATCGTCGACCGACTACCCGGCTCGACGGCGATCGTGTGCTCCGAGATGGTCATGCCCGCGTGGCCTTCCCCGATGACCGGAACCTGGCCCAGCCGGTGGCGGCCGTCGGCACAGCGCACGAGCCTCATCTCGCGGACGAGCGACATCGCGGAGCGCCACGGCGAGGTCGGCGTCTCGTTGGCGTAGTCCCAGTTGCTCGCCCAGCCGATCATGAGGCGGCGGTTGTCCGGGGCGTTGTCGAAGGAAACGGCCGCGTAGTAGTCCCGCCCGTGGTCGAGCCAGTCGTACTCCTCAAGATCGTCGGAGGCGGTCAGGCGCTCGGCGACGAAGGTGGTGCCGTCGAAGTCGCCGACGAAGTACTGCGTGCCGGACCCGCCGGCCCGCGCTCCGGGGTTCATGCTCACGATCAGCACCCACCGCGTCTCCCCGGTCTCCTCGACTCGGAGCGGGAAGAGGTCGGGGCATTCCCAGACGCCACTCGTCGCGTGCGCTGGCCCGAAGTCCGACGCGAACGTCCAGTCGATGAGGTTGTTCGAGGTGTAGAACAGCACCTTCCTGGCGACCGCATCCACCACCACCATGACCCAGTTGCCGTCGTCGCCGCCGTGCCAGAAGACCTTCGGGTCTCGGAACTCGGACGAGCCGATGTCGAGGACCGGGTTCCCCGCGTACCGCGTCCAGGTGGCGCCGTCATCGGTGCTGAAGGCGAGCGACTGCGCCTGCAGGCCGGGCTTCTCTCCCACGGGTGGGCGTGCGCTCGTGTAGATGGCGACGAGGGCCGTCTCGCCGTCGTTCGCGAAGCCGGCCGTGTTGCGGGTGTCGACGACGGCGCTTCCCGAGAACGCCATCTCCTCGTCGGTAGCGGGAATCGCGACGGTCTGCTCCGTCCAGGACACGAGGTCGGTGGACGTGGCGTGCCCCCAGGAGATGTTGCCCCAGGTGCTGCCGAACGGGTTCGTCTGGAAGAACAGGTGGTAGACGCCCTGGTGGTAGACGAGTCCGTTCGGGTCGTTCAGCCAGGACGTGTGGGACGTGAAGTGAGCGGATGGCCGCAGCGGGGTGACGGCCGTGGTCGTCGGGGGAGTCATGGTCATGGATGCGTTCCGTTCTTGAAGGTGAGCACTCACGGGTGAGCGCTCACGGGAGATCTCTTGCACGTGAGCTCAGGCAGCTGATCTCTGCCGGTGGCAGCTCGTGCGGGGCGGTTCTGCGCTTCGGACGGGGTAGGCGCGATGGCGGCGGGACCGGGAGAGTCCCGCCGCACCTCGGCTACTCGCCGCCTTGCTGGAACCGGTCGTAGGCCTGCTGGTAGATGTCGGTGACCTCTGCGACGCCGAGACCCTCGAGCTGAGACGTGTAGCTCTCCCATTCGGCGTCGATGTTCCCGTTCACGACCCAGCTCGCGAACTTCTCCTTCACGAGGCTGTTGATGTCGGTGAGCGCGAAGGCGGTCTGGTCGAGCTCCTCGTTCGACAGCAGCACTGGTGGGTACGCCTCGTTGGCGGCGTATGGCGCGTAGTTCTCGTTCACGAGGTCCTGGCGCAGCTTCGCGCGGGGCTCTGGCGCGACGACCGTCTCGAAGTCCTCGGCTGTCGTGATCTTGGGGCCGCCCGGGGCGACCTTCTGGCGTCGTTCGCCTTCGGACTCGCCCTCCGGGGCGGGGATCTGCACGAGGATGCCAGCTGCGTCCTCTTCCAGCGTCACGCCGATGGGTCCCCAGCTGGTCTGGGCCGACATGACCGGGTCGAAGAGGCGATCTGCCCAGCGGATGGTCGCTGACGGGTACTGGTTGGCGCGGGTGAGCGCCATGGCGCCGCGGTTGATCTCCTGGTTGTTGGAGACGCTCGCGAGGCGCTCGCCGTTCGTGCCCTCGAGGACGCCGACCAGCTCGTAGTCGCCGCTCTTGTCCTCGCCGACCATCTCTTCGAGCTCCCACCAGAAGAAGGACCCGAGGATCGGCGTCTCCGCCTTGCCCTTGGACAGGTAGGCGACGTCGTCCTGCGAGAACGATTCGGGGTCGATGAGCCCGTCCGCGTACCACTCGCCGAGCGCTTCGACGCCGGCACGGTACTCGCTCGTGTTGGCGGTGAATTCCACGGTCCCGTCGCGGACGATGCGGTGGTCGTTGTTCTCCGGCTGGCCGCCGAGGGCGGTGATGAGGTCGGAGGGGTTGGCGGCGAAGGAGTCGGTTCGGAACGAAAGTGGGACCTCGTCGGCCTTGCCGTTGCCGTTCGGGTCGCGTGTCTTGAACGCCTCGAGCGCAGCCTGGTATTCGTCGATCGTGGTCGGCATCGGGAGGCCCAGGGTGTCGAGCCACTGCTTGTTGATGTAGAGGAAGTTCGGGTACTGGAGGATGCCGAGCTCCTCGACGGAGGGGAGCGTGTAGATGTGCCCGTCGGATGCGGTGAGCGCGGCCCTGATGTCAGGTCGAGCGTCGAGGATGCCGGAGAGGGTGGGCGCGTGCGCTGCGATGAGGTCCTCGAGCGGGATGAGGGTGCCGTTCGAGCCGTTCTGGACGATCTCGGAGTCGCTCAGGCCCGAGTTGAAGAGCACGTCGGGGAGCTCGTCTCCGGCCAGCATGAGGTTCTTCTTCTCGGCGTAGACCTGCTCGGGCAGGTTGCGCCAGTCGATCGTGATGTTGGTGTCCGCTGCCCATTGCTGGACGAGTTCCATGGAGGCGTAGTCGGGGGCGAGCGCTGACTTGGTGCCGCCGAACGTGAGACTCAGGGGCTCGGTGACGATGGGCAGCCCTTCGGCGTTGAATCCGTAGTCGGAGGAGAGGTCGGTGAGCTCGCCGCCGCCGCTGCCGCCGGTGCATCCGGTCAGCAGGAGGCCGCTCACGGTCACGAGGGCGATCGAGGTCGCGAAACGTCGCTGTTTCATGTTCGTTCTGTCTTTCTTGTCGAGCGATGGTGGGATGAGGAGCTGTTCAGCTCTTGACGGCGCCGAGAAGGGCGCCCTTGGTGAAGTGCTTCTGCATGAAGGGCAGAACGATGAGCAGCGGCAGGCTCGAGATGACGATCATTCCGTACTTCATGAGCTCGCCCAGGCGCTGAGCGGCGGCGTAGGAATCGACTGCGCCCGTGCCTCCTGCGGAGTTGACCTCCGACTGGATGAGCACGTTTCTGAGGACAAGCTGGAGTGGGTACTTGCTCTCGTCGTCGAGGTAGATGAGGGCGTCGAAGAAGGCGTTCCAGTTCGCGACGAGGTGGATCATGATCATGAGGAAGATGAGGGGCTTCGAGAGCGGGAGCACGATCTGGAAGAAGAAGCGGAAGTCGTTCGCTCCATCGATCTGAGCGGCTTCCCGGAGCTCGCTCGGGACGTTGTTCTCGAAGAAGGCCCTCGCGATGATGAGGTTCCAGACGCCGACCGCACCGGGGAGCACGACGGCCCAGATCGTGTCCAGCATGCCGAGGTCGCGCACGACGAGGTAGCGGGCGATGAGGCCGCCGTCGATGAACATCGTGAGGATGAAGACGAGCATGAGGACCTTGCGCCCGTACAGGTCCTTCCGCGAGAGCGCGTACGCGCCGCAGAGGATCGACACGACGCTGATGAGGGTGCCGACGCTCGTGTAGAGCACGGAGTTCCCGAAGCCCTGCCAGATGGCCGCGTCCGCGAAGATCCTGGCGTAGCCCTCGAGGGTGAACCCCTGGGGCCACAGCCAGACGTTGCCGTTGAGGATCTCGGCGGGTTCGCTGACGGAGGCGATCACGATGAAGTACAGCGGGTACAGGACGGCGGCGATGGCGAGCAGCAGGGTCCCAACCGCGAAGGTGTTGAAGACCGGGTCTGCCATGCGCTTGCGCCAGGGGTCCCGTCGGCGCGGCACAGGGTGGGGAGCCACCCGGGGTCGCGCGCCGTGGTCGAGCGGCGCGGGTGCATCGGATTGGGGGCGTGAGGCCGTTGAAGTCATGTTCATCACCAGAGAGTCGACTGGCCTGCACGCTTCGCGACCCAGTTGAAGGTCAGGAGCAGCACCATGTTGATGAGGGAGTTGAAGAGGCCGATGGCGGCCGAGTAGCTGAACTGGGCCTGCTTGAGGCCGGCTTGGTACACGTAGGTCTGGATGACCTCGGAGGTCGGCAGGTTGAGGTCGGTCTGCATGAGGAGGACCTTCTCGAAGCCGAGGTTGAAGAGGTTCCCGATCGCGAGGATGAAGAGGATCGTGATGACGGGGAGGATCCCGGGGATGTCGATGTGCCGGATCCGCTGCCACTTGTTGGCCCCGTCGACGCGCGCCGCTTCGTGGAGCGACGGGTCGATGGCGGTCAGGGCGGCGAGGTAGACGATCATCGAGAATCCCGCGTTCTGCCAGATGTCCGAGCCGATGTAGAGGGGCCTGAACCACTCCGCCGAGCCCATGAAGAAGATGGGGTCGCCGCCCAACACCGTGATGGCGTTGTTGACGATTCCGGATCTCGGCGAGAAGAGCAGGTAGATCATGCCGACGACGACCACCACCGAGATGAACGACGGCGAGTAGAGGACGGTCTGCGTGAACTTCTTGAAGCGCTCGCTCTGCAGCTGGTTGACGATGAGCGCCAGGATGATCGGCACGGGGAACGCGATGAGCAGCCCGAGTGCGTTCAGCGTCAGGGTGTTCGCGATGAGTCGCTCGAACTGGAACGAGGTGACGAAGCGTTCGAAGTGCTCGAGCCCCACCCAGGGGCTCCCGGCGAATCCGTCTGCCGGGTTGTAGTTGCGGAAGGCGATCTGCGCGCCGTACATGGGCCAGTACTTGAAGACCAGCACCGAGGCGAGTGCGGGGAGAAGTAATACGTATAACTGCCAGCTCCGCATGGCGCGGTGGACTTCAGTTCTGAAATCTCGTCGCGGGCGGCGCGGCTGCCGGGACTGCCGTGGTTTGCGTGCCGGGAGGGTGATCTTCGTGGTCATGCTTTGGCCTTTGCTACAGACCCGCGAGTCACGACGGTGCACTCGAGTGGGATGTGAAGGGATGGGGAGGATGTCGGTTCGAGGAGCAGGTCGATGGCGGTCCGCGCCATCTGCTCGTAGGGAAGGGCGACCGTGGTCAGGCCGGGGTCGAGGTGGGGCGCGAGCATCTCGTGGTTGTCGAAGCCGATGATGGAGCAGTCGTCTGGCACGCTGAGGCCGAGGGCCTCGAGGGCGCGGTAGGCGCCCCAGGCGGTTCGGTCGTTGCCGCAGAAGATCGCCGTCGGTCGGTCGTCGCCCGCCATGAGCTCCTTCGTGAGTCGCAGGCCATCCTCGACGATTCCGGTGCCGGGGAGGATCCACTCGGGCCTCGGTGAGAGGCCAGCTTCGGTGAGCGCTCGCCGGAACCCGGCGAGGCGTCCGATACCGGCCGGCAGGTCGCTGATCTGGGGCTGGATGTTGATCATCGCCAGCTTCGTGTGGCCCGCGTCGAGCAGCTGGCGCGTTGCCGCGTAGCCACCCATCTCCTCGTCGGGGAACACGCTCGGCACGAGGCCGGCGCGGTCCTGCGCGTTGACGACGACGGTGGGCACTCCGCTGAGTGCCTCGGGGACATCGAGGATCCGGTGGTACATCGAGGCGTAGACGACGCCGCGCACTCGGTAGGACTGCATCATCTCGACGGCGGCCTGCTCGAGTCCAGCGTCGTTGTAGGTGTCGACGGTCAGGATCACGTTGCCGTTCTCCCAAGCGAGGCGCTGTGCGCCTTTCAGGAGCCCGCCGGCGAAGGGGGAGCTGGCCACTTCGTCGGAGATGAAGCCGATCATCTCGGACTCGCCGCTCCGCAGGGTCTTCGCGAAGGCGTTCGTCCGGTAGTCGAGCTCGCGGACCGCTTCCAGAACGCGCTCCTTGGTGGCTTCGGCGACGCGGGAGCCCGCGACGTTGTTGAGCACCAGCGACACCGTGGCCTGCGATACACCGGCGTGCTCTGCCACCTGTGACATCGTCGTCGTCTTGGGGCGTCTCGCCATTGCCCACCTCCTCGTGGATCAGTTAATCGTATAACGCATGCTAGCACGGGGGCGGAGATCCGCAATGGCGGTGTGGAGCAACGACGCACGACATCGGTGCGTGATCGAACCGCGCACGACGCCACCCCTAGATCAGTCGGGTGGCGTCGTGCGCGAGCTGCCGTCCTGCCGTCCTGCCGTCCTGCCGTTCTGGCAGGGTGGCGCGCGCCTCGCTGGGCTGCGCGGGTTACGCGGAGAGCCGCGGGTAGTCGGTGTAGCCGACCGCCCCTTCGCCGTAGAAGGTCGCCGGGTTCGGCTCGTTCTCGGGGTGGTCGCCCTGCCAGCGCTCGACGAGGTCGGGGTTCGCGATCGCGAGGCGGCCGACGGCCACCGCATCCGCGTTGCCCTGGCCGACGAGGTTGAGGGCCTCCTCGCGGGTCGTGACGCTGCTGAAGCCGCTGTTCGCGATGAAGGCGCCGCCGAAGCGGGCCCGCAGGTCCTGCACCAGCGCGCCTTCCGGGTCGGCGTGCAGCACGCTCAGGTACGCGAGGCCGAGTGGGGCGAGGCCATCGGCCACCGCGTCGTAGGTTGCGCGCACGTCAGCCTCGTCCGTCTCGACGACGTCCTGGATGTTGTGGGCGGGCGACAGGCGCACGCCGACGCGTCCCGCGCCGATCGCCTCCGCGACGGCTGCCGTCACCTCGACGACGAACCGGGCGCGGGCCGCGGGCGAGCCGCCGTACTCGTCGGTGCGCTGGTTCGATACGGGCGAGAGGAACTCGTGCAGGAGGTAGCCGTTCGCGCCGTGGATCTCGACGCCGTCGAGGCCGGCCTCGATGGCGCGCCTGGCGGCATCCACGAACTCCTCGCGGACCTCGGCGAGCTCAGCCGTCGTGAGTGCGTGCGGAACCGGGTAGGGGAGCTTCCCGTTCGGGGTGCGCACCTCGCCGTCGATCGCGATGGCGCTCGGAGCGACGATCCGGTCGGTGCCCGTGATCTCGGTGTGCGAGACGCGGCCGCCGTTCATGAGCTGCATCACGATGCGCCCGCCGCGGGCGTGCACGGCCTCGGCGACACGGCGCCAGCCCTCGGCCTGTTCGGGGGTGACGATGCCGGGCTGGCCCGGGTAGGCGCGCGACTCGGCGCTCGGGTAGGTGCCCTCGGTGATGATCAGGCCAAGGCTCGCGCGCTGCGCGTAGTGCTCCGCGACGAGCTCACCCGGTACGCCTGCAGCGTCTGCGCGGGTGCGGGTCAGCGGCGCCATGACGACACGGTTGGCGAGCTCGATGTCGCCGAGAGTCAAGGGGGAGAAGAGGTCCACTGGGACTGCCTTTCGGATCGCGGGGCCCGCTCATGCGCAGCCCCACAGATCGAACAGCGGCACGCCCGCTCGCATTCCGTGCGGGCGTGTTGCGCGCTCGGGCAGCCCGTGTTCAGGAAGTCCTCGTTCGGGGAGCTCCTCGTTCAGAGGTCGAGGACGCTGGTTCTCACGGAGCTGAGCGCATGCTGCACGGCTCCGATCGACACGACTCCGGCGCCGAGCTCTGAGCGCACGAGTTGCGGAACGGGCAGGTGCAGGAGTGCGGGAAGTTCCTCTCGGGCCGCCGCGATGATGCCGTCGGCGCCCGGCGCGACGCCTCCCGCGATGATGACCCGCTCGGGGTCGAAGAGGCTTGCGACGAGGCCCACGATGCGAGCCAGCACTCCGCCGACTTCCGTGACGACCCGACGAGCGTCCGGGTCTCCGTCCCTGGCCGCTTCGAGCACGAGCTTGCCATTGAGCTGCTCCGGTTCCACCCGCAGGAGTGCGCTCCCGGGCAGCACGTTCCCGTCGGCGACGGCCGCCCTGGCGAGCCGCGCAGCGCGCAGCCCGAGGCCGTCGACGCCTCCCGCGCCGGCCACGAGGTCGAGGCCGAGCATCTCGCCGACCCCGCCGTGGGCGCCACGGAGCAGTCGCCCATCGACGACGATGCCCGCACCGAAGCGTTCGCCGCTCAGGAAGGTCACGAAGTCGCTGCTGCCGACGCCTCCACCCACGCTGCCCTCCGCGACGGCGGCGAGCAGGGCGTCGTTCTCGACGCGGATGATCGGGATCTGCTCCTCGAAGACCGTCACGAAGTCCGGGTTGGTGCGCTGCCAGAACCTGTCGACGTGCGTGGGGGAGGTGCCGCGCGCGTCGACGGGCGCTGGGACACCGATGCAGATCGCCGCGACCTCCTTGAAGGCGTGCCCGGTCACGCCGAGCTGGTCGGTGACGACCCGGCGCAGGAGGTCCCGCCTCGTCTCGGGGGAGTCGGCCTCCGGGTCGACCTCGACCTGGCCGGTGCTGATCGTCGAGCCACGGAGGTTCGACACCGTCGTCGTCAGGTGCTCGCGTCCGGCGTCGACGCCGACGACGACTCCTGCGTCCGCCGCGAACTCGAAGCGGCGCGCGGGTCGCCCCTTCTGGTAGCTGCCGTCCTGTCGCGAGTTGGGGAGCTCGGTGACGAGCCCACACGCGGCGAGCTCGTCAAGGAGGTCGATGATGGTCGACCTCGTGAGGCCGATGCTCATGGCATCCGTCGCGGTGAATGCCTCGCAGCTCCAGGCGTACTCGAGCAGTAGCTGCAGGTTGGCGCGCTTCAGGGGAGGTGGGGTGCTGGGAAGGCTGAACACGGTGTTGACCTTTCGCTGGCCGTGGGTTTACATTACCTCCAGCAGTAAATTTAGACACAAAATTTAGTGTTCGTTTCAATGTCTGGCCAGCGTCCGCAGCGGCCAGCTCAGCCCAAGGGACAACGACGTGCCAACACCTTCGAAACGCTTCCGGCCCCGCGCCCTGCTGCGTGCGCTTGTCGCCGCGCTCGTGATCGCGCTCGCCGGCTCAGGACTCGCAGCCTGCACCAGCACTGGGCCCACCGAGGTGCGCTTCTTCCTCAGCAAGCCGGAAGCCATCCCGTACTTCCGAGAGCTCATCCAGGACTACAACTCCTCGCAGAGCGAGGTGCGAGTCGTCCTCGACACCTCCTCCAACCTGCAGGCCGGGTTCCTTCGCGGCAACCCGCCGGACCTGGGGCTCCTCAACTACAACATGGAGATGGCCCGCTTCATGGAACGCGGCGCGCTCTCAGACCTGTCCGACCTGCCCGAGGCCGACCGCATCCTGCCGGAGATCCAGGGCCTCGTCGACCAGTACGCCAGCTACCCGGGGCGCACGAGCGTGCTGCCCTACTCGGTCATGGCCGCATCCGTCATCTACAACAAGGACATCTTCGAAGAGCAGGGCCTCGAGGTGCCGACCACCTACAGCGAGCTCATCGAGGTCTGCGATCAGCTCAAGTCGGCCGGCATCGACCCGTTCTACGCCACCTTCAAGGACCCGTGGACGGTGAGCCAGGGATGGTTCGACTACACGGTGGGCGGCTCCATCGACGTCGCGGGCTTCTACGACGAGCTCAACGAGCTCGGCACCGACGTCGGACCGGACTCGCCCGTCTCGTTCGAGTCGACCATGACCGACCCGGTCACGCGGATGACGGAGCTCGCGAGCACCTACACGAACGCGGATGCGGGCAGCCGGGGCTACGGCGACGGCAACGTGGCCTTCGCCGAGGGCAAGGCCGCCATGTACCTCCAGGGTCCATGGGCGCTCGGCGAGATCGCCAAGACCAACCCGGACGCGAACCTCGGCATGTTCCCCCTCCCGATGACGGAGAACGCCGACGACCGCGAGGTGCGCGTCAACATCGACCTCGCCGCCTGGATCCCGGAGGCCTCCAAGCACAAGGAGGAAGCGCGCGAGTTCCTCCAGTACCTCTTCCAGCCGGAGGTCATCAACGCCTACAACGCGGCCCAGCTCGGCTTCGGCACGACCGTCGATGCCGACCCGGTCACCGACCCGCGGCTCGTCGAACTCCAGCCGTACTACGAGAACGCCGCCTTCTACCAGGGGCCGTCGAAGGCGATCCCGCTGACGATCCCCACCGAGAACTACATGCAGGGACTCGTCACCGGGGGAGCGAGCGTCGACTCGACGCTCAGCACGCTCGACGCCGACTGGGCCCGCCTCGCGCTGCGCCAATGACGGCCAGCCCAACTCGATCAAGAACCGGACCGGAGACACCAATGTCGACCACCATCGAGGCAACCACCACGGAGGCGATCCGCACCGAGGAAGCCGCCCGCGAAGGCAAGAAGATCAGGCCGCGAAGCTCACGTCGCATCGACCGCGTCCACTACCTCTTCCTCGTCCCGACGCTCGTGCTCTTCACGATCGCCATCACCATCCCCGCCGTCATCGGCATCTTCTTCAGCTTCACGAACTCCATCGGCTTCGGCGAATGGAACTTCGTCGGCATCACCAACTACATCGCCATGTTCGGCGACCCCGCCATCTGGCAGAGCTACGGGTTCACGATGGGCTTCGCGGCCGTCACGGTGATCCTCGTCAACGTGCTCGCGTTCCTCCTCGCGATCGGCCTCGTCGCGCGCATCCGCCTCAAAGCTCCGCTGCGCACCGTGTTCGTGATCCCCATGGTCATCTCGGGCATCGTCATCGCGTTCGTGTTCAACTTCCTGTTCTCCAACGCCGTGCCGGCGTTCGGGCAGAGTCTGAACATCCCGTGGCTGTCGGAGAGCATCCTCGCGAACCCGAACCTCGCTTGGATCGGCATCGTCATCGTGACGGCCTGGCAGGCGATCCCCGGCACGCTGCTCATCTACATCGCCGGTCTCCTCGCGGTTCCCGGCGACGTCTACGAGGCGGCAGACCTCGATGGCGCCTCGAAGTGGCAGCAGATGCTGCAGATCACGCTGCCGCTCGTCGCCGGCTACGTCGTCATCAACGTGATCCTCGGCTTCAAGAACTTCCTCAACGCCTACGACATCATCGTCGGCCTCACGGACGGCGGCCCGGGCACGTCGACCAGAAGCATCGCCATGACGATCTTCACCGGCTTCAGCGGCGGCGACTACGCCTACCAGATGGCCAACGCGACGTTCTTCTTCGTCCTCGTCGTCGTCATCTCCCTCCTCCAGCTCCGCCTCACCCAGGGAAAGAACCAACTCTGATGGCACTTCAACAGCCCATCGTCAGCCGCGCACGAGTGGCCCCGGCGAGCAGGAACCGTGGCGGACGAGGTCGATGGTCGACGACGATCATCCTGCTCCTCTGCGCCGTGACCGTGCTCATCCCGCTCTACGTGACCGTGGTGACCGCCTTCAAGACCACCTCTCAGGCCGTCAGCGGCAACGTGTTCGCGCTGCCTGCGCCCTTCAGCTTCGACGGATTCGTCGAGGCCTGGAATCTCACCAACTTCCCGCAGGCGTTCAGCGTCTCCGTGTTCATCACGGCGGGCACCGTCGCTGGCGTCATCCTGCTCGCGGCTCTCGCCTCGTACGCCATCACGCGCAACTGGAACAACCGGTTCTTCCGGGGCTCCTTCTACTACCTGCTGGCGGCGATGTTCCTGCCCTTCCCGGCTGTCGCCCTCCCACAGATCCAGATGAGCGGACTCTTCGGGCTCGACAACCCGGTCGGCGTCATCATCCTCCACGTCATGTTCCAGCTCAGCTTCTCGATCCTGCTCTTCACCGCGTTCCTGAGGTCGATCCCGGGCGAGCTCGAGGAGAGCGCCCGCATCGACGGTGCCAGCACGTGGCAGACGTTCTGGCGGGTCATCTTCCCGCTCCTCGCCCCGATGAGCGCGACGGTCGGCATCTTCGCCTTCCTCGCCTCCTGGAACGACTTCATGATGCCGTCGCTCATCATCTCCGATCCGGCGATGCAGACCCTGCCCGTGGTGCAGAAGATCTTCCAGACCCAGTTCAGCAACAACTACAACGTGTCCTTCGCCTCCTACCTGATGGCGATGGCGCCGGCGCTCATCGCCTACCTGTTCACGCAGCGGTGGGTCATGGAGGGCGTCACGCAGGGCGCCGTCAAGGGATGACCGCTTCGCGGACGCTGCACGCGCTTCCACAGGAGCATCTCGCGCCTACCGCGAGTCCTCTCGAACCCAGAACCCTCTCTCAGTCACAGACCACCAACAACCCGAGGAATACCCGACTATGAGCTCGACCTTCTCCGCAGAGACCGACGTCCTCACCCGCGCCCGCCCGCAGGACGCCAACTGGTGGCGTCAGGCGGCGGTCTACCAGATCTATCCGCGCAGCTTCGCGGACGCCAACGGCGACGGGCTCGGCGACCTGCCGGGCATCACCGCGAAGGTGCCGTACCTGCAGGCGCTTGGCATCGACGCCGTCTGGCTCAGCCCCTTCTATCCGTCTGAGCTCGCCGACGGCGGCTACGACGTTGCCGACTACCGCAACGTGGATCCCCGCCTGGGCACGCTCGAGGACTTCGACCGCATGGTCGCGGCCCTGCACGGTGCCGGGATCCGCGTGATCGTGGACATCGTCCCGAACCACTCGTCCGACCAGCACGAGTGGTTCCAGGCGGCTCTTGCCGCTGGGCCTGGCTCCCCGGAGCGCGACCGCTACATCTTCCGCGACGGCAATGGGCCGGACGGGGCGGAGGCGCCCACGGATTGGGAGTCGGTGTTCGGCGGACCGGCTTGGCATCGTGTCGAGGACGGCCAGTGGTACTTCCACAACTTCGCGGTCGAGCAGCCCGACTTCAACTGGGCGAACCCCGAGGTGCGGGCCGATTTCCTGCACACCCTGCGGTTCTGGTCAGACCGAGGTGTTGATGGCTTCCGCATCGACGTCGCCCACATGCTGACGAAGGACCTCAGCGGCGAGCTGCCGTCGAAGGCGGTGCTCGACGCGTTGCCCTTCGACGGCAATCACCCCATCATCGACCGCGACGACGTGCACGAGGTCTACGCCGAGTGGCGCAAGGTCTTCAACTCGTACGACCCACCGCGGACGGCCGTCGCCGAGGCGTGGGTCGAGCGTGACCGCCGCCCGCGCTACGCGAGCCCGGAGGGGCTCGGGCAGGCGTTCAACTTCGATCTCCTCGAGGCCGACTTCGATGCCCGCCAGTTCTCGAGCATCGTGACCGACAACCTAGAGCTCGCCGAGCGCTCTGGGTCGTCGACCACGTGGGTGCTGTCGAACCACGACGTGGTCCGTCACGCGACGCGCTACGGACTCCCGCATCCGCAGCGCAGCGAGAAGGGGCACCCGGTCGTGAAGCACGGCTCCGAGTGGCTGCTCTCGGGTGGCGAGCACCCTGTGCTCGACGCGGAGGGTGGGCTGCGTCGGGCGCGGGCGGCGACCCTGTTCACGCTCGGGCTGCCGGGTTCTGCGTACCTGTACCAGGGTGAGGAGCTCGGGCTCCACGAGGTCGCAGACATCCCAGATGCGGAGCGCCAGGACCCCACCTTCTTCCGCAACCCCGGCGTCGACATCGGCCGCGACGGGTGCCGTGTTCCTCTGCCTTGGGTTGCCGAGGGTCGATCGTTCGGGTTCGGGGAAGCGGATGCGCACCTTCCCCAGCCCGGATGGTTCGGCGCGTCGGCCGTCGAGCTCCAGGAAGAGGACGCCGGTTCGGTGCTTGCGCTCTACCGGAAGGCCCTCGCGCTGCGGCACGAGCTGCAGAGCGGGGAGGAGCTCGAGTGGCTGCCGAGCGGGAGAGCGGACGTGCTTCGCTTCGCCCGCCCGAACGGCTGGGAGATCGTGACGAACTTCGGGTCCGAGCCGTTCGACCTGGGCGCTGACGCTGAGGTGCTGCTGCGCAGCGACTTCGACGGTGGCACGAAGTTGGCGGGCGAGGCGACCGCGTGGGTGCGTCGCCCGGCCTAGTCGGGGCTCGGTAGCCGGAGCCCGTCGGCGACCAACGGTAGGCGGCGGGAAGTGTGAAGTAGCAAGAAGGAGAGAGCGAGCAGCGCGGAGCGACTCGCGACTTCCACTTGGGTGCGCCCTCGCTCGTTTCACGAGCGAGGGCGCACCTCTGCGAGCGCACCTCGTGGAGGCAGCGCGTCGCCCGCGGGTCGCGTCGCCCGGGGTCGCGTCGCCGAGTCAGAACGGTGGCGCGCTGGAGGCGGGGCCGAGCTGCGGCGGCGGGTCTTCTTCAGGGGCCGAGCGCTCACTCGAGTTGGGCCCTGGGTGCTCGTCCGCTGGTCTGAAGAGTTGATCGGTGGGTGTGAAGGTGGGGCCGTGGGGTTCGGGGTGATCGATGTAGGTTTTTCCGCTTGGGGTGGTCCATTCGAGGGTGCCGCCGTCGTGTTGGGTGACGGTCCAGGCGGTGTGGTGCTTGATGATGTGGTGGTTTTTGCAGAAGTCGCTGAGGTTCCAGGTGGCGGTTGTGCCGCCGTATTGGTGGTCGATGGTGTGGTCGAGTTCGCAGTTCGTGGCGGGTTGGCGGCAGCCGATGAAGCGGCAGTGGATGTCGCGGGCTTTCAGGAAGGCGCGCATGGCCGCGGTGGGGGTGTAGGAGTCGACGGTTTGGAGTGCTCCGGTGATGGGGTGGGTGAGGAGGCGGATGAAGGCGGGTGCGGTCGCGGCGAGGCGTTTCGCGTCTTCGATGGGCATAGGGGACATGCCCTGAAGCAGCGCCGGCGCTCGACCCGGCCGGGTGGGGTCGGGGAAGAGTGTCGTGATGGGGATGCTGAGCTGCACGGTGGCTTGAATGCCCTTCGCGGCGCTCGAGACGGTGGGGTCGCTGGTGAGGAGCAGGTCCGCGATCACGTCGGACATGACCTGATCGAGGGTGCGCTCATCCGGCGCGACCGTGTCACCTGTCTCGCCCGTTTCGGCGGTCTCGCCGGCCCGACCGGCTGTGCTGCTCTTGGGGGTGGTGTTGGTGGCTTGCTTGGGGCGGGCTCTGATGATGGCTTTGCTCTGCTTCCGCGCGCGGTCGCGGATCGCGTGCGCGACGAACGAGCTCATGAGCACCCGCAGGATGCTCATGCCGTCGCCGAGGTCCTCAACGCTCACGCGGCGCCGTTGCTTCGCGCGTTCGTGGCGTTGATCGATGGACTCCCCGGTGAGCTCTTCCGCGACGCGCTCGGCCGCGTGCTGCAGCGCTGCCGGCGGGAGCGGCTCCCGGCGCACGCGCTCCAGCATGACCTGGACGAACTCTCCCCGCCGGAGGGTCTGCTCGGCCGGGTCGTCGTGGTTGACCTTCAGGCCGGTCTCGACGAGCTTGTGCACCTGCGCGGGGGGCACGAGATTGCTCTCGAGCGCGAGGGCGAGGGCCGGGAACTCGCGCAGCGTCACGGATGCTGACGAGAGGTGTCCCTGGGCGGTGCCGGCGGCGAGCTTCACGAGCAGGCCGACCTCGTTCGCGATCGATCGCACGTGCATGGCCGATTCCGCGCACCCCTCGGCGACATCGAGGGCGTGCCCGAAGTCGTACGCGGCGGCGTGGGCTCGCAGCTGCAGGGCGGCGCCGGCCGCGAGCATCGCCGCGGCTGCTTCCTCCATCGCGAGGATCTCGGACCGTCGAGCCGCGACAGAAGCCGGGTCCAAAGGGTCGAACCCCGGATCGGCCACGTCGTTGCTGCGGTGCTGTTGCATGGACCCTAGTCTACCGGACCGGTCCGATTGTCGGGAGGGTCGTGCATAACTTTTTCAGGCTCCCGAAGCCATATGCGGGCGTTCAAGGGAGATATCCCCAGAAACGGCAGGCACTCAGCTTGGTCAATATTCGTAGCTGTGTACGATTAACTGTCCTGTGAGCACGTGAAATAGCGTTCACAAAATTTTAGTGAGGCGGAAGCTGGTCCCGATGGGAATGCTCACGAAGGCACCGCGACCCGCCGACGCCCCGACCCGTGTCATCACGGGCGCGCGCGCCCACCGCGCGCGCCCACCTCGCGCGCCCACCTCGCGCGCCCACCTCGCGCGCCCACCTCGCGCGCCCACCTCCGTGCCTACTCCCGTGCCGGTTCAGCCAGCAGCTCTCGGAGCGCGGTCAGCATTCGCGGGGCCTGGAGGCCTCGTCCGCGAGGAGTGACTCTGAGAGCTCCCAGAGTCTGCGAGCGGCATCAGGGTCGACGGCGTGCGGGACGACGCCGTGCACGCCGTCGGTGACCTCCTCGACGAGCTGCGCCGGGTGGCAGTCCTCGTAGTAGGCCGGCGTGCCGGGTCCGAGCTCGGCGCGGGTTGCGACGTACACGGACGTCGCGGCGCCCTGCTCGGGTGTCTTGGTCGGGAAGCGTCGCTTCATGTCGGCGAGCACCTCGGGGTCCCAGTGTCGCTGCAAGTTCGTCCAGATCCCTCCGGGCATGAGCGCCGCGGCCGTGATGCCGCGGTCGGCCCAGCGCCGCGTCGCCTCGAGCGCGAAGAGCACGTTCGCGGTCTTCGACTGCCCGTAGGCGAGCCCGGAGTCGTAGTCGTCCCCGACGAAGAAGGGGTCGTCGAAGCGGATGCCGCTCGAGGCGTGCCCGCTCGAGCTCACGACCACGACGCGCGCGTTCCCCGCCTCGGTGAGGGCGGGCAGCAGCGCATTGGCGAGCGCGAAGTGCCCGAGGTGGTTGACGGCGAACTGCAGCTCCCAGCCGCCCGGGGTTCTGAGCTCCGGGGTGTGCATGATGCCGGCGTTGTTCACGAGCAGGTGCAGGGGCCCGGTCCAGGCCTGGGCGAGCCTCTGCACGGTCGCGAGGTCGGCGAGGTCCAGGTGCTCGACGCGCACGTCCGGGTTGCCGGTGGATGCGCGAATGTCGGCCGCGGTGCGCTGGCCAGCGTCGAGGTCGCGGACGGCGAGCGTCACCGCCGCCCCCGCCGAGGCGAGCGCACGGGCCGTCTCGACGCCGATGCCGGAGCTCGCGCCCGTCACGAGCGCGGTCCTGCCGGTGAGGTCGACACCCTCGACGACGTCGAGGGCCGTCGAGCTCGCATCGAACTGGGGCGTGCCGAACGCGGGCGTCGTCTGGGGTGTCATGACTCGTTCCTATCAGCGCGCCGTGACGAGACCCTGACCATTTCGGAGTGCGCCCGTCAGTCGTCGGCGCGCGGAACGGCGACGACGCGGACGCTCCCGCCCGGGACGGTGTCGTCGGAGCTCACCGCCCTGTCGGCGAGGAGGTCGTGCCCGGCGATGCCCGCGCCCGCATCCAGCGCCCCGTGGTTGATCTGGAACACGTAGTCGGTGCCGTCGCCGTGGCGCACGACGGTCTCGAGGTCGCTGATCGGTGAGTATGGGGAGTCGGCGCTGTCGAGCACGGCCGTGACGAACCCGTCGAGGTCTGCACCGTCGAGCGCGGTGGAGAGGTACCAGGCGGTGCCCTCTCCGAAGCTGTTCCGGGTGATCGCCGGTCGGCCCGCGCCGGGCCCGTCGGCGAAGTCGGTGACGCTGTGTGCGCCCTGGAGCTCGATGTCGTCGCTCCAGACACGGCCTATCGATCCGTCGGCGAGCGTCGTCCGCTCCCCGGCGCGCAGGGGGAGGAACTCCTCGATGACAAGTCCGAGCACGTTGCGGAGCTGCCCCGGGTATGGGCCGGTCGGCACGTCGTCGTTGCTCGAGACGATGCCGGAGAAGTAGGAGAAGGCGAGCGTGCCGCCTCCTGAGGCGTAGTCGCGGAGGTTGGCGGCGGCGTCGTCCTCGATGAGGTACAGGGAGGGGGCGAACACGACGTCGTAACCGGTGACGTCGGCGGCGGGGTGGACGAAGTCGACCGTCACGCCGCGGCGCCAGAGTGCCGAGTAGAACGCTTCGACCCGTTCCCGGTGGTCGAGGTCGACGGACGGCCGCCAGTCGAGGTCCTGCGCCCAGAAGGAGGTCCAGTCCCAGGCGATCGCGACCCGAGCGTGCACTCGGGACCCGAGGATCGGGGCGAGGGCGGTCAGGTCGGCTCCGAGCGCGACGGACTCGCGCCACTTCCGCGATGCCTCGCCGGCCTGGGGGATGAGGGCGGAGTGGAACTTCTCTGCGCCCTTCTGTCCTGCCCGCACCTGGAAGAACAGCACCGCGTCGGCGCCACGGGCCGCGTGTGCGAGGCTGTTGCGCCGCATCTCGCCCGGGCGCTTGGCGATGTTGCGGGGCTGCCAGTTCACGGCGGAGGTCGAGTGCTCCATGAGGATCCACGGCTTGCCTCGGGCGAGTGAGCGTGTCAGGTCGGCGGCGCGTGAGAGCTGGATGTGGTTGTCGTCCTGCTCGGCGGTGAGGTAGTGGTCGTTGGCGACGATGTCGACCTCGTCGGCCCACTGCCACAGGTCGACGCTCGGGCAGATGCCTGCCATGAAGTTCGTGGTGATCGGCTGCGGGGCGTGCTCGCGGATCACGTCGCGTTCGGCCTTGAAGCACTCGAGCAGCGCCGCCGAGCTGAAGCGATGGAAGTCGAGGCGGTGGGCGGGGTTGCTCGCCGTTCCCGAGGTGCGAGGGGCGTCGATCTCGTCCCAGGAGCCGTAGCGCTGTCCCCAGAAGTTCGTGCCCCAGGCCGCGTTGAGGGTGTCGAGTGTGGCGTAGCGGTCCTGCAGCCAGGCGCGGAACGCGGTGACGGAGGCGTCGTCATAGCTCTCCGTGATCGGGGCGCCGTACTCGTTGTGCACGTGCCAGAGCACGACTGCCGGGTGCTGCGCGTATCGTTCTGCGAGCTTCGCCGCGACGGCCGTCGCCGCGAGGCGGTATTCCGGGGAGCTCGGGCTGACGATGCCGCGCGAGCCGAAGGCCAGGGGGACGCCGTCGCGAGTGACGGCCCTCGTGTGCGGGTACTTCCGGTAGAACCAGGCGGGCGGGGAGGCGGTCGGCGTCGCGAGGTCGACGTCGATACCGGCGGCGTGGAGCAGCCCGATGATCTCGTCGAGCACCGTGAAGTCGTAGACGCCCTCCTCTGGCTCGATGAGGGCCCACGAGAAGATGCCGATGCTGACGAGGTTGATGCCGGCGTCGCGCATGAGGCGGATGTCCTCGTCCCACACTTCACGAGGCCACTGCTCGGGGTTGTAGTCGCCGCCGAAGCGGATCTTCTGGGGGCCGGGCATCCACGTCGATGTGTTCACCCGAGAGAGCTTACGTCATCGTAAATTAGACGCGCCATTGACTTACGAAAGTGAAAGTGGCTGAATCGGTGCATGACCGACGAATCGCGCCCCGCCTACGAGGCCGCCCCCGACCGGTACGAGCGGATGCGCTACAGCCGTTCCGGGAGGAGCGGGCTGAAGCTCCCAGAGCTCTCCCTCGGCCTCTGGCACAACTTCGGGCGGGAGCGGCCCCTCGAGACGCAGCGGGCGATCCTGCGCCGGGCGTTCGACCTCGGCATCACCCATTTCGACCTGGCGAACAACTACGGCCCGCCGCCCGGCTCGGCCGAGGAGAACTTCGGCCGGATCTTCGCGCAGGACCTCGCCGCCCACCGCGACGAGATCCTCGTCTCCTCGAAGGCGGGCTACGCCATGTGGTCGGGGCCATACGGAGAGTGGGGGTCACGCAAGAGCGTGCTCGCCTCGCTCGACCAGTCGCTCGGCCGCCTGGGCCTCGACTACGTCGACATCTTCTACTCGCACCGATTCGACCCGGAGACGCCGCTCGAGGAGACGATGGGGGCACTCGCCACGGCGGTCGACTCCGGACGGGCCCTCTACGTCGGCGTCTCGAACTACGACCCCGCCCAGACGCGCGAGGCGGCGCGCCTCCTCGCGGGCCACGGCATCCCGCTCACCATCCACCAGCCCAGGTACTCGATGTTCGACCGCCACATCGAGCGGGGCCTGCTGCCCGTGCTGGATGAGGTCGGGGCCGGCGGGATCGTGTTCTCGCCGCTTGCGCAGGGGCTCCTCACCGACCGCTACCTCGGTGGTGACGTGCCGGAGACCTCGCGGGCCGCGACGTCCAGGTTCCTGTCTGCCGATGGAATCGACGCCGAGTACCTCGCCCGGGCCCGCGCGCTGAACGACATCGCGGCGGGGCGCGGGCAGACGCTGGCGCAGCTCGCGCTGAGCTGGGTGCTCCGGCACCCGCAGGTGACGAGCGCGCTCATCGGCGCGTCGAGCGTCGGGCAGCTCGAGCAGAACGTGGCCGCGCTGGAAGCGCCGGCGCTGACCGAGGCCGAGCTCGCCGCGATCGAGCCCTTCGCCGTGGATGGCTCCGTCTAGCGTCTGGCCGAACGCCGGGGCTCGCTTCAGCTGGCGTCGGCTGTCGTCCCGAAGAGCTCGCGTGCGAGCTTCGCGATGACACGGACCTTGGCGCTCGGCTTGACTTCGGAGAGGCGCACGAAGCAGACGTCGAGGGGCGCGACCTTCTCGGCGATCGGCACCGAGACGAGTTCGCCTCCGTCGTAGGTCTGCGGCATCTCCGGGCGGTGGTTGAGGATCGAGAACCCGTGCCCGCGCGCGACGAGCGAGCGAACGGTCTCGTAGCTCCTCGAGCTGTAGCGCACGGCGGGGTGCACGCCCGCGTCGGCCAGCATGCCGAGGAAGTAGTCGCGCGAGTGGGCGATGTCGAGGAGGATCAGGTCCTCCTCGGCGAGCTCCGCCAGCTTGATCCGCTTCCGCTGCGCGAGGTGATGGTCGACGGGCAGGATGATGTGCGGCGGCGACGCGTACAGGTGGTCGAACGTGAGGTCGTGCACCGCCCCGAAGTCGTAGGCGATCGCCCCCTCCACCGAGCCGTTGAGGAGGAGCTCGACCGTGCCGTCGACATCGGCCTCGATGATCTCGATCTGCAGCTCGGGGTGCTCCTCCTTGACTCGGGAGATGAGCCTGGGGAGCACGAAGGGGGCCAGCGTGACGAAGCAGGCGAGGCGCAGGGTCCCGCGCACGGAGGTGTGGTGACCGCGCACGTTGTCGGCGACCTCGTCGACCTGGGCGAGGAGCGGCTGTGCGTCGCGGAGCAGCTGCGTGCCAGCATCCGTCAGCGCGAGTCCCTTGCTGCGCTGGCGGATGAAGAGCTGCACGCCGAGCGACCGCTCGAGCTGGGCGATGGCCGTCGAGACGGCGGACTGCGCGACGTGCAGGTCGAGGGACGCCTCGGTCATCGACTGCTTGGTCGCGGCGGCGACGAAGTACTGCAGCTGGGTGAGGGTCATGTCGAAGCGGCTGGATCTGGCCATGCACGGATGGTATCTCGACTGATGATGTGAGCGACGCTGCAGTTCACTAATTCTGATGCCGTTCTGGGAGGCCGAGAAGCCCTCGTGCCCCGACATTCCCGGCGACGGCGGACCCACATCAAGAGATTCGATGGACTGCCTCGGCAACGCATATTTGCCGCCACTTCCGCGGTGGGGTTTGGTGGGAGTCACTCGGGGCGGACGACGTGGCCGCCCAGCGATCAGGTGCTTCCGGCTTCGGCCGGGGTGTGGCTCGCGAGCGAGTTTCTTCGCCAGCATGGAGGTTCGTATGTCGTTCCAGGAGACGGAAGTGCTCGTCGTGGGTGCCGGCCAGGCCGGAGTCGCGATGAGCGAGCACCTGACGAGACGTGGGGTGCCGCACCTCGTGATCGAGCGGGAGCGTGTCGCCGAGCGGTGGCGGACGGGCCGCTGGGATTCGCTGGTCGCCAACGGGCCGGCCTGGCACGACCGGTTCCCGTCGATGGAGATCGAGGGCGTCGCGCCTGACGCGTTCGCGACCAAGGACCAGATGGCCGACTACTTCGAGCAGTACGCGGAGCGCTTCGGCGCCCCGGTCCGCTGCGGAGTCGAGGTCACCGAGGTGCGCAGGCGCGAGGGCGTTCCCGGCTTCCACGTGCAGACGAGCGAGGGCCAGATCGATGCGCGCTACGTCGTGGCCGCCACTGGGCCATTCCAGCGCCCCGTCTTCCCGGCGATCGTGCCGGCCGAGACCGGCATCGAGCAGCTCCACTCGAGCGCGTACCGCAACCCGGAGCAGCTGGCAGACGGCGCGGTCCTCGTGGTCGGCGCAGGCTCCTCCGGCGTGCAGATCGCCGATGAGCTGCGCCGCTCCGGCCGGGAGGTCTTCCTCTCCGTCGGCCCCCACGACCGCCCGCCGCGCGCCTACCGGGATCGCGACTTCGTCTGGTGGCTGGGCGTGCTCGGCAAGTGGGAGGCCTCGGCGCCGCCTCGCGGGGCGGAGCACGTGACGATCGCCGTCAGCGGCGCGAGAGGCGGGCACACGGTCGACTTCCGTGCGCTCGCGGCGAGCGGCATCACGCTCGTCGGTCGCACGAACAGCTGCGAGGGCGGGGTCGTCAGCTTCGGGCCGGACCTGGCGAAGAACATCGCCGACGGCGACGCCAACTACCTGTCCGTCCTCGACGAGGCGGATGCGTTCATCGCGCGCAACGGGATGGACCTCCCTGAGGAGCCGGAAGCGCGCGTCTTCGGGCCCATTCCGGAGTGCGTCGAGCATCCGCTCGAGCAGCTCGACCTGGCTGAGGCCGGCATCACCTCGATCATCTGGGCGACCGGCTTCGCCGTCGACTACAGCTGGCTGCCGGTCGAGGCCGTGGACGAGCGCGGTCGCCCCAAGCAGCAGCGTGGCGTCTCGACGGAACCCGGCATCTACTTCCTGGGCCTGCCCTGGCAGTCCCGGCGCGGCTCGAGCTTCATCTGGGGCGTCTGGCACGACGCGAGCTACGTCGCCGACCAGATCATGATCCAGCGCGGCTACGCCGACTACCGCACGGAACCGAGCACGAGCAGCACCCCCGTCCCCGCCTCGATCGGAGCTTCGCGATGACCACGCACACCCGCATCCGCCCCTTCAACACGAAGGTGACCTATCCCGAGCAGAACCTCGACAACGATCTCTGTCAGGCGGTCGTGGCCGGCGGAGTCGTCTACCTGCGCGGGCAGATCGGCCAGGACCTGGAGTCGCGCGAGTCCGTCGGGATCGGCGATGTCGAGGCGCAGGCAGAGAAGGCGATGGCGAACATCGCCATGCTGCTCGACGAGGCAGGCTCGTCGCTCGACGACATCGTGAAGGTGACCGTCTACATCATCGACCCGCGCTACCGGGAGCCCGTCTATCGCGTCATGGGGCGGTGGCTGAAGGGTGTGCATCCCGTGTCGACCGGCATCGTGGTGAGCGCCCTCGCGCGCCCCGAGTGGCTCGTCGAGATCGACGCGACGGCCGTCATCAGCACGCCGGCGGACGGGGATGCCCAGTGACGTTCTCCATCGTGGCCAGAGACGAGACGGGAGCCCTCGGCTCCGCGATCTGCTCGTCGTCGCCTGCAGTGGCCGCGCGGTGCACGCACCTTGCAGATGGCGTTGGTGCCGTCAACTCGCAGAACGTGACCGACCCGAGGCTCGGACCGATCCTGCTCGAGGCGCTGCGCACGGGCGCGTCGGCTCAGGAGGCGCTCGACACCGTCACCGCGCAGACGGAGCACATCGAGTACCGGCAGCTGCTGGTCGTGGATGCGGCTGGTAGGTCGGCCGTCTACTCGGGCGGCCGGGCGCTCGGCATCTTCGGCGACCGCCAGGGCCAGGGGGTCGCCGCGGGCGGAAACATGCTCGCAGCGGCCACGATTCCAGACCTCATGGTGGCCGCCTTCAGCAGCGCCGAGGGCGAGCTGGAGGAGCGGCTGCTCGCTGGGTTGCGGGCGGCCATCGCGGCCGGCGGCGAGGCTGGGCCGGTGCACTCGGCGGGGCTCTCCGTGGTTCGGGCCGCTGGCTGGCGGGTGACCGACCTTCGGGTCGACTGGACGGACGCCAATCCTGTCGCCGAGCTCAGTGACCTCCTCGAGGTCTGGCTGCCGCAGCGCGACGACTACGTCTCCCGCGGCATCGACCCGACGGCGGCTCCTTCCTATGGGGTGCCCGGAGATGAGTGACCTCCGCATCGAGGACGCCAAGCGCCGCGCAGATGAGCGCGTCTCGGAGGCGGCGCCGTCGCTCATCGCGCTCTCCGAGCGACTGCACGCCAACCCGGAGACCGCGTGGCAGGAGCACCAGGCTGCCGCGTGGGTCGCGACGGCGCTGGAGGATGCGGGCTTCGCGGTGCAGCGCGCCTACCTCGGCTTCGCGACGGCCATCCTCGCCGAGTACGGCACGGGGCCGCTCAAGATCGGCATCATGGCCGAGTACGACGCCCTCCCGGGACTCGGGCACGCGTGCGGCCACAACCTGATCGCGGCCTCCGCAGTCGGGGCGGGCCTCGCGCTCCTCCCGCTCGCCGAGGAGCTCGGCGTGACGGTGCGCGTCTACGGGACACCCGCGGAAGAGGGCGGCGGAGGAAAGATCGAGCTCATCGAGGCCGGAGCGTTCGCCGACCTCGACCTCGCGATCATGGTGCATCCTGCCCCCGTCGACGTCGCCGAGGCGAGGCCGTTCGCGGTCTCCCACAGCCACATCACCTACGAGGGGGTTTCGGCGCACGCCGCGGCGTATCCGGACGAGGGCGTCAACGCGAACGACGCGTTCCTCATCGCGCAGCTCGCGCTCGGGCTGCTCCGACAGCAGCTGCCCGCCGACACGCGCGTCCACGGTATCCAGACCGTCGGCGGGTTCGCGCCGAACGCGATCCCCGAGCACACGGAGGGGCGCTGGTACGTGCGCGCCAACACGCTCGAGGAGCTGCACCGGCTCGAGGAGCGCGTGAACCGCTGCTTCGAGGCGGGGGCGCTGGCGAGCGGCAGCACGCTGCGCATCGAGCCGGAGAGCAAGCCATACGCGGAGTTCCGGACCGACGAGCAGGCGCTGGCGGCGTACACGGCCAACGCGATCGCCCGCGGGCGGGTCTTCGCCGACCCGTCGACCGCCGGTCGCATGAACCGCGCCTCCACCGACATGGGCAACGTCTCGCAGCTCGTCCCCGCGATCCACCCGTACATCGGCGTCGACTCGCTGCCCTTCGCCAATCACCAGAAGGAGTTCGCAGCGGCCTGCGTCGGGCCCGCCGCCGAGCGTGCGCTGGTGGATGCGTCGGTGCTGATCGCCTGGACGGTCATCGATGTCGCGTCCGCCGCAGCATCCGCGTCCCGCTCGGACGGCCTCGGCGAGGGCTGACGCCCCGCCTCGCTCATGAGCACCATGGTGAGGGGCATCCCGCGGACCGCGGGGCAACGACCGGGAGCCTCCTGGTGGGTGCACCACGCGGTCATGCTCGTCGCGATGATCCCGTGCCTCGTGAGTGCGCACGAGCCGATGCTGCACGTCGGGGGAGCGGTGCTGATCTACCTGCTCTGCATGGCGACCGCCCGTCGATGCCGGAGGGACGGCCAGCACCTGCCGGCCCTCGTGGACGAGCTGGCCATGCTCGCGCTGCTCGTGGCCGGCTTCCTCGCGGGCCACGCCGGCGAGGCGACCATGGCGTCGTCGCACCACGGGGGCCAGGGGAGCGTGCAGCTCGCGCACCTCATCGCCGCCGCGACGGCGTTCGCCTGGCTGACGGCACGCGGGCTGCTGTGGCGAGACCTCGCCATGGGTCCGCGGCTCGGGCAGGTGTCGTTCGCCGTCAACGCGACGATGGTGGCCTGGATGCTCGTGGCGACGCTCGCCGGGTGAGCCTGCCTGCGACAACGTCGGCATCGAAGATGCAGATGCAGTAGATCGAAATCGTGTGCTTGGTAGATGTGCCGACGTGACGCAGTGTGGATGCACCACCGACAGCGATGTCGCTCGGCCACGCGCGGGTCGACGACACCGCTGAGCATTCCAGAGCACGACCCGAGTGCCCCCGACGAATGGAGACGCAGATGGAAGAGCCCACCTCGATCGACTGGCACGCCCGCGCCCAGTCCCTCACGCCAGATGGGCGCCTCTTCATCGACGGCGTCCGCGCCCACGCGTCGGACGGCGCCGTCGTCTCCAGCATCAACCCCGCGACGGCCCAGGCGTTCGCCGCAGTCGCCGCCGGGACCACGCAGGACACCGAGCGAGCCGTCGCGACGGCCAGGGCCTCGTTCGAGGCCGGCACGTGGAGCGGCCTCGCCGCCGCCGACCGGGGCCTGATCATGCAGCGCTGGGCGGACCTCGTCGAGCTCCGCGCCGAGGAGTTCGCCCTCCTCGAGACCCTCGACATGGGCAAGCCGATCGGGCAGTCCATGACCGTGGATGTTCCCGGGTCCGTCGCGACCATCCGCTGGTACGCGGAACTCGCCGACAAGCTCGGCGACGAGGTGCCATCGACGCCCCCTGGCTCGACTGCCGTCGTCTCGCGCGTGCCGCTCGGCGTCGTCGCCGCCATCACGCCGTGGAACTACCCCATGGAGATCGCCTGCTGGAAGATCGCGCCCGCGCTCGCGGTCGGGAACAGCGTCGTCCTGAAGCCGGCCTCCGAGTCGTCGCTGACCGCGCTCCTGCTGGCGGAGCTCGCCGTCGAGGCAGGGGTGCCCGCCGGTGTCCTGAACGTCGTCACGGGCTCCGGCCGCGTGGTCGGCGAAGCCCTCGCACGGCACCGTGGCGTCGACGCCCTGACTTTCACCGGATCCACTGCGGTCTCGAAGCGACTGCTCGTGGCGTCCGGCGAAAGCAACATGAAGCGCCTCTCGCTCGAAGCTGGCGGCAAGAGCGCGAACCTCGTGTTCGCCGACGTCGAGTCGGTCGAGCTCGCCGCCGAGAAGGCGGCCTTCGGCGCCTTCTACAACCAGGGCGAGGTGTGCTCGGCGAACTCCCGCATCTACGTGCAGCGCCCCGTGCTCGACGCCTTCATCTCCGCCTTCCAGCTCGCCGCCAGGTCCTACGCTCCCGGGGATCCCCTCGACTGGTCGACCGGCGGCGGCGCGCTCGTGAACGAGTCCCATACGGACGACATCGAGCGTGCCGTGGATGCTGGACGCTCCGCTGGCGACATCCTCTTCGGCGGCGAGCGCATCGAGCGCGGAGCGTCGCGGGCGTTCTACGCGCCCACCGCGGTGGCAGGCCTCGACGCGAAGCACCCGCTGGTCGTCGACGAGCTCTTCGGGCCCGTCGCCACCATCATCGCCTTCGACGACGAGGACGACGCCGTCCGCCAGGCGAACGACTCCGCCTACGGCCTCGCGGCCTCGGTCTGGACCTCGAACTTCGCCAGGGCGCACCGTGTCGCCGACCGGCTCGTCGCAGGAACCGTCTCGGTCAACACCGTCGACGCGCTCGGCCTCACGACGCCGTTCGGCGGCTTCCGCGAGTCCGGGTTCGGGCGCGACCTGTCCCGCCACGCGATCGACAACTACGTCGGCCTCAAGACCACCTGGTTCCAGCACGGCTGAACCGCGTGCCGCACCCCGACCGCGCAACGGTCGAGTGGTGCTTCCGATCTCCGACGGGGAGAGTCCCCGTCGTTCCGCGCGAGGAGGCGCTCATGACCACAACAGAACCCCTGCACACCACGGGTCAGCGGGTGTCGCACCTCGACGAGGTCCGGCATCCGCTCGACCCGCTCACCGCCACCGAGATCGAGCGCGGCCGTTCCATCCTCGAGGCCGAAGGGCTCCTCACCGAGCAGAGCCGGTTCCCGAGCGTCATGCCCGTCGAGCCGGACAAGGAGTTCGTCCGCGGCTTCACCGAGGGCGGCCCGCTGCGCCGCCGCGTCGAGTACGTCGTGCTCGAGACGGACACGGGCGTCTCCACCGAATACGTCGTCGACCTGGACGCCGGCGTCATCTCATCCCGTGACGTGGTGGCAAGCGGGGAGTTCCCCTACGGGCAGCCCGCCTACCTCTTCGAGGAGTACGACCGTGCGATGGAGATCGCCAAGTCGAGCGAGGAATGGCAGGCCGCGATGCGCCGCCGCGGCCTCGAGGATCGCATCGAAGACGCGTTCTGCTCGCCGCTGGCCCCCGGCTACTTCGGCTACGAGGACGAGATCGGGCGAAGGATGATCCGCTCCCTCACCTTCCTTCGCGACCACCCGGACGACGTCGCCTGGGCGCACCCCGTCGAGGGCCTGCTCGTGACGATCGACCTCACGACCGGGAAGGTCGTGAGCGTCTTCGACGAGGGCGACGTCGTCACCGCGGCGACCTCAGGGCGCTACGACGACGAGCACGTGGGGCCTGCGCGATCCACGCTCAAGCCCATCGAGATCACGCAGCCGGAAGGCCCGAGCTTCGCCGTCGACGGCTCCCTCGTCGACTGGGAGGGGTGGCAGTTCCGCGTCGGCTTCAACGCGCGGGAAGGGCTCGTCCTCAACCAGCTCAGCTTCCTCGACGGCGAGGAGCGCCGACCGATCATGTACCGCGGCTCCGTTCCCGAGATGATCGTGCCCTACGGCGACACCTCCCGGAACCGGTACTGGATCAGCTACTTCGACGCCGGCGAGTACTACCTCGGCAAGAGCGCCAACTCGCTTGCGCTCGGCTGCGACTGCCTCGGCGTCATCCACTACTTCGACGGCATGAGCCACGACGACCACGGACACGCCATGCGCGTGCCCCAGGCGATCTGCATGCACGAGGAGGACGCGTCGATCCTCTACAAGCACACCGAGTTCGGCTACGGAACGGATGTGCGTCGGCAGCGGCGCCTCGTCATCTCCTACATCGCCACGGTCGGCAATTACGACTACGGCTTCTACTGGCACCTGTACCTCGACGGCACCATCGAGGTCGAGGCGAAGGCGACCGGGCTCGTGTTCAACGGCTCGGGAGTGCCAGGGGCGTCCGAGGCGCACCGGCTGGAGATCGCGCCGGGGCTGTTCGCGCCGGTGCACCAGCACATCTTCTGCGCGCGGCTCGACATGGAAGTCGACGGACCGGACAACTACGTCGACAGGTCGGAGGTGCGACGCATCCCGATGGGGGAGCAGAACCCCTACGGCAACGCCTTCACGTGGGCTCGCGAGCGGATCGAGACCGAGGGCGGCTTCGACGATGACCGCTCGGTGCGACGGACCTGGCACATCGGGTCGAACGCGCGCCGCAACGCGATCGGCAAGTCGACCGAGTACGAGCTGCTCGGCGAAGGGTGGCCGACGCTGCTCGCCGACCCCGAGTCGAGCGTCTACCAGCGAGCGACCTTCGCCGCCCACAACACGTGGGTCACGAAGTACCACGAGGACGAGCGGTGGCCGGCCGGCAAGTACCCGAACCAGCACGCGGGCGGCGCGGGGCTTCCCGCGTATGTCGACGATGCCGAGTCCGTCGTCGGTGGAGACATCGTCGTCTGGCACTCCTTCGGTCCAACGCACCTGCCGCGCCCGGAGGACTTCCCGATCATGCCCGTCGACATCTACCGCCTCCAGCTGAAGCCGTACGGCTTCTTCGACCGCAACCCGGCGCTGGATGTGCCCGACTGGGCGACACGAGGGGCTGGCTCCTGCTGCTCGCACAGTGCGGAGCGCAGGTACGGTCGCATGCCCGCCGAGTAGGCCAGGAACGACTCGAAGGTGCGCCGCGCGGAGATCCGCGCGGCGCACCTTCGCGTGTGGGCCGAGAGCCGGGGCCGACGCCGAGAGCCGGGGCCGACGCCGAGGGTCGGGGCGGACGCCGAGAAGCGGCGCTGACACCGAGAAGCGGCGCGGACACCGAGAATAGGGCCCGGAGCGAGTGCACTCGCTCCGGGCCCGATGCCCTTCTCCGTGCGGGGCTAGCCCTTGGCGACGGCCCCTGGAGCGGTGGAGTCCACCGCGACGGGCGCGCTCACGAGGTCGCCATCGTCCCGCTTCGTCACCTTGACGAGCACCAGGTAGGCGACCGCGCTGACGACGAAGCCGACGATCCACGCGACATCCACGTTCCCGAGGGGAGCCGCGAGCGGGCCCGTGTAGAACGCGGAGATCATGAACGGTGCCTGCGCGAGAAGGCCGAGCGCGTAGGTGCCGAGGCCGACGGCGTTCCAGCGACCGTAGCGTCCGCCGTCGCGCTGGAAGAGCTCATCGACGGCGTACTCGCCCTTTCGGACGATGAAGTAGTCGACGAGGTTGATGGCGGACCAGGGGATGAGCACGTAGAGCAGCAGCGCGACGAACCCCTGGAAGACGACCATGAAGTCGGAGTCGCCGGCCATCGCGCCCAGCGTGGCGATGACGCCGCAGATGATCGTCGCCGTCACGCGGGTGCGGCTCGTGATCGTGATGCGGCTGAAGCTCGATTGCGCCGCGGTGAGCGCGCACATCACACCCGAGTACAGCTCGGCGGCGTTGATGACGGCGGCGGTCAGGCCGAAGATCAGCAGCACGACGATGCCGACGGGACCGAGCAGCTCGGCGAGCGCACCGAGCGGGTTCTCCGGGTTGGCGGCGCCGAGCAGCACGCCGAGGACCATGACGAACACGCTGCTCAGGACGAGCCCGAGGTAGGTCGCCCAGAAGGCAGCCGCGGGGCCCGTCTTCTTGGGGAGGTACCGGGAGTAGTCGGAGACGTAGGGAGCGTAGGCGAGCTGCCAGACGATGCCGATGGCGAGCATCCCGAAGAAGCCCTCCGTCGTGAAGCCGGCCTCGGCGCGCTGCGAGGTGACCGCCGGGTTCATGAGCAGCCCGACCATCGCGACGATGACGGCGACCGCGATGAGGGTCGAGAGCACCTTCATGATCTTCTGCAGCAGGTCGTAGCCGACGATCGCGATGACGATGCCGACGACGGCCAGCACGGGGATGGTCAGCGAGCCGGGGAGCCAGGGGAAGACGGCGACGAGGCTGTCCTTCGCGACCACGAGGATGCTCGCGAAGAAGCCGAGGAACATGAGCAGCGCGATGGCCGCCAGGAGGCTGCCGCCCAGGTAGCCGAACTGCGCACGGGCCTGGAGCATCTGCGGGATCCCGAGGTGCGGGCCCTGGGAGGCGTGGAGGGCCGCGCCGAACGCGCCGATGAGGTTGCCCGTCAGGATGGCGACGATGCTCCAGCCGATCGAGAGGCCGAATCCGCCGCTGGCGAGTGCCCCGGTGACGACGGTGAGGGGCAGCATGTTGATGCCGACCCAGATCGCGAAGAGCGACCAGACGGATCCGGTCCGCTCGTTCTCGGGGATGGGAAGGATGTGTCTGGTCTCGAATTGGACCACGGATGTTGCGGGTGTTTCGGGCATGGCGAACTCCAGGGGTCGGCGTCGTTGCCGCGTCGCAGTCCTGGCCTCAGATCTGGCGGAAGGAGTGCGGTTGCGTGCTTCGAACCTAGCCGCGCGGCGGCCCTCGGTGGATAGCGATTGGCGATCAGCCGCATCGCTTCGCGAGATGCGCCGCGGTGGCGGATCGCGGCGTTCATCGCGCGGCATCCACTGGGGGCCCAGGATGGAGCCCCGACGTTTCCCATTCGTTTCAGGAATGTTGAGGCGACTTTGCATCACGGAAAGCGATGCACGTCTTCAGGCTTTCGTATTTGCGTCGCCACGGTCGAAGCTCGGATGCTGGGAGCGAGCCCGAGTCGCAGACCGGCATCAACCGAGCGGAGTCGCACGTGAACGCAGAAGTCCAGCAGCTGTTCGACTACGTCGTCGTCGGCGGCGGAACAGCGGGGAGCATCGTCGCGTCGCGCTTGAGCGAGGACCCGAGCGTCACCGTCGCGCTCATCGAGGCTGGGCCCAGCGACGTCGACGAGCCGCGAGCCGGCAGCATCCGTCGCTGGGCCGAGATGCTCGAGGGCGAATACGACCTCGACTACCGCAGCGTGCCGCAGGCCCGCGGCAACTCGTTCATCCGTCAGGCCAGGCTGCGCATCCTCGGAGGCTGCTCGACCGCGAACACCATGATCAGCTGGCGTCCCCTGCGCGGCGACCTCGAGGAGTGGGCGGCGGCGGGAGTCGAGGGGTGGGGCTACGAGGAGGTGAGCCGGGCCTTCGACCGGATCGCTGCGCCGATGGTTCCGGTCGCGGATGCTGACCGCAATCCGTACATCCAGGATGCGGTGACCTCCGCCGCCGCGGCGCTCGACCTGCCGCAGCGACGCCAGTGGAATGCCGAGGAGTTCGTCGAGGGCGCTGGCTTCTTCGAGATCGGCTACTACCCGGAGAACAACGACCGAGCCTCGAGCTCGCGCGCCTACCTCCACGACAACCTCGACCGGCCGAACCTGACGGTCGTGCTGAGCTCCATCGTCGAGCGACTGACCATCGAGGGCGGCCGTGTCACGGGCGTCCTCGTGCGGCCCGAGCGCGGCGAAGCGCACCAGATCACGGCGCGGCGCGAGGTCGTCCTGAGCTGCGGTGCCATCGACACCCCGGCGCTCCTGCAGCGATCCGGAATCGGCCCAGCCGAGGTGCTGCGAGCTGCCGGCGTTGAGCCCATCCTCGACCTGGCCGGGGTCGGCGAGAACCTCCAGGATCACGCGGAGGGCCTCGTCGTCTGGGAGGCGAGCGGCGAGCGCTCCGAGGTGTGCGCGACGGGCTGGGATGCCGGCTACGTCGTGCGCGTCGACCCCGAGAGCGCAGTTCCCGACATCTCGACGCACATCCCGCTCCACTCCTGGACGGTGCACGCCGAGCGGTTCGGCGCGGACATCCCGGCCAACAACGTGTCGCTCGCGCCGAACGTCGCGAAGCCGCGCAGTCGCGGACGCGTGTGGATTACGTCCCCGTCGCCCGACGTGGCCCCGTCCATCGACTACGGGTACTTCACCGATGCGGACGGCCGCGACGAGACCATGCTCGTCGAGGGTGCCAAGCTCGCGCGCCGAGTCGCCCAGCAGGAGCCGTTCGCCTCGCACCTCGTGCGGGAGGTGTTCCCCGGCCCCGACGTCGTGTCCGACGAGGAGCTCTCCGAAGTGCTCCGCGCGACGCACCAGACCGTCTACCACGTGTCCTGCACGGCACGGATGGGCGCGGCGGGGGATGCGCTCGCGGTGGTCGACTCGAGGCTGCGCGTGCACGGCATCGAGGGCCTGCGCATCGCCGACGCGTCGGTCTTCCCCACGATCCCGGCGCTGAACCCGGTCGGCACGGTCATGACGGTTGCGGAGCGCGCCGTCGACTTCATCCGCGAGGACGCCGGGGCGCGCTGAGCTTTTCCCTGAGTGTTCGCCGAGAGGCTCGAGAACTTTGTGACGCAATGGCGGTGGACCACGTCTCCCTTGTAACGCCCCACAGCGGTGCACCGGCACCAGGGCTCGAAACCAAGGAGAGCATCCCATGACGAACGTCACCCCCAACGCTTCCGCCACCCCCAGCACCGTGGCAGCGCCGAAGACGGACTCGGCCTCGAAGAGCGTCGTGACGTCCGGCCACGCGGGCACTGAGCTCGCCTCCACCCACGGCACGACGACCGTCGTGGACAGCGTCGTCGCCCGTGTCGCCGGCATCGCCGCCCGCGAAGCCCGTGGGGTCTACGACCTCGGTGGCGGTGCGGCCCGCGCGATCGGCGCCATCCGCAACGCGCTCAACGCGAGCGACCAGAGCCAGGGCGTGAGCGTCGAGGTCGGCGAGAAGCAGGTCGCCGTCGACATCACGATCGTCGCCGAGTACCCGGTCTCGCTGCAGGATGTCGCAGACGGCGTCCGCGCCGACGTGATCCGCGCCGTCGAGTCGATCGTCGGCCTCGAGGTCACCGAGGTGAACGTCACCATCAACGACGTGCACCTGCCGAGCGACGACAACCAGGAAGAGCCCGCAGAAGCGCGCGTCCAGTAGTCAGCAGCACGAAGCCAGCGCGCCTCCAAGCGGGTGCCTGGCCTCGGAACCCATCACCTCAGCCGGCCTGGCCGCCGATCGGCGGCCAGGCCGCGCCAGTTAACACACCCCGAAAGCGAGTCACCCATGTTCCTGCGAATCGTCACCTTCGTGCTCGGAATCGTCGTCAAGAAGCGCAGCGCCAAGAAGAAGCGCCAGCAGCAGGCGGACGCCCGCGCCAAGCACACCGCGAAGTCCAAGAAGTCCGGCAAGTCCAAGCACGGTGCCCGCTCGAAGCGGAGCTCGAGCAGCCGCGGCCGTCGACGCTGATCCTGCGTCCGTGCATAAAGCCCGCCCGTTCCCGTGGCCGAGCCCGGCCGCCGTCGCAGAGGCCGTCGCGGTCGCCGCTCGGTCGGTCCACGCCTGAGGACGCCATCGGCTGAAGGCCAGAACTCAGGCCTTCGGCCGATGTGCTCGGCCAGTCCGAGCGGAAGACTCATCTGGTCGGCGCGTGGTGCGCCGCAGGAGAGGCGTGAGTGAAGAAGTTCGTGAAGAGGGCACTGCTCGGGGTTGCGGCGGTATGCACGGTGGTTGCGCTCGCGTTGGTTTCGACGACGGTCGTGCACGCGGTGGCGTCTGGGATCGAGAGCGGCCGGATCGAGCAGTACGGGCAGAAGGTCGACGTCGACGGTCGCCAGATGAACGTCCTCGTCGCGGGCGACGCCGCCGACACGATCGTGCTGCTCCCCGGCTCCGGCACGGCGTCCCCGGTCCTCGACTTCCAGCCCCTGGTCGACGACCTGGCGCGGGATCACCGCGTCATCGTCGTCGAGCCGTTCGGCTACGGGCTCAGCGATGGCACGGATCGAGAGCGCACGACGGAGAACGTCGTCGCGGAGGTGCACGCGGCGCTGCAGGAGCTCGGCGTCGATCGCTACATCCTCATGGGCCACTCCATCGCCGGCATCTACGGGCTCGAGTTCGCCGAGCGCTACCCCGACGAGGTGACGGCGTTCGTGGGGATCGACACCAGCGTCCCCGGTCAGCCGGGCATGGACGAGGAGTTCCCGACGGGCCTCTTCGCAGCGGTCAGGAACCTCGGCCTCATGCGACTCATCACCGCCATCGGGGGAGTCGGCTACGACGAGCCCGTCTACACCGATGAAGCTCGCGAGCAGATCACGCTCATCAGCAACCGGAACTCGCTCAGCCCGACCTACCTCGACGAGATGGACCACTTCGGGAGCAACTTCGGGAACGCGCTCGGCACGAGCTTCCCGGAGCAGCTGCCGCTCCTCCTCTTCGTGGAGGCCGACAACGCGAACAACGGCGACTGGATGGGCCTCCACGAGCGGCAGGCCGCCGAGGTCAGCGACGGCACGGTCATGCCCGTGGATGGGGAGCACTACCTCCACCACACGCACGCCGCCGAGATCGCGCAGGACTTCCGGGAGTGGCAGCTGGCGCGTTCCCTCTGAGGGTTCTCGCTTGCCGGTGGATGCATCGGCGGCTGGTTGTCGACGTGCGAGGAAGTAGTGTCAGTCGGCGGGGCGGCACCATGGTCCGCGGCTGATCGCTCAGCTGCCGTGGAAGCCCCACCGACATCCGACGTGCTAGGAGGGCAGCCATGGCCTTGATCGACAATGGGATCTACGTGAAGGGGCGTCGCTGCTTCACCCCGGTGACGCTCGATGAGACGTTCGAGAAGCTGCGCGAGCACGCTGGCATGGCCTGGATCGGCCTCTTCCAGCCGAGCAACGAGGAGCTCGACGCGGTCGCCAAGGAGTTCGATCTGCATCCGCTCGCCGTCGAGGATGCACGGGTCGGGCACCAGCGACCGAAGATCGAACGCTACGGCAGCACCCTCTTCGTGGTGCTCCGACCCGCCTGGTACGTCGATGCCACCGAGACGGTGCACTTCGGCGAGATCCACCTGTTCGTCGGCCCCGAGTTCGTCGTCACGGTCAGGCACGCGGCACGCCCGGAGCTGGGAGACGTCCGGCACCGGATGGAGCAGAGTCCCGCCCTCCTGAGCCTCGGCCCCGAGGCTGTCCTCTACTCGGTGCTCGACCAGGTCGTCGACGGATACGCCCCCGTGACCGCCGGCCTCGAGAACGACATCGACGAGATCGAGGATCAGCTCTTCGCGGGCGACGAACGCGTCACGCGCCGCATCTACGAGCTCCTCGGCGAGGTCATCAACTTCCAGCGGGCGACGAGTCCGCTGCGAACCATCCTCGAAGCGCTCCTGCGGGGCGCCGAGAAGTACAACACCAGCGAGGAGCTCCGCGCCCGCTACCGAGACGTCCTCGACCATTCGCTGCGCATCGCGGAGCGCGCCGACTCCTTCCGAGTGCTGTTGGAGAACGCCCTGACCGTGCACAGCACGTTGGTCACGCAGCAGCAGAACGAGGCCATGCGGGAACTCTCGGAGGCTAGCCTCGCGCAGAGCGAGGAGACGAAGAAGCTCTCCGAGCAGAGCATCGCCCAGAACGAGGAGATCAAGAAGATCACCAGCTGGGCGGCGATCCTCTTCGCCCCGAGCCTCGTCGGCACGGTCTACGGCATGAACTTCACGAACATGCCGGAGCTCGAGGCCGAATGGGGGTACCCGCTCGCGCTCTTCGGGATGCTAGCGCTCGGCGTCGTCCTCTGGTCGGTCTTCAAATGGAAGAAGTGGCTCTAGGCCGTGTCCGACGAGGTGTCGCCGACCGCCGGTGAGCTCACCGGCCTGCGTGCGCCTCGATGAGGCCGAGACGCACGAACGCCGCGTGGAGTCCGTCCTCGTCCACCGCCCCGGTGACGAGGTCGGCGGCAGCCTTGGCCTCGGCGGTCCCGTTGCCCATCGCGACGCCAACGCCGCACGCGACCAGCATCTCGAGGTCGTTGCCGCTGTCTCCGACGGCGATCGTGTCCTCCATGCCGAGGCCGAGCACGGGGAGCAGGGCCTCGATCGCCGCCGCCTTGTGGACGCCGCGCATCGAGATCTCGCCCCCGCCGTTGCCGAGGCCCGGCATGGTGCCGCCGACGATCGCGTACGCGCTCCCGAGTCGGGCCTGCACTCGATCGAAGGAGGCCTCGTCGTCGCTGCTGAACACGACCTTGGCGGTCTGGTCGAACTTCATCGGGCCGGAGTCGACGACGTGGTGCCGCAGGCCCGAGTTCTCGATGTCCGTGTAGCCGAACCCCGTGAGCAGGCGCCGCATGCGCGAACGGTGCCCCTCGGTCGTGTGCATCCCGTGTCGCCCCTGCAGGCTGTAGTCGATGCCGAGATCGTCCAGCTCCGCGGCCAGCGAGCGGGCGTCCGCCTCGTCCAGGTGCAGGTCCACGAGCCAGGTGCCCGCGTGCTGCACGTAGGCGCCCGCGCCCGCGACCATGCCGTCGAAGCCGATCTCCTCCACTCGGGGGTCGATCTCGAGCGGGCTCCGGCCGGTCGCGAGGAAGACGAGGTGACCCCTGGACTGGGCCGCGTGGATGGCCGCCGCCGCTGAGGGTGGCACGTTGCCGAGCCCGTCCGTCAGTGTTCCGTCGATGTCGAGGAACACGGCCCGCCGAGAAGTGGTGCTGATCGTCACCTGACTATTGTCCAGCCTGACGGGCCGAGCGCGCGACACCGGCCACGGCCGAGGTCGGCAGGTTGTCCTTCGGGAGTGGCTGGCCCGCCTCGACGGCCGCCGCCCAGTCCCCGCTCGCCGCGACCGCCGCGAGATTGGACTGCAGGAGCGCCATCAGGGTGGAGTGCACGGTCTTCGCCGACGCGAAACCGGCGCTGTTCGCGAGGTTGATCGCGCCGGTCGCGTCGGAGAGCACCTCAACATCGATGCCGAGTTCCTCAGCAGCCACAGCAGACGCGATGATGCAGTTGTTGGTCATGTAGCCGACGAACGTCACCGTGTCGACGTCGGCCGCCCGCAGCCAGGCGAGCAGCTGGGTCTCGGCGAAGACCGAGCTGAAGCGCTTCGTGATCGCCTTCCATTCGGGCCGCCGTCGTGCCTCGACGTCGGGGTGCAGCGCGAACTCCGGCATCGTCGGGTTGAACACGGGAGCCTGATCTCCGGACGAGTGCTGGACGACGGCGATCGGAATGCCCGCCGCCTCCGCGGCGTCGATCGTCGCCGTGATGCGAGGAAGCGAATCAGCGTGGGGCGGGTGATGGATCTCGAGGGGCCCGGAGAAGTACTGCAGCTGGACGTCGACGAGGACAAGTGCTCTGCGAGGGGAGGTCATGATCTGCGCTCCTATTGGGGTGCGGGGTGTGGGTTGGAGCGGCGGCGCGTCGCCCGCATCCATCATCTGCCTTCGCTGCGAGGGAGGCTATTGGCAGAAAAACCTCTCTACGATGGAAACACGCCAAAGAAAGCAGGGACATGAGAATTGCCGTGTACGCGTTCAATGGCGCGACGATCTTCCACCTCTCGGTGCCCCACCTCGTCTTCGACGAGGTCGCGCGCAGCGGCGCCGCGCCCTGGGAGACGTTCCTCTTCTCCGACGAGCCAGGGTCCATCCGAACCGCCGAGGGGTACACGATCGGCGGCATCCGAGGACTCAGCAGTGCCGCAGACGCCGACATCGTCGTCATCCCGTCCTGGATCGAGGACGGAGTTCCCCCGGCAGCGGGCCTCACCCGGATGCTGCGGGACCAGCACGACCTCGGCATCCCCATCGTCGGCCTCTGCCTCGGCGCGAACGCCCTCGCCGACGCGGGCCTCCTCGCCGGCCGCAGTGCCGTCACCCACTGGACGAGCACGGCAGAGCTCGCAGGGCGCCACCCCGACATCGACGTCCAACCGGCCGCCCTGTACCTCGACCACGGCGACGTCATGACCTCTGCGGGGACCGCATCCGGCATCGATGCCTGCCTTCATATCGTGCGAACCAGACTGGGGTCCGAGGTCGCGAACCGAGTCGCCCGTCACCTGGTCGTGGCACCCCACCGCGAGGGCGACCAAGCCCAGTACATCGAACGCCCGGTCCCGCCAGAGGCCTCAGGGGGAGCGATCGCTGCGACGTGCGCGTTTGTGCTCGAGCACCTTGCGGATGACCTCAGCGTCGACCGCCTCGCCACCGTCGCCCATCTGAGCCAGCGGTCGTTCGTGCGCGCCTTTCGGGAATCGACGGGGGCGACCCCCGCAGCTTGGGTGAGGTCGCGTCGCCTCGACGAAGCCCGCCGCCTGCTCGAGACGAGCGACCGCGCCATCGACCAGATCGCCGCCCTCTGCGGCTTCGGGAGCCCGGTCACGTTCCGCCAGAACTTCGCGACCGCGTTCGGCAGCACCCCGTCGAGCTACCGGCGCCGCTTCGACGCGCGCTGAAGCCCAACAGCGCCGCCGATGCCAGCAGCACCGCCAGCGCGGTTTCCCGTTTCTCACTTCTCACACCCTCCGCGAGCGCACGTGCCAAGGAAGTTGCCTCGGGGAAACAGCAGCACGCACCTCGTGAAACATGCGGTTTCTACGCTCTGACATGTCAGCGACCACCCGTCGCCGTTCATCAACGGAGGAGCCACGATGCGCGCACCCACTCGAGCACACCGAGACGAGCTGTGATGACCCCGAAACAATCGCCGCACGGTGACGAAACATCGCAGACCTACGCTCACGACATGCCAGCCCCCGCGCCCCGCTCTCGCCACGTCGTGGTGATCGGCGCTGGCATGGTCGCGCACCGATTCATCGAGTCGCTGCGATCGCAGGACTCCGATGGGGTCTGGGCGATCACCGTCATCGGCGACGAGCCGTGGCGACCCTACGACCGGGTGCAGCTCACGAGCACCTTCTCGGGCGTCGCCCCAGCCGCCCTCGAGCTGGGCAGGCCGCTCATGTGGTCGCACCCCAACGTGACGCTCCGCACCTCCGAGACCGTGACGAGCATCCAACCGGAGACCCGCACCCTCGTCACCTCCCTCGGCGCGACCGAGCACTACGACGAGCTCGTCATCGCCACCGGGTCCGCCGCCGCGAAGCCCCCGATCGCGGGAGTGGATGCGCCAGGCGTGCACGTGTACCGCACGGTCCACGACGTGGTCGCGCTGAAGGCGGAGGTTGCGGAGTTGTCACAGCGACTCGGCCGCACCGTCCGCGGCGCGGTCGTCGGTGGGGGACTCCTCGGCCTCGAGGCCGCAGGAGCCATGGTCGCCCTCGGCGCCGAGTGCACCGTCGTCCAATCGTCCGGCCACCTCATGTCCGCCCAGCTCGACGCGGGTGGCGGCGAGGCCCTCCGTCTCCTCATCGAGCATCTCGGCGTGGATGTGCGCACCGGTTCACGAGCCAGCGCCGTCGTCCTCGACACCGAGGGCCGCGCGGCGGGACTCGACTTCCCGAACGGCGAACCCGAGCTCGCCGACCTCGTCGTCTTCGCCGTCGGCATCCGGCCCCGTGACGAGCTCGCGCGTGACGCCGGGCTCGCGCTCGGCGTTCGCGGTGGCATCGAGGTCGACGACGCCTGCCGAGCATCCGTCGCCAACATCTTCGCGATCGGCGAGGTCGCCTCCATCGACGGCGAGTGCTTCGGGCTCGTCGCCCCCGGATACTCCATGGCCGAGGTCGTCGCGAACCGCCTCACCGGGGGAGCGGCGACCTTCCCCGGAGTCGACCTCTCGACGAAGCTCAAGCTGACGGGCGTCGACGTGGCGAGCTTCGGCGACGCCTTCGCCGAGTCGCCCGGCGCGCTCGAGGTCACCTACGCCGACCCGGTTGGCGGCGTCTACAAGAAGCTCGTCATGTCCGACGACGGGAAGGTGCTGCTCGGCGGCATGCTCGTCGGCGACGCCTCCGCCTACACCTCCCTGCGCCCGATGGTCGGGCGCGAGCTCGGCACCGACCCGGCCGCGTACCTGCTGCCGGCCGACGGCATGCCGGAGGTCGGCGGCGACCTGCCCGACGACGCCACCGTCTGCTCCTGCAACAACGTCTCGGTCGGCGCGGTGCGCGGCGCCGTCACCGACCACGCCTGCACCGACCTCGCGGGCGTCAAGGCCTGCACCAACGCGGGCACCGCGTGCGGCTCCTGCGTGCCGCTCGTGAAGAAGATCTTCTCCACGGAGCTCGCGAAGACCGGCGTCGAGGTAAGCAACGCGCTCTGCGAGCACTTCGCGATGTCCCGCGCCGGGCTCTTCGATGCCGTCCGCGTCACTGGCCTCCACACCTTCACGGGCATCATCGAGCGGCACGGCAACGGGGGCCGAGGCTGCGACATCTGCCGCCCGGTCGTCGCCTCGATCCTCGCGTCCCTCGGCAACGGGCACATCCTCAAGGGCGAGCAGGCAGCCCTGCAGGACACCAACGACCACGTCATGGCGAACATGCAGAAGGACGGCACCTACTCGGTCGTCCCACGCATCCCCGGCGGCGAGGTCACCCCGGACGGGCTCATCGCGATCGGCGCCGTCGCCAAGGAGTACGGCCTCTACACGAAGATCACCGGCGGCCAGCGCATCGACCTCTTCGGCGCTCGAATCGAGCAGCTGCCCGAGATCTGGAAGAAGCTCATCGACGCCGGGTTCGAGTCAGGGCAGGCGTACGGCAAGGCGCTGCGCAACGTGAAGTCGTGCGTCGGCTCCACCTGGTGCCGGTACGGCGTGCAGGACTCGGTGGCCATGGCCATCTTCCTCGAACTGCGCTTCCGCGGCCTCCGCTCGCCGCACAAGCTGAAGTTCGGCGTCTCGGGTTGCGCGCGCGAATGCGCCGAGGCGCGCGCGAAGGACGTGGGTGTCATCGCCACGGAGAAGGGCTGGAACCTGTACGTCGGCGGCAACGGCGGCTTCACGCCACGCCACGCGGAGCTGCTCGTCGAGGACCTCGACGACGAGCAGCTCATCACCGCCATCGACCGCTTCATCGGCTACTACATCCGCACCGCCGACCGGATGCAGCGCACGGCCCGCTGGATCGAGGACCTCGACGGCGGCATCGACACCCTCCGCGCCGTCGTCCTCGAGGACAGCCTCGGCATCGCGGCGGACCTCGACGCCATGGTCGCGAACCACGTCGACAACTACAAGGACGAATGGCAGGAGGCGCTCAACGACCCCGAGGTCATGGAGCGGTTCGTCTCCTTCGTCAACGCCCCCACCACACCGGACCCCTCGCTCGGCTACGTGCCAGAGCGAGGGCAGCTCCGCCCGGCAAACGACACCGACCGCAGCGCCGGCACGGTCATCGCAGGAACGACCTTGGAGGTCCGACGATGAGCATCGCCATCGACACGCAGACGGTCGACGCCGCGGCCGCGCAGACGCAGTGGGTCGCCGTCTGCCCACTGAGCGCCCTCCACCCGGAACGTGGGGTCGCCGCCATCCTCGACGGAACGCAGATCGCGCTCTTCCGCCTCGGCGACGAGTCGGTGTTCGCCGTGCAGCAATCCGACCCGTACTCCGGCTCGCAGGTCATGAGCCGTGGCCTCGTCGGCACTCGCGGCGGACGGCTCACCGTCGCCTCGCCCATGTTCAAGCAGGTCTTCGACCTCGCCACGGGCGAATGCCTCGACAGCGTCGGCAAAGAGGAGCGCACCCTCCTCACCTACCCCGTGCGCATCGAGCACGGCACCGTGCTCGTCGACCTCGGAGGCACACGATGAGCACGCTCATGGCACTCGACTTCACCGGCCGCGACGTCGTCATCGTCGGCGCGGGTACCGTCTCCGCGAGACGCGCCCAGAAGTTCGTCACGGCCGGCGCATCTGTCACGATCGTCGCCCCCGAACTCGGCGGCACGATCGGCGGGCTCGTCGCCGACGGACTCGTCACCTGGCTCGCCGAGCCCGTCCGCGCAGACCACCTCGACGGTGCCTGGTTCGTCCACACCGCCACCGGCGACCAGACCACAGACCTGCTCGTCGCCGAATGGGCCAACGAGCGACGCGTCTGGTGCGTGAACGCGAGCGACGCATCCGCCGGGAGCGCCAAGACTCCCGCCACCTCCGACGCCGGGGCCGTCGAGATCGGTGTCGTCTCGAAGCAGGGCGCCGACCCGCGCCGCAGCCGCCTCATCTGCGACCAGCTCGCCGAGAACCTGCGCGCCGGGGACATCGACCTGCGCCGCCACCGTGCAGGCACAGGGCGGGTCGTGCTCGTCGGCGGGGGACCCGGCGACGCCGACCTCTTGACGCTCCGCGGCCGCCGCGCCCTCGCGGAGGCCGACGTCGTCGTCACCGACCGCCTCGGGCCGCGCTCGGTGCTCGCCGAGCTGCCCGCCGACGTCGAGATCATCGACGTGGGCAAGCAGCCCAAGCACCACCCCGTGCCGCAGGACGAGATCAACCGCATCCTCGTCGAGAAGGCCGAGCAGGGGCTCGTCGTCGTGCGCCTCAAAGGCGGAGACCCCTTCGTCTACGGACGGGGTGGCGAGGAGGTGCTCGCCTGCAACGAAGCGGGCATCGACGTCGAGGTCGTCCCCGGCATCAGCAGCGCCATCTCCGTCCCGGCCGCCGCGGGCATCCCGGTCACGCACCGCGGCGTCGCCAACTCATTCCAGGTCGTGACCGGCCACCAGCGACTCGGAGCCGAACTCCTCAGATCGGTGAAGGGCGACACGTGCACCCTCGTGGTGCTCATGGGAGTCTCCGCCCTCGGCCGCATCTGCGACGAGCTCGTCGACGCCGGAGTCCGAGACGACATGCCCGTCGCCATCGTCGAGAACGGACACACGCCCCGCCAGCGCGTCACGCGCGGCAGCCTCCGCACGATCGACGCCACAGCGCGCAGCGTCGGCGTCGCCAACCCCGCCATCATCGTCATCGGCGAAGTCGCCCAGTTCGGCCTCCTGCAGGCCGCTCGTTCGCTCCAAGAACAGGACGCACTGTCAGCATGAGCCTCCCACCAGCGAGCGGTGCACGCACCCGCCCTCCCCAGGAACAGCACCTGGCAGGCGTCGTCGTCGTCGTGACGAGCGACCGCCGCTCCGGTGAGCTCGCGACCGCCCTCGAACGACGCGGGGCGATCATCCGCCACTCGCCCTCGCTCACCATGACCGCCGTCGAAGACGACGCCGACCTGCTCGACGTGACGAAGCGCGTCATCGCGAACCCTCCGGACATCGTCGTCGCCACCACCGGCGTCGGCTTCCGAGGGTGGATCGACGCAGCGGATGCGCACGGGCTCGCGGAGGACCTCGTCGCGGTGCTCTCCCACGCGCGCATCGTCGCGAGGGGGCCGAAGGCACGCGGGGCGATCCAAGCGGCCGGGCTCAACGCCGACTGGGTGGCCGAGTCGGAGACCTCCGCCGAGCTCGCCCAGTTCCTGCTCGCAGAAGGCGTCGAGGGCGCGCGCATCGCCCTGCAGCACCACGGCTCGGGAGCCGACGGACTCGACGAGGAGTTCCTCGCCGCGGGGGCCGACGTCGAGAGCCTCATCGTGTACCGGTGGGGGCCACCCGCCGACCCGGCGCTGCTCTCGCGGTGGGCCTTCAAAGCGGCGGACGGCGAGGTCGACGCGATCGTGTTCACGTCGGCGCCGGGCGTCTCCGCCTGGCTCGAGTCGTTCTCCAGCGACGCGGACGCGGACGACGCCGAGAAGAGCGGCGGCGCGCTCGACCGGATCCGTCAGCGCTGCCGCGATGGGTCGCTCGTGACCGTCGCCGTCGGCCCCATCACTGCCGCCCCGCTCCGCTCGGTCGGCATCGAACCCGTCGTCCCGAAGCGCGGACGGCTCGGCGCGCTCATCCGCGAGCTCATCGAGCACTACGCGCAGCGCGCTGCCGAAGGCATCGAGACCGAAGCGGGACGCCTCTTCCTCCGCTCCAGCTGCGCCGTCATCGGCGACGACGTCATCGAGCTCTCGCCGGGTGCCCTGCGCGTCCTGCGCCTCCTCGCGGGCAACCCGGGCGGTGTCGTCACGAGGGAGCAGATCCTCGCCAGGCTGCCGGGCAGCCCGACGACCACCCATGCGGCCGACGTCGCCGTCGCCCGCCTCCGCGAATCCTTCGGCGACCGAGCGATCGTGCAGACCGTCGTGAAGCGCGGCTACCGACTGCGCATCCGCACGAGCTGATCCCAGGCCAAGAGAGTGAGCACGGAGATGAACGAGCAGCCCCCGCGTCCCACGATCCTCGTGGGTGCATCCCACGGGACGGACAACACCGACGGGCAGGCCGTCATCCGTGAGCTGCTGCGGCGCGCCCAGCAGCTGCGGCCCGACGTGCAGGTCGTCGAAGCGTTCGTCGACGTCCAGCAGCCGAGCCTCGTCGAGGTGCTCGCGGGGCTCCCGGAGGACGCCGACGTCGTAGTCGTGCCCGTGCTGCTCACGGTCGGATTCCACACGCAGGTCGACATCGCCGAAGCCGTCGCCGCACGCCCCGGCACCTCCGTGGCCGCCCCGCTCGGGCCCGACGCGCGCCTCTCGCAGCTGCTCTGGGAGCGTCTCCTCGAAGCCGGCGGCAGTGCCGAAGACGGAGTCGTCATTGCCGTCGCGGGCTCCACGGCCGCCGCCGCCGTGCCCCGCTTCCACGAGCTGCGCGAGCAGTTCAACGGCATCGGCGGTGCGGATGCGCTCCTCGGCTACGGCGCGGCCCTCGACCCGCGCGTGCCCGCCGCCGTCGATATCGCCAGGCGCCAGCGACCCGGCGCGAGCGTCAGCATCGCCAGCTACCTCCTCACCCCTGGCTTTTTCCACGACCGGGTGTCGGAGGCGGGAGCCGACATCGTGGCGGCGCCCCTCGGCGTGGACGACCGCATCGCGGAGATCATCCTCGAGCGGTTCGACGCCGTCGTCACCACGGCGGCGCTCGTCTGACGGCGCTTCTCACAGCGCGCGGACGGAGGCGAGAGGGAATGGAAACCAGAACGCACCGCACGAGCCACGGGGCCGAAACTGCACGCGAATAGCGTGTGGACACCGGGCCGAACACGGCCACAGAGCACCGCCAGAGCGAAAGGGAACCTGTGTCCTACGTCAAGCCGAACGACCTCGTCACCACCATGATCGATGCCGGCGAGAGCAAGATCTTCCTCTCGACCCGCGACACCATCATCCGCTCCACGATGGGCGGCGCCTTCCTCACCATCGCCGCGGCCTTCGCCGTCACCGTCAGCGTGACGACCGGCGTCCCGCTCCTCGGCGCCCTGCTCTTCCCCGTCGGCTTCATCATGCTGTACCTGCTCGGCTACGACCTCCTCACGGGAGTCTTCGTGCTCGGCCCGCTCGCCTGGCTCGACAAGCGGCCCGGTGTCACCCTCCGGGGCGTGCTCCGCAACTGGGGCCTCGTGTTCGTCGGCAACTTCATCGGCGCCTTCACGATCGCCGTGCTCATGGCCATCGTCGTCACGAACGGCTTCGCGACACCCCCGAACGCGGTGGGCGAGGCCATCGGCCACATCGGCGAAGGCCGAACCGTCGGCTACGCCGAGCACGGTGCCTCCGGGATGCTCACGCTGTTCGTCCGTGCGGTGCTCTGCAACGCCATGGTCGCGACCGGAGTTGCACTCGCCATGATCTCCAAGAGCGTCTCCGGCAAGGTCATCGCCATGTGGATGCCCATCATGCTGTTCTTCTTCATGGGCTTCGAGCATTCCATCGTGAACATGTTCCTGTTCCCGTCTGGCCTGCTCCTCGGCGCCGACTTCACGCTCCTGGACTACCTCATCTGGAACGAGATCCCCACGGTCGTCGGCAACCTCGTCGGCGGACTGCTCTTCGTCGGCCTGCCGCTGTACTTCACCTACGGACGAACCGGTACGCCTCGAGCGGTGGCCGCCAAGCTCGCTGCGACCGAGGCGAAGGCCCCCGCCGCGGTCTGAGCTGCCCGCTCACCCGGCTGACCCGCTCACCCGGGTGGAAGAGTCAGCCAGATGCATCCTCCCTTGTTCGGGAGCCTGCTTCTGGCTGACTCTTCTCGGGTTTCTGCGCTGTTCTCAGCCCACCGCCACCGCCACCGCCACCGCCCAGCGGGGGAGCTCCGCGCCTCTCCGCGCACGCGAGAGGCCCCGGCCCTCAGGCGGTTGCCTGAAGACCGGGGCCTCGCGCGTTGCTTCCGCGGCTCGCCGAGCTCGCTACGCGTTGTGCTCGGAGCGGTCGCCGGACCAGTCGGTGTGGAAGACGCCGTCGCGGTCGACGCGCTTGTAGGTGTGGGCGCCGAAGAAGTCGCGCTGCCCCTGGATGAGGGCGGCGGGGAGGCGCTCGGCGCGCAGTCCGTCGTAGTAGGACAGTGACGAGGAGAACGCGGGGGCGGGGATGCCGGCCTGCGCTGCCTGGACGACGACGCGGCGCCATGCTGCCTGCGCGGTGTCGACGGCCTCGCGGAAGAACGGTGCGGTGACGAGGGCGACGAGCTCGGGGTTCTCGGCGTAGGCCTCGGTGATGCGGTTCAGGAAGCGGGCGCGGATGATGCAGCCTGCACGCCAGATCGCGGCGATGTCGCCCTTCTTGATGTCCCAGCCGTACTGCTCTGCGCCGGCGATGATGGCGTCGAAGCCCTGCGAGTAGGCGATGATCTTCGACGCGTAGAGCGCGAGGCGCACGTCCTCGACGAAGCCGTCGGCGTCTTCGACCTGGAAGCCGTCGGGGCCGGGGAGGGTGCGGGATGCGGCGCGCTGCTCGAGCTTGGAGGACACGGAGCGGGCGAACACGGCTTCGGCGATGCCGGAGACGGGCACGCCGAGGTCGAGCGCGGTCTGCACCGTCCAGGCGCCGGTGCCCTTGGCCCCGGCGGCGTCGAGGATGACGTCCACGAGCGGGAGCTGCGTGTCGGCGTCGACCTGGCGGAGCACCTCTGCGGTGATCTCGATGAGGTACGACTCGAGCTCGCCCTTGTTCCACTCGGCGAAGATCTCGGCGATCTCGGCGGGGGACTTTCCGGTGCCGCGGCGGATGAGGTCGTAGGCCTCTGCGATGAGCTGCATGTCGGCGTACTCGATGCCGTTGTGGATCATCTTCACGAAGTGGCCGGCGCCGTCGGTGCCGACGTGGGTGACGCAGGGCTCGCCCTCGGCGACCGCGGCGATGGTGCGCAGGATCGGGCCGAGGGTCTCGTACGACTCGACGGTGCCGCCCGGCATGAGGGAGGGGCCGTTGAGGGCGCCCTCTTCGCCGCCGGAGATGCCGCAGCCCACGAAGTGGATGCCCGTGGAGCGCACGGCTGCCTCGCGGCGGCGGGTGTCGGTGAAGAGGGCGTTGCCGCCATCCACGATGATGTCGCCAGGCTCGAACGCCTCGACGAGCTGGTTGATGACCGCGTCGGTGCCGGCGCCCGCCTGCACCATGATGATCGCCGTGCGGGGCTTCTGGAGGGAAGCCGCGAAGTCGGCGACCGACTCGGAGGGCACGAACCCGGCCTCGGGGTGCTCCGCGACGAGCGTGCGGGTGCGCTCGGGCGAGCGGTTGTACACGGCGACGGTGTTGCCCTCGCGGCTCGCGAGGTTGCGTGCGAGGTTGGAGCCCATGACGGCCATGCCGACGACGCCGATGTTCGCGCTTGGGGACGAGCCGGTTTCCGAGGAGATCGAGGGGGCAGCGTCAGTGGTCATAGATGCGTCTCTTTCAAAGTGGATGCGAGCTCCCGTCAGGGCGATGCACGGGACACTCCACGGTATTGCACGACGGGCAGTCGTACCCTGACTTGTGGCACGAGCGAGGCAACCATTTCAGAACATGACGAAACGGCGCCGGATTCGGCACACAGCCAGGACGATAGCTGGCTGCATGCGTGACCGCGAGCACCAAGACAGGAGACACTCCAGTGGCTGACCATGACGCCCGCACGAGAGCCTATGATTTCGGGCGCCCAGACGATGACGGCGACGCCATCACCGATGAGCAGCCCACGACGGCGATGCCGCGGACTCGCGCGACGCCGTCCACCTCTCGGGCGTCGTCATCCAGCCTGTACGAGGGAAGCGACGAGTCGACCCGCGTCATCCCGCAGCAGGCTCCGCCGCCGGCTCCCGCGTCCGCGCCCGCGGCACCTGGTCGTCCGGCAGCAGCGGCTCGGTCGCCGCGAGCCGGTCAGCAGTCCGGTCTCGCGGATGCGCGTGGCAGCGAGGCGCGAAGCGGCCGCGCCCGCGAGTCGGCGAGCCCGAACGTGTGGGCGCGCATCGGCTCGGTCTTCCTCGCCGTCCCGCTCTACGTGATCTGCGTGGTCGCGTTCAGCGCCATCCCCGTGCTGATCATCGTCTCGGGCGTCTCGTCATCGGCGGGCAGCTTCCTCGGCGACGGCGTGGGTGTCTCGCCAGTGTGGACGATGCTCGTCACGATGCTCGCGGCCGTCGGCTTCTTCCTCATGGCCCTCACGATGCGCCTGTCCGGCACGGGCTCGGTCGTCTCCGGGGCACTTTCGGTGCTCGCGGGGCTCGGCTGCTTCCTGCTGCACGCGCAGATCACGGCCGCGCTCGTCGCGGCTCCCCTCTGGCAGGAGGAGCTCTCGACGTTCCAGCTGTTCGCGGGTCCGGCATCCGGCATGGCGGTCTCGCTGCTCGCCGCCGAGCTCGTCGTCTTCGGGTTCGCGATGCTGGGCGCAGGAGCTGCTGTCAGCAGCGCCAGGCGCCACGGCTGGCGCAAGGCGGTTGGCTTTTAGCAGCTCGCTCCGGCGGTTTCGAGGAACGGCCCCACGCGGCGCCCGTCATGGCGTAAAGTGGGGGGCTGAACTTCGGCGAGGGGCCGTAAGGCCCGTGATCGACGCGGTGATGTGTCCTTGAATGGGCCTCCACACGCTTCCTCAGTCTGTCGAGAACCACCATCAAGGAGACAACATGGCAGAGACCAACAAGCTCAGTGTCGAACTGCGCGAATCGTTCGGCAAGGGTGCAGCGCGCAAGATCCGTGCTGCCGGCAAGATCCCCGCGGTCCTCTACGGCCACGGCACCGAGCCCCGCCACCTGACCCTCCCGGGTCACGAGACGATGCTGCTCATCCGCAAGGCGAACGCGCTCATCGAGCTCGACATCGAGGGTGACACGCAGCTCGCGCTCGTCCGCGACGTCCAGCGCGACCCGGTGCGCCAGATCATCGAGCACCTCGACCTCGCGGTCATCCGCAAGGGCGAGCGCGTCGAGGTCGACGTGCCGCTGCACCTCATCGGCGAGCCCTTCCCGGGCACGATCGCCGTCCAGGACGCGACGACGATCCTCGTCGCCGCAGACGCAACGGCTATCCCGAGCTTCATCGAGGTCTCGGTCGAGGGCCTCGAGGATGGCACGCTCATCCACCGCGAAGACCTCAAGCTCCCCGAGGGCACCGTTCTCGTCGACCTCGCTGAGGACGCCGAAGAGGTCGCTCTCGTCTCGATCCAGACGCCTCGTGGCGAGGACGAGGACGAGGACGCCGAGGAAGAAGCAGCCGCGGCCGAGTAGTTCCTCGTCTGGCGTCGTTGACTCGACGTATCGTCGGAAGGCGGGTGGCTTCGGCTGCCCGCCTTTCGCGTCCCATCATCCGTGGACGAGCCGCCGCCCGCCGCGTCCCGTCCCATGAAAGGCTTTGCAGCATGGCAGCAGACACCTGGCTCGTCGTCGGACTCGGCAATCCCGGCGAGAAGTACGCGAAGAACCGTCACAACGTCGGGCAGTTCGTCGTGGATGAGCTCGCGAAGCGCATCGGGGCCAGCTTCTCGCGGCACACCAAGGCGAACGCTCGTGTGGCGGAGGGGCGCACGGCTCCCGGCGGCCCGAAGCTCGTGCTGGCGAAGTCGAACGGCTACATGAACACCTCGGGTGGCCCCGTCTCGCAGCTCGTCGACTACTACGGGGTCGATGTCGACCACGTCGTCGTCGTGCACGACGAGCTCGATCTGCCCTTCGACACGTTGAAGCTCAAGGTCGGCGGCGGCCACGGCGGTCACAACGGCCTGCGCGACATCAGCGCGGCGCTGGGGGATCCCGGGTACCTGCGTGTGCGCGTCGGCATCGGGCGCCCGCCCGGACGTCAGGACGCCGCGGACTTCGTGCTGAAGGACTTCGCGGGCAGCGAGCGGGACGTGCTCCCCGTCCTCGTCGGCGACGCGGCAGACGCGGTCGAGCTCATCGCGCTCGAGGGCATGCAGGCCGCGCAACTTCGAGTGCACACGGCAGCTGGCGCGTGAAGCTCGTCGTCCAGCGCGTCACCGAGGCGAGCGTCACGGTCGGCGATCGCACGGTCGGCCGCATCGACGAGGCCGGGCTCCTCGTCCTCGTCGGCGTGACCCACGCGGATACCGCGGCGGATGCGGCCAAGCTCGCCCGCAAGCTGCTCGGGCTGCGCATCCTGAACGACGAGAAGTCCGTCGTCGATACGGGCTCGCCGCTGCTCGTCGTCAGCCAGTTCACGCTGTACGGGGATGCGCGCAAGGGTCGGCGCCCGTCCTGGTCGCTCGCGAGCGGTCGCGAGCATTCCGAGCCGCTGGTCGAGGCCTTCGTCTCGGACCTCCGCGCCGGTGGAGTGCGCGTGGAGACCGGTGAGTTCGGCGCCATGATGAAGGTCGCGAGCGTCAACGACGGACCGTTCACCGTGCTGCTCGAATCGGCAGAACTCGCGTAGCTCGCTCTCAGCGCAGAAGAGAGCCTGGGGACTGTAGGAAGTATCTTCCCCTCGGCGCGTACAATTCCCCGAGTGACTCTGCACGGCTTCGTACGCTCCATCCAGTCCACCCCTTCCTTCGAGCGCGCCATGGGGCGCGCCGGTCGCGACACCGACTTCTCGCTCGTCGATGGGGCAAGGGCCCCGCTCATCGCGAACCTCCTCGCCGCACGCCAGACCGAGCTCGGCGCCGCCCCGATGCTGTTCGTGCTCACCGCGACGAGCCGTGAGACCGAGCAGTTCGGCGCCGACCTGCAGACGTTCGTGCCGGATGCGCACATCGCGGAGTTCCCGGCGTGGGAGACGCTCCCGCATGAGCGGCTGAGCCCCTCCGTCGAGACCACCGGCCGCCGGCTTCGCGCCATGCGCGAGCTCACCGACTGGAAGGCGGGGGAGCGTACCGCGCCGTTCGTGCTGCTCGCCTCCGTGCGCGCCGCCCTCCAGCCGCTCCTGCCCGGCCTCGATGCGGCCACGACCATCCGCCTCGAGCGCGGCTCTCGTGGCAACGACCTCTCGAGCCTCGCCCTGCAGCTCGTCGACCTCGCCTACTCGCGGGTCGACATGGTCACGCGACGAGGCGAGTTCGCCGTCCGCGGCGGAATCCTCGACGTGTTCCCACCGGATGCGTCGCACGCTCTCCGCATCGACTTCTTCGGCGATGAGGTCGACGAGATCCGCGTGTTCTCGGTCGCGGATCAGCGCTCGCTCGAGTCCGAGGTCACCGAGGCGCTCATCACCCCGGCGCGCGAGCTGCTGCTCACCGAGAGCGTGCGCCAGCGCGCACGCGAGATGCAGCACGAGTTCCCGAACCTGCAGCAGATGCTCGCGAAGATCGCCGAGGGCATCCCGTCCGAGGGCATGGAATCGCTCGCCCCTGCGCTCGTGAGCGAGCTCGTCCCGATCACGAGCTACCTGCCGGAGGACGCCGCCATGGCGGTGCTCTCACCCGAACGAGTCGCGACGCGCGCCGTGCACCTCTCCGAGACGAACCACGAGTTCCTCGAGGCCGCCTGGAGTGCCGCGACCGCCGGTGCGGATGCCCCCATCGACCTCAGCTCCGGCGACTTCCTCAGCGTCTCCGGCCTCCGCGACGCTCGCGGCGCCCGGCCGTGGTGGTCGCTCTCGCCGTTCCAGTCACTGGAGATCCCGGAGGAGCAGCTCGACGCGAGCGAGATCCTCGCCGTGAAGATCGAGGGCGACGCGGTGCCCAGCTTCGCCGGCAACGCCGACGGCGCGATCGAGCACGTCTCAGCGCTCCTCAAGGAGGGCTGGCGCGTCGTCGTCACGAGCCAGGGGCCCGGCCTCGTGGAGCGTGCCAGCCAGCTGCTCTCCGAGCATGGCGATGCTGCGAGGCTCGTCGACGAGCTGCCCGACGAGCTCGAGACGGGCGTCGCCTACCTCACCCAGTCACCCGTCTCCACGGGCGTCCAGGTGCCAGGCCAGAAGCTCGCGCTCGTCACCGAGACCGACTTCTTCGGACGCGCCGTCGGATACGACTCGCGCCAGCCGAAGAAGCTCGCCAGGCGACGCGCCAACTCGGTCGTCGACCCGCTGCAGCTCAAAGCCGGTGACTTCGTCGTGCACGAGACGCACGGCATCGGCAAGTTCATCGAGCTGCGCCAGCGAGAGGTCCAGGCGGGCGGCAGGAACGCCCCCAAGACCGTGCGCGAGTACCTCCTCATCGAGTACGCGCCGTCCAAACGCGGCCAGCCGGGTGACAAGCTGTTCATCCCGACCGAGCAGCTCGACCAGCTCACGAAGTACGTCGGCGGCGAGGCGCCCGCCCTCTCGAAGATGGGCGGCTCCGACTGGTCGGCCGCGAAGGGCAAGGCCCGCAAGGCCGTGCGCGACATCGCCGTGGAGCTCGTGAAGCTCTACAGCACCCGCATGGCCTCGAAGGGGTACGCGTTCGGGCCCGACACACCCTGGCAGCACGAGCTCGAGGAGGCGTTCCCGTTCGTGGAGACGCCCGACCAGCTGCAGACCGTCGACGAGATCAAGCGCGACATGGAGCGACCCATCCCCATGGACCGCCTCGTCTCGGGCGACGTGGGCTTCGGCAAGACCGAGGTCGCCGTGCGTGCCGCGTTCAAGGCGGTGCAGGACGGCAAGCAGGTCGTCATCCTCGTGCCGACGACGCTGCTCGTCCGCCAGCACCACGAGACCTTCTCGGAGCGGATGGCGGGTTTCCCCGTCACCATCAAGCCGCTCAGCCGGTTCCAGTCGAAGAAGGAGTCGGAGGAGACGATCCGCGGCCTCGCCGACGGCTCCGTCGACATCGTCATCGGAACGCATCGCCTCCTCACCGACACCATCGCGTACAAGGACGTCGGCCTCATCGTCATCGACGAGGAGCAGCGGTTCGGCGTCGAGCACAAGGACGCGCTCAAGAAGCTCAAGGCCAACGTCGACATCCTCGCGATGAGCGCGACGCCCATCCCTCGGACGCTCGAGATGGCGGTGACGGGGATCCGCGAGATGTCGACCCTCGCGACCCCACCGGAAGACCGGCACCCGATCCTCACGTTCGTGGGCGCCAAGTCCGAGCGCCAGGTTGCCGCCGCGATCCGCCGCGAGCTGCTGCGCGAGGGGCAGGTGTTCTACGTGCACAACCGCACCGCATCCATCAACCGGGTGGCGGCGGAGATCGCCGAGCTGGTGCCGGAAGCGCGGGTCGCGGTCGCGCACGGCAAGCTCAGCGAAGCGCGGCTCGAGCAGATCATCGTCGACTTCTGGGAACGCAAGTTCGACGTGCTCGTCTCGACCACCATCGTCGAGACCGGCCTCGACATCGCCAACGCGAACACGCTCATCATCGACGACGCCGAGCGCTACGGGCTCAGCCAGCTACACCAGCTGCGCGGACGTGTGGGTCGTGGACGCGAGCGCGCCTACGCCTACCTGCTGTACGACGGAACGCGCCCGCTCACGGAGACCGCCACCGACCGCCTCGAGACGATCGCGGCCAACAACGAGCTCGGCTCCGGCATGCAGGTGGCCCTCAAGGACCTCGAGATCCGCGGCGCGGGAAACCTGCTCGGCGGCGAGCAGTCCGGCCACATCGCCGGCGTCGGCTTCGATCTGTACCTGCGCATGATCGGCGAGGCCGTCAACACCTTCCGCGGCGAGGTCGCCGAGGGGCAGACGGAGCTGCGGCTCGAGATCCCCGTGGATGCCCGCGTGCCCGAGGACTACGTCGCGAGTGAGCGACTGCGCCTCGAGGCCTACCAGAAGCTGTCGAGTGCCTCCAGCCCCAACGCGAAGCCGGGCCAGATCGGGCTCGTCCTCGAGGAGCTGCGGGACCGCTACGGGGAGCCGCCCATCGAGGTGCAGCGCCTCATCGAGGTCTCGAAGCTGCGCCGCCTCGCCGTCAAGGCTGGCCTCGGCGAGCTCGTCGTGTTCGGCAAGACGCTGCGCATCGGACCCGCCGAGCTGAGCGACTCCAAGCAGATGCGCCTGCGGCGCATGTATCCGGGGTCGAAGATCGTCGATGCCACGAGCTCGCTCGCGATCCCCATCCTCGAGGGGCGCGACGGCAACCCGCCGAGCGACGAGGAGATGCTCATCTGGGTGCGCAGCATCCTCAAGGCCATCTTCGAGGTGGAGGACGAGGTCGTCGAGGTCCCCAGCGACACGGAGGCCAAGTAGCCGTGAGGGAGGCGAGCGATCGTCCCGAGCTGCTCCGGCTGCTCAGCGTCGTGGAGGCGTTCCGCGGAGACACCGGATGCGCTTGGTACGAGGAGCAGACCCACGCAACGCTCGTGAAGTACCTCACGGAGGAGTCCGCGGAGCTCATAGAGGCGCTCGAGAGCGACGACCCCACCGATATCCGCGAGGAGCTCGGCGACGTGCTCTTCCAGGTGCTCTTCCACTCGGACATCGCCGCCCAGCGGGCGCAGGGCGCCTTCACGCTCGAGGACGTCGCTCGTGAGCAGGCCGACAAGCTCGTGCGCCGGAACCCTCACGTCTTCGGGCCGACGCCCACCCGCGACATCGACGAGATCATCCGCCTCTGGCAGGAGGCCAAGGCCATCGAGAAGCGCGACCGCACGAGCGTGCTCGACGGCGTGCCCCGAGGGATGTCGGCGCTTGCGCTCGCGCAGAAGCTGCTCGGCAAGGAGCGCCAGCTCGGTGCGGCCGATGTCTCGCCCGCCGCCTCGCCCGCCGCCGCCTCAGCCGCTGCCTCGCCCGCCGCCTCGCCCAGCGATTCGGGATGGGTTGGGCGCTTCGGGATGGAAAGCAAGCCATCCGGAAGCGTGGAAGTCATCCCGAAACCCGGGGTGGGAGAGGAGGGCGCAGCCACCGGGGACGCGCCTGACGAGGAACTGACGCTGGGGCGAACGCTGCTTGCGCTCGTGCGCGACGCGGATGCGCGGGGGCTCGACGCCGAGCGTGCGATGCGGCTCGCCAACCGCGAACTCGAGGCGCGCATCCGCTCGGCCGAAGCCGAAGCCGAAGCCGAAGCCGAAACCGAAACGCGAGACCCCTCACCTGGGTGATCGCTGCCCGTTGAATACCCCTCCGGGGCAAGGCTTGGAGGGCGAAGCGCCGGGCAGCGTTCGACCAGGCCGGCAGGCAGGCAGGCAGCCCGGAGGGCGGGAATGCCGGCCGCGGCGTTGCGTCAGCTCGTCGACGTGAGCGCGCCGCCCAGGTCGCGGGCGAGATTGCCGCGGTCGGCCACGACGACGTCGTCGAGGTGCTGCCAGGCGGCGGCATCGCGCAGCAGCACGGCGGTGCGTTCGGCGATGTCGGCGGGCGCATCCGCCTCGCTCCATGCCGATTGCACGCGCAGGATGCGCGACTGCCGGTCGTTCTTCAGGTCGACGCGGCCGACCACCGCGTCGCCGAGCAGGATCGGCAGGGAGTAGTAGCCGTAGACCCGCTTCTCGGCGGGTGTGTAGATCTCGATGCGGTAGTGGAAGTCGTGCATCCGCTCGGCTCTCGGTCGGAACCAGACGACGGGGTCGAAGGGCGAGAGGAGCGCTGCCGCGTCCATCCCGCGTGGCCGCCTCGCGTCGCGATGCAGCCACGCCGTTCCCGACTGACCGTCCTTGCCCCACTCGGCGACTCGCACGGGCAGGACCTCGCCGGAGTCGGAGAGCTCTTCGAGCGCCGTCTTCGTGAGCGCCATCGGCACGCGGAAGTAGTCGGCCAGGTCGGCCGTGGTGCCGATGCCGTGGGCAGCGGCGGCCATGCCGGTGAGCGCACGGACCGCGTCGCGCGTGCTCACCTCGGCGCCGAGCACCTCGGGCGGCAGCACCTGCTCCGGCAGCGCGTAGCGCCGCTCGAAGCCCTTGCGGGGTGCTGATGCGAGCTCGCCCCAGCGGAAGAGGTACTCGAGCACGATCTTGACGTCCGACCACTCCCACCAGGAGCCGCGCCGCTTGTTGGCCTCGTGGTCGAACTCGCTGGCAGCGAGCGGGCCTCGCTCGAGGAGTTCGGCACGCAGCCACGCGATCGTCGCCGCGTGGCCCTCGAGGAACTCTGCGTTCTTGCGGCGGTCTCGTTCCTCTTTGTCGCGCATCCGCCACCCGAAGAGCGGCAGTGACGAGACGGGGAGCAGCGCCGCCTCGTGGGCCCAGTACTCCGTGAGGCGCGGTTGGCGACCGGACGCGAGACGGTCGAGTGCCGCCTTGTCGTAGCCGCCCAGTCGAGAGAAGACGGGCATGTAGTGGCTGCGCTCCCACACGTTCACGGAGTCGATCTGCAGCAGGTGGATGCGCGAGAGCAGCGAGCCCAGCTGCCGCGTTCCGGCTTCGGTCGCGGCCTTCCGCCCGCCGAACCCCTGGGCCGCGAGCGCGATGCGTCTGGCCTGAGCCGCACCGATGAGGGGGAGCTGGTCGGTCACGCGGCGCCCCCGAATCCGTCGCATGCGATCATCCTGCGAGAATAGTGCAATGGCTTCTCAGATCACTCCGCCTCGTGGCATGCGCGATTTCCTTCCGGCAGACAAGCGCAGGCGCGAGCGCATCCTCGGGACGATCCGCGAGGTGTACACGAGGCACGGCTTCGATGAGATCGAGACGCCGGTCGTCGAGGACGCCGCGCGGCTGCACTCGGGGCTCGGCGGCGACAACGAGAAGCTGTCCTTCGCCGTCATGAAGCGCGCGCTCGACGCCGAGGCGCTTGCCGCTGCCGCCGAGGCCGGCGACCCTCTCGCGCTGAGCGACCTTGGTCTGCGCTTCGACCTGACGGTGCCGCTCGCGCGGTTCGTCGCCACGCACCGCGGAACCCTGCCCGGGGTATTCCGCAGCCTGCAGATGGCGCCGGTCTGGCGCGCGGAGCGGCCGCAGAAGGGGCGCTACCGGCAGTTCGTGCAGTGCGACATCGACATCATCGGCGAGCCGGGTGCGCTCGCCGAGGTCGAGCTGCTGGTCGCGTCATCGGCCGCGCTCGTCGAGCTCGGCCTCGACAACTGCACGATCCGAGTCAACGACCGGCGCCTGCTCACCGCTCTGCTCGTGCACTGCGGATTCGCGGAATCCGAGCACGGCGCCGCACTCATCACGATCGACAAGCTCGACAAGATCGGGCCAGAGGGAGTGGCGGCTGAGCTCGCGACGCTCAACGCGACGGCCGCGCTGCAGCTCGCGGCGGCGCTCGCCACGTGGGCGCCCCTGCTCGAGACCGGCATCCGTCTTGATCGCGCGACGGTGCTCACGAGCCTGCCCGGTGCGCTCCGGGAGGACCCGGCCGTCGTCGAGGTCGTCGAGGGCATGGTCGAGATCGCGGATGCGGCCTTCGCGGCGGGCGCCTCCATCCGGCTCGTGTTCGACCCGAGCCTCGTGCGTGGCATGGGCTACTACACGGGCACGATCTTCGAGGCGGCGCACCCGGAGTCGGGCTCCTCGGTCGGGGGTGGCGGACGCTACGACGGCATGATCGGCCGTTTCCTTGGTCAGGATGTGCCGGCGTGCGGGTTCTCGATCGGCTTCGAGCGCATCGTCGACCTCGCGCAGCTGCCCGACTCGGGCGAGGAGCGTGCCGTGGCGCTGCTCTTCGACAAGCGAGCGTCGGTCGCTGACATCGCGAAGGTCAAGGGCGTGGTCGTGCGCTCCGGAGCGTCGCGCGTGCGCGTCGCCAAGAAGCCCAAGAACGTGCGCGGCCTTCTTGCCTCGCTCGCCGAGCAGGGGTTCACGCACGTGGCCCACGTGCGCGACGAGCACGTCGCCGCGCCCGAGACGCTCAGCTTCGAGGCGCTCCAGGGCTCGTAGCCTGGCACCTCCGAACGAGGGGGAGCGCTTCTCGGCACGATCCCCGCGGGGCGGAGGTCGCAAGCCACGTCGCCCACCTCGTGACGTCAGCGCGTCCGCGCCCTCCTCACGTTCCGCCGACCCCGATACACTGACGAAGGACCGCGTCTCTGGCGGTCCGTACGCTACTGATTCGCAAGGAGCATCCTGTGGCCCTTATTGACGTCGTCCACGCCCGCGAGATCCTCGATTCCCGAGGCAACCCAACCGTCGAGGTCGAGGTTCTGCTCGATGACGGATCGACCGGCCGCGCGGCTGTGCCGTCCGGCGCATCCACCGGCGCCTTCGAAGCCTTCGAGCTGCGCGACGGCGACGCCGACCGCTACCTCGGCAAGGGCGTCCAGAAGGCCGTCGAGGCCGTCATCGACGAGATCGACCCCGCCATCGAGTTCTTCGACGCCAGCGACCAGCGTCTCGTCGACGAGGAGCTCAAGGAGCTCGACGGTACCCCCAACAAGAAGCGCCTCGGCGCGAACGCCATCCTCGGCGTGAGCCTCGCAGTCGCGAAGGCAGCAGCCGACTCGGCTGGCCTCCCGCTCTTCCGCTACGTCGGCGGCCCCAACGCTCACGTGCTCCCCGTGCCGATGATGAACATCATCAACGGTGGCGCGCACGCTGACAACGGCATCGACGTGCAGGAGTTCATGATCCTCCCCATCGGTGCAGAGACCTTCAGCGAGGCGCTTCGCTGGGGCACCGAGGTGTACCACCAGCTCAAGAAGACCCTTCACTCCAAGGGCTACGCAACGGGCCTCGGCGACGAGGGCGGCTTCGCCCCCGACCTGCCCAACACGCGTGCGGCACTCGACCTCATCGTCGAGGCCATCGGCGCGACGAAGTACGAGCTCGGCACCGACATCGTGCTCGGCATGGACGTCGCCTCGAGCGAGTTCTTCAAGGACGGCAAGTACCACTTCGAGGGTGCTGAGGTCTCGGCTGAGGAGATGACGTCCTTCTACGAGAAGCTCGTCGCCGACTACCCGATCGTCACGATCGAGGACCCGCTGGACGAGGACGACTGGTCCGGCTACCAGGCCCTCACGGCCGCCATCGGCGCCAAGGTGCAGATCGTCGGCGACGACCTGTTCGTCACCAACCCGGAGCGCCTCCAGCGCGGCATCACGGAGGGCGCAGCGAACTCGCTCCTCGTGAAGGTCAACCAGATCGGCACGCTCACCGAGACGCTCGACGCTGTCTCGCTCGCGCAGCGCGCCGGCTACACGGCCATCCTGTCGCACCGTTCGGGCGAGACCGAGGATGCGACGATCGCGCACCTCGCGGTCGCCACGAACTCCGGCCAGATCAAGACGGGTGCGCCTGCCCGCACCGACCGCGTCGCGAAGTACAACGAGCTCCTCCGCATCGAGGAAGAGCTCGGCGACGCAGCCGTCTACGCAGGCCGCAGCGCCTTCCCCCGCCACAAGGCATAGGGATTCGGGCCGGTCGACGCGGCTCACCGCCGCGCTGATCAATGCGACACACGAACGGGTCGGGGCAAGTCCCCGGCCCGTTCGGCATGATGGGAAGCCGACACGGGAGGGGGATGCGCATGGCGAAGTCGACGGGAAAGTCGAGCTCGGGCCGGAGCGGGGGAGCCGAATCGAAAGCCACGCCGCGCGCTCCGTCGAGGCCGAACGCGAACGCGAAGTCGAGCGGGAGCGCCAAGCCCAAGGGCGGCACCCCAGCCAAGGCTGCGGCGAAGGGCTCGTCGAAGTCCACCCCGTCGAAGGCCACCCCGTCGAAGGCCACCCCGTCGAAGGCCTCGCCCTCGAAGTCGAGGTCCCGCTCCAAGCCGTCGTCGTCGCCTCGCGCGCAGTCGTCGAGCGGGTCGTCGAAACAACGGCGTCGCATCCCGACCGTGCGCCCGAACGGCGCGACCGTGCTCGTGGCACTCGTCGTGATCCTCGGCATCGCGGTGCTGGCACCCACCGCGCAGCGCTACATCGCGCAGCGGCAGTACGTCGCGCAGCTGCAGGCCGAGCTGACCGAGACGCAGCAGAGCGTGGATGAGATCGCCACGGAACGCGACAGGTGGAGCGACCCCGCCTACATCCAGTCGCAGGCCCGCGGGCGCCTCTTGTTCGTCATGCCCGGCGACACGAGCTACCTCGTGCTCGACCCGCCCGCCACCAACAAGCAGCAGCAGAGCAACATCAGCACCGAGCTCCACGAGACGCAGGCCAGCTGGCTCGACAGCTTCGTCGAGTCGATGGTGACCGCCGGCACCGCGCCGGCACCCGCGCCCACCCCGGGCGACTAGCGCCACGAAGCACATCGAACCCCGCGGATCGTCACTCCAGCGCATCCGCCCGCAGAACCGAAAGCGACCAATGCTCGAGTACTCAGTAGCCAGCGAACGCGACCTCGAGGTCATGGGGGAGCAGCTCGGCCGCCCCATGCGGGGTGTCGTCGGGATCGGCGCCCGGTGCGTCTGCGGCAACCCGACAGTCGTCGTCACGCGCCCACGGCTGCCCGACGGCACGCCGTTCCCCACGCTCTACTACCTGTCTCATCCCGCCGCGACCATCGCGATGTCGCAGATCGAGGCGGAGCAGATCATGCCGGAGATGCAGCAGCGGTTGAGCGACGACGAGGAGTTCCGTGTCGCCTACCTGGCCGCACACGAGCGCTACCTCGCCGAACGCGAATCGCTCGAGGTCGTCGAGGAGATCGCCGGTGTCACCGCCGGCGGCATGCCCACGCGCGTGAAGTGCCTCCACGCCCTGGCCGCCCATTCGCTGGTCGCGGGGCCCGGAGTGAACCCCGTCGGAGACTGGGCGCTCGAGCTGTCCACCTGGTCTCCGAAGCGCTGCGTGTGCGCGAACCCGGGCGATGCACTCGCCCGTGACGCGCAGGAGTAGACTTGACAAGGTTTTCCTCGCCCAACCATCGCATGCAGGGAGTACAAGTACGTGACTAAGATTCTCATCGTTGGCGGAGGCTACGCCGGCTTCTACACGGCGTGGCAGCTCGAGAAGCAGCTGAACCCGGGCGAAGCCCAGGTCACAGTCGTCGATCCGCTGCCGTACATGACGTACCAGCCATTCCTCCCAGAGGTCATCAGCGGCAACATCGAGCCGCGTCACGCAGTCGTCTCGCTGCGTCGCCACCTCAAGCGCTCGCGCGTCATCACGGCTGAGGTCACGAACATCGACCACGCCACGAAGACGGCGACCATCACGCCCCAGATCGGCGAGCCGTACACGGTCAACTACGACATCATCGTGGTCACCGCCGGCGCCGTCTCGCGCACCTTCCCGATCCCCGGCATCGCCGACAACGCGATCGGCGTGAAGACGGTCGAAGAGGCCACGTGGATCCGCGACACGATGATCGACAACTTCAACAAGGCGTCGACCATGGCCCCGGGCCCGGAGCGCACGCGCCTCCTCACGTTCGTCGTCGTCGGCGGTGGCTTCGCCGGCATCGAGTCGTTCGCCGAGATGCGCTCGCTCGCGACCGCGCTGCTGGAGGACTACCCGTCGCTGCAGTTCGACGACGTGCACTTCCACCTCATCGAGGCTGCCGGGCGCATCATGCCCGAGGTGTCGGAAGACACCGCACTGTGGGTCATCAAGAACCTCGCGGAGCGCGGCGCGACGGTGCACCTCAACACGCAGGTCACCTCTGCGGTCGATGGCGTCGTCGAGACCTCGGCTGGCGACAAGTTCCCCACCGATGTCATCGTCTGGACCGCCGGTGTCATGGCAGCTCCGATCATCAAGAGCAACAGCGACCTCCCGGTCGACGAGCGCGGACGCCTCCGGGCACGCGCCGACCTCCGTGTCGAGGGCGACAACGGCATCGTCCAGGACGCCTGGGCGGCCGGCGACGTCTCGGCGGTCCCCGACCTCTCCGGTGGTGGAGTCGGCGGCTTCTGCGTGCCGAACGCCCAGCACGCGGTCCGTCAGGGCAAGCTCATGGCCTCCAACCTCGTGGCGACGCTCCGCGGCGGAACGCCGAAGGACTACTACCACGAGAACATGGGCGCGGTTGCCGGTCTCGGCATCGGCGTCGGCGCATTCCAGTCGGGCACCTTCGCCCTGACCGGTGTGCTCGCCTGGCTCGCCCACCGTGGCTACCACGACCTGGCGATCCCGACCGTCGAGCGCAAGATCCGCGTGCTCACCGGCTGGATCAACAACTTCGTGCTCGGCCGCGACTTCGTCTCGCTCAGCGCCCGCGAGACGCCTCGCGCCGGTTTCGAGCGGTTCGCTTCGCGTCCCCGCCCGGCAGCCCCCGAGGCCAAGGCGGATGCGCCGAAGAAGCTCCCCGCGTCGAGCGAGCACGGCGGCGACAAGGCTGCCGCCTCGACCGAGAAGCCTGCGGCGGACACCAGCGGCAAGACGGTGACCGAGAAGGTCGCCGCTGAAGCGGGATCGGCTGCTCCGAAGCCCGCCGCGCGCGCGGCCAAGGCGCCTGCTGGCGACAGCAAGTAGCTGACCTCGTCGGGGCCGTCACATCTTCGGATGCGGCGGCCCCGACGTGTACGCCCCACTAGCCCAATTGGCAGAGGCAGAAGACTTAAAATCTTTCCAGGTCAGGGTTCGAGTCCCTGGTGGGGCACCAAGAGACGACTCCGGCTCGCGTCGAGCTTCGCGCGCAACCGCCGCGTCCCTCACCTCGACGTCCTACCCGTCTGGTCGCTGTGGTGTGTCCGCGTTCGTGGCAGCTGCTGGGGCGCACTCGGCGCCGACCCGCGATACTGGCCGTATGCCGATTCTCAACAAGGACATGACCCTCTGCATCTCGCTCGCCGCGCGGCCGTCGAACCTGGGGACGCGGTTCCACAACTACCTCTACGAGGAGCTCGGTCTCAACTTCATCTACAAGGCCTTCACGACGGATGACATCGAGGGCGCGATCCGCGGTGTCACCGCGCTCGGCATCCGCGGATGCTCCGTCTCGATGCCCTTCAAGGAAGCCGTGATCGCGCTCGTCGACGAGCTCGACCCTTCCGCCCTGGCTATCGAGTCGGTCAACACGATCGTGAATGACGGCGGCAGGCTCATCGCGTCGAACACCGACTACGAGGCCATCGCCGAGCTCATCGCCGAGCACGACATCAGCTCGTCGCTGCCGGTGGTCGTGCGCGGCGCCGGTGGCATGGCGAAGGCCGTCGTCGCGGCGTTCCGGGACGCCGGCTTCGGCGATCTGACCGTCGTCGCGCGCAATGAGATCGCCGGCACCGCCCTCGCAGAGAAGTACGGGTACCGGTGGCAGCGCGCCGACCCCGAGCCAGGTGCCTTCGTGCTGGTCAATGTCACGCCCTTGGGCATGACCGGGGCAGACGAGGCCGTGCTGTCGTTCAGCGAGGAGCAGGTGGCCGCCGCTGCACTCGTGTTCGACGTCGTCGCCTTCCCGGCGGAGACCCCACTCATCAGGCTCGCACGAGCGCAGGGTGTTCCCGTGGTCACCGGTGCCGCTGTCGCCGCCCTGCAGGCGGCCAGGCAGTTCGAGAAGTACACGGGGGAGCGCATCACCGCCGAGCAGGTCGAGCGGGCGGCCGCCTTCTCTCGAGAGCTCTAGGCCGCTCGACGGGACCGGGGCGCCGCGGTCTCGGTGGCGAGCCAACCTGCTACGTGGCCGTGGCTGCTCGGCGCCCAACTCGTTCGGCGCGCTGGGCGCCGAGCATTGCGTGCACGATCATGTCCTCGTCGAGCAGCTCGGAGCGTCCCTCGAGCGCGGTCCTGCCGTTGGCGAGCACCACGACGCGGTGGCTCCACCTGAGCAGCTCGGTGAGATCTGTGCCCAGGAACACGACCGCCGTGCCGGTCTCGGCGAGGCTGTGGAGGAAGGTGAAGACGGCACGACGTGCGCCGACGTCGACGCCCTGCGTCGGGTGAGCGAGCACGAGCACCGTGCCGCCGCGCTCGACGGCACGGATGAACTCGGCTTTCTGCTGGTCTCCGCCCGAGAGCTCTGCGAGCGCGGTGTGGATGCTCGCGGTGTTGATGCGCAGTCGGTGCACGAGGTCGATCATCTTCCTCGCCCGCGAGATCTCCGCGCCGAGGGTCGCATCAGTCGCGCCGACGCCGTGGATGAGGCTCCGATCGGCGTCGAACCCCGGAACCGCGTCCGCGAGGAAGCTCACGCCGTGAGCTTCGGCGACGCCTGCCTCTGCCAGGTCGACAGGCTCCCCGAACAGCTCCACGTGGCCCTGCTGCGGGCGGGTCGCGCCACCGAGGATCTCGATGAGCTGACGGACGCCCGAGTCGTGCGTCCCCGTGACGCCAACGACCTCGCCCGGCCGCACGTGGAGATCGACGCCGTGCAGAAGGCGCCCGTCGCCGACGCCGAACGCGGCGAGCGCGGCACGGTGCGCATCCTCCCCGGAGCTCGCGAGGCTCGCTTCCGCGTCCGGCAGCTCGCCGATGAGCATGACCGTGAGCTCCTCGGCGCTGAGCCCGCCGATGGGGGTGTCGATGGCGATCGTGCCGTCACGGAGCAGGAGGACGCGGTCGACGATCGACTGCACCTCGTCCATGCGGTGCGTGATGTACAGGATGCTTCGGCCCTGCGAGGCGAGCTGCCGGAGCACTCGGTGCAGGAGCGCGATCTCGTGGTCCGCGAGCGTGACGGCCACCTCGTCGATCACGACGAGCTGCGCCTCCTCGGCGAGCATGCGAACGACCTCGACGAGCGCGCGACGACCCCGGTCGAGCTCATCGATCATCGCGTGAAGATCGAGTTCGGTGCTGGTCTGCTCGACGAGTTCCCGTGCGCGTTCGAGAACCGCCTCGTGCGACTCATCGGCCCGATAGGTGTTGCGGAAGAGCGCCTGCGCGACCGTCAGGCCCCTCGGCGGCTCCGCGTTCTGGGTGATCACTCCCACGCCGCAGGCCTGCGCCTCCGCGAGTGAGGCAGGCGCGTACGGCTCCTCGCCGAGAATCATGGTTCCGGATTCGAGCTGCTGGCGTCCGACGAGTGTGCTCACAAGCGTGCTCTTTCCTGCGCCGTTGACGCCGATGAGCCCGACGATCTGCCCCCGATACAGGGTGAGGTCGACCGCCCGGAGCACCTGTCGGTTGCCGTACGAAGTCGTTGCGCCGATCAGGTGCACAAGAGTTTCCATCGTTCCCCCTCGATAGATGTGCGAAGCTTGATTCCGAAAGCGAAACAGCTCCGCGTGTCTGCCCCCTCGCGGAGATCCGCGAACTCAGACGACTCGAATCTATACGAGATCGGCGCTCTGCATGGCCAGAGCACCGCTCGGGTGTGCGCTACTGTCGTTTCGGCTGCTATCTGCAGCTGATGCCGACACGTACAACGTCGGCCTGATGTTCACGCGCAGACACCTTTCTCGCCGGTCGATCGGATGAGGGAACCGGATCTACCTGCCGTGTGGACGACGGCCGACGTGACGGGGTGGCCGCTCCGTGAGCATGCAGGACCGCTCGCGTACGGTGCGCCGCTCGCAGATCGTTGTCTCGTCGGCATGGGGGAGTCGGATGCCTCATTCACTTCGACAGGGACGATGGTGCAGGACGACATCTGACCTGCAGGTCCGGGGTCGATGAGGCGGCGACACAAAAACAAGGGGGAGACAAGACATGAGTTCACTCGATGAGGCCATCAACCAGCTGCTGAGCATCGAAGGCGCGACGGGGGCCGCGATCGTCGACTACGCAAGCGGCATGGCGCTGGCGCAGGGCGGCAATCCGTCGTTCGATCTCGGCATCGCCGCCGCGGGCAACGCCAACGTCGTGCGCGCGAAGCTCAGCACGATGTCCGAGCTCGGCATCGCCGATGAGATCGACGACATCCTGATCACGCTGAGTTCGCAGTACCACCTCATCAACGTCCTCAACTCGCAGGGGTCGAGCGGTCTGTTCATCTATCTGGTGCTCAATCGCACGAGCGCCAACCTGGCCCTGGCTCGCCACAAGCTGAAGGTGGTTGCTGCGCAGATCGCGGTGTAACCGGCGTCGGTCGTGCCGGCGCGAGGGGTGGCCAGGACGGCGCCCCTCGTGTTGGCGAGTAGTTGTTGTACTTCGTACAGAATATGCAACACTGTCGTCATGATGCATGTGCTGACGCCGGGATTCGAGCCCACCACGGTCGACTACGCGGAGGCTCTCGCGCTCCAGCGGCGGCTGCACGCCGAGCGCGTTCGGGGAGACCGGGGCGACGCGCTTGTCCTCCTCGAGCACCCGAGCGTCTACACGGCGGGGCGCCTCACCAGGCGGAGCGAACGGCCCAGCGACGGCACGCCCGTCGTCGAGGTCGACCGCGGAGGGCGGCTGACCTGGCATGGGCCCGGCCAGCTCGTCGGCTATCCGATCGTCAAGCTGCCCGAGCCTATCGACGTCGTCGCACACGTCCGTCGCCTCGAGGCGGCCCTCATCGAGCTCGTCGCCGAGTTCGGCGTCGAGGGCGTGCAGGTCGACGGCCGTTCCGGCGTGTGGGTCGAGGACGACCACGGTGCTCGCAAGATCGCCGCGATCGGGGTCCGTGTCGTCGAAGGCTGCACGATGCACGGCTTCGCGCTCAACTGCTCCAACTCCCTCGAGCCCTTCAGCCGCATCGTGCCGTGCGGCATCGCAGACGCCGGAGTCACGTCCCTGAGCGCCGAGCTCGGGCGGTCGATCACCCCCGCGGAGGTTGCTCCGAGAGCGGCCGAACTACTCACCGCTCACCTCGGTGTCGACGCGGGAGTCGCAGCGTGACGATCAAGCCCGAGGGCCGCAAGCTGCTCCGCGTCGAGGCGCGGAACGCCCAGACACCCATTGAGCGCAAGCCGGAGTGGATCAAGACGAGAGCGAAGATGGGGCCGGAGTTCCGGCAGGTCTCGGAGCTCGTCAAGGCGGGCGGCCTGCACACCGTCTGCCAGGAGGCAGGCTGCCCGAACATCTACGAATGCTGGGAGGACAGGGAGGCCACGTTCCTCATCGGCGGTTCGCAGTGCACCCGTCGCTGCGACTTCTGCCAGATCGATACGGGCAAGCCTGCCGACTACGACACCGACGAGCCGCGCAGGGTGGCGGAGTCCGTCACGACCATGGGGCTGCGCTACGCGACCGTGACCGGAGTCGCCCGTGATGACCTGCCGGACGAGGGCGCCTGGCTGCACGCGGAGACGGTCCGGCGCATCCACGCCGAGAACCCGGGGACCGGTGTCGAGATCCTCGCGACGGACTTCTCCGGCAACCCTGCGCTTCTCGGAGAGGTCTTCTCCTCGAGGCCCGAGGTGTTCGCGCACAACGTGGAGACCGTGCCTCGCATCTTCAAGCGCATCCGCCCCGCCTTCAGATACGAGCGCTCGCTCGACGTCCTCACGCAGGCTAGGGCCGCGGGGCTCGTCACGAAGTCCAACCTGATCCTCGGCATGGGGGAGGAGCGCGATGAGATCGAGCAGGCGCTCGCCGACCTTCACGATGCGGGCTGCGACATCATCACGCTCACGCAGTATCTCCGGCCGAGCCCAAGGCACCTGCCCGTGGCGCGGTGGGTCAAGCCGCAGGAGTTCATCGCGCTCAAGGCCGTGGCCGAGGAGATCGGCTTCCTCGGGGTGCTCGCCGGCCCGCTCGTCCGCTCCTCCTACCGCGCCGGTCGACTCTGGGCACAGGCTGCTCGACGCCGCGGGATGCCCATCCCGCAGCATCTTCAGCACCTCGCGGACTCCGCATCCAGCGAATTCGCTCAAGCGGTGGGCTGACCCCGCCGTCTCGCAGTCGAGGCGGGTTACCATTCCGGCATGCTCGAAGTCTGGATCGCCGTCGGAGCCGTGCTCCTCATCGTCATCGCCGTAGTCGTCTACGTCGTCGCCACCAACCGCTCGCTCAAGCGCCTGAGCGCCCGCGTTGACGGAGCGTGGAGCGACATCACGACGCAACTGGCGGCCCGCGAGGAGCTGCTCCCGCAGCTCGAGACGCGTGTGCGCGGCCTCGCGACGCATGAGGACAAGGTCTTCGCGGCGTTCGAGGAGGCTCGAGCCGCGAGTTCGCGCGCGACGACACCCGAAGAGGTGAGCGCGGCCGAGAACCTCGTGCAGGGCTCGCTGCGCGGCGTGTTCGCCGCGGCAGAGGCATACCCGCAGCTCCAGTCCAGCCGCGAGTTCCTGCAGCTGCAGTCCGACCTCGTCGACGTGGAGAACCGCATCCAGGCGTCGCGTCGCTTCTACAACGGGGGAGTGCGCGAGTACAACACCAAGGTGAAGGTGTTCCCGAACAACCTCGTCGCGGGCCCGCTCCACTTCGAGCAGCGGACCTTCTTCGAGGTCGCCGACCGGGCTGCCATCTCGCAGCCCCCTCGGGTGCAGTTCTAATGGCATCGCAGCGTCCGCGGGCGCTCCTAGTATTGAGCCTATGACCGAACGCGACCTCGACGAGACTGCCGCCAAGGCGGCATCGCCGAGAACCGGCTCCACCCTGGCGCAGAACCCCACGCCAGCGCTCCGCAACGAGAGCGAGGACGAGCTCGTGCCCCGGGGGCTGCGCATCGGCGCGGCCTGGGCCTGGCGCACCGTGGCCATCCTGCTGGCCCTGATTCCCCTCGGGTGGCTCGTCGCACAGGCATCGATCCTCGTCATTCCGCTGCTCGTGGCCGCGCTCCTGGCGTCGCTGCTCGCACCGCTCATGAAGTGGCTCGTGGGTGTCGGCCTCCCGAGGTGGGCGGCGCTCATCCTGTCGCTCATCGTCCTGCTGGTCGCGATCGGCACGCTGATCAGCCTGGTCGTCAGCCAGTTCGCGCAAGGCTTCAACCTCGACCTGGGCAAGCTCGAGGCTCAGTACCAGCTGGCGCTGCAGTTCCTCAGAGACTCCCCGCTGCATGTCACCGAGGAGCAAGTCGACGCGGGACTCAGCGAGATCGTCGGCTGGGTGCAGTCGAACGTGAACTCCATCGCGTCCCAGGCGGTCTCGGTCGGCTCCAATGTCGTCGCCTTCCTCGCCGGCACGCTCGTCACCGCCTTCGCCCTGATCTTCTATCTCCTCGACGGCCGCAGCATCTGGCTCTTCATCGTGTCGATCTTCCCCAAGAAGGCGCGCGCCGCCATCGACGGTGCTGGCCAGCGGGGCTGGATCTCGGTCGGCCACTACGTGCGCGTCCAGGTGCTCGTCGCGCTCATCGACGCCGTCGGCATCTACCTCGGTGCCGTCATCCTGCAGGTGCCGTTCGCGTTGCCGATCGGCGTGATCGTCTTCCTCGCGTCGTTCGTCCCCTACATCGGCGCGATCTCGGCCGGCACGATCGCCGTCGCCGTGGCGCTGGCCTACAACGGCTTCCTCAATGCGCTCATCATGCTCATCGTCGTCGTCGCGGTCATGCAGATCGAGTCGCACATCCTGCAGCCGCTCATCATGGGCAGCGCCGTGAAACTGCACCCGCTCGCGGTGCTGCTGTCGGTGAGCGCAGGAACCATCTTCGGCGGCATCGCCGGCGCCGTCTTCGCCGTCCCCCTCGTCGCGGCAGGCAAGGTCATGGTCCAGTTCATCTCGCGTGGCACTTGGCGCGATGACCCCGACCCGACGAAGATCACGCAAACCCCCGTATCCAAGCGCGAGAAGGCCAAGCGCGAGAAGAAGGCAAGCACGGTATGACCGCTCCCACCATCACGCTGGAACAGATCGTCGCCGCACGTGAAATCGTGCGGCAGGTCATCTCCCAGACCCCCATCGACTCGGCACGGTTCCTGTCCGAGAAGCTCGGCTCTCCTGTGCTCCTCAAGTGCGAGAACATGCAGCGCACGGGCTCGTACAAGATCCGCGGGGCGACGTACCGCCTCTCGCGGCTGAGCGAGGAGCAGCGCTCGCGTGGAGTCGTGGCCGCCTCGGCCGGCAACCACGCGCAGGGCGTCGCCTTCGCGGCCCGCGAGCTCGGCATCAAGGCGACGATCTTCATGCCGGTCGGCGTTCCGCTGCCGAAGCTGCAGGCGACCCGCGGCTACGGTGCAGAGGTCGTCCTGACCGGCGTCAACGTGGCGGATGCGCTCGTCGCTGCCAAGCAGTTCGCCGTCGACACCGGGGCCGAGTTCATCCACCCGTACGACCACGCCGACATCATCACGGGCCAGGCCACCCTCGCGCTCGACATCCTCGAGCAGGCGCCCGACGTCGACACGATCATCGTGCCCATCGGCGGCGGCGGGCTCATCTCGGGCGTCAGCGTCGCGGCGAAGCTCCTCGGCGAGCAGCGCGGGCGGCCCATCCGCATCATCGGCGTGCAGGCGGCCAACTCTGCGCCGTTCCCCGTCTCGCTCGAGGCCGGCTACCCCGTGAAGATCCAGGCTCGCCCGACCATCGCCGACGGCATCGCCGTCGACATGCCCGGCGAGATCACCTTCGAGGTGGTCCGCAATCTCGTCGACGAGGTCGTCACCGTCTCGGAAGACGACATCTCGCGCGCCATCCTGCTCCTCGTCGAGCGGGCCAAGCTCGTGGCCGAGCCGGCAGGTGCGACCGCCGTCGCTGCCATCCTCGCGGACAAGATCAAGGACGCGGGCACCACGGTCGCCATCCTGTCCGGCGGCAACATCGACCCGCTCATGCTCGAGAAGGTGCTGAGCCGCGGCCTCGCCGCCTCTGACCGCTACCTGAAGCTCGTCATCGAGCTGCAGGACGTTCCCGGCCAGCTCGCGCTGATCGCGAAGACCATCAGCGAGGTGAACGCGAACGTGGTCGAGGTGCTGCACACTCGCCACAACAAGGGTCTGCAGGTGAGCCACGTCGAGCTTGAGGTGTCGGTCGAGACTCGAGGCACCGAGCACTCCCACCAGGTGATGGATGCGCTGCGTGCGCTCGGCTACCAGCCGCGGACGAGCAGGGACGCGTCCCCGCTTCCCTGATCGCGAGCACCCTCGCAGGAACGAGAAGAGGACCTCCCGCGGGAGGTCCTCTTCGTGTGAGTCCGAGTGCGTGGCCGCGTCGAACGACTACGGGTGGAAGGTCTCGACCTCGGTGATCTCGACGTCGATGGAGTTGCCGTTCGGCGCCTCGTAGCTCGTGGATGCGCCGATCGCGAGGCCGAGGATCGAGGCTCCGAGCGGGCTCTCGCCCGAGTAGACGCGCAGCTGGGTCTGAGACGCCATCTCGCGGCTGCCGAGGAGGAACTTCTGCTCCTTGCCGCCGATCTTCGCCGTCACGACGGTGCCCGTCTCGACGATGCCGGACGCTTCTGGCGCTTCGCGGACCTCGGAGTTCTTCAGCATCGTCTCGAGCTGGTTGATGCGGGCTTCGATCTTGCCCTGCTCGTCCTTCGCCGCGTGGTAGCCGGCGTTCTCCTTGAGGTCGCCGTCTTCGCGCGCCTCTTCGATGCGCTTGGCGATCTCTTCACGACCGTTCACAGCGAGCTCGTCGAGCTCCGCCTTGAGGCGGTCATACGTCTCCTGGGTGAGCCAGGTCACCGATGGGTTAGCCATGCTGGAACTCCTTGTGCAGCCGGATACGACCAAAGCCCTGACGCGAGTCAGGGCCTCTGGTGCCATTCTACGGCAACCAGCATTCCTTCACCAAAGCCGTGGTTCCTGCCTTCGTGGTGCGCACCTGCGCGTTGAGGACCTGCGAGGCCTCGTCGGTCGCGGGGACGTCGACGATGTCCCAGCCGACGACCGCCTGCTGCTCGTCGCGGATCTCGATCGCGCACGTCGCCTCGGTTCCGGCAGGGGCGGTGATGCGGTAGTCGAAGCTCACGTTCGCGTCGTCGACGATGGAGAAGCGCACCGTGTCGGCTCGGATCGCCGAGGAGGAGACGGGGCCGACCGTCGTCGTCGCCCAGAAAGCGACGACGGCGATGACGAAGATGCCGACGACCATCCAGATCCAGCGCTCCGGCTTCTTCTCCGAGCGAGGCGCGCGGGCGCCGTAGCGGTCGACGAGGTCAGCTGAGGTGGCGGCGGTGTCGGCGCGGGTCTCGCGTTCAGCTGACACGTGGATTCCTCTCGACTGAGGGCGGGCGCGGCCAGAAAGTGCGGGCCGCGCGAGATAGGCTCTCTGTCTAGGTTAACGTTCCCCGAGGAGACCAGTGACACTTCGACTGATGGCGGTCCACGCCCATCCCGACGACGAGTCCAGCAAGGGCGCCGCGACATACGCCGCGTACCGTGCCAAGGGCGCCGAGGTCATGGTGGTGAGCTGCACCGGAGGCGAGGCCGGCGACATCCTCAACCCGGGTCTCGAGTCCGTCTCGCACGCCCAGCGCGACCTGGCGGGACTCCGGCGCGTCGAGATGGCTGCCGCTCAGGAGTTCCTCGGCGTCGAGCACCGCTGGCTCGGGTACGTCGACTCCGGCATGGCCTCGGAGGACGGATCGCTGCCGCTGAACTCCTTCGCGAGCATCCCCCTCGACATCTCCGCGCGTCCGCTGCTGCGCCTGGTCAGGGAGTTCCGCCCGCACGTGCTCGTTACGTACGACGAGAACGGCGGCTACCCGCACCCCGACCACATCCGCACCCACGACATCTCGATGCGCGTGTGGCGGGAGTCGGGCCTCGCGACGCACCCCGAGCTGGGCTCGCCGTGGCGCATCTCGAAGCTGTACTACGACCGCACCATGAACGGGAAGCGGGCAGACAGCCTCCTGCAGCACATCAAGGCGCTCGACCCCGAGTCGCCGCTGCTCGAGCGCCTCGAGCAGATGCTCGCCTGGATGCGAGACAAGCCGAGCAACGTGACGACGCAGATCCAGATCGACGAGTTCTTCGACGCCCGCGACTCGGCGCTTCGCTCGCACGCGAGCCAGGTGGCGCCTGACAGCGGGTTCTTCGCGATTCCTCGCGACATCGAGGCCGCGGCGTACCCGTACGACGACTTCGAGCTCGTCGACTCCCGAGTGGATGCCCCGACGCCAGAGACCGACCTGTTCTCGGGCGTCGACGAACGCAACGACGACAAGCAGGGCGCTGCGGAGGCCTCCGAGTGATGCTGCTCGCCTCCGCCCAGTCCTGGGTGCTGTCGCTTGCGGCGACGGCGCCGACGCCTGGGGAGGAGCTGCCCTTCAACCCGGACGACGTGACGCCGGGCCCGCTCGGCTTCTTCGTCTTCATCTTCGTCGCCGTCGCGACCGGCCTCCTGGTGATGGACCTCATCCGCCGCACGAGTCGGGTGCAGGCGAGGGCTCGTATCCGCGAACAGCTGCAGGCCGAGATGGCAGCGAAGGAGGGCACGGTGTCCGAGGGCACCGAGAGCCCTCAGCTCGGCCAGGAGCCCGAGGAGCAGGCGGCGCCTGAGCATCGCGAGCCCGACCACGAACCCCCGGCGGCCAAGCCCTAGGCGAAGACCGGCGGGTCGATGCAGAGCAGCAGGATGCCCGTCCACTGGCTGAGGAACGCCAGCACCGTGAACACGTGGAACAGCTCGTGGAAGCCGAAGTGCCCCGGCCAGAAATTGGGGCGTTTGAGCGCGTAGAAGACGGCGCCGGCCGTGTAGAACAAGCCGCCGACGACGATGAGCACCACAGTGGCCACGTTCACGGCGGCGATGTCGCCGAGGTAGGCGACGGCAGCCCAGCCGAGCGCGATGTACAGGGCGACGTACAGCCACCGCGGGGCACCGATCCAGAACACGCGGAAGCAGATGCCAAGCAGCGCTGCGCCCCACACGATCGCGAACAGCGGCCACCCCTTCTCCGGCGGCAGCGCGACCAGCGCTATGGGCGCGTAGGTCCCAGAGATGAGCAGGAAGATGTTCGCGTGGTCGAACCGCTTGAGGGCGACACGCGTCTTCTCGCTCCAGTTGAAGCGGTGGTAGAGGGCGGAGATGCCGAAGAGCAGCCAGGAGCAGATCGCGTAGAGCGCGCAGGCCAGCTTGGCGGTCGTGCCCTCGGCGAGCACGATGAGCACGATCCCCGCCGCGATCGAGACGGGAAGCGTGCCGGCGTGCACCCAGCCGCGCCACGATGGCTTCGCCTCCGCGACGCTCGCGCCCGATTCAGCTTCGAGCAGGGGCAAGTGCACGGTGGGCTCCTGGCCCGAGTCGAGTTCCGAATCCGCGTGATGTTCTGAAGCCACCCTCGCACTCTACGCGGCCCCGTGCACGTGCATCTGACCCGTGGTCCGGTACGTTGTTCGAACCATGTCGATGATTCCCACGAGCCTGCGGAGCTTCCTGTACGGGCTGTACACGAGGCGACTGCGCCGATCTCTGCACGGTCGTCCCAAGCCGAAGCACGTCGCGATGATCATCGACGGCAACCGGCGTTGGGCCAGGCAGCTCGGGTTGCGGGATGCGGCCCAGGGGCACGCAGCGGGGGCCGCCAAGATGATGGAGTTCCTCGCCTGGTGCGACCGGGAAGGCGTCCAGGTCGTGACCCTCTACCTCCTGTCGAACGACAACCTCAAGAACCGCAGCAGCGAAGAGCTCGACGCGCTCATCGACATCATCGAGAAGCTCGCGATGCAGATCGCCGACAACGCGCGCTGGCGGGTGCACCACGCCGGATCTCCCGAGCACCTCCCTTCCGGACTCGGGGCGACGCTCGAGCGTCTGCAACGCGACACGGCGCAGCGTCGAGGCATGCACGTGAACCTCGCGGTCGGGTACGGAGGCCGCAGCGAGATCGTCGACGCGATGCGCAGGATCGTGCGCGCACACGCGGCAGATGGTGGCGACGTCGCGGCCCTCGCGGACATCCTCACGCCTGACCTCATCGCCGAGCACCTCTACACGGGCGGCCAGCCGGACCCCGACCTGGTCATCCGCACCTCCGGTGAGCAGCGGCTCAGCGACTTCATGCTGTGGCAGTCTGCGCACTCCGAGTTCTACTTCGTCGAGGCCCTGGGACCCGACCTGCGCGAGGTCGATTTCCTCCGCGCGCTGCGCGACTTCGCGTCCCGCCAGCGACGCTACGGCCAGTAGCCGCGACGCTCCCAGACACGACACAAAATTTAACTTTCGCCTGCGCGTGGCGTGGTCCCCGCCGTCGTACGTTAATGCCATCAGGTACGGTGCCTGATCGAAACGGCCACAGGTTCCCGAAGTTCGTTTCCCCCTACCGAGTGCCCCTGTGGTCGGAACGTAACCCAGCGACGAGCGAGAGCTTGGCGAAGGAGCGGAACTGCCGTGATACCCGCACAGCGCAACACCGACCACCTCGAGAACGAGGAAGGGGGCGCCGTGCATGTCGCGGTTCCCGACTCGTCCATCTCGACCCGCACCTACGTGCTCGACACGTCGGTGCTGCTCAGCGATCCGAGGGCACTCTTCCGCTTCGCGGAGCACGCGGTCGTCATCCCCGTGGTCGTGATCACGGAGCTGGAGAAGAAGCGCCACGACCCGGAGATCGGGTACTTCGCCCGCCAGGCGCTCAGGTTCCTCGACGAGCTGCGCATCAAGCATGAGCGCCTCGATTTCCCCATCGCCATCGGGGAGGCAGGCGGCACGCTGCGCGTCGAGCTCAACCACTCGAACATGAGCGTCCTCCCCAGCGGAATGCAGCTGGGAGACAACGACACGCGCATCCTGGCCGTCGCGCAGAACCTCGCTGGTGAGGGCCTCGCCGTGACGGTGGTGTCCAAGGACCTCCCGATGCGCGTGAAAGCCTCGGCGATCGGCCTGGCTGCTGAGGAGTACCGAGCCGAGCTGGCCCGCGACACCGGTTACACGGGGGTCGCCGAGATCTCCCTCGGCGCGGACGAGCTCGACACGCTGTACACGGACGAGACGGTCGCGACCGCCACCGTCGACGAACTGCCCATCAACACGAGCCTCGTGATCCACTCGGACCGCGGATCAGCACTCGGACGCGTGTCGGGGAAGGGCGCCGTCCGACTCGTCCGCGGCGACTTGGACGTGTTCGGCGTGCACGGGCGGTCTGCGGAGCAGCGACTCGCCATCGACCTGCTGCTCGACCCCTCGATCGGCATCGTCTCCCTCGGCGGACGCGCGGGCACTGGGAAGAGTGCCCTCGCCCTGGCTGCAGGGCTCGAGTCGGTGCTCGAGCGCGGGCTGCACCGGAAGATCATGGTCTTCCGGCCGCTCTTCGCCGTCGGCGGGCAGGAGCTCGGCTTCCTGCCCGGCGATCAGGGCGAGAAGATGAACCCGTGGGGCCAGGCGGTCTACGACGCCCTGTCGGCGATCGTGTCGGAGAACGTCATCGACGAGGTCATGGACCGGGGGATGCTCGAGATCCTGCCCCTGACGCACATCCGGGGCCGCTCGCTGCACGACGCGTTCGTGATCGTCGACGAGGCGCAGTCGCTCGAGCGGAACGTGCTGCTCACGATGCTCTCTCGGATCGGCAAGAACTCTCGCGTGGTGCTCACCCATGATGTGGCGCAGCGGGACAACCTGCGCGTCGGCCGGCACGATGGGGTGGCGTCGGTCATCGAGACCTTGAAGGGGCACAAGCTCTTCGCCCACATGACGCTCACGCGGTCCGAGCGCAGCGACATCGCGGCGCTTGTCACGGAGCTGCTCGGAGACTACGAGGTGTGATGGGGATGCGGGCCCGGCTCGGTTGCGCTGCACCGAGTCGGGCTTCGACCTGGCCTGTGGGGAACTTCTGCGGGTGGCTCCAGATCTGACTAGTGTCCGGGCATGGCAGAACGTGCGGAGGCCGACCCTCTCACTGGGACGGGGCCGGATCCCCTGCGCGGTGCTTCGGACGCGCAGGGTCCGGTCCCGCGGTCACGGTGGTCGCGCGCCGGAGAGGCCCTGTGCGCCGGGGCGCTGCTCGTGATCGGCGTGGCATCGGCGGTCCCGCAGCACCCGGAGCTCCTGCCGGCGTCGCTCGCCGTCGCAGCGGTTACTCCACGACTCGTGGCGGTGGATGCCCGGGAGCACCGGCTGCCGAATCGCCTCGTCGCGCTCATCGCGCTCGGGGTCCTCATCGCCTGGGTCGCCGACTGGGCACTGCACGGAACGCCGAATCTTCTCGCCGCCGCCACCGGCGCCGCGGCAGGGGCCGTCCTGCTCGTCCTGGCGCTCACCGGCGGCCTCGGCATGGGCGATGTGAAGCTCGGGGCCGTGCTCAGCTGGGCGGCGGCGCTCGTCGACCCCTCGCTCGCCGTGCTCCTCGGCGTGCTGGCGATCCTCATCGGGGGAGTGCAGAGCGTCGTCGTCCTGGCACGGACCCGGGATCGCCGTCGCAGCATCGCGTTCGGGCCGGCGCTGCTCGCCGGGTACTGGCTTCCCGTCTTGTGGCTCGCCGTGCCGTTCGGGTAGTGCCGGCGCTCGCGCTCGTGCTGTCGAGGCGCAGGCCTCTGGGGACGCAGAAGGCCCGCCGGGTTCTCCCGGCGGGCCTTCTGCTGTCGGCTCTTCGCCTACAGGTTGGGCGTGGTCATGCTGAGCACGTCGAGCTTCTCGTCGAGCTGCTCTTCCGTGATGTCGCCGCGCTCGACGTAGCCGAGGTCGATGACGGACTGGCGCACCGTGACCTTGTTGGCAACCGAGTACTTCGCGATCTTGGCTGCCGCCTCGTACCCGATGATGCGGTTGAGCGGGGTCACGATCGAGGGCGACGACTCGGCGAGCGCGCGGGCACGCTCCTCGTTCGCGACGAGGCCATCGACGGTCTTGTCGGCGAGCACACGCACGCCATTGGAGAGGAGGCGAATCGACTCGAGGAGCGCGGTTCCCATGACCGGGATCTGCACGTTGAGCTCGAACGAGCCGGACGCTCCGCCGAAGACGATGGCTGCGTCGTTGCCGATGACGCGCGAGGCGACCATGAGCACGGCCTCCGGGACGACCGGGTTCACCTTGCCCGGCATGATCGAGGAGCCAGGCTGCAGGTCGGGGATCTGGATCTCGCCGAGTCCCGTGTTCGGGCCCGAGCCCATCCAGCGGAGGTCGTTGTTGATCTTGATGAGGCTCACCGCGATGGTGCGCAGCGCGCCGGAGGCCTCGACGAGGCCGTCGCGTGCGCCCTGAGCCTCGAAATGGTCGAGGGCCTCGGTGAGCGGGAGCTTCGCGTTGTCGGCGAGCTCGGCGATGACCTGCTGAGAGAAGCCGGCAGGCGTGTTGATGCCGGTGCCGGTCGCGGTGCCGCCGAGGGGGACCTCAGCGACGCGCGAGATGGTCGACTGCACGCGCTCGATGCCGAGGCGGATCTGACGGGCGTAGCCCGCGAACTCCTGTCCCAGCGTGACCGGGGTGGCGTCCATGAGGTGCGTGCGCCCGGCCTTGACGGTGGATGCCCACTGCTGCGCCTTGCGGTCCAGGGCCTCGGCGAGGTGCGTGAGACCCGGGATGAGGTCGTTGAGGAGCGCGTCCGTCACGGCGACGTGCACGGAGGTCGGGAAGACGTCGTTCGACGACTGCGACGCGTTGACGTGGTCGTTGGGGTGGACGGGGCCGCCGAGGCCGCGCGTCGCGAGTGTCGCGAGGACCTCGTTGATGTTCATGTTCGAGGAGGTGCCGGACCCGGTCTGGTAGACGTCGACCGGGAACTGGTCGAGGTACTTGCCGTCGATGATCTGCTCAGCGGCCTCGACGATCGCGTCGGACACCGGCTGCTCGATGATTCCGAGCTTCGCGTTGACGATCGCGGCGGCGCGCTTGATGCGCGCGAGGGCGACGATCTGGCCCGGCTCGAGACCTGCACCGGAGATGGGGAAGTTCTCGACTGCGCGCTGCGTCTGCGCGGCGTAGAGGGCGTTCTTGGGAACGCGGACCTCGCCCATCGTGTCGTGCTCGATGCGGTACTCGTCTTGATTTTCCACCACGTTGTGTGACCTTTCCAGGTAGCCGATCTCTGTCCGAGCCAGCCTATCGAGTCCTGGCCTCAGTCGAGGTCGGCCGCGACCAGCTCTGCCAGCTTCGTGACCGTCTCGGGGGAGTTGTTGCCGTAGACGAGGTAGGCCTGGCCGTCCTGCTCGTGGACGAGCATGTAGGCCCGGTTGCCTGCATCCTCCGGGCTGAGGTCGGTCGCGTCGTATTCGATCCAGTCGAGGCCGCCGACCTGCACGGTGCCCGTCGGGGTGCGCTCGCGCGTCGCGTCCAGCAGCCAGGTGGGGTTGACGCCGATGCCCTGGCTGACTCCGACGTACTCGGTGGGTGCGCCCTTCGGGCCGACCAGGAAGCCGATGTACCACTCGCTGACGCCGTCGGCGCTTGTGCGGATCTCGGCTTCGTTCGCGGTCCAGTCCGCCGGAACCTGAGGCACGACCAGCGGGACGGCGAAGTCGCCCTGCGCGCTCTGCGCCTCTGACGCGAAATCGACGTCGAAGGTCACGGGAGTGTCGTTGCGCGGCACGATCGCCACGATGAACAGCACGAGGCCGAGCGACACCAGGAGCGAGTAGACGAGGTTGTTGATCGTCTTGCGCTTCCGGTACAGCCGCGAGGACTCGGCCTTGCGCGCGAACGTCTCCTCCGGGGTCTCCGGCCGCCCGAGTTCCGCGACGACCGGTGGCTGCTTCTGCTTGGCCATCAGGCCTCGTCCAGAGCTTCGTCGTCGCGTCGACGTGCCGCCTCGAGGCGCTTCCTGGCGCCGAGGAGCCAGGACTCGCAGTGCGCGGCGAGCTGCTCGCCGCGCTCCCAGAGCTTGAGCGAAGCCTCGAGGGAGGCGCTGCCCTGTTCGAGCTGGCTCACGACCGAGATGAGCTCGTCGCGTGCCTGCTCGTAGCTGAGCTCGGCGATGTCGGTCTGTTCCTGCATGGTGGTCATTCTACGTTCGCCTCCGTTGCGCCGTCCGGGGCGCCTGGTGTGATGATGGCCTCGCCGCCGAGCGACGAGGCTGAGATGCGTCCATCGGCCGTTCGGATGCGGAGCTCGGTCGACGCGGGTGCGTCCTGCCATCCGGTGACGAGCGACTTCGCATCACCGTCGACGCGTTCGACGATGGAGTAGCCGCGCTCGAGCGTGCCCTGCGGCGAGAGGCCACGCAGGTGCCTCGCCAGCGACTCGAGCCGGTCGTGTTCGCGGTCGATTCGCCGAGTGATGAGCTCTTCGCCGCGTTGGGAGGCGCGCATGAGCTCCTCGCCGCGTTGGTCGATGATCCAGGATGGGTTGGCGAGCGCTGGCCGTGAGACGAGCGACTCGAGGGCGTTGGACTCGCTGCGCACGCGGTCGACGATGCGCTGCAGGATGCGGGCTCTGGCCTGCTGGACGCCGGCGAGCTCCTCCGCGACGTCCGGTACGACGCGCTTGGCGGCGTCTGTCGGAGTGGAGGCGCGGAGGTCGGCGACGTCGTCGAGGATCGGACGGTCGGCCTCGTGGCCGATGGCGCTGACGACGGGCGTGGAGAGCGTCGCGACGAGGCGCACGAGGCTCTCGTCGCTGAACGGCAGCAGGTGCTGGAAGTCGCCGCCGCCTCGGGCGACGATGATGACGTCGACCTCGGGGTCGGCGTCGAGCTCGCGGAGCGCGGCCGAGACCTCGGCAACGGTGCGCTCGCCCTGCACGGGGGTGTGGATGGTGCGGAACTGCACCGCTGGCCAGCGGAGCTCGGAGTTGCGGCGCACGTCCTTCTCCGCGTCGGACTCGCGGCCCGTGATGAGGCCGATGGTGCCCGGCAGGAAGGGGAGGGGCTTCTTGCGCTCGTCGGCGAAGAGGCCTTCTGCCGCCAGCTGCTTGCGGAGTCGCTCGAGCCGCTCGAGGAGATCGCCGAGCCCGACGTGCCGGAGGTCCGAGACCTGCATCGACAGCGTGCCGCCCTTGACCCAGAAGTCGGGCTTGATGCTGGCGATGACGCGGTCGCCCTGCTTGAACTCGCCGTCGAGACGCTGCACGACGCTGCGCCAAGCGGTGACCGACAGGGTTGCGTCAGCGTCGAGGTCCTTGATCTTCCCGTAGGCGTGCCCACCGCGGATGCTCCAGCCGGTGAGCTCTCCCTCGATCCAGACCGACCCGAGGCGTGCGATCCAGTCGCGGACGAGCTCTGAGACGACGCTGACGGGCCACGGCGCATCCGGCGTTGACTTCGGGGGCTGGATGACGACCACGTGCCTCTTCTCGAATCTGATGTCTCCCGCTGCGATCGCGGAGGGAGCGTGCTGCTGGGCACAGAGCATCGGCCGCCGCATGCGAGATCGAGGATATCGCGTGCGGCGGCCGATGCTTCAGTGCTGTGGAGAACCCGGCCCGCCCGGGCGGCCAGGTGGCTCGCCCGGGCAGGCACGTGGTGACGTCAGCGTGACTGCTGTCGCCACGCCCTACGTGGAGGTTGGCGTCGGCGTCGGCAGGGCGCCGCTCGAGATGGCTTCGAGCAGCTCACCGTGCATCAGGATCGCGGCGATCGTGAAGCCGAAGATCGTGATGAGGGTGACGACGGCGCCGATGATCGGGATCCACATCGCCCGCTTGCCGGCCTTCCAGCGGACGAGCGTCAGGTACAGCGTGAGGGCGTAGATCGCCGGCAGTACCAGGACAGCGGTGGTGGACAGGGAGCCGAGACCCTCAGGTCGCACGTAGCCGCTGATCCCGAAGTCCTCGTAGAGCAGGGCCATCTGGCCCGCCAACGAGTTCTCCGTGAACGTCGTCATGTTCAGGACTGTGGCGACGAGGCCGAGCACGAGGAACCCGATGCCGAGGAAGCGGTCGTTCTTCCGCTTTACCTCCTGCACCGAGTCCTGCGGCTCGGATCCCGGCGTCACACTCACGCGGCCGAGTGACCGAACGAGCCGAGCTGCTTGGTGGCCTCGATGATGCGAGCCGCCATGGCGGTCTCGGCCTTCTTGCCCCATGAGCGGGGGTCGTAGACCTTCTTGTTGCCCACTTCGCCGTCGATCTTGAGGAAGCCGTCGTAGTTCTTCAGGACGGTGTCGGCGACGGAGCGGCTGAACGCGTACTGCGTGTCGGTGTCGATGTTCATCTTGATGACGCCGTTGCGGACCGCCTCGGCGATCTCCTCGTCGGTCGATCCCGAGCCGCCGTGGAAGACGAGGTCGAGCGGCTTGGCACCGGTGCCGTACTTGGCTGCGAGGCCTGCCTGGATCTCCGCGAGGAGCTCGGGGCGCAGCTTGACGTTGCCCGGCTTGTAGACGCCGTGGACGTTGCCGAAGGTGAGCGCGGCCATGTAGCGGCCGCGGTCGCCGAGGCCCAGGGCCTCGACGGTCGCGATGGCGTCGTCGAGCGTCGTGTAGAGGTGCTCGTTGATCTCGTGCGCGACGCCGTCTTCTTCGCCGCCGACGACGCCGATCTCGACTTCGAGGATCTGGTTGTTGGCCTGCGTGAGCTTCAGGATCTTCGACGCGATCTCGAGGTTCTCCGTGAGCGGCACAGCCGAGCCGTCCCACATGTGCGACTGGAAGATCGGCTCGCCGCCGCGCTTGATCTGGTCAGCGGATGCCTCGAGGAGCGGGTAGACGAAGCCGTCGAGCGCGTCCTTCGGGCAGTGGTCGGTGTGCAGCGCGACCGTGATCGGGTAGTTCTTCGCGACCTCGTGCGCGAATGCCGCCATGGCGAGCGCACCGGAGGCGCGAGCCTTGACGGACTGGCCGGCGAAGTAGTCGGCACCGCCCGTGGTGACCTGGAGGATGCCGTCTGAGCCGGCTTCGGTGAGACCCTGGAGGACGGAGTTGATCGTCGACGAGCTGGAGACGTTGATCGCTGGGTACGCGAAGCCGCCTTCCTTGGCTCGGTTCAGCATCTCGGCGTACTGGTCCGGTGTTGCGATGGGCATATGTGCTCCTTCAGCGCTTGGAACTTACGACTGAAGTCTAGCCAGGGCCGCCGACTTTCTCCGAGCGCTCGTACTAGGGTTGAGAACCGGATGGCGCGGAGCAATGGTGTCGTGTGATTGCTCGGCGAGAACGTCCACAACGCCAGCGAAAGGGACCCTTGTGACCTCATCTTCCGCCACTTCAACTCCGGAGCACGGGCAGCTCTTCGCGAACCCCGACCGCAACCTCGCTATGGAGTTGGTGCGTGCGACCGAGGCTGCGGCCATTCGGGCGACGCCGTTCATCGGGCGAGGTGACAAGAACGCCGCCGACGGTGCGGCGGTCGACGCCATGCGCAAGTTCCTCTCGACCGTCGATTTCGCCGGTGTCGTCGTCATCGGCGAGGGCGAGAAGGACGAAGCCCCGATGCTCTTCAACGGCGAGCAGGTCGGCAACGGGCAGGGCCCCGACTGCGATATCGCCGTCGACCCGATCGATGGCACGAGCCTCACGGCCGCTGGCCGGCAGAACGCGCTGAGCGTCATCGCCGTGGCTGACCGCGGCTCGATGTACAACCCGAAGGACCTCTTCTACATGGAGAAGATCGTCACGGGTCCCGAGGGTGTCGGCGTCATCGACCTGGCCCGCCCGATCGGCGAGAACATCCGCGCCCTCTCGAAGGCGAAGAACAAGCCGGTCGAGGACATGGTCATCGCCGTGCTCGACCGTCCGCGCCATGAGGAGCTCATCAACGAGATCCGCGCGGCGGGTGCCGGCACGCAGCTCATGCTCGACGGCGACGTCGCCGGTGGCATCAACGCTGCGCGAGGCACTGGTCGCATCGACATGTGCGTCGGCATCGGCGGCACTCCTGAGGGCATCATCACGGCGTGCGCCATCAAGGCGCTCGGCGGCGTGCTGCAGGGCCGCTGGTACCCGCGCAACGCCGAGGAGCGCGAGCGCGCGATCGCTGCCGGGCACGACCTGGACGCAGTGCTCACGCAGGACGACCTGGTCCGCACCGAGAACACGTACTTCGTGGCGACGGGTGTGACCGACGGTGGACTGTGCGCCGGGGTTCGCCGGTCCGGCAACCGCATCTTCACGGACTCGGTTGTGCTCCGGTCCCGCTCCGGCACTGTGCGTCGTGTGACGGCCGAGCACCTCGCGGACAAGTGGCTCTGATCTTTTTCCGCAGCTGACGCAGTTCTTCTTCTGGAGCTGCCGCCAAAGCGCTGCCAGTCTGATGTTCCCGGCATTCCCTGTCGCGGCATCAGGCTGGCAGCGTTTGTCGTTGAGGAGCCGGTGCGCGTGCGATTCTTCCGGGAGTTCGCCCGTTCGCTGGGTCTGGGTCAGCGCTCCGTGAGCTCGGGCTGCGTGTCTCGATGCTCGGTGAGTTCGGGCGCGGTGAGCCCGCGGAGCTGCTCCTCGACGGGGCGCGGCGTGCTGATGGGGGAGCCGATGTTGAGGGCGTCCAGCTTTCGAGCGGTGGGGAGGACTCGCGTCTCGAGGGAGCCCAGGAACGCGTTGTAGCTGGTGGTGGCACCAGCCAGCGACCGGCCGAGCTTGTCGATGTGCGTGGCCAGCGTGCCGAGACGCGTGTGGAGCTGGGTGCTGAGTTCGAAGATCTCGTGGGCCTGGTCTTCGAGCACGTCCTGCTGCCAGGCGTAGGCGATGGCGCGGAGGGTGGCCCAGAGCGAGACGGGAGACGTGACCGCGACTCCGCGGTGGATCGCGTCTTCCAGGAGCGACGGGTCGGAGGCGACTGCGGCCGAGAGTGCCGACTCGCTGGGGACGAACGCGATGACCAGTTCGGGGGATCCGGGCACCGCGGTCGGGTAGCCGCGCGCGGCGAGGGCGGTGACGTGTGAGCGGAGGGCCTTCGCGTGGTCGCCCATGAGGCTGCGCCGGCGTGCGGTCTCCTCCTGGTCGCCGAGTTCGCTGAGCTGGCTCGCGGCGAGGTACTTCGCCATCGGGGCCTTCGCATCGATGACGAGGTGCTTGCCCCCTGGCAGGTGCACGATCATGTCCGGGCGGCCCGCGCCCTGCTCCCCGGTGAGCGTGACCTGCGTGTCGAAGTCGACGCGCTCGATCATTCCGGAGGCCTCGACGATGTTGCGAAGCTGCGCCTCGCCCCACACGCCTCGTGCTTGGTTCGACTGCAGCGCGGAGGCGAGCGAGTCGGTGGTCGCCCGCAGGCGCTCGTCGGCTTCGTGCTGGTTGCGGAGCTGCTCGCTGAGCTCGCCGTGCTGCTGCAGGCGCTGCTCCTCGATGGCGGCGACGGCACGGCGCATGAGCTCGAGCTGCTTGTTCACCGGGGCGAGCGCCGTGAGCACCTGCTGTTCGCCGACGTCCTTCGTGCGGCGCGCCTCGAGCTGCGAGCGTTCCCGTGCGAGCACCTCCTCGAGATGCTGCTCGGCGGTGGAGCGTGCCTCGCTCGCAGCGAGGGCGCGTGCGCTGGCACCCGCGAGCTCGGTCGCCAGCTGTTGGCGCTGGTTCGCGCCCCGCATCGCGGCGATCGCGAAACCGACGATGAGGCCGAGCAGGAGGCCGATGACGAGCGGGAGAAGGTCCATGCATCCACCCTCGCAGGTGCCTCCGACATTTCAGGCGAAGGTGGCCGCCGCGGTGAGTGTCGCGGCGAGTTCCCGCTCCCTGCTGAGCTCGATGCGCTCGATGTCGACGCCCGTCGAGGCGCACACGTCGGCGAGTTCCGCAGCTCCCAGCCTTCGCGAGACGTCGACGACGATGGCGGCGCTCGCCTCCGCATCGGAGACGGGGTCGTGGTGCACGAGCGTCGTGAACCCTGCCGCCTCCGCGGCCACCGGGAGGCGGTAGGAGTGCAGCTCGTAGCTGCGTCTCGCGAGTCGGAGCGAGCAGAAGTAGGCGAGCGGTGGGAGCGTCGTGTTCGTCGCAAGGCTGATCGTGACGGCAACGCCGATGTCGAAGCGGGCGTTGTGCGCGACCAGCACATCGTCTCCGACGAAGGCCAAGAGACGGGGGAGCTGCTCCTCCCAGGTCGGTGCGCTGCGGGTCATCTCCCGGCTGATGCCGTGCAGCTGGACGTTGAAGGGCAGGAACGCGTCGTGGGGCTGCGGGGGCTGGATGAGCCAGCTCGCGCGCTCGACGACGGCACCGTCCCGCACCTTGACGAGTCCGACGGCGCACGCCGAGGCGGGGGAGCCGTTGGCGGTCTCGAAGTCGATCGCGGTGAAGTCGATGGTCACGTCATTCATGGTGGCACGAACCTGGCGCCGGTCGAATCGGGTGTGGCGCATCCGGTGGGCAAGTACGATAGGTGCTCGTGGCTCTTACTCTTGGCATCGTCGGCCTGCCCAACGTCGGCAAATCGACCCTTTTCAACGCACTCACGAAGAACCAGGTTCTCGCGGCGAACTACCCGTTCGCCACGATCGAGCCCAACGTGGGGGTCGTCGAGCTGCCGGATGCACGGCTGAAGGTGCTCGCCGAGATCTTCGGCTCTGAGCGCATCCTGCCCGCCGCCGTGTCGTTCGTCGACATCGCCGGCATCGTGCGCGGTGCGAGCGAGGGCGAGGGGCTCGGCAACCAGTTCCTCGCGAACATCCGCGAGGCGGACGCGATCGTGCAGGTCGTGCGCGGCTTCGAGGACGGCGACGTCGTGCACGTCGACGGCAAGGTCGAGCCCGCGAGCGACATGGAGACGATCAACACCGAGCTGATCCTCGCCGACCTGCAGACCATCGAGAAGGCGCTCCCGCGCTTCGAGAAGGAGGTCAAGCAGAAGCGTCTTGACTCCTCCGTGCTCGAGGCGGCGAACGAGGCGAAGGCGGCGCTCGACGAGGGCACTCTCCTCTCGGCCACCAAGATCGACCTCGAGCCCATCAAGGAGCTCGGCCTGCTGACGGCCAAGCCCATGATCTTCGTCTTCAACATCGACGAGGCCGCGCTGAGCAGCGAGGAGAAGCTGGCTGAGCTCGCGGCGCTGGTCGCTCCGGCGAAGGCGATCTTCCTCGACGCGCAGACCGAGTCCGAGCTCATCGACCTCGACCCCGAGGAAGCCGCCGAGCTCCTCGCGTCGCTCGGTCAGGACGAGTCGGGCCTCAGCCAGCTCGCCCGCATCGGCTTCGACACGCTCGGGCTGCAGACCTACCTCACCGCGGGCCCCAAGGAGTCGCGCGCGTGGACGATCCGCAAGGGCTGGAAGGCCCCAGCGGCGGCCGGCGTCATCCACACCGACTTCGAGCGCGGCTTCATCAAGGCCGAGGTCATCTCGTTCGAGGACCTCGTCGAGACCGGCTCCACCGCTGAGGCTCGCGCCAAGGGCAAGGCCCGCATGGAGGGCAAGGAGTACGTCATGCAGGACGGCGACGTCGTCGAGTTCCGCTTTAACGTCTAGCGTTATTGACGCTCTGCGTTATACGCTGACCTCGTGATCAGATCGTTCGGGAGCAAGGAGACCGAGCGCATCTGGCGCGAGCAGTATGTCAAGGGCGTCGATCGGGCGGTCCAACGAGCAACCCTGAGGAAGCTCGAGCTGATCCATGCGGCGAAAGATGCGGAAGATCTGAGGATCCCTCCGGGGAACCGCCTGGAGAAGCTGGCTGGCGATCGACGCGGTCAACACAGTATCCGTGTGAACTCCCAGTGGCGTATCTGCTTCGTCTGGAGAGAGGGAGGGGCGGAAGATGTCGAACTCATCGACTACCACTGACGCGGGTGTGATCGAGCCGATCCACCCAGGGGAGATCCTGATGGAGGACTTCATCGAGGGGTTCGGCATCACGCAGAACAAGCTCGCGGTGTCCATCGGTGTGCCTCCGCGTCGGATCAACGAGATCGTGCACGGCAAGCGCGGCATCACCGCCGACACAGCGATCCGACTGGCGCGGTACTTCGGGACGTCGGAGGAGTTCTGGATGAACCTGCAGTCGAACTACGAGTTGCGGCTCGAGCGCAGGGCTCTGCGCGACAAGGTCGCCGCGATCACACCGTTGAAGGTCGCATGACGGATCTGTCGATCGGTGTCTCTGCGCACGGTGACGCAGTCGACGCTGGATGCCAGTCCCAGTGATTCCGGATGCCTCGGATGGCGTGAAGCGGTCGTTCCCAGCTCCGCCTCGTGCAGCTGGAGTCGAGATCGAACCGCCGGATTCCTCGCACGTCCCGGCCAGGGAGCGTCGCGCGTCCCCACTCGGCGGGCGCAAGCCCGTGACCGCCGAGCTGGCACAGTTCCAGACGCCGGATGAGCACGCGATGGACGACATCCTCCCCGTCGACCTCGCGACGGTGCGCCTGCTGATCGTTGGCGTCAACCCGGGGCTGTGGACGGCCGCGGTCAATGCCCCCTTCGCGCGGCCCGGCAACCGATTCTGGCCATCGCTGCACCGGGCCGGCTTTACGGATCACACCGTCGACGCGTCGCGCGGCCTGTCTGCGTCAGACGAGCAGCAGCTGCTCCGCCGGGGCATTGCGCTCACGAACCTCGTGGGCCGAGCGACGGCGCGTGCCGACGAGCTGACGCCCTCGGAGCTGCGCGATGGCGGCCGGCGAGTCATCGAGCGCGTGCATGAGATGCGGCCCGACGCAGTCGCCGTCGCCGGGATCACCGCATTCCGCACCGCGTTCGGCCTGCCGAAGTCGAAGCTCGGGCGTCAGGAGACGGGGACTGTCCCGGGCTGGCCGGAGGACGTCGACCTGTGGGTCGTCCCTCAGCCCAGCGGGTTGAACGCGCACGAGACGATCGACACCCTCGCCGCCAAATGGCGAGAGGTCTGGGACTCGCTTCCTGCCGAGTGATGACGCGGCCCTCACGTCATGGACAACCAGGCATGCTCCGTCAGGACGCGAGCGGCACCTGGGCGGTGACAACGCGGTGAGGGTACTCGGCATCGCGCCCCTGGAAGGCCAGGATGCTCGGGTTCTGGACCACGCCGTCCCGGATCTCGATCGCGCGGGTGAGCGTCGTGCTCTCGGCCCATGCGTCCGGGCCTTCGAGGACGGGGCGGAGGAACGGGAGCAGGGCCTCGCTGATGTCCCAGGTGGCGGAGTTCCACAGGTAGGACGGGCTGTGGTCGACGGCGTAGTAGTTGACGCCCTGCCCGACCGTGAACATCGGCTGCTCGAACGTCGTGGGCCGTGCCCACTCGAACCCCATGCCCTCGTCGCAGGAGACGTCGATGATGAGGCTCCCCGTCGAGAACCGCGCGAGGTTCTCCGTGAGGAGGTAGGTCAACGGCGCGGCGACATCCTGGAAGGAGCAGTTGACGACGATGTCGTAGGTGGCCAGGAAGTCGGGGAGCAGCCAATCGCCCTGCTCGGTGCTGACGGTGCTCAGATGCGTGGGTCCGTCATCCGTGTTGAGCTGCGTGATGTGGGCGTTGTGGATGGGAGAGCCCACGGCCGCCGCGCCGCGCTGGGTGAGCACCTCGATGTCGTGGATGCCGTGCGCGTTCAGCGCCGTCACCGCGCCTCGAGCGGTCGCACCGAAGCCGATCACGACTGCCCTGAGGCGAGGGCCGTAGAGGCCCGTCAGCCCGATGAGGCTGAGCGCGTGGATGACGGAGCAGTAGCCGGCGAGCTCGTTGTTCTTGTGGAAGACATGCAGGCTCATGTCACCCTGCGGCGTCCAGTGGTTCATCGCCTCGAACGCGATCAGCGTCAGCTTCCTGTCGATGGCGATCTGCGTCACCTCCGGGTCCTGGACGCAGTGCGGCCACCCCCAGAGCACCCGCCCCGGCGCGAGCGCCGCGACATCCGCAGCCTGCGGCTTCGGGAGCAGGAGCACGTCAGCGGAGGCGAGGACCTCGGCTCGCTCGGCGACCCTGCCGACACGCGATTCCACGTAGCCGGGCTCGAACTGGAAGTCGGCCCCGTAGCCGCGCTCCACGATCATGCGAGCCCGCACATCCGCGTCGATCCGATCGAGGTGATGCGGGTGGAGGGGAAGCCGGCGTTCGTTCTCCATCGAGGAGTCGGCGAGGACACCGAGCGAGAGCAGCGGAGCACGGGTGGAGGCGACAGCGGACGACATGGGATCCCATCATTGGGGAACCAGAGTCAGCTCCTGCCCTGACAGTACGCCCATTTCGGGCAGGCACATTCGCTAGGGTGACCGGCAGCCACCTTCCCCAGCGTCCAAGCGTGCGGTGACCTCGGGAAGCAGACCGCAGCCTGGAGGCCCAGATGATCGCGTACTCAGAGATCGCCACGCTCGACGCCGAGCAGCACGAGCGCATCCAAGCTCTCTTCGAACGCAGCTCCGCGATCTGGGACCTTCCCGAGGACGAGGGCAAGCTCGAGGTCTGGGACGAGTTCATCGAGGACTGCGAGCGCGCTGAGTTCCCCCACCTCATCGCGAGCGCCCGCTTCGGCCAGTACACGACCCTCGTCAAGGCGGGACTCGCGGTCCGAGCGCTCGATGCGTACGTGCGGCTCATGCAGGTCATCCACCGCCATGGCGACCTCATCGCGCCCGAGAACGTCGGGCGCATGCTCAATTCCATCGCGACCGCGAGCATGACGCTCGTCGACGACCCGGCGGTGTCGCTTGAGCAGATCGCCCGCGCCATCGACCTCGTCGAGCAGCAGATACGACAGCGCGGTGCCGACATCGTGGGCGTCTACGTGGCGCGAGCCGTGGTCTCCGCGGCCAGGGGAGACGCCGAGGCGACGTTCGACTGGATCCAACGGTGGCGATCCGAGAACAGCGTCGAGTGGCGGCCGGACGACTCCGGCGTCATCCAGATGGAGCTGCCGCTCGTCGCGCGCTTCGATCTGCCGCGCGCGACGGAGACGCTCGAGCAGCGGCTGCGGATGCTCGAGATCGACCCGAGTCAGTTCGACGCCACGCGTTCCGACGCGGAGAACGCCACGCCCCTCCTCATCCTGCTCGCCTTCTTCTACGTGCGCGCCGGCCGTCGAAGCGACGCGAACCTCATCGCCGACCAGCTCCTCGCCGGGATCGGGGCCTCCCGACTCGCGCGGGACGGGGTCGCGGAGTTCCTCATCCCAGTCCTCGAGGAGCGTCCGGAGGCCGCGCTCGAGGCCGTCGACCACACCCTCCGCAACCTGCACCTCGACGGGAGCGACTGGGAGGCCACCGCCGCCACGGCGCGCAACCGCATCCTCGCCGACCCGACTGGGGACGAGGGCGGGCTGCTGCGAGCGCTCGCCGAGGAGGCTGCCGCCTCGCTCGACCGACGCGGCGGAACCGACGTGCACTCGCGGGAGCTCGACGAGTTCTGGTGGGCCGGCCTGCCCGCACCGACGCGACCGGAGGCTGCCGATGACGAGGACGTCTGGGGTGACGTGGAAGAGCGCGCGGAGACGATCCTCGCGTCCGGCTGGCTGCCGCGCACCGCCTCGGTCAGCATGGACGAGCCGCCCATCTCCATCAAGCACCGCTACGTCGCGCACCTCGGCGCCACGATGGACCTTCTCTCGGCCGAGACCGCGGAGGACGCCGACGCCCTCGCGGCCTCGCTCTCCGCGCGCTCAGAGCAGCTGAAGTGCGCCACCACTCGGTACTGCGTGCCGCTGCTGCATGGCCTGCGCGCCGGCCAGCAGGGCGACATCGCCACGCTCGTGCGCGACTTCCGCGCGGCCCAGGTGGAGCTTCGGAACGACTCGGACGCGATCGAGGACTCCATCGCGGCCATCGGCGAGCGCTTCTTCGCCGTGACCGTCGACCAGGCGGTCGCCGCGCCCGACGTCACGTGGCCGGAGATCGAGGAGCTCATCGAGGCAGAGGTGCGCCTCCGAGCGGTCACCGGGGGACCCACCGCCCACCTGACCCTCGCACGCGCGGAGGTGGCGGCCCACCGCGGCGATACGGCGTCGCTGCGCGCCGCCCTCGAGCAACTCGGACCCCAGCTCGAAGCGGAGAGCCGAATGCTCGATCGGGTCACGGTCGACCTCGAAGTCGTCCGCCTCACCGCGTTCGCGGCGCCTGCGTTCGCGGCGGCAACCGCGAGAGTGATCCTCGCGGATGGCGACGCTGAGCAGGTGCGCGCCGCGACCGCCTGGCTGTGCTGGCTGGACGCTCGGTCAGGGAACAGGGCCGAAGCCTCGGCCGAGCTGGCCCGCATCCTCGAGAGTGTCGACGGCGACGTGGACGCGTTCGGTCCGCTGCCCGGATGGGTGCTGCTCGAGGGGATAGCCGCACCCGGCGTCGAGCTTGGGCCGCTCATCGACGCGCTGCTGGCGGACGTCGACGAGTCGCCGAGCGACCTGATGATCTTCGCAGCGTGCGGCAGCGCCCTGCTCGCCACGGCCCCCGACGACCCTCGAGGGCCGGACCTCCGTGCGCGCGCCGCCGACATCACCCGCCGGCTGGATGCCCGCAACGGCGATGACCGCTGGAGCACCTGGGTGCGCGAGAGATGGTTCGCGGGCGACGCTTCCCTCGGGGCGTCCGCATGAGCGGGGAGAGCTTCCGCGTCGACCTGCGCGGCATCGTCGACATCCTGTCCCATCACCTGTACTCGAGTCCGCGCGTGTACCTCCGCGAGCTCATCCAGAACGCCAGGGACGCGGTCGTCGCCAGGAGCGAGCTCGATCCGACCGTGCCCCAGGAGATCACGGTCGAGGTCGAGGACGGTGGGGCCGTGCTGGTCCGCGACCACGGCATCGGGCTGACCGAGGAGGAGATGCGGTCGGTGCTCGCCACCATCGGCGCGTCGAGCAAGCGCAGCGACTTCACCCGAGTGCGCCGACAGTACCTCGGCCAGTTCGGCATCGGCCTGCTCTCCTGCTTCCTCATCGCGGATTGCATCGAGGTGCGCTCGCGCAGCGCGCGCTCGGCGGACGCGCCGACGATGAGCTGGGTTGGGAGCTCGGACGGCACGTTCACGATCGCACCAGCGGAGACTCCGTTGCCGGACGCGGGCACCGAGGTGCGCGTTCAGGCTCGCGCCGACGACCGAGAATGGGTCGACCCGGCGCGGGTGCGTCTGCTCGCCGAGCGCTTCGCCAGCCTGCTTGAGATCCCGATCTCGCTGCGCACGACCCCCCGGCACCCGCCGGAGCTCGTCAGCACCAGGACGCCACCGTGGCGGACCTCCGACTTCGAGGCGGCCGAGTGGTGTCGCCGTGAGCTCGGGTTCATGCCCCTCGCAGTGCTCCCCGTCGACGTCCCGACCGCGGGTGTGGTCGGCGTCGCCTTCATCTCGGACAGCCCGGGGCGGGTCGGGAACCGACACGGCGACACGGTCTACTCGCACGGCATGTTCGTCGCCGACGACAACGTGCAGCTCGCTCCGAACTGGGCCTACTTCGTGCGGCTCGCCGTCGAGGGCGGCGACCTGCCCCTGACCGCATCCCGCGAGTCACTCCAGGACTCGTCCGCGATCGGCGAGGTGAAGGCCCAGATCGGCGCGCAGCTCCGGCAGGGCATCGAGCACTTCGCGCTGCGCGATCCCGTCGGCTTCGACCGATTCATGGACGTGCACGCGAAGGGCATCCTCGCGATGGCGGCGGGGGACGACGACATGCTCGACCTCGTGATCGGCCACGTGCCATGGGAGACCAGCGAGGGCACGATGACCCTCGCCCAGATCCTGCGCATCTCGGACGACGTGCAGTACACCGCCTCGATGACCGACTTCACGGCGTTCGCGCCGCTGCTTCGCGCGAGGAAGGCGCTGCTGGTGAACGGCTCCTACGTGTACGGGAGCGAGATCCTGCGCAAGGTGCGCGAGCGTCGTGGGCACGCGGCGCGCGTTCGGGCGTTCGACCCCCACTCGTTCCTCGACGAGCTCCCGGAGCCGCGTGATGACGACGCTGCGGCTCGAGGATTCGTACCGCAGGCGCGCATCGTCCTCGACCGGCTCGGGGTCGATCTCGACCTGCGGGAGTTCGCCCCTGCATCCACTCCGTCCCTGTTCGTCGCCGCATCGAGCGAGCAGAACCGGGGTCAGCCGGCCGATGCGGACGCGGATGCGGACCCGTGGGCGGACCTTCTCAGCGCACCGACGCCGCCGCCCGCTCGGCCGAGGCTCGTCATGAACGTGTCGAGCGACGCGGTGCGCTCGCTCGGGCAGGTGCGCGACGAGCGCGTGCGTGCCGAAGCGATCAGCGGACTGTACGTCATCGGCCTGCTGCGAGCCGGCGAGACGCTCGACGAGCGGCACGGTGAGCTGCTCAGCAGCACGCTGCACACGCTGATCGCCGCGGCGGGCTCCGGGGAGTGACAGGGCGAGGAGACCGGGAGTAGGGTCGCGGTCACGGGCCGATCCCGCGTCGACGGAAGGACTCTCGATGTCCGACACCACCTGCCACATGTCCATCTCCCTGGACGGCTTCGTCGCGGGTCCCGAGCAGAGCGCGGAGCATCCGCTCGGCCGAAGAGGGCACGAGCTGCACGGCTGGCACATCGGCGACCCACGGGCGACCGACGCCGACGAGGTCGCGACCGGCTGGCTCATGCGACCTCGCGGCGCCTACGTGATGGGGCGGAACATGTTCGGTCCCGTTCGCGGCGAGTGGGACGAGGAATGGCGCGGGTGGTGGGGTGACGAGCCGCCGTACCACGCGCCGGTCTTCGTGCTCACGCACCACGCACGCGACCCCATCGAGATGCAGGGCGGCACGAGCTTCCACTTCGTCACGGGCGGCTTCGACGCGGCCTACGCCAGGGCCGTCGAGGCCGCTGGAGGCAAGGGCGTCGACATCGCCGGCGGCGCTTCCACCGTTCGACAGGCGCTCAACGCGGGGGTTGTCGACGAGCTCACGCTCGACGTCGCGCCAGTGCTGCTCGGCTCCGGCGAGCGGATGTTCGACGGCGTCGAGGTGTTCGACTACGAACCCGTCGAGGTGCTGCACTCGCCCCTGTCGACGCACATCCGCTACCGGAGGTCGGCCAAGCGCTGACCGCACCGGGCCGGCAGGGGTCTGCCCGTCATCTCTCCTCGAGGGGCTCAGCTCAGCCGGCGGCCTTGCGGACGTGGTCCGCGATGGTCTTCTCGGTCTCGGGGGTGAGGCTGATGAGCGCGAACGACGTCACCCAGAGGTCGCCGTCGTCGAGCTGCGCTGCCTCCTCGAACCCGAGCGTCGCGTACCTCGTCGTGAACTTCGAGGCCGCCTTGAAGAACACGACGACCTTGCCGTCGGCGTCGGTGTAGGCGGGGAACCCGTACCAGGTCTTCGGCATGAGCTGCGGGGCGACCTCCTTCACGATGCGGTCGATGCCCTCGGCGAGCACTCGATCCTCGTCTGTCATCTCTGAGATGGCCTTCTGGATGGCGGCGTCGCCAGCGGCGCGGTTCTTCCCGGCCTTCTGCTCAGCGCGCAGCTCTGCGGCGCGCTGCTTGACCGCGTCCCGCTCGTCCTTCGACAGTCCAGCCGTCTTCTCCGCCATTGCGCGCTCCTTCTCCGTGTTCCTGACCGGTGGTTCAGAACCAACGTACGACCCATCGGGGCTGCGCGCTTCTCTGAAACTGCTCGGACCCGCCATCGAGGCCCCGCGGCATCCCGCTCGCACCCAGCTCCGGCCAGCAGGATGGGCTGATCGTGATGGGCCGGTCTGAGGAGGCACGCATGGGACTTCGCTGGTATTCGACCGTCGTCGACGCGCACGACCACCGTGCGCTTGTGGCCTGGTGGGCGGAGACGCTCGACTGGCAGGTGAGCTTCGAGGACGAGAACGAGGCCGCGGTCATCCCCAAGTGGCTCGACGAGGAGAACCCGGGGGTGCCGTTCGAGCAGGTCGGGCCGGGACTCGTCTTCGTGCCGGTTGCGGACGAGCGGACGGTGAAGAACCGGTTGCACATCGACCTCGCCGCCCCGTTGCACGAGAGCCAGGTGGCGCACGTCGACGCGCTGCTCGCCCGCGGGGCCAGCCGAGCTGACGTGGGGCAGGCGGAGGACACGACGTGGGTCGTGCTGCGCGACCCAGAGGGCAACGAATTCTGCGTCCTCTCGTCTCGGGAGTCCTGAGCGCCGTCCCGCACACCACCCCCGCGAGTGACCCGTCAGAATGTCGGTGGTCCGGTCCAAGATGTCGGCATGACAGATCAACGAATTGACAGAGAAGCCGAGTCCTTCGTGCGGAGCCTCGCCGGTGAGCTCCTTGCGCCGAGATCAGGGGAGTGCGTGCTCTGCTACGTCGCCGACCAGCTCGACGAGTTCGGATGCGATGGAACGCATCGGTTCTCGAAGTGGTACCAGGAGCGCCAGGCGCCGCGGGCAACCGCGCTCCTCGAGCGACTCGGCCGCATGGGCGCCTACTGCGACTGCGAGATCTTCCTGAACGCCGCTGATGCCGGCGAGGGCGAGCCCCAGGTCCTGCCAGCCTGCCTGGGCGTTCGTCGCGGGTCGACGCAGCCCTGCAGGCTCTGGTGGACAGAGCGCGGAAGCGCCTACTGACCTCGGTCAGCGACGGGGGAGCGACCGCTCCGCGCAGGCGACGCACTGCTCGGCGAACGGGCGCACGCGCAGGCGCTGGTCCGGGATCCGCCTGCCGCACGTCACGCAGACACCGTAGGTGCCCGCTTCCATGCGCAGCAGTGCTGCTTCGATCTGCCGGAGCTCCGACTTCGCGGCGTCGGACTGGCCTGCGAGCCTCGACCACTCCGCCGAGAGGGGCGCCCCATCGGGGTCGTGCTCGTCGTCATCGTTGAGCGACGCACGATCATGCACCAGCGTCTCGAGGGCGGCCGCGCTGCTCTCGACACGCCCTGCAGCGAGCAACCGCAGGCCCTCCAGGCGTTCCGCGTGCGTGTCAGCTCCATCCATGCCGCCATTCTTGTCCAGCACGCGCCAGAAGTCCTGACGGAACCCGAAGCGCCTGAAGTGCCTGAAGCGCTCAGGGGCGGCCCGGGTTGCTCACGGACAATGACGCACTACGCCATCGAACGGAGTTTTATGGACACGGACGTCGTCATCATCGGAGCCGGACTCGCCGGCCTTCGGGCAGCGCAGAGCCTCGAGTCTCGTGGACAGAGCGTGGTCGTCCTGGAGACGCACGACGAGGTCGGCGGACGAGTCCGCACCGAGGCCATCGACGGGTTCCTCTGCGACCGGGGCTTCCAGGTGCTCAACCCCGCCTACCCGGCACTCAGGGAGTGCGTCGACCTGGGGGCGCTCGACCTGCAGAGCTTCGGCGTCGGGGCGATCGTGCGATCGGGCGAGAAGGCGACGACGCTCGCGCATCCGATCCGCCACCCTCAGCACGCGCTGCCCACCCTACTGAGCGCGCACACCCCGCTCTCCGATCTCCTCGCGCTTGCCCGGTGGCTCGGCCCGACGCTGCTGAGACCCGACTCGGAGCAGGCGGGCACCGACCAGGAGCTCGGCGCCTCGTTCGACGATGCGGGGCTCACCGGCCGCCTCCGCACCGACCTGCTCGACACCTTCCTCGCCGGTGTCCTCGCCGACAGCAGCGGCACCTCGTCTGCCGCCTACGTCAAGCAGCTCGTCCGCTACTTCGCCCTTGGCGCGCCGGGACTCCCCAAGGACGGCATGCGCGCGCTGCCGGCACAGATGGCCGCGGGGCTCCACGAACCCGTGCGGCTCGGCACCGTTGCGCGCGACGTCGAGGAGACGTCTGGCGGGGTGAGGGTGACCACAGACCGCGGCACCATCCTGGCTCGCGCCGCGATCGTCGCGGTGGCGCCCGACGAACTGCCCGCGGTGACAGGCCAGACGGCGCCGAAGACCCACGGGCTGACGACCTGGTGGTTCCGGGCGACGGGTACGCCGCGAACCGGGCCCTTCCTGCTGCTCGACGCCTCGCGTGCTGGCGGGGGACCGGCTGGGCCCATCTGGAACACCGCCGTCATCTCGGAGGTCGCGCCCTCCTACGCCCCAGCAGGAGCGCACCTCGTGCAGGCGACGACCCTGCTCGATCGCCTGGACGGGCTGGCGAGCGAGGCGGAGGTGCGCCGTGATCTCGCACGCCTGTACAAGACCTCCACCGCGGATTGGGAGGTGATCACGCACCACGTCATCCCGCACACGCTCCCGGTCCAGCTGCCACCCCTGCGGGATCGCGGGCCACAGCTCCTGGGGGAGCGGGTCGTCGTGACCGGGGACCACCGCGAGACGGGGTCGATCCAAGGTGCGCTCGTCGCCGGCCAGCGAGCGGCAGCGGCAGTCGCCGAGTCCCTTGACTGAGCCGGCCAGGAAGGGCGGCAGTCTGCGCCTGGTGTTCCCGAACCAGCTCTTCGAGGAGCACCTCGCAGCGCCGGTCGGCACCCGCTTCGTGCTGATCGAGCACGAGCTCCTCTTCCGCCAGTATCGATTCCACTCGCACAAGCTGGTCCTCCACCGGGCCTCCCTTGCGCGGTTCGCGAAGAGGCTCATCGGGCACGGCTTCGCCGTCGAGTACCTCGAGAGCAGGAAGGAGCTGCCTTCCAAGCGGCAGCTGGCCGAGCTCATCCGCCGCGAGGCGCCCCGCCGGGTCACGTGGTTCGACGTGGTCGACGACTGGCTCGAGCGCGACCTCCTCGGCGCGCTCGAAGCTGGTGGCTACACGTGGAGTGGCGACGATGAGCTCGAGTCGCCCAACTTCCTCACGGGGCGAGCCGAGATCGACGCGTGGTTCTCCGGCAACGATGCTCGGATGCACGCCTTCTACACCTGGCAGCGACGGCGACTCGGACTCCTGCTCGACGCGGACGGTGAGCCCCTCGGCGGGCGATGGTCGTTCGATGCCGAGAACCGCAAGAAGCTGCCCCGCGGATACGTTCCACCGAAGGTCGCGCGCTTCGAGGGGCATCCCGTGCTGCAGCGGGAGGGGACGTTCAACCTCGACGCGCTCCTGGGGGACGAGCCGGCGGCAGGCAGCGCCGAGCCTAGGAACGCCGACGTCGAGGAGGCCATCGCGTGGGTCGGCAGCGAGTTCCCCGATGCCCCAGGCGACCCGACGACGTTCGCGTGGCCGACGGACGCCGACGAGGCCCAACGCCACCTGGCGGAGTTCGTCCGGGAGCGGCTTCGCGACTTCGGGCCCTACGAGGATGCGATCTCGAGCGAGCATCCCTTCCTCAACCACGGGCTCCTGACCCCGGCACTGAACATCGGCCTGCTGGACCCGAGGCAGGTCGTCCAAGCCGCGCTCGATGCGGCCGACACGGAGACACCCCTCGCCTCCCTCGAGGGCTTCGTCCGCCAGGTCATCGGGTGGCGCGAGTACATGCGGGCCACCTACCAGGTTCGCGGTCGAGAGCTGCGGACCTCGAACGCGCTGGACCATCACGGGCGCCTGACCCCCGGCTGGTGGCAGGGCACGACAGGACTCGAGCCGGTCGACCTCGTCATCTCCCGTGTCCTCGAGACCGGTTACGCCCACCACATCGAGCGGCTCATGGTGCTCGGCAACGCCATGTCGCTGCTGCGCATCCACCCCGACGAGGTCTACCGCTGGTTCATGGAGCTGTTCGTCGACGCCTACGACTGGGTGATGGTGCCGAACGTCTACGCGATGAGCCAGTTCGCGGCGGGCGCGGACATCACGACCAAGCCGTACGTCTCCGGCAGCAACTACCTGCGCAAGATGTCCGACCTGCCCGCTGGCGACTGGACCGCTCGGTGGGACGCCCTCTACTGGGCCTTCGTGGACGACCATCGTGCGGTGTTCGCGCGGAACCCGCGCACCCAGATGACCGTCGCGCTCCTCGACCGGATGGAGCCGGAGAAGCGGGCCGAGCACCTGGCGACCGCGGCCGAGATCCTGCGTCCGTCAGCAGCGGGGGCAGACGCGGACGGCTGAGCGGAGAAGCCGGCCACCGCAAGGCCCGAATCCCGCATTTTCCTCCTAGGATCATGAGACGACGAGGACCGCGTCATCTCAAGATCCCGTCATCACATGATCCACGTGCAAAGGAGCCGCTCATGGGCGCGTCCATGGTCTTCCCGAACTTCCCCGTCGCCGATGTCAAGGCGGCGACCGACTTCTACGTCGGCCTCGGCTTCACCGTGAATCCGATGTTCTCCGATGACAGCACGAGCTGCATCGTCGTGAGCGAGCAGGTGGCGATCATGCTGCTGCAGACGGAGCGCTTCCAGGGCTTCCTCCCCGAGGGGGCAGAGGCGATCCTCGGTGGCAACCGTCACGAGAGCACAACAGCCCTGCTCCTCGGCAGCGACGCGGAGGTCGACGAGATCACGGCGAAGGCCGAGGCGGGTGGTGCGAAGATCCACCGTCCCGCGGAAGCCAACGAGTTCGGCATGTACGGCGCCGCCTTCGATGACCTCGACGGCCACCTGTGGGAGGTCTTCCACATGGCCGAGCCCGAGGCGTAGCCACCCGACGCCAACCCCCACAGGGGAACGCCGAGTGTGACCTCTCGGCACCTCGGCTCCACGTGGCTCCATTGCCGATTGCGGCACGGGGACTGGTGGAGCCGTTTCCCGTCTGGCACGGTTAGGCGTCCACTCCACTCCCGCACCCTTGGATACGCACATGACCGAGCCTCGCCCGGCAGACAGCCCCGCCGCCGCAGCACCGCAGGTACCCCTCACGCGCAACCAGCGCCTCGACCGGCTCCCGTTCACGGGCAGGCACCGGAAGCTGCTCTTCGGCTCCGGCATCGGCTGGGCGCTCGACGCCATGGACGTGAGCCTCATCTCGTTCGTGATGGCCGCGCTCGCGGTGCAGTGGAGTCTCGACGCGACGACGCTCTCGTTCATCGCGTCCATCGGTTTCGTCGGGATGGCGATCGGGGCGAGCCTCGGCGGTCTGCTGGCCGACAAGCTCGGCCGGCGTCAGGTCTTCGCCGCCACGCTGCTCATCTACGGCCTCGCGACGGGAGCCTCGGCGCTCGCGGCGTCGGTGGCGGCGCTCATCGTGCTCCGCTTCGTCGTCGGCCTCGGGCTCGGGGCCGAGCTCCCCGTCGCGTCCACTCTCGTGAGCGAGTATGCGCCGAAGCGCATCCGCGGTCGAGTCGTCGTGCTGCTCGAGGCCTTCTGGGCCGTGGGCTGGATCGGCGCCGCGCTCATCGGCGCCTTCATCATCCCGCTGTCCGACGACGGCTGGCGCTGGGCGCTGCTGACGGGTCTGCTGCCCGCGATCTACGCGGTCGTCGTGCGCTTCGGGCTGCCGGAGTCGGTGCGCTTCCTGGAGAGCAAGGGCAGATACGGGGAGGCCGAACGCGCAGTTCGGCAGTTCGAGGAGTCGGCGGGGGTGGATGCGCCGGAAGCGTCGGCCGTCGAGGCCACGGACCGCGCGCAGGCCGCTGAGCGCGCGAGTGCGGCGTCCGGCGCGCGGCCGGCGCGGTGGCGTGACCTGTGGGCTCCCGCGCTGCGCCGCAGGACGGCCGCGCTCTGGGCGGTGTGGTTCTGCATCAACCTCAGCTACTACGGCGCGTTCATCTGGATCCCGAGCCTGCTGGTCGGCCAGGGGTTCACGCTCGTGAAGTCGTTCGAGTTCACGTTGATCATCACGCTCGCGCAGCTGCCTGGCTACGTCGTAGCCGCCTTCCTCATCGAGCGGATCGGCAGGAGGGCGACACTCGCGATCTTCCTGCTCGGCTCGGCGGGGGCCGCCTTCTGGTTCGGCTTCGCGACCACGGAAGGCACCATCCTGGCCGCAGGAATGTGCCTGTCGTTCTTCAACCTCGGCGCCTGGGGTGCCCTGTACGCGATCGGACCCGAGCTCTACCCGACGAGACTGCGGGCATCCGGAACGGGGGCGGCGGCCGGCTTCGGCAGGATCGCGTCGATCATCGCGCCGCTGCTTGTCCCCGTCATGCTGGCCGCCGGCGGAGGCGTGCTCGTCTTCAGCGTGTTCTCGGCGGCCTTCCTCCTCGCGGCCGCGGCGGCATTCACCCTTCCCGAGCTCATGGGCACCGAACTCGAGGAGTAGCGCTGCGCGAAGCCCGTGCTCCGTGCGCGGACCGCGCGCGCCGCAGCTCGACCGAGGCGGTCGCCGACTAGCCTGGAGCCGTGAGCGAACGACAGGATCCTTCACGACGCGGGGTCATACGGGGAAGCGCGGCGGTCGGCGGAGGAATCGCGACGGCGGCGCTGCTCGCTGCCTGCGGAGGGCCAGACAGCGAAGGCGCTGGCGGTTCCGCTGCGGCGGCGAGCGGATCCATCCCGCTCACCGAGGTGCCCGTGGGCGGTGGGGCCATCGTCGCAGCCACCGAGACCGTCATCACGCAGCCGGCGGCTGGCGAGTTCTTCGCCTTCAGCTCGATCTGCACGCATCAGGGCTGCCCGGTCTCGCAGGTCACCGCTGAGCACATCATCTGTCCATGCCATTCGAGCCACTACGACACGAGGACCGGCGAGCCCGTCTCCGGACCAGCCAACCAGGCCCTCGCCCCGCGCACCGTCACCGTCACCGAAACTGAGGTCGAATACTCGTGAGCATCACCAACATCGAGGCGATCCGCGACCTCGCGTCGAACGCCGGCCTGGAAGTCGAGTACTGGGGCTGGCGGGGCGAGAAGGAGCAGGTGTCGCCGGAGACGTTGGCGGCGGTGCTCGATGCGCTCGGGCTGTCGGCGAACACCGATGACGAGGTGGCCGCATCGACCGTCGCCTTCGAGGAGCGTCCGTGGCGGCGCACGGTGCCCGCCTGCACGACCGTGCGCGCGGGGAGTTCCGCGAGCGTCTTCATCCACGTGCCGCACGGCAGCGCCGTCACCGCAGAGGTTCGGCTCGAGGATGGCACCGTCCGCCAGCTCGAGCAGCTCGACAACTGGGTCGACCCGCGCAGCATCGACGGCGCGCTCGTCGGGCGAGCCACGTTCGCCGTGCCGACCGACCTGCCGACGGGCTGGCACTCGATCGCCGCCAGCGTCGGCGAGGGAGCTGCCGCCGTGGAAGAGGCGGACTCGGGCACGCTCATCGTCGTGCCGACGACCACGCCATGGCCCGAGCAGCGCTCCTGGGGACTGTTCACGCAGCTGTACCAGCTGCGCTCCTCGACGTCCTGGGGCATCGGCGACCTCCGCGATCTCTCGGTGCTGACCGCCTGGGGAGCTGAGCGCGATGCCGACTTCGTGCTCGTCAACCCGTTGAACGCGAACCCTCCGGTCTCACCGCTCGAGCCGTCCCCGTACCTGCCGACCTCGAGGCAGTTCGTCGACCCCCTCATCCTCAACATCGACTGGGCTGCCGTCTTCGTCGCAGAGCGCGCGCCGCTCCCAGCCTCGACGATCGAGCTCCTCTCGGGGCTCGCAGCCGCGGCCATCGTCGGGAACGGCATCGACACGATCGACCGTGACGAGGCCTGGGCGCTGAAGGAACCCGCTCTGCGCGCGCTCTTCGAGGCCTGGCGGTCGGCGAACGTGGTCGACGACGAATTCGATGACTTCCGACGAGCCTCGGGTGAGCCACTCGAGCGGTTCGGCGTCTTCTGCGCCATCTCGAGCGTCCATGGCCGCGACTCCCGCGAGTGGCCGCGCGAGCTGGCGACGGCCAACGGAGCCGAGGTGCTCCCGTTCGCCATCGCGCACGCCGAGGACACCGAGTTCCATGTGTGGCTCCAGTGCCTCCTCGAGGTGCAGGCGAGGAGGGTGCAGTCCGAGGCCAGGGCCGCCGGGATGTCGCTGGGAGTCGTGCACGACCTCCCCGTCGGCGTGCATGCCGGTGGTGCGGACGCATGGTCGTTCGGTGCGGCGATGGCCCGTGGCGTGACGGTCGGGGTCCCTGCCGACCAGTACAACCAGTTCGGTCAGAACTGGTCACAGCCGCCGTGGCGCCCCGACATGCTCGCCGAGCTCGGCTACGCGCCGTACCGGGACATGCTCCGCGCCGTCTTCCGCAACGCGGGCGCCGTCCGCATCGACCACATCCTTGGCTTCTTCCGCCTCTGGTGGATCCCGGAGGGGAATACCGCGAAGGACGGCTGCTTCGTGCGCACCGACGCGGAGGCCATGCTTGGCATCCTCGCGCTCGAGGCCGAGCGCGCCGGCGCCGTCGTGATCGGCGAGGATCTCGGCACGGTGCCGCCCGAGGCTCGGGATGCACTGGCTGAGCGGGGCATGCTCGGCGCCTCGGTGCTCTGGTTCGAATGGGAAGAAGACGGTGTCCCACTCGCCGCCGAGGACTACCGGCGCGCCTGCCTGGCGACGGTGACGACACATGATCTGCCGCCGACGGCCGGGTTCCTGGCTCTCGAGCATCTTGACGTTCGCGAGCGCCTCGGCCTCCTCGAGGGCTCCGTCGAAGAGGCGAGGGCCGAGGAGACCGAGACGATCTCGAAGGTCGTGGACCGCCTCCGGACGGCGGGTCTGGTGGGGGAGGAGCCCTCCAACGAGGATCTCGTCGTCGCGCTCCACGAGTACCTGGCGGCCTCCTCGGCGCAGCTCTTCGGGGTCGGGGTCTCCGATCTGGCCGGTGACCGCCGCGGCGTGAACCAGCCGGGCACGGCCGACGAGTACCCGAACTGGCGCGTCCCGATGACGGATGCGAGTGGTCGTCTGGTGCTGCTCGAGGAGCTGCTCGCCTCGCCGCTGGCGGCGAGGATCGCGGCCTCCTCGGCCAGATCTGAGTGATCTCCATGAGGCGCGTCGACCGCTGGCGGTCCCGGCGGGGTCGGGGCGGCCTCCTGGTCGGGGCGCTCGGCATCCTGCTGCTGCTGCTCTCCGCCTGCTCGCCGGCGTGGCCCGAGCCCTCTCCCGGCCCGGCTGAGGCGGTCGACGTGATCGCCACCCCGGGGGCGACGCCGGTTCCCACGGCCACTTCGAGCCCCGTGAACGTGCAGGTCGTGGCGGCGCCGCGCGTGGCCGAGAACGAGAACCCCAAGCCGGTCGACGGCGAGCTGCGCTTCACCCGTGGGCAGTGGGCGACCGTCCTCGGCGCGAGCGGAGAGCCCGTCGGCCGCTTCACGGTGACGGGGGTCTCCTTCGGCGTGAAATGCCTCGCTGCGGACGCGCCGAAGGCGAAGGGGAGCTACGTGGCCATCCAGCTGCAGGTCGAAGGCTACGGCGCGTTGGGGGCAGAGCATGACGGCGGGGGCTACGGGCCCGTCTTCGGGTTGAACGACCTGCAGCTCCTCGAGCAGAACTCCGAGTCGCGTCTCGGCGGTTCCATCGCAGAGGACTGCATGGACGGGTCGGTGGAGCAGCGCGAGTACGGGGTCGGTACGGAATCCGGCTACCTCGTCTTCGACGTGCCCGAGAAGAAGTTCGACGTCGTCTGGGAGTACGGCGAGCAGACGTTCCGCTACGTCAACCTCATGCAGTGACGCCCCTCACGCTCTGACGAGGGGACGCAAGGGATGCCTGCGAATCGCTCCAACCGCGGGCTCAGGTGAAGAGCTGGGGGAGGAGTGCCGCCGCCAGGGGATAGCCGAGGAACGAGACGGCATCGAGGATGAAGTGGGCGACCACGAGCCCACCCACGCGCCCCCTGCGCAGGAACCACCACGAGAACAGCGCGCCCATGGCCACGTTCCCGATGGCCATTCCCGGCCCCTGGTACAGGTGGTAGGAACCGCGCAGCAGCGACGAGGCGACGATGATCTGCCACGTCGCCCACCCGAGTTCACGCAGTCTCGTCACGAGGTAGCCGACGACGACGACCTCCTCGAGCAGTGCCGCTCGCAGCGCGGCGAGCAGCAGCAGGATCACGGTCCACCAGGTGATCTCCTGGGCGCTCGCCTCGACCGAGAGCGTGAGGCCGAGGGCCCGCGTCGCCAGGTAGAACAGGATGCCGGGGATGCCGATGCAGGCGGCGAGCAGGAGACCATGGCCCACGTCGCGGACCGGCTGGCGCGCATCCAGACCGAGCCTCCGGAAGCCGGAGACCGTGGGTGTCCAGAGCAGCCAGATAACGAGCGCCACGGGGACGAGGTCGGTGGCGACGCTCATGAGCTGCAGGAGCGCGTCGAAGAGCGGCCTGGCGTCGCGGGAGGCGTTCAGCGTGGTGGTCTGGTCGGCGATGGCTGTGTCGCGGGTGGCCCGCTCGGCGAGCGAAATGATGGCGTAGAGGCTGGACGGGAGGATCGCCAGCGCGAGGACGATCCAGATCTCCCACCGCGTGCGGATGCGCGCGGAACGGTCCAGGAGTGAGGGGCCTTCACTGACCGTGACGTCAATGCGCGAATGTGACATGTCGGCAGTCTACGAACGCCGAAGGGCTTGTGTGAGATGAACAAGACCCGTTTCGTGTGCGTAACAATCTTCTGAATTGGCAAGAGGGCGCGCGCGCGGGGGCGTAGGTTCAACGGGTATTTGTCGAGAATTCACAGAGTCCGTGGATCTTCGACGCTCACACCCCCATGTTTCCCCCAAGGAGGTCCTATGAGGACATCACGAGTTATCGCCACGGGAGCCATTGTCGCCACAAGCGCGTTGGTGCTCGCTGGCTGCTCCGCCCCGAACCGCGATCCGGAGATCGTCGGTGGCTCCGCCATCACGGTTGCCTGGAACGATCCGTTCTTCGCGTTCAACGTCAACACCTCGGCCAACAACGCCGCGGCGAACGCCAACATCGTCCACGTCACGTCGGACGGCTTCATCGACTACGACCCGACCCCTGAGCTCGTGGAGAACACTGAGTTCGGCACGGTCGAAGAGGTCTCGAGCGACCCGCTCACCATCAAGTACACGGTCAACGACGCGGTGACCTGGAGCGACGGGACGCCGTTCGACGGCGCCGACCTGCTCCTCACCTGGGCTGCCAACACGACGCACCGCTCCGCCGGCGAGGTCCCAGAGGCCGAGTACGACGACGAGGGCAACGTCACCAACCAGGACGCGATCGACGCGGCCGCAGACGCTGGCGTCTACTGGGGAACCGACCCGGCTCCCGGCCTCCAGCTCGATCTCGCATCGGCAGTTCCGACGCTGGCCGACGACAACAAGTCGTTCACGGTCGTCTACGACCAGCCGTACGCCGACTGGAAGACCATGTTCGCGCCGGACACGACGGCGATCTCGGCACACGGCACCGTCCAGCTCGCCTACCCGGGCGAGTACGACGACGCGCAGGCCGCCAAGGATGCCTTCATCACGGCCGTCAACGACAACGACACCGCCTTCCTCGGCAAGGTCGCGTCCGAGTACCGCACGGGCTACGACTACACCTCGATGCCCGAGGAGCCGCAGAAGACGCTCTCCAACGGCCCGTACACGATCACGGATCTCGTCGAGAACCAGTACGTGACGCTCACGGCCCGCGAGGACTACACGTGGGGCCCGCTGCCGCACTACGAGACCATCACGATCCGCTTCATCCCGGACCCGCAGGCACAGGTGCAGGCGCTCCAGAACGGTGAAGTCCAGATCGTCTCCGGCCAGCCGACGACCGACCTCCTGCAGCAGCTCGAGGCCACCGAGGGCATCGAGTGGGAGTCCTCGCTCGAGGGCACCTACGAGCACGTCGACCTCCAGGTCGCCAACGGCGGCGTCTTCGACCCCGCAACCTACGGCGGCGACGAGGCCAAGGCCCAGCAGATCCGCGAGGCCTTCCTGCTCACGATCCCGCGCCAGGAGATCGTCGAGAAGCTCATCACGCCGATCGCACCGGATGCGACCACCCGCGACTCGCTCGTGTTCCTCCCCGGAGCCGACGGCTACGAGGATTCCGTCGCCGCCAGCGGCGTCGACCGCTACTCGGGCGACGACGCGGCCATCGAAGAGGCCAAGGGCCTCCTCGCGCAGGCCGGCGTTGCCAACCCGTCCGTCCGCTTCATGACGGCATCGTCGAACCCGCGCCGCCAGCAGGAGCTGCAGCTCATCAAGGCCTCGGCTGAGAAGGCCGGCTTCACGATCGTCGACGCGAGCGCCGAGGACTGGTCCACCGTGCTCACGACGCAGACCGACGCCTACGACGCAGCCCTCTTCGGATGGCAGTCCGAGGGTCTCGGTGTCGGCGAGCCGTCCCCGAACTACATCACGGGCGGCATCAACAACTACTACGGCTGGAGCGACCCCGAGCTCGACCAGATCCTCAAGGACGTCGAGGTCACCCTCGACCCGGCTGAGGCTCAGGGCAAGCTCGTCGACGCCGAGAAGATCATCATGGACAAGTCCTGGTCCGTGCCGATCTTCCAGTTCCCCGGCGTGGTCGCCTGGAGCGACCAGGTCGCGAACGTCAAGCCCGGATTCCTCTCCCCGCAGTACTTCTGGAACGCCTGGGAGTGGGCACCCGTGGAAGCCGCTGAGTAGTCACACCAGCGTCGAGCTCTCGACGCGCTGACCGCCGCGCGGTCAGACCAAGCGACGGCGGGAGTACCGTAGTCTTCTCGACTGCGGGACTCCCGCCTCGTCTGTTCGCGGCCACACCCCGGCCGAATGCCTCCTCCAGAACAGGACACCTCTGTGCTGAGATTCACCCTCCGACGCCTCTTCGTGTCGATCTTCATCCTGCTTGGCGCGCTCTTCATCGTGTACAACCTCGTCGCGATCTCGAAGGACCCGCTCGCGGACATCTTGGAGTCCACGGCTCCCAACAAGGAGCAGCTCATCGCCGCGCGCGTGGAGCTCCTGCAACTGGATGTGCCCGCCCCAGCCCGCTTCTTCCTCTGGCTCGGTGGCATCCTCGGGTTCTTCATCCCGACCTTCGATGACCCGAACGGACTGTTCGGCTTCCTCGGCAACAACTTCTCCATGGGCGTCAACATCGTCGGCCAGGACGTTGGACCGCTCATCGCCTCGGCGGTCGGCCAGACCCTGCAGCTCGTCACCGCCGCGACGCTCATCGCCGTCGTGATCGGCGTCGCCGTCGGCGTGACGACCGCTCTGCGCCAGTACTCGGGCTACGACTACACGGTGACGTTCCTGTCGTTCCTCACGTACTCGCTGCCGATCTTCTTCGTCGCCGTGCTGCTGAAGCAGTACATGGCCATCGGCTTCAACGACTTCCTGCAGGCCCCGCAGATACCGATACCGATGCTGCTGCTCATCGGCGTGGTCATCGGCTTCATCTTCATGTCGATCATCGGGGGGCCCGCAAAGACGCGAGCCATCGTGTTCGGCGCCGGCACCGCTGGCAGCATCGCGATCCTGTTCGGGATGGAGCTGCTCGATTGGTTCCGCAACCCGGGCCTCGGCACGGTGCTGATCATCTTCCTCGGGCTCGCGACGGTGCTCATCACCGCGGCGCTGACCGTCGGCCTCTCGCACCGCCGCAACCTCATCGTCACCGGTGCGGTCGCGGTCGTCGGGGGAGCGCTCTGGTACCCGCTGCAGTTCGCGATGACGAACGAGATCGGCGCCTGGTTCCCGATCGTCCTCATCGTCGCCTTCACCGCCATCGCCTACTTCGCCGGCAAGTTCTTCGGCGGCCTCGACAAGCGCAACGTCGCAGGCAATGCGGCGATCGTCGGCTTCGTCGTCTCGCTGCTGCTCGTCATCGACCGCGTCATGCAGACCTGGTCCGGCTACTACGACCAGACCGGCGGGCGACCGATCGCGACGGTCGGCGCATCCAGCCCGCAGCTCGGCTCCGACCCGTCCATCTGGCTGCAGATGCTCGACGGCTTCACGCACCTGCTGCTGCCGACCATCGCGATCATGGTCATCTCCATCGCGAGCTACAGCCGGTACTCCCGGTCGAGCCTGCTCGAGATCATGAACCAGGACTACGTGCGGACCGCTCGCGCGAAGGGCCTGCCGGAGCGCACGGTGGTCATGCGCCACGCACTGCGCAACTCGCTCATCCCGATCACCACGATCGTCGCGGCCGACGTCGGAGCCATCATCTCCGGCGCGATCGTGACCGAGCAGATCTTCGGCTGGAGGGCGATGGGCTCGATCTTCTCGGAGTCGCTGCGCAACGTCGACCTCAACCCGCTCATGGGCTACGTCCTCGTGACCGCCGCCCTCACGGTGATCTTCAACCTGATCGCCGACATCCTGTACTCCGTCCTCGACCCGCGAATCCGCCTGAGCTGAGAGAGGGCTGAGCTATGACGACTCCGAACTTCACTGAGATCACCTCACCCCAGCCGCACGGCCCCGGGGACGAGCTGACCATCGAGCAGCGAGAGACCATCGGCCTGAGCCAGGGCCAGATCGTCTGGCGCCGGTTCGTGCGCCACACGGGAGCGATGGTCTCGACCGCCGTCCTCCTGGTCATCGTGCTGCTCGTCTTCACCTCCGTCGGCATCGTCGTGCCGTGGTGGGACTTCTCCGAGGGCAAGTTCACGCAGATCCAGGTCCCCGGCTGGTGGGCCTACGACTGGAACTCCATCGCCCCCATCGAGAACGGCGGCAACCCGACCTTCGTGAGCCTGTTCGACTGGGGCTCGCACCCGTTCGGTCAGGACGAGATCGGCCGCGACATCTTCGCCCGCGTCATGCGCGGAACGCAGCAGTCGCTCACGGTCATGTTCATCTACGGCATCCTCGCCGCGGTCATCGGCATCATCGTCGGCGGCATCGCGGGCTACTACCGCGGTTGGGTCGACAACCTGCTCATGCGCGTCACCGACCTCTTCCTCGTCATCCCGACGCTCGTCTTCGCGGCCGTCCTCGGCCAGCTCGCCGGCCAGAACGAGGTCCTCCGGGCCTACGGTGCCGTCTCGCTCGCCGTCGTGCTGGGTCTCGTCGGCTGGATGTCGCTCGCCCGCCTCGTGCGCGGAGAGTTCCTCACGCTCCGAGAGCGCGAGTTCGTCGACGCCGCGCGGGTCGCCGGTGCATCGGGGCGCCGCATCATCTTCCGCCACATCCTGCCGAACGCCCTCGGCGTGGTCATCGTCTCCACGACCCTGCTCATGAGCGCGGCGATCATCCTCGAAGCCAACCTGTCGTTCCTGGGCTTCGGCATCCAGCCGCCAGACGTCTCGCTCGGCCAGATCGTGCAGGAGTACCAGGGTGCGTTCGCCACTCGCCCGTGGCTGTTCTGGTTCCCGGGTGCCTTCATCGTCGCCATCGCGCTGTGCATCAACTTCATCGGCGACGGACTGCGCGACGCGTTCGACCCGCGCCAGCGCAAGATCCCCGGCAACGGCACCTGGTCGCGCATGTGGCGCACGCTCACCTCGCGCGACGGCCGCCCCACCAAGGGCGACACGAGCACGGGTGACGCGAGCAAGGCGGATGCGTGACGCGCCTCGTCGCAGAGCGCGCCCCTCGCCTGGTCCTCGCCGGGCTAGATGGCGATGAGCGCGCCGACCACGAGCACCGTCGTGATGAGCACCACCGTGTTCAGCACGTTCTGGGTGCGCACGACCGGACCGATCGGCGTTCCAGCGTCTCGCTGCTGCTGAGCCCGGCGATGCGTGAGGTTCACGGCGGCGTCGCCGGAGTAGGTTCCGGGAGCCGCGCTCGTGCGGATGCTCTGGGACTCGTCCGTGAGCCGGCGCGGGTCCTTCCACAGGAGCGGATCGCGCGGGTCCATGCGCTCAGCGCTGAGTCGGTCGGGCGGGGGAGCGGCCCACGCGCTGACCTTGCCCTCCTGCGTCGTGACGGTGAAGCCGCGCGTCGTCTCGACGAGCTCGATCTGCCCGTAGGGCACGACCGTCTTCTTGAGCGGGTTGTTCACCTCGAGCGCATCGTCCGTGAAGACGACGCTCGGGCTCACCAGGGTGATCCATCCGAGGCCGAGGGCCAGGATGGGCAGCGGCAGCACCGAGAGCAGGTGCCGCTCGGCTCCCGGAGTGATCATCACGGAGATGACGGCGACGAGCGCCATCGCGGCGATGACGCCGTAGACGACAAGACCCATACGGGGGCGGAGAACGGTTCGCTCGGACACCCGCCCATTCTCGCAGAGGCCGCACGGCCCACACCCCAGACAGCACGCGCTGCAACCGCAGCCCACCGGGAGGCACGCTCATGAGCACGACTTCACGCAAAGACGACGCGACGCCGATCCTCGAGGTCCAGGATCTGAGCGTCGAGTTCTGGGTCGGCGGCGACTGGGTCACCGCCGCGAAGGACATCAACTACGTGGTCCGGCCGGGCGAGGTGCTCGCCATCGTCGGCGAGTCGGGTTCCGGCAAGTCCGTGTCGTCCATGACGCTCCTCGACCTCCTCCCGAAGAACGGGCGCACCTCCGGCAGCGCGAAGCTCAACGGCACCGAGCTCATCGGGGCGCCGCAGTCGACGCTGCGCCGCGCTCGAGGCAACGACATCGCGGTGATCTTCCAGGAGCCCATGACGGCGCTCAACCCGGTGCTGACGATCGGGTTCCAGATCTCCGAGGCGCTGCGCATCCACAACCCCACGATGACGCCGAACGCCGCCAAGGAGCGCGCGCTCGAGCTCCTCCGTCTCGTCGAGATGCCCAACCCGGCGAAGGCGTTCGACTCGTACCCGCACCAGCTCTCCGGCGGACAGCGCCAGCGGGCCATGATCGCGCAGTCGCTCAGCTGCGACCCGGACCTCCTCATCGCGGATGAGCCGACGACGGCCCTCGACGTGACGATCCAGGCCGAGATCCTCGAGCTCATGCGGTCGCTGCACGAGCGCCTCAACTCGGCGATCGTCATCATCACGCACGACATGGGCGTGGTCGCCGACATCGCCGACAACGTCATCGTGATGAAGGGCGGCGAGATCGTCGAGCGCGGCACCGTGCGAGAGATCTTCAAGAACCCGCAGCACGCCTACACCAAGACGCTGCTCGACGCGGTTCCGCACCTGGGCACAGGAGAGGCGAGCGGGCTGGATGCGCGCGAGTTCACGGGCGAGCCGGCGCTCGTCGTGCAGAACGCCGACATCGAGTACCCGAAGCAGGGCCGCGTCCCCGCGTTCAAGGCCGTCGAGGACGCGACCTTCGAGATCTACCCGGGCGAGATCGTGAGCGTCGTCGGAGAGTCGGGATCGGGGAAGACCACGGTCGCTCGCGCGGTCGTCGGACTGCTGCCGGTCGCGGCCGGCTCGATGAAGCTCAACGGCGTCGAGCTGAACGGGGTCTCGAGGCACGACCTCGCGAAGGTGCGCCGCGATATCGGCATCGTCTTCCAGGACCCGGGCTCGTCGCTCAACCCGAGGTGGCCCGTCGGGCAGTCGATCGCGGAGCCGCTCATCCTCGAGAAGAAGCTGACGAAGGCGGAGATCGAGGCGCGAGTCGGCGAGTTGCTCGACCAGGTCGAGCTTCCCCGCTCGTTCCGCAACCGCTACCCGAACGAGCTGTCCGGCGGACAGCGTCAGCGCATCGGCATCGCCCGCGCTCTGGCGCTCGAGCCGAAGCTCCTCGTCGCCGATGAGCCCACCTCCGCCCTGGACGTGTCGGTGCAGAAGCGCGTGCTCGAGCTGCTCGTCGAGATCCAGCAGCGGCTGCAGTTCGCCGTGCTGTTCGTGACGCACGACCTGGCCGTCGTCGACCAGCTGGCGAACCGGGTCATCGTCATGAACCACGGCAAGATCGTGGAGCAGGGGCCGACGGACCAGATCCTCCGTGCTCCGCAGGACCCGTACACGCAGCGCCTCGTCGCCGCCGTGCCGGTGCCGGACCCCGACGAGCAGGCGATCCGCCGAGCCGAGCGGGCCGCGCTCAAGCGCGCAACCGAGGGCGCGGTCACGGCCGAGGTCCTCGGCGACGACATCGTGGCCTCGGATGCTCCTTCGGCGCAGCAGGAGGACATCCTGCGCGCCGAGGCGGAGGAGCGGGAATCCGGCCAGTGACTCGATAGAAACTTCGGCCAGCGTGGGGGCGATCTCACGCTGGTCGGGAGGCGTGTCCTCCGTGACGTAGGATGAACTGCCCTTTTCTCAAATGAAAGCACCCTTGAATGACTGCTGTGCCTGTCGCCCACCGTTCTGAACTCCGTAACGTCGCCATCGTGGCGCACGTCGACCACGGCAAGACGACCCTCGTCGACGCCATGCTGAAGCAGACGGGCTCGTTTGGCGAGCACGACAGCAACTCGACCGAAGCCCGAGTCATGGACTCGAACGACCTCGAGCGTGAAAAGGGCATCACCATCCTCGCCAAGAACACGGCGATCTCCTACAAGGGGAAGCACGCCACGGATGGCCCGATCACGATCAACGTGATCGACACCCCTGGCCACGCCGACTTCGGTGGCGAGGTCGAGCGCGGCCTGTCCATGGTCGACGGTGTCGTCCTCCTCGTCGACGCCTCCGAGGGGCCCCTCCCGCAGACCCGCTTCGTGCTCCGCAAGGCGCTCGCCGCGAACCTCCCGGTCATCCTGTGCGTCAACAAGACCGACCGTCCGGACGCGCGCATCGACGAGGTCGTCGCCGAGAGCCAGGACCTGCTCCTCGGTCTCGCCTCCGACATGGCCGATGAGGCGCCCGATCTCGACATCGACGCGCTCCTCGACCTGCCCGTCCTCTACGCCTCGGGCCGTGCTGGTGCCGCTTCGCACAACCAGCCCGCCGACGGCGAGCTGCCGGACAACGACGACCTCGAGCCGCTCTTCGAGACGATCCTCAAGCACATCCAGCCGCCGGCCTTCGACCCGGAGGCGCCGCTGCAGGCGCACGTGACGAACCTGGACAGCTCGCCGTTCCTCGGTCGTCTCGCTCTGCTGCGCGTCTTCAACGGCACGCTCAAGAAGGGCCAGAACGTGGCCTGGGTGAAGAACGACGGCTCGGTGCACAACGTGCGCATCACGGAGCTGCTCGAGACGAAGGCGCTCGACCGCGTCCCCACCGACTCCGCTGGCCCCGGTGACATCGTCGCCGTCGCCGGCATCCCCGAGATCATGATCGGCGAGACGATCGCCGACCCGGAGGACATCCGTCCGCTTCCCGGCATCACGGTCGACGAGCCCGCCATCTCGATGACGATCGGCACGAACACCTCGCCCATCATGGGCAAGGTCAAGGGCCACAAGCTCACCTCGCGCATGGTCAAGGACCGCCTCGACCGCGAGCTCATCGGCAACGTCTCGATCCGCGTCCTCGACATCGGACGCCCGGACGCCTGGGAAGTCCAGGGCCGTGGCGAGCTCGCGCTCTCCGTCCTCATCGAGAACATGCGCCGCGAGGGCTTCGAGCTCACCGCCGGCAAGCCGCAGGTGGTCACGAAGATCGTCGACGGCAAGACCCACGAGCCGTTCGAGCACCTCACGATCGACTCGCCGGAGGAGCACCTCGGCGCCATCACGCAGCTCCTCGCCGCGCGCAAGGGCCGCATGGAGTCGATGTCGAACCACGGCACGGGCTGGGTCCGCATGGAGTTCATCATCCCGTCGCGAGGCCTCATCGGCTTCCGCAGCGAGTTCATGACGAGCACGCGTGGAACCGGTATCGCGAACGCCATCTCGCACGGCTACGAGCCGTGGGCCGGCCAGATCACGACCCGTATCTCGGGTTCGATCGTCGCCGACCGCGCGGGAGTCGCGACGCCGTTCGCGATGCAGGCACTGCAGGAGCGCATGTCGTTCTTCGTGCAGCCGACCGAAGAGGTCTACGAGGGCATGGTCATCGGCGAGAACTCGCGCGCCGACGACATGGACGTCAACGTGACCAAGGAGAAGAAGCTCACGAACATGCGTTCCGCCAACGCGGACACGTTCGAGTCGATGACGCCTTCTCGCCAGCTCACGCTCGAGGAGTGCCTCGAGTTCGCCCGCGAGGACGAGTGCGTCGAGGTCACGCCCGAGAAGATCCGCATCCGCAAGCTGCTCCTCGACGGCAACGCGCGTGCGCGTGCCACCTCGCGCGCCAAGAAGCAGTAGTTGCGCGTGCGCCCTCGCACGGCAACACGTGAACAGTAAGGTCGTATGACGGAAGTCATCGAACAGCCTGCCGCAGAGCAGCGAACCGGGGAACGCATCCTCGGGGCGCTGCTCTACGCGCTTTTCGGCCTCATCGTCGGCACCGTGACCACGTTCCTCCACCGTGGCCGCGTCGAGCTCTTCGAGACGACGCTCTGGGTGGGCATCGTGCTCGGCCTCGCCTGCATCCTGTGCCTCGGCATCGGCCTGCGCCTGTACCTCGTCGACCGGTGGATGAGCACCGGGTTCGCTGTCGGGGTCATCGTCGCGGTCGTCGGCCTGGGCGTCTGGAATCCGGGCTCGAGCGTCGTCGTGGTCGGCGACGTGGTCGGCCTCGCCTGGCTCGCCCTTGCGTCCCTCGTCGCGGCGGGCTGCGCGTTCTGGCCGGCCCTGCCGAGCCGCCGATCGCGAACGGCGACCGGCGGCGGCGAGTACGATGAGAGATCGCAACCGAGCTAGGAGGAGTCACCTCAGTGACCTACGTCATCGCCCTTCCCTGTGTCGACGTGAAGGACCGGGCCTGCATCGATGAGTGCCCCGTCGACTGCATCTACGAGGGCGATCGGATGCTCTACATCCACCCCGACGAATGCGTCGACTGCGGTGCCTGCGAACCCGTCTGCCCCGTCGAGGCCATCTACTACGAGGACGACCTGCCCGAGGAGTGGAGCGAGTACTACACCGCGAACGTCGACTTCTTCTCCGAGATCGGCTCGCCAGGGGGAGCGGCGAAGGTCGGCGTCATCCACCACGACCACCCGGTCATCGCGGCGCTCGAACCGCAGGGAGAGGGCGCGTGACGCTCGGCGAGCTGCCCGACTACCCCTGGGACCAGCTGGCGCCCTACATCGACCAGGCGAACGCGCACCCGGATGGTGCCCTCGACCTCTCGATCGGCTCTCCCGTCGACCCGACGCCTGAGGTGGTCCGCGCGGCGCTGCGGGAGCACGCAGACGCGCACTCCTACCCGACCACGATCGGCACACCGGAAGCCAGGGACGCCGTCGTCGCCTGGTTCGCGCGGTGCCGTGGCGTGAGCGGCCTGCTGCGCTCGAACGCGATGCTCACGGTCGGCTCGAAGGAGTTCGTCGCGACGACGGCCTTCTTCCTGCGACTCGGCGAGGGCGACACGGTCGTCTACCCTGCCCGGGCCTACCCGACGTACGAGATCGGCGCGGTCTTCGCCGGAGCCCAGGGCTTCGCGGGCGACGACCCCGCAGCCTGGCCGGAATCGACGAGGCTCATCTGGCTCAACAGCCCAGGCAACCCCGACGGCCGAGTGCTCGGCGTCGAGGAACTCGCGGCAGCCGTCGCCCGTGCTCGCGAGCTGGGCGCCGTCATCATCAACGACGAGTGCTACGCGGAACTCGGCTGGGGGGACTGGTCGGGGGAGCGCATCCCGAGCATCCTCGACGAGCGGGTCACGGGTGGAGATCTCAGCAACATCCTCGCGTGCTCGTCCCTCTCGAAGCGGTCGAATCTGGCGGGCTACCGGGCGGCCTACGTCGCGGGTGACCCGCAGCTCATCTCGCGCCTGCTCACGGCACGCAAGCACGCGGGGCTCATCGTCCCGGCCCCGGTGCAGGCGGCCGTCGTGGCTGCGCTCGGCGACGACGAGCATGCCGTCGAGCAGTACAACCGCTACCTCCGTCGCCGAGAGGTGCTCCTTCCCGCGCTCCAAGCGTGGGGGCTGCGCATCGAGCACAGCGAGGCGGGACTCTACCTGTGGGGCACCAAGGGCGACGACTCCTGGGCAACGATCGAGGAGCTCGCAGAGCTCGGCATCATCGCGGGTCCCGGGGTCTTCTACGGCGAGGCCGGCGGACGGCACGTCCGAGTCTCCCTGACGGCCACGGATGCGCACGTCGACGAGGCCGCGCGGCGCCTCATCGCGGCCAGTCCTGACCATTCCGCGCAAGCTCAGTAGGTATCGAACAGCACATCGCGAGTTTCATTGTGGATTCGCATAGTCACCTGGTCGACCGATTAGGCTATGAGAACACTGCGCGTTCTGCGTGCTCGCCGGGGAGCATCCCCCACCCGCTCGAGGAGGATCTGTGACTGAACAGCACAAGCAGGCTGAGGCCCACCGGAATGAGGCGGACTCAGCCACCTTCAGGATCGGCGACAGGACTGCTGAGTTCCCGGTTCTGCGCGCCACCGAGGGCGCTGACGCGGTCGACATCTCGACGTTCATGAAGCAGACCGGGTACACCACGCTCGACCAGGGCTTCGTCAACACCTCGTCGACCAAGTCGGCGATCACGTACATCGATGGTGCCAACGGCATCCTCCGCTACCGCGGGTATCCGATCGAGGAGCTCGCCTCCAAGTCGAGCTTCCTCGAGGTCGCGTACCTGCTGCTCTACGGCCAGCTGCCGACCGAGTCGGAGTACGAGAACTTCACCGACCGCATCCGCCACCACACGCTCCTCCACGAGGACCTCAAGCGCTTCTTCACGGCACTGCCGCCGCACGCGCACCCGATGTCCGTGCTGTCGAGCGCCGTCAACGCGCTCTCGACGTACTACGAGGATTCCCTCGACGTCCACAACCCCGAGATGGTCGAGCAGTCGACCATCCGCCTCCTCGCGAAGATCCCGGTCATCGCCGCCTACGCGCACAAGAAGAGCATCGGCCAGGCGTTCCTGTACCCGGACAACTCGCTCGACTTCGTCGACAACTTCCTCAAGCTCAACTTCGGCAACCTCGCGGAGCCCTACGAGGTCAACCCCGTGCTCTCGAAGGCGCTCGAGCGCCTCCTCATCCTGCACGCCGACCACGAGCAGAACGCGTCGACCTCGACCGTGCGTCTCGTCGGCTCGACCGAGGCGAACATGTACTCCTCGATCTCCGCTGGCATCAGCGCCCTCAATGGCCCGCTGCACGGTGGCGCCAACGAGGCCGTCCTCAAGATGCTCGCGCAGATCCAGGAATCCGGCGAGGGCGTCGACCGCTTCGTCGAGCGAGTCAAGAACAAGGAAGACGGCGTGCGCCTCATGGGCTTCGGGCACCGGGTGTACAAGAGCTACGACCCCCGTGCGAAGCTCGTCAAGGAGTCTGCGGACGAGGTGCTCGCCGCGCTCGGCGTCAACGACCCGCTTCTGGAGCTCGCGACGCAGCTCGAGCAGGTCGCCTTGAACGACGACTACTTCAAAGAGCGAAGCCTGTATCCGAACGTCGACTTCTACACGGGCCTCATCTACAAGGCGATGGGCTTCCCGACGCGCATGTTCACGGTGCTGTTCGCCATTGGGCGCCTCCCCGGCTGGCTCGCGCACTGGCGTGAGGCGAACGCGGATGCCAAGACCAAGATCGGGCGCCCGCAGCAGCTCTACACGGGTGAGGCCGAGCGCCACTACCCGGAGAACCGCGGCTTCCAGCTGCTCTGACGTCAGACCCGCGCAGGTGACGCGTGCCGCCGCAGCCTGGAATCCCCTGTGAGGGGTTCCGCTGCGACGGCACGCGTTCTACGCTGATCGAACAAGACACTCCCCGCTCGAGCCGCACGACAGGTGGCCAGCGGGGAGTGTTGTTCTGTCTCCGGGCTGCTGACCACAGGGTCAGTCCGAAGGCATTCGGGTCAGGCGTGCAGGGCGTCGTTGAGCTGGATGCCAGCCCCGGTCCGCGCCAGGGCCTCGACCGCGCCATTGACCGAGTTCCGTCGGAACAGCAGGTTCGGCACACCGGAGAGCGCCGACGCCTTGACCGACTGCGGCTCGCCGATCTGGCCATCGGGGTCGCTCTGGCCGATGAGCGAGACCTTGGTTCCGGCGGTCACGTAGAGGCCGGCCTCGACGATCGAGTCGTCGCCCAGCGAGATGCCGATCCCGGAGTTCGCGCCGAGCAGGGCGCGCTCGCCGATGCGGATGCGCTCCTTGCCGCCGCCGGAGAGCGTGCCCATGATGGATGCCCCGCCGCCGATGTCGCTGCCTGCTCCGAGGATCACGCCCTGCGAGACGCGCCCTTCCACCATCGAGCGGCCGAGGGTGCCGGCGTTGAAATTCACGAAGCCCTCGTGCATGACAACCGTGCCTGGTGCCAGGTGCGCGCCGAGACGGACCCGTCCGCCGTCGGCGATGCGCACGTCCGCCGGCATCACGTAGTCGAGGAGGCGTGGGAACTTGTCGATCGCGTAGACCTGGATGCCCTCGCGCTGGAGGATCGCGCGCGACGAGGCGGCGAGGTCGGGTCGCATGGGGCCGACGTTGGTCCAGGCGTTGGTCGGCAGGTGGCCGAAGATGCCATCGAGGTTGATGCTGTTCGGCTCGACGATGAGGTGGCTCAGGAGGTGCAGGCGGAGGTAGGCGTCGACGACGCTCTCGACGGGCTCATCGAGCCGCACCGTCACGGTGACCGGGCTGACCTGCACCTGGCGACGCTCGTCGTCGTAGGAGAGCGCCGCGAAGCTGGCGGGAGAGATGTGCGGGTCGCGGCCCTCTGGCAGCGGGCCGAGCGCGGGGGTCGGGAACCAGGCATCGAGCACCTGTCCGTCGTTCGTCATCGTGGCGAGGCCGTCGCCCCAAGCTGTCCGCTGGTCGTGGGAGGTGGGTGCATCGTTGGTCATGCGCTCCAGGCTACCCAGGGAAGGGCCCGCGCGGGCACCGCGCTGTGCTCTTGCCGAGCACTTAGGCTTGAACCCATGTCTTCCTTCGCGAGTGGCGACGCCCTCGACCTGACGCGACCCTCCACCGAGCTCACGCGCCTGCTGTGTGACATTCCCTCTGTCTCCGGAGACGAGGCGACGATCGCCGACGCCATCGAGGCCGCGCTGGCGCCGTTCGCGCATCTCGAGGTGCAGCGGCTCGGCAACACCATCGTGGCGCGCACCTCGCTCGGGCGCGCTCAGCGGGTCGCGATCGCGGGGCACATCGACACCGTGCCGATCAACGAGAACCTCCCGACGCGGCTCGAGGTCCTCTCGCCCGAGCAGGCCGCGGCAGATGTGCCGGATACGCCGTCTGGGGAGTACCTCTGGGGGCGTGGCACGGTCGACATGAAGGCCGGCGTCGCCGTGCAGCTGAGGCTCGCAGCCGAGCTCGTGGAGCCCGCCGTCGACGTGACCTGGATCTGGTACGACAACGAGGAGGTCGCGTCCGAGCTGAACGGGCTGGGGCTGCTCGCGGATGCTCGGCCGGAGCTCCTGGCCGCCGACTTCGCGATCCTGGGCGAACCCACGAAGGGCGAGGTCGAGGGCGGCTGCAACGGCACCATCCGCGTCGACATCCGGACCAGAGGGAAGCGCGCCCACTCGGCACGCGCGTGGGTGGGGGAGAACGCCATCCACAAGGCGGCGCCCATCCTCGAGCGGCTCGCGGCATTCGAGCCTGCGACGGTGCCCGTCGAGGGCCTCGAGTATCGGGAAGGGCTCAATGCCGTCCGCATCTCTGGCGGGGTCGCCGGCAACGTGATCCCCGACGAGTGCGTCGTGCACGTCAACTACCGCTTCGCCCCGGACAAGACGCTCGATGAAGCCGAGGCGAAGCTGAGAGCGTGGTTCGGTGACTTCGAGCTCGACTTCGTCGACCGCTCTCCCGCAGCCAGGCCGGGACTCGACGCCCCTCTGGCGCGCGGATTCCTCGAGGCGGTCGGTGCCGAGGCGAAGCCCAAGTACGGGTGGACGGACGTGGCCAGGTTCTCGGCGCTCGGCATCCCAGCGGTGAACTACGGCCCTGGCGACCCGCTCAAGGCGCACGCCGACGACGAACGTGTGCTGCTCTCCGAGATCACGCGAGTCGAGGAGGGGCTGCGGACATGGCTGACCTCACGCTAGCGAGGACGGGCCGCGAGGAGTTCACGATCGCCGCGGACACCAGGCCGACGTACTTCTCGTACTACTGGAGCCGCCTCCCGGCCCTGGCGCAGGTCGCCATCATCTTCTTCGGAACGCGGGTCGTGACGACCGTCTTCCTGCTGGCCTTCGCATCCCAGCAGCAGGAGACCTGGCAGTCGCCGGCGAACCCCGACCTGTGGACCTTCTCGAACCTGTGGGACTCGGCCTGGTTCGAGCGCATCGGAACCGGTGGGCCGTTCGGCTACTCGAGCGAGCTGCCCCGAAACGACGAGGGGCAGGTCACCGAGAACGCGTGGGCCTTCATGCCGCTCTACCCGGTCCTGGTCCGTGGGCTCATGGTGGCGACGACGCTGCCGTGGGAAGTGGCGTCCGTGCTCGTCGCGACGGCGTTCGGGTTCGCGGCGGCCTGGGTCTTCAACCGGACCCTCGCGCTTGTGGTCGACAAGAGCACCACCGCGTTCGCGACGCTGCTCTTCTGCATCGCTCCGACGAGCCCCCTGCTCCAGCTCGGCTATGCGGAGAGCGCGCAGAGCTTCTTCGTCGCGCTGCTGCTGTACCTGCTCATCAAGCGCCAGTGGCTGGTCATGCTTCCCGTCATCGTGCTCGCCTCGTTCACACGCCCGACTGGGCTCGCGTGGGCCATGACGCTGGGGCTCTACTTCCTGGCACGCTGGTGGATGCACGCCAAGGGTCGCGAGGCGTTCCCACGCCCTGAGGTCATCAAGGTCATGGCCGCCGGGCTGCTCTCTGCGGTCGCGGGCTTCGGCTGGCTACTCATCGCCTGGGCCGTGACCGGAGTCCCATCCGCGTACATCGACACGGAGCTCGCCTGGCGCATCCACTACACGGGGCCCATCGAGCTGGAGCCGTTCACGGGGTGGTTCCACGGCTCGACGTTCTGGTTCGGCCAGCCGATCGGGGCGATCATCGTGGTGCTCTTCGTCATCGTCGTGGTCGGCGCCATCGCGCTTCCGATCATGCGCAGGCTCGGCATCGAGATCCGCATCTGGCTCTTCAGCTACTTCACGTACCTCTTCGCCGTGTTCTTCCCCCAGTCGAGCACGTTCCGGCTGCTCATGCCGATGTTCCCGATCCTCGGCGCCGTCGCGATCCCCAAGTCGCCGCTCTACCGGGTGAGCGTCGTCGTGCTCATGCTCGTCGGGCAGCTCCTCTGGCTCTACGTCTGCTGGTACACCGTGGAGGGCGACTGGACCCCCGCGTAGTCGGTCCGGCCCCCACACGCAGCGATCGCCGCATCCATCACCGGATGCGGCGATCGCCGTCTGTGCTGAGCGCTGGGGTCGCGTCAGTCGCGTCAGCCGCGTGCCGCGTCGAGGCGCTGGCCCACGTTCTCCCAGTTCACGATGTTCCAGAAGGCCTTGATGTAGTCGGCCCGAACGTTCTGGTAGTCGAGGTAGTAGGCGTGCTCCCACACATCGAGCTGCAGCAGCGGGGTGACCCCGAACGGGATGTTGCCCTGCTGGTCGAAGAGCTGGAACGTGGTGAGGTTGCCACCCGTCTGGTCGTAGCCGAGCACGGCCCAGCCGGAGCCCTGCACGCCGAGCGCCACGGCGGTGAACTGCGCCTGGAACTTCTCGAGACCGCCGAACTGCTCGTCGATCGCATCCTTGATGCCACCAGCGGGCTCCCCGCCTTCCGGCGAGAGGTTGGTCCAGAAGACGCTGTGGTTGACGTGTCCGCCCAGGTTGAAGGCGAGATCCTTCTCGAGCTTGTTGATGTTCGCGAGGTTGCCGCTGTCGCGCGCCTCGGCGATCTGCTCGAGTGCCGTGTTGGCGCCCTTCACGTAGGTCGCGTGGTGCTTGTCGTGATGCAGCTCCATGATGCGTGCCGAGATGTGGGGCTCGAGTGCCGCGTAGTCGTAGGGGAGGTCGGGAAGCGTGTATTCAGCCACGTGAGGTCCTTTCGATCATCTGGCCAGGACAGAAGGCGCCATCGACGCCAACGAAATTCGACGCTACACCTCGGTTCTGGCCGTTCCCCTCGCCGTTTCCTCGCAAGTCGGACCGAATTTGATCCACGACTTTGCGCATTCCGGAGGGCCGAATGCACACTCGGTCCGCGAATTTGGGATACTAGGGAGACACTGCACAAATCTTGGAGGCGCAATTATGGCCGCGATGAAACCGCGTACTGGTGACGGACCTATGGAAGCCATCCGCGAAACACGGCTGATCATCGTTCGTGTACCCCTAGAGGGTGGCGGGCGCCTCGTGGTGTCCGTCAACGACGACGAGGCCCGCGAGCTTCGCGACGCGCTGAGCGCAGTCGTCGGCGAATAGCCGATTCGCACGGAGAGAAGGGCGTCGACCACCATGGTCGGCGCCCTTCTTCTTCGTTCCTCGTGTCTGAATCCAGCGCCTTGGCGTGCAGCGTGCCGCGCTCAGCGCAGCTTCGTGAGCTGGAGGATGCCACCGTCGAGCGGCAGCAGAGCCAGGCGCAGATCCTCCTGGAGATCGAACTCGGAGTAGAGGGCGCGCAGGCCACTCGTCAGCGCGTCGCGTCGGGCCGGTGAAGCGACCTTCCCGCCGTTGAGCGCACCGAGGGCGACGATCGTGCCGCCGGGGCGGATGAGGCGCAGCCCATGCTGCAGATGCGCGCCGATGTGCGCGATGTCGCCTCCGATGACGACCAGGTCGTAGCCGCCCTCGGTCATCCGAGGCAGCACGTCCTGTGGGTGACCCGTGATGAAGCGGAGGCTCGCGCCACGCGCCCCCGCCGAGATCAGCAGACGCCGCGCGTGCCCGAGGTACTCGGGCTCGGCGTCGATGCAGGTGATCGTCGAGCTCGGCGCCCCGCGCCAGACCGCGTGCGTGAGCACCCCCGCGCCGGTCCCGATCTCGATGATCGTGGCGGCTCCCGTCGCGGCCGCGAGGAACGTCAGGTGAGCCGCGGTTGCGGCAGAGGGGAGCGGCAGTCCCAGCTCGAGCGTCAGCTGACGAGCATCCCGGACGAGGGCATCGTCCACGATTCGCTCGTTGATGTAGCGCGAGCTGAGCTCCAGTTCAGACATTCTTCAAGACTAGCGGCGGGCGAGGTCCCGGAGTCCGATTCCCGCATCCGGGTTCTGGGCTCCCGGGGTGAGGTGTCGGCGCATCGCAGACCCTATGATGGGACGGTGTTTGGGCTGACGTTTGAGAAGTTGCTGTTGATCGGCATTATCGCGGCCTTCATCATCGGTCCCGACAAGCTCCCGAAAGCTGCCGAGCGTCTCGCTGATGCGGTCAAGTGGCTTCGTGGCGCGTCCACGAACGCGAAGTCGCGCATGAAAGAGGAGATGGGCGACGATTTCGCCGATGTCGACTGGCGCAAGCTCGATCCTCGCCAGTACGACCCTCGCCGCATCATCCGCGACGCGCTTCTCGCCGAGGATGAGCCTGCTGCGCCTCAGCCTTCCCCCGTGAATGGCGCTTCTGCGTCTGCCGCTGCGAGCGCCGCGACTCTCGCAGCCGGAGCAGCCGCGGCCGCCGCCGCGCCGGGGAGCGCCTCGCGACCGAGCTGGGCTTCGAGCGCACAGCCGTCCGCATCGATCGTCGGTCCCGTGCCGTTCGACGCCGAAGCCACCTGATCTGAGTCCCATCCGAGACGCCGAGGCACCGGCCACTCGACCAGGAGACGGACGAGCTCGGGAGCCTAGACGAGCGAGACTGGGAGCCTTCGACCGCTGAGTCCGCGAGGCTGAGCGAGCAGGGCGTCCGCCGCGCGCTGGAGCGCCTCGCCTGCAGGTTCCGTCGGTTCGGCCCGCAGCAGGGGAGTGCCGGCGTCGCCAGACTCGCGGAGCGTCTGGCTCACCGGCACCTCGGCGAGCAAGGCGACCGCGTCGCCCTCCGCGCTGAGGCGCTCTGCGACGGCCAGCCCTCCGCCTTCGCCGAAGAGCGCGACCCGGCCCCCGTCCGGCGAGGCGAACGGCGACATCGTCTCGATGACGCCGACGACCCGCTGCCCGGTCTTCCTGGCCAGCGCCCCGGAGCGCCAGGCGACGTCGGCGGCAGCCGCCTGCGGAGTCGTGACGACGAGGACCTCGGCGCTCGGGAGGAGCTGGCCGAGCGAGATCGCGATGTCGCCGGTACCAGGCGGCAGGTCGAGCAGCAGCACGTCGAGATCCCCGAAGTAGACGTCGGTGAGGAACTGCTCGATCGTTCGATGCAGCATCGGGCCGCGCCACGCGACGACCTGAGCATCGTCGCCGAGGAACATGCCGATCGAGATGAGCTTCACGCCGTGCGACTCAGGGGGCACGATCATGTCCCCGATCCGCGTCGGTGCCACGTCGTGCCCCAGCCCGAAGAGGCCGGGGATGGAGTAGCCGTGGACGTCGGCGTCGATGAGGCCGACGTTGAGTCCGCGCCGTGCGAAGGCGGCGGCGAGGTTCGCGGTGACCGTGGACTTGCCGACGCCCCCCTTGCCGCTCGTGACGGCGATGACGCGCGTCAGCGAGTCGCGACCGAAGGGATGCACGCGGCCAGCGCGGGAGCCCCGCAGCCGTTCGGTGAGGGCCGTCCGCTGCTCGCGCGTCATGACGCCGATCTCGAGATCGTATCCGGTGTCGTCGACGACCGACTCGATCGCGGAGCGCACCTCCCGCTCGATCTGACGCGCCGCCGGGCACCCGACGATCGTGAGCCGCAGCTCGACCTCGAAGGACCCGTCTGGGCGCTCGTCGACGCGCTCGATCATCCCGAGCTCGGTGACCGGTCTGCGAAGCTCGGGGTCGTTGACGCCAGCGAGCGCGCTCCAGATGCCGTCGGCGGTCGTCACGTCGCTCACACCGACTCTTCTGCCGACTTGGCTGCGCGCTTCCTGTCTCGGATCGCCTCGGCGCGGCGCCTCGCCGAGTCGCTCACCCGCTGCTGCTCGCGCGAGATGGTCTCGGAGCCCTCTTCGTCTGGGTCGTCGAGGTCCTCGATGTCCTCCAGCAGGGCACGCAGCTCGGCACGGATGAAGTCCTTCGACGCCAGGTCCTTCGTGAGCACTCGGAGGGCCACGATCTCGCGCGCCAGGTACTCGAGGTCGGCGGAGTTGCGCTCCGCCCGCTGCCGGTCCTGGGCGATCTGCACTCGGTCGCGGTCGTCCTGCCGGTTCTGCGCGAGCAGCAGCATGGGGGCAGCGTAGGAGGCCTGCAGCGACAGCATGAGGGTCAAGGCGATGAAGCCGAGGTCAGCGGAGTCGAAGCGCAGCTCGATGGGGGCCATCGAGTTCCACACCACCCAGAACACGACGAAGAGCGAGAGGCCAACGAGGAAGGCCGGCGTGCCCATGGCACGCGCGAACGCCTCCATCCCCCGGCCGAATGCGTCGCTCCGGTCGTGGTCGCGTTTCTCCGAGTCATCCCCGCGCGAATCGCGCGAGTCTCGGGAGTCCCGCCGCGGCTTCGGCCGAGGGCGTCGGAGATGGAGGCCCTTCACCTTGGGGCGCTCGAGACCGTCTTCACGACGTGCCATGAGTCCTCCGGGCGGCTGGAGAGTTGGCGGGGGCGGTGACGACACGCTTGGTGCCGACGCGCTGCGAGACGCGACTGGGGACGACCTCGCCCTCGGCGTCGACCTGACGCCAGTCCTCCGGCAGGAGGTGGTCGAGGACGTCGTCGATCGTCACGACGCCGACGAGGCGGTGCGCGTCGTCGATGACGGGAAGCGCGACGAGGTCGTAGCTCGCGAGGACACGCGCCACCTCGGCGTCGCGCATCGTCGTGGGAGCAGGTTCCATCTCGCGGTCCAGGATCGTGTCGAGTCGCTCGTGCGGGGGATATCTGAGGAGCCGTTGGAAGTGGACGAGGCCCAGGTAACGGCCCGTTGGCGGCTCGTAGGGGGAGAGGGTCACGAAGACGCTCGTCGCGAGTGCCGCGGGGAGGTCTTTGCGGCGGATGAGCACCAGCGCCTCGGCGACCGTCGCGTCGCCGGGCAGGATGACCGGGTCCGTCGTCATCAGCCCGCCAGCGGTGTCGGGGGCGAACTCGAGGAGCATGCGAACCTCTTCGGCCTCCTCCGGGTCCATGCGCTGCAGGAGCGCCTCGCTCTTGACCGCGTCGAGCTTCGCGACGAGGTCGGCGGCGTCGTCTGGCTGCATGCGGTCGAGCACGTCGGCCGCGTGCTCCTCGTCGAGCCACTCGATGATCGTGACCTGGTCGGACTCGCGCATCTCCTCGAGCACGTCCGCGAGCCGCTCGTCTGGCAGCATGCTGACGACCTCCTTGAGGCGTGCATCCGGCAGGTCGAGGAGCGCGGTGGCGAAGTCGCTCGGCTTCATGTCGGAGTGGGCGGTGAGGAACTGCGTCGCCGCCTGCTGCTCGCCGATCGTGAGCTCAGGAGTGACCTCTCCCCATGGCGCGAAACGGGTCGGACCCGTCCCGAACAGCTGCTTGCTCTTGCGGGGCAGGCGCACGAAGAGCTGGCCGACGCTCCAGTTCCCCTGCGCGTCCTCCTCGATCTGCACGTCCTCGATGGTCCCGGATGCCGTGCCGTCGTTGAACGTGACGGCGCGGTCGGCGAGGTCCGCGAGGACACGCACCTCCTGCCCGTGCTGCACGAAGGGCCGGGAGTCGATCTCGCCGCTCACGACGATCTGACCGGACCCGATCGACTCCACCTGGCGGATGGGGATGAAGATCAGGCGCTTGCCCTTCGTCTCGACGACGAGCCCGTTGACGCGCGGAGAATGTGCCGCGCGGTACTCGACGATGACATCGCGGACCTTGCCGATCCGGTCGCCGTCTTCGTCGAAGACGGGGCACGCGGAAAGACGCGCTGTAAAGACCTTGGAGACGCTCACGGGCCAATGGTAGTCGCCGCGGGCGGCTCGCCAGCCAACAGCGAACATGTGTCCGGTCCGCCGCCATTCCAAGGCACGTCCTGAGAGAATGACGGCATGACAACCCCAGGCACGACGACACGTGGCGCCCGCAGCCGGTTCCCCAAGGTTCCCGAGGGAGACGTGATCGCCAGCCTCGACAGCTACGAGGCTGCCCGCGCCGTCGTGGACGGTCTCGCGAAGCAGGACTTCCCGGTCTCGACCGTCTCCATCCTGGGCAGCCACCTGCGCACCGTCGAACGCGTCACGGGCCGCATGTCGTTCGGCAAGGCCGCGCTCGGCGCCGTCGGCACGGGCGTGATGCTCGGCCTCTTCGTCGGGCTCCTCGTGCTCATCATCACGCCGGGGGTCGGCTTCGAGACGCTCATCGCGATCCTCCCGGTCGCGATCGGCTTCTCCGTGATCTGGAGCGTCATCGGCTACGCGCTCAACCCGCAGCGCAGGCAGTTCACGTCGGTCATGCAGGTCGTCGCGACCCACTTCGACGTCGTCGTTCCCCGTGAGCACGCGGCGAAGGCGCGTGGCCTCGTTGGAACGCCGCAGGGGGCAGTCGGCGTGACGCCAGCCCAGCAGGCACCAGGTGAGCCCGCCTCTGCTGCGCGTCCAGCGCCGCTCGCCCCGGGGGCATCTCAGCAGGCCCCCGCCGCCGCGCACACTCCCGGTGCAGAGCCGGCACCGGCCGGTCAGGATGCACCGACTCCCGAGACGCAGGAGCCGGCGGCACCCCGTCGCACCTACTCGGAGGCGCAGGCGGAGATGCGTCGCCTCGAGCGCGAGCGGCGAGCCAAGCAGGCCGCGGAAGACCGCTCCGGTCCGAGCGCGCAGTCCTGAACCGGGCGGCCCGGACCTGAGCTAGTCGGAGTTGCGACTCGCGAACCAGGCCTCGACCTCGTCGACGGTGCGCGGGATGCCGCGCGAGAGGTTCTCCGCTCCGTCGGCGGTCACGAGGATGTCGTCCTCGATGCGCACGCCGATGCCCCTGAGCTGCTCGGGCACCGTCAGGTCGTCGGGCTGCAGGTAGAGTCCCGGTTCGATCGTGAACACCATGCCGGCCTCGAGCACGCCGTCCAGGTAGAGCTCGCGCCGCGCCTTCGCGCAGTCGTGCACGTCGATGCCGAGGTGGTGGCTCGTGCCGTGCACCATGTAGCGGCGGTAGAGCTGCTCAGCGGGGTCGATGCCCTCGACGCCCAGCGGCATCCCGAGCTCCTGCGTCCGCGCCGCGATGACCTCCATCGCGGTGTCGTGGATGGTGCGGAAGGTGATGCCAGGGCGGACGATCGCCAGCGCCGCGTCAGCGGCCTCGAGCACGATCTCGTAGACCAGGCGCTGCTCTTCGGAGAAGCGGCCAGCGACGGGGATCGTGCGCGTGATGTCCGCGGTGAAGAGCGAGTCGACCTCGACTCCCGCATCCACCAGGATCAGCTCGCCCGCGTTCACGGCTCCCGAGTTCTTCGTCCAGTGCAGGATGCACGCGTGGCTGCCACAGGCGGCGATCGTGTCGTAGCCCACGTCGTTGCCCTCGAGGCGGGCTCTCGCCTGGAAGACGCCTTCGACGATGCGCTCGCCACGCGGGTGCTGAGCCGCCCTCGCCAGGGAGCCGACGATGTCGTCGAAGCCGGCAGCGGTCGCGGCGACGGCCTCTCGCATCTGGGCGACCTCGTAGGAGTCCTTGACGAGCCGCAGCTCGCTGAGGTCCTGAGCCAGGAGCGCGTCCTCCGCGAGCAGGGCGTCGAACTCGGCGTCGGGCAGCGACATGGTGCGCCGAGCCTCGTCGACGCGCCCTGTCAGGTCCGGGTCCGCCTCGCGAAGCACCAGGGTGCGGGCGTCCGTCACGAGGCCGAGCTCGGAGAACTCGCTGAGATCGCGGGCAGCTACGTCGAGGTCGGCTGCGGTCTGCGCGAGCGACGGGCGCGGCCCGATCCAGAACTCGCCGATCTCGGAGTTCGCGTAGAACTCATCGCTGTCGCGGCCGGCACGCTCCCGGAAGTAGACCGTGGCCTCGTGCCCGTCGTCGACCGGATCGAGGACCAGGACGGCCCCGGGCTCCGCGTCGGAACCCCATCCGGTCAGCTGCGAGAAGGCCGAGTGAGCGCGGAAGCGGTAGTCGGTGTCATTGGAGCGCTGCTTGAGGCTTCCCGCAGGCACGACGAGTCGCGCCCCGCGGTGCCGGGCCGAGATCGCCTCGCGGTGGCCGGCGGCAGTCGGGACGGAGACCCGAGCCTCCGGAAGGGGCTCGTCTCGGTCTGCCCAGCCGCGCATGATCTGCGCGCGGAAGGCGTCGCTCTTCGGAGTCGTGCTGCGGTTCTCGTTCTCGTTCGCTGGCGCTTCGCCGGGCTTGACGCCTTCTGCGGTCTCGGCAGCCTCATCGGTCGCTGGAGCGACGGCGGGGGAGGCTGCGGCGGACAGTGTGCTGGCGCGGTCGGAAGTAGTCACCCCCACATTCTCGCGCGGAAAACTGGGTGGCGCGGTCAGCAGGACCGAACCACGAGAGCAGACAGGCTCAGCCCGAGGAGGAGGGGGTCAGCTGCGCGAAGACGGGACGGTGGTCGCTGCCCGCCGTGTCACGGGAGAGCAGGACCTCGAAGCCCGTGACGCTCCACTCGCTCGTCGCCATGACGCGGTCGATGTTCGCGCCCAGCAGCGGCGGCACACCTGCCGTCCACGTGCCGACGGACCCATTGCCGGTCGCGAGCGCTGCGTCAGCGCAGGCACCGAGCTGGCTCGAATCGTCGACCCCGAGGCCGGAGAGGTGATCGAGGGTCGAGTTGAAGTCGCCCGCCATGATCGTGTTGCTCGAGCACTGCTGGGCGAGCCACTCGAGGTCGGCGTTCCACGCGTTCATGTTGCCGGGAGTCGGGGAGACCGGATGCGCCGCGATGATCGTCGGCCCGTCGCCATCCACGGGCACCGCGATGACGGTCGGCAGCGTGCTCGTGTCGCCCCGATCGGTCACGACCTCGTAGTCGCCGAGGTCAGGGGAGATGAGCAGCGTCGTGGAGGTCGCCTTGTAGTCCTCGTCGACCGTGTGCGTGTGCACCCACATCGGGGAACCCGCCTCGGACATCTGGGCCGCGATCTCCACGCCGAGCTCCTCCGTCGTCTCGGGCAGCACCACGACATCGGCGCCGACCTCGACGGCCAGCTCGGCGATCGAAGGAGATCCGGGCGCATCGCCGCGGGTGTTCCAGCTGAGGATGTTGATGCTCCCCGGCGAATCGCTCCCCGCGACGGGGGAGCCGAGACCCCGGTCGACGAGCACCGCCGCCGTCGACGCGACGAAGATCGCGATGACGAGGGTCGTCATCCCGAGCACCGCACGTGCCTTGCGGGAAGCCAGGACCGGGATGAGGAGCAGCAGCATGATCGCCGTCGCGCCGATCGCCACGGGAAGCCTGAAGGAGATCGCCTGGGCCACAAGCGGCGACCGCTGCAGGTCCAGGAGCTGGGGCCAGCCGAGCACGACCGCCGCCGCGAGCGCGATGAGCCCGAGGACGAGCCCCGCCGCCCGGTAACCGGCGATCGAGGATCTTCTGCGTGGTGGTGAGGTACTCGGCATGACCGCCCCAGCGTAGTCTGCGTCGACAGGGGAGGCTGGGAGGCGCATGGCGATTGCCCATCCGAGCCCTGTGCTTTGATCGGAGCATGACCACCTTCGACAAGCCAGGCATCGACCTCCACACCCACTCGGTGGTCTCCGACGGGACCGAGGCGCCAGGGGAGGTCATCCGGCAGGCGGCGAGAGCCGGCCTCGAGGCAGTCGCGCTCACCGACCACGACACGACGGCAGGCTGGGCACAGGCCCGGGCCGCCGCGCTCGACGTGGGCATCACCTTCATCCCGGGCATCGAGTTCTCCTCGCAGCTCAACCACGCCAGCGTGCACGTGCTCGGCTACCTCATCGATCCCGCAGACGAGGTCATGCTCGCCGAGATGCAGCAGGTCCGCGAGTCGCGTGTCTCGCGAGCCGAGCGCATGGTGCAGATGATCGGCGGTGACCACGACCTCAGCTGGGACGACGTCCTCGCCGTCACGGAGCCTGGCGCGACGGTGGGTCGGCCGCATATCGCCGACGCGCTGGTCGCGAAGGGCCTCGTCGAGAGCCGAGTCGCCGCCTTCGAGACGATCCTCCACTGGCGCGGCGGCTACTACGTGGCGCACTACGCCCCGAGCCCCTTCGACGCGGTCAAGCTCATTCGCCGTGCGGGCGGCGTACCCGTCCTCGCGCACCCGGGATCGAGGGGGAGGCGCGGCATGGACACGGAGACCCTCGAGGGCCTGATCGAGGCGGGCCTCGGCGGCCTCGAGGTCGGGCACCGCGAGAACGACGCAGCCAGCAGAGCGATCCTCCTCGAGGTCGCCGAGCGGCACGATCTGATCATCACCGGATCCAGCGACTACCACGGGACCGGAAAGCCCAACCGGCTCGGAGAGAACACGACCGAGCTCGGGCAGCTGCGGCGCATCATCGAGCAGGCCACGGGGAGTGAACCCGTGCGCGGCGCGGGGCTGTAGCCGCCGACTCGCCTTCCGCCGGCCGGACACGACGACCCTCCGTGCGAGACGGCAAACGGCGCCGAGCGGATGCTCGGCGCCGTTTGCGCGGTTCGTGCCTCGAACGCTACTCGCTGGCCTGGGACCCCTGGCGCGGGGCGCCGGACTCGCTGCCGGACCCGCCACGACGGCGGCGACGGCGCCGAGCCGGACGCTCTGCCCCGGCCTCGCCAGCAGGCTGCTCGCCGGCGGCCGTCGACTCCGTGCGCGGCGCGGTCTCGGCCGGAGCCGCAGCTGCGTCGTCGCTGCGGCGACGCGAGCGCGAGCGAGCCGGACGATCGGCGGAGCCTCGTGAGCTGGAGCCACGGTCGCTGCGTTCTCCGCCGCGTTCTCCGCTGCGTTCTCCGCCGCGTTCTCCGGTGTGACGGCTGCCGGGCGACTGCACCTCGCGCTTCGGCGCAGCGATGCGTCCCTTCGTGCCCTCGGGGATGCGCATGTCGGCGTAGAAGTGCGGCGAGGACGAGTACGTCTCGACGGGCTCCTCTGCACCGAGCTCGAGTGCCTTCGAGATGAGCGCCCACTTGTGCAGGTCGTCCCAGTCGATGAAGGTCACGGCGATGCCCGTGTTGCCGGCGCGCCCCGTGCGGCCGACTCGGTGGAGGTAGGCCTTCTCGTCTTCCGGGATGGTGTGGTTGATGACGTGCGAGACATCGTCGACATCGATGCCGCGGGCCGCGACGTCGGTCGCGATGAGCACGTCCTTCTTGCCGGCCTTGAACGCGGCCATGGCACGCTCGCGCTGCTCCTGGTTGAGGTCGCCGTGCACGGCTGCCGCCTTGAACCCACGGTCGGTGAGCTCCTCCATGAGCTTCGCAGCTGCGCGCTTGGTGCGCGTGAAGATGACGGTCTTGCCGCGACCCTCGGCCTGCAGGATGCGGGCGATCATCTCGTCCTTGTCGAGCGGGTGAGCGCGGTAGATGACGTGCTCGATGTTCGCCTGCGTGATGCCCTCATCCGGGTCAGTCGCGCGGATGTGGATCGGCTTCGTCATGAAGCGACGGGCCAGCGCGACGATCGGGCCGGGCATCGTCGCCGAGAAGAGCATGGTGTGGCGGGTCGCCGGCGTCTGCGCGAAGAGGCGCTCGATGTCGGAGAGGAAGCCGAGGTCGAGCATCTTGTCGGCCTCGTCGAGCACCATCTCACGCACGTTGGAGAGGTTGAGCATGCGCTGCTGCGCGAGGTCGAGGAGGCGGCCAGGCGTGCCGACGACGATCTGAGCGCCGGCCTTGAGCTGCTCGATCTGGCCCTCGTAGGCCTTGCCGCCGTAGATCGGGACGACGGTGGTGCTGCGCCCGGTGACGGCGATCTGCAGGTCTTCGTAGACCTGGACGGCGAGTTCGCGCGTTGGCACGACGACAAGCGCCTGGACGCCGTGAGCCGGGTCGAGGCCGAGTCGCTGGATGAGCGGGAGGCCGAAGCCGAAGGTCTTGCCAGTGCCCGTCTTGGCCTGGCCGATGATGTCCTGCCCGCTGAGCGCGAGAGGAATCGTCTGCTCCTGAATGGGGAACGGCTCGGTGATGCCGTGTCCCTCGAGCGCCGAGACGATGTCGGCATCGATGGAAAGGTCGGAGAACTTCACGAGTGAAACGCCCTGTCTGCAATTGTGGGATGCGCCCGGGAAGTCGAAGGGCGCCGAACGGCCGCGGTCGCGGCATCGCCACAGTCTAGCGAATACCTTGAATTCGGTCCTCAGCACGCCCGCGCATCCGTTGTTCGCCCGGAAACGGTCTGCACGGACCTGCGACGAAGGGAACTTCTCTGGCACATAGGATGAGCGTGTGAAGCCAGTATTCGGAAGGCGCGGCGGAGACCGATCCCAGGACGACGCAGCCCCAGCATCCGCGCCGAGGCCAGCGACGTCGCTCGGCGACCTGCTGGTTCCCGCCGACGTGCTCGTGGCTCGCGCGGCCTACCTCGAGCTGCTCCTCTTCCAAGAGCTTTCTGCCATCGTGAATGAAGCCCCCGCCCTTGCCAACAAGCAGCACATCGGCGCTGCGGCGAACGCGGCGCTCGAACGCCACAGGGCCCTGCTGGGCGGGGCGGAAGCCGCCGCGGCTCCCGACGCGATCGCGCGCATCGGCGATGCGGCCACGCACTTCGCCGGCTATCCAGAGCGTGTCCTCGGCCACGACTGGGCGCAGCGGCTCCTCAGCTGCCATCTCTCGTCCGGCTTCTTCCGCGACTTCTTCGGAGAGGTCGCCGAGTACGGCGGCGAGAGCTACCGGGCGGCGCTTGCGCCGGTGTTCCTCACCGACGAGGAGCGCGACCAGCTGGTTCCCGTCATCGACGCAGCGATCCACTTCGAGGACGGTCTCGGCGACCGCCTGGCGATGTGGGGACGGCGCATCGTCGGAGACACGGTGCTCGCGATCCGGCTCGCGCTCGACGTTCCCCTCGGCTCGAGCGGAGACGCCTTGATCCCAGACGGGGAAGCGCAGCTCGAGAAGCTGGCCTCGGTGCTCTACGCCGGCCACTCGCGCCGCATGAACACGCTCGGGCTCGCGGCCTAGGAGCTCGCGATCCAGGAAGCGCGCGGCGGTATCGCCGCGCCCGCAGCCCACGACGAAGGCCCCCGTCCTCGACCGCTCCGATGAGCGTTCCGAGTGGCGGGGGCCTTCGGGGTGTTCGAGCCGAGTGCGCTCGCGTGGCTAGGCGCTCTGCGCGCGGCCGAGGTGGCTCAGCCGGTGCAGGAGATCGTCGTCGTCATGCTGGCGACGGCTGCTGAGCGACCACCCGACGGACACCGTGGCGATCGCCGCGACCGCGAGGGTGATGACCCAGATCCAGCCGCCGTCGTAGGCGAGCCACGGGGCGGAGGCCTGGAGCCACGTCAGCGCCTGCCAGACGACGAGGGCGACGATGCCGCCGAGCGCCGGGAGCAGCACGGGGCCGCGCGTCGATCGGTGCGGTGCCGCGAACTGCACGGCGATGCCGAGGAGGATCCCCGCGAGGCCCGCGAACATGAGTTCCATGGCCGAGGCTAGGCGATGAAGCCGACGCGACGGGCCTGGTCGCCCGAGAGCTCCACGTAGAGGATGCTCTGGGTGGAGACGAGGTACGAGCGTGACTTCGAGTCGTGCAGCTTCACGATCGCTGCGTCCTTCGCGACTGCCTCTTCGATGATGCGCTCGAAGTCATCCTTGGTGAGGTCGGTCTCGAACGAGAGCTCTCGTGGGGCGTGCTTGATGCCGATGCGAACTTCCACTTGGCGCCTTTCGAATGCGAACGGGTGTCTGGCAAGGCTACCGGCAGCCTGCCTGGCGCGCGCACATTGACGGCGCCTTTCGCCGTGGGCGCAACAGCGCGCCCATCGCGCCGTGACATCCCGTGCGCAACCGTCGATGTCGGTGGCCCGAGATACCGTGACTGCATGACTTCAAGCGCCGCATTCGACGCCGTGCCCCTCGACGCCGCACAGCGGGCTGTGCTCGAGGCCTCGATGCGCTCGCATGTCAGCGTCGTCGGCGCGCCGGGCTCCGGCAAGACGACGACCCTCGTCGAACTGCTCGCGAAGCGAGTTCTCTCGGACGGGCTCTCCACCGCCGAGGTGCTCGCGCTGACGCCAGATCGCCGCAGTGCCGCGCGGCTCCGGGAGGTCATCGGCGAACGGCTCTCGGTCAGCACTCCCGGGGCGATGGCGCGCACGCCCGAGTCCGTCGCGTTCGAGATCGTGCGCGCGGACCGCGCCAGGCAGGGCCTGCAGGCGCCGCAGCTCTTCACGGGGGCCGATGAGGACACGATCCTCGCGGAGCTCATCCAGAGCGATCTCGAGGCGCGTTCCGCGACCGGCCACGAGCAGCTGCACGCGGCACCCATCGAGTGGGCGCCGCCCGTCAGCGTCGAGACCATCGGCCTCCGCGGCTTCCGAGCAGAGGTCCGCGACCTCCTGGCGGCGATGTCCGAGTACGACGTGACCCCCGAGCGACTCGAGGAACTCGCGCACCTGAGACCCGTGTGGTCGGGAGCATCGGCCTTGGCCCGCCAATTCCGCGAGAGCATCGCGCAGGCGAAGCCGAATGCGTTCGACACGCCTGGCATCGTGCTCGAGGCCGTCAGCATCGTCCACGCGGCTGAGCGGCTCGACGCCTTCTCCGAGCTCAAGCTGCTCCTCGTCGACGACGTCCAGGAGTTCACCGAGTCGGGAAGGCGGCTGCTTGCCGCCTTTGCGCTGCGCGGGGTGCGCGTCGTCGCCTTCGGCGACCCCGACATCACCACGGGAGGGTTCCGCGGTTCGCGTCCCGAACTGGCTGCCGACTGGCGGGGAGAGACACGCGGCTCGCTCGAAGAGCCGCTGAGGCTCGTACTCGGCACGGCCCACCGTGGCGGCGCCGAGCTCCGTGCATTCGTGCGGGGGGTCACCGAGGGCATCGGCGTGCAGCGGGAGCTGCGGCACCGGGCAGCCGAGACACCCCGAGTCGGCGGGCCGCCGGAGTCCGCCCCTCCGGCGGTGGCTCGTCTCTCGGCCCCATCGTCCGCTGCCGAGTGCCGGGGCATCGCCGACTACCTCCGTGAACTGCACCTGCTGCACGGCGTGCCGTGGGACGAGATGGCCGTCATCACGCGTCGAGGCGGGAGCATCGAGTCGCTTCGTCGTCAGCTCGCGAAGCTCGAGGTGCCCACGAGTTCCTCTCAGGCGCTCCCTGCGGCAAGCGACCGCGCCGTGCAGGCTGTCGTCCGACTCGCCGCCATCGCCAGCGGTGCTCAGGAGCTCACTGCGGAGGCGATCTCGGAGCTCGCCGCCTCGCCGGTCTTCGCGATCGACCCCGTGCAGCTGCGGCGGGTCCGGCGCGCACTGCGCCTCGACGAGATCGCCGCCGGTGGGAACCGGCCGGCCGACGACCTCCTCGTCGAAGCCGTATCCCGCGTCGCAGGGCTGCGCCTCCTGACCGACCCGGATGCCCCCGCCTCCGCGACGTTCGAGCGCCTACTCGCGACTGGCGGTTCTGCAACCGGCCGAAGCGCCACGCGCGCCCTCCAGCAGCTGGGGGCCCTCCTGCGCGCGGTGTCAGGTGAGATCGCGGCCGCGAACGGGCAGCAGCGCAGCATCGCAGCCGACGAGGTGCTCTTCGCCGTGTGGGAGCGTCTCGGCCTCGCCAAGCCCTGGCGCGAGCTGGCGCTCGGCTCCGGGCCCCGCGCCGAGCAGCTCAGCGCGCACCTCGATGCACTCGTCACGCTCTTCGACGTCGGCAAGAGATTCGTGGAGCGGCAGCCTGACGCCAGCATCCGCGACTTCCTCGAGCAGTGGACGGGAAGCGAGGTCACGGCGGACTCGCTGGCGAGCCGCACGCACGGTGGCACGGTGACCGTCACCACGCCGGCAGCTGTGCTCGGGCGGGAGTTCAGGGTCGTCGTCGTCGCAGGCCTCTCCGACGGCGTCTGGCCCAACCTCCGTCTTCGCGATTCACTCCTCGGCGCCGGACAGCTCGCGGAGCTCGAACGGGGCATCGACACGACCCGCGACCTCGTCGACCGTCGACTCGAGGTGCTGCACGACGAGCGACGGATGTTCGCGCAGGCCGTCTCCAGGTCCTCCGAGTGGCTCCTCCTGACGGCCGAGGAGAGCGAGGACAGCGCGCCCTCCCCGTTCTTCCTGCTCACACCCCGCACCTGGCCAGTAATCCCCGCGGCAGCCGAGACCGCCGCCGAGGGCGCGCTGACGCTCCGCGCGATCGTGGGGGAGCTGCGTCGCACAGCGATGCTGGAAGGCGTCGACCGGTCAGCGGCCGCTGGCCTCGCAACGCTCGCGCAGGAGGGGGTGCCCGGCGCGGCGCCCTCCGAGTGGTACGGCCTCGCGGGGTCCACCACGGGCAAGCCACTGCACGACCCGAGCGACCCAGAGGCGAACATCCCCGTCTCTCCATCCAATATCGAGAGCTTCGAGGACTGCGGCGTCAACTGGTTCGTCAGCTCCCACGGGGGTGGGAGCACAAGCGAGAGCATGAACGTCGGCAACATCGTGCACGCTGCGGCCGAATTCGAGTTCCCAGACCTCGAAGCGCGCACAGCATTCGCGCAGGCGAGGCTGCGGTCGAGCGATTTCGACGCCCCCTGGCAGGAGACCGCGGTTCGAGCCAAGGTCGACGAGCTCGTGCGGAACCTCTCCGCCTACCTGCACCGGGTCTCGCTCGGGGGAGGGACGCTCCTCGGCGCCGAGCGAGCCTTCTCCGTCGAAGTCCGGGTCGAAGGCGAGGACACCGCCAAGATCACCCTGCGCGGCAAGATCGACCGCATCGAGAGCACGGCGGCTGGCTCGGTCGACGTCGTCGACTTCAAGACCGGCAGATCCATGCCGTCGAACGACTCCATGTCGTCCAACGCGCAGCTCGCCGCGTACCAGATCGCGCTCACCTCGGGCGCCGTGAGCGACCCCGTCGAGCGTCCTGTCCAAGCCGTCGAACTCCCTCCGCGCAGCGACCGTGGAACGCAGATTCCGGCGGCACCGGTGCACGAGGCCAAGCTCGTCTTCCTGGCGAAGCCCACGAAGAAGCTCGAGTGGAGCGAACGCACGCAGCAGCCGTTCGACGACGAGGCCACTGCCGAGTTCTTCGAACGAGTCCGCTCGGTCGCCCTCGGCATGATCGGCATCCCGGAGCCCCTCGGGTCCGGCTCCAGCTCGGATGAGCTCGCAGACGCCCACTACCAGGCCCACCTCGAGTCGCACTGCCTCGGCTCGTTCGGTGGCGGACGAGCGTGCGCGCTGCACGCCGCATCGGAGGTCACCGAATGACGCACACCTGGCCCATGGGAGCCGTCACGCACGGCGACATCGCGTTGGCGCTCGCCGACAACGATCCGTCCCGCATGCTCGAGCCGACGCCCGAGCAGCGTCTCGTCATCGAGGCGCCCCCGGTTCCGAGCCTCGTCATGGCAGGTGCCGGAAGCGGCAAGACGCAGACCATGGTGCAGCGCATCGTCTGGCTCGTCGCTGCGCAGGGCGTGCATCCCACCGAGATCCTCGGCCTCACGTTCACTCGGAAGGCCGCAGGAGAACTCCGCGAACGCGTGCAGCTCGCCCTCGCCCGGCTCCGCAGCGAGGGGCTCGTCGGAGGAGACGAGTTCGCGTCCCCGGAGGTCTCGACCTACAACTCGTTCGCCAACCGGGTGTTCTCCGAGAACGCGCTGCTCATCGGGCAGGAGCCGGATGCCCGCATCGTCGACGAGATGACCGCCTTCGCGCTCATGCGCAGTGTCGTGCTGGCAAGCGACGACACCAGGCTCAGCTCGCTCGACCTGCAGCTCGGAGCCATCACGACCCTCGCTCTCGGCGTCGCACGTGCGATGCGCGACAACCAGCTCTCTGCCGCGGCCTGCGAGTCCTTCGTCGAGGAATTCCGGAGGGTTGCCGAGCTCCCCGGTCGGGGCACGGCGAACACGCCGTTGAAGCCGGTGGTCGACGCCGTGGCGACCCTGGATGAGCTGCCGATCTTCGTCGGGCTGGCTGAGCGCTACCAGCTCGAGAAGCGCAAGCGGGGGCTCATCGAGTTCTCCGACCAGGTCACCTTCGCGGCAGAGATCTGCTCGAGCACGCCGGCCGTCGTCGAGGAGCTGCGGGCCAGGCACCGCTTCGTCATCCTCGACGAGTACCAGGACACGAGCGTCGGCCAGACGCGTCTGCTCGGCACGATCTTCGGCGACCACCCCGTGCTCGCCGTCGGCGACCCCAAGCAGTCCATCTACGGCTGGCGTGGAGCCAGCCCGGGCAACATGCGTCGATTCCATGGCGACTTCAGGTCTCGTATCGTGCCGCCCGATGAGGAACCCACGTTCCAGCTCTCGATCTCCTGGCGCAACGACGCCAGGATCCTCGACTCGGCGAACCAGGTCGCCGCACGGCTGCCGGAGGCCAACGACCCCGGTGTCACGCAGCTCGGCACCCGGCCAGGGGCAGGCGAGGGGCGGGTCTCGCTTGCCTTCCCCGAGACGCTCGACGACGAGGCGGCCGCCGTCGCGACCTGGATGCGAGAGCGGATCGTCGTCGACGGCGACACCCACGGCGACGCCAGACCGCCGTCCGGCGCCGTGCTCCTGCGCGCGCGGAAGCTCCTCCCGCTCTTCTCCGCAGCGCTGACGCGCGCGGGCGTGCCCAACCGGGTCATCGGTCTCGGCGGGCTGCTCTCGGCCCCGGAGGTCGTCGACCTCCGCTGCGCCATGCGCGTCGCGCACGACTCAACCGCAGGCAACGAGCTCATCCGCCTGCTCGTCGGCGCGAGATTCCAGTTCGGCCTCGCCGACGTCCAGGCGATCCACGACGTCTCGCGCAGCCTCGCCAACCGCGACGTCACCATGGCGTCTCTGGCTGACGAGGTGCGGGCAAGCAAACGCGACCTCGCGACGGGCGACGACGAGGTGCCCCTGCAGGAGGCCCTCGACTTCCTCGCGTCCCGGATCGCCTCGGAAGATCGCCGAACCGAGCCCGACACCTGGCTGGCCGGTCTCAGCCCCGGCGCCCGACAGCGCATCCCTGCCGTCAGCGAGCTGATCGCCGAGCTCCGCCGGAACTCAGGACTCCCCATCACGAGCTTCGTCGACGCCACGATCGCGCTCATGGGCCTCGATCTCGAGGTCACCGCGAACCCCGGCAACATCGCAAGAGTCGGCAACCTCGACGCCTTCGCCGAAGCGGCGGCTGCATTCTCCTCCGCCGAACCGGATGCCGACCTCGGCGCGTTCCTCGACTGGGTGGAGATCGCCGCAGGCGACGACTCGCTCGCGCCGGTGCAGGAGCAGGCCGAGCCCGGCGTGGTCCAGCTGCTGAGCATCCACGGCTCCAAGGGGCTCGAATGGGACTTCGTCGCGGTTCCCCGCAGCGTGGAGGGAGAGATGCCGAGCACCTCGATAGACGGGCTCGGCTGGATCCGACGCGGCGTCATCCCCTACGAGCTCCTCCTCGACGCGCACGACCGTCCGGAGCTCCCGTGGCGAGACGCTGAGACGCAGAAGGAACTCGCCGACCTGATGGTCGACCTCAAGGAGCGCATCAAGGAGCGCAACGACGACGAGGAACGCCGACTCGCCTACGTCGCCTACACCCGCGCCCGGCACGAGCTGCTCATCGCCGGCTCGTACTGGAGCGCCATCCACAAGACCGCCCGCAAGGTCTCGGTGTTCGTCGACGAGCTGGCTGAAGCCGGCATCATCGACACCCCACCGGAGAACACCCTCGACGAGGCGCCGGCATCACTCGCCGCCGACAGCGTCGCCTGGCCCCATGCCCCCTTCAGCCCGGAGCGTCACGAGCGGGTGACCGAGCTCGCACAGGCCGTCGCCCACGCCCGGGACACCCAGGCCGCACCAGGCGGAGCGCTCGCGAGGCGCATCGAGCTGCTGCTCCGCGAACGCGCCGAGCGCAGCACCGTGATGAGCGTCGAGCTCCCTGCGCGCTTCGCCGCGTCGAAGTTCAAGGACCTCGTCACCGACCCCGCGGAGATCGCGGCTCAGCTGCGCCGGCCGATGCCGCAGAAGCCCTTCAGGCAGACCCGCATCGGCACCATGTTCCACGCCTGGGTCGAGGCCCACTACGCCGCCCCCAACGCGGGAGGAGACCTCCTCGGCATGGCGGAGATCTTCGGCACGGAAGACGGCGCGCTGAACAGCCTCGCCGACGCCTCGAACGCCGACTTCGCTGAGCTCGAGCGCCTGCAGGAGGCGTTCCTCGAGACCCCATGGCCGCACCGGACCCCCGTCCTCGTGGAGCAGACGATCGAGTTCCGACTCGGCGATCGGACCGTCGTCTGCAAGATCGACGCGGTCTTCGAACACGAGGGACGCATCGAGGTCGTCGACTGGAAGACGGGCAGGGTTCCGAGCGGCGACAGCGCACGCTGGGAGCGCCAGCTGCAGCTCGCGCTCTACACGCTGGCCTACTCCGAGCACACGGGGGTGCCGCCCGAGCGCATCGACGCCGTGCTCGTCTACGTCCGAGAGGGCGAGGAGATCCGAGTCCCTGAGGTCACCGGGCGAGCAGAGCTCGAACGGCTGCTGGCGGAAGCCGAGGCAGCCCTCAGCGCAGCGAGTCCGTCCGCATGAAGTCGTTCGGCGGGGTGTCGTCGTCGAGGTCATCCTCGGCGGCGTGATCCACGTCGACGTCCGGACTGTCATCCGGATGCACGCCCGAGGGGGCACCGGACGGCGACTCGTGCACCAGACCGGGGAGCACGCCGCTCCCGGTGTCGTGCGCGTCGGGCTGATGAGCCGGACGCCTTCCGGCGGCTTCCTTGAGCAGCTCCTGCACCTCGGCGATGTCGAGCACGGGCAGCGTCTCGTGCACCAGCGGCTGCGCGGGGGCCCGGTGGATGCGGTCGACGAGCGAGTCGAGCATCCCCTCGGCGTCCGAGATGATGTCCGCGTCACCGGCCTCGACCCCGTGCAGCAGCCAGCGAGCGAGCTCCAGCTCCGCGTAGAGGAGGGCCCGCTGCCGCAGCTGCCGGTCCACCGTTCCCGGCGCCTCGTCCGTGTACTCGTCGAGGATGCCCCTCGCGATCGCCCCGTCCAGCGACGAGATCCAGTGCAGGTCTCGAGCGGGGTCACCGACGCGGAGGTCGCTCCAGCCGAGCACCCCCCTCACCTGGTTGCCGTCGGTGATGATCGAGGACAGGCCGAGCGCCCCGTGGATGACCGTCGGCTGGAACTGCCAGAGCGAATCGTCGTCGATGGCCGCGCTCCAGCGGCGATCGAGGGTGACGGGCAGACGCCCGGTCTCCTTCGCTCGCGCGATCGTCTGGGCGGCGGCCTGCCTGGCCTCCGAGGCGGTGAGCGTCGGCATCCCTGCAGCCTCGACTGGCCCCTTGGGGAGGGAATGGACGGACGCGATGGCGCGCCCGAGGCTCACGAGGAACAGCGTCCCGGGCTCGAGGGGCTCGCGGTCGGCCGGAATGCCTCGAAGGTACGTGTAGACCGCGACGCGCTCGCGCTTCTCGGCGAGGTGACCGAGGACTTCCGAGACCTGGAAGGGGAGCCTGCTGCGCATCCCAGGCGTCAGCACGGCGAGCGCACGGACGTCGGCGAGCTGCTCCTGTGCCGCAGCCGACGAGGTCGGGCGGCGCGCGATGACGGTCTCGCCGTCGGCGAGGGTCAGCAGGGCGGCGTCGAAGTCACCGTGCGCCCCGAACGTGTGCTCGAGGGCCGCAGCCACATCGAGGTCGGGTACAGCGGCCACTGCAAGTGCCGCGAGTTCCAGCGAGAGCTCAGCCATGGCTCCAGGTTAGGAGGCACGGCGAAGCCTGAGTGAGTGCCACGCCCGCACGGCCTCGAGGCGACCTAGGATGAATCCGCCTATGAATCACTTCATGTCTCGTCTCCCTCTTGCCCAGCAGCAGACCGATCGCGACCACGAGCGCCGCAGCGAACCCGGTCTCGTGCAGTCGCTCTTCGCCGACGGCGCCACCCGTGTGCTCGTCCTGAACGGCGGCAAGGCGCTCATGCGGTCGGCGGGTGACGGCCCCAAGCTCGAGCTGCTGTCCGCGACCAGCGAGCGCGCGACGCTCCTCGCGCCGGTTGTCGCCGACGCCGTGTACCTGGGCAGGACGCTCGCCGACGACGAAGACCTGCCGCGCGGCACCTCGGTCGTCTCGGTCAGCGTCGACGACGCACTCGCGGCGGCGATCGAACCGGATGCCCGACTGTGGGCCGGGCTCATGGAGACCGCCGCTCATCTCGGGGCGGTGCACTGCGGACTGTTCACCGAGGCTCTCGCCATCACGAACTGGCACGACTCGCACGCCTTCTCGCCACGCACGGGCTCGGCCACGAGCGCCGGCCTCGCCGGTTGGGTCAGGCAGGCCGAGGGCGAGAAGCACGTGAGCTTCCCCCGCACGGATGCCGCCATCATCGCCGCGGTGCTCGATCGTGACGATCGGATCCTGCTCGGCGCGAACGTGAGGTGGAACCCACGCCGCTTCTCCCTCCTGGCGGGCTTCGTCGAACCGGGGGAGTCGTTCGAGGCCGCGGTCGCGCGGGAGATCTACGAGGAGGCGCGGGCGCACGTCGTCGAGCCGAGGTACTTGGGCTCGCAGCCCTGGCCGTTCCCCGCGAGCATCATGGTGGGCTTCACGGCGAAGCTCCACCCGGACCAGGATCCGGCCACCGTCGAGCCCGACAACGACGAGATCGTCGAGCTGGGGTGGTTCACCCGGGACGAGGTCAGGGCCATCGAAGATCGCCTGCCCGGTCCCACCTCAATCGCCCGCGCGATCATCGACGCCTGGCTCAGTGGTCACCTCGACTGACGCGGACAGCCTCGCGCAGTCGTCGACGGCGGATGTGAGCCTGCTGGCGTCGCTCAACGATGCCCAGCGGGAGGCGGCGCTCGCTCTTGTCGGCCCCGTCTGCATCCTGGCAGGTGCCGGGACGGGCAAGACGCGGACGATCACGCACCGCATCGCGTACGGCATCCGCGCCGGGGTGTACGACCCCTCGCGGGTGCTCGCCCTGACCTTCACGGCGAAGGCGGCGGGGGAGCTGCGTGGGCGACTCCGAGATCTGGGAGCATCCGGCGTTGCGGCACGCACCTTCCACGCGGCGGCGCTCAGCCAGCTCGGCTTCTTCTGGCCGCACACGGTCGGCGGCCCCGCCCCGGCCATCGTCAAGGGCAAGGGCAGGCTCATCGCCGAGTCCGCGGAGCGCATCGGCCTGCGGCTCGATCCTGCCGGCGTGCGCGACATGGCGACCGAGATCGAGTGGCGCAAGGTGCGTGAGCTGTCCCTCGAGGAGTACGCCATCCAGCTGCGGTCGTCGCGATCGCTGCCGAAGGGGGTCAGCGACGACGCGGCTCTCGGCCTGCTGCAGGCCTACGAGGACATCAAGGACGAGCGTCGGCAGATGGACTTCGAGGATGTGCTGCTGGCCACCGTCGGCATGCTCGAGCTCGAACCGTGGGTCACGCAGCGTGTGCGCGAGCAGTACCGGTTCTTCGTCGTGGACGAGTACCAGGACGTCTCGCCGCTGCAGCAGCGGCTGCTGCAGCTGTGGCTGGGTGCGCGTCGTGAGCTGTGCGTCGTCGGCGACGCGGCCCAGACGATCTACTCGTTCGCCGGCGCCTCGAGTTCCTTCCTGACGGGGTTCCCTGAGCGGTATCCGGATGCGCGGGTCGTGCGCCTCGAGGACAACTACCGCTCCTCGTCCGCCATCATCGGCGTCGCGAACGAGGTCGCCAGGCATGTGCCGTACGCGCTCACGCTCGAGCCGGCGGCCGAGACGCCCAGGCGCGAGCCCCTGCCCGAGGTGCTGCAGTTCCACGACGACGACGACGAGGCTCGCGGTGTCGTCCACCGGATCGGCGAGGATCTGCGAGGCGGCATCCCCATCGAGAGCATCGCCGTGCTGTACCGGACGAACGTGCAGGCCGCGGCCATCGAGCGCGCTCTCCAGGACTCGGGCATCGCCTACTCGGCCATCGGCCAGCGGCGCTTCTTCGACCAGCCCGAGGTGCGCCAGGCGCTCAGCGCCCTACGTGCCGCCGTCATGCAGGAGACCACGGGGCCGTTGTTCCAGGCAGTGAGCGACGTGCTCCGCGATCTTGGCTGGACCCACGAGCCTCCCGCCGATTCCGGCGCCCTGCGCGACCGCTGGAACTCCTGGGATGCGCTGCTCCGCCTCGCCGACGCCCAGCCGCACGGCACGAAGCTCGCCGAGTTCTCGGCGGAGCTGCAGCAGCGCGCGAAGATGCAGTACGAGCCGGAGCTGCGAGCGGTGACCCTCTCGAGCATCCACGCCGCGAAGGGCCTCGAATGGGACAGCGTGACCATCGTCGGCGTCAGCGAGGGGCTGCTGCCGATCTGGTACGCGGAGACGCAGGATGAACTCGACGAGGAGCGCAGGCTCCTGTACGTCGCCGTCACGCGCGCGCGGAAGCGTCTGCGTCTGACGCACGCGCAGTACGGCGGTCGGCGCGACGCGGAGCGGCCGGCTTCTCGCTTCCTGGCAGAGCTCGGCACCCGCATTCGTCGTGGAACGAACGGGGCGTTCGGCGGACCTCGCCGGTGAGCGAGTCGATCGTCAGGACCTCCGGACCGCAATAGCGCGAGGCGGTTCCGTCGCGAAGCCACGACGACACCGCGTCGACGACCAGGCTGCGAACGACCTCCCTCGTGAGGCGCGGGAGCTGGGCGCGCGTCGTGAGCGCGAGCTGGGTGGCGATGGCAGCCCAGGCGCGATCGGCGTCCAGTCGGTTCAGGTCCTCGCAGCGTTGGCAGGGGGTGCGGCCGGGCACGACGAATGGACCGATGCTCGCGTCGAGGTCGCCCGCGACGACGGCGAGGTGCGGCACATCCCAGGCCATGAGCGGCGTGTACCGCCGAGGCGGGAGGACGTAGTCTCCGCAGTCGACGACGAGGCCGATCTCGGCGGGTCTCGGGGGCTGGTAGTCGCCGCGCGCGCTTCGCACCGTGCAGCCGAGCGCCGCGACGTGCCCGGCGAGGTCGTCGCCGGCGATCGTGCCGCGCACGAGGATGACGGGTGGTCGCGCCTTGCCGCGAGGTGCGGCTGCCCCGGACCTCCGGCGCGGCGAGACGGGTACCGGTTCGAGGAGCGCCCGCACGCGCCCGAGCAACGCCTCGATCTCGTCGCCGTTCAGTCCGAGTCGTGCGCCCCGCTCGTGGAACTGCGCGAGCGTGCCGCCGCTCCGCAGCGACTCGATGAGCCGCTCGGTGGCCGCGCTCGGCTCGCGGATGACCGCACGAGCGTTCACGCCGCCCAGTTGCAGCTCGGTGGGGGAGCGCCACACGAGGGGCACGCCAGGTGGCAATCGCAGTTCCATGCAGAGATCCTGCTGGAACGCTCGAAGCCCCGCAGGAGTTCTCCACAGCCCACGTCGGACGAGGCCGAGGCCGAGCCAGGACCGGGACCGCAGCCATGACCGGTGGTTGCGGTCTGCCGGAGGCGCGAGATCAACTCGTTGGCGTGTCGCCACCCTCCGGTGCGTCGCCGAACGCCGAGGGGTCGTCGAGGAACTTCGTCAGCGCCTCGTCGTACTCGTCGGCGGGGAGCTCGCCGAATCCGAGCCTCGTGACGAGTGCCTCGGGGTGGTCGATGTCCTCGCTCGTCGGGAGAGCGTCGAAGTGGGCCCAGAGCTCGTCACGGGCGGCCGCTCCGTGCGCTTCCGAGACTGCGCGCCACATGGCGGCGGCCTCGCGGAGGCGGCGTGGACGGAGCTCGAGCCCGACGAGCGAGGCGAAGGCGCGCTCGGCGGGGCCGCCGACGGCGCGACGGCGCCGCACGGTCTCCGCGAGTGCGACCGACTTCGGCAGCCGCGCTGTCGCGTCTTCCGTGACGACGTCGACCCAGCCCTCGATGAGGGCGAGCATGGTCTCGAGGCGGGCGAGTGCCGCCTCCTGCTGCTCCGTGCGGGGCGGGATGAAGGCGCCCTCGGAGAGCGCAGCCCTGATCCCGTCCGGGTCGCTCGGGTCGAGCGTCTGCGCGAGCTCCTCCATACGGGAGACGTCGATGCTCACCCCTCTCGCGAACTCCGTGATCGAGGAGATGAGGTGCAGGCGCAGCCACTTGGCGTGCTGGAAGAGCCTCGCGTGGGCTGTCTCGCGGACGGCGAGGTAGAGCTCGATCTGCTCGCGGTCGACGTCGAGACCCTCGGCGAAGTCGTCGATGTTCTGCGGCAGGAGCGAGGGACGGCTGTGGTCGAGCACCGGCACGCCGATGTCGCCTCCGGCGACGACCTCCTCAGCGAGGTTGCCGACGACCTGGCCGAGCTGCACGGCGAACATCGCGCCGCCGATGCCGCGCATCATCGAGGACGACTGGCCGAGCAGCTGCGCCATCTCCGGCGGGGTCTGCTCGGTGAGCACGTTCATGAGGGCGTCGGCGATGCTCGTCGCGACGGGCTCGGAGAGCGAGGTCCAGAACTGGATGGAGCCGGTGATCCACTCGAGTCGGGTGAGCGTCGCTGGCGACTCGCTGAGCTCCCCGAGCTGGGTCGCCTCGCTCAGCCACAGCTGCGCGACGCGGAAGGCCTGGTCGAATCGGGCGGCCTCCTCGGAGCTGATCTCGCGGTTCTTGGGCTGCGCGACCCGACGGGCCTGGTCGCGTGCGACCTGCCAGTCCAGTCCGTTGCCCGGGTTCGCGACGGCCGCCTGCAGCTGCGCCAGCAGCGCCTGCACCGCGGCAGGGTCGTTCGGGAGCCCAGCGACTCCCGCCAGCTTGGCGGGGTCGAAGCCTCCCTGCCCGCTCAGCAGCTCGCGGAGCAGCTTGCGCAGCTCGTCTTCGGATCCGTCGTCGGGAATCGGTCCCTGTGCATCACTCATTCCGCACCTCCCAGCGCTTGGATCTACGCTAGCTCGTGGCCCCTCCAAGGAAGGGTCGCCGTGACTGCGTATGCGCCGAGTGCCTTGCGCCACGGGCGAACAATAGCCGCAGGACATCGAAACGAGCGCAGTGACCTTCTTCTCCGAACCCTCCTTAGAGGGGGATGCCCGAGTTCGCGAGCAGTCAGAGGCGTTTGCCAGGGCGCACGAGGCGAACCGCCGCCGCAGCGAGGAGGGCTCGAGGCGGGCGCGCGTCGGACTCGTCTTCCTCTCCATCGGGATGCTCCTGCTCGTCGCCCTCGGCTTCAGTCCGGCGCCGTACGTCGTGCGCTCTCCCGGCCCCGTCTTCGACGCGCTCGGCACGGTGCAGGCCTCGCAGGAGGACACGACGCAGGTCGAGGTCATCACGATCGGCGGGGCCGACACGTTCGAGCCGTCTGACGGGCAGCTCGACGTCATGACCGTGAATGTCGGGGGCCGGCCGGAGAACCTGCCCAACTGGTTCGAGGTCTTCATCGCTCTTGTCACGCCATCCAACGACGTCCTCCCCGTCGAGGCGTACTACGCCGACGCGGAGACCGGCGAGCAGCGCGATGCGCAGAACGCCGCGCTCATGCAGGGTTCTGAGGCCGATGCGATCGCCGCAGCGCTCATCAACGAGGGGTACGACGTCGGAACTGCGCTGGCGGTCGTCTCGGTCGGGGAGGACGGGGCTGCGGCGGGCATGCTCGAGCCCGGGGACATCGTCAAATCCGTCAGTGGGATCCCGGTCGACTCGACGGAGGGCCTGCCAGCGGCCGTGGCCGAGGCATCCGGGGGCGACCTCGACAGTCTCGGACCGGTCGACGTCGTCGTGGATCGGGCCGGCGAGAGCAAGACGTTCTCGATCACGCCACGCCCGGGACTCGTCGAGGGGGAGGAGCGGCCGCTGCTCGGAGTCACGGTCGCCACCCAGCACGAGTTCCCGATCGATGTCGACATCGAACTCGGCAACGTCGGCGGACCGAGCGCGGGGCTCATCTTCGCGCTCGCCGTGTCCGACAAGCTCGTCGACGGCGACCTCACACAGGGCCTGCACATCGCGGGCACCGGCACGATGTCGCCCGATGGCACGGTCGGCAGCATCGGCGGCATCACGCAGAAGCTCTACGCCGCCGTGGAGGTCGGCGCCGACCTCTTCCTCGCGCCAGCGGACAACTGCAAGGACGTCCTGGACGGGGGCATCCCCGGTGACATCCCGGTCTACGCCGTGTCCTCGCTGAACGAGGCGGAGCAGGTCATCCAGACGGTTGGGGACGGCGGAGACACCGGCGCGCTGCGCACCTGCGAATCGGTTCTCGGCTCATGACCCACGCCAGTCTCAGTTTTGCCAGGCAGTTGCCAGATAAACTCCTCTAGTTCCCCTTTCTCGGAAAACAAACGGCCCCTCCAGGCAATGACAGGTACGACGTGACAAGCACTGCAGCTCAACAGCCCCAGAGTCCGAAACCCGCCAGCCGACGTCGGATGGGACCGCTCACGATCACACTGCTGATCGTCGTGGCGCTCCTCGTCGTCTTCTTCTGGTTCGCTGGCCGATACGCGGACGTGCTCTGGTACGACCAGCTCGGCGTCCTCGAGGTCCTCCTCACCGAGTGGGGTGCCGGGGCGATCATGTTCGCCATCGGACTCGTCGGCATGGGCGTTCCCCTCTACGCCAACCTGCAGATCGCCTACCGTGCGCGTCCGGTCTACGCCAAGCTCAACGAGCAGCTCGACCGCTACCAGCAGGTCATCGAGCCGATCCGTCGCGGTGCGATGATCTTCGTCCCCGCTATCTTCGGCCTCTTCGCCGGCGTCGCGCTCATCGCCTCCTGGCAGACCGTGCTGATGTGGATGAACTCCACTCCGTTCGGCGAGACCGACCCGGTCTTCAACCTGGACGTCTCGTTCTACATCTTCCAGCTGCCGTTCTTCCGAGGCGTCGTCGCGTTCGTGAGCGCCGTCGTGCTCCTCTCGCTGATCCTGACCGCGGCAACGCTGTACCTGTACGGCGGAATCCGCGTGACCGGTCGCGAGGTCGTCATCTCCAAGAGCGCCCGCACGCACATCGCGATCCTCGCGGGTCTCTACATGCTCGTGCAGGCGGTCAGCTTCTGGCTCGACCGATACGCCGCGCTCAACACGCTCTCCGGTCGCTGGACGGGTGTGCTCTACACCGAGGCGAACGCGACCATCCCCGGTCAGGGCATCCTGGCCGGAGCCGCGATCGTCGTGGCCGTCCTCTTCTTCATCGCCGCGGCCATCGGTCGCTGGCGTCTGCCGCTCGTCGGCACGGCCCTGCTCGTCATCGTCGGCCTCGTGGTCGGCATGGTCTACCCGTGGATCGTCCAGCAGTTCCAGGTCGGACCGAGCGAGCAGGCACTCGAGACCCCGTATATCCAGAACAACATCGATGCGACCCGAAGCGCCTATGGGCTCGACCAGATCGAGGAGATCAACTACGCCGCAGAGACGACGGTCAGCCAGGGGCAGCTCCGGAACGACGCCGACACCACGGCGAATATCCGCATCCTCGACCCATCGCTCGTCTCGCCGACCTTCGCGCAGTTCGAGCAGGAGCGTGCGTACTACCAGTTCCCTGACCGCCTCCACGTCGACCGCTACGAGATCGACGGCCAGGTTCAGGACGCCGTCGGCTCCGTCCGCGACATCAACATCGCCGGTCTTGGCGCTGACGCGCAGTCCTGGGTCAACAACACCATCGTCTACACGCACGGCTACGGCCTCGTCACGGCGTACGGCAACCAGCGTGGACCCGACGGTCAGCCCCTCTTCATCGAGGGCGGCATGCCCAGCGAAGGCGCGCTCGGCGATTTCGAGCCGCGCGTGTACTTCGGGCAGTCCTCGCCCGAGTACTCCATCGTCGGCGCCCCGGAAGGCTCCCAGCCCGCCGAGTTCGACCACGTCTCCGGCGCCGACGGCGCAACGCAGACGTACAACACGTTCACCGGTGAGGGCGGCCCCGACCTCGGGAACTTCTTCAACCGCCTCGTGTACGCGATCAAGTTCCAGTCCGAGCAGATCCTGCTCTCCGAGTACGTCAACGACGAGTCGCAGATCCTCTACGACCGCGACCCTGCCGAGCGCGTGCAGGCCGCTGCCCCGTACCTGACGATCGACTCCGATCCGTACCCCTCGGTCGTGGACGGACGCCTCACCTGGATCGTTGACGGCTACACGACGAGCAACAAGTACCCATACTCCGAGCTCGCCGGCCTGCAGAACCTGCTCGAGGACGCGGACACCCCAGCGTCGTCGCTGCCGCCAGAGGTCATCAACTACATGCGCAACTCGGTGAAAGCGACCGTGGACGCGTACGACGGAAGCGTCACGCTCTACGCGTTCGACGAGACCGACCCGATCCTGCAGACGTGGCAGAAGGTCTTCCCGTCGACGCTCAAGAACGTGTCGGAGATGTCGGGTGAGCTGCTGAGCCACATCCGGTACCCCACGGACATGTTCAAGGTGCAGCGCGAGATGTTCGCCAGGTACCACGTGACCGACGCGAGCACGTTCTACAACCAGACGAACGCCTGGCAGCTGCCGCAGAACCCCACCGGGGGAGAAGCGTCACAGCCTCCGTACTACCTGACGATGCAGCTCCCGGGTCAGGAGTCGGCGTTCTCGATCTACTCCACCTACATCCCGTTGACAAACGCGAACGCGCAGTCGAGGAACGTGCTGAGGGGGTATCTCGCCGCCAACTCCAACGCGGGATCCACGGACGGAACCGTCGCGGATACGTACGGGAAGATAACTCTGCTGCGAGTCGAGAACGACAACGTCAATGGCCCTGGCCAGGTGCAGAACATCTTCAACTCGAACGAGACGGTCGCCAACCAGCTGAACCTGCTTGAGCGAGGCGGTCAGACGCAGGTGCTGCGAGGAAACCTCCTCACGGTGCCGGTCGGCGAAGGGTTCCTGTACGTGCAGCCTGTCTACGTCGAGTCGACCGGTGAGACCAGCTACCCGCTGCTGAGGCGCGTGCTCGTCGCATTCGGCGACAAGATCGCGTTCCAGCCGACGCTCGACGAGGCGCTCGATGAGCTCTTCGGCGGCGACGCCGGTGCTGATGCAGGTGACGGCGGCGTCGAGGTTACCGACGACCTGCCTGTCGACTCGGTCCCTGACGACACGACCGCGACGCCTGCACCGACCGCGACGACTCCGCCCTCGGGCGGCGGCACGGGAACTCCTCAGGAGCAGCTCTCGACCGCGCTGGCGGACGCCGAGAAGGCCCTTGAGGATCGGACGGCCGCGTACGCGAACAACGACCTCGTTGCGGCCGCCGAGGCCGACCAGCGGCTCACCGAGGCGCTGAACCGTGCCCGTGATGCGGACAGCCAGGTGTCCGGCACGTCGGTGACGCCGAGCGATTCCCCGGAGCCGACGCCGACCACGTAGGCGCCGAGCTGCACACGCCGACGGGCGTCACCCTTTCGAGGGTGGCGCCCGTCGGCGTCTGCGTGCCCGGACGTCCGCGCCTGCGCACGCTCCCGCTCCCGCGTGCTGGTGCTCCCGCGTGCTCACGTGCCCGCGTGCCCGCGTGCCCGCGTGCCTGCGTGCCTGCGTGCCTGCGTGCCCGCGTGCCTGCGTGCCCGCGCTCCCCGGCGTCCCGAGGCTGGAGTTGTGGGCAAGAGCTGTTCAGGCGGCCGCTGACGACCCCAGGCCACAACTCTCTGCCCGGTGGTGGGGCAGACGACGCGGGGCGGCGGCGGCGGGTTGGGATGCGGGGTTGGGCTGCGTCGCGAGCGCGTGGTCCTCGCTCGAGGCGCGACGCGCCCGGGATGCGTCTCATGGCGGACTCCGCAGCGGGAATTCGCGCGAAATCGAGGAGATTTGGCCCTGATGCGGGCCCGCGGAGGAGCCTGCGGCAGGTGCCTCATGCCTCCGACACGCCGGGTTTTCCGGGGAAGTGGGGGCCTGAGTTGCACGACGCTAGGACCGCTGGTAATGTTTCCTCTTGTGCCGCGGGGTGGAGCAGTTCGGTAGCTCGCCGGGCTCATAACCCGGAGGTCGTAGGTTCAAATCCTGCCCCCGCAACCAGATCCGCACAAGTTGGGATTGCTCGAAAGAGCAAAATGTAACTGCGGCACAAGGCCCGCTTCCTTTCGAGGAAGCGGGCCTTTCGCATTCCCCGCCACCGCGCGAAGAGGCGTCCACTGAGGCTTATAGGACAAAACGTGTGGATGAGCTCGCGCGTGTAGAGGAACCATTCCGCGGCGCGTTTCATGTGGGCCTCGCTCATCCCGCGGTGGTTGCGCAACGTGGTGCGGATGCCGTTGTTGATGCCGCCCTCGAGCGGGCTCGTGGTGCGCGCGTTCCCGTGGGACACGAACGTGAACAGATGCCCGTTGCCGGAGAGGCGGCTCAGCAGCAGCCACGCTTTGCGGAGTCGGTCGTGGGTCCACCATTTGCTCCACCCGTCGGTGGAGCGTTGCTTCGTGAGTTGCCCGTGCTGCTGCCACCAGGCCTGCAAACCCAGCTGCCAAGCGACGGCGGTGTCCGCGTCGACGACCCAGGAGAGCGCTCTGGAGAGCTTCAGCAAGTCGCGGCCGGCATGGGTTCTCGGGCGCAGCGTGAGGTGACGACGGACATTCATCTGCACGTGAAAGATGCAGCGCTGGATCTTCGTGTCCGGCCAGCCGACGCGAACCGCCGACGCGAACCCGGCCCCGCCGTCGCAGACCACCACCAGAGGAGCGGGGATCCGCGTCAAGAGCGCCGTCCAAGCGGCCGCCGACTCGCGGGCGCACCACTGCCATGCCAGCACCTGCAAGTCCTCGGTGACCGCGATCAGCAGACACCACGAACCGACATAAATTCCATCAACGAGCACCACCGGATGCGTCGTCTCGACCGGGCCGAGTGTTGGCTCGATCTCCCAGCACCACGCGGTCCGGCGTCGCAGTTGCCGGGCGGCGCTCGGCCCGCCGAGCTCGTTTTGGGAGTGCTTCCCGAGCAGCCACTGCAGGAACTCCCGAAGCTCGTTGCGGCGAGCGAGGTCAGCGCGCTTCCTGACCGATGACGACCCGCAGTTCAAGCACCGCCACCGCTGCGTCCCCGCGGGAGTCTTCCCGTTCTTCACGAGCCGTTGCCCGCATACCAAACAAGTCGTCGAGTTGGCGTCGTTTCCCACGACTAAGGGTCTCGGACTAAGACCACCCCTCGACACGCCTGCAACGGCGGGCCTAGATCAAGATCCCATACACACGTTCTGTCCTATAACCCGCATGTCGGGGCTTCTTCTTTTCTTGTCCCCGCTCAGATATCCACCAAGAACCCCTCCCGAGTCACAGCATGCCGCGGCGTCTCGGGAGGGGTTCTTTTCGTGTGCGAAGTGCAGAAATGTCAGGTCCTAGCCGATGCTCGCGCCACCCCACAAGAACGTCGCAGATTCGAGCTTCGTCACGTACGCACTGTGCGCGACTTTCATGAGGTCAGGGCCTTCCGGAACGGCAGCGACGATGCCGAGAGGTATGAGCCGACCATTCGCGGGGTCGTAGGCGGCCACAGGTCCTCCGCTATCCCCCTTGATGAAGTTCGCGGGCTGCGCCCAGAAGCGCTGGATCTGGCAGTACCACTCCGAGTCGTAGTACAAGCAGCCTGCTGATGGGATGCCCTGGTAGGAGATGGTGCCCTGGCCAGATTTCTGGCCAGAAACAAGCACCTGAGCACCAGTGGAGAGCGAACTGGCGGGATAAACGCCGTAAGCGGGAAGTGAGTTGCTGGTGTTTGTACCGCCGACCCAGACGCGCTGCGAGTACGAGCTGTCCTTGATCACCATCGCGTCGATCTTTGCCGACACAAGTGAACTCGTCGTCGTTCCCATGTAATAGCCGTTGTGCGTATACGTGCCGTGTGGGCAGTGGTCTGCTGTCACAGATCCCGTTTGGTTGATCCGGAACGCGTTCGAGCAGCCGCTGGTTCGGTTGCCTCCATTGAACGAGGGGTAGTCGTTGTACCGACCGGCTCCTTCGACGCCGAGGCCCTCGATATCGATGCGGACGAGTTTCCCAAACTGCGATGCGTGGCGGCCGATGATCTCGGCGTCGTCTTCGCCCGCCAGGATCTGCAGCTGCCCGGCAAGGGGATCGGGTATGAGGGCCACGTTGACCGTTTCGCCGCTCACAGAACGGACGTCGGTGAACGAATCTTGGATCGTGCAGACTTGGTTCATGCTGGGCGCAGCCTTGGCCTCCACACGAACAGGAACACCTTCGGCGCTCAATGTGTCGAGGGTTTCCTGGATCTTGGGATCACCCTTGGCAAGCACGGCGAGTGTGTTATCCGGAGACTCGGCCCAGCGCTCCGTCGCAACAACAACACCAGCGAAGCGCCCCTCGCCGTTAGGCTCCGTGTACAGATCCATGAAGTCATCGGGATGCGCACGGAGAGTTTGCGCACGCAACGTCAGGAACGCGGCGTCCTTCGCCTCGTACTCGTCATAGGGGAGCGAGCTGTCCTTGTAGCCGATGCCGCCTGCCAGATAAACTTCCGAACGGAAAAGGCATTCCCCCTGCGTGTCCAGGCCCTCAACGAGTTTGAGATTCGTCGTGTCCATCGGCTCAATGTCGACGTTCTTCTCATCCGCTGCTTCTGATGGCGCGGCGCTTGCTGGCAACGAGGGCAGCCCTGCGAGTAGCAACGTCGCTACCCCCGTGGCCGCCAAGATGCTCTTTGATACCCATGTTTTTCGATGAATAGCCAATGTCAACCCCCGGTCAACGAATCGAGTATCAGCCGCACGTGCGGCTGATACTCAGGAAGATATCGGCGTGAAAGCGGGCCCTCAAGAGCGAAGTTGAGATCAGTCGTCAATCTGACCGATGAAGACAACTTCTTCTGGGCTGCAATTCTCCGGGAATCCGGGGAAATCCCCTGGGATAAGGTCCGAACGATAGCCACCCCCGCCATTGATGAACTCTCCAGTCAAGAAGTCACGACCGTCGGAGAGGACAATGCCATCGCCCGCAGAGTCCAGCGTCGTTCCGTAGGGAAACTGTGCCACGTAGAATCCTGCGGGGGAGTCAGGAATGTCCAGACCCCAGCAACCGGCTGCGTCCTGGGCCAACGTGCCCGCTGCCTCAGCTGCTCCCATCGCTTCGAGTTTTTCCGGTGCTGTCCAGAGCAAGCTTGCGTTATCTGCGTCACCCGGGGAAGTGGGTGCGGGTTGGGGCGCGGTCGGCGTTGCGGAGCACGCAGTGAGCACGACGAAAAAGAGTGCACCGCTGGAGATAGCAATAGTCTTTCGCATGGAATGTGTCTACCAGTCTTCGCGAAGATCCGATAGAGAACAGCGCATCGCGAAACGCCAACCGAGGAGCCTTGCTCTCCAAACTGTCGCGACAGATTCGTCTCAACACGCTGAAACGACACGCGTCGGTCCGGTATCGACATCAGAACGTGTTCGGCGTGGACGAGAACATGGTCAGCGCCTGTCGGGGGCGGCGCGCGTCGCTGTGCGTGCCGGACAAAAGGATCGCTGCGCAAGCACACCAACACCGAGGAGGGGTGCCCATGACGGGCACATCGGATGTCTTTGATCGAACGAAGCTACCGGCCGGAGGGTCGATGCTGGCTGTGCCTACTGTACCTAATGGGGCATCCGGGACACATGAGGCTGCGGCTCTCCCGGTCCGGGTCGAGATCGGGCTCGCAGTCCTGGGCCGCGTGCACAGCGTGCCGCGCACGCACCACAGCGATGAGACTCAGCTCTTCATCAGCGCGGGATCTCGACGAGAATGGCTCCGCGCTGCTCGCATCGCAAAGACGCCTCAGCTGTGGCGTCGGGGATACCCCGCTGTCGGGGCTGTCATGGCTGCGATTCGCGAGGGCGGATCGCTGCTCGAGGAATACGCCGTCGTAGCGAGCTCGCGCCGGCTCCTCCGTGGTCTCGGTCGTGGCAAGCTGCAGCCGAACTGCAACTACAGATTGCTGCCGGGCGTGACGGCCACTGTCGAGGCCAGCAACGCTGACGGCAGCGCCAACCTCGTCAGCCTTCGGTTGCGATCCCACGCACGTGAGGTGCGCTGACTCAACTCGCGGAAGCTTGCCCCGACCTCGACGTGTGATGGAGAAGTCCACCGCGTCGGGGCTTCTCCTGTTCATCAACATGGCGATCGCAGGCCGCGTCAGGCTCAGAAAGAACCCGAGTGGCGCGTGAGAGCGAATTTGACCTCGCCGTTCCATCCTCGATAACGTCGAGAAGACCAGCCACGGAAGCCAGGTGCCCGCAATGGTGCACGGCGCAACGATTGGAGCACGCCTATGATTCGGCGCTGGTTGCCTTATCTCCTGGTGGCGATTGTCTTTATCGTCAGCGTTATCTTCATCTTCGACCGGCTTGATCCACCATTTAATGTCCTGGTCTCAGTCTTCATTATTTTGCCGCTGGCAATACTGGTGCGATATGTCACGCAACGACTGCGGCCCAGGGACGTGATCGAGGAAACAGAAGAGGTATAGACGTGCTGAAGACCACCACAAAGACTGCCCTCGCAAGTCTTGCCATCGCATCGGTGTCCATCTTCGGAGCGACAGCCGCATCAGCAAGTCCGCAAACGACGCAGCAAGCCCAGGTCCAGTCGACGAACACCATCCAGGGGGATGGATTCGAGATCGTGAACGAGTCGTCGACGTCAGCGCTCATCACCGTCCCAGACGGCTCCATCACGGAGTCGAACGGCGTCTTCACGCTCCAGACAAGCAGCGGCTTGCAAGCGCTTGCCAACGAAGTCACCACGGATGCCGGTACGTACGCCCTGACGATTGAGCGCGTGTCGGACAACCAGGTTCGCGTCATCACGCCAGAACCTTCTGCGTCATCCGCCGAAAGCAGCAGTAGCCGCACCGACAATCAGCGCGCTGTCGAGGGTTGGGAAGGCAGCTGGGATCAGTGCGTCAGCAAGGCCATGACGACCGGCATCATCTCAGGTGCTGTGGGAGGCATGATCGCGGCCGGACCTGCTGCCGCTGCAGCCGCTGCAGCCGCCGGCATGATCACCGCTGGTGCCGTCGCGGTGCTGGTCGATTGCTGGGGTAAGCCCTTCATCTCCGCGAGCTAGCTTCGCCCCGTGCCCCGAGCACACATACCCAGGAAAGCCCTCCCGGCGCAGTATCTCTGCTGCGCCGGGACGGCTGGTTTTCTCGCATGTTCTCGTCACAAGGTGCTCGCCGGCGGCGTATCTGCCGATTGCAGCGAACCATACGCAGCAACAAAACGGCTGCCCTTCGACGAGGCGACAGAACGCCTCCCGTTCGCTGCACCGAGCGGCGCGGGGGACTGGAGTGAGCTACCAACACAGCGGCTCGCGCACCCGGACGATGTACCGACGGAGCGACTCGACTTGTAGTTCATCTCGATCGTGGACGAAGCCTTCTCGGCGCAGATCACGTTGCTGCCCGGGAGGGCTCTCTTCTCTCGGATGTTCGGCAGAGCAACTCTCTCAGAGCATCACCCCGCCGCCGCAGGATTCTGCGTTGCAGCGCGCCGCGGTCGGGCTCGTCTAGCTGTCAGAATCAGCACATGACTGCGCCTGGTCCTCCTGAGCTCAACGCGAGCATGAACCCCCTGCACCGCGACGTGAGGATGGCGATCCTCGAGCGCATCTTGATGCTCGGCGATGAAGCAGAGACGGGGTATCTCGAAGTCAAGAGCGACGTCGACCTCAACAAGCCATTGGGCCGGGCGAAAGTAGCAGAGTTCCTGCTCGGTGCAGCGAACCGCGACCCGAAGTCGGCGTCACGCTTCTTCCACGGACATGCCGTCATGGTCATCGGCGCTCACTAGGGCAGCGCTCCGGGCATACCCAAGGGCATCGAAGACCAGGAGCTGCTGCGCTCGCTGCAACCGTATATCGGCGAGCACTTCCCCTTGCCTGAGATCTTCCGGTTGCCAGCTGGCGAGGATCCAACCCGCGAAGTACTCGTTGTCGTCGCGCTGCCTCCTGAGCCAGGGCAGACCATGTTTCCGTGTCACAAGGCGTTCCAGCCCAGCGACAAGCAGGACACGAAGCACAGCCTCGCGAACGGGGCGATCTATGTCCGCACATCGACCGAGACACGAGTCGCTCAAAATGGGGGAGATCCAAGCGTTGGTGCTCCGTGCGCAGGCTGGCGGGCAGCCTGAACGGCCTCCGATCGATCTCGAGATCAAGATCGGGTCGATCAACCGCCCACTGAGCGTCGACCACGGGCTGAGCTTCGCCTACGGCCGTGAAGAGTCGAAGTTCATAGAGGCTGCCGAGCAGCGTGCCAATCAGCGCCGCAACGATCCGATGTCGACCATCCTGGGGTCAGTCCCCGACGCCCAGTTCGGGAACTCCGAAAAGGTGCGAGCAAGGCACTACACGGACCCGACGAACCTCTCGGACCTTCGGAATCGAACCCAAGAACTTCACGCTGAAGCAGGGATTTCCGAGCCCAAGAAGACGCACAAAAGTACGCAAAGGCTCCGAACCTTGTAGGTCCTGAGTGATCCCGCTACTGCCGCTCATTCAGTTCGAAACTGCAGGCTGACCTGGGATGAGTACCGGTCATGCTGGGCAACTCGGGTGCGGCGTCACATAGCCCGGAGGTCGTAGGTTCAAATCCTGCCCCCGCAACCAGATCCGCACAAGTTGGGATTGCTCGAAAGAGCAAAATGTAACTGCGGCACGAGGCCCGTTTCCTTTCGAGGAAGCGGGCCTTTCGCATTCCCCGCCACCGCGCGAAGAGGCGTCCACTGATCGGCCCGGGATCCCGGTCTCTGCGGATCGATCTCTTTCCCCTCTCCCCGTCCCCGTCGACGCGGACGGTTCCTGGGCGTCATGGCCAGCCTCAGGGGCCTCGCGGACAGGTGCCGCTAGTGTCGGCCATTCGACGTGCGCCGATCGTTGGCGCTGGAGGAGAGCGGCGGTTCCAGGTGGCCAGATTCACGAGCCTCGAGCAGCGCATCGACGACGTCGCGGGGCGCCTCCTCGAGCGTGCCCCCGCACGCGGCCTCAGGGCCGGCCTCGTCGAGTTCCTGGTCTTCGGGCTCAAGCAGGCCTGGGCGTGCATCTTCGGGGCGCTCATGCTCGTCGTGATCATCGCCGCGAGACTCTGGTATCCGGACGATGCGCTGCTGGCACGCAACGATGCCCTCGTCATCGCCGCCGTCGCAATCCAGATCTTCATGGTCGTGGCCAGGCTCGAGACCGGCCGCGAGCTGCTGGTCATCCTCGCCTTCCACGTCGTCGGCACGGGAATGGAGCTGTTCAAGACGAGCGTCGGCTCGTGGAGCTACGCGTCTGGGGGAGTGCTGCACATCGGCCCCGTGCCGCTCTACACGGGCTTCATGTACGCGGCGGTCGGCTCGTACATGTGCCGCGTCTACCGGCTCTTCGACCTGCGGTTCTCCAGGTACCCGCGCATCTGGCTCACCGTGGTCGCGGCCGTGGCCATCTACGTGAACTTCTTCACGCACCACTACGCCTACGACTTCCGGTACGTGCTCCTGGTGTTCGTGGCCGTGCTGTGGGGCCGCACGTGGATGCACTTCCGCGTGTTCCGGAGGACGCTCCGGATGCCCTTGCTCGTGGCGTTCCTGCTCGTCGCCCTGTTCATCTGGTTCGCCGAGAACATCGGCACCTTCGTCGGTGCGTGGGTGTACCCGAATCAGGAGCACGGCTGGGAGCTCGTGTCGATCACGAAGCTCCTCTCGTGGTTCCTGCTCATGATCATCTCCGTGGTGATGGTCACGCTCGCGTACCCGCCGAGGCCGCCAGGCAGCGGAGAGGGCGCAGTTCCCGTGTCTCGTGAGGTTACGGGCTAGTCCCAGGCCTTGGCCGCGGGGATCCGCACGATGAAGGCGGCGCCGTCCTCGGACTCGGCGGCGATCTGTCCGCCGTGCGCCTCGACGATGGACTTCACGATCGCGAGTCCGAGGCCAGTGCTGCCGGACGCGCGGGTCCTGGCGGAGTCGCCGCGGGCGAACCGCGAGAAGAGATCCTCGCGGAGCGTCTGGGGGATGCCCGGCCCGTCGTCGCGAACGATGAGGACCGCCTCGCGCCCCGTCGCCGACGCGGCCGCGAGCTCGTAGCGCACGGAGACGTTGACGTGCGTGCCCTTCGGGGTGTGCAGGCTGGCATTCGAGAGCAGGTTCACGACGATCTGGTGGAGGCGCTCCCAGTCGCCGAGCACCGAGACCTCGCTGGGCGGCACGGTCGCGCTCCAGTGGCGGTCGGCGTCGCTCGCCTGCGCGTCGCTGACGGCGTTGATGACGAGCTCGGACAGGTCGACCGTGTCGAACTGCAGGTCCTGTCCCTCGTCGAGGCGGGCGAGCAGGAGGAGGTCGTTGACCAGCGAGCTCATGCGAGTCGCCTCGGACTCGATGCGTGCGAGAGACCGCTCGGTGGTGTCGGGCAGCGACGCCGAATCCTGCCGGGTGAGCTCCGCGTACCCCTGGATCGCGGCGAGCGGCGTCCGCAGCTCGTGGCTCGCGTCCGTGACGAAGCGACGCATCCGCTGGTCCGCCGCGGTGCGCACGGCGAAGGCCTCGTCGACGTGCGCGAGGAGCTTGTCGAGGGCCTCGCTCACCTTGCCGACCTCGGTGCGAGGGTCGATGTCGTCGAGCTTCACGGCCCTGCGGAGGCCGACCTCGCCAGAGGCGAGGGGCATCTGCGCGACGTTCTCGGCGGCCGTGACCACGCGCGACAGGGGACGCATCGCGACTCGCATGACGAGCGCGACGAGGAGGACGATGAGGCCGATCCCGAGCGAGGAGAGCACGAGCGTGAGGACGGTCTGGTTGAAGGTCGCGTCACGGGCGGTGTCGAGGGAGACGGCGGAGATGAGGGCGTAGCTCGGGTCGCCGTCCCACTCGTGGATCATGACGCGGAAGTCGCCGGCGGCGTCATCGAGCTTGATCGTCTCGAGCAGCGAGTGCTGGGTCGCGAAGCCGGGCGACTGGACCAGTGCCGTGAGCTCGTTCTTGATGGTCTGGTCGCATTCGACCGCGGAGGTCTCGCTGAACGATGCGGAGTCGATGATCTCGCCGTCGTGGGCGAGGGCGATGATGGTGCCCGGCGCGTGGCCGACGAAGTTGATGAGGGGCTTGACCTTCGGCGCCGCCGAGTCGCCCATCTTCGAGGGGTGCGGATGCGTGCCCGGGACGTCGACGCGGTACTTGTCGACGGAGTTCTCCAGCACCGACATGGAGGCGGCGAGCTGCGTGTTGACGACGCTCGTGATGGCGGAGTTGAGGGTGACGACGTTCATGATGCCGATCGCGCTCATCACGAAGGCGACGACGAGGGTGACGCCGACGATGATGCGCGCGCGCAGCGTCCACGGCCTCATTCTGCTGGCCTGATGACGTAGCCGACGCCGCGCACCGTGTGGATCATGGGGGTGCGGCCGGCGTCGATCTTCTTGCGCAGGTAGGACACGTACAGGTCGACGATGCTCGCCTTGCCGGCGAAGTCGTAGTTCCAGACGCGGTCGAGGATCTGGGCTCTGCTGAGGACCCGCTTCGGGTTGCGCATGAAGTAGCGCAGCAGCTCGAACTCGGTGGTGGTGAGCGCGACGGGGTCGCTGCCGCGGCGCACCTCGTAGCTGCTCTCGTCGAGGAAGAGGTCGCCGACCCGCAGCTGGGAGGCGTCGTCGGCGACCGCCTCACCGGCGCGCTGGATGAGGCCGCGCAGTCTGGCGACGAGCTCCTCGAGGCTGAAGGGCTTCGTCATGTAGTCGTCGCCGCCGGCGGTGAGCCCGATGATGCGGTCGTCGATGGAGTCCTTCGCGGTGAGGAAGAGCACCGGTGTGGCGTGTCCCTGACCTCGGAGGTTCCTGAGAATGCTGAGGCCGTCGATGTCCGGGAGCATGATGTCGAGCACGACGACGTCCGGCCGCTCGGCGGTGAACTTCGCGAGCGCATCCCGGCCGTTGTTGGCGACGTCGACCTGCCACCCCTCGTAGGAGAGGGCGAGGCTGACGAGGTTCGTCAGGGTCTCTTCGTCGTCGACGAGCAGCACGCGGATGGGGGTGCCGTCTGGGCGGTGGAGTCGGGGGAGCTGCGCGAGGACCGCCCGACGGCGACCGGGCTCGATGATCGGGTCAGCGGCGGCGGAATCGGGCATTCCTTCATCGTGTCATGGGAACGGCGTCGTGGCGGGGTGTTCGCTGCTCCTCATAGAAAGCTCAAATCTTCTCTCACGCGGGGCATGAGAGGAGTTCGTAACCTGCGACGCATGACACTCCAGCGAATCCAGCAGCCCGACCTCGGGAGCCGTGCGCCGGGCGTCAAGAAGGACTTGCAGGGTGGCCTCTTCCATCGGCCCCGTTTCCTCCGCGGCCCCCGCACCGAGCGTCCGTTCGACGCGCCCCAGCTGTTCACGGAGCGCCTGGTGCTCCGCCCCCACGACGTGCGTGACGCGGAGGCCTGGCACGAGATCGTGTCCGACGCCGAGGTCGTCCGCTACCTGCACTGGAAGCAGCGCGACCTGACGGAGGCGACCGAGCACCTGAGCCGCCGTACGACGCACACGCGTCTCTGGCAGACGGGCGACTTCATGGCCCTGGCCGTCGAGCACGACGGCAAGCTCATCGGGGACGTGTCGGTGCACCTGCGCGACGTCGAGCCCGAGCACCGCTCTGCGGAGCTCGGCTGGATCATGCACCCGGGATGCGCGGGACAGGGCTTCGCCACCGAGGCGGCGGATGCGCTGGTCGAGTACCTGCGCGACTATGTCGGCGTTAAGCGCGTGCTCGCGGTCATGGACCTGGAGAACGAGGCGTCCTACGCGCTCGCGAGGCGCCTCGGGCTGGCGGAGGTCTCCCGTTCGGACGACTCGAGGACCACGGCGCTCGACCTCGTCTGAGCGGTTCCCGCGGCACCGGACGCGGACATGAGCTGTGCGACCTCGAGGAGGTCCCACGCCATGTCGCCCGTCACGGAGATGCCCTTGGCGCCCGACCGGCGAGTCTTCCCCCGCGCCAGCATGTAGTGCGTGCGGAACACCCGGTTGCCTGCACGCTCCTGCGCGTCGTGGAAGAACACGATCTGCGAGAGTCCGGTGCTGTCGTCGAGGGAGACGAACACCGTGCGCCGCCCGCCACGCATGGGCGGGGTGTTCGTGGCACGCCGCACCCCCGCGATGAGCACGTCGGTGCCGCCTGGCAGGTCCATGAGCGAGCTCGCTGGAGTGACTCCGAGCTGACGGAAGAGCGGGAAGAAGCGCTCCATCTGGTGCCGGCTCACGCCGAGGCCGAGCTCCTGCAGCTCCAGGTCGGTCTGCGTCTTCCCGTGCAGGTCCATGGTGGTCACCCCGCGAAGCTCCGGGATGGGCAGGGGGAACGCGAACGCCTGCTGGTGCTCCGGTACTCGCGTCGGCGTGCTCGTGAGCGAGCGGATGAACGCGAGCAGCTCGTGCCGCCTGCGCGGCTCGTAGTCGATGAACACGTCGAGCGCCCCCACTCTGGCGAGGGAGTCGAGCGTGCTCCGGCGTGGTCGGACACGAGCGCGGAAGTCGGCGAGCGAGTCGAACGGCTGGTGCTCGGCGACCCTGTCGCGTTCCGCCGATGACATGCCGCGCACATCCGCGAGGGACATGCGAACCCCGTCGCGTCCATCCGGGAGCGGCTCGACCGTGTACTCGAGCCCTGAACGCTGCACGTCGATCGGGAGGAGCGGGATGCCCAGATGCCTCGCCTCGGCGATGATGAGGTCCTTGCCCCACATGCCGGGGTCGTGGGTGAGGAGGCCCGCCCAGAAGTGCGCGGCTCGATGGGTCTTGAGCCAGGCGCTCTGGAAGGTGGGCAGGGCGAACGCAGCGCCGTGGGCTTTCGCGAAGCCGAAGCTGCCGAAGCCGGCGAGCACCTTCCATGACCGATCGATGATCTCTGGCGGGAACCCACGCTCTGCGGCCCTGCCGCGCACGAGCTCCTCGATGCGCGGCACGAGCTCGGGCTTCGCGAGCCAGCGTCGGTACACGTCGGCGAGCTCGAGGCCGCACCCCGTGAGCTCGTCGAAGATGCGCATGACCTGCTCGTGGAAGACGACGACGCCTTTCGTCTCGAGCAGGATCGGCTTGAGCCTTGGATGGATGTAGTCGGGCATCACCTCCCCGTGGCGGGCCCTGAGGAAGTGGAGGGGCATGTTGTTCTGCATGGGGCCAGGGCGGAACAGGGAGATGTCGATGACGAGGTCGTTGAACACCTCTGGCTGCAGCTTGCCGACGAGCTCCATCTGCCCCGGGCTCTCGACCTGGAAGATGCCGAGGGTCTTCGTCGAGCGGATGGTCTCGTAGGTCGCCTCGTCGTCGAGGGGAAGCGCATCGAGGTCGAGTTCCTCACCGCGGGTGCGCTTCAGCTCCTTCACGGCGTGGGCCATGGCGCTCTGCATGCGAACCCCGAGGATGTCGAGCTTGATGAGCCCCATCGGGTCCATGTCGTGCTTGTCGAACTGGCTCATGGGCAGGCCGATCCCCGACATCTGCACGGGAGTGCGGTCGAGGAGCGAGACGTCGGAGAGGATGACCCCGCACGGGTGCACGGAGATGTGCCTCGGCAGGGAGTCGAGCCGCTCGGTCGCCTCGACGAGCACCTCGAGCTGCCGTGAGCGACGCACCTCCTCCGCGAACTCGCGCAGCTCGGGCTTCTCGGCGAGGGCCTGCCTGAAGCGCTTCGCGGAGAAGCGCCACAGCTCCTTGGCGATGCGGTCGACTTCGCCGTCGGCGAGCCCGAGGGCGAGGCCAGCGTCGCGGACTGCGCCCCTCGACCCGTAGGTGTTGACCATCGACATGAGGGTGACCCGCTGCCCGCCGAACTCGTCGAAGATGCGGTGGTAGACGCGGTGGCGCTCTGCGCTCTCCACATCGAGGTCGATGTCGGGGAGCGTGCGTCGCTCATCGGAGAGGAAGCGCTCCCAGATGAGCCCGAGGGAGACGGGCTCGACGTGGCTCGTGTACAGGAGGTAGTTGAGCAGCGATCCGACACCTGAACCCCTGGCCTGCACGCGGACCCCCATCTCCTTGATGAGCTCGACGACGTGCGAGACGGTGAGGAAGTAGGGGGCGAAGCCCAGCTTCCGCACCGTCCTGAGCTCGTGGGCGAGGCGGTCCTGCAGCTCCCGCTCGTGGGCGGCGGATGCACCCGGGTAGCGCGCGGGGATCGCGGCTTCCGCCTTCGCCCTGAGCACCTCGAATGGGTCGCCGTGGATGCCGAAGCGGGTGACCTCCGGCATGCGCGGGGTGCCGACACCCGCATCTCGCTCCGGGTCGATGACGCAGCTCTCGGCGAGCAGCCTCGTCTGGGCGAGGAGGTCATCGGCGGCCGAGGCTGCGTGCCCGCCGGCATCCGCCACCATGCGCGCGACCTGCCGCATGAGGTTCGCCGGCTTGAGCCAGGCCTGCGCCGTCGGCGCCAGCTCGATGTCGTCGAGCGCACGCCTCGCCCGCACGGCATCGGCGATGTCGACCGTCGCCGCCTCCTCGGGGGAGGCGTAGCGCACGGCGTTGGTGAGCACTGCCCGCAGCCCGGACTCTGTTGCGAGGCCCAGCATCCGCGTCGCGGCCGTGACCGACCCCGGGGTGCCAGGCTCGGCGAGATGGCAGACGATCTCGACGACGAGCGAGGCGCGCGGGAGCCCGTGCCGCCAAGCACGCAGACGCTCTCTGGCCAGACCCAGCTGGGCAGCTGAGGCTGCCGTGCCGACGTCGCTCGTCGGGCCGAGCAGGACGGTGAGTCTCGTCGCCCCCTCGTCGGTGCAGGCGAGCTCGGCCAGGCGGGCGAGGGGGATGCTCGGCTCGTGGATGCGCGTGGCGGCGCTCGCGGTGGTCTCGTGGGCGGCTGAGACGGCCCGGCAGAGCGCCGCGTACCCGGAACCGCCGTCACCGCCGGCTGCGAGCACGACGACCCGGCCGAGGGGCTCGCCTCGCTCGTCGTGCACGGCGAGCTCGCTGCCGAGGACAGCCCGAAGGTTCGCGGTCCGGCATGCGAGGAGGTGCTTGACCGCACCGGAGATGCCGTCGCGGTCGGTGAGTGCGAGCGTGTCGAGTTCTCGCTCGGCGGCGGCCTGGGCCAGCACCTCGGGAGGCGAGACCGCATAGTGCGCGCTGAAGCCCGACGAGACGTGCAGGTGCGGGAAGCTCATCGCGTCGTCACTCCCAGCTCAGGGCGAGTCGCCAGCCGCCTGGGGCGCGACAGAGGTCGTACAGGTGCTCCCCGTGCTGCTCACGGGGGCTGTCTCGAACGGCGGTGACGCGCCACAGCTCCTGGTCGATGCGCGTGGGGGAGGAGTCTCCGTGCCACCACGGCGGGAGTCTGCGGAAGTAGGCCTGCGGCTGGCCGGTGACGGTGTAGAGGAAGCGCTGCCACACGAAGGAGGTCGGCTGCCCGTCGCCGCTGATGGCGACCTCGATGGTGTCGTCGATGACGGTCGGCATGGGCTCCCCCTTCGCATCTTCGAATCTGTATTCGAACGTGCATCCAGCGTAAATCGCACCACCGACAGTGGCAACCGCAAGCCTCAGTCACAGGATGAAGGTGCGGGAGTTCAAGCTAGACAGATTCCAAATCTGTCTGATAGCTTTCGGGAAGAACGTCACCCTCAAGGACGAAGGACTATGACTCACACCCCAGACGCCACCCGCTCGGCAGACTCCATCCGCTCGATCGAGCTGTCCACGCTCCGCCTCCCGCTGGCCACTCCGATCTCCGACGCGAAGGTCTTCACGGGGAGGCAGAAGCCCATGACGGAGGTCGTCTTCCTCATCGCCGAGATCCAGACAGCGCAGGGCTTCTCCGGCCACGGCTTCAGCTACTCGAAGCGCGCCGGCGGCGCCGCCCAGTACGCCCACGCCCGCGAGGTCGCCGAGGCCGCGCTCGGCGAGGACCCGAACGACATCCAGAAGCTGTACTCGAAGCTGCTCTGGGCCGGAGCATCCGTCGGCCGCTCCGGCGTCGCGACCCAGGCGCTCGCGGCACTCGATATCGCGCTCTACGACCTCAAGGCGAAGCGGGCCGGCCTGCCCCTCTCGAAGCTGCTCGGCGCGCACCGCGACTCGGTCCGGACGTACAACACGTCGGGCGGGTTCCTGAACGCGTCCCTCGACGAGGTCCGCGAGCGTGCGACGCAGTCGATCGCGGAGGGCATCGGCGGGATCAAGGTCAAGGTCGGGCTGCCGGACACCGCCGAGGACCTCCGCCGAGTCCGCGCCGTCCGCGAGCACATCGGCGCGAGCGTGCCGCTCATGGTCGACGCGAACCAGCAGTGGGACCGCGCGACCGCGCTGCGCATGGGGCGGCGCTTCGAGGAGCTCGACCTCGCGTGGATCGAGGAGCCGCTCGACGCCTACGACGCCGAAGGGCACGCCGACCTCGCACGCGCGCTCGACACCCCGATCGCGACGGGGGAGATGCTCGCGTCGGTGGCCGAGCACCGGCAGCTCATCGCCACGAGGGCCTGCGACATCATCCAGCCGGATGCGCCCCGCATCGGCGGGATCACGAACTTCCTGCGCCTCATGACCCTCGCCGACGAGGCGGGCCTCGACCTCGCCCCGCACTTCGCGATGGAGATCCACCTGCACCTCGCCGCGTGCTACCCGCGTGAGCCGTGGGTCGAGCACTTCGACTGGCTCGACCCCCTCTTCGAGGAGCGCCTCGAGACGCGCGACGGGCGGATGCTCGTCCCCGACCGCCCAGGGCTCGGCTTCACCTTCAGCGAGCAGGCCCGCGCCTGGACGACCGAGAGCGTCACGCTGACCGCCTGACCGCCTGACCGCCTGACCGCCTGACCGCCTGACCGCCTGAGCGGACACCACCACCACCACTTCCTCGGCGCGCGTCGTCGAGGCCATGAGTTCGACCGCGCGGCCTGAGCCGCGCGCTTGCCGACGATGTCGTCGGCGATACTGACAGAGAGGTCCTCGAACATGTCCAAGAAGCCAATGTCCACCCGCAAGATGTGGTGGATCGCACTCATCTCGGGAATGGCGTCCTATATCGACGCCGCCGCGATGACCTCGAGCGGGACGGCCCTGGTGCTCCTCAAGGACACCCTGGCCCTGACCCCGGAGACCATCGGGGTGCTGTCCTCGGCGCTCACGTTCTCGGTTGCCATCGGCGCCCTCTTCGGCGGGCGCCTCGGCGATCTGCTCGGCCGCAAGGCGGTCTTCATCGCGACCATGGTCATGATCGCCGCGGGTTCGGCGCTGCTGGTGTTCGTCGAGGTGTTCCCCGGGCTGCTCGCCGGCATGATCCTCGTCGGGCTCGGCGCGGGCGCTGACCTGCCGGTCTCCCTCGCGACGATCTCGGAGATGGCCAAGTCCGGACTGCGCAGCAGCATGATCGGCTTCACCCACTTCCTCTGGAAGATCGGCAGCATGGTCGCGCTCGGGCTCGCGACCATCGTCGGCAGCATGGGCCAGCTCGGGGCGCAGATCCTGTTCGGGCACATCCTCGTGGTCACCCTGCTGACGCTCGTCGCGAGGTTCGCGGTTCCGGAGTCGACGCTGTGGCTCGAGCAGCGCGAGGCGGAGAAGGCGGGTGCCACGAGCCGCTCGGATGCGGCGCTCGGGTGGAGCACGCTGAAGACGCTCCTCAGGGCGCCCTTCGCGAAGTACTTCATCGTGCTCGCCGTCTTCTACACGCTCATGAACCTCGGTTCGAACACGGTGAGCCAGTACGGGGCCTACATGTACACGGAGGTTGCCGACTCCACGGTCCAGGTCTACTCGACGGTGAAGCTCATCACCATGTTCCTCGGCGCGATCCTCGTCCTCCTGTTCATGCGGGTCGTCGGGACACGGTGGCGGATGAGCTGGTTCGTGGGAGGCGCGATCTGCACGATCACGGCCATGTGCGTTCCGCTCGTCTTCGGCGTGACCGAGTCGACGCTGAACATCATGATGTTCCTGTGGCTCATCGGCACCGTGTTCGCTGGGGAGGGCATCATGAAGATCTGGACCCAGGAGTCGTTCCCGACGCTGCTGCGCTCCTCAGCGCAGGGCGCGATCATCGCCATCGCGCGCTTCGGCTCGTCAGCGCTCGTGCTCGTCACTCCGGTCGTCCTGGCGACCGGGCCCGGGGCGCTCTTCGGGTTCCTCGCGGGCTCCTGCCTCGTCGCGGTGGTCCTCGCCTTCGTGGTGTTCGCGCGCCAGCGCACGACCGTCATCGACCAGGAGGAGGCGGAGGCCGCCGCCGAGCAGAGCGCATCCGCCGAACGCGCGCACCTCCAGGTGCGGGGATGAGCGGCACGATGCAGGAGGTCGTGGAGGCGCTCCGGGGCGAGACCGGTGACGCGGCACCGCTCATGCGCTGGTGGTGGTTCTCGACGCACGTGAGCGAGGCGGCGATCGACGCCGACCTGGACGCCATACTGGCCGCTGGGATCGGCGGGGTCGAGCTCGCGTTCGTGTACCCGGTGGACGAGGGCGGGCCGCGTTTCGGCGATCCGGAGTTCCTCTCGCTCGTGGGCTTCGCCGCGCGAGGGGCGCGGCGGCGGGGGCTGCGCTTCGATCTCACGCTCGGCGCGGGATGGCCGTTCGGCGGGCCGCACGTCGACGCGTCGACGGCAGCTCGGGGGCTCCACTGGGAGCGGATCGAGCTCGCACCCGGCGCGACCGAGCTCGTCTTCCGGCCCTCGTTCGAGGGCGATGCGCTGGTGAGCGCGTACGTGGGCGCCGGCTCCATCCAGGAACTGCCCGCCGAGTGGGTGCTCGCCGAATGCGGGGAGCGCATCCACGTCCCGGCCCTGGGCGGCGGGCCGAGAGTTCTCCTGGTCGCGGTCTCTCGCCTCACCGGCCAGAACGTGAAGCGCGCGCCCCGAGGTGCTGAGGGGCTGGTGCTCGACCACTACTCGGCGGTCGCCGTGCAGGCGCACCTGGAGGCGGTCGCGACGCCGCTCCTGGCCGCGGCGGGGGCCACGCGTGTGCACGCGGGGTTCTGCGACAGCTTCGAGGTGTACGAGTCCGATTGGACGACGGAGCTTCCCCGGGAGTTCCTCGCTCGACGGGGATACGACCTGCTCCCGGAGCTCTGGCGGCTGGAGATCGACGGCGACGGCACGGCTCGGGTGCGCACCGACGTCATGACGACGCTCAGGGAGCTGTTCGAGGAGCACTTCGTGCAGGCGTTCGGAGACTGGGCGCACGGACACGGCCTGCTCTTTCGCGCGCAGTGCTACGGGGAGCCGCCCATGCTCATGAGCAGCTATCGCGACGTGGATCTCATCGAGGGAGAGGGGTGGGGATGGCGGCGATGGACGAAGAACGCGTGGGCGGTCTCCGCGGCCGGCGCCTACGGCAGGTCGCCCGTGTCCTCGGAGACGTGGACCTGGGTGCATTCACCGTCGTTCCGGGCGGGGCCGGCCGACCTGCTGGGGGAGGCCTACGAGCATCTGCTGAGTGGCGTCAACCTCCTCGTCGGCCACGGCTGGCCGCTCGGGGGAGCGCTCGGTCACGGACAGCCGGTGTTCTACGCGTCCGGTGCTCTCGACTCGAGGAACCCGTGGTGGCCGGTCGCGCGTGAGCTGTTCTCTGGGCTCGCTCGCGTGAGCGCCGTCCTCCAGCTGGGCGAGCGGATCGCGCAGGTCGCCATCTACCATCCGGTGGCCGAGCTGCTGGCGAGCGCCGAGGGGGAGCGTCCGTTCGACCTGTGGCGGCAGACGCGTCGGTACGTGGACGACGAGTTCGTCTCGGCGGTGCGCACCACCGGCCTCGACTACGACCTCGTCGACAACGCGCTCCTCCAGGTCGGTGGCGCAGACCGCTTCGAGGTGCTGCTCGTGCCGGCGGGCTGCGTGCTCTCCGCCGCCGCGGCGCAGCTCCTGTCGTCGGCGGATGTTCGCGTGGTCCACCTCTCGGCGTCCCGCGGCCAGGAGCGGCGGGCGGAGATACGCGCCGCCGTGCACGGGATGGTCCCGCCGCTCGCGACGAGCGCACCGGACACCGTCGGGGTCACGACCCGCCAGCTCGACGGCTCGCGCATCTCCCTGCTGGTGAACACCGGGGAGCGTTCGGCCGACGTCGTGCTGGACGCCTGCGACGACAGCACGCTCACCGTGTGGGATGCCGTCTCCGGGCGGAGACGAGCGGCGGAGACGGACGACGCCAGCCGCACCGTGCGCCTCGGCTCCTACGAGGCGGTGCTCGTCGGACAGACTCAGGGAGAGGGGCCCGTGGGCGTCGACGAGCCGGAGACGACCGGCCCGGTGCTGGGCCACGGCCACGAGGAGCCCCTCGCGGACGGCTGGTTCGTGCGCTCATCCAGCGGACGTCGGCCCGTCACGCTGCCCCACACGTGGGAGGACGACCCGAAAGTCGCCCACGACGACGAGCAGCTGGTGTACGAGACGGCGGTGGAGCTCGAGCGCCCTGCCTCCGCTGCACTCGACTTCGGCGACGCCAGCCTGCCAGAGGTCAGGGCCGAGCGTCGGGAGAACGCCTTCGCGCTCCCGGCTGACCCGCCGGTCGGCGCGGCTGCGAGCGTCGAGGTGGACGGCCTGCCCGTGGGGAGCGTCTGGCGGGCGCCATACTCCGTCCAGCTCGGACGGCTCGCCGAGGGGCGCCACACGATCACGGTGACGGTCTCCTCGCTCGGGGTGCGAGGGGCCGCGGCGCGGGCGATCGATGGGACGAGCCCCGCGGCGCGAGCCGCGAACGGCGTCAGGTTCCGAGTGCAGGATGGGAGCCGAAGGCGGGACGGGGTGCGCTCCGGCATCCTCCGGGTGCCGACCCTGCGCCTCAGCGCTGACTGACGCGCGTCGGACGCGCACCGTCGCAGACTGCGCCCCAAGGAGCTTCCTCCCCGAGGCCCCCGCCCGCCCCGCGCGATGCCCGGGCGAGGGATGGCACGATGTGTGCATGAGCATGACGCGCGCCGAGGAGATCGCCAAGGTCCTGGCCGACCGCATCGTCGAGGGAAGCATCGCCCCCGGCGACCGGCTGCCGAGCGAGGGCGGCCTCGTCGAGGAGTTCGGGGCGAGCCGGAGCGTCGTCCGCGAAGCGCTGCACCGCCTGCAGTCGCGCGGCCTCGTGCGCACGCGGGTGGGATCGGGAAGCTACGCCCTCACCCCTCCCGTCGCGACGACGGGCGACGACTGGCTGGGCGCGCACTCCGAAGCGGAGCGCGCAGAGCTCCACGCCTTCCGAATCGCCGTGGAGGTCGAGGCCGCCGCGCTCGCGGCCCGCTCCCCGTCAGCGCAGGAGATCGCCGAGATCGACGCGGCCCTCGCCTCCCTCGCGAAGGCGAGCCTGCCGAGCGAGACCGTCGACGCGGACTTCGCCTTCCACCGTGCGATCGCGGCCGCGTCCGGCAACCGCTACTTCCTGACAGCCCTCGACCGGATGGGCGCGCGCGCCATCATCCTGCCTCCCGCGCGCATCTCCGACGTGGACCGCAACGCAGCCGAGGCTGCCGCAGTCCTCGCCGAGCACCGGGCTGTCGCCGACGCCATCCGCCTCGCCGACCCCGTCGCTGCCGCAGCGGCAGTGCGCACCCACCTCGCGGCGTCCACCGCTCGCCGAGCCGCCCGCGGCACCGGCTCCTGACTCCTCGCTGACTACCCCGGCGTGCTGACGGGGGCCATCAGCTGCGGCCCCGTGCTCGACACCCGACCCACCTCGGGGCCGACCTCGTGCATGGCGAGCGTCGACGCCAGCTCGACACCCGCCTGGCTCGCCTCGTCGAGCAGCCCCTGCGTGCCCACCACCGACTGGTCGAGCCACGCATCCCAGAGCGCGCGCGGCAGCATGAGCGGCATACGGTCGTGGATGCTCGCCAGCTCACCCGTCGACCCCCGCGTCAGGATCGTCGTCGTCAGCAGCCACCTGGACGGATCATCGCCGGGCTTCGTGGGGTCCGCCCACCAGGAGTACAGGCCAGCGAACGCGATGAGCTCGTCGTCGTGCTCCGGGTGGATGAAGAACGGCGTCTTCGACCCGGACTTCGTGCCATCTGCCTTCTTGCGCCACTCGTAGTAGCCGACAGCGGGCACGATCGCTCGCCGCTGCTTCACCGGCCCACGGAACGTCGGCTTCTCCAGCACCGTCTCGATGCGCGCATTGAACGCCTTCGACGAGAAGCTCGGATCCTTCGCGAACGGCGGCAGCAGCCCCCACCTCGCACGCTCGACGCGGCGAACCGCGGCCCCACCGCCCTTGGGCTCGGGCTCCACCACCACGGGGACCGGGTCGGTCGGGGGAGTGTTGAACGACGGCTCCGGCAGATCAGCGCCGAGGGCCTCGATATCGAAGAGCGCCTCGACGTGCTCGACTGCTGGGGTGACATAGCGACCGCACATGGCCCAACGCTACGACAGCGCCGCCCACGGCGCGCGCTGCAAGCTTCGGATTCTCTGTACGCTCAGTGCATGGTCAAGCAGCGCAGCGCCCTCGACAGCATCCCCGCCTACAAGCAGGGTGCCATGCCGAGCACCAGCGACGTCGTCAAGCTCTCCTCCAACGAGAACCCGTTCCCGCCGCTCGCCTCCGTGCGCGCGGCCGTTGCCGAAGAGCTCGAGCGCATCCACCTCTACCCGTCCATGGCGGCACCGGAACTCACCTCGCGCGTCGCGACGCTCCAGGGCGTCGAACCCGAGAACATCGTCTTCGGAGCAGGCTCCGTCGAGGTGGCCACACAGCTCGTCCAGGCCAGCGCGGGACAAGGCGACGAGGTCATGTTCGCCTGGCGCAGCTTCGAGGCGTACCCGATCATCGCGATCGGCGCAGGAGCGACGCCGGTGCAGGTGCCCCTCACCGCCGACGAGCGCCACGACCTCGACGCCATGGTCGACGCCATCACCGACTGCACCGCGATCATCTTCGTCTGCAACCCCAACAACCCCACGGGAGCGACCCTCACCCACGCCGAGGTCCGTGCATTCATCACGCGCGTCCCCAGCGACGTGCTCGTCGTCATCGACGAGGCCTACGAGCACTTCAACCGCGACGCGGAGACCGCCATCGGCATCGACCTCTACCGGGAGTTCCCCAACGTCGCCGTCCTGCACACCTTCTCCAAGGCCTACGGCCTCGCAGGACTCCGCATCGGCTACGCCGTCGCCCAGGCAGACGTCGCAGCCAACCTCCGCAAGGTCTCCGTGCCCTTCGCGGTCTCCGCCCTCGCCCAGACCGCCGCCCTCGCCTCCCTCGACGCCGAAGCCGAGCTCGGTGAGCGCATCGACGACATCGTCAGCGAACGCGCCCGCGTCACCGAGGAACTCCGGGCCCAGGGCTGGAACGTGGGCGAATCCCAGGCGAACTTCGTCTGGCTCAGGCTCGGCGACGACACCGAGCTCATCGACGCCGCACTCACCCGCTCCGGCGTGCTCGCCCGCGCCTTCCCCGGCGAAGGCATCCGCATCACCATCGGCTCGCCGGAAGCCAACCGCCGCGCACTCGCCGCGCTCGCGGGAGTCAGACAGGAGGCGACACGATGAGCACCTGGCGCATCCGCGATTTCCAGCCGACGGACATGGACGCGCTGCTCCGCCTCTGGGAGCAGCACCGCCGCTCCGGCACGGAGCCCGTGTACGGCCTCAGCGAGGTCATCGCCTCGACCCGCAAGGACACCGCCGTCGTCGCGGTCGCCGGCGAGAAGATCGTCGGCGTCGCGGTTGCGCGTGCGGCCCACGATCAGGGCTGGATCGTGTTCTTCGGGACCGACGACGAATGGCGCCGCCGCGGAATCGGCGGGGCGCTGCTCGCCTCCCTCGAGCAGCGGATGGCGCAGCACGGGCTACAGAAGCTCACGATCCTCGTTCCTGACGAGCAGACGCAGGTGGGGGCGCTCACGAAGGCAGGGTTCGCCGACAAACGCCACCTGCGCTACTTCGAACGGGAGATCCGCGTCAAGCAGCAGGAGATGGTGGCCCTTCGCGAGCTCGGCGGCCGCATCCTGCCCTCCGACCGCTGGGACGCGATCGGCGGCATGCAGCACGAGAAGGACGTGCTCGAGCGACGACTCGTGCTGCCGCTCAGCGACCCCGACCTCGCCGAGGAGTACGGCGTCGTGCCGCCTCGCGCGATCGTGCTCTTCGGCCCTCCGGGCACGGGCAAGACGACCTTCGCGAAGGGCATCGCCTCCCGTCTCGGCTGGCCGTTCGTCGAGGTCTTCCCGTCCCGCCTGTCGGCGTCGCCGCGTGGCCTCGCCGGCGAGCTGCGCGAGACGTTCGAGCAGGTCGAGTCGCTCGAGCATGCCGTCGTCTTCATCGACGAGGTCGAGGAGATCGCGTCGCACCGAGGCGGGGAGCCGCCGTCGCCCACGCAGGGCGTCACCAACGAGCTCCTGAAGATCATCCCAGCCTTCCGGGAGAAGCCAGGGCGACTCCTCATCTGCGCCACCAACTTCATCCGCGCCCTCGACCAGGCGTTCCTTCGCCACGGCCGCTTCGACTACGTCATCCCCATCGGGCTGCCGGATGCCGCCGCGCGCCGCGCGATCTGGGAGCGGTACGTGCCCGAGTCGGTGAGCGACTCCGTCGACGTCCCCGCGCTTGTCGAGCAGACGAGCGGATACTCGCCCGCCGACATCGAGTTCGCGGCACGCCGCGCCTCGCAGGTCGCGCTCGAGCGTGCCGTCGCCGCGCGTAACTCCGGCGACGTGGTGCCGCTCGGCCCCACCACGGACGACTTCCTCGCCGCCATCTCCTCGACGCGAACGACCGTGTCGAGTGAGGTCGAGCGCGAGTTCGAGGAGGACATCTCGGCGATCGCCCGCGTGTAGCGGGGCTCGGCTGTCCAACATCAGTGCAGAACGGCGTCGAAGGCCGCGGTTCCGGCGCCATCGGCCGAATATCGCACCGAAGTTGGACAGCGGCCGGCCGCGGACCGCGCGTTCAAGCGAAGAAGAGGGGCCGGATGCGATGCATCCGGCCCCTCTTCTGTGCAGCTGAGGCTAGGCCTTCTTGGCTGCGCTGTCGTCGTCGGACGTGATGTCGAAGTCGTCGACCTCGTCATCGCCGGCCGGGTCGAGCTCTGCTTCGACCTCGTCGAGGTCGTCGTCGTCGGAGTCCTCGAGCTCGCTCTCGATCTCGTCGATCCACTCGTCGAGGAGGTCTTCTGCGGCTTCGTCGTCGGAGGCGGACTGCACCTCGAGGGTGCCGTCGCCCCACAGGCGGGAGGAGACGCGGACGTCGTCGGTGTCCTCGACGGCGTCGTGTGCCTCCGACTCGAACTCGTTGGCGATCTTCGCCGCTTCGTCTTCGGATTCGGCTTCGATGACGAGCGCCGAGACGACCTCGTATTTCAAGAGCACGGCGTAGGTAGGCATGGGGCGACTCCTCGTGACTGCGAGCGCACCGCTCGCAGAATGAAGGTACTCGTGACCGAGCGCCCAGACAAGCTGAGGCCGGTGCGTCGCGGATGACACCTTGGTGAAGAGTTTCCCGCGTCCCGGCGCTCGACGTAGGCTCGCGTCATGCCACTCGACGCGACTGCCCCCCTCGATGCGACCGCCAGTGCACGCGGCGGCGCGGCCAAGCGGTCTCCGCTCGCCGTCGCCGTCGCCCAGTACGCCCCGGGCTCGGATCTCGCGGAGAACGAGCGGCTGCTGCGCGAGAACGTCGCTCTCGCGGCGGACCGCGGGGCCCAGCTGGTCGTCGTGCCCGAATACGCGAGCTTCTTCCTGCCGGAGCTCGGGCCGGAGCTCGTGCGGAACGCGCAGGACCTCGATGGGCCCTTCGTCTCGCTCATGCGCTCGCTTGCGGCAGAGCACGGCGTGACGATCGTCGCGGGACTCGTGGCGACGTCGGAGGACCCGCAGCGCTTCGCCAACACGCTGGTCGCCGTCGACGCCACGGGCGAGGTCGTCGCCCAGTACCGCAAGGTGCATCTCTACGACGCGTTCGGGGCGAAGGAGAGCGACTGGGTCGTGGCCGGCGATACGGCCGCGCCGCAGACGTTCGTGGTCGGCGGCGTCCGGGTCGGGTTGCAGACCTGCTACGACCTTCGGTTCCCCGAGGTCTCGAGGACCCTCGTGGATGCGGGGGCCGAGCTCATCGCGATCCCCGCGGAATGGGTGCGCGGACCGTTGAAGGAGCATCACTGGACGACCCTGCTCGCGGCCCGCGCCATCGAGAACACGGTCTACTTCGCCGCGGCCGACCATCCAGCCCCCATCGGCGTCGGTCACAGCGCCGTCATCGACCCCAGGGGTGCGACGATCGCGGGCGGGGGCATCGAGGCTGGGCTCTCCATCGGCTGGGTGTCGCTCGAGGTGCTCGACTCGGTTCGCGAGCAGAACCCGGCGCTCGAGCTCCGGAGGTACCGGGTCGTGCCGGTCGAGGCAGCGCCGACGGACTGAGCCGCTACCGGCTGAGCTCGCCTAGCCGGTCGAGCCTGCGCATGCCCTCATCGAGCACCTCGTCGCTCTTACAGAACGCGAAGCGGACCAGCGAGCGGTAGTCGCCCTGCCGCTCCGGGGTGCACAGCGCGGCGACGGGGATGCCGACCACCCCGATCTCGCGCGGCAGCCGCCGGCACAGCTCGGTCGCATCCGTGTACCCGATGCTCGCCGCATCGGCGATCGCGAAGTAGCCGGATGCCGGAGTCGCCGTCTCCAGGCCGCGACTGCGCAGCGCGGTCACGAGCAGGTCGCGCTTGGCCCGGAGGCGTTGGCGTTCCTCGTCGAAACGACGCTCCGAAAGCCTGAGCCCGACAGCGACGGCTGGCTGGAACGGCCCGCTTCCGACGTAGCTGAGGTACTGCTTCACCGCGAGCACCGCCTCGATGAGTGCGGCGGGCCCGGTGACCCAGCCGACTTTCCAGCCCGTCACACTGAAGGTCTTGCCTGCTGAGCCGATGCTGAGCGTGCGCGACGCCGCCCCCGGGAGGCTGGCGATGGCGACATGCGCCCCGTCGAAGACGAGGTGCTCGTAGACCTCGTCGGTGACGATGATCGCGTCGTGGCGCGCGGCGAGGTCCACGATGAGCTGGAGCGTCTCGCGGGGGAGCACGGCACCCGTCGGGTTGTGCGGCGTGTTGACGATGATGAGGCGGGTCCGGTCGGAGACTGCGCGCCTCAGCTCATCGTGATCTGGCCGGAACGCGGGCCACCTGAGCGGGACGGTCACGAGGCGGGCATCGGCGAGGCGAGCGAGCGCCCCATACGCGTCGTAGTGGGGTTCGAGGACCACGATGTCCTCGCCAGGCTCGACGAGCCCGAGCACCGTCGCGGCGAGTGCCTCGGTGGCGCCGACCGTGACGAGGACTTCCCGGTCGGGGTCGAGCGCGACGCCGCGGAACCGCAGCTGGTGCTCGGCGATCGCGGCGCGCAGATCTGCAGTCCCCCGGGGCGGCGGGTACTGGTTCTCGCCGCGCGCGATCGCCTCGATCGCCGCATCCAGCAGCTCCCGCGGTCCCGCGTAGTCCGGGAAGCCCTGCCCCAGATTCACCGATCCCGTGGTGCGGGCGAGCTCGGTCATCTCGCCGAAGACCGTGCCCTGCAGTTCGCCACTCGGGGAGAGGAGGCCAGCCCCCTGGGCCGCCCGGAGCCATGGTCCGTCTCTGCGCATGCATCCAGTCTGTCATCGGCCGGTCACGATCGAATCTCGAACCGCGACGTGCCGCCGAAACCAGAGCGATCGCTCCGTCCGCTCCCTAGACTTGCGCCACGGATGCGCCCCGACGCATCGAGAGAACGTCAGGATCCTCATGCTCGACTCATCACCCGCTGCGGGCGCCGACGCGAACAGCGCGCAGACCCAGTCGAGCGCTGCGCGGGTTGAGGAGCACGGTCGCCACCGGGCTGGGGCCCATCTGCACTCGATCCACGACGATGCGCCCGTGATCACCCGGCGCACCGGCCTCCTCGTCGTCGCGGGCATCGCGGTGGTCGCGGCGGTCGTCGGCGGGCTGAGCGGGGCGCTCATCACGGCGAATGTGATCAACCAGCCCAACCAGGACGCCCAGCGTCTCACGCAGCCGCTCGGCTCCCCGAGCGAGCCGACCGCCCCGCTGCCGGGAGAGGCCAGCGCGGCGATCGTCGGGGCCGCCCCGAGCGTGGTCACGCTCACGGTCTCGACGCCCACCCGCACCGAGACGGGGTCTGGCGTCATCTACTCGGGCGACGGCCTGGTCATCACCAACGCCCACGTCGTGACGCTCGACGGCACGGTCTCGGATGCGCAGATCACGGCGACCACCAGCGACGGCCGCGTCTTCACGACCACTCGGGTCGGCTTGGACGTGCTCGCCGACGTCGCCGTGCTGCGGCTGACCGACGCCAGCGGACTCCAACCCGCCTCCTTCGCCGACTCCGACCAGATCGTGGTCGGCCAGTCCACGATCGTGCTCGGGGCTCCGCTCGGGCTCGCCGGCACCGCGACGACGGGTGTGGTGTCCGCCGTCAACCGCAGCATCGAGATCGCGTCGGCCGCGGTGCCGCCGACGGTCGACGAGAACGCCGCCACCGATTCGCCCCTCAGCTCCACCACCGATCCGGGCAAGAGCATCGTCCAGCTTCCCGTCATCCAGACGGACGCCGCCATCAACCCGGGCAACTCTGGCGGTGCCATGCTGAACGCGAACGGCGAGGTCATCGGCATCAACGTGGCGATCGCGGGCACCAAGTCCGGTGGCCAGGGGCAGGCCGCCTCGAGCGGCAGCATCGGCCTCGGCTTCGCGCTGCCCGCGAACTACGCCGTCCAGATCGCCGCACAGCTCGCGGCCGGGCAGACGCCGTCGCACGGCGCGCTCGGGGCGACGGTGCGCAACGCGGCGACCGTCGCGACGAGCAGCCAGAGCATCGTGGGCGCCTACGTCGACAGCGTCGTGGAGAACGGCGCCGCCTCGATCGCGGGCCTCAGCAGGGGAGACATCGTCACGTACATCGGCACGGTCCCCGTGTCGAACGCCAACGACCTCATCGCGCACGTCCGCGTCTACGAGGCGGGGGAGGTGGCCACGCTCACCGTCGTCCGCCAGGGCGAGGTGATCGAGGTCGAGGTGTCCCTGGACGCGGCGGCCTAGGCGGACTCCCTAGGAGACCCCGTCGGTCTCCTTGCCCTTGCCCCGCGTGAGCGCGAGGGGCACCCGGAAGAAGCTGAACGGCCCGCGCGTCAGCGCCTTGTGGTCGTCGCCGTCGTCCGGCTTGGAGCTGGCGAACTGCGGGTGCAGCTCGATGGGGAAGCTCGCGGGGGCCACACCGAACGCCTCGCGGGACGTGCGCACGACCTCGTTGCTGAGTATCCGGTTGCCGGCACCCCCGATGACGGCGCCGATACCGAACGGCACGAGCCGCCCGACCGTGCTCGCCGACTGGCGAACGACGAAGCGCTTGAGGAACATCGACTGGATGCGCCCGGACAGCTCGCCGACCATCGCCCGCGGGAGCCGCTTCGTCACGATCTCGCCCCAGAACACCTGCTTCGCCGGGCCCTTGCCGAAGGCCTGACCCGCGAACTGCTGGATGAGGTTCTTGCTGGCCTTGCCGAGCATGAGGGACTGGATGAGGGTCCGCGCGCGCACGGGGTCGGAGATGGGGAGCCCGTGGATCTCGGCGACCGCCTGGCCGAACAGGGAGGTCATCTCGAGGAAGCCAGCTGTCTCGACACCCGTCACGGCGAGGGATGCCGCCGTGCCGACACCCGGCACCATCGCGGCGGCGCCAGCTGCGCCCCCGCTCACGGTCGTCGCGTTGAGGTACTGCTGCTCGATCTTCTTGATGAGCTCGCTCGGGGTCGCATCCGGGTACTTTCCGCGGAGGATGCGGATCTGTCGCAGCACGATCGGGCGCTGGATGGCCATGAGCCGGTCGAGCCAGATCTTGTCCTGCTCTCCGGCTGCCGCAGCCTGCTGCTCGTCGCGCGGCGGCAACGGGGCATAGTTCGCCGCGTCTGCACCTTCGTTGACGCGCGGAGTGCTGGAATCTGACACTGGACCTCCTCGTGATGGCACGGCCGAGCGCGGAGCGCATGGCGACGCGAGCAGTGTATGAGGACACGCCTGGGGGGAGCTTGGAGTCGCAGGGGCGGCGTGGCACGCCGGATCGTTGGTACGGTTGAGCGATGTCTTCGAAGAGCTCAGACGTCGGCGATGGCGCCGCCGACGATGTGAACGAGAGTGCTGCCAGCCCAGACGTACCGGAGGGCGACGCGAGTCGACCCCAGGCGATCATGGTCGAGGCGATCGTCGTCGACGACAGCGTGACCGCTTCATCGCTCGCAGAGGAGGAGGCCGCGGCGCAGGAGTCCGGCCTTCCCGCTGCCGTCAGGAACCCGGTGCTGGGTGCCGCGACGGCAGAGGGCCTCTCGACGATGACGCCCGTCACGCGTGTCACCGAGGCACCCGACCGTGAACTCGGCGACACCGTGCTGTCCGTCACCGGCCTCACGAAGCGCTTCGGTGCGGACGTCGCCGTCAACGACGTCACCTTCGAGGTCCGTCGTGGCTCCTTCACGGGCATCGTCGGACCGAACGGTGCCGGCAAGACGACGACCCTGTCGATGGCGACGGGGCTGCTCAAGCCGACGAGCGGCACCGTCGAGGTGCTCGGCCTCGACGTGTGGAAGAACCCGAAGGCCGCGCATCCCCACATCGGCATCCTCCCGGACCGGCTGCGTCTCTTCGACCAGCTCACGGGCGGACAGCTCCTCTACTACTCGGGACTCCTCCGCGGCCTCTCGCCCGCGGACTCGCGGTCGCGAACCGAGTCGCTCGTGCATGCCTTCGAGCTCGAGTCGGCCGCCAACCGCCTCGTCGTCGACTACTCGGCGGGCATGACGAAGAAGATCTCGCTCGCCGCCGCTCTCATCCACTCGCCGGAGCTGCTGGTGCTCGACGAGCCGTTCGACACGATCGACCCGGTGTCGGCGGGGCAGCTCATCGACATCCTGCTCGAGTACGTGCAGCGCGGGGGAACGGTGCTGCTCTCGAGCCACAGCATGGACCTCGTGCAGCGCGTCTGCGACCACGTCGCCGTGATCGTTCGTGGCGAGCTTCTCGCTTCCGGCACGGTGAGCGAAGTGCGCGGCAACATCACACTCGAAGAACGCTTCCGCGACCTCGTGCGCGGCACGCCACAGATGGAGGGGCTCGATTGGCTGGACATCTCCTTCAACTGAAGCTGCAGTCGATCCGCAACGGCGCTCGGCGCGACTCGCAGCATCGGGGGGCATGGATCGGCACGCTCCTGCTGTCGATCCTCGCCGCCGTCTTCGCCCTGTTCGCGGTCCTGTCGCTGCTCGACTCCGACATCGAGGCGAAACGCGAGGGGGCCATCATCGCTGGCTCGCTCGTGACCATCGCGACCGGGCTCGTGAGCGTGTTCGTGACGCCGATCGCCGCGATCGATCCGCGCTCGCTCGCCGTCATGGGCTTCTCGCCCCGGCGGTCGGCCTGGCTGGCGCTCGGCACGGCGTTTGTCAGCGTGCCGTCGTTCGCGATCACGATCGTCCTGCTGGCAGGGCTCCTGCTCTGGACCGGCGACTCGACAGGCCTGCTCGTCGCCATCGTCGGCGCCGCGCTGGTCCTCGCGACGCTCGTCGTGCTGTCGCGCCTCGCTGGCCTCGTCGGTGAGGACCTGCGGGCCAGGCGGCTCGTGAGCGACGCCCGCGCAGCGCTTGTCCTCGTGCTCCTGCTCCTCGCGTCGCCCATCGTGTTTGTCGCGGTGTCCGTCGACTGGCAGCTGGGTGAGCACGAAGCCGTCAGCGCCGCGCTCGAGGTGCTCTCGCTCTCTCCCATCGCGGCCCCGTGGGCGGCAGCGGCGAGTGCGACAGGCGGAGACCTGCAGCTCGCCTTCGGGCAGCTCGGCATCGGTGCGGTCACGCTCGTCGTGCTGCTCGTGCTCTGGCAGGTCGTCGCCGGCCGAGTCGCCTCCGCTGCGCTCGGCGGCGACGAGACCGAGCTCGTCGATCTCGGCGCGTTCGGCGCCTTCGGCCGCTCGCCTGCGCTTGTCGTGGCGGCGCGGACGGTCACGTACTGGATGCGCGACCCGCGGTACGTCGTCGTCAACGTGTCGATCATCCTCATCCCGCTGCTCGCCCTGATCCCGCTGGCGGTCGTCGGCGTCGAGCCGCGGTACCTGGCGCTGCTTCCCTTGCCGCTGCTGGCGTTCTTCATCGGGTGGACCCTCCACAACGACCTCGCCTTCGACGGCTCTGCGGTGTGGATGCACGTGACGAGCGGCATGTCCGGGCTCTCCGACCGCTTCGGTCGCGCCCTCCCGACGCTCGTCTTCGGCACGGTGGTCGTCGTTCTCGGCGCACTCGTGACCTGGCTCATCGTGGGCGAGTGGGGCACGATCCTCGCCCTCGTCGGCCTGTCGCTCGGCCTGCTCTTCGCGGCGACGGGCTTCTCGAGCATCGGCAGCGTGCTGCACCCGTATCCGGTGGCGCGACCGGGCGACTCGCCGTTCAGCCAGCCCGTGCGGTCTTGGGGATCCGGCGTGTTCTGGCACCCCACGACCGGCTTCATCGCGATCCTCCTCATGGGCCCTTCCGTCTACGCGGGCCTCGTCGCCCTCAACGGCGGCGAGTCCTGGTGGAACTTCGTCGCCCTCGGCTGGGGCGTCGTCGTGGGGCTCATCGTCCTCATCGTGGGTTTGAACGCGGGCGCCAGGCAGTTCGAGCGCCGCTCCAGCGAGATCATGGCGTTCGCGCAGAGCGCGTAGCCATCCGGTGGGGCCTGCGGTTTGCGTTCTAAGATGATCGGCATGACGTTCTCCAGCACCCCAACGGGCCCCGGCGGGCCAGACGAGACCGGCGGCGGCACGGCGATCCTCGATCGCGAGCTCGAGCAGCTCCTCAACGAGGAGCAGACCGACGACCCGGGCGACCACGACAAGTTCTCGCACTACGTGCGCAAGGAGAAGATCCTCGAGTCGGCGGTGACGGGCAAGCCGGTGCGCGCACTGTGCGGCAAGAAGTGGCTGCCGAACAGCAACCCCGACCGCTTCCCCGTCTGCCCGAACTGCAAGGCGGTGTACGACAAGATGAAGGGCTGAGCCGCGCATCCACCGGATGCACGAGGCTCACCCGCACGCGCGACGGCCGCGAACCCGAGATGGGTTCGCGGCCGTTGTGCTGTCCGGCGTCGAGGTGCCGGGTGGGGCTGTCAGACCCAGACGGTCTCGCGGCCGTCCTGCTCGACGAAGACCGTCGGGAGGGCGGCCTCGCCCGCGTGGAGGCGGAGCGCGCCGATCGGCAGCTCGTCGATTGCGGTGCGGTGGTGCTCTCGGGCGCTCTGCACGCCAGCCTGGCCCGTGTACTCCTCGTTGATGACACCGTCGACGACGAGGTCGACGAGCAGCGAGCGGTCGCTCTTGTCGGAGACGGGGGGAGCGCCGATGCCGACGACCTCGGCCTCGGCGATCCCGTGCTCGTCGCGGCGGCGGACGGGGAACTTCTCGCCGCCCACGCTGACCTTGCCCGTGGAACGCTTGGCGACCGACACCCACTCGCCGTCCTCGCCGCGGCGGGCGACGAGCTTGTAGACCATGCCGGAGGCGACGGAGCCCGAGCCAGTGACGACGCTCGTGCCGACGCCGAACGAGTCGACGGGGCTCGCACCGAGTCCCGCGATGGCGAACTCGTCGAGGTCGTTCGTGACCGTGATGCTGGTCGCGGTGTTGCCGAGCTCGTCGAGCTGCGCGCGCACCTCCGCGACGAGCGTCGGCAGGTCGCCGGAGTCGAGGCGCACGCCGCCCAGCTCTCGGCCGGCGACCTCGACCGCGAGGCGCACGCCCTCGCGAACGTCGTACGTGTCGACGAGCAGCGTCGTGCCGGCACCGAGGGTGGCGACCTGCGAGGCGAACGCCTCGCGCTCGGAGTCGTGCAGCAGGGTGAACGAGTGCGCGGCGGTTCCCATCGTCGGCACACCCCAGCTGCGTCCGGCCTCCAGGTTGCTCGTGGCCTTGAATCCGGCGATGTAGGCGGCGCGGGCCGCCGCGACCGCTGAGCGCTCACCGGTGCGGCGCGAGCCCATCTCGGCGAGCGGACGGCCTCGGGCGACGGAGACCATGCGCGCGGCGGCGGAGGCGACCGCGCAGTCGTAGTTGTAGATGCTCAGCAGGAGCGTCTCGAGGATGACGCCCTCGGCGAAGGTCGAGCGAACCTCGAGGATGGGGGAGCCGGGGAAGTAGATCTCGCCCTCGCGGTAGCCGCGGATGGTGCCAGAGAAGCGGTAGTCCGCGAGCCAGTCGAGGGTCTTGGGGGAGACGATCGAGTGCTCGCGGAGGTGCGCCAGCTCGGCGTCCCCGAAGCGGAAGTCGCGCAGCAGCTCGAGCGCGCGCCCGACCCCCGCCACGACTCCGTAGCGGCGCCCGCTCGGCAGGCGCCTCCCGAAGAGCTCGAAGACGCTGTCACGATCGGCGGTGCCGGCGTTGACCGCGGCATCGATCATCGTGAACTCGTACTGGTCGGTGAGGAAGCCGGTAGACGGCCGTTCGGAAGTCACCGCCCCAGCCTAGGCGCAGCCGCGGGGCGCGCAAGGGTGCTCTGCGTGCGCATCCGCCCCCGGCTGGTGCCTGGGAGTAGACTCGGCACTCATGAGCGAGGCACCGATCGGCGTATTTGACTCTGGTGTCGGTGGGCTGACGGTCGCGAGGGAGATCCGGGCGCAGCTGCCGGGGGAGTCGCTTCTCTACGTCGGAGACACCGAGCACACGCCGTATGGCCCGAAGCCGATCGCCGACGTCAGGCGTCTGTCGCTCGCGGTCCTCGACGAGCTCGTCGAGCAGGATGTCAAGATGCTGGTCATCGCCTGCAACACCGCGTCTGCCGCGGTGCTGCGGGATGCGCGTGAACGCTACGACGTGCCGGTCGTGGAGGTCATCGCGCCGGCCGTGCGCGCTGCCGTGAGCGCGACGCACAACAACCGCATCGGGGTGCTCTGCACCGAGGCGACCCTGTCGTCACGTGCGTACGACGACGCGTTCGCGGCGGCCCCCCACCTCGAGATCTTCTCGCAGGCCTGCCCGCTGTTCGTGGAGTACGTGGAGCGAGGCGACACGACGAGCCCAGAGCTGGTGCAGCACGCCGAGGAGTATCTGGCGCCCATCAAGGCGGCCGGCGTCGACACCGTCGTCCTCGGATGCACGCACTATCCGTTCCTGAAGGGCGTGCTCGGCTATGTGCTCGGCCCGGACGTCCGCCTCGTCTCGAGCGACGTGGAGACGGCGCAGGACGTGTACCGCGTGCTCGCCTCGAACGGCCTCCTCAACGCCAGCGGGCGAGCCCCGCAGTACTCCTACCGGGCGACGGGCGAGAACACGGAGGCGTTCGTGAACCTCGCCGGTCGCTTCCTCGGCCCCGACGTGCGCCACGTGGAGCGACTCATGACGGAGGCCATCAACCTGCCGCCGTCGATGCGCCGCTCCTGACGCGCCGCGCCCCGATTTCCAGCACCGCATCCGACCCCTTGGAGGGACCAATGACCGAAGCACGCGCAGACGGCCGCACCCACGACCAGCTTCGCCCCGTGACGATCGAGAAGGGCTGGAGCGAGCAGGCCGAGGGCTCTGCCCTCATCTCGTTCGGGAAGACGAAGGTGCTGTGCACCGCCTCGTTCACGCCCGGCGTGCCGCGCTGGCTCAAGGGGCAGGGCAAGGGCTGGGTCACGGCCGAGTACGCGATGCTCCCGCGCGCCACGAACGACCGCAACAGCCGTGAGTCCGTGAAGGGCAAGATCGGCGGGCGCACGCACGAGATCTCCCGCCTTGTCGGCCGCTCGCTGCGCGCCGCCGTCGACATGTCGGCGCTCGGCGAGAACACGATCGTCATCGACTGCGACGTGCTGCAGGCCGACGGCGGCACGCGCACCGCCGCGATCACGGGCGCCTACGTGGCGCTGGCCCAGTCGATCGAGTGGGCGAAGGCCAACAAGCACGTGCCGGCGAAGGCGAACGTGTTAACGCGCTCGGTTGCCGCGATCTCGGTGGGCATCGTCGACGGCGTTCCGCTGCTCGACCTGGCCTACGTCGAGGATGTCCGCGCCGGCACGGACATGAACGTCGTCGCGACGGGCGACGGCAAGCTCATTGAGGTGCAGGGCACCGCCGAGGGCGCGCCGTTCGACCGCGAGGAGCTCGACCGTCTCCTCGATATCGCCCTCGCGGGCACGGCGACGCTCACGGAGCTGCAGAACGAGGCGCTCAAGGCATGAGCGAGCCGGTCCGGGTTGTCCTCGCCTCCCACAACGCGCACAAGCTGATCGAGCTGCGACGCATCCTGGGCGCGCAGCTCGACGGCATCGAGCTCGTCGCCTACGACGGGCCCGAGCCGCGCGAGACCGGTCTCAGCTTCGAGAGCAACGCGCTCCTCAAGGCACGCGCCGCTGCAGAGCACACGGGGCTCCCGGCGCTGGCCGACGATTCGGGCATCTCGGTGGACGTGCTCGGCGGCTCGCCCGGCATCTTCTCCGCCCGCTGGTCGGGGCCCGCGAAGGACGCGAAGGAGAACCTCGAGCTGCTGCTGTGGCAGCTGAGCGACGTGTCGCATCCGAACCGCGCGGCGCAGTTCGTCGCGGCAGCGGCGCTGGTCGTGCCGGCGTCTGCCTCGGCGACGGGCGAGGAGCTGAGCGAGGCCGTGCTCGGCGTGTGGCCCGGCCGCATCCTCGAGCAGCGGAGCGGGGACCACGGGTTCGGCTATGACCCCATCTTCCAGCCCGACGGCGCCGAGGGCTCAGCCGCTGACCTCACGGACGCCGAGAAGGACGCCTCGAGCCACCGCCGCCGCGCGTTCGACGCGCTCGCGCCGAAGCTGCGCGCGGCCCTCGGCCTGTAGCCCCGCGAACAGCTTCGGGATGGGTTTCTCGCTTGCGGATGGAAAGCAACCCATCCGGAAGCGTGAAAGCCATCCCGAGGTTGAGTTTTTCGCGTCCCGGGTCCATCACGCGACCGCGTCCGCGTGCCGGAGCCGCACGTGCATCACGCGCTGAGCTCCCCGCCGACGGCCGTGGTCTTTCCGCCCAGCGAACAGCTTCGGGATGGGTTCCTCGCTTCCGGATGGAAAGCAACCCATCCGGAAGCGTGAAAGCCATCCCGAGGTTGAGTTTTTCGCGTCCCGGGTCCATCACGCGACCGCGTCCGCGTGCCGGAGTCGCACGTGCATCCGCGCTGAGCTCCCCGCCGATGGCCGTGGTCTTTCCGCCCAGCGAACGGCTTCGGGATGGGTTCCTCGCTTCCGGATGGAAAGCAACCCATCCGGAAGCGTGAAAGCCATCCCGGGGCTGAGGAGCGGGCGCGAGACTTCGCGTGCGGAGCCCCGAGCCGACCGCGTTAGAGGAGTGAGCTGGCCTCGGTGAGCACGCCGCGCAGTGTCTGCTCGATATCGTCGAATTCTGCCTGCCCGACGGTGAGGGGCGGGGCGAGCTGGATGACGGGGTCGCCTCGGTCGTCGGCACGGCAGTAGAGGCCCGCGTCGAAGAGTGCCTTGGAGAGGAAGCCGCGCAGGAGGCGCTCGGATTCCTCGTCGTTGAAGGTCTCTCGGGTGTCCTTGTCCTTGACGAGCTCGATGCCGAAGAAGTACCCGTCGCCGCGGACGTCGCCGACGATGGGGATGTCGAGGAGTTTCTCGAGAGCCGCGCGGAAGTGCGGCGAGTTCTCCTTGACGTTCTGCGTCAGGCGTTCTTCCTCGAAGATGTTCAGGTTCTCGAGGGCGACGGCTGCGGAGACGGGGTGGCCGCCGAAGGTGTAGCCGTGCGAGAACGACGTCTGGCCGTGCTTGAACGGCTCGTAGATGCGGTCGCTCACGATGGTGGCGCCGATCGGGGAGTAGCCGCTGGTCATGCCCTTGGCGCAGGTGATCATGTCGGGCTGGATGTCGTACGTGGTGGATGCGAACATGTCGCCGATGCGGCCGAATCCGGTGATCACCTCGTCGGCGACGAGCAGCACGTCGTACTTCGTGCAGATCTCGCGCACGCGCTGGAAGTAGCCGGGGGGAGGCGTGAAGCAGCCGCCGGAGTTCTGGACGGGCTCGAGGAACACCGCCGCGACGGTCTCTGGTCCTTCGAAGAGGATCATCTCCTCGATGCGGTTCGCGGCCCACTGGCCGAACTCGACGAGGTTGTCGCCGTGCTCGGGAGCGCGGTAGAAGTTCGTGTTCGGCACGCGGAAGCCGCCGGGGGTGAGCGGTTCGAACATCGCCTTCATCGCGGGGATGCCCGTGATGGCGAGGGCGCCCTGCGGCGTGCCGTGGTAGGCCACCGAGCGGGAGATGACCTTGTGCTTGGTGGGCTGTCCCTGCAGCTTCCAGTAGTACTTGGCGAGCTTGAAGGCGGTCTCGACGGCTTCGCCGCCGCCCGTGGAGAAGAACACGCGGTTGAGGTCGCCTGGCGCGTAGTCGGCGAGGCGGTCGGCGAGTTCGATGGCGTTCGGGTGGGCGTACGACCAGATGGGGAAGAACGCGAGCTCCGCGGCCTGCTTGGCGGCGGTCTCGGCGAGGCGCTGGCGGCCGTGGCCCGCGTTGACGACGAAGAGGCCGGAGAGGCCGTCGAAGTACTTGTTGCCCTTCGAATCCCAGATGTGGTGCCCGTCGCCCTTGACGATGATCGGCACCCCGGCGCCGTCTTCCATCACGGACTGGCGCGAGAAGTGCATCCAGAGGTGATCTTTGGCTTTCTGCTGCAGGTCTGCTTCGTTGAATTCGGTCATCGTCGATGCTCCTTCTCAGTGCTGATACTGGAACCGTACCCGTTGGTCGGGAGCGCCGGAACAGACAGACTGTCGAGTCGGAGGAGCTTCAAGCGCCTGAGTCGCGCTCGCACGCAGGCGGGCAGCTGAACGCAGGGAACCAAGAACAAGGACAGTGCGGAAGGCGGGACTTGAACCCGCACGCTCGAAAGCACAGGAACCTAAATCCTGCGTGTCTGCCAATTTCACCACTCCCGCAAGCACGAGCGAACCCGTGTGCTGAGGCCAGTCTATGGCGGTGCTCCAGCGCCGAGAAGCCGCGACGCGCAAGGCCTGTGGATAACTCCTGCGGCGTTTTCGAGTCTTGGGCATGCTGTCGCCGTGAGCATCGCGGTAAGCACTATCACTGACCGAATCCGTCGTCGTGTCCTGTTGGAGGGCATCGACCTCGGGGGCGATCGCGCGCGGGCCGCCGACATCGCGCGCGAGGAGGTGCGGGGGTACGCGGAGGAAGCGCTGGGCTCGTCGCTGCCGTTGGTCCACGATGAGGAGGCCACGACGCGTGAGGTGCTGGCCCGGGTGACCGGCTTCGGTGCGCTTCAGCCCTACCTCGATGATCCGGAGATCGAGGAGATCTGGATCAACGCACCCAGCCGGGTCTTCGTTGCTCGCGGCGGCGTGCCCGAGCTCACGTCCACGATTGTCCCGGAGACTGACCTGCGCGATCTCATCGAGCGGATGCTCCAGTCGAGCGGCAGGCGAGTCGACCTGTCCTCGCCGTTCGTGGATGCCTCGCTCCCGAACGGCGAGCGGCTGCACGTGGCCGTCCCCGAGGTGACCAGGCGCTACCCGTCCGTGAATATCCGCAAGTTCTCGCGCCGCATCCGAGACCTCTCCCACCTCGTCGAGCGGGAGGCGCTGACCGCGCAGGCGGCGGAGTTCTTGCAGCTCGCGGTCCTCGCTGGCTGCAACATCCTCGTCTCGGGCGCGACCCACACCGGCAAGACCACCATGATCAACGCGCTCCTCTCCTCGGTGCGCAGCGAAGAACGCATCGTCACCGTCGAGGAGACCTTCGAACTCGAGCTCGTCGCCCGCGACGTCGTCGCGCTGCAATGCCGACAGGCGAGCCTCGAGGGCACCGGTGAGATCACGTTGCGCCGCCTCATCAAGGAAGCCCTGCGCATGAGACCCGACTGGCTCGTGGTCGGCGAAGTGCGGGAAGCGGAGAGCCTCGACCTCCTGATCGCCCTCAACAGCGGAATGCCCGGAATCTCCAGCATCCACGCGAACACCGCGAGGGATGCGCTCGTCAAGCTCTCCACGTTGCCGCTCCTCGCGGGACGCAACATCGACAGCGCGTTCGTGGTGCCCACCGTTGCCAGCTGCATCGACCTCGTCGTGCACCTCGAGATGACCGCATCCGGAACACGACACGTGGGGGAGATCCTCGCCCCGACCGGAACGGTGACCGGTCAGGTCATCGAGGCGGCCACCCTCTTCAACCGTGGACGCGCGCAACTCGAATCGACCGGATCCCCTCCGCCGCGAACCGCGAAGTTCGAGGCGCACGGCTTGGATGCTGCGCGTGTCCTTCGGCGGTCCCTGTGACCGTTCTGCTGGCGCTGGTGATGGGGGCGGGAGTCTCCATCATCGTGAGCGCGAGGCTGTGGCCGCAGAGCAGCGAGCGACGCGACCGGCGCCTGTCCAAGGTTGCCGACTTCGAGGCAGATCTCAGGCGGGCCGGGTTCGAGCGGGTGCCCATCGGCGTGTTCGCGGGTGCTGCCTTCGCGCTCGGGCTCGCGTTGGGTGCCGTGGCGCTCGCTCTCACGGGGGTGGTCGCTGTCGCCCTCATCGCTCTCGTTGGTGGCTCGGCGGCTCCGGTCACGATCGTGCGGGTGCGGTCCGTGCAGCGGCGAAACCGGAACCGGCTCGTGTGGCCGGACGTGGTCGATCACCTGGTGGCGTCCATCCGTTCCGGGGTGGCCCTGCCCGAGGGGGTCGCGGGGCTGGCTGAATCGGGGCCGGTGGTGCTGCGGGAGGACTTCGCCGCCTATACCCGCCAGTACCGCCTGACGGGCAGCTTCCGGGTGGCTCTCGACGAGCTGAAGGAGCGGCTCGCCGACCCGACCGCAGACCGCATCCTCGAGACGCTTCGCATGTCCAGAGACGTCGGCGGATCGGAGCTCCCCACGGTGCTCAAGAGCCTCGGCAGCTACCTGCGAGAAGAGCAGGCCGTGCGCCACGAGGTCGAGGCCAAGCAGTCCTGGGTCATGAACGCCGCCAAGCTCGGCTCGGCCGCACCCTGGATCGTCCTGCTCATGCTGGGAACCAGGCCCGAGGCGGCGAGCGCCTTCAACAGCCTCGAGGGCGCGATCGTGATCCTCATCGGCCTGGGCGTGACCGTGGCCGCCTACCTGCTCATGCTCCGCATCGCGAAACTCAAAGACGACCGCAGGTGGTTCGCATGAACGAGACACTCGGCTGGGCCGTGCTCTGCGGGCTTGGCCTCGGAATCGGCCTCTGGACGTTGCTCGCCGCCGTCCCGCGCCTCTCCAAGCCGAACCTCGCGGAGCGTCTCGCCCCGCACCTCTTGGACATCTCGGCGGCGGCGCGAGCCGACGTGCAGAAGACCGCGAGCGACCCGCTCCCTATCCTCGGAACGCTCGCCGCCCCATTCGCCGCGAGAGGCAGAGCCCTCCTCGATGAAGTGCTCGGCGGCAGCGACCGCATCACCGCGCAGCTGCGCCAATCGGGCTCCACGACCAGGCTCGAACGGTTCCGAGCCGAACAGCTCACCTGGGGACTCGTTGCGGCTGGCCTGGGCCTGAGTGTCGGCCTCTTGCTCGGCGCGACCCGCGGAATCCCGGTCCTCGCCCAGATCCTCCTGCCTCTCCTCCTCGGCTGTGTCGGCATCTTCCTCCGCGACCGGGCCCTCGGCCGCGCCGCGCAGCGCCGTCACCGACGCATCGCCAGCGAGTTCCCCACCGTCGTCGAGTTCCTCTCCCTCAGCCTCTCGGCAGGTGAGGGCATCTTCGACAGCCTGAAGCGCGTCGCCAGCGTGAGCACCGGCGAGCTCGCGAAGGAGTTCGCGCGAGTCGTCCACCACGTCAACACCGGCGTCTCGCTGTCCGATGCGCTCCACGAGATGACCAGGGGCGTCCGCTACCTGCCGCTCGACCGCTGCGTCGAGCACATGATCTCCGCACTCGAACGTGGAGCGCCGCTCGTCGAAGTGCTCCGCGCGCAAGCGAGCGACGCACGGGAACTCGGCAAACGCGACCTCCTGGAATCCGCTGGCCGGAAGGAAGTGCAGATGCTCGTTCCGCTCATCTTCCTCATCCTCCCCACGACCATCCTGTTCGCCCTCTACCCCGCCGTCTTCGTGCTCCGCACGAGCTTCTGACCGACACCCGAAAGGCACACCATGCAGTTCCTGCACGCACTCCGAACCCGAGCCAGCTCCGAACGCGGAGACGTCCCCGGCTGGGTCCTCATCACGATCATGTCTGCGGGTTTGGTGATCCTCCTCTGGACCGTCGCCGGCGACCTCCTCGTCGACGTCTTCCAGAACGCCATCACCCGCGTCAGTGACTTCAACTAGCCGCCCCCACCCGCGCGGTGTGATGCGCGACGAGACCGGTTCGGCAGTCGCCGAATGGGTCATGGTGTCGGCGATGCTCCTCCTCCTCACGCTCACCGTCCTGCAGGTCGGCTTCGCCCTGCACGTTCGCACGACGCTCCTCGACGCCGCGGGGGAAGGCGCGAGGCACGCCGGGCTCTTCGGAGGCGGCCTCGAAGCGGGGGAGACCCGAGCGGCAGACCTCATCACGGTCGCCATCGGTGCCGGCTACGCCCAGGACGTGACGGCCACGGCAACCGAGACCGACGAATCACCGACCATCGCGGTCACCGTGCGCGCACCACTGCCGCTGATCGGCCTGATCGGCCTCCCCGACGCGCTGGAGGTGACCGGACATGCGCCGACCGAGACGCTCGAGACTGAGTGACGATCGGGGCTCAGCCTCCCTCGAATTCCTGACGCTCGGCACGTTGCTCATCGTGCCGCTCGCCTACCTCATGCTGACGCTGTCCTCGCTCCAGGGTGCGAGCATCGCCGCCGAGTCTGCGGCACGCAACGCGGCGAGACTGCTCGCAGCGGACCCCGCCGCAGCCGACACCCAGGCCCTTGCCCAGGCCACGATCGCACTTGCGACCGCCGACCACGGATTCGACGCGAAGCTCGTCGAGCAGACGGTGGAGTGCCACGGCCCGGACCCCAGCTGCACCGCCGCCGGCTCGGTGCTCACGGTCACCGTCACGATCGACGTGCCACTGCCGTTCGCATCCAGCCTCACCGACGCGGCGACGCCGATCTCGGTCCCCACGAGCGCAACCTCCTCGTTCGCCGTCACGCGCTTCGGCCTGTCCACGTGATCGGGATGCGCGCGCGAGCACGAGCGGGCCTGCGCTGGACGCGCGGGGAGCGCGGCAGCGTGCTCCCGCTCATCCTCGTCTTCCTCATGATCGGACTCACCGCCGCCTACGTGCTCGTCGCGGCCACCTCGCTGTCCATCGAGCGCAAGCGCCTCCTCACGATCGCCGACGCCGTCGCGCTCTCCGCATCCGAGAGCTTCTCCGCCGCCGACGTGGTCTTCAGCGACGGGGAACTCCAACCGGTCCTCAGCCAGACCCGCGTGGAAGACCGCGCCCTCGCGACCCTCGACGATCTCTCCGCGGCGCGCGCCGACAGCATCACGCTGGACTCCGCGACTGCACCCGACGGTGTCACCGCGCACGTCGTCATCACCGGCGCATGGTCGCCACCCCTCGCCCACGCGCTCCTCCCGACAGGAATTCGGATCACCGTCTCCAGCGACGCAAGAGTCGTGCTGAGCTGACACGATGCGCGCCGGACAGCACCGCCCAGCCCTGACGGCTAGTCTTGGGGGATCATGATCAACCTTGACCTCGCCTCGGAGATCACTGCCCTGCGCAGCACCTTCGGAGACATCAGCGCCGTGCTCAACCCCGACAAGCTCCGCGCGAAGGTGGTGGAGCTCGAGGCCGAAGCGTCCGTCCCCGACCTCTGGAACGACACGGACAACGCGCAGAAGGTCACCTCCGCCCTCAGCCACGCCCAGTCGGACCTCAAGCGTCTCGACGAGATCGAGCAGCGCCTCGATGACCTCGAAGTGCTCGCGCAGATGGCCGTCGAGATGGAAGACGAGGACACGGCCGAGGAAGCCCGAGCCGAGCTCAAGTCGATCACCAAGGTCATCGGCAACCTCGAGGTCCAGACCCTCCTCGACGGCGAGTTCGACCCCCGCCCGGCCGTCATCACCATCCGCGCCGGCGCCGGCGGCGTCGACGCCTCCGACTTCGCAGAGATGCTCCTTCGCATGTACCTCCGCTGGGCGGAGCAGCACAGCTACAAGGTCTCCGTCCTCGACACGAGCTACGCAGAGCAGGCGGGCATCAAGTCGGCCACCATCGAGATCGACAGCCCGTACGCCTTCGGCACGCTCTCGGTCGAAGCCGGCACGCATCGCCTCGTGCGCATGAGCCCCTTCAACTCCGCAGGCAGCAGAGAGACGAGCTTCGCCGCCGTCGAGGTGGTGCCGCTCATCGAGCAGACCGAGTCGATCGAAATCCCGGACAACGACATGCGCGTGGATGTGTTCCGCTCGTCCGGCCCCGGTGGCCAGTCCGTCAACACGACCGACTCCGCCGTCCGCATCACGCACCTGCCGACCGGCATCGTCGTGAGCTGCCAGAACGAGAAGAGCCAGATCCAGAACCGCGCCGCCGCGCTCCGCGTGCTCCAGTCGCGCCTCCTCCTGCTCCGCCGCGAGGAGGAGAACGCACAGAAGAAGGAGCTCGCCGGCAACATCACCGCGAGCTGGGGCGACCAGATGCGGTCATACGTCCTCGCCCCCTACAAGATGGTGAAGGACCTCCGCAGCCAGCACGAGACCGGCAACACCGACAAGGTCTTCGACGGCGACATCGACGCCTTCATCGCCGCCGGCATCCGCTGGCGCAAGCGCGGAGAGGCCGACGCCGCCTAGCTCGGGTCGCCGACCATCGCGTCTGACCACTTCTGCATGTCGCGCCGGGCTGACGCCAGTCCGGTGCCTACCCTGTTAGCGCCATGATCAGATTCGATAACGTCGCCAAGGTCTACCCTGGCACCGCCGCCCCCGCACTCGACGACATCACCTTCGAGGTGCTGCGCGGCGAGTTCGTGTTCCTCGTCGGCCCCTCGGGCTCCGGCAAGTCCAGCGTCCTCCGCCTCATCCTCCGAGAAGACGCACCCAGCCGAGGCCAGGTGCACGTGCTCGGCCAGGACCTGCGTCGCATCTCCAACCGCAAGGTGCCGTACTACCGGCGCAGCATCGGCATGGTGTTCCAGGACTTCCGCCTCCTCGCAGGGAAGACCGTCTTCGAGAACGTCGCCTACGCGCTCGAAGCGCTCGGCAAGTCGCGTGGGCACGTCGCGAAGGCGGTCCCCGACGTCCTCAAGACCGTCGGCCTCGGCGACAAGGCCAACCGGTTCCCGCACGAGCTCTCCGGCGGTGAACAGCAGCGAGTCGCGATCGCGCGCGCGGTCGTCAACAAGCCGGACATCCTCCTCGCGGACGAGCCGACCGGAAACCTCGACCCCGTCACGAGCCGCGGCATCATGCGCCTCCTCGCGCGCATCAACGCCAACGGCACGACCGTCGTCATGGCCACCCACGACGTGTCCATCGTCGACGAGGAACGCAGGCGCGTCATCGAGCTCGACGGCGGCATCATCATGCGCGACGAGTCAGACGGCGTCTATCAGCCCGGGATCGTCCCCCTCACCGAAGCCGAGACGGCAGCCGCCAACCAGCTGGAGCAGGACGACGAAGCCGCAGTCGAATCTCAGGCACCCACATCCATCGCCGACTCGATCGCCTCGCGCGTCGCCGGCCAACCGACCACGAAGAACACTGGAGACGTCAAATGATCGGCCGCGTATTCGCCGAGATGTGGCAGGGACTGCGCCGCAACTCGAGCATGGTCATCTCCGTCGTGCTCGTCACCTTCGTCTCCCTGACGTTCGTCGGCGCCGGAATCCTCATGCAGCAGCAGATCAGCAGCATGAAGTCGTTCTGGTACGACCGCGCCCAGGTCTCGGTCGACCTGTGCTCCTCCGTCTCGAGCGCCCCCAACTGCGCCGGTGGGCAGGCCAGCGAGTCGCAGCGCGAGGCCGTCGAAGCGGCCCTCCAGGGTGCCGTCCTCACGCCGTACATCAACGAGTACGTCTTCGAGGACCAGGACCAGGCCTACGCGAACTTCCAGCAGCAGTTCGCCGGCGACCCGATCGTCTCCTTCGTCGAGCCCGAGTACCTCTCCGAGAGCTTCCTCATCACGCTGACCGACCCCGACCAGGCGGACATCATCATCCAGCAGCTCGAGGGTTACGACGGAGTCGAAGCGGTCACCGACCAGCGGCAGTACCTCGAGAGCATCTTCGAGCTGCTCAACGTCGCGAGCCTCTCCGCCATCGGCATCGCCGTCGTCATGCTCGTCGCGGCCGCCCTGCTCATCGCAACCACGATCCGCCTCTCCGCCATCAGCCGCCGACGCGAGATCGGCATCATGCGTCTCGTCGGCGCCTCGAACCGCTACATCCAGGCGCCGTTCATCCTCGAGGGAATCGTGGCCGCCCTCATCGGCGCAGTCCTCGCGTCGGGGGCGACGCTCGCCATCGCCCACTTCTTCGTGCAGGGCTACCTTGGACGCCAGCTGCCCTTCGTCTCCCTCATCGGAGTCCCGGAGGCGCTGCTCGCGCTCCCCGTGCTGCTCGTGGTGAGCGTGCTGCTCGCCTGGGCATCGGCGCGCATCGCGATCAACAAGTACCTCAAGGTCTGACCCGCACGAAACCCGCAGAGTAGACCGATGGACAGCCCGTGTCGTAAGATAGCGGGCTGTCCATCGTCTGCCGTCGAGAGAGGAAGAGGCCATGCCAAAGGAGCAAGGGACAAAGCCTGTCGCGACGAACCGTCGAGCCAGGCACGACTATCTGATCGAGGACACCCTCGAAGCGGGCATCGTGCTCAACGGGACCGAGGTGAAGTCGCTGCGTCAGGGGCGCGCTTCCCTCGTCGATGGATACGCGTACATCGACCGCGGTGAGGCGTGGCTCGACGCCGTGCACATCCCCGAGTACCTCGAGGGCACCTGGAACAACCACGCCCCGCGCCGCAAGCGCAAGCTCCTGCTGCACAAGGAGCAGATCCGCAAGCTCGCGATGAAGACCAAGGAGGGCGGGTACACGCTCGTCCCGCTCACGCTGTACTTCCTGAACGGCCGGGCCAAGGTCGAACTCGCCGTCGCCAAGGGCAAGCGCGAGTTCGACAAGCGCCACGCCCTCCGCGAGCGTCAGGACAAGCGCGAGGCCGACAGGGCCGTAGCCTCCCGCAAGTACATGGGGGAGTGACCCCCGGCGGTCCTCGAACGACAAGCGGCAACAGCGATGCGGCCCCCGATCCACTGGATCGGGGGCCGCATCGCTGTCCGCGCTTCAGGAGGTCAGCGCACGCTCTCGACGAGCGTCGCGATCGAGCTCTCGTGCGCCGAGAGGAGCGTCTTCAGGCTGCGAGACTGCCAGCCCCGATCGCTCTGCCCGTTCGAGGAAGGGTCAGCACTCCACCATGCCGTCTGCACGGCCGCATCCGCCGCGTCGAACGAGTCGAACATCGCTGTGAACAGCGGTGCCGAGTTCGCGAAGGGCACTGCGCCGACGGTCAGGCTGAGCGTCTCCGAGCGGTACGAGTCGGAAGCCGCCTGCGCCGCATCCGCTGCCTTGCCGAATTCGGTGCTGTAGCTCGTGCACACGTCGCTGAGCTCGTCGAGGAAGCAGTCGGACGCGGCTAGGTCGGCGATCCCGCGGTAGAAGTCGACGTAGGTCGACTTGATGGAATCGGCGATCTTGGTGCCGATGTTCGGGTCGCTGTAGTCGGGGCAGCCCGTCGACACGTTGCACGGGTAGTACAGGTTGTTCCCGAGGTCGATGTTCTGGCCGTCCGGGATGGTGAAGACCGTGCTGGACAGTGCCGCGAGCTGCGTTCCGAACGTGTTGTAGATCGAGTTGTACTTCGGGAACGCCTCGCAGAACTGCTGCAGGGCGGCGACGTCGGCACTGGCCGTGTCGGCGAAGTTCGCGACGATGTCGCGTCGCTCACTCAGCCCATCGCTCTCGGTCTGCGCCTCCTTGTACGCCTCGGAGGCGTCTGCGCCCTCTTCAACCGTGAGCGCGGGCACGGTCGAGCTCGCGAGGTCGGTGATGGTCGTCTCGGCTGTCGCCACGTTTCCGCAGCGGGTCGAGAAGTCGGACATCTGCGCCGCGGACTGCGAGAAGAAGTCGGTGTTCTCGCCGAGCGATGCGGAGATCGTGACGTTCGAGGCGAGGTCGAGGTTCTCGGTCGTCCAGTCGGCGTAGTGCGCGTCGAGATCGGTCTGGAACGCCGCCGCCAGCTCGTCGCCGCGGTTCACGTTGTTGTTGTGGATGGTCACGGGGATCGCCACGGCCGCGCCCACGAGGACGACGACTCCGATGATCGCCGGAATGAGGATGGCTGGCTTCCGGAACCAGGGCTTCTTCCGCTGAGCGCCGTTGCCGAAGTCGTTCGGGCCACCGGGGCCGCCGCCCTGGAAGCCGCCGCCTCCGTTGTCGCCGAACGCCGGCGCGCCGACTGCCTGGCCGGGTGCTTGACCCGGCGCGTAGGGGGCTGGGGTCTGGTTGTCCGGCGTGCCGTTCCACGCGCCGGCCTGCTGCTGTGCGCCGTAGGCCGCGCCGAAGGCGGGCGCTGCCGCGGCCGACGCGGTGGAGCCGTAGGCCGGTGCCTCATTCCCGCCACCGTAGGCGGGCGGGAGGTTCTGGTCGCCGTACGCCGGGGCGTCGAAGCCGCCCTGACCCGGGCCCTGCCCCTGGCCGTCCTGGCCGGCGGGGGCGTTCCAGGCTGGTGTCTGCGTCGTCGGTGCGTCCTGCGCCTCTGGGGCAGACTGCCCCCAGGCGGGAGCTGACGCCTGCTGGTCCCACGCTGCGCCGGGAGCCGCTGCGCCCTGGTCGTTCCAAGCACCCTGGTCCTGGGCGGGGGACTGGTCCCAGCTCGGTGCGGCAGGCGCTCCTGAGTCCAGGATCTCCGTCTGGTTGCTGTCGCCGCGTCCGAGAACCGCCGTCTGGTTCCCCTCGCTGAAGCCGAGGACTTCGGTGCTGTTCTGCTCGGGCGGTGCCGTCTCTTCGTGCGAGGAGTCCGCGACGGGGGTCACGGGTGCAGACGGCACGTCCTGCTCGGGGGACTGCGACCAGGTGGGGGCCGCGGGGGCCTCGTACCCGGTCGCATCCGGGGCAGGCGTGTCGGGCTGCGGCTCCGAGGGACGGCCGAAGTGCGCGCCGAAACCTTCGTGCCCGGACGCCGCGTCGGTGTTCCCGGACTGCTCGGTCACCTCTGGCAGGTCCTGCTGCGGTGGTTCACCCGCATGCGTCTCCTGAGACTCGCCCCCAGACTCCGGGGCGTGTTCGTCGCCGTTCTCGGGCTTCTGCCAATTCGGGCGCCCGAATCCTTCAAAGTCATTGCCGCTCATGGGGTTCAGGTTACTGGTCCTCCCGGGAATCGCCTTCAGGCTTGCCCTGAGCAGCCGAGGGCGTAGATTTCTCGGCCGACTTGACGTATGTTTAGGAGCTGCCAGTTCTTCTGGCAGCTGCAACTCAACAGTGCTCATGACGTGGAACGCCGCCGAGGAGACTCGGCTCACGGGGATGATCGGTTTCGACATGACTGGTGAATCGGCGTGAAGCGGGTCGAGGATGCGGGGTTATCTCGTAAACGCCCCTCGCAAAACATAGGTGCTAACGCTAAGCGCACCGACTTCGCCCTCGCTGCTTAAGCGAGTCCGATAGTCCGTCAGCCCGGGGGTGTTCCCGCTCCGGTAGCTGGCGTCATTAAGGGAACTTGCTGTGGTGTTGTGTTTCAGGGCACCACGGGACTTGCACTGGAACTGGGCTCGTCGATCAAGGTGTCTGTCCCCATGATCGGAGCCAAGTAGAACAGTAGACAGACTGCACCCGGAGAAGCCGCGGTTTCGTAGTTGTGGACGGGGGTTCGATTCCCCCCATCTCCACGAAACCCACGTCATGAGCAACGCCCCGACTGCCAGGTCATCGACTCGGCAGCCGGGGCACTGTTGTCTCTGCGGGTGACGCTGCTCAGCTCTCCGGCCACACCCCGGAGCTGCCTCGCCTGTGGCTGCCGACCAGGTGCGTGTCCACGACGCCGATGGCTTCCATGAGCGCGAAGAGGTTGGTCGGTCCGACGAAGCTGAAGCCGCGCGCTTTGAGCTGCTTCGTCAGCCACCTCGACTCCTCGCTGCTGCTCGGGACCTCGGCAACGGTCGTGGGCCTCGGCGTCACCTGCGGCTTCGCGCTCCAGACCAGCTCGTGCAACGGTTCGCTCTCGCGAAGGACGATCGTCGCGCGCGCGTTCTTGATGATCGACGAGATCTTCAGACGGTTGCGGATGACACCCGCGTCGAGCATCAGCCGCTCGAGGTCGTCGTCACCGAACTCGGCGACGGCATCCACGTCGAAGCCGCTGAACGCGGCGCGGAGAAGGGGACGACGCTGCAGGATGAGTCGCCACGAGAGCCCGGATTGGAAGATCTCCAGGCAGAGCCGTTCGAACACGCCTCGCTCGTCAACGATCGGCATGCCCCACTCCGTGTCGTAGTAGTCCATCAGCAGCTGATCCTGGCTCGCCCAGGGCGGGCGGGCCAGCCCATCTTCGCCGATCACGAGCTCTGTCGAGGCACTCGCCGAGGGGAGCACTGCGGACGGCTGGGTGGATGCTGGCATGGGTCTTTCCTCTCCGGACGCGGAATCCTGCAATCTCCGCGAACCGGGACGGACGCGAACGGCACTGATCGAGAACCTGCTGTGTCGAGAACGGTACCCGGAGCCTCCGACACCCAGCCGCGCTTGTCCACAGCCAACCGAGCGGAGGAGCTAGCTCCCCGCTGGCACCTGCGAGCCGGTCAGCTCCTCGCCGTCGCTGCTCGCGACCAGACAGGCGAGGTCGCGGTCTCCCTCGGCCCAGCTCGCCTCGCTCGGCACGAGGTGCAGGGCGGTGAGCCCCGCCGTGGCATCGGAGCCGAGCCCGGCGAAGTCTGCGGCGCACCGTGCGTCAGCCTCGGCCGTCAGAGCCTCCTCGCCGGGGAAGTCCTCGCCCAGCTCTGAGGGCGTGATGGACAGCACCTGGTAGAGATGCGGGGTGTCGCAGGACCCAGCGATCGTAGCGACCGTCTGCGCCGCATTCGACGAGAAGCAGTCACCGGCAGACAGCTCCGTGATCGGCACCATCCGGGGAGCATCTGGCGAAGCCGTGCAGGCCGTCAGCGCGGCTCCCGCGAGGAGCGCGGTCAGGAGCGTTGCGGGGAGTCGGTGAGCCACGCTCCCAGGCTAGCTGGCTGAGCCCGCTGCAGTGCCAGCCGTCGGCTGGCCGTCCACGGGAGTCACGATGCAGAGGACCTCGCGGTCGCCGCCACCCCACGACTCCGCGCTCGGCACGATGCCGGTGTAGTTCCAGCTCGTCAGGAAGGGCTCGGCGCCGATGAAGCCGGTGAAGGCGGCCGAACAGATGTCCTGGAGCGCCGTATCCACCGCGGCATCGCCCGGGAAGTCAGCACCACCCTGCATGTCTTCCGTGTGGTACGCCTCGAAGGTGTGCAGCGAGTCGCAGTTCGGGAACAGCTCGGCGTCGTCGGCGCCGGACTCGAGGTCGAAGCAGTCGCCCACCTGAAGATCTTCGATGCCGGTCATCGTCCCTGCGACCGCCGTCGGCGTTGGCGTGGCGGTCTCGCTCTCCGTCGGCGTGGTCGTCGACGACTCCGTCGCCTCTGTGGTGGACGACGTCGTCACCACCGGGTCCGAGCCGCCACCCGCGAGGGTCGTGACCAGCGTGCATCCGCTGAGCAGGAGGAGGGCGCTGAGCCCAAGGGACGCGCCTGCGGCGCTTCGTACGGCGGCGGTTCGCATCGTTGCTCCTCGTGGGGGTGTACGTGGTCCAGAGCTCCATGCCGCTCCCGGAGTCGCGACTGGACCAGTCTATTGCCGCATTCCCGAAGATCACCACTGAGGCTCGGACCGGCGAAGCGGCCCGTGCGGTTCCGGAGAGCGGCGTAGCATGTGCTCCATATGCCACGAGAAGCGACTTCCCCCAAGCAGCGGTCAGACGAACAGCTCGATGCGACCTCACCGTCGTCCGCGTCGTCGCCATCCACGCAGGAAGCATCGCGCTGGCCGGCCTTCGCCGTGTGCGCGGCGGTCGCGGTCCTCACGATCCTGGACCTCGCCAAGGTCAACGTGACCCTCGGGCCGATCGAGCACACCCTCGGGGCGGCCTCGTCCGACGTGCAGCTCATCGTGGCCGGCTACGTCCTCGCGTTCGGCATCCTCCTCGTCCCCTCGGGCAGGCTCGGCGACCTCTGGAACCGCAAGCGCCTGTTCCTCATCGGCCTCGTCGCCTTCGGACTCGCCTCGCTCGTGTGCGCGCTGAGCGTCACGACGGAGATGCTCATCGGCGGGCGCATCCTGCAGGGATTCGCGGCCGGCATCCTCATGCCCCAGGTGCTCGGACTCATCCAGCAGCTCTTCACGGGGCAGGAGCGAGGCAGGGCCTTCGGCATCTTCGGCGCCATCGTGGGCCTCGGCACGGCGTTCGGGCCGACCATCGGCGGGCTGCTCATCGGCCTCCTCGGGGAAGAGGCGGGCTGGCGCTGGACCTTCGCGATGAACGTCCCGCTCGCGCTCATCGTGCTCCCCTTCGCCTGGCGTCTCCTGCCCTCGAAGCAGGAGGTCGCCCGAGGTCAGACTCTCGACCTCTTCGGCGTCGCCCTCCTGGGCCTGGCCGTGCTCACGACGATGCTGCCCTTCGTCCTCACCTCGGGACGCGACACCGACGACCCCGCTCGGTGGTGGCTGATCGCACCGGCGGTCGCACTCTTCGTCGGCTTCATCCTCTGGGAACGGCGCTATCTCCGTCTCGGCAAGACCCCCGTCGTCGACTTCGCGCTCTTCCGCACGCCCTCGTACCGGCACGGGGTGCTCATCACGACGCTCTTCTTCGCGGCCATGCCGGTCGGCTTCCTGCTCGTCACGCTGTTCCTCCAGCAGGGACTCGGACATCCGGCCGTGCTGGTCGGCGCAGTCTCGGTGCCATACGCCCTCACATCCGCCGTGGTCGCCGCGGTGTCGGGCAGGTGGACGTTCCACCACGGGGCGACGCTCGTCGCTGTCGGCGTCGCCCTCTTCGCGGTGGGGTACGCGGTAGTGCTCGTCGTCACCCAACTGGCGGAGCCGGAGCTCTCGCCATACCTGGTGAGCGCCGCCCTCATCATCTCCGGAGCGGGGGCGGGGCTCGTCATGGGGGCGAACCAGATGCGGATGCTGCTGCACGTTCCCGTCGAGCAGGCCGGCATCGCAGGCTCGTTCGCACAGGTCGGTCAGCGCCTCGGGAACGCGATGGGACTCGCGATCGGCAGCTCCGTCTTCTTCGCTGGCGTCGCGGCACTGCAGGTCGCGGGAACGGGCCCGGACACGAGCTCGCCCGTGGTCCAGGAGGCGTACAAGGCGTCCGTCGCGGGCGGGCTCATCGTCGTCATCGGGCTGTCCTGCATCACGCTCGTGGTCGCCATCGTCGACCTCGCCGGCCACCGCAGACGCCAGCGCGCCCAGCCAGCGGGGGAGTGACCCGCGCGGGCCGGGCCCCGGGCTGAGGTCAGCGCGCGGCGAGCGCCTTGAGCGCCTGCTCGTGCAGGAGCCCGTTCGTGGCGAGGGCGCTCCCATGCCACGGCCCCTCCTCGCCATCCATGCTCGTGAACGTGCCGCCGGCTTCCACGACGATCGGCACGATCGCGGCCATGTCGTACGGCTGGAGATCGAACTCGCCGGCGACCTCCATCGCGCCTTCGGCGACCAGCATGTACGACCAGACCTCGCCGACCGCGCGCGTGCGCCACACGGCACGGCTGAACTCCAGCAGCTGCGCTGAACGCCCCGCTTCGTCCCAGCCCTTGAGGCTGTTGTAGCTGACGGAGGCGCGTTCGAGCTCGTCGACGGCGCTCACCTGGATGCGCCGGTCCGTCGCGACGTCGCTGTCGCTGAGGTCGTCATCGAGATACGCGCCCTGGCCTGTCGCGCCCCACCACCGGCGGTTGAGGCCAGGTGCCGAGACGACGCCCACCTCGGGGACGCCATCGATGACGAGGGAGATGAGCGTCGCCCAGATCGGGATGCCGCGCATGAAGTTCGCCGTGCCGTCGATCGGATCGATGATCCACTGTCGGCGGGAGGTGCCGTGCGAGCCGTACTCCTCGCCCAGGATGGCGTCGCTTGGACGTGTCTCCGCGAGACGCGAGCGCAGCGCCTGCTCGACAGCGCGGTCCGCATCCGTCACCGGCGTGCGGTCCTCTTTCTCGTACACCCCGAGCGAGCGCGAGTTGAAATGCTTCATCGAGATCGCGTCGGCGATGTCGGCGAGCTCTCTCGCGAGGCGAAGGTCGGAGGAGAGCGGATGCAGGAGTTCGGTGGCCACCAGCTCAGCCTAGGCCAGCCCGGTGATCAGTAGGCGGTGTCCGCTGCCTGATCGAGGGAGAGGAACAGGCGTCGCAAGGAGTCGAGCCTGGCGATTCCCGCCTCGTCGAGCTCCCCGTCGCGCACGGCGTCGTCGAGCGCGCAGTCCGGGGCGTCGGCCCGGTGCGTGCAGCCTCGAGGGCATTCCTCGGCGATCACGGAGAGCTCGGTGAAGCCCTGCAGCACGTTGTCGCGGTTCACGTGTCCGAGGCCGAAGGAGCGGACGCCCGGGGTGTCGATGATCCAGCCGGTGCGGCCGTCCGAGGCCTCGACGCGGACGGCGAGCGTGGAGGAGGACGTGTGCCTGCCACGACCGGTGACCGCGTTCACGACACCCGTCTCGCGAAGGGTGCCGGGGACGAGGGCGTTGACGAGGGTCGACTTGCCGACGCCCGAGTGGCCGACGGCCACGGTCGTGTGCCCGCTGAGGGCGGCGCGGAGCTCCTCGATGGGCTCACCGCCGGGGCGAGACTCGAAGACCTTCACGCCGAGGGGCTCGACGAGCGCACGGAGCTCATCCGCAGGCGCCACGTCGGTCTTCGTCAGCACGAGGAGCGGTTGGATGCCGGCGTCGAGCGCAGCGACGAGGTAGCGGTCGATGAGTCGAGGCCGCGGCTCGGGCTGGGCCGTCGAGGCGACGATGAGCATCTGATCGGCGTTCGCGACGATGACGCGCTCGACCTGATCGGTGTCGTCGGCGCTGCGTCGGAGCAGCGTCTTGCGCTCGCAGATGCGGACGATGCGGGAGAGGCTGCCGGTGTCACCGGTCGTGTCGCCGACGAGGTCCACGAGGTCGCCCGTCACGATCGCCGTGCGGCCGATCTCTCGCGCCTTCGCGGCGGTGACCGTGCGTTCCTCTGGTGTCCCCTCGTCGAGGAGCACCGTGTAGCGGCCACGGTCGACGGTGACGACGCGCCCCGTCACCGCATCGCTGTGCTTCGGGCGCTGCTTGGACCTGGGCTTGTTCGCCTTGGGGTTCGGGCGGACACGGATGTCCTCCTCATCCCAGTCGCCGTAGGCGTCGAACGCGTCGCCGAGTGAGCGGGACACGGTCAGATGGCGAAGGCCGCGAGGTCGACGCTGCCATCGTCCTCGCCCTCATCCGGGTCGCTGTGCGTGCCCTGGTCGAGCATGTCCTGCCAGAGCTGCACGAATTGGGGCAGGGTCTTGTTCGTCGCGTGGATGTCGTCGACCGTGACTCCCGCGATGGCGAGACCGACGATGGCACCCGAGGTGGCCATTCGGTGGTCCTCGTAGCTTCGCCATTCGTGCGCCGTGCGCTCTCCTGGAACGATCTCGAGTCCGTCTTCGAGCTCTGTGACCTCGCAGCCGATGCCGCGCAGCTCTGCCGCGATGGCCGCGACGCGGTCGGTCTCGTGACCGCGGAGGTGCGCGATCCCCGTGATGCGGCTCGTGGTCGTGCACAGCCCGCACAGCGCTGCCAGGTTCGGGGCGAGCTCACCGGCCTCGGAGAGATCCAGGTCGACACCTGGCACCTCGGCTCCCTCGGCGATGCCGCGCTCGACCGTGCAGGTGAGCACGCCGTCCTCGACCGAGATGGTCGCGCCGAACAGGGGGAGGAGATGCTGGAGGTGCGAACCGACCTGCGTGGTCGACTCCGGCCAGTCCTCGATCGAGACGCTGCCGCCAGCGACGAGCGCGGCGATCAGGAACGGCTCGGCGTTGGAGAGGTCCGGCTCGATCGTCAGCTCGCGCCCGTCGATGGCGCCGGGCTCGGCCCGCCAGGTGCCGGGGGTCGAGTCGTCGATGTCGACGCCGCGCTCGCGCAGCGCCGCCAGCGTCATGTCGATGTGCGGCTGGCTCGGAACCCGATCGCCGGAGTGGATGAGCGTGAGTCCGTCCGTGAAGCGCGCGCCCGCCATGAGCAGCCCGGAAACGAACTGGCTGGAGGCTCCTGCGTCGATCGTGATCTCGCCGCCCGCGACCTCACCGGTGCCGTACAGCGAGAAGGGCAGGCCGCCCCTGCCGTCGTCGCGCACTTCCACGCCGAGCGCCTTGAGCGCATCCACCGTGCCCTTCATCGGGCGTCGGCGTGCGGCCTCGTCGCCGTCGAAGGCCACCGGGCCGAGCGCGAGGGATGCGAGCGGGGGAACGAACCGCATGACCGTGCCCGCGAGACCGCAGTCGATCGAGACGCCGCCTTCGAGCTCATCGGGCGTGATCTCGAGATCGTTCCCGAACCGCCCGTCGCCGGGCACCTCGGTGATCTGGGTGCCGAGCTGCCGAAGCGCGTCGATCATGAGCTCCGTGTCTCTGGCCCAGAGCGGGTGCCGGAGCTTCGATGGCCCCTCCGCAAGCGCCGAGAGCACGAGCTCGCGATTCGTGAGGCTCTTCGACCCGGGGATCTGCAGGCGCGCGTCGATCGGCGAAGTCGCCGTCGGAGCCTCCCACGGACCGTCGCCGAGGGTCAGCGGCTCGCTGCCCTCGTCATCTCGGTACAGGTCGAAGCGTGGTCCGGAATAGCCAAAGATCTCCATTGGTTGACAACGATACCGCCACACACGCGCGCACCACCCGGAAATGCGTTTCCACCTGACATCGAAGAGGAGGGCAGCCCTTGCCGACAACGCTCGCGCCGCCGAGGCGTCAAGCCGCTGAGCGGCGCACGGCAGTACACTCACGCGTAATGAGTGAGCAGAAGTCGCCTCAGGCGACCCCAGACCAGGACGAACTCCGGCAGCTGTTCGAGGAGCAGGCGCTGCAGTACATCGACCAGTTGTACGCGGCGGCCATGCGCATGACTCGGAACCCCGCGGATGCGCAGGATCTCGTGCAGGAGACCTTCGTGAAGGCCTTCGTCGCGTTCGCTCGCTTCGAGCAGGGCACGAACCTCAAAGCGTGGCTGTACCGAATCCTCACGAACCTCTTCATCAACTCGTACCGCAAGAAGCAACGGGAACCGTACGCGAATGCGCTCGAGGACCTCGAGGACTGGCAGCTGGGCGGCGCCGAGTCGGCGACCGCGCAGACGTCTTCGCGGTCGGCTGAGGCCGAGGCGATCGACCACCTTCCCGATTCGACGGTGAAGGACGCCCTCCAGGCGATCCCGGAGGACTTCCGCCTCGCGGTCTTCCTCGCGGATGTGGAGGGCTTCTCCTACAAGGAGATCGCAGACATCATGAAGACCCCCGTCGGCACCGTCATGTCGCGGCTCCACCGCGGCAGGCGTCTGCTTCGCGATCGCCTCACCGGCTACGCGAGGGAGAACGGCATCATTCCGCCCTTGGACGGGGACGAGCAGGAAACAGGGAGCAAGAAATGACCGATTGCGGCTGCGAGAAAGCGAAGGACGCCCTCGAGGAGTACCTGCGCAACGAGCTCGCGAGTACAGATGCGAGCGACATTCGCGAGCACCTCGAGCACTGCAAGGACTGCGAGAGCGAGCTGCACGTGAATCGTTCGCTCATGGAGGTCGTGCAGCGAGCCTGCAAGGAGCGCGCTCCGGAGGAACTGCGGATGCACGTGCTCGACCAGCTCCGCAGCATCCAGCGCTCGCACGGCACGCCCGTCGCGAACTGAGCCGAGCAGCACCGAGACGCCCGCGCGGCAGATGACTGCAGACTCGAACGATCACGCCTGGCGCGCCCTGTCGAAGCGGGTCGGCGAAGCGGCAGCCGAACTGGATGCGCGGGCTGCCAGGCGTGAGACGCTCGGCGAGCTCGTCGAGCGCCGTTCCGTGCTCGGGATCCGTCGCGGGCCCGTCATGCGACGTGTCTCCAGCGTCTGGCGGCTGCGCGAGCTGCTGCTGGACGACCAGGGCGGGCTGTACCGGGTCGGTTCGGTCATTCGCGTCGCCAAGCAGCCCGACCACTACAGCGAGCAGTCAGCCCTCGCCGCCGAGCGTCGCCGCGTCCAGCTGGCCGCGCTGCGCTCGGGCTTCGAGGTGGGCGAGACCGTCAACTACGGCGCGACGCCGATCCAGCTCTCAGACGGCCTGGGTGTCGACGCGCACCCTGGGCTGGAGGTCGTCGGCGGCGAGGTCGTGCTGCACTGGGGTGCCGTGCCCGGCGCCCAGGCGGGTCTCGGCGCCGGCAGCTCGAGCGCGCTCGCCGCGTACCTCGACGACGCCGTGGCGCTCCTGACCGGTCGTTAGCGGCACACGCGCACGCACACGACGAAGACGCCCGCCCGATTGCTCGGAGCGGGCGTCTTCGTCGTGCAGACGAGGCGCGAAGCCTAGTCGGCGAGAACGCCCTCGATGAGCTCAGCCTGCTGGCGCTGGTGAGCCTTCATGGTGCCCACGGAAGGAGCAGAGGACTCCGGTCGTGTGACGGCTCGGATCGTGCGTCCTTCGAGCATGGGGGCGAGGTGCGTGCGAATGAACGGCCACGCTCCCTGGTTCTCCGGCTCGTCCTGCGCGTAGACGATCTCCGCGTTCGGGTACTCGGCGAGGAGGCGGTTGATCTCTTCACCTGGCATCGGGTAGAACTGCTCGAGACGCACGAGCGCGACGCTCGTGTCCTCGCGCTTGTCGAGCTCCGCACGCAGGTCGTAGTGCAGCTTGCCCGCGTGCAGCACGACGCGGCGCACGGCCGCCTTGTCCGTGATCCGCTCGTCATCGAGGACGGGGCGGAACGAGCCGTTCGTGAAGTCCTCGACCGGCGAGACGGCGCTGCGGAGACGCAGCATCGACTTCGGCGTGAAGATCACGAGTGGCTTGCGGGGACGCGCGTACGCCTGGCGGCGCAGCAGGTGGAAGTGCGAAGCCGGCGTGGACGGCATCGCGACCGTCATGTTCTCTTCCGCGGCGAGCGTCAGGAAGCGCTCGATGCGCGCCGACGAGTGGTCGGGGCCCTGGCCCTCGTAGCCGTGGGGGAGCAGCAGCACGACGCTCGAGCGCTGGTTCCACTTCTGCTCGGACGCCGAGATGAACTCGTCGATGATGGTCTGCGCGCCGTTGACGAAGTCACCGAACTGCGCTTCCCAGAGCACGAGCGCGTCAGGTCGCTCGACCGAGTAGCCGTACTCGAAGCCCAGCACCGCGTACTCGCTGAGGAACGAGTCGTAGATGGAGATCGGTGCCTGGTTGTCGCTGAGGTTCGACAGCGGCAGCCAGTTCTGGCCGTTGAGGCGATCGTGGAAGAGCGCGTGGCGCTGCACGAACGTGCCGCGGCGCGAGTCCTGGCCCGACATGCGCACCGGCGTGCCCTCCATGAGGAGCGAGCCGAGCGCGAGGAGCTCGCCGAATGCCCAGTCGATGCCACCGTCTCGGCTCATCTGCTCCCGCTTGGAGAGCACCGCCTTGAGCTTCGTGTGCACCGAGAAGCCCTCTGGCGGGTTCCCGTGCGCGTCGCCGATGATCTCGACGACCTCGCGTGCGACGGCGGTCGAGTCCGGCTCGGAGCGGTGGTTCTCCTCGCGAGAGCCGACGGCTGAGAGCTCGGCCGCGGAGATGGGCGTCGACTGCGTCTGCGCCTGGTGGGTCTCCGCGAAGGCGCGCTCGAGGCGGTCGTGGAAGTCCTTCTGCGCCGCGTCGAACTCGTCCTGCGTGATGTCGCCACGGCCGACGAGGGCTTCCGCGTAGAGCTTGCGGACCGAGCGCTTCGCCTCGATGAGGTTGTACATGAGGGGCTGCGTCATCGACGGGTCGTCGCCCTCGTTGTGGCCACGGCGACGGTACGAGATGAGGTCGATGACGACATCGCGCTTGAAGCGCTGGCGGTAGGCGAACGCGAGCTCGGCGACGCGAGCCACCGATTCGGGGTCGTCGCCGTTCACGTGGAAGACGGGAGCCGAGATGGCCTTCGCGACGTCGGTCGAGTACATCGACGAGCGGGCGTCGCGCGGGGTGGTCGTGAAGCCGACCTGGTTGTTGATGTTCACGTGGATCGTGCCACCCGTGCGGTAGGCGCGGAGCTGCGACATCTGCATCGTCTCGTAGACGACACCCTGGCCGGCCATCGCCGCGTCACCGTGGATGAGGATCGGCAGCACGGCGTCGCGGCCGTCGGACTTGCGGTCGATCTTGCCGCGCACGATGCCTTCGAGCACGCCGTTCACCGCCTCGAGGTGCGAGGGGTTGGCGGCGAGGTAGACGGGGATCGTCGCGCCGGATGCCGCCGTGAAGGTTCCCTCGATGCCGAGGTGGTACTTCACGTCGCCGGAGTTGCCGCGTCCGGAGCTGGACTGCACGCCCTCGAACTCGCGGAAGATCTGCCCGTAGGTCTTCCCCGCGATGTTCGTGAGGACGTTGAGGCGACCACGGTGGGCCATGCCGATGGCGACCTCGTCGAGGTCCTCCTCCGCTGCGCCCTGGATGATCGTGTCGAGCAGCGAGATGACCGACTCGGATCCCTCGAGGGAGAAGCGCTTCTGGCCGACGTACTTCGTCTGCAGGAAGGTCTCGAACGCCTCAGCCTCGTTGAGCTTGTTGAGGATGCGCATCTGCTCTTCGTGCGTGGGCTTCGTGTACGGGTGCTCAAGCTCGTCCTGGAACCAGGCGCGCTGCTCCGGGTCCTGGATGTGCATGTACTCGATGCCGATCGTGCGGCAGTAGGAGTCGCGCAGGATGCCGAGGATGTCGCGGAGCTTGAGCATCCGCTGGCTGCCGCCGAAGCCGTCCGCGACGAACTCGCGCTCGAGGTCCCAGAACGTGAGTCCGTGATTCTCGATCTCGAGGTCGGGATGCGTGCGCTGCACGTACTGCAGCGGGTCGATGTCCGCCATCATGTGGCCGCGGACGCGGTACATGTTGATGAGCTGCTGCACGCGCGCCGTCTTGTTGATGGACGCGGCGAGGTCGACGTGCACGTCCTGCGACCACACGACGGGCTTGTACGGGATGCGCAGCGAGGCGAAGATCTCCTCGTAGAAGTTGTGCTTGCCCGTGAGGTGCTCGTGCACGATCTTGAGGAACTCGCCGGAGCCGGCGCCCTGGATGACCCGGTGGTCGTAGGTGCTCGAGATGGTGAGGCGCTTCGAGATGGCGAGGTCGTCGAGGACGTGCTGCGCCATGCCCTGATAGGGGGCCGGGTAGTCGAGGGCGCCGGCACCGATGATGGCGCCCTGCCCCTTCATGAGCCTCGGGACGGACTGGAGGGTTCCCATGCCGCCCGGGTTCGTGAGCGAGATGGTGGTGCCCGCGTAGTCGTCTCCGCTGAGCTTGTTCTGGCGTCCGCGCTTGATGAGCTCCTCGTACGCCCCCAGGAACTCGCGGAAGTTGAGGGTCTCGGCCTGCTTGATGCTCGGCACGACCAGGGCGCGGGTTCCGTCCGGCTTCGGCACGTCGATCGCGATGCCGAGGTTGACGTGCGCTGGCTCGATGGCGGATGGCTTGCCGTCGATCTCGTCGTAGTAGACGTTCATGCTGGGGAACTTGATGAGCGCCTTCACGAGCGCCCAGCCGATGAGGTGCGTGAACGAGACCTTGCCACCGCGGGTCCGCCGGAGGTGGTTGTTGATCACGATGCGGTTGTCGATCATGAGCTTCGCGGGGATCTCGCGGTAGCTCGTGGCCGTCGGCACCTGCAGGGAGATGTCCATGTTCTTGGCGATGGCCTTCGCCATGCCCTTGAGCGGCGACACGATGTTCTCGCGCGACGGGGCCTTCTCCTTGTCAGCGGCGGGTGCATCCGCTGGGATGAGCTTCTCCTGAGGGGCTGCGGCAGTCGTCTTCGCCTGCTTGCGAGCCTCACCGTCGGCCGCTGGCTTCTTCGCCTCAGCCGCGGGAGCCGGAGCCGCCTTGGCGGGCTGAGCCGCTGGCGCCGTCTTCGCGGGAGCAGCGCCCTGCTGCTTCGCGTACTGCTCGAGCGTTGGCCACCAGGCCTCGTCTACGCTCTTCGGGTCCTTGACGTACTTTTCGTACATCTCCTCGACGAGCCAGTCATTGGCTCCGAAATCGGACTTTGCTTCGTCTGTACCCGCACTGGTCAAATGACTCGCCACCTGAGTTCGTCTCGCGTTCGTCTAGTGATGCGGGACGCGCCGAATCTGGGCGGCGACCCCATCGAGTGACAAGCCTAACGCCCTTGGCGAGCGCTCTGCGCGAAAGTGGGGTGAGGAGGGGGCTCCGCAAAGTAATCTGGAGGCCATGCACTTCTCTGGTCCTGCCCCTCACCACGAGCTCACCTACTCCGATGTGTTCCTCATTCCGAGTCGTTCCGACGTGGGTTCGAGACTCAACGTCTCGCTCGCCCCGGACGACGGGACCGGCATGACGATTCCGCTGGTCGCCTCGAACATGAACGCGGTCACCGGGCCCCGCATGGCAGCCGCCATAGCGCGCCGCGGCGGGCTCGGAGTCCTTCCCCAGGACATGTCGCTGGAGGAGCTGCAAGCCGCCATCCGCTGGGTGAAGTCGCAGGATCCGGTGCTGGACACTCCGTTCACGGCGAAGGGCGAGGCGACGGTCGGCGACGTGCTCGAACTCGTGCCGCCGGTGGCCGGCTTCGGCGTCTCGGTGCTCGGGCCCACCGGAGATGTGCTGGGAGTCCTGCAGGCCTCGACCCTCGCGCGTGTCCCGAGCGACGCCGTGCTCGCCGACCTCAGCCACCACTTCGTCGACGAGATCCCCGTCTCGCTCGCGCGCGACTCGCGCGCGGTCTTCAACTCGTTCGCCGAGACCGGGTCGAACTTCGCCCCCGTCCGGACCGAGGCCGGCGAGGTCGCGACGGTCACCTCGGGCGGTGCCCTCCGCAGCACGATCTACCGCCCTGCGCTCGATTCGGAGGGACGCCTGCGTGTCGCGGTGGCCGTCGGCGTGTCGCGCGACGCGCTCGAGCGTGCTCGGGCACTCGTGGAAGCCGGTGCCGACGTCCTCGTGCTCGACACGGCACACGGCCACCAGGGGAGCATGCTGCGCGCCATCGAGGCGGTCCGCGGCGCGGAGCTCGGTGTTCCCATCGTCGCCGGGAACGTGGTGAGTGGAAGCGGAGTCCACGACCTCGTGTCGGCCGGGGCGAGCATCATCAAGGTCGGCGTCGGACCGGGTGCGATGTGCACGACCCGCATGATGACGGCCGTGGGTCGTCCGCAGTTCTCGGCCGTGCTGGAGACCTCGGAGACGGCGCACGCGCTCGGGGCACGCGTATGGGCGGATGGGGGAGTGCGCTACCCGCGCGACGTCGCGCTCGCGCTCGCCGCGGGAGGCTCCGCCGTCATGATCGGCTCGTGGTTCGCCGGCACCGTCGAAGCGCCTGGCACGGTGCGGACGGACGAGTCGGGCAACTGGTTCAAGGAGTCGTTCGGCATGGCGTCGACCAAGGCCGTCGAGGCTCGGTTCGGTGACCTCGAGCCCTACGAGCGCGCCCGCAAGCTGCTCTTCGCGGAAGGGATCTCGTCCTCGAAGATCATGCTCGACCCGAAGCGTCCAGGTCTCGATGACCTGATCGACATGATCACGACGGGCGTTCGCTCGTCCTTCACCTACGCGGGCGCCGACTCGCTGCCCGAGTTCCGCCAGCGCGCGAAGGTCGGCATCCAGTCTGCCGCCGGCTACGAAGAGGGCAAGGCCCTCCCGGTGTCCTGGTAGTCGCGGTCGCGTGAGGGTGGTCTTCGCTATACTTCGTGGCAACTATGGACGATGACCATCCTCCGCGATCCGCACCCTCACGCGCCGCAGCTCTGCCTGCGTTGAGCGCCGCCTCCTCTCCGGCTCGGCATCCCCGAACCATCCCCGTATCGAGGGGTGAGGGTTCGTGAACGAGTGGGTCATGCTCGGCATCGGCGTCCTCCTGACGGTGGGGACCGGCGTCTTCGTCGGGTCGGAGTTCGCTCTCGTCAACCTCGACCGCAACGACCTCGAGAAGCGTCGGGAACGCGGGGAGAAGCGCCTCACCCCGACCATCAACGCGCTCAAGCACACGTCGACGCACCTCTCGAGCGCGCAGCTCGGCATCACGCTGACGACCCTCCTCACCGGCTACACGATGGAGCCGGCCATCTCGTCGCTGCTCTCGTCCCCGCTCGGCGCCGTGGGGCTGCCGGAGGACGCCGTGCGCCCCGTCGGCGCCGTGCTCGCGATCGTGATCGCCACGGGGCTCTCGATGGTCATGGGGGAGCTGATCCCGAAGAACTTCGCGCTCGCCGTGCCTCGCGCGACAGCGAAGTTCCTCATCCCGCTGCAGGTCGCGTTCACGACCGTCTTCCGCCCGGCCGTCGCGGTGCTCAACGGAAGCGCCAACGGCCTCATCCGGGCCCTCGGCATCGAGCCCAAGGAGGAGCTCTCCGGCGCCCGCACGGCGGAGGAGCTCTCGAGTCTCGTCCGCCGCTCCGCGCTCGTCGGACTGCTCGAGGGGGAGCGGGCGGTTCTCCTGAGCCGCACGCTGCGATTCTCCGACCACATCGCGGCGGACGTCATGACGCCCAGGCCGCGTGTGCAGTCCATCGCGGTCGACGCCCCCGTCCAGGACCTCATCGACCTCGCGAAGTCGACGGGCCATTCCCGATTCCCGGTGACCGGTGAGGACATCGACGAGATCGTCGGCGTCGCCCACCTGAAGAACGCCGTCTCGCTGCCGCTCGATCGCCGCCGTTCCGTGCCGGTCGGCGCGATCAAGACGGATGCGCTGCTCGTGCCGGAGACGCTGGGGCTCGACGCTCTGCTCGCCGAGCTCCGCTCCGGTGGATTCCAGCTCGCCGTCGTGCTCGACGAGTACGGCGGCACGAACGGGGTCGTCACCCTCGAGGACCTCGTTGAGGAGATCGTCGGCGAGCTCGTCGACGAGCACGACCGAGCGCATCTCGACGTCGTGCGCGCCAAGGGCCGCACGACGTTCGACGGGATGCTCCGACCGGATGAGGTACGAGACCGCCTGAACATCGAGCTCGACGACGACGGGCCCTTCGAGACCGTCGCCGGCTTCATGATGAACGCGCTCGAGCGCATCCCAGCGGTCGGCGACGAGGTGCAGGTCCCCGTCGGCACGTTCCGTGTCGAGCGGATGGAGGGTCGCCGGGTCGATCGAGTCGCGTTCACGCCGAACGAGTCCTACGAGTCGAGGGAGGCGCTCATGCAGCGCCTCGCCGACAAGCACGCCGAGAAGCACGCCGAGAAGGAGAACCGTGGCTGAGTACTGGTCTGGACTCGCCTGGCTCGTGGTGCTTCTCGCCGCGAACGCCTTCTTCGTCGGCGCGGAGTTCGCGGTCATCTCCGCGAAGCGATCGCAGATCGAGCCCCGCGCCGAGCGCGGAAGCAAGGCCGCCCAGCAGACGCTCTATGCGATGGAGCACGCGACCGGCATGCTCGCGACGAGTCAGCTCGGCATCACCGTCTGCTCGCTGCTGATCCTCAACGTCTCCGAGCCGGCGCTGCATCACCTGCTCGAGATCCCGCTCTCTGCGACGGGGCTCGGCGAGGAGATGATCTCCACGATCGCGTTCGTCATCGCGCTCATCGTCGTCTCGTACCTGCACGTCGTGCTCGGCGAGATGGTCCCGAAGAACATCTCCTTCTCGGTCCCTGACCGTGCGGCGCTCCTGCTCGCCCCGCCGCTCGTGTTCTTCTCGCGGCTGTTCGCACCGGTCATCTGGGCGCTGAACGGCATCGCGAACACGACGCTGCGGATGTTCGGCGTCGAGCCGAAGGCCGAGACGACGAGTGCGTTCACCTTCGACGAGGTCGCGGGCATCGTCGAGCAGTCGAAGCGCGAGGGAGTGCTCATGGATCGTGCCGGCACGCTCTCGAACACCTTCGAGTTCACGGCGAAGAAGGTCGCCGCGGTCGCGATCCCGGGCGAGCAGCTCGTGGTGCTGCCGCCGGAGGCGACACCGGAGATGCTGCAGCGAGCGGTCTCCGAGCACGGCTACTCGCGCTACATCATCCTGGACGAGGAAGGTGAATTCTCCGGCTACGTGCACCTGAAGGACGTGCTCGACCTCGACAAGCCGGACGAGTTCGACCAGCCCATCCCGGTCAAGCGCATCCGCTCGCTCGACTCGATGCACGATGAGGCCGACCTCGAGGACGCGCTCGCCACGATGCGGCGCACTGGGAGCCACCTGGCAAGGGTCCTCGATCGAGAGGGCAACACGCTCGGCGTGCTCTTCCTCGAGGACATCATCGAGGAGCTCGTCGGCGAGATCCGGGACGCGACTGCTCGCCACTGATCGCCGGTCTCCTCGCCGGAGCGCGGTGGCGACTTGGCGTGTCGTCGAAGAGCGACCAGTATGGCCGGGTGAGGGAATTCGATGCTCAGGATGCCGCGGCCAGCGTCTTCGCGCCGCGCGAGGACGACCACAAGTACCGCCGGGGTGTCACGGCGTTCGTGACGGGCTCCACGCACTACCCGGGCGCCGCCGTCCTGGGGACGAGGGCCGCCCTCGCGACCGGGATCGGGATGGTGCGCTACGCCGGGGGCGAGGCGGAGACCAAGGCGGTGCTGTGGCAGAGTCCGGAGGTCGTCGCCGATCTCGCGTCGTTCGATGCGCTCGTCGTCGGGTCCGGAGTGGATCCGAAGGACGTGCGGCGCACCAGCGAGGCCCGGGAAGCGCTCGATCGTGCTCGGGAGCTCGACGCGACGGTCATCGCCGATTCCGGCGCGCTCGGGCAGATCGCCAAGCGCGTGCTGGGAGGCCACCACGTGCGCCGATGCATCCTGACGCCCCATGCGGCCGAGCTCGCCGCCCTCATCACGAAGCTCGAGGACACCGAGGTGCATGCCACAGACGTCATCAAGGAGCCGGAACAGGCTGTCCGCCTCGTGACGGATCGTCTCGGCTGCACGCTCGTGCTCAAGGGGCACCGCACCTACATCGCGGGGGACGGTCCGACGATCGTCGTGGATGCGCCGGGAGCCTGGCTCGCCACGGCGGGGACCGGTGATGTGCTGGCCGGGGCCATGGGTGCGCTGAGCGCCGTCGCCTCGAAGCGAGACGTGGCCGAGCAGCCGGAGCCGCAGCACCTCGCGGCAGCGGCTGTCTGGCTGCACGCGCGAGCCGGCTGGCTGGCGTCGCAGCTGAACGCGGGAAACGCTGAGGCCGCTTCCGCGCTGCTTGCCCCGATCGACGAGCTCACGAGGTTCGGTCCTGGTGCGCCGATCAGGGCGAGCGATGCGACCGCTGCGTTGCCGCGCCTCGTCGGAGCGCTCGTGGCGTCCAAGCTGCGCGCCTGACCTGGGGTAGCTTGTCCCGCATGACTTCGTCGTGGATCGCCCGTCACTGGCCGGGCCCTCTCTCGATCGTGACGCTCTGGCTTGCCTTCGCGGGCGTCCATTACGTGCTGATCCTCGTGAACCTCTACTCGCTCTCGAACCCCATGGGAGACGTGTTCCAGGTCTACCGCGGGTGGGTCGACCAGGCCCAGCTGGGGCAGGTGCCCGGCATCGATACGACCTTCGTGTACCCGCTGCCCTCGCTCCTGCCGATGCTGGTGGCGGACGCGGTCGGCGGGCAGGCGAACTACGGCCTGGGCTGGCTGCTGGTGGTCGCGGCCGGCAACGCCGTGGCGTTCGCGGCGCTGACGCTGTGGCGCCCCTCGTCTCGCGACGCCAGGCTCCGGCAGATCGCCGCCTGGTGGTGGCTCGTGCTCATGGCCCTGCTCGGACCGGTGGCGCTCGGCCGCATCGATGCGGTGAGCGTGCCGATCGCGATCCTCGCGCTGCTGGCGCTTCGGCGTCGTCCCGAGATCGCGGGTGCCCTGCTCACGTTCGGCGCATGGCTCAAGATCTGGCCAGCTGCCGTGTTCGCGGCGGCCTTCATCGTGCTGCGCCACCGACTCTGGCTCGTTGCTGGTGCCGTCGTCGTGTGCGCTGCCGTGCTCATCCCGGCCCTCGCGCTCGGTGGCGGGTCGAACGTGTTCTCCTTCGTGACCGAGCAGACGGGGCGAGGGCTGCAGGTCGAGGCGGTCGCCGCGACCGTGCCGATGTGGCTCGCGTCGATGCAGGTGCCTGGCTACGACGCCTACTACTCGATGGAGATCCTGACCTTCCAGGTCGACGGTCCCGGCACGGAGTTCGTGAGCGCTCTGCTCACGCCGGTGCTTGGCGTGGCCGTGCTCGGCGTGGTGCTGCTCGCACTTGTCTCCAAGCGTCGTGGCATGCCGTTCACGCGCCTGTTCCCGGCCTTGTCGCTCGCGCTCGTGCTCTCGTTCATCGTCTTCAACAAGGTCGGCTCGCCGCAGTTCATCACGTGGCTCGCGCCGGTCATCGTGTTCGGGCTCATCGTCGACGTCAGGCGCTTCGCGCTGCCCGCCGGCATCGCCCTCTGCATCGCCTGGCTCACGCAGATCATCTATCCAGGCAACTACAACTTCGTGACCGATGCCCACTCCGCCGGCGTCGCGCTCCTCGCGGGTCGCAACGGGCTGCTGGTCGTGCTGCTCGTCTGGGCGCTCTGGGCGATGTGGCCGCGCAGCAGGCGAGCTGTGCGCGCGGCTCCGAGCGGCAGCTCGGCGGCTCGCACACCCGCCAGCTCAGCCGTTCGCGAGCATGGAGCGGATGGCGTCGCCGACGTGGTGGATCTCGAGCAGGAACCCGTCGTGGCCGAAGTTCGACCTGATCGTGACGGCTCTGTCGCCTGAGTAGCTGTTCTGCACGCCCGCGGCGATGCGGTGCTGCGTCTCGGGCGGGAAGAGCACGTCCGTCGAGATGCCGATGACCATGGTGGATGCGGTGACGCGCGCGAGCGCGGCATCGAGGCCTCCGCGGTCGCGGCCGACGTTGTGCGAGCTCATGGCCGTCAGCAGCGTGATGTAGCTGTTGGCGTCGAAGCGACGCGTGAAGCGGTTGCCGTGGAAGTCGAGGTAGGACTCGACGGCGTAGCGCCCTTCGTCCTGCTCCGGGCTGAGGTTGGACTGCCAGCTGCGTCCGAAGCGGTCGTCGAGCTCGGTGCCCGACCGGTAGTTGAGCATGGCGAGGCGCCGCGCGAGGGCGAGGCCGCGGTGCGGTCCGAAGCCAGCGGGCTCGTCCGCGTAGTCGCCGCCGTTGAAGTTCGGATCGAGCCTGATGGCGTCGATCTGCAGGGTATTCTGCGCGATGGTCTGCGCGTCGGACGCCGCAGGGGCACTCATCACGACGAGCCGCTGCGTGCGGTCGGGGTACATGATGCCCCACTCGAGCGCGTGCATGCCGCCCATGGAGCCGCCGATGACGGCGGCGAACGAGGCGATGCCGAGTTCGTCCGCGAGCAGCGCCTGCGCTCGCACCTGGTCGCGGATCGTGAGCACCGGGAAGGAGGATCCGTACGCGTTCCCGCGAGCATCGAGGCTCGCGGGTCCCGTCGAGCCCTGGCAGCCGCCGAGCATGTTGGGGGCGATCACGAAATAGCGGTCCGTGTCGAGAGGGGCCCCGGGACCGACGATGCCCGGCCACCAGCCTGCAGTGGGATGCCCGGGCCCGAGCGGCCCCTCCACGTGCGAGTCGCCGGTGAGCGCGTGGAGCACGAGGATCGCGTTCGAGCGGTCGGCGTTGAGCGTGCCCCACGTCTCGTAGGCGAGCCGGATGAGCGGGAGCTCGCCGCCGTGCTCGGGGCTGAACGCCCCGAGCCAGGCGAACTGGCGGTGGCCGACGTCGTCGCCGTCGCGCCACGCGCCCGAGGCGGGCGGCCTCAGCGAGACCGCCCGCAATTCGTCGTTCGGAATTCTGCCGCTCGGCGGCGAGATGCCGTGATCTGTCCAGTCCATCAGCGCCAGGCTAGCGGCTACCCCGCGCCTAGGCGCGAAGCGAGTCGAGGGCCTGCGAGAGGTCCGCGATGAGGTCGTCGACGTTCTCGAGGCCGACCGAGAGGCGCACGAGTCCGGGGTTGATGCCGGATGCGAGGAGCTGCTCTGGGGTGAGCTGCGAGTGCGTCGTCGACGGCGGGTGGACGATGAGGCTGCGCACGTCGCCGATGTTCGCGAGGTGGCTGAAGAGCTGCACGCGCTCGACGAGCTTGCGGCCAGCTTCGACGCCGCCGCGGAGCTCGAACGACAGGATGGCACCTGCGCCGTTCGGTGCGTAGCGCTTCGCCAGGGCATTCCAGGGGCTCGTCTCGAGGCCCGCGTAGTTGACGTTCTGCACCTCGGCGTGGCCCTGGAGCCACGACGCGATCGCGGTCGCGTTGGAGACGTGGCGTTCCATGCGGAGGCTCAGCGTCTCGACGCCCTGCAGGATCTGCCAGGACGAAGCGGGTGCGATGGATGCGCCGATGTCGCGCAGCAGCTGCACGCGGGCCTTGGTGTGGAACGCGTTGGCGTTGCCGAGGGCACCCGTGTAGCTGAGGCCGTCGTAGCTCGGGTCGGGCTCGGACAGGCCAGGGAAGCGGTCCTTGTGCTCATCCCAGGGGAAGGTGCCGCCGTCGACGATGACGCCGCCGATCACGGCGCCGTGGCCGCCGAGGAACTTCGTCGCGGAGTGGACGACGATGTCGGCCCCGTGCTCGAAGGGCCGGATGAGGAAGGGGGTGGCGATGGTGTTGTCGACGATGAGGGGCACGCCGACCTCGTGGGCGACCGTGGCGACCGTCTCGATGTCGAGGATGTTGACGGCCGGGTTGCCGATCGTCTCGCCGAAGAACAGCTTCGTGTTGTCCTTCGCCGCTGCCCGCCAGGCATCTGGGTTGTTCTGGTCCTCGACGAAGGTGACGTCGATGCCGAGCTTCGCGAACGTGTACTTGAAGAGGTTGAACGTGCCGCCGTAGATGGACGTCGAGGACACGATGTGGTCGCCGGCTCCCGCGATGTTCAGGATCGCGAACGTCTCAGCCGCCTGGCCGGAGGCGAGCGCGAGAGCCCCGCTGCCGCCTTCGAGGTCGGCGATGCGCGCCTCGAGCACCGCGGTCGTGGGGTTCGTGATGCGAGTGTAGATGTTCCCGGCGCGCGAGAGGGAGAAGAGATCGGCCGCGTGCTGTGCGTCATCGAACACGTAGGAGGTCGTCTGGTAGATCGGGGTGACGACCGCGTTGGTCGTGGGGTCGGGGGCAGAGCCTGCGTGGATCTGCCTGGTCTCGAAGCTCTGGGTCATGGGTAGCCTCCGTGTCGGCCGCGACCCGACTGGACAGTCGGGTGGCACCGAGTGTGGCAGTGGGCGCTGGCGCGGGCAACGGAGCGGGACACAAATCGTCACGCGTGCCAGGCGCGGCGCGCGGTCGCATGCCACGATGGAGGCATGCCTGAAGAACAGAGAACGCGTGTTGTCGTAGTGACGGGAGCGAGCAGCGGAATCGGCCGGTCGACGGTCAGGTCGTTGCGCGCAGAGGGCAGAGTGGTGCTCGCGACTGCGCGCCGTGCCGACCGGCTCGAGGAGCTCGCCGCCGAGACCGGCGCGGAGGTGCTGGCGGGGGACATCACCGATGACGCCTTCGTGGCCGAGCTCCGAGACACCGCGAGCCGGCTCGGAGAGGTCGAGGCCCTGGTCAACGTCGCCGGGGGGGCGTTCGGCACCGAGAGCGTCGAGGAGAGCAGCATCGCCGACTGGCAGCTGATGTTCGAGCTCAACGTCCTCGGCACGAAGCGCGTCATCACGGCGTTCCTGCCGCTGCTGCGTGCATCCGCCGCGAGCAGCACGGACGAGTTCCCACACGCGGACATCGTCACGGTCACCTCCACGGCCGGGCGCGTCATCTACCAGGGCGGTGGCGGCTACGTCGCGACGAAGGCCGCGGAGGCGGCGATGATCGGCGTGCTGCGCCTCGAGCTCGGCGGTGAGCCCATCCGGGTCATCGACATCGCGCCTGGGATGGTGCACACGGAGGAGTTCACGCTCAAGCGGATGCGGGGCGACGGGGCCTCGGCCGACAAGCTCTACGAGGGCGTCGATCATCCGCTCACCGCGGAGGACATCGCGGCGACGATCCAGCTGGCGCTCCAGCTTCCCGGTCACGTCAACGTCGACGAGCTCGTCGTGCGTCCGGTGGCGCAGCGGGAGCAGTTCCAGCTGCACCGCGGCCCCCTCGTCATGAAGGGCGCCACGAAGGAGGCCGGCGAGTGAGCATCTTCCTGGTAGGCGGCGGAGACGGTTCAGGGGTCGAGCTCGCGCTCGCCCAGCTCGCGGACGAGGCTCGAAGCCGCGCCGCCGGAGCGACGCCCGTCATCGCGGTCATCGCGGTCGGGGAGAACCCCGAGCCCGTCGCGGACTGGTTCGCGGACCGACTCCGATCGGTCGACCCTGGCGTCCTGGCGACTCCCGTGCTCGCCCGGAGCACGGCGAGCGGTGAACCGCTCGACGAGATCGATCTCGCCAGCTTCTCGACGGCCCACGGCATCCTGGTCTGCGGGGGCCACACCCCCGCGTACCTCGCCGCCCTGGCGCCGCTCGCGACCGACATCCGCCGCCTGGTGGCAGAGGGCGTCTCCTACCTCGGCTACTCGGCCGGCGCCGCCATCGCCGCGGACGAGGCCATCATCGGCGGGTGGCGCATCGGCGGCGTGCCCGTCGCCCCGGAGGAATCCGGCGAGGGGCTCGACGAGGTGACGTTCGAGGCTGGCCTCGGGCTGGTCGATCTGACCATCGAGGCGCACGCCGCCCAGTGGGGTCTCGTCGCGCTGTGCGCTGCGAGCATCGAAGCGGGACTCGCGGAGCGCATCCTCGCCGTGGACGAGGACACCGTCCTCAAGGTCGGAGAGGGCGCGCTGGAGATCCTCGGGTCCGGGAGCGTCTGGCAGCTGACCGCGGGGGAGGGCGGCGTCACGGTCTCCTCCAGCCGAGCCTCGGAATGACGGAGCTGCGCGGGCTCAGCGATCTGCATCGGCTCGACCCGGGGTGGGCTCGGGCGCTCGAGCCTGCTGCCGGCCGCCTGGACGAGATCGCGGAGCGGCTGAAGCTGGAGGAGGATGCCGGCCGCGGCTTCCTGCCTGCTCCTGAGCACATCCTCAGGGCATTCGAGGCCCCACTCGACGACGTCCGGGTCCTGATCGTGGGCCAGGACCCGTATCCGACTCCCGGGCATCCCATCGGACTGTCCTTCGCGACCGATCGCCACGTCCGGCCGCTCCCTCGAAGCCTCGCGAACATCTACCGGGAGCTGCACGACGACCTGGGCATCGAAGCGGCCACCACCGGCGATCTCTCGCGGTGGAGCGAGCAGGGAGTCCTGCTCCTGAACCGTGTCCTGACGGTCGGCGCCGGCACGGCGGGCTCGCACCGCGCGTTCGGCTGGCAGTCGGTCACGGATCTGGCGATCGAGGCCCTGGTGGCCCGCCAGCGTCCGCTCGTTGCCATCCTCTGGGGCAAGGACGCGCAGGCCCTCGCCCCGCTGCTCGGCGAGACCCCGACCCTCGTGAGCGCCCACCCGAGCCCGCTCTCCGCCTCCCGCGGCTTCTTCGGCTCCCGTCCGTTCTCGCGGACCAACGAGCTGCTGCGGCAGCAGGGTGCGGATCCGGTTGACTGGCGGGTCGTCGAGACGCCCCAGGGCGCCACGCAGCCACCCCTGTTCTAGGTGCGCCAGACCGAGCGCCACCGACACGAGCATCAGAGAGGCACATCATGAGTCAAGAGCTGCACACCCTCGGCGCCGTCAGGCAGAGGCAGCTGCTCGCGAGCGGCGAGCTCTCGCCGGTGGCGCTCACGAGCGCCTACCTGACACGTCTGGACGCGGACGGGGGTGCATCCGGAGCCTTCATCGCGGTCACCGCGGACCGCGCATTGGAGCGAGCTCGAGCGCTCGAGCGGGACCCCTCGTCCGCATCTCGCCGCGGGGACCGGCACGAGGCTCCGCTCTGGGGGATGCCCTTCGCTGACAAGGACCTCGAACTGCGCGCCGAGGTGCCGACCTCCTTCGGCTCGCGTGCCTTCGCCGGGTTCGTGCCGGAGGAGAGCTCGCCACTGGTCGAGACCATGGACGCCGCCGGCGGCATCAGCCTGGGGAAGACGAACACGCCCGAGTTCGGTCTCCCCGCCTACACCGAGAACGCCGTGGCCCCGCCGGCGGTCACCCCGTGGGGTGCCGGGCTCGGGGCCGGCGGCTCCTCGGGAGGCGCGGCGGCGGCTGTCGCAGCCGGCCTCATTCCGTTCGCGCCGGGGTCGGACGGTGGCGGGTCCATCCGCATCCCCGCTTCCGCCTGCGGTCTGGTCGGTCTCAAGCCGAGCCGGGGCCGAGTACCGGATGGGTCGGGCGTCGGCTCTCTCGCGGGGCTCCCCGTCTCGGGCCCCATCGCGAGGAGCACGGCGGATGCCGCACTCCTGCTCGACGGGATGATCGCCCGGCGCGGGGACGGCAGCCAGGCCGACCGGAGCGCCCTCACGGCACCGGCGGGGGAGCGTTCCTACCTCGACGCCCTGGACGCACCCCTTCAGAAGCTGCGGATCGGCGTCAACTGCTGGTCGCCGTGGTCCACGGAGTACGATATCGCGCTCGACGACGACGTCGCCGCGGTCTTCGAGGCCGCCAAGGAGCAGCTCTCGCGACTCGGACACGAGCTCGTGCCGGTCACGCCGACGGACGCGCCCGAGTACTTCGACGCATTCCGAACGGTGTGGCAGGCCGGTGCGTCGACGATCCCCCTGGAGGGGCCAGCGCTGGAGACCCTGGAGCCCCTCACCCGGTGGCTCGTCGGCGTCGGACGGACGAAGGGTGCCGCGGAGCTGGCTGCCTCGCTCGCGTCGCTCGCCGCGTTCGAGCGCTCGATCATCCGCCAGTACTCGGACGTCGACGTCGTCCTGACCCCGACGCTCGCGATGACGCCTCGGCCGCTCGGCTGGTTCGATGCGGGCGACGGGGAGCGGAACTTCGAGCAGCAGTGCCAGTACACGCCTTACACGTCCTACGTGAACGTCACCGGGCTGCCGGCCATCACCATGCCCGTCGGGTTCGCGAACGGCCTGCCGGCGGGGGTGCAGGCCATCGGTCGGCCGGGCGACGAGGCGACGCTCCTTCGGCTGTCGCTGCAGCTCGAGCGTGAGATCGACTGGCCGAGCAGGTACCCGCCCGCCTGGGATGGCGCGGCGCGTCCCTGAGGCTGCTCAGCTCTTCGATGCGGGGCGTCGGCGGGCCGGGAGGTAGTTGCCGTCCTCGAGTCCCGCCTCGATCTCGAAGCGGTTCTTGAGCGGGTCGAAGCCGGCGAGCCAGTAGAGCGGCGGGAACAGGAAGCCGTAGCGCTTCCACTGCTCGACGTGCACGCGCTCGTGGCGGAACACCCGTTCGCCGACGGTGTCGCGAGTGAGGTAGACCCGGCCGACGCACGTCCCGCCCCGGCGGAACGCCCACTTGGGCAGGCCACTGCAGACGATGAGCCCGTCGTGGTTCTCGACGCGGCCCGTGGAGAGCGGCACGCCGACCGCGAGTCCGACGGCCGTCGCCGCGTAGTAGCCGAGCCGTGACAGCGGCGAATCGAGGAACACGCTCTTCAAGAGGTTCATGGGTGAGGACCTTCGTTCGCTGGTGCGTTGGCGGCTGGAAAGGAGGACGCCGCTGAGACCCGACCGTGTGAGACGGGTCCCAGCGGCGAACGCTTGCGCTGGGAGGCTTAGAAGCTCTGCTCCGGCGCGTCGATGGCGGCAGGTGCGCGCTGGCCCTGCTTGAGCGCGGCGAGCCGGGCCTCGACCTCGGTCAGCTTGCCGAGGTCCTCGAGCTGGTTGAACTGCGAGTCGAGGCTCGAGGTCTGCAGCTCCTGCTGGCCGCGCACGAGCGCCTCCTGCCGGCGGACCTTCTCCTCGAAGCGACCCAGGTCGCTGGTCGGGTCCATCACGTTGATGCTGCCGAGGGCCTCGTTGACCTTCTGCTGCGCCTCGGCCGTCTTGGCGCGGGCCGCGAGCTGGTCGCGCTTCGTGCCGAGCTGGCGGAGCTTCTCGCGCATGCCGTCGAGGCCGCCCTTGAGCTGCTCGACGACCTGCGTCTGGGTGCGGATCTGCGGCTCGGCCGTGCGAGCTTCCGTCTCGGACTCGATCTGGCGCGACAGGGCCACCTTCGCGAGGTTGTCGAACTTCTGCGCGTCGACCTCGTCGTTCGCCGCGCGCAGCTCGTCGGCCTTGCGGCTGGCGGCGAGGGCCTTGTTGCCCCATTCGGACGCGGCCTGGACGTCTTCCCGGTAGTCGTCCTCGAGCATGCGAAGCTGGCCGATGGTCTGCGCGATCGCCGCCTCCGCCTCCTTGATGTTCGAGCTGAAGTCGCGGATGAGCTGGTCGATCATGAGCTGCGGGTCTTCCGCGTTGTCGATGAGCGAGTTGATGTTGGCGCGGACGAGCTGGCTGATTCGTCCGAAGATGGACTGCTTGTTGGACATCGAGTGCTTCCTTTTCGCTGGTGATCCGTGATGAATGGCCGTGATGTGTCGGAGTGATCGTGGAGCGCTGTCTCCGCGCTGGGTGCGCGTCAGCGCCTTCTGCCGCCGCCCGAGGAGCGGAAGCCCCCTCCCGAGGAGCGAAAGCCGCCAGATGAGCGGAAGCCCGACGAGCCGCCGCCCGATCGGCGGCCAGAGCCGCCGCCCCACGAGCTGCCGCCGCCCCAGGAGCTTCGGCTGGAGGAGCCGCTGTTGCTGATGAGACCGCCGAGGATACCGCCCAGGAGTCCGGAGTTGAAGCTGCTGTTGGAGTTCGAACCCGAGGACACACCCCAGCTCTGCTCGTAGCCGCTGCGCTGCATCTGCACCTGGCTTCTCGCCTGCTCTGTGGCCCGCTCGGCGAGGCTGATGGCGCTCTTGGCGCGCTGCATCGCCTCTTCAGGCTGAGTGGCCGCGAGCTGCTCCGCCGTGCGGAGCTCGGTCTCCGCCTGCTGGATTCGCGCGCGCGGCTCGCTCTCCACGGCACCTCGACGTGCGTCGATGAACTGGAGTCCGCCCGTGACGGCGGAGCGAGCCTGGGCGAGGGCGACGTCGAGCTGTCTGCGCAGCCCCGCCAGGCGCTCGTGCTCCTGGAGGAGCGACGCGATCGCTGCGTCGAGGGCCTCGTCCGCCTCCCTGAGGCCTCCGAGCGTCCTGAGCGGATCTGCGGCCGAGGCGCTGCCGGAGCGGGCCCTGGCGATCGCCTCCTGGGCGGTGGCCTGCGCGGCAGCGGCGGCGGCGGCGACATCCGGCTGCAGCGACGCCTGCTGGACGAGCTGGGTGCTGCGCGCGAGACCGGCCTCCAGCTCGCCGATCTCCTGGCGGATGAGCTGCTCCGCGTTCTCGAGGTCGCTGGCGGCGGCGCCGATGGAGCCCAGAACCGAGGTCACCTGCGAGAGCGCGAGCTGCGCGTCGCCGATATCGACGGCGGCTGGCCCCGTCCGTCCTTCGCGGAGACCGCTGTCTGCGTTCTGCGTCTCGGTGCGCGCGAGCGCAAGCAGCTCGCGAGCGTGGCTGGTCGAGTCGTCGACCGTGGAGAGCGCCTGCGGGCTGTAGCGGGCGCGGAGCGCCGTCAGCTGGGACTCGGCACCCTGCATCTGTCCTTCGAGTCGGTCGAGTTCGCCGCGGACCTGCCTGAGCAGCTCTGGCGCGTTGCGCTCCATGTCCCGGAGCTTCTCGAAGCGCGCTGCCTGTTCGGCGACGCGCTGCTCTGCCAGGTTCACGAAACCGAGGATGGCCTCGTTCATCTGCATCTGGGCTGGCAGCGGCTCTGGTTCGGTGTCGAGATACTGGCCTTGGACGCCGAACGCACGGCGCAGCTGCTCGCGGGCATCCGCCACCGCTGCCCGGTACTCGGCAACCGGCTCGGGTCCGAACTGCGCCTCGGCGAAGCTGACCTCCTGGTCGGCGGAGTTCACCAGGTTGTCGACCCTGACGAGCTCGCCGGCCGCGCGCTGCGCGAGCTGCTGGAGTTGCGCCTTCTGCTCGGCCTCCGTCGCCTGCTGTCCCTTCTTCTTCTTGCGACGAGCGCTGAGCACGACGAAGAGGATGATGAGGGCGACCACGACGATGAACCCGCCAACGAAGAGGAAGACCGTGCCGACGGCGGCACCCGTCACGAGTTCGCCGCCACCCGCGCCGCCGCTGGTCGTGCCGGCACCGGTGAGCTCCTGGCGGATCGAGTCCGCCGCCGAGATAGCGGCCTGACCGTACTGCCCGGAGTCGAGGTTCGGGGCGATCGACTGCGTCTCGATGTCGCGCAGGGCACCGTCGCCCAGGGGGAACGCGCTGTCGGTGTTGAGTCCGAAGTCGAGCTGGTCGACACCGACGTACAGGATGACGGCCTCGGAGCCGAGGTCGTTGGCCGAAGCGAACTCGCTGGCCCAGTCGAACCCAGAGCTCGGGTTGGAGAAGCGATCGACGATCGCGAAGTACATCGTGTAGTCGGTCTCGGCCTCGAGTGTCGAGATCGCCTGCTCGATATCGGAGGTGTCGCCGGTGACGAGCCCATTCGGGTCGAAGATGTGGCCCTGCGGCGAGCCGGGGCTCTCGGCCGGGGCTATGGCGGTGGAGGAGCCGGAGGAAGTGATCGGAGAGACCTCGGCGGATGCTGGCGCACTCGTTCCGAGGAGTGCTGCGGCAGCGATGCCGAGCAGAGCGAGCGCACGACGCACGGAGACCCCTTTCTGGCCGGTCATCGGCCTTCTCCGTAACGCTAGCGGGGTGTAGCCGTGAAGAACGTGATTGTTGTGCGCGTGGTGACGCCACGAGTGAACAGGCGGCGAACAGCGCCTGCCGCAGGTGAGCGCTTGGTGACGATCCGGCGTCGATGTGTGATTCCACATGGAGTTCCGTAGAATTGTCGCGCACCGGACAAGCACTCCTTGTCCGGTTTTCACATGAGACACCGGAGGTTCAACGTGCGAAGTGAAGATGTACGCACCAAGCGTTTCAACGCGCTGAAGTTCGACGGATGCTACGACGTCCGAGAGGTCGACCAGTTCCTCGACCAAGCCGCCGCCGCGCTCGAGGCGTACGAGAGGGGCCTGCGGGAGCAGGCGCAGCTCGTCAGGTCCCACGAGGTCGAGGCCGTCAAGTTCACGTCCCGCGTCTACGAGCGCGGCTACTCCGCCCAGGAGGTGGATGTCTTCCTCGAGCAGCTCGCGGAGGCGCTCGGCAGCTACGAGACAGAGTCCGGCGCCGAGGGGCTCGCGCAGCGCTGAGCGACAGGCGCGCCTCAGGAGGGCTTGTTAGGCTGGCCTAACTCACCCCGAACGAGGAGCCCATAACCGTGACAGACGTCGATACCCAGAAGCCCCGCAAGCGGGGACCCACCGTCCGCCTGAGTGTGGAGCGCACCGAGCGGCTCAGTCGCTCGCTGGTCCGGGTCCACTTCCTCGGGGCAGACCTCGACGACTTCGACCTCGAGCACGCCGACACCTACCTGAAGCTGCACTTCGGCGGAGGCGTCGGCCAGCTCGAGCTGCCGTTCGATCTCCAAGAGCTCCGCGCGACGCTTCCCACCGAGCAGGTCCCCGTCCGGCGCACCTACACGGTTCGCGGGATCGACCGCGCGAGCGGCACGGTCTCCGTCGACTTCGTCGTCCATGGCGACGCAGGTGTCGCCGGCCCGTGGGCTCGCGACGCGAAGCCGGGCGACGTCATCGTGGCCACGACACCGCACGGTGCCTACTCGCCGCTCCCCGAGAGCGACTGGCATCTCATCTGCGGTGACGAGTCCGCACTCCCGGCGATCGCCCGAACCCTCGAAGCGCTCCCCGAGGACGCGAAGGGCGCGGTCCTCGTGGAGGTAGCCGGGGAGGAGGACCACATCGAGCTCGCGGCCCCGACGGGGGTCAGCGTCCAGTGGCTCCACCGAGGCGAGCATGGCGGGTTCGACCAGCAGCTGATCGCGGCAGCCGTCGAGGACCTGGCGTTCCCTGATGGGCTCGTGCAGGTCTTCGCACACGGCGAGCGCGAGCAGATGAAGCGACTCAGGAAGATCTTCTCCGCCCGTGGCGTCGAGCGCTCGCAGCTCTCCCTCTCTGGCTACTGGGCCGCAGGACGCACGGAAGACGCCTTCCAGAGCGAGAAGCGCGAGCCCGTCGGCCAGATCTTCTGATCCGGCGAGCTCGCCCTCCCGCTACCAGGAGCCGGGCTTGTAGTCCTTGAGGAAGACTCCGAAGAGATCCTCGCCCGACTCGCCGCGCACGATCGGGTCGTAGACGCGGGCCGCACCGTCGACGAGGTCGAGGGGGGCGTGGAATCCCTCCTCGGCGAGGCGGATCTTCGTGAAATGGGGCCGCTCATCCGTGATCCAGCCGGTGTCGACGGCGGTCATGAGGATGCGGTCGCTCTCGAACATCTCCCGAGCGCTGGTGCGCGTGAGCATGTTCAGGGCCGCCTTCGCCATGTTCGTGTGGGGGTGGCCCGGGCCCTTGTAGCCGCGTCCGAAGACCCCCTCCATCGCGGAGACGTTGACGATGTAGGTGCGGCGCGCCGATGACGCCTTGAGCGCGCCACGGAGCCTGCTCACGAGCAGGAACGGTGCCGTCATGTTCGCGAGCTGCACTTCGAGCATCTCGAGGGGCTCGACCTCGTCGACGTGCTGCGTCCACGAGTTGATGTGCAGCTCGTCCGGGAGCAGGCCGCCCGCGTCGATGGCGGTGCCAGCCGCGAGCCGCTCGAGCGACGAGGAGCCGGCAGTCATGGCGTCTGCGGTCAGCTCCTCGGCCGTGCGTCCCGCCGCCGAGGACAGGATCGGGTGCGCGGCGACCGACTCCGCCAGGGCGAGCGGGTGCGCGTCGTTCGTGTGCCCGAAGGTCACGAGCTCGGGAAGCGGCCCGTCCGGCAGCGGCGCGAGCTCCGCCTCGACGAGCGGCGCGTAGGAGCCGGGGGAGCGGCGCACCGTCTGGGCGGCATTGTTGATGAGGATGTCCAGCGGGCCAGCGGCCGTGACGGAGTCGGCGAGGCCCATGACCTGTGCGGGATCACGGAGGTCGATGCCGACGATCTTGAGCCGGTCGATCCACTCCGGCGAGTCAGGCAGGGCCGAGAACCGGCGGACGGCGTCGCGCGGGAAGCGCGTCGTGATCGTCGTGTGGGCGCCGTCGCGGAGCAGCCGCAGCGCGATGTACATCCCGATCTTCGCTCGACCGCCCGTGAGCAGGGCCCGCTTGCCAGTCAGGTCGGCGCGCGCATCGCGCTTCGAGTGGCTGAAGGCGGCGCATTCTGGGCAGAGCTGGTGGTAGAAGGCGTCGACCACCGTGTACGGCTGCTTGCAGATATAGCAGGCGCGTGGCTTGAGCAGCTCGCCGGCCGTCGGGGCGGTCGTCGACGTCGAGATCGGGATGCCGCGGGTCTCGTCGTCGATGCGGTCCGGTGCGCCCGTGGCGGTCGCGGCGACGACGGCCTTGTCGGCGTCGGCGATGCGCTGGCGCTTCGCGGCGCGCCCGACGCGCTTCACGTCCTTGAAGAACTGCGCCGTCGCCCGACGGACCGTGATGAAGTCCGGGTCCTCGCGGTCGTAGGCGGAGAGCTGCTCGAGCACGCGCAGGGTCGTCGCGAGGTCGGCCTCGGCGATGCGCTCTGGCGCGAACTCCGCGCCGTCGGTCTCTTCTGGCGTCGCCGTGGGCGTCTCGTCTGGGGTCTCGGAAGGCACACGAGATTGTAGAGGCCAGCGGGCAGGCGCGCCACACGCGCCCACCCGCCGGCCTCGCGGGCCTCACCCCTCGACTAGGAGGCGACCGCCCTCGGCGCCCCCATGCCGGGGTCGATCTGGTGCGGGCCGTTCGCCGACGGGCGCACGTCGAAGTCGAAGATCGCCGTGGGCAGATAGACGGTGGAGCACGAGTTCGGGATGTCGACGACGCCGGAGAGGCGACCCTCGATGGGGGCCGAGCCGAGCAGCAGGTAGGCCTGCTCCGGTGCGTAGCCGAACTTCGTGAGGTAGTCGATCGCGTGCAGGCACGCCCGCTGGTAGGACAGATGGGAGTCGAGGTAGCGCTGCTCCCCGTCGAGCGTGACCGACGTGCCGGAGAACGCGATCCACTCGCTGTAGTTGGGCTCCACATTGCCCGGCATGAAGATGGCGTTCTCCGAGACGCCGTACGTCTCCATGCCTCCCTTGATCAGGTCGACGCGCACATCCATGAAGCCGCCCATCTCGATGGCGCCGCAGAAGGTGATCTCCCCATCGCCCTGGGAGAAGTGCAGGTCGCCCATCGACAGGTTCGCGCCGTCGACGAAGACGGGGTAGAAGATGCGGGTGCCCTTCGAGAGGTTCTTGATGTCCTGGTTGCCGCCGTTCTCGCGCGGGGGAGCCGTCCTGGCGGCCTCGCCGGCGACACGATCGAACTCGGAATCCGGGAGCGAGCCGAGCACGGCGAACTGCGGCTCCGGCGGCAGCGCGAGCGGCGGCACCCTGCCTGGGTCGGTCGCGATGAGCTTTCCCTCACGCGCGTTCCACTTCGCCAGCAGTTCCGCCGACGGAGCCGTCCCCATGAGGCCCGGGTGGATGAGGCCGGTGAACGACACCCCTGGCACGTGACGGGACGTCGCCGTCTGGCCGCTGAAATCCCAGATCGCCTTGTAGGCGTCCGGGAACTGATCGGTGAGGAACCCTCCGCCGTTCTCCTTCGCGAAGATCCCCGTGTAGCCCCACCCCTGGCCTGCGAGCGGCCCCTTCTCCTGGGGAATCGGGCCGACGTCGAGGATGTCGACGATGAGGAGGTCGCCCGGTTTCGCACCCTCGATCCGGAACGGCCCGCTCAGCTTGTGCACCGTCAGCAGCGGCGCGTTCAGGATGTCCTCTGCGGAGTCGTCGTTGACGATCGCCCCGTCGAACCACTCCCGGCAGTCGACACGGAACTCGTCGCCGGGCTTCACCGTCGCGACCGGCGGAATCTCCGGATGCCACCTGTTGTGGCCGATCTTCTCCTGGTCCTCGAACTTCTTCGTCGAGTCGAGTGGAAACAGCACGTCTGGCATGGCTCGGTCCTTTTCGTCGGTGACCGATTCGCCGTCCCTTGCGTGGCGGCAGCCTCGGTCGGTGCGAGCCCCGCGACGTCAGTGTCGCGGCAGCTTCGCGTGGAGTGGGTTGCGAGTGATGCCGCCGCCGGGTCTCCGAGGAGCTCCGGGGAGCGAGGTCACGACGTCCGGCTCATGCGCGGATCTCGAGGCGGCATCGATGAGGCCGTAGGCGGAAGAGCCTGCGACGGAGAGATGCGGGGCAGCCGGGCGGCGCCTCGCGTCTTGCCCGCACTCGGGACACACGGATCTCTCCGGCACCGAGTGCATGGTGTGCACCTCGTCGAAGCGGTGCGCGCTCTCGCACCGATACGTGTAGGTGGGCATCCTTGCCTCCCCTCGTCGAGGTACTGCCGACCGTAGCGGTGGGGCGCCGAGAGTGTCAATGTCCTCTCGGACACGCGTGCTGCGCGTCGGCGGGCGGATCCCAGCGTGTGAGCAGGAGCGTCCGCACGCTGCGGACGCGGAAGGGCCCGGTGCTGCTGAGCAGCGCCGGGCCCTTGCGATGTCACCAGACATCGAGATGTGCCCCCGACAGGAGTCGAACCTGCGACCTTCGGTACCGGAAACCGGTGCTCTATCCACTGAGCTACGGAGGCGGATGCGGAACTGAGCTTTCAGCAACGCGGAGCCAATACTAACAGGGCGCGAGGGTGCCCGAACGCCACTGCTCGCCGCCACGCGCGGCTGTGGGGGATGGCCACGGGAGCGTGACACAATCCGCTGGTGATGCGAAAGATCGAATCTGCCATTGACCTCGAACTCGACGGGGAAGCCGACCTCGTGTTCTCGATCGCTGCCCACACGCTGGCGAACCTCGAGAGCGAGTCGTTCACGATCACGGGTGACGGCGTGCCCCTCGACGTCATCGAATCCATCGACCGCTCCGAGTGCCGGCTGCACCGCGTGACGACCTCCGCGAAGCACATCGAGATGCGCTACTCCGCGACGGTGCTCGACCGCGCGCAGCCGAACGAGCCGGAGGAGCTGGACCTCATCCAGTTCCGCCGTCCGTCCCGCTACGCGGAGTCGGACCTCCTCGGACCGACCGCGCGGTCGATGTTCCGCGGCAAGCAGGGCTTCGAGCTCGTCGACGCGGTCGTCGACTGGGTCTCCAGGAACATCAGCTACGTGCCGGGCTCGAGCGCCCCGACCGACGGTGCGCGCGACACCTTCCTGAAGCGCCAGGGCGTCTGCCGCGACTTCGCTCACCTGACGATCGCGTTCCTGCGCGCCAACGACCTCCCGGCGCGCCTCGTCTCCGTGTACGCGCCGGGGCTTGTGCCCATGGACTTCCACGCCGTCGTCGAGGTGCTGGTCGACGGAGCCTGGTACGTCGTCGACTCGACGCACCTCGCGCCGCGCCGCCTCATGCAGCGCATCGCGAGCGGTCGGGATGCCGCGGACACGGCGTTCCTGAGCAACACGATCGCGAACCTCCGCCTGTCCAAGCTGCACGTCGACGCGACCTCGAGCGAGGTCATCCTCGAGGACTGGACCGAGCGGGTGCAGCTGGGTTGACGATGGCGCGAGCAAGCGCCGCCGACGGCCCTCGAGCGCCTCTAGGATGGGAGGCCTATGACTTCTCCAGCTCTCGTCACGGCACTCACCACCGCTGTCAACGCCGCGCTCGCGCCCCTCGAGGGCGCTGAGGGCATCACCGTCCCCGAGACGGACATCGTTCTCGAACGGCCGCGCAACCGCGACCACGGCGACTGGGCATCGAACATCGCGATGCGCCTCGCGAAGCGCGTCGGCACCAACCCGCGTGAGCTGGCCTCCGGCATCGTCGAACAGCTGATCCTCGACCCCCAGGTGGCGAGTGCAGATGTCGCGGGACCCGGCTTCATCAACATCACCCTCGACACGGCCACGGCGGGCGCGCTCGCCAAGGTGATCGTCGACGCCGGATCGGCCTACGGCAATGGCGACTCGCTCGCCGGCGTCAAGCTCAACCTCGAGTTCGTCTCCGCCAACCCGACGGGCCCCATCCACATGGGCGGTGTCCGCTGGGCGGCCGTCGGCGACTCCCTGGCCCGCGTCCTCACGGCGGCAGGTGCCGACGTGACGCGCGAGTACTACTTCAACGACCACGGGGCGCAGATCGACCGCTTCGCGCGGTCGCTCCTCGCGGCGTACCTCGGCGAGGGCACTCCGGAGGACGGCTACGGCGGTGCCTACATCAGCGACATCGCCGGGCAGGTTGCCGCGGCCTACGGTGACGGCATCGCCGAGCTCGACCGGGAGGCGCAGCAGGAGGTCTTCCGCTCCAAGGGCGTCGAGCAGATGTTCGGCGAGATCAAGCAGAAGCTGCACGACTTCGGCGTGGACTTCGACGTGTTCTTCCACGAGGATTCGGTGCACGAGTCCGGTGCGGTCTCGCGGGCCATCGAGCGCCTCCGCGAGCAGGGCCAGATCTTCGAGCAGGACGGTGCGCAGTGGCTGCGCACCACCGAGTTCGGCGACGACAAGGACCGCGTCGTCGTTCGATCCAACGGCAGCCCGACCTACATGGCCGGCGATATCGGCTACTACCTCGACAAGCGCGAGCGTGGCTTCGACCAGTGCATCATCATGCTCGGCGCCGACCACCACGGCTACGTCGCGCGCATGATGGCGATGGTCGCGGCGTTCGGCGACCAGCCGGGCGTCAACCTGCAGATCCTCATCGGCCAGATGGTGAATCTCGTGAAGGACGGCGAGCCCGTGCGCATGTCGAAGCGCGCCGGCACGATCGTGACGCTCGACGACCTCGTCGACGCCGTCGGCGTCGACGCGGGCCGCTACGCGCTCGTGCGCTCCTCGGCCAACTCGACGCTCGACATCGACCTCGACGTCCTCGCGCAGCGCACCAACGACAACCCCGTCTACTACGTGCAGTACGCGCACGCCCGGACCTGCGCGGTCGGACGCAACGCCGCCGAGTCCGGCGTCGACCGCTCGGTCTTCGAGCCGTCGCTGCTCGACCACGAGTCCGAGTCGGCGCTCCTCGGGGCGCTGCAGGACTTCCCGCGCGTCGTCGCGGCCGCCGCCGAGCTGCGTGAGCCGCATCGCGTCGCGCGCTTCGCGGAGGAGCTCGCTGGCCTCTACCACCGCTGGTACGACAGCTGCCGTGTCATCCCGCGTGGGGACGACGAGATCACCGACCTCCACCGCACCCGCCTGTGGCTGAACGACGCCACGAGCACGGTCCTGCGCTCGGCACTCACCATGCTCGGCGTCTCGGCTCCCGAGCGGATGTAGTCGGACGTGACCGCGCTCGGTCCGCCGGAGGAGCGCATCCAGCTCCTGCGGACGTCGCGTGCACGCAGCTGGGTCAAGGCCTCGCTCTGGCTGCTCGGCGCCCTGCTGCTGCTCGTCGGCCTCGACGTCGGGGTTCGCCTCGTCGCGCAGGATCGCATCGCCCAGCAGGTGCAGGACACGCTCCCGCCCGGGGTGGACGGCGAGGTCAGCGCGCGCGTGCACGGCTTCTCGACGCTGTGGCAGCTCGCCACCGGTCGGGCGAGCCACGTCACGGTGTCAGCGGATGAGCTCACCGCCTACGGCCTGAACCTGGCGGCGACCGTGGACGCGTACGGCGTGCACATCTTCGACGGGATGCGGACCGAGATGCTCACGGGCACGCTCAACGTGCCGGAGGCGACCCTCGAGGGCGTTGCCGCGCTCCCCGGAACCGATGCGTCGCTGGAGCTCGGCGACGACGAGCTGTCCTACCGCTCGACGGTCTCCATCCTGGGCCTCACGGGCACGCTCACCGTCGACGCGCAGCTGCGCCTCGTCGATGGCGAGGTGATCATCGATCCGAGGGACGTCGAGGTGTCAGGGACGGCGTTCGGCCAGGCCCTCACGCAGGCGCTCCCTGACATCGCGGAGTTCGCGGTGCCGATCTGCACCGCCGACTACCTCCCCGCCGGTCTGCACGTGTCCGAGCTGCGCATCGCGGAGGGGATGCTCACGGTCGGCGTCGAGGCGAGGAACATCGCACTCTCCGCCGAGATCCCGGATTCCGGGGAGTTCTCCACCTGTCGCGACTAGTTTCGAGCTGCGACGATGGGGTCCGTGCCGACGAGGCCACCCCGACGCGCTCGACGGATCGCACTCCGCGCGACGTCGGCCGGCCGCCGAAGAACTGGAGAACTGAGATGAGCATGCCGCCGAACGGACAGGGCTTCGGTCAGCAGCCGGGGCAGGGCCAGCATCCCGGATACGGTCAGCAGGCATCGCAGCCCGGGTACGGACAGCAGCCCGGCCAGCCGCAACAGCCCGGACACGGCCAAGCACCTCAACAGCAGCCCACGTACGGCCAGGGCTCCGGGTACCCGCATCCCTCGCAGCAGCCTGGCTACGGGCAGCAGCCGCAAGGACCGGGCTACGGCCAGCAGCAGCGGCCGCTGCAGTTCGGCCAGCCGCAGCACGGCGGCGCGCCACAGCAGTACGCGCAGTCGGGCGGTCAGCCGCCGCACGGTCAGCAGCCGGGTCCGTGGCAGGGCGGCCAGCCCCCGCAGGGCAAGAGGCCTCGGCCCTGGTACGCGCAATGGTGGCTCTGGACGGGCGTCGGTGTCGTCGTGATCGCCGGTGGTCTCGTCGTGGGCGAGGCCGTGGCCCGGGGGAACGTCACGAGCGCACTCGAGGAGCAGGCGGGGAAGATCGTCATCGACAACTACGGCGAGGCGGCGGCCCCGAGCGAGTACGCCGTCACGGTGGATGGCTTCAGCGTCCTCGCGCAGCTCCTCACCGGCAAGATCGAGCACGCCACCATGACGTCGCAGGGCGACGGCGACATCACCGTGGGCATCGACCTCACGGGCATCGACGCGTCGCTCGAAGGTCCCGTGGACTCGACCACGGTCGATCTCGTCGTCTCGACCGACGTCCTCGACGGCGTTCCTGCCGCGCTCCAGGGCGAGGAGAGCGAGATCAACACCGACTCCTACGACACGACCATCAGCTACGGCGACAACGTGATCAACATCGAGGCCATCAGCGGCACCGGCGAGTGGCAGGTGAAGGTCGAGTCCGAGCTCGGCTACGAGGCGACGGACGGCAAGCTCTTCGTGACGAGCGACAGCAGCATGACGCTCTTCGGGACCAGCATCCCGTTCGGCTCGAACGAGAAGGTCGAGGTGCCGACCTGTGCGGACTCGGAGCTCGAGGCGCAGGTCACCGAGGCGACCGTCTCCAGCGACGCGATCTCGTTCTCGTGGAAGGTCGACGGCGCGCAGCTGAGCGAGCTGCCCGCGGTGGCCGACTGCCTGTAGTCCGGCCGCGTGCGCGCTTGGGCCTCTCGCCTGTTCCGGCGAGGGGCCAGCAGATAGCATGCTCTGGTGCCTGAAGCTCTCCACGAACCCCACGCCGCCCGCCAGACGGCTGCCAGCCCACTGGCGCCTGCCGACCTCGATGTTCCGTCGGATCTCAACGAGCTCGACTCCCACGTCTGGTCGAGGAACGCCGCCCGAGCAGTTGACGGCGCGATCGAGATCGCGGGCATGGACGTCCGAGCGCTTGCGGAGCGGTTCGCGACGCCGCTCTACGTCGTCGACGAGGCCGACGCCCGCGCGCGTGCAGCGGAGACCGTCGCCGCCTTCGCCGACGCCTTCGAGCCCCTCGGCGTCACCGCCAAGGTCTACTACGCGGGCAAGGCGTTCCTGAGCGCCGACGTCGTCCGCTGGATGCTCGAGGCGGGCTGCGCCATCGACGTCTGCAGCGAAGGCGAGCTCGCCCTCGCGATCGCCGCGGGCGCACCACCCGCACGCATCGGCTTCCACGGCAACAACAAGTCGACGCGCGAGATCGGCATCGCCGTCGCCGCCGGTATCGGGGCGATCGTGCTCGACAGCTCCCAGGAGCTCGACCGCGTCGCGGTGGCCGCCCTGGCCGCGGGCGTTCGGCAGCCCGTGAGGCTGCGCGTCAACTCCGGTGTGCACGCCTCGACACACGAGTTCCTCGCCACGAGCCGAGAGGACCAGAAGTTCGGCATCCCCCTCGACGAGGTGGATGCGTTCGTCGCGCGCATCCGCGAGCACGATTCCCTGGAGTTCCTCGGCCTGCACTCGCACATCGGCTCGCAGATCTTCGACGCCGATGGGTTCGGCGAGGCCGCCGACCGCCTCGTCGAAGTCCACGCTCGACTCCTCGAAGGGGGACCGGTTCCGGAGCTGAACCTCGGGGGTGGCTACGGCATCGCCTACCTGCCGCGCGAGACGCCCACCGACATCCGCACGATGGCCTCCCACATCGCCTCCCACGTGGCAGCGGCCTGCTCGAGGCTCGGCGTCGCAGTGCCGAACATGGCCTTCGAACCGGGGCGGACCATCATCGGCCCCGCCGGGACCGCCTTGTACGAGGTCGGGACGACGAAGACCGTTCGAGTCCCGCTCGACGAGGGCGGCAGTGCCGAGCGACTCTACGTCTCCGTCGACGGCGGCATGAGCGACAACGTCAGGGCGGCACTCTACGAGGCCGAGTACAGCGTTCGCCTGGCTTCGCGGGCCTCCGCGGCCGACGCAGCGCTCGTTCGTGTCGTTGGAAAACACTGCGAGTCCGGCGACATCGTCGTTCTGGCAGACTATCTTCCGAGCGATGTCGCCCCTGGCGACCTCGTCGCCGTGCCAGCGACCGGCGCATACTGCTGGTCGCTCTCGAGCAACTACAACATGATCGGCCGACCGGCCGTCGTCGCGGTTCGCGACGGCGAGGCGCGCACGCTGATCCGTGCGGAGTCCGTGGCCGATCTGCTTGCCAGAGACGCGGGGCTCCCAGCTGCCGTGACCGATGAGCGCCCGTAACCGAGGAGAACCGATGAACCAGAACCGACCCATCCGAGTCGCCCTGCTCGGCGCGGGATCCGTCGGGTCGCAGGTCGCCCGCATCCTGATCGAGAACGCCGACGAGCTCGCCGCTCGTGTCGGCGCTCCGCTGCTGCTGACGGGTATCGCCGTCCGCAACGTCGATGCGAAGCGCGACGTGGATCTGCCGAAGGAGCTCTTCACCGACGACGCGGAGCGGCTCATCCTCGGCTCCGACATCGTCATCGAGCTCATGGGCGGTATCGACCCGGCGAAGGGCCTCATCTCCCTGGCGCTGTCGACGGGTGCCGACGTCGTGACGGCGAACAAGGCGCTCGTCGCGGCGCATGGCCCCGAGCTCTTCGACCAGGCAAGGCGCGTCGGCGCTCAGCTCACCTACGAGGCCGCCGTCGCCGGCGCCATCCCGATCATCCGCCCCCTGCGCGACAGCCTCGCGGGCGACCGGGTCGAGCGCATCCTCGGCATCGTGAACGGCACGACCAACTTCATCCTCGACCGGATGCACACACGCGGCGACTCGCTCGAGGAAGCGCTGCGCATCGCCACCGACCTCGGTTACGCGGAAGCCGACCCGACGGCCGACATCGGCGGCTACGACGCCCAGCAGAAGGCGGCGATCCTCGCCTCCATCGCCTTCCACACCGAGGTCCCCGTCGAGCTCGTGCACCGCGAGGGCATCACCGAGATCACGATCGAGCAGATCGAGCGCGCCAAGGCGGCGGGCTTCGTCGTGAAGCTCCTCGCGATCTGCGAGCGCGTCACGACCGCCGACGGAGTCGAGGGCATCTCAGCGCGCGTGTACCCCGCGCTCGTCGACGCGCAGCACCCGCTCGCGTCGGTGCACGGCGGCAACAACGCCGTCTTCGTGCAGGCGCAGGCAGCCGGCGACCTCATGTTCTACGGCGCCGGCGCCGGGGGAGTGGAGACCGCGTCCGCCGTGCTCGGCGACCTCGTCTCCTCCGCCCGTCGACGCGTCAACGGTGGCCCTGGCCTCGGCGAGTCGACGCACGCCGACCTGCCCGTCCTCGACGTCGGCGAGATCACCACGCGCTACCAGATCATCCTCGAGGTGCACGACCGTCCAGGCGTGCTCGCCGAGATCGCGAAGGTCTTCAGCGACTTCGGCGTCTCCGTCTCGACGCTCGAGCAGCGCAGCGCCGACTCGGGCGATGCGACGGCTGGTTCCGGCGCACCATCGACCGGCGAGGCCGAGCGGGGCGCCACGCTCGTCATCGGCACGCACTCGGCGACCGAGCGAGCGCTCTCAGCGCTTGCGCAGGCGCTCGCCGAGCACGAGGCATCACGGCGGGTCTCCGGGGTGCTCCGTGTCGAGGGCGCGCTCTAACGCAGGGCGGCTCGACGCCGCCGACGGCACCCCGTCGGCCGTCATGCCCATCGATATCAATCCAATCGCAACAGTCCTCTGCCTAGGAGTCGCAGCATGAAGCAGGTCGAACAGGCGCGTCGCGTCGAAGTCAAGGTCCCCGCGACGAGCGCCAATCTCGGTCCGGGCTTCGACACCCTCGGACTCGCGCTTGCCGTGTACGACACGCTTGTCGTCGAGAGCGCGCCGAGCGGCGTGCTCGAGATCGAGGTCCAGGGAGTGGGAGCGGACAGCGTGCCCCGCGACGCCTCGCACCTCGTGGTGCAGTCCATCGAGCACACGCTGAACGGACTGGGCTACGAGCTGCCCGGGCTGCGCATCAGCGCCGTCAACACGATCCCGCACGGGCGAGGCATGGGCTCATCCGGCGCCGCCATCGTCTCCGGCGTCATGGCGGCTGCTGCGCTCGTGTCGAACGACGTCGATGTCGACGCGGACACGCTGCTGCGCTTCGCCACCGAGCTCGAGGGACACCCCGACAACGTCGCGCCCTGCCTCTTCGGCAGCCTCACAATCGCCTGGGTGGGCGAGAACGGCCCCCGCTCCAAGCAGCTGCTCGTGCACCGCGGCGTCTCGCCCATCGTGCTCATCCCGACGGAGACGATGTCGACGAAGCTCGCCAGGAGCCTCCAGCCGGAGAGCGTCCCCCACGCCGACGCGATCTTCAACCTCTCCCGCTCGGCGCTGCTCGTCGCCGCACTCGTGCAGAGCCCGGAGCTGCTCTTCGAGGCGACGGAGGACCGGCTCCACCAGAGCTACCGCGCATCCGCGATGCCCTTCACGAGCGGCCTCGTCGCCGAGCTGCGCGCCGCGGGGCTGCCCGCCGTGGTCTCCGGTGCGGGCCCGAGCGTCCTCGTGCTGTGCTCCAGCCCCGAGCAGCGCCTGCGGGCGGCCGCCGTCGCCGAGGCCAACACGCAGACGAAGTGGAACGCCATCATGCCCGCCGTTGATTTCCTCGGTGCTACAGTTGAGGTGCTGTCGGGCGACGCGGCCACACTCTCGGTGTAGGCACAGCGCGACAGCTTCAACTCTCCGAGCAGCGGAGTACGCACCCCCCTCGATTTCTGTCGATGTGGTTCAGAGTGTGTGAGAAGTCCCGCTCGCTCGATCTGAACACCGCAGAACGCGGTAGAGGTAAGGACTCACAGCAGATGACTGACACAACACCAACTGCGGGGCAGGAAGCCCCGCTCACCTCGATGAAGGTCGCCGACCTCCAGGCGCTTGCCGCCGGACTCCAGATCCGCGGCGCACGCAGCCTGCGGAAGGGAGCACTCATCGAGGCCATCGAGGCCGCACGCTCGAGCGCCGAGCCCGAGACGGTCGCCGCAGAGGCTCCGGCCGAAGCGGTTGAGGAGCACTCGGCACCCGTCGAGCCTTCCGCCCCCGAGGCCGAAGCGCCGACCTTTGTCGTCGACGAGACACCGGCCGTCACCGAGGACGACCGCACGGCGAACGACCGCACCGAGGCGCCGGCATCCGAGGTCTCCGAGGCCGAGCAGTCCTCGGCCCCGAGCGTCCCCGAGCTGTCCCTCGACGACCTCGTCCTCCCGCCCGCCCGCGGCGAAGCCTCAGAGCAGGACGACGCACGCGACGAGGACCAGGGCCGCGCCGGCCAGCGCAAGCGCGGTCGCGGTCGTGGACGCCGTGGTCGCGGAGCCGACAACGAGCAGGGCACGGACAACGCTGAGCCGGCCGCCAAGCAGGATGAGGCGCCAGCAGAGCAGAGCGGCGACGTGCAGGACGACGAGCAGCAGGGCGGACGCCGCCAGCGCGGACGCTCTCGCGGACGCGGCGGCGAGCAGGCACAGGGCCGTCCCGAGACCCCGCAGGCCCAGGACGCTCCGTCCGACGACGAGACCGACGAGCAGCGCCGCAGCCGCGGCGGACGCTACCGCGACCGCAAGCGCGGACGCGGAGGCGCTGAGGACACCGAGCCGGAGATCGCAGCCGACGACGTCCTCCTGCCCATCGCCGGCATCCTCGACGTCCTCGACAACTACGCCTTCGTCCGCACCAGCGGCTACCTCCCGGGACCCAACGACGTCTACGTGTCGCTCGCGCAGGTCAAGAAGTACCAGCTCCGCAAGGGCGACGCCGTCGTCGGCGCCATCCGCCAGCCGCGCGAGGGCGAGAACCAGCACGGCCGCCAGAAGTTCAACGCGATCGTCCGGTTCGACGCCATCAACGGCCAGTCGCCGGAGGAGCCGCGCCAGCGTCCCGACTTCGACTCGCTGACCGCGCTCTACCCGCAGGAGCGTCTCCGTCTCGAGACGAGCGAAGATCGCGTCGCGACTCGACTCATGGACCTCTTCGCGCCCATCGGCAAGGGCACACGCGGCCTCATCGTCGCCCCGCCCAAGTCGGGCAAGTCGATCGTCCTCGAGCAGGTCGCAGCTGCCGTCGCGAAGAACAGCCCAGACGTGCACCTTATGGTCGTCCTCATCGACGAGCGTCCCGAAGAGGTGACGCACATGCAGCGCACCATCCAGGGCGAGGTCGTCGCGGCCACCTTCGACCTCCCGGCCGACGACCAGACGACCGTCGCGGAACTCGCCATCGAGCGAGCCAAGCGCCTCGTCGAGCTCGGCCACGACGTCGTCGTGCTGCTCGACGGCGTCACCCAGCTGTGCCGCGCCTACAACCTCGCGGCACCCGCATCCGGACGCATCCTGCCCGGCGGCGTCGACGCATCCGCGCTCACCCCCGTTCGACGCTTCTTCGGCTCCGCCAAGAACGTCGAGAACGGCGGATCGCTCACGATCCTCGCCACGGCGATGATCGGCACCGGCTCCAAGACCGAGGACACCATCCTCGAGTCGTTCGCGGGAACCGGGAACATGGAGCTTCGCCTCTCGCGCGACATCGCCGACAAGCGCGTCTTCCCGGCCATCGACATCTCGCACTCGCAGACGCTCCGCGAGGAGCAGCTGCTCACGCCGCAGGAAGTCGAAGCGACCTGGAGCATCCGCCGTGGGCTCACGGGAGGCAACGCGCTCCTGTCGCTCGAAGCCGTCCTGGCACGAGTCGCCAGCACGACCACCAACGCAGAGTTCCTCGCTTCCGTCGCGAAGCAGCCCATCCGCGCAGCCAAGGCGTAGTCGTGGCCAGACACGAGATGGCCGACTCCGTTCGGCAGCTTCGCGCCGAGCACGAAGACCTGCAGGAGCAGCTCGCCGACCCCGAGCTGCACGCCAACCCGGCGCGCGCCAAGAAGGTCAACAGGCGCTACGCGCAGCTCGCGCAGATCCTCGCGGCGGACGCCTCGAGGGCCGAGCTCGAGGACGACCTCGAGGCGGCGCGAGAGCTCGCGAAGGAAGACGAGTCGTTCGCGGAAGAGGTTCCCGTGCTGGAGGAGAACCTGCGCGTCGCGCAGGAGAAGCTCCGCCGCCTCCTCATCCCGCGTGACCCCGACGATGGACGCGACGTCATCATGGAGATCAAGGGCGGTGAGGGCGGCGAGGAATCGGCGCTCTTCGCCGCCGACCTCCTCCGCATGTACTCGCACTACGCGGAGCAGCGCGGCTGGAAGACCGAGATCATCTCCTCGACGGAGAGCGACCTCGGCGGCTTCAAGGACGTCCAGGTCGCCATCAAGGGCAATGCGAACGACCCGGCACTCGGTGTGTGGGCCAGCCTCAAGTACGAGGGTGGCGTGCACCGCGTCCAGCGGGTGCCGGCGACCGAGTCGCAGGGCCGCATCCACACCTCGACGACGGGCGTGCTCGTCTTCCCCGAGGTCGATGAGCCCGAGGAGATCGAGGTCAGCCCGAACGACCTCAAGATCGACGTCTTCCGCTCCTCAGGCCCTGGCGGCCAGTCGGTGAACACGACGGACTCGGCGGTGCGCATCACGCACATCCCGACCGGCATCGTCGTGTCGATGCAGAACGAGAAGAGCCAGATCCAGAACCGCGCCGCCGGCATGCGAGTGCTGCTCGCGAGGCTGCTCGCTCACCAGCAGGAGCAGATCGCCGCGGCTGAGTCGGAAGCCCGCTCCGGCCAGATCCGCACCATGGATCGCTCCGAGCGCATCCGCACGTACAACTTCCCGGAGAACCGCATCGCGGATCACCGGACGGGGTACAAGTCGTACAACCTCGACCACGTGATGAACGGGGCCCTCGGTCCGGTCATCCAGTCGGCCATCGCTGCCGACGAGGAAGCCCGGCTCGCGGCGCTCTCCGGCAACGACGACTAGACGCACCACCGCAACGCGAGACGGCGACCAGCAGATCTGCTGGTCGCCGTTTCTCTGTCTGCAACGCGGAGACGTCCGCAGTGCTGAGACCTCTACAGGCCGATGCATCCCGCTGGTTCGGGTCAGACCTTTGAGATCTTTTAGATCTCGTAGTATCCGACCAGATCCTGTTCGGCGGAGGTCCGCTGGCGGATGCGCGCCGGAACGCCCGTCAGCACGGAGTTGGGCGGTGCGTCGCGCGTGACGACCGCGTTCGCACCCACTCGCGAGTCGTCGCCCACCGTGATGTTGCCGAGGAGCTTCGCCCCGGCTCCGATCAGGACGCGGCTTCCGACCGTGGGGTGCCGCTTGACGCGATGACCCGACGTGCCTCCGAGCGTGACGCCGTGGTAGATGAGGACATCGTCCCCGACGATCGCCGTCTCGCCGATGACGATGCCCATGCCGTGGTCGATCACGACTCTGCGGCCGATCCGGGCACCGGGATGGATCTCGACACCGGTCGCGAAGCGATTGAACTGCGACAGCGTTCGCGCGAGCAGTTTCGTGCCAGGGCGCATCCAGAGCGTGTGGGCCGCGCGGTGCAGCCACAGGGCGTGGAGTCCCGAGTAGTTGACGACGATCTCGAGCTTCGAGCGGGCCGCCGGGTCGTTCTTCCGCGTCGCCGCGATGTCCTCCCTGACCCGACGCCAAACGCCGACACCATGCGGTGCCGGCGTTCGACGAGGTGCTGCCGTTGCCACTCGCTAGTCGCGCAGGTCGTCGAAGAGCACCGTCGAGAGGTAGCGCTCGCCGGTGTCGCAGATGATGACGACGATGTTCTTCCCTGCGTTCTCCGGACGCCTTCCGATCTCGAGAGCGGCCCAGAGGTTCGCTCCGCTCGAGATGCCGCTGAAGATGCCCTCGGTCGAGGTCAGTGCGCGGGAGACGCGGATGCTGTCCTCGAGTGTTGCGTCGAGCACCTCGTCGATGACGTCACGGTCGAGCACATCGGGAACGAAGTTCGCGCCGAGGCCCTGGATCTTGTGCGGCCCGGCCTTGCCTTCCGTGAGGAGCGGCGAGTCCTTGGGCTCGACGGCCACGATCTTGACGTCGGGCTTGCGCTCCTTGAGCACCTGCCCGACACCGGAGATGGTGCCGCCCGTGCCGACACCGGCGACGAAGATGTCGACCTCGCCGTCGGTGTCCGCCCAGATCTCCTCCGCCGTCGTCTCGCGGTGGATCTGCACGTTGGCTTCGTTCTCGAACTGTCGGGCGAGGATCGCGCCAGGCGTCTCGGCGACGATCTCCTTGGCGCGTGCGACGGCTCCGCGCATGCCCTCTGGGCCTGGCGTGAGCACGAGCTCCGCGCCGAAGGCCTTCAGGAGCTGGCGGCGCTCGATGGACATGGTCTCGGGCATCGCCAGGATGACGCGGTAGCCACGGGAAGCGCCGAGCATGGCGAGCGCGATACCCGTGTTGCCCGACGTGCCCTCGACGATCGTCCCACCGGGCTGCAGCTCGCCACTCTGCTCAGCTGCGCGGATGATGCCAAGGCCCAGGCGGTCCTTGACGGAGGAGCCAGGACCGAAGAACTCGAGCTTGGCGAGGATGTTCGCGCCGGTGTCGTTGATGCGGCCGAGCTTGACGAGCGGGGTGCGGCCGACGACCTCGGTGATGTCGTTGTAGATCTTTCCAGTCACTTCGTGCCCTTCTGGGATGCTGTGTGAACTTCGTGGGAGTCGCTGGCTGCGTCCGCCCGCGGCAATCGTCCCAATCATCTCCCTCGCGAATGCTGTGGATGACGCCGCGAGTCGATGTGCGGAAGACTCTACCCATGATCTTGCACATGGACGAGCTGCGGAAGCGGGTTCGCGAACAGCTGAAGGCGGCCGGTATCGCGGACGAACGCACCGAGACGGACATCCTCCTCGCAGCGGTGCTGCGCGTCCCCCGCGGCGAGGTGCAGATGCGTTCGCTTCTCGGTCGCGAGGTGTCCGAGGGGGACGCTCAGGCCGTGACGAAGGCGGCGTCGCGTCGTGCGCGTCGCGAACCGCTCCAGCATGTCACCGGACGGGCTCCGTTCATCGACATGGAGCTGGCGGTGGGACCCGGGGCGTTCGTCCCGCGCCCGGAGACGGAATCGCTGGTCACGGCTGCGGTCGAACTCCTCGGCCGCGCAGGGCCGGCACCGGCGGGGCTCACGGGCGTCGACGTCGGCTCCGGCACCGGGGCCGTCGCGCTCGGCGTGGCTCGCCTCCACGGAGGCATCAGGATGACGGCGATCGAGCGATCCAGTGCCGCCTGGCCCTGGCTGCGGTCCAACGTCGCGAGCTATGGCGAGGGGGCGGTGGCCACGTTCTTCGGGGACGCCGCCCGCATGTTCGCGGCGCTCCCGTCGGGGTCGCTCGACCTCGTGGTCTCCAACCCTCCCTACGTACCGGCGGCGAACCGCCCGGAGAGCAGGGAGGTCTGGCACCACGACCCCGAGCTGGCGCTCTACTCGGGCCGGGACGGCCTCGACTTCATCCGGAAGCTCGCGACCTGGTCTGCCAGTGCCCTCCGACCAGAGGGCGTCCTCGTCGTCGAGCACGAGGACACTCAGGGTGCAGAGATTCGCGAGATCTTCGGCAGCGCGGGCTTCCGCAGCGCAGCGACCGCCAGAGACCTCACCGGCCGTGACCGCATCACATCTGCCGTCCGCTCCGCGTCGAACGAGGATGACTCCGGCCGCCCGGCTATCATGTGACGAAGAATGGGACAGATCTACGCCACCACAGACTCACTCGACCTCCTGGCAGCGGTCCGTGCGGCACGCACGGCCATCGCGAGCGGCGAGGTCATCGTCATGCCGACCGACACGGTCTACGGCATAGCCGCAGACGCCTTCTCGGCGCAAGCGGTCCAGCGTCTCCTCGACGCCAAGGGGCGCACCAGGGCGACGCCGCCGCCGGTGCTCGTCGCGAACCACGAGACGCTCGACGCGCTCGCTGAGAACGTGCATCCCCTCGCCCGTCAGCTCTTCGAGCGCTTCGCGCCAGGGCCGTTGACCGTCATCCTGCAGGCCCGTGGATCGCTGCAGTGGGACCTCGGCGACACGAACGGCACCGTCGCCCTGCGCATCCCCGACAGCAGGCTCGCTCGCGAACTCCTGAAGGAGACGGGGCCGCTCGCGGTCTCGAGCGCGAACAAGCACGGTGAGCCGGCGGCCACGACAGCAGAGGAAGCGCTGGCAGCGCTCGGGGATGCCGTTGGAGTCTTCCTCGACGGCGGCCCTGCCGGGGGAGAGGCATCGACGATCGTGGATGCGACGCCGCTCACGCGGGGCGAGCCAGCGCGCATCGTTCGGCAGGGGGCTCTCTCCCGGGCACTCATCGAGGAGGTGCTCGGCGACAAGCTGGCGCCGGTCGACGCCGTCGAACCCGCGGGCGACCCGAGCGGGGAGACAGTCGCGCTCAGCTCGCCGGACGCCGAGCCTGCCGAGGAGACCCGCTCGCGAGCAGAGCCGGCAGCGGGGCACGAGTCCTAGCGTGCGGATCTATCTCGCCCTCGTCGTCGGCACAGCGCTGGTCACGCTCGTGCTCGTCTACGTGGTCTGGCGACTCGCCATGCGCTTCGAGTGGTATCCGCCGGTGCGCGAGCGCGACGTCCACACGACCCCGAAGCCGCGCCTCGGCGGTGTCGCGATGTTCGTCGGCATGCTGCTCGCACTGGCGGCGGCATCCCAGATCCCCTTCTTCTCCCTCGTCTTCGAGCAGCCGGGGCGCATCTGGGCACTCGTCGGCGCCGCATCCCTCATCGTCCTCATCGGGGTCATCGACGACTTCATCGATCTGGACTGGATGACGAAGCTCGCGGGGCAGATCCTCGCAGCCATCCTCCTCGCCTGGCAGGGAGTCGCCATCACATCGCTGCCGATCGGCGGCATCACGGTCGGCTCGCAGTGGATGTCGATCGCCATCACCGTGCTCGCCGTCGTCCTCGTCATGAACGCGGTGAACTTCATCGATGGCCTCGATGGCCTCGTGGCAGGTGTGGCGATCATCGCCAACGGCGTCTTCCTCGTCTACAGCTACGTGCTCAGCGAGTTCGCGGGCCAGACCGGCCGCTTCACGATGGGGGCGCTGCTCTCCGCCATCGTCATCGGCATCTGCCTCGGCTTCCTCGTGCTGAACTGGTACCCCTCCAAGATGTTCATGGGGGACGGGGGAGCGCTCCTCGTCGGCCTCCTCATGGCTGCCAGCGCGGTTGCCGTGACCGGCGAGGTCGACCCGCAGACCATCAGTCGGACGGAGCTCTGGCCGGCCTTCCTGCCCATGATCATCCCGTTCGCCGTTCTGATCGTCCCGCTGCTCGACTTCTCTCTCGCCGTCTTCCGGCGGATGAGGGCGGGCAAGTCTCCCTTCACGGCCGACCGCAAGCATCTCCACCACAGGCTGCTCGACATGGGCCACTCCCAGCGATGGGCGGTCGTCGTGTTCTACTCCTGGACCGCGGTCGTGTCCGTTGGCGCGCTCATGGCATTCGCGGCCGATCTCATCTCGATCCCCATCGGCGTCGTCATCGGCTTCGTCGTCGTCGGCTTCGTCGCCTGCACACTCGCCACCATGGCACCGATCAGCCGACGGAAGGCTCTCGAGCGTCGGGCGCAGAAAGCGCCGGGAGAGAGCCCCCACGACGAGCTGGCTGAAGCAAACGCCTCGCTGCTCAAAGCAGCACCCGAATCCGGAATGGACGCATGAACTCCTCCACGACCCCCACCTCTGTGCCGATCTTCAAGAGCATCCTGAAGTGGTCCGTCGTCGTCGCGATCGCCGTCGCGGTCCTCGGCGGCGCCATCGGCTTCCTCGCGGTCGGCATCAACGGACTCTGGAGCGCGCTCTTCGCCGCTGCCATCACGCTCCTCTTCACCGGCATCACGGTCGTCTCCGTGATCCTCGCCTCGCACCTCGATCAGATCTTCTTCATGGCGACGATCCTCGGCGCCTGGATCCTCAAGTTCATCGTTTTCCTCGGCGCGCTGTTCCTCATCAGGGACCTGCCGATCGTGCACCTCTTCACCCTCTGGCTGTGCCTGGTCGTCGCCGTGATCGCGACCGTGGTCGTCGATGTCGTCTGCGTCGTGCGCGGCCGCATGGGGAACGTCAGCGACGTTCGACTGCCCGGCGACGACAAATAGTAGAAAAGTTCCGCCTGGAGGCCAGAACTGCACTCCTGCCTGGGGATTTCTTGATAGGCTGATCCAGGTGCGCCGAGAAGGGGTCCTTCCCGTGTGTGCACCCGCCCGAACTCATCGAAGCGCAGCAACGACAGCTGCGCCCCGAGACAGGAGAGTGCTCTGTTCGCCTCAGCCCTGAATCTGCCAGTTTTCATCGCTGCCGCGGAGGACAACAGCATCTTCCACCCGCCGTCGCTTGACCACGAGTTCTTCCTCGAGGCAGTGGCGTTCGCCGGCACGCCGTTCGAACTGAACCGCATCATCCTGGTCCGACTCCTCGCGATCGCCGTCCTGCTGCTGCTCTTCTGGCTTGCCCTCCGCAGCCCGAAGGTCATCCCGGGCAAGGGCCAGTCCCTCGCCGAGATGGCCATCGGCTTCGTGAAGTCGCAGATCGCCGACGGCATCCTCGGCGAGAAGCTCGGCCACAAGTACCTGCCGCTGCTGTCGGCGATGTTCTTCGGCATCTTCGCGATGAACATCACGGGCATCATCCCCGGACTGAACATCGCCGGAACCGCGCTCATCGGCATGCCGCTCGTGCTGGCGGTCGTCTCGTACATCGCCTTCATCTACGCGGGCTTCCGCGAAGCCGGCCCCGGCACGTTCTTCAAGAACGCCCTCTTCCCGAGCGGTGTGCCGTGGCCCATGTACATCCTGCTGACGCCGATCGAGTTCATCAACATCTTCATCGTGCGCCCGGTCTCGCTCGCTCTGCGACTCTTCCTCAACATGATGGTCGGCCACCTGCTGCTCGTCCTCACGTTCAGCGCGACGAACTTCTTCGTCATCACCTACTCGATGCAGGGCCCAGGCGGCCCGCTCGACATGCTGTTCGGCATCCCCACGCTCCTCGGCGGCTTCGTGATGACGCTCGTCGAGATCCTCGCGGCGGTCCTCCAGGCCTTCGTGTTCACGCTCCTCACCGCGGTCTTCATCCAGCAGGCCGCTGCCAAGAGCCACTAAGACCCACCTGACTCACGCGAAGCATCCTGCTTCACCACCCATACGGAAGGAAACCCCTGTGGAAACCACCACGCTCGCCGAGATCTCCGGCAACATCGCTACCGTCGGCTACGGCCTCTCTGCAATCGGCCCCGGCATCGGCATCGGTATCGTCGCCGGCAAGACCGTCGAGGCCATGGCACGTCAGCCCGAGATGGCTGGCCGCCTCCAGGTCACCATGTTCCTCGGTATCGCCTTCACCGAGCTGCTCGCCTTCATCGGCGTCGCAACGTTCTTCATCTTCCAGTAAGCGGGTCCGCACATGAGCACTTTCGCACTGTCGGCGGTTACGTCGACTCTCGCAGCGGAAGAGGGCAACGTCCTCCTTCCCGCTACGTATGACATCGTCTGGTCGGCGGTCGTCTTCGTTGTGCTCGGATTCTTCTTCTGGAAGTTCGCCATCCCGGCGCTCCGCAAGGTGCTCGACGAGCGCGAAGCGCAGATCGAGGGCGGCATCCGCAAGGCGGAGATCGCTCAGGCCGAGGCTGCTGCCAAGCGCGACGAGAACGAGAAGCTTCTCGCTGCGGCACGAACCGAAGCTGCGGAGATCCGCGAGCAGGCTCGAGTCGACGCAGATCAGATCAAGGTCCAGAAGAAGGCCGAGACGCAGGCTGAGCTCGACCGCATGACCGCCTCCGCCAAGGCTCAGATCGAGGCGGAGCGCCAGACGGCGATCGTCTCGCTCCGCGCCGAGGTCGGCACGCTTGCACTCGACCTCGCCTCCGGCGTCGTCGGGGAGAGCCTGCGCGAAGACAACCGCTCGACGGCCTACGTCGACCGGTTCCTGAGCGAGCTCGACAACGACCAGAAGGCAGGAACGCACAGCTGATGGGAAGCGCGACCAGACACGCACTGGCAGCCCTCAAGAACAGCGTCGACGGCTGGGGCCAGGCAGAGCTGCAGGATGCTGAGCAGGTGTTCGCCGCGGTCAACGCTGCGGGTGCCAACCAGCACCTCCTCGTTGCACTGTCGAACCCGGCCGCCGACGTCAGCGCCAGGCGCGAGCTCGCGGTGGGGGTCTTCGGCTCTCACCTGGGCCCGCGCGCGCTGCAGCTCCTTCAGGATGCTGTCAGCCAGACCTGGTCGAGCAACCATGAGTTCGCGCTCGGCCTGCAGGAACTCGCAGTCCGTGCGACGGCGCAGACCGCAGGGGAGCAGTCGGCTATCGCCGCCGAGCTCACCACGGTCGCCGACGCGATCAGCGCCAACCCGGAGCTCGAGCTCACCCTCGGCTCTCGTCTCGGCGACTCGGCCGTGAAGGCGAAGCTCATCGAGCGTCTCTTCGCGGGCAAGATCAGCGCGCCAAGCCTGCTGATCCTCCGAGAGCTCGTGGGAAACCCGCTCGGCCGCCGCACTCGTCGCCTCCTCACCTGGGCAGGCGAAGTGGTCGCCGACCAGGCAGGTCGCTCCGTCGCAACGGTCACCGTCGCAAGTCCGCTCGCCCCCGAGCAGCTCGCGAAGCTCGAGGCCGGTCTGACACGTCGATTCAACCGACGCGTCTCCGTCACGACGATCATCGACCCGAAGATCATCGGCGGCCTGCGCGTGCAGCTTGGCGATGACGTGATCGACGACAGCGTCGCCGCTCGACTCAACAACCTCCGCCTGCAGCTCGCCTGAGCCTCACGCACTGAAACTCTCGGGGCGAGGCCCCGGACGACAAGGGAAGAACATGTCAGAACTCACAATCAATCCGGATGAGATCCGCGACGCTCTCCAGCAGTTCGCTTCCTCATACCGTCCGGAAGGCGCCACGGCGACCGAGGTCGGCACCGTGGTTGACGCCTCGGACGGCATCGCGCACGTCGAGGGTCTTCCTGGCGTCATGGCCAACGAGCTCATCACCTTCGCAGACGGAACGCTCGGTCTCGCACAGAACCTCGACGAGAGCAGCATCGGCGTCATCGTCCTCGGCGAGTTCCAGGGCATCGTCGAAGGCATGGAAGTCCGCCGCACCGGCGAAGTCCTCTCCGTCCCCGTCGGCGAGGGCTACCTCGGCCGCGTGGTCGACCCACTCGGCAACGCGATCGACGGACTCGGCGAGATCGCCACGTCCGGACGTCGCGCCCTGGAGCTCCAGGCGCCTGGCGTCATGGACCGCAAGTCGGTTCACGAGCCGCTCGAGACCGGCATCAAGGCCATCGACGCGATGATCCCCGTTGGCCGTGGCCAGCGTCAGCTCATCATCGGCGACCGCCAGACCGGCAAGACGGCGATCGCGATCGACGCGATCATCAACCAGAAGGCCAACTGGGAGTCCGGAGACGTCAACAAGCAGGTTCGCTGCATCTACGTCGCCGTCGGCCAGAAGGGCTCGACCATCGCCTCCGTCAAGGGCGCGCTGGAAGACGCCGGCGCGATGGAGTACACGACGATCGTGGCGTCCCCCGCCTCGGACCCCGCCGGCTTCAAGTACCTCGCCCCGTACACGGGCTCGGCCATCGGCCAGCACTGGATGTACGAGGGCAAGCACGTCCTGATCGTCTTCGATGACCTGTCGAAGCAGGCTGAGGCCTACCGCGCCGTGTCGCTCCTCCTGCGTCGCCCGCCGGGACGCGAGGCCTACCCAGGTGACGTGTTCTACCTGCACTCCCGCCTCCTCGAGCGTTGCGCCAAGCTCTCCGATGCGATGGGTGCCGGCTCCATGACCGGGCTTCCGATCATCGAGACCAAGGCGAACGACGTCTCGGCGTACATCCCGACCAACGTGATCTCGATCACGGACGGCCAGATCTTCCTCCAGTCCGACCTCTTCAACGCCAACCAGCGTCCAGCGGTCGACGTCGGAATCTCGGTCTCGCGAGTCGGTGGCGACGCCCAGCAGAAGCACATCAAGAAGGTCTCGGGAACGCTCAAGCTCGAGCTCGCGCAGTACCGCTCGCAGCAGGCCTTCGCGATGTTCGCGTCGGACCTCGACGCGACGACGCGCCGTCAGCTCGAACGTGGAGCGCGCCTCACTGAGCTCCTCAAGCAGCCGCAGTACTCGCCGTACCCCGTCGAGCAGCAGGTCGTCGCGATCTGGGCTGGAACGAACGGCAAGCTCGATCTCGTGCCGGTCGACGAGATCCTGCGCTTCGAGAACGAGCTCCTCGAGTACCTCGAGCGCAACACCGACGTCCTCGCCCGCCTCCGCGACAGCGGAAAGCTCGAGGACGACACGCTGAAGGCCATGGCCGAAGGCGTCGACGGCTTCTCGAAGACGTACCTCAAGAACGACGGAACTCCGCTCGTCGCTAGCGCCGAACAGGTCGCCGCTGACGAGATCGAGCAGGAGAAGATCGTCAAGAAGCGCCGCTAGGCGCCCTCGACGACTTCGACGACGAGCACAGGAGAAGCATGGGAGCACAACTTCGGGTCTACCGGCAGAAGATCAAGTCTGCCCAGACGATGAAGAAGGTCACCCGCGCCATGGAGCTGATCGCCACTTCGCGCATCACCAAGGCGCGGAAACGCATGGCCGAGTCGAATCCGTACGCGCAGGCGATCACCGAGGCAGTCTCGGCAGTCGCCAGCTACACGGACATCGATCACATCCTCGTCACCGAGCGCGAAGAGGTCCGCCGCGTCGCGGTTGTCGTCTTCACGAGCGACCGAGGCCTCAACGGAGCCTTCTCCTCGAGCGTTCTGCGCGAGGCCGAGGGCCTCACCAACACGCTCGAGGCCGAGGGCAAGGAAGTTGTCCACTACCTCGTCGGGCGCAAGGCGGTCGGCTACTTCGCCTTCCGCAAGCGTGCAAGCGAGAAGCAGTGGACGGGTGCCACCGACCTTCCGGTCTTCCAGACCGCGAAGGAACTGGGCGAAGCCCTCGTCGAACGGTTCACGATTCCGTTCGAAGAGGGTGGCGTGGAGGAGATCCACTACGTCTACAACCGGTTCCAGTCGATGGTCACGCAGACGCCGACCGTCGTCCGGCTCCTGCCGCTCGAGGTCGTCGACAGCGAAGACGTCGCCGAAGCTGACGAGGCCCCGCTGCTCCCGCTGTACGAGTTCGAGCCGGATGCGGAGACCGTGCTTCACGCACTGCTTCCGGACTACATCCAGGCGCGCCTCTTCAACGCCATGCTGCACTCCGCCGCATCCGAGCACGCTGCCCGCCAGCGCGCCATGAGCGCGGCTTCCGACAACGCAGACACCCTGGTGCGCGACTACACCAGGCTCGCGAACAACGCGCGCCAGGCAGAGATCACGCAGCAGATTTCCGAGATCGTGGGCGGCGCGGACGCGCTCGCAACCGCATAACCGCGCGAACACGCAAGAAAAGGACAAGACATGACGACGCACATCGTCTCCGACAGGGAAGACACGACGGCTCCGGCCGGTGTCGGCCGGATCGCCCGTGTCACGGGTCCCGTTGTCGACATCGAGTTCCCGCATGACGCCATCCCCGGCATCTACCACGCCCTCGAGACCGAGGTGAGCCTTGGCGACCAGTCGCTCAAGCTCACGCTCGAGGTCGCACAGCACCTGGGCGACGACCTCGTCCGCGCCATCGCGCTCAAGCCCACCGACGGACTCGTCCGCGGCCAGGAAGTTCGCGACACCGGAGCTCCGATCTCGGTGCCCGTCGGCGACGTCACCAAGGGCAAGGTCTTCAGCGTAACCGGTGAAGTGCTCAACGAGACGATGCTCTCAGAGCCCTACGAGATCACCGAGCGCTGGCCCATCCACCGCGAGCCCCCGGCCTTCGACCAGCTCGAGTCCAAGACCGAGCTTTTCGAGACCGGCATCAAGAGCATCGACCTCCTCACCCCGTACGTCCAGGGTGGAAAGATCGGCCTCTTCGGTGGAGCCGGCGTCGGCAAGACCGTCCTCATCCAGGAGATGATCCAGCGAGTCGCGCAGGACCACGGCGGCGTCTCGGTCTTCGCCGGTGTCGGCGAGCGCACCCGTGAGGGCAACGACCTCATCTACGAGATGGAAGAAGCAGGCGTCTTCGACAAGACCGCGCTTGTGTTCGGCCAGATGGACGAGCCGCCGGGAACGCGACTCCGCGTCGCCCTCTCGGCCCTCACCATGGCTGAGTACTTCCGTGACGTGCAGAAGCAGGACGTGCTCCTCTTCATCGACAACATCTTCCGCTTCACGCAGGCGGGTTCCGAGGTCTCGACGCTGCTCGGCCGCATGCCGTCCGCCGTCGGCTACCAGCCGAACCTCGCCGACGAGATGGGTGTGCTCCAGGAGCGCATCACGTCGACGCGTGGCCACTCGATCACGTCCCTGCAGGCGATCTACGTGCCTGCCGACGACTACACCGACCCGGCTCCCGCGACGACGTTCGCCCACCTCGACGCGACGACGGAGCTCTCGCGAGAGATCGCGTCGAAGGGCCTCTACCCGGCCATCGACCCGCTCACCTCGACGAGCCGCATCCTCGACCCGCGCTACCTGGGCGCCGACCACTACCGGGTCGCGACCGAGGTCAAGCAGATCCTCCAGAAGAACAAGGAACTGCAGGAGATCATCGCGATCCTCGGTGTCGACGAGCTCTCCGAGGAAGACAAGATCACCGTCTCCCGCGCCCGTCGCATCCAGCAGTTCCTCTCGCAGAACACCTACATGGCGAAGAAGTTCACCGGTGTCGAGGGCTCCACGGTTCCCCTCAAGGAGACCATCGAGTCGTTCGACGCCATCGCCAAGGGTGACTTCGACCACGTCGCCGAGCAGGCCTTCTTCAACGTCGGTGGTATCAACGACGTCGAGGAGAAGTGGGCGCAGATGCAGAAGGACAACGCATAGTCATGGCAGGCAAAGGCGAACTGACCGTCAAGGTCGTCGAAGCAACCAAGCTCGTCTGGGAAGGCGGCGCGACCATGGTCGTCGCTCGCACCTCCGAAGGCGAGATCGGAATCCTCTCCGGCCACGAGCCCATGCTCGCGTCCCTGGGGTCCGGCCAGGTTCGCATCACGACCACCGACGGATCGAAGATCGTCGCCAACGCTGAGGGCGGGTTCCTCTCGGTGAACAGCGACGTCGTCACGGTCGTCGCCGGCGAGGCTGAACTCGTCTCCGGGGAGTGACCGAACGTCTCCTGCTGCTGTTGCCGCCGTCCGAAACCAAACGGGACGGCGGCAACGCTGCGTTCGGCGACGATCTGGTGCAGACACCGGAAGCAGGCGGACTGAGCTGGGCCGCGACCTTCTCGGACGTGCGAGAGGCCGCCGCCAGCGAGCTGCAGCAGCTCTCCCACGACGCGGATGCCGCCCGCAAGGTGTTGAAGATCTCGGAGAAGCAGGCCGCGCTGGAGCTGGAACGCAACCGCAGCCTGCGCTCCAGCCCCCGGATGACGGCGCTGCTGCGCTACACCGGCGTCCTGTACGACGCCCTCGACGCCTCCTCGCTGAGTGACCATCAGCTCGGCTGGGCCGCGCACCACGTCGCCGTTCACTCGGCCCTCTTCGGGCTCGTCGGCGGGGGAGAGGGCATCCCCGCCTACCGTCTGTCCGCAGGGTCGCGCCTCGGAGGTGTCGCCCCAGCGAATCGCTGGGCTCAGGCGACAGCTCGGGCGCTCGCCGAGCACAAGGGGCTCGTGATCGATCTGCGCTCGAAGGCCTACTCCGCGCTCGGTCCGGTGGAGTCTGCCGAGCGACACGTCACCATCGACGTCGTCTCCCGGACTCCGGACGGCGAGGTTCGCTCGCTGAACCATTTCAACAAACGCGGCAAGGGCCTCTTCACGCGCGGTCTCATCATCCTCGCCGCCGAGCAGGCGAAACGAGCCGACGCGATTCGGGATGCCCACGAACTGGCTGACTTCTGTCGTGATGCCGGTTGGGATCTTGAACCCACCGAGCCCGGATGCGCTCGCCTGATCGTGCCCGAGGGCCTCTGACGGTGACACGCCTCGCTCGCAAAGGCGAGCGGTTGCGGGCCCCGGGGAGGTCTCCCCATCGACAAGGGGCTCGAAACGCCGCTACTTTGTACCAAGTCTGCCTACGCTGACTCGCGTGCACATCGAGCACGCGACGCAGACGTCGACTGAATATCAGAAAGTGACTCCTCAATGGAAATCTTCTCCTACGGCGATCAGACCGCAGCAGGAATCGGCGCGCTAGGAATCCTGCTCTACTTCGTCATTCTCCTCGGCGCCTACGCCCTCTCCTCGTGGCTGATGTCGAAGGTGTTCACCAAGATGGGCATCGAGGCTTGGAAGGCCTGGGTCCCCCTCTACAACCAGTGGACCTTCGTCGAAGCAGCGGGCTTCCCCGGATGGTGGGTGCTCGTCGGTTTCATTCCCGGTGTGAACATCGCCCTGGTGGTGCTGCTCGCCATCGCGGCGTACCGAATCGGACAGGGCTTCGGCAAGGGCGGCGCGTGGGTCGTCCTCTACATCTTCCTGCCCATCGTCTGGTTCGCCATCGTCGGGTTCGACAGCTCCCGCTGGAACCCCGCACTCATGAACCTCGGCTCGCAGGCCTACGGCCAGCCTCAGGGTGCCGTCGGCTACCCGCAGCAGGGCGCTCCCGTCCAGCAGCCATACGGTCAGGCTCCTGCTCAGCAGGGGTACGGTCAGGCTCCTGCCCAGCAGCCGTATGGTCAGGCTCCGACCCAGCAGGGGTACGGTCAGCCGCCCGCCCAGCAGCCGTATGGTCAGGCTCCGACCCAGCAGGGGTACGGTCAGCCGCCCGCGCAGCAGCCCTACGGTCAGGCCCCGACCCAGCAGCCGCCCCTCGGCCAGAACCCGGGCAACCAGCAGCCGTACGGACAGCAGAACCCGCCCCAGCACTGATACGCACGCAGTCGTCTGAGCGAGCACGCCACGTGGATTCGGTTCCACGTGGCGTGCTCTTGTCACTCCGGTGTCCCCGCGCCTCGACTCGGGACGTTCTCCACAGCCTGATGTCTCGGAGATCGCGGCAGACTGGCGTGGGCCTAGCTTCTGCCTATGGAACGGATTCGACTCAGCACGCCCAAGCAGATCCTCGACGCGGTCCCCAAGCTCCTGGGATACTCGCCCATCGGATCGCTCGTCGCCATCCCGCTCAGCGGCCGACGAGGGGGTGTGGTTCTGCGATTCGACCTGCCCAGTCTGTCGAACTCGCGTGCGGTCAACGCAGCACCGTACGCGAGTGCCGTGATCGGGCACCTGGCGTATCTCAGCAACATCGAGCGCGTGGTCTTCGTCTTCAGCCCGAACCTCCCGTTCGGCAGCGGTCCGACGCCGCCGCACTCGGAGCTGGCAGAGGCGCTTGTCGAGTTCGGGGACCGGGCTGGCATCGAGGTCGTCCTCTGCCTCTGCAGAGCGTTGGACGCCTGGGGCGTGTACGGCTGCGATGATCCTGATTGCTGTGATGTCGGGCCGAGGGCGCTCGGCGCTCAGGATGCGTGGCGTGAGGCGGCAGAGCCGGCGATCCACGCCGATATCGCATCAGCCCCCGCCGCACGGAGGAGGGCGTTCGCTGAGGCCGACGAACGGCACGCCCAGGTGCACGAGGGCGAGGACGACTTCTCCGGGATGCGCAAGGGGTGGCTCGCGGCGCTCACGCCCGCGGTCGGCCGTTCCGGACTGAGCGACGCCCAGCTCGCAGGGCTGCTCTGCATGCTGCGCGGGCGTCGGACGTCGGAGCTCCTGCTGACGACGGTCGCCTTCGGTGATCGAGACGAGCTCCTGTCGCTGGCGCCGATCTGGGCGAGCCTGCTGCCGGGGGAGAGCACAGGGCCACAGCTGCCTTCGTTCTCGCGAGAACGAGTTCGCACCGCTGTCGCCTGCCTCCGCGAGCTCGGCGCACTCGTGGACCTCGACGATGAACCGGGTCTGCTCGCTGGGATCGCCTGGCTCGAATGGGCTTCGGGCCGTGCGAGCGCCGGGGCGGCCTTTGCTCGGCGTGCTCTTGGTCGATGCCCTGATGACCGGGTGGGCGCGAGCGTCGTCTGGCTTGTCGAGCGCTGCGTGCTGCCACCATGGCTCTCGGATGTCCATGATTGGCTCACCGAGACCGAGACCGAGACCGAGACCGAGACCGAGACCGAAGGCGGGTCTGCGGCCTGGCGTGAGGGCTAGCGGACTGGTCGGCACCACGCCAGCCGACCGATTTGCACCAGCCGACCGATCCGCCCCGGCAGACGGAGTCGTCCACCTGCCGACCATCGTCCCCGGTGAACGCACGGTTGTCTTTCCAGCGCTCATGGCTCTTGCACCGGTTGTCGTCGCGCTTGTCCTCTGGGCGCTGCTGTCCTCGCCCGTGATGCTGGCCTTCGCTTTTCTCGGGCCAGTGATGGCGGTGGCCAGCTATGCGGAGTCGAGACGTCAGTCGCGAGCAGAGCACGGGCGAGCTCAGGCGGTCTTCGAGAGCGAACTCGATGTCTGCGTGCGGGAGGCCCGGGTGCTCGCTCGGCACGACCTCCGAGAACTCCATCGTTCCGCGCCTGGGGCTCGGGCGCTCATCTCGGGTGGATCAGCTGCCCGGGAGTCCCAGCTGAACCTGGGCTTCGGGTGTGTGCGGGCCCGGTTCAAGATCCAGGGAGAGCTCCGCGAGCTGCCCGACGAGGCGCACGCGCGCCTCGAGCCGTTCCTCGTCCTCGAGGACGCTCCCATCCTGGCCGACAGCGAGAGGGTCAGGCTCACCGGCAACCCGCACCTGATGCTCGCGGTCAGTCGCGCGCTGCTGCTCCAGCGTGCCGCCGGCCGCGTCGCCATCGGCGCCGGCGAGGTTGGGGAGGCATTGAACGGCGAGATCCGAGGGCTCCGAGGGGGCTGGCGCCCTGTCCTCGCGGCGGATCACGGCCCCGGGATGCTCCTCGACTTCGGCACCGACTTCGACCCCCGTGCCAGTGCCTCTGGCCCCTCACCGCGTCCGCGCACACCGCGCCGCGAGGTCCGCATCCGGATGCTGAGCCCGACTCGGGCGAGCGTGGAGCTCGCTGACGGTCAGTCTCTGACGGTTCGACCGGAGCTGGTCACCGTCGAGGAGCTGCGCGCCTTCGCCCAGCGAAGAGCGCCGTGCGAGTCCGGCCAGCTGATCGAGGGCCCCGACGGTGATGCCGCCGCCGCAGCCTCGACGCTTCGCCTCCGGAGGGTGCCCCATCACGCATCGCTGGCAGCGCAGATCGGCACCCGGAACGGTGTGGCGTTCCAGGTCGACCTCGTCGCGGCCGGTCCCCACGCCGTTGTCGGCGGGACGACCGGGTCCGGCAAGAGCGAGCTGCTGGTCACCTGGGTCCTCGCGATGACGGCCACGAGGTCCACTCGTGACGTGCAGGTGCTCTGCTTCGACTTCAAGGGCGGTGCGACCTTCGACCCGATCGCCGCCCTCCCGCACTGTGTGGGCGTGGTCACGGACCTCGACGACCACGAGGCGCGGCGGGCGGCAACGAGTCTGAGCGCCGAGATCCGCTTCCGTGAGCGGGCTCTCCGTGCTGCCGGTGCGAAGCATGTGGGCGAGCTGCCGAGCCTTGCCAGGCTCGTCGTCGTCGTCGACGAGTACCAGGCGCTCGTCGACTCGGATGCCGAGCTCCAAGCGGTGTTCTCCGACATCTCCGCGCGCGGGAGAAGCCTCGGCGTCCACCTCATCCTCTGCGCGCAGCAGCCAGCGTCCGCGGTCAGGGGCGCGACGCTCGCGAACTGCAGCATCCGCATCAGCCTGCGCGTCATCGCCGAGGCCGACAGCACGGCCGTCATCGGCAGCGGGGCCGCCGCCGACCTCCCCGCATCGACGCCTGGAGTTGCGATCTTCGTGGCGGGAGACGGGGTGGCACGGGTGCAGGTGCAGCGATCCTCACCGGACACGATCGCGGCCTGCATCCGAGCCTGCGCAGAGCGCGAGGCGCATCTCGGCGGGACGCTCCCGCGGCCTCCCTGGCTCCCGGCCCTGCCGGCGGAGATCGCCGCCAGCGCACTTGAGGAGCCGAGCACCCTCGATGCGTCCGGCACCTTCGATGAACCCAGCGGACGGGGTCTCGCTTTCGGTATCGCGGACGACACGGAGCTCCGACGTCAGCCGACCGCCGTCTTCTCTCCGGAGCTCGGGGCGATGCTGGTCATCGGCGGGCCGCGCACGGGCAAGACCGGATGCCTTGCGATGCTCGCCGAGACAGCACGGACCGAGCTCGGCGCCGGATCCCCGGCTGTCGTCGTGCTCAGCGTTGATCCCGAGACGGCTTGGGACCAGCTCTGGAGCCCCGAGCTCACGTCTCGCCACGGGCTGCTCCTCGCCGATGACGTCGACCTGTTCCTGTCGCAGGTCGACGAGCCGTATCGCTCCGCCTTCGCCGAGCGATTGACGCTGCTCCTTCGCCGCTCAGCCACCGGGTTCCCCGCCGTCGTGTTCACCGCGAGCAGAGCAACGGGTCATGCTTCGGTGCTGGTGGCTGCCGCAGCTCAGACGCTGCGTCTGGTCGGCGGCGATCGCGCCGCCTACGTCATGGCAGGGGGAGAGCCCTCAGATCACCGCAGCCATGCCGGACCGGGGCGAGCGAACTGGCACGGTCTTCCCTGCCAGGTCGCGCGTTCGACTCGACCCCTCCGCGCACTTCGAGGGCACTCCGACCACGCAGGAGACCCTCGAGATGCCCTTGCGCTGTCCGACACGGAGAACCTGCTGGTTGCTGCGCGCCGTATTGAGCCCCTTCGCCGCATCCTCGAGGCACGGGGCTTCGCCTGCACGACTCTCGACGCCTGGCTGGGTGACCGCGCACCTGGCGCCGGACCGATGCAGGCGCCGAACGCGGATGCCGCGAACAGGCGGGCCGTGCTCGGCGTCGTCGACGAGTGGCAGGCGCAGTTCGGGCTGCTGTCGCGACTGGCCGCGGAGCATCCGGTCCTGCTCTCAGGTCTGAGCACGGGGGAGCATCGCACGCTGCTGCGGGGTGATCCGCTGCCGCCACCGGTCCTCGATGCCCGGCGGGGCGCCGTCCTCCGAGGTCGCAGCGGTGACATGACCCGCATTCGCTGGACTGACGAAGAGGCACGCCTGGACGGGCCCAGTGCCCCTCCGGCTAGAGACTCGTCGGGACCGCCGACCCCACCATGATCTCGCCGACGAGCACGCCCCCACCCAGGACCTCGAGGCCGAGGCGCGGCAGCAGCTGCTGCACACGGGTCACATCGGCCGCCCCAGCCGCCACGAGCAGCTGCAGGCCGACGAGCGTGCTGGCGCGGTTTGAGCCGTCGAGCATCTTCATGGCGACTGCCGTGCCGTCGGGGGCGGCCATGAGGAGCACACCCTCGGCGCCGGACTTCGCCAGGACGCCCAACTCCGACACGACGATCGAGTTCGGCCGTTCGTGGCCCTCGATGAGCCAGCCGTTCGCGAGGACCGAACGCCAGACGGACGCGGCTGCCTTGAACAGCGGGAACGGAGAAGCTGCGCTCGACGTGGCGAGGCGGCTCGCGGCGGACGCCAACCCGACGAGGGTCACGGCGAAGACCGGCGCGCCGCAGCCATCGATCCCCACCGCGCTCGGGCGTTCCCGGGTCATCCGCTCGATCGTGTCCTTGATGGCGAGCTGCAGAGGATGCTCGGCGGCGAGGTAGCCCTCGACCGGCCAGCCCTGCGCCACGCAGGCAGCCAGCATGGCGGCGTGCTTGCCGCTGCACTCCATGTACACGGCCGCCGATGCCTCGCCCGCTCGAACGAGGGCGTCCCTCGAGGCGCGGTCTCTCGGCCAGGAAGCCGGACATGCGAGCGCGCGGTCGTCGAGGCCCGAGGCGTGGAGGATCTCGCGCACGTGCGCGACGTGAGCCGGGGAGCCCGAGTGGCTCCCGCATGCGATCGCCGTCTGCTCATCCGTCAGCTGTGCGCCGAGCGCCAGGGCAGTCTGCGCCTGGAACAGCTTGAGGGTCGATCGAGGGAACACAGGCTGGTGCCCGTCGCCGAGCTCGGCCCGGAGCGTCGCATCCGCATTCGTGACCACCGCGGCTCCGATGTGCCTGGATTCCACGAAGCCTGATCGAGTGACGATGGCGAGTTCGACGGCGGCTTCAGCCGGCAGGGTTGATGCTTGGCTCATGATCGGGCAAGCCTACGGGGTGCGTGGCCCGCATCGAGGGCAGCCCCCGGCCCGGCGACCAAGGCGGATCGACAGCAAGAGGACGGCTCAGCAGGTCTACGCTTGACCTCCGTGGAATCTGTCTTGCTCTTCATCGTCGGCGTGCTGGCCGCAGTCATCGGCCTCGCGGCGTCGATCGCGTTGCACGAAGTGGGCCATCTCGTGCCAGCCAAGCGCTTCGGCGTGCGGGTCACGCAGTACATGATCGGCTTCGGGCCGACGCTGTTCTCCCGTCGACGCGGCGAGACGGAGTATGGAGTCAAGGCGATCCCGCTCGGCGGCTACGTCGCGATGATCGGCATGTACCCGCCAGCGAGGGCCGGCGAGGCCGCGCGCACGGGTGGCACCGGGTTCATGTCGAGCATGATCGACGACGCCAGGCTGGCTTCCGCCGAGGGAGTCGAACCCGGGGAGGAGGGGCGCACGTACGCGTCTCTGCCCGTCTGGAAGCGCATCGTCATCATGGTCGGCGGGCCCGCCATGAACTTCGTCATCGCGATCCTCGGGTTCATGATCGTGTGCTCGGGGTTCGGTCTCTACCAGCCGTCGACCACGGTCGGCTCGGTCTACGAGTGCGTCGTCGCCGCCGGTGCGGTGGCGCCGGCCGAGGGCGAGCCCTGCGAGACGCCCGCGCCAGCGTTCGAGGCCGGGCTCATGCCCGGGGACACGATCACGAGCGTCGACGGTGTGCCTGCCGACAGCTGGGACGTGCTGCAGGACGCGATCCGAGTGAGTCCGGGTGCGTCGATCTCGCTGGGCGTCGAGCGGGCCGGCGAGCAGCTGCAGCTCGAGCTCACCCCCCGAGTGAACACCGTCTACGAGCTCGACGAGCTGACGGGCGCGCGCGTCGAAGCCGCGGACGGCTCCTACGTGACCGAGGAGGTCGGGTTCGTCGGCATCACTCCAACGCAGGAGCGCACTCGTCAGTCGCCGCTCTACGCGTTCACGATGGCAGAGGCGAACGTGCGCGCCGTCGGGAACTTCCTCATCACCATGCCGGAGCGCATCGTCGAGATGTGGAACGCCGGATTCGGCGGCGCCGAACGAGACCCGAACGGGCCCATGAGCGTCGTCGGAGTCGGCCGCATCACGGGCGAGGTGGCCGCCGAGACGAGCATCCCGGTCGTGGACAGGGTCGCGACGATCGTGCAGCTGGTCGCATCCGTCAACATCGCGCTCGGCGTCATCAACCTGGTTCCGTTGCCGCCGCTCGACGGCGGCCACGTGCTCGCAGCGCTCATCGACGGGATCCGTCGTCGCCTCGCGAAGCTCTTCGGACGCCCAGACCCCGGCCCATTCGACACCGCCAAGCTCCTGCCTGTGACCTTGGTCATCGCGGGGTGCCTCATGGCGATGAGCGCGCTGTTCATCTACGTTGACATCGTCAATCCGATCCGGCTGTTCGAGTAGCCTCCGGAGAGCTGAACGCGGGGGCCGGGCGAGATCATTACGCTTTCCCTTGGAAAACACTGAAGTGCACGAGGCGAGATCACAAGAGTCGGCAGGCAGACCCCGCCGCAGGAAGAAGGATCCGTGACGATTGTCGGCGGTCAGCAGCTCAAGCTCAGCCAGCAGGAGCTCCAGGAGGCGGGCAGGTCCATCGGCGCCGTCTCGCGGGCCTTCGCCCACAAGGTCGTCGGGCAGACGCAGCTCCGCGAGACGCTGCTGGTCGGGCTCATGTCGGGCGGACACGTCCTGCTGGAATCCGTCCCCGGCCTCGCGAAGACGACGGCGGCGCAGACGCTCGCGCAGTCGGTGCGCGGTTCCTTCAGCCGCATCCAGTGCACCCCCGATCTGCTCCCGTCCGACATCGTCGGCACCCAGATCTACGACGCGGCGGAGCACCGCTTCTCGACGCAGCTCGGGCCCGTCCACGCGAACTTCGTGCTCCTCGACGAGATCAATCGCTCGAGCGCCAAGACCCAGTCGGCCATGCTCGAGGCCATGCAGGAGCGACAGACGACCATCGGCGGCACGCTCTACCCGCTGCCAGACCCGTTCCTGGTGATCGCGACGCAGAACCCGATCGAGCAAGAGGGAACCTACGTCCTGCCAGAGGCGCAGCTCGACCGGTTCATGCTCAAGGACGTGCTCGAGTACCCGAATCCGGCAGAGGAGTCCGAGATCCTGAGGCGCATCGACGAGGGGGTGTTCGATCACGGCGAGCCCGCCGCTGTCGATCTGCAGGACGTCACTCGCCTGCAGGATCTCACCTCCCGCGTCTACGTGGACAAGGCGATCACCGAGTACATCGTCGGCCTCGTCTACGTCACGCGCCACGCGGGCGAGTACATCGCACCGGAGCTCGCACGCCTCGTCGAAGTCGGCGCCTCGCCACGCGCCTCGATCAACTTCGCCAAGGGCGCGCGAGCCGTCGCGCTGCTGCAGGGGCGCGACCATGTGGTCCCCGAGGACGTGCGCAGGCTCGCGCACCGCATCCTCCGCCACCGCATCATCCTGGGCTTCGAGGCGGATGCCACGGGTGTGCGCGTCGAGCAGATCATCGACGCCGTGCTCGGGGCTGTCCGCACTCCGTGACCATGGCAAGCGAGCGACCCCTCCTCTCGAAGGTCAAGTCGAAGATGTTCCTGCACGCGCGACGGCGCGTGCTGCACATGCTCGATGGTCAGTACTCGTCGCACCTGCGTGGGCGGAGCATGGACTTCGATGACCTTCGGGAGTACGTCCCGGGTGACGAGATCAAGGACATCGACTGGAAGGCGAGCGCGAGGACCGGTCAGCCGCTCGTGAAGCGCTACGTCGCCGAGCGGCGGCACCGGGTGCTCTTCGCGGTCGATGGCGGGCGCAACATGGCCGCGCTCTCTGCGAGCGGCGAGCCGAAGCGCGAGGTGCTCGTCTCCGCCCTCGGCATCCTCGGCTACCTCGCCATCCGGCACGGCGACGAGGTGGGGCTCGTCACGGGCAGCTCTGACGGCATCAGGCAGCTGCCGTTCCGCAGCACGTCGTCGGCCCTCGAGCGGATGCTGCACGCGGTCTACGACGGCGTGGGCCTCGGGGCGGCCACGAGCGATATGAACGCCATCCTCGAGCGGGTCCGCCTCACGGTTCGTCATCGGGCGCTCCTCGTCGTCATCGCCGACGAGTTCGACTGGGACGACGAGCGAGCGGCCCTCGTCCGTCGCCTTGCTGCGCAGCACGAGATCGTCTGGCTGCAGATCACGGATGCCGAGCCGCACCTCCGAGGGAGGCGCGGAGAGCTGGCCTTCGACGTCGAGGGCAACTGGGCCATGCCGAGCCTCTTCGGCGGCGACCGGCTGCTCGAGCGAGAATTCGAGTACGCGGAGCAGAAGCGCACCATCGAGATGGAGCAGACGTTCGAGGCGAACGCGGTCTCCTACGCCGAGGTCGCGAGCGAGCAGCAGGTCGCTCCGGTTCTCCTGGCTCTCCTGAAAGCGAGGGCGAATGTTCGCCGCTGATGTGCAACCGCCAGAGGGGACCGTCATCCCCGTCATCGACTACGCCCAGTTCTGGCTGGTGCTCGGGTTCCTGATCCTCGCGGCCATCGTCGCCTACTACTTCCTCGTCGTGTACCTGACGCGTCCTCGGCCGCCCAAGGCCGCGCCAGTGCTCCCGCCGGCCAGGCCTCCCGTGCGCGCGCTGCAGCAGGAGTACCTGGAGCGTGTGGACGAGGTGGCTTCGAGGGCGGCAGCGGGGGAACTCACGCCCCGCCGAGCCCACGCCGAGCTGAGCGTGCTGGTCCGCGGCTTCGTCGCAGCTGTCTCGACCGTGCCGGCAGACAAGATGACGCTCACCGACCTCAGGCGCACGGAGCTGCGCGGTGTCTCCCACACCGTCGGCCAGTATTACCCGATGGTCTTCGGGGCGCACGATCCGAGCGGTGCTGAGGCCGGCGTGGCGGCGGCACGGGAGGTGATCGCGACATGGCGGTAGCGATGTGGTGGCTGAGTCTCTCCCTGATCGCCGCCGCGGCGATCGTCGCGGGTCTCGCCTGGTGGAGGATGCGGAGGAAAGGGCAGGCCAACGCGATCCCGGTCGCGAACTCCCGGCGTCTCACGAGGCTCCCCGCCTATCGTCGCGCGGTGGCTCGGTACTCGAGCCTCATGACCGCGGTCGGTGTCGTGCTCGCGATCCTCCTGGCGGTCACGAGCGTCGCAGCGGGCCGCTGGGTCTACCAGCGCGTCGAGTCCCCGGAGAAGTTCAACAGGGACATCGTGCTCTGCCTCGACATCTCGGGCTCGATGGTGGAGTACGACGTCGAGGTCCTCGACCGGTACCTCGAGATGCTCCCCGGCTTCGACGGGGAGCGGATGTCGCTCATGCTGTGGGATGCAACCGCGGTTCAGCTCTTCCCCCTGACCGATGACTATGCCTTCGTCGAGACGCAGCTGCAGCAGGTCCGCGATGAGATGGAGTCCGCCTCGGGCGGGTCCAACGCCGAGTACTCGTTTGCCCAGGGCACGCAGAGTGCGGCCGGCGCGTCGCTCGTGGGAGACGGACTCGCGTCCTGTGCCATGACCTTCGGCGAGTTCGATCCGGCGGCCGATGACGGCAGGTCGCGGTCGATCATCTTCGCGACGGACAACGCCGTCAACGGGGATCCGCTCGTCTCGTTCCCAGAGGCGGCGGAGTACACCGAGGCGCGTGGCATCACGATCTACGCGCTCGACGCGAACCAGTTCGAGGACGCGTTCGCTGACCAGTTCCGGACGACGGTCCTGCAGGCGGACGGGAGCTATTTCAAGCTCACCGATCCTGCGAGCGTGTCCGGCATCGTCGACCAGATCACGAGCGAGCAGACCTCGCTCATGGTCGGTCAGCCCCAGCTGCTCATCACCGACCGGCCGAATGTGTGGCTCATGCTCATGCTGGTATTCGCGTCCATCTACGTCGTGCTCGCCTGGAGGCTCCGACTATGACCTGGAATCCGATCCTCCCCGCGTTTGTCCTGGTCCTGCTCGGCATGGCGCTGCTCGGCTTCTGCGTCTTCGCGCTCGTCCGGGCGGCAGACCGACGTCGGCGAATCAACTGGGCGCTCCGGCTCGCTGCGTGCGCGCTCGTCGTGCTCGCGGCGTTCCGTCCGGGCATCGGGAGCGCCTCGGCGCCGAACCTCGAGAGCGACGTGGACGTGCTGTTCGTCGTCGACACGACGGCGAGCATGGTCGCTGAGGACTGGGACGGCGCGCCGAGGCTCGACGGGGCGAAGGCGGACATCTCGGCACTCGCGGCAGCTCACGAGGGCGCGCGCTTCGGGGTGGTCACCTTCGATGCTGCCGCCGTGCAGCGACTGCCGTTCACCGCGGATACGACGGCGCTCGACTCGCTTGTGCAGACGCTTCGTCCTGAGGTGACGCAGTACTCGCGTGGCAGCTCCATCTCCATCGCGGAGCCGCTGGTCGAGGACGTCCTCAAGGCCGCGGCTGAGGCTGAACCCGAGCGGGCACGCATCGTCTACTACCTGGGCGACGGCGAGCAGACCGCCGACACCGAGCCGGAGTCCTTCCGAGGGCTTGCCGGGTATCTCGCCGGGGGTGCGGTCCTCGGCTACGGGACGGAGGCGGGTGGTCCGATGAAGGAGACCGCAGGCACGCTGGACACCGGCGAGCCGAGCTACATCGTGGATGCGCAGGGCCAGCAGGCGCTCTCGGTCATCGACCCGGCAGCTCTGCAGACCATCGCCGACGATCTCGTGGTGCCGCTCGAGATCCGCGAACCGGGTACCGAGGTCGTGGCCGCCGATATCGACAGCAGCCGGGTGACGCAGACGGGCGGGAGCGCGGAGACGGCGTTCGAGGTCTACTGGATGCTCGCGGCAGCGGCGTTCCTCCTGCTGCTTCGGGACGTCTGGGAGTCCATTCGCCACTTCATCGAACTGAGCAGGGCAAGGGGAGGTTCCGCATGAGTCGACGCACCAGGACACCGCGATCTGCGGTTCCGGACGCGGCCAGAGCCGTGAAGCGCCGTCGACGCTTCATCGTGTTCAGCATCCCGTTCGCGCTCCTCGCGGCCGCGTTCGCGACGAAGCTCATCAGCATGTCGGTGATCGCTGATCGGACGGTATCCCTCTACTCGGAGGGCGACTACGAGGGCAGCATGAACTCGGCGCAGCAGCAGAAGTTCGTCAACATCCTCGAGGGCTGGAAGGCCCCATACAACACGGGCACCTCGATGCTGCAACTGGGGCTGCTCGATGAGGCTCGGAGCGAGCTCGAGACAGCGCTCCCGATGGCCGAGCCGCCTCAGCAGTGCCCGATCCGCGCCAACCTCGCGATCACGATCGAACGCCTGGGCGACGCGCGGCTTGCGGCAGACGACAAGGCCGGCGCCGTCGCCCTCTGGCAGGAGGCGCTTGCCGTCGTGGATGCGCGTGACCCGAGCTGCGCCTCCACCGAGTTCGAGCCTCCGACGACCGAGTCGACCGAGCGCATCCAGCAGAAGCTGCAGGAGCAGTCCGAGGCGCAGGAGCCGAACGAGGGGGAGGAGCCCCCGGAGTCGACGCAGTCGCCCGAGATGACCGAGCTCGAGGAGAAGCTGGAGCAGAACCAGCAGGATCGGCAGGATGAGCTCGACCAGGAGCGTGGCGAGACCGAAGGCGACTCGTCGTACGACAAGCCGTGGTGAGGCATGGCCGCGCCGCTTTCGGCGTGGCCATGGCCTCGATCCACGAGACAGCGCACTGCCTCGCGCACGACTAGCATTGGCCGGGTGACTACTCGCCTCTCCAAGCTCTTTGTCCGCACCCTCCGCGAAGACCCCGTCGACGCCGAGGTCGCAAGCCACAGGCTCCTCGTCCGCGCCGGCTACATCCGTCGTCAGGCGCCTGGCGTCTTCGCGTGGCTGCCGCTCGGCCTGAAGGTGAAGCGGCGCATCGAGCAGATCGTCCGCGAGGAGATGGAAGCCGCCGGCGCCCAGGAGGTCCACTTCCCGGGGATTCTGCCCGCGGACTTCTACGAGGCCACCGGGCGCCTCGACGACTTCGGCGACGGCATCTTCCGTCTCGAGGACCGGAAGGGCGCACCGCTCGTGCTGGCGCCCACCCACGAGGAGGCCTTCACCCTCGCGGTCAAGGATCTCTACTCGTCCTACAAGGATCTGCCCCTCGCGATCTACCAGATCCAGGACAAGTACCGCGACGAGGCACGGCCCCGCGCCGGCCTGCTGCGCGGCCGCGAGTTCACGATGAAGGACGCCTACTCGTTCGACATCGATGATGCCGGGCTGGACGTGAGCTACCAGGCGCAGCGGGATGCCTACGAGCGCATCTTCGACCGCCTCGGCCTCGAGTACGTCATCGTCGCGGCCAACGCTGGAGCCATGGGCGGCTCGCGCAGCGAGGAGTTCCTGCACCCGACACCCGTCGGGGAGGACACCTTCGTGCGCTCGCCTGGCGGGTACGCGGCCAACGTCGAGGCCTACGCGGCGCCGACCCCTGCGCCGATCAATGCGGGCTCCGCCGGCCCTGCCACGGTCTTCGACTCGCCGGATACGCCGACCATCGCGACGCTCGTCGCGCATGCGAACGAGACCGTGCCGAAGGTCGACGGCCGCGACTGGACCGCCGCGGACACGCTCAAGAACGTCGTCATCGCGCGCCTGAACACGGATGGCACCCGAGACGTCGTCGTCGTCGGCATCCCCGGTGATCGAGAGCTCGACCTCAAGCGCCTCGAGACCGCACTGCAGCCGGCCGAGGTGGAAGCCGCGACAGCCGAGGACTTCGCGAAGCACCCCGGTCTCGTTCGCGGCTACATCGGCCCATGGGCTGCCCAGGGGCCGGTGCTCGGCGAGGAGTCGAGCACGGGCCTCGCCTACTTCCTCGACGAGACGGTCGCCGAGGGATCGACCTGGATCACCGGCGCGAACATCGCGGGCAAGCACGTGCACTCGCTGGTCGTCGGGCGCGACTTCACGGCAGATGCGCGGGTCGGAGCAGCCGAGGTGCGCGATGGCGACCAGGCTCCCGACGGCAGCGGCCCCATCACGACGGCACGCGGCACCGAGATCGGGCACGTCTTCCAGCTCGGCCGCAAGTACGCGGAGGCGCTCGGGCTCAAGGTGCTCAACGAGCAAGGCAAGCTCACGACCGTGACGATGGGCTCATACGGCATCGGAGTGACCCGCAACCTCGCGCTCATCGCAGAGGCGAACCACGACGACCGTGGCCTGATCTGGCCGGAGCAGGTGGCCCCGTTCGATGTGCAGATCGTCGCGACGGGACGCAACGAGGAGCCCTTCGCCGTGGCGGAGGAGCTCTCGGCCGCGTTCGATGCCGCTGGTCTCGACGTGCTCTACGACGATCGCAAGAAGGTCTCGCCCGGCGTGAAGTTCGGTGACGCCGAGCTGCTCGGCGTGCCGTGGATCGTCATCGCGGGCAAGGGCGCAGTCGACGGGCAGGTCGAGCTCTGGAACCGCCGGACGAACGAGCGCGACGCGGTCTCCAAGGACGACGTGCTCGAACTGCTGCTGTCCAAGCGCGGCAACTGAGCTCACTGCGGGATGGGGCCTCCGCTCGCCCCATCCCGCGTGCCCGACGGGGAGCTCCGTGCGCCAGCATGCGGTAAACTCGTTCTTTCATCTGAATAGAGGGAGCGCCATGAAGATCGACCTTGCTGTCCTGAGGATTCTCGAGCGAGAGCGTGAGATTCCATTCGAGGAGCTTGCCAGCATTCTCGAGCAGGCGATCCTGACCGCGTACGAGAAGCACGTGTCGCAGGAACTCGGCCAGGACGTGCCGCCGGCCTCGACCCGCGTGCACCTCGACCGCAAGAGCGGTGAGGTCAACGTCTTCGTGCCGGAGATGGACGACGACGGCGAGATCATCGGAGAAGCGCAGCTTCCGGCCGACGATTTCGGTCGAGTGGCCGCGTTCGCTGCCAAGCAGGTCATCAACCAGCGCATCCGCGACATCGGCGACGACAAGGTCCTCGGCGAGTTCCGGGGGCGTGAGGGCGACATCGTCGCTGGCGTGATCCAGCAGGGTCCGAACCCCCGCATGATCCACGTCGACCTGGGAACGGTCGAGGCCATCCTGCCGCCTGAGGAGCAGGTGCCCGGTGAGGACTACTCCCACGGGCGTCGCCTCCGCGTCTTCGTGACCAAGGTCGAGCGCGGCAGCAAGGGGCCGCAGATCACGGTTTCTCGAACCCACCCGTCACTCGTGCGCAAGCTGTTCGCGCTCGAGGTGCCCGAGATCGCGAGCGGCGTCGTCGAGATCGTCTCGCTGGCGCGCGAGGCCGGACACCGCACGAAGATCGCCGTGCGCGCCACCCAGGAGGGGATCAACCCCAAGGGGGCCTGCATCGGCGAGCTCGGTGCCCGCGTCCGTGCCGTGACCAACGAGCTCGGCGAGGAGAAGATCGACATCGTCGACTACTCCGAGGACCTGCCGACGTTCGTGGCGAGTGCCCTCAGCCCGGCCAAGGTGTCGAGCGCGTTCGTGATCGACCGCGCCACGAAGGCAGTTCGTGCCCTCGTTCCCGACTTCCAGCTGTCGCTCGCGATCGGCAAGGAGGGGCAGAATGCGCGCCTCGCTGCCAAGCTCACGGGGGCGAGAATCGATATCCAGCCCGACTCGATCCTCGAAGACGGAGACGAAGCGCGCGCAGAGGGGTAGTATGTCGTCTGTACGAACGTGCGTTGGATGCCGTTCGCGCTCAGAACGAAGTCAGCTCCTCAGGGTTGTGCTTCGTCAGGGAAGTCTCGAAGTCGATATCTCGGCGAGTCTCCCCGGGCGCGGAGCCTGGATCCATCCGACCGCGGAGTGCACCAAGCTGGCGATTGAGCGGCGCGCATTCCTGCGGGCCTTCAAGACAGGCAAGGTGGACACCGAGGCGCTCAGCAGGCACGCGAGCACATTGGAGCAGGGCGAACGCACTGCTCCGACCACGAGAAAAGGCTGATCGGACCATGGACAACTCATGAGTGACTCACGATGAGGCACATCCGACTTTTTTAATGGTCCGCTCCTATCTGGGCGGGCCCCAGACAGGAGAAAAGTGGCAAAACCACGCGTACACGAAATCGCCAGCGAGATGGGCGTCGATTCCAAGACCGCCCTCAAGACTCTTCAGGACATGGGCGAGTTCGTTAAGAGCGCTTCGTCGAGCGTCGAGCCCCCCGTGGCCCGTCGCCTTCGCGAGGCACTGAAGTCCAACGCCGCCGGCGGCGCGCAGCCTCAGGCTGCTGCTCCCTCGGCTTCGAAGCCGGGCGCTCCGCGTCCCGGCGGAGCGACCCCGTCAAGCGTTCGTCCGGGCAGCAAGCCAGGACCGTCCGCTCCCTCGGCACCGGCAGCCCCCGCCGAGCCGGCCAAGAAGGCCGCTCCCGCAGGCTCGTCGGCACCGACCCCCGGGCCCAAGCGCAAGCCTGAGCCAGCTCCCGCACCGGCACCGGCGGCTCCCGCCGCGCCGGCCGCTGCTCCTGCTCCTGCGGCTCCGGCCGCACCCGCGGCTGACGCTGGTGAGGCGAAGCCGAGCGCGCAGCGTCCCGCTGCCCCCGGCGATGCGAAGCCGGCGCAGGCAGATGGTGGCGCAAGCCCCTCGATCCCGCGTCCCCGTGGTCCCCGTCCCGGACCGCGTCCGGGCAACAACCCCTTCGCGTCGAGCCAGGGCATGGGTCGATCGCGTCCGGGCAACAACCCGTTCGCTTCCAACCAGGGCATGCGCCCAGGTGGCGGAGCAGGCGGCGGACCCCGTCCCGGTGGCGCAGGCGGACCGCGTCCGGCGAGCCCAGGCGGACCCCGCCCGGCAGCTCCGCGCCCAGGCCAGCCCCGCGTGCTCCCCGGAGCTCGTCCAGCAGGTGCAGGTCGGCCAGGCGGCCGTCCGGGTGCCGGCGGCGCCGGCGGTGGACGTCCAGGCGGCGCCCCCGGTGCAGGTGGCGGCTTCGCCCCACGCCCAGGTGGCGGTGGCGGTCGCCCAGGTGGCGGCCGCGGTCGCGGCTCGACCGCTGGTGCGTTCGGTCGCGGTGGCGGAAAGTCGAAGGCACGCAAGTCCAAGCGGACGAAGCGCGCAGAATTCGAGATGCGGGAAGCCCCGAGCGTCGGCGGCGTCAAGGTCCGTCGCGGAGACGGCAGCACGCCGATCCGTCTGCGTCGTGGCGCCTCCATCTCGGACTTCGCTGAGAAGATCGACGCCAGCCCCGGCGACCTCGTGACCGTGCTGTTCCACCTCGGTGAGATGGCCACGGCGACGGAGTCGCTCGACGAGGCGACGTTCGAGGTCCTCGGTGAGGAACTCGGCTACCGCATCCAGATCGTCAGCCCGGAAGACGAAGACCGTGAGCTCCTCGAGGGCTTCTCGATCGACCTCGACCAGGAAGCCGAGGACGAAGGCGACGACGTCCTCGAGATCCGGCCGCCGGTTGTCACCGTCATGGGTCACGTCGACCACGGAAAGACGCGCCTCCTCGACGCGATCCGCAACGCGAACGTCGTCGACGGAGAAGCGGGCGGCATCACGCAGCACATCGGTGCCTACCAGGTCTGGCACGAGCATGAGGGCATCGAACGCGCCATCACGTTCATCGACACGCCAGGTCACGAGGCCTTCACGGCCATGCGTGCCCGTGGTGCCCAGGTCACCGACATCGCGATCCTCGTGGTCGCGGCTGACGACGGCATCATGCCGCAGACGGTCGAGGCGCTCAACCACGCCCAGGCCGCGAACGTGCCGATCGTCGTCGCAGTGAACAAGGTCGACAAGGAAGACGCGAACCCGTCGAAGGTCCGCGCACAGCTGACCGAGTACGGACTCGTCGCCGAGGAGTTCGGTGGCGACACGATGTTCGTCGACGTCTCGGCCCGCAACAACGTCAACATCGACAGCCTCATCGAGGCCGTCCTGCTGACGGCAGATGCTGGTCTCGACCTGCGCGCCAACCCCAACAAGGAAGCGCGCGGTATCGCGATCGAGGCGAAGCTCGACAAGGGACGCGGTGCGGTTGCGACCGTGCTCATCCAGTCGGGAACGCTCCGAGTCGGAGACCCGATCGTGGCCGGTACGGCCTACGGTCGCGTCCGGGCGATGCTCGACGAGAACGGTCAGGTCGTCACCGAAGCTGAGCCGTCGCGCCCAGTCCAGGTGCAGGGCCTCTCGAGCGTTCCTCGTGCAGGCGATACCTTCATCGTCACGGAAGAGGACCGCACCGCGCGTCAGATCGCCGAGAAGCGTGAAGCCGTGGAGCGCAACGCCAGCCTGGCGAAGTCCCGCAAGCGCATCAGCCTCGAGGACTTCACCCGTGCACTCGAAGAGGGCAAGGTCGAGTCGCTCAACCTCATCATCAAGGGTGACGTCTCCGGTGCCGTCGAGGCACTCGAGGAGTCGCTGCTCAAGATCGATGTGGACGACTCGGTGCAGCTGCGCATCATCCACCGCGGTGTCGGCGCCATCACGGAGTCCGACGTCAACCTCGCCACGGTCGACAACGCCATCATCATCGGCTTCAACGTGCGCCCCGACACGAAGGCGCGCGAGCGCGCCGCTCGTGAAGGTGTGGATGTCCGCTTCTACTCGGTCATCTACGGGGCACTCGAGGACATCGAGAACTCGCTCAAGGGCATGCTCAAGCCCGAGTTCGAAGAGGTCCAGTCGGGTGTCGCGGAGATCCGCGAGGTGTTCCGCTCCTCCAAGTTCGGAAACATCGCCGGATGTATCGTGCGCAGCGGAACCATCACCAGGAACGCGACGGCTCGCGTCATCCGCGACGGCATCGTCATCGCGGACAACCTGGCGATCGACTCGCTCCGTCGATTCAAGGATGACGTCACCGAGGTCCGCACGGACTTCGAGTGCGGTATCGGCCTCGGCAAGTACAACGACATCCAGATCGGTGACGAGATCGAGACGACCGAGCTCGTCGAGAAGCCTCGCGTCTAGCTGTTTGACCGAGTCGCTGCGCTGAGCTGGTCTCAGCGTGGACTCGCGGGCGGGGTCCTGGCCAACTGGCCGGGGCCCCGTCTTCAGCTGCTGAGCAGTATCGACACCGCAGACGCATTTGACGCTCTGCACCAGCACACGAGAAAGTAGCCATCATGGTCGATCATTCACGGGCACTGCGACTCGCAGACCGCATCAAGGTCATCGTCGCGAAGACGCTCGAGCGCGGCGTGAAGGACCCGAGACTCGGGTTCGTCACGATCACCGACGTCCGCGTCACTGGGGACCTCCAGCACGCAACAATCTTCTACACCGTCTACGGCGACCTGAAGGAACGCCGCGACACCGCGGCGGCGCTCCGGAGCGCGACGGGCATGCTGCGCACGGAGGTGGGCAAGAACATCACCTCTCGCCTGACGCCGAGCCTGGAGTTCGTTCCAGACGCGATCCCCGAGAACGCGGACGCCATCGCCGCGTTGCTCCGCGAGGCACACGAGCGTGATGTGGCGTCGGCGCAGCAGGCGAAGACAGCGAGCTACGCCGGCGACGCCGACCCCTACGAGAAGAAGGACGAGCCAGAGGAGTCCTGAGCCCCGGCTCCGCAGCTTGGGCGCTCGCCGGCGACTGGACGATCAGTCGCCGGCGAGCGCTATCTGCGCCTCGGCTCTGCGCACAATCAGACCGTCGTTCTGCAGTGAGGAGATGGCGCGTTCGAAGCGGGCTTCATCGAGCCCTCCCGGGGCGAGGTGGCTGCGGAGGAACTCGATCTCCACGCCGCCGGGGATGGCCCTGAGTTCTCTGAGGACGAGGCCGCGCATCTCGCGGTCCGAGCCAGCGAACTTCGCCTGCCGCTTCTTGACTGCGCTGGAGCGTGGCCGCCCGGCCGCGAACCAAGCGCAGCTGGCGACGATCGGGCACACCTCGCAGTTGGGGCGCTTGGCCGTGCAGACGAGGGCGCCGAGTTCCATCGATGCGGCGTTCCAGAGGTTCGCGGCCTGCGTCTCGCTCGGGGAGACGGCCAACATCTCCGCCGCGTCTCGGACGGCCGACGGACCCCACGGGGTCTCTTCGCCGAGGAAGGCGCGGGACAGCACTCGTCGGACGTTCGTGTCGACGACCGGTTCTGGAACGCCGTGGGCGAAGGACATGACGGCGGAAGCCGTGTACGGGCCAACCCCCGGCAGGGCGAGGAGCGCGTCCCGTGTGCTCGGCACCACGCCGGCGTACTCGGCCGTGATGGCACGTGCGCAGGCGAGCAGCCAGAGCGCGCGCCGAGGGTAGCCGAGCCGGTCCCAGAACCGCAGCACTTCAGCCTCGGATGCCTCTGCCATCGCGCCCGGCGTCGGCCACCGCTCCATGAAGTCGAGCCATTTGGGTTCGACGCGCGCGGCCTGCGTCTGCTGCAGCATGGTCTCACTCACGAGCACCCCCCATGGGGTGGTCGTCGGCGCCCGCCACGCGAGGGCGCGCTGCTCTCGGGCGAACCAGTCGTTGACCGTCGACGTCAGGACAGTCCTCCGCAGCTCGGCGGGGGAGAGGCTAGGTTGGCCCTGCTCTCTCCCGTGGACCAGCGAGGTGAGCGCTGCGTTCACCGGGGTGGGGACGCCCTGCGCGACCCCGTGGACGACGACGGCACCGTTGAGCGCGTCGATCTCCGTGGCCTCGCCGCGTCGGATGCTCTGCAGCGTCGACGCGTAGTTGGGGGTCGCGCCGAACGCAGCGGTGAGCTCCACGGCGAGCCGGGTGTTGCGCGCGATGGTGGCCTCGGCATCCTTCGGCACTGAAGCAGCGAGCGTCGCCAGCGTCTCGTCGAGCGGCCCGAGGGCCTCGAGGTGCGCACCCTCGGCTGCGGCCACGGCGAGCAGCTCGCCGATGCTCGCGGCGAGGACCGCCGACAGATCGCCGTCCAGGCCGGTCTCCTGCACGCTGGCGCCGGTCACGGCCGGGACCGCGTTGACCTGGTTGATGAGCAGCTTGCTCCACTGCGCCGAGCGCAGGTCTCCGGTGACGACGCAGTGGACCGCGGTCTCGAGCGATCGCGCGGTCGCTGCCAGCTCTCGCGTGTCTTCGGGGGATGCCGCTCCGAGCATGAGCATTCCGGTCGCGGTGGCTTCGATCTCGTCGGGTGCCGGCCTGTTGACGGCGAAGGTGGCGAGGCCCCCGACGACGATTCCCGACCGCTGTTCGTCGGGCACGACGGAGAGCATCTGCTCGAGGGTCGACACTCCGTCGAGGCCGTTCTGCACGATCACGGTGGTGGTCGCCGCAACCATCGACAGGTGGGGCTGGACGGCGTGCTTGGTGTCCTGCGCCTTGACCGCGACGAGCACCAGGTCGAATGCCCCGCGGAGAACGGAGACCTGTTCGAAGGTCGCGCTGTGCTCCCCGAAGGCGCCCCGGAGCACGAGACGGCGTGCCTGCGCCTGCTCGGCAGACTCGGGCTCGACCGGAGACCGCCGCGAGGTGAGGACGACCTCGTGGCCCGCCCTGTCCAGGAGGAGGGCCAGAGTGCCGCCCACAGCACCGACACCGATGACCGCCACTCGCATCCCGTTCTCTCCTTCGCCCGTCCCGAACCAGTCGCTTCCTGCGGTCGTCACCGCGCTCGACGACCGGGAACGAGCCTACGGGCACCATAGAATGTTGGGGACATGACGACTCCACCTCCTGGCCCGAACGGCATCCTCCTCCTCGACAAGCCGCAGGGCCCGACCAGCCACACGCTCGTCGCGATGACCAGGCGGGCGCTCGGCACGCGGAAGGTCGGCCACGCGGGCACGCTCGATCCCATGGCATCCGGACTCATGATCCTCGGCGTCGGGGGAGCGACACGCCTGCTCACCTACTTCGTCGGCGACGACAAAGAGTACTTCGCCACGGTTCGTCTCGGCGTGTCGACGAATACCGAGGATGCCGAAGGCGAGCTCACCACGACGGCACCGGGAGGTGCGGTTGCCGCGGTGACGCCGGAGCGCATCGAGGCGGCCATGGCCGCCCTGCGAGGCCCGATCAGTCAGATCCCGTCATCCGTCAGTGCCATCAAGGTCGACGGGGTCCGCGCGTACAAGCGGGTGCGCGACGGCGAGGAGGTCAAGCTGGCCGCGCGGGCAGTGACGATCTCCGAGCTCGAGCTGCTGGCCTCGCGGAGTGGGCTTGCCGGAGAGACGCCGGTGCTCGACCTCGACGTCCGGGTCGCCTGCTCATCGGGCACCTACATCCGCGCCCTCGCACGGGACCTCGGCGACGCACTCGGCACGGGGGCGCATCTCACCGCGCTCAGGCGCTCTCGCGTGGGGGACTTCAGCATCTCCGACGCGGTCGCGCCGGACGCCCAGGACCTCGAGCTCCGACTGCTGAGCCCTGCGGCGGCCGCACTCCGGCGCTTCCCGGCCCTCGAGGCGACCGGTCAGCAGGCCGCGGACCTCCGCAACGGCAAGAAGCTCCGGGTGGCAGACGGCACCGGAGACGGCCTGCTGGCGGCCATCGACCCGGAGGGCAGCCTCATCGGCATCGCCAGGGCATCCGCCGGCGTGCTCAAGACGGAGTTCAACATGCCGACGGGAACCGGCTCGTGATCGAGTGGTTCACGTGGGTCCTCTGCCTCGTGAGCGCGGGGGCCGGCATCCTGTGCCTCATCGCCGGTGCGAGCGGTCGCAAGCCGGGAGACGTCACGGTCGGCGCCGTCGCACTCGTGGAGCTGCTGCTCGTGGTGCAGTTCGTGATGGCGCTCATCGCGCCTGCGGCCGGCAACGAGCCAGTCGGCGACGCGCTCGAATTCTGGATGTACTGGGTCGTGGCCGTGATCATCCCCCCGGCCGCCGTCTTCTGGGGGCTAGTGGAGCGCACGAAGTGGTCGACCATCATCCTGGGCGTCGCGGCGCTCACGATCGGCGTCATGGTGTTCCGCATGCACCAGATCTGGATCGGCGCCAGCCCGTTCATCGGAGTCGCGTCGTGATGCGCGGGCGTGGATCGAACGCTGAGGGGAACGCCTATCGCGGCGCCCACGGTGCCGGTCGTGTGCTCGTCGTGGTCTACGCGGTGCTGGCGCTCGCATCGATGGGACGCAGCTCCTACCAGCTGCTGTCGAAGCTCGACGAGGCGCCCCTCGCCTACTCGCTGTCAGCCGCGGCTGCCCTCGTCTACCTGCTCGCGACCATCGCACTCGTGCGGCACGGGCGGGCGTGGAACCTCGTCGCGTGGTGCACGATCGTGTTCGAGCTCGTCGGCGTGCTCGTGGTCGGCTCGCTCACCGAGTTCCACCCGGAACTGTTCCCCTCCGATACCGTCTGGTCGGCCTTCGGGGTCGGCTACGCGTATATTCCTCTTGTGCTCCCGATCCTCGGCATCGCATGGCTCGAGACGGGACGATCGAGACGAAAGAGGGAACGTGCGGCTGTTCACTGACCTGGCCGAGCTGCCAGCGGAGCCGACGCCGAGCGCTGTGACGGTCGGCAAGTTCGACGGCGTCCACCGGGGCCACAGATGGCTGCTCTCGCGGCTCGTCGAAGAGGCCTCCGCGCGCGGAATCGAGCCGGTCGCGGTCACCTTCGACCGGCATCCGCTCTCGCTCATCAAGCCCGGCGTCGAGCCCGAGCCGATCACGTCGCTCTCGCAGAAGATCGAGCTCCTCGAGAAGACGGGCCTCAGCGCGACCCTCGTGCTGCCGTTCGACGACGAGCTCGCCGGGATGAGCCCCGAGGCGTTCGTGCGGGAGCTGCTCGTCGGCGCCCTGCAGATGCGCCTCATCGTCGTGGGCAAGGACTTCCGCTTCGGCGCCAAGGGTGCAGGAGACGTCGATCTCCTGCGTGAGCTGGCCGCGACGAGCGGATTCGAGATCGTCATCGCCGACGACGAGATGGCCGAGGACGAGCGCTCGCACCTCGAGCGACGTGCCTCATCGACCTGGGTTCGGGAACTGCTCGCCCTCGGTGACGTCCGTGGGGCCGCCGAGGTGCTCGGCCACCATCACTCGCTTGTCGGCGAGGTCGTGCACGGTGCCAAACGGGGCCGCGAGCTCGGGTTCCCGACGGCGAACCTGTCCCCGGAGCTCGAAGGGCTCATCCCCGCAGACGGCGTGTACGCGGGATGGTTCCGCGGCGGTGACGTCGAGGCCCCTGCCGCGATCTCCATCGGCAACAACCCCACGTTCGACGGCGTGCCTCGCAAGCAGGTCGAGGCGCACCTCATCGGCGAGACCGTCGACCTCTACGGACTCGTCGCAGAGCTCGAGTTCGTCGAACGCATCCGAGGCATGGAGAAGTTCGACAGCATCGAAGCGCTGAAGGACCGCATGGCCCTCGACGTCGAAGAAGCTGCCGAGACGCTCGGCGGGAGCTACGTCGTCTGACTCGGCTGCTCGTCGAGCGTGACCTCGCGACCGAAGAGCCTCAGCACGATGCGCGCGGCGGTGGCCTCGAGCACGGGTCCCTTGTCGCCGATCTGCCAGCGGGCGTCCGTGGCGCGGAGGCGGTTGCGCTTGGCGAGCGACGCCGCCGAGGTCAGCGGAACCCGTGTTCGGACGAGTGCGACCGCGCTCGTCGACCGCGGGCTGAGACGGATGCGCAGGCCAAGCGCCTCGGTCATGTCGTAGGTGTGGACGACGGCTTCCGTGAGCTCGGAGATTCCCGCGCGGTTCGGCGAGACCACCTTCTCGGCGGCGATCGCACGGATGCGAGCGACGAGCTCGTCGGTCGGGGCCGCGCCCTCGCGCTTGGCGACGTCGTCGAGGTAGGAGTCCACGCGCAGCCCGTTGCGCAGCACGCCTCGGGAGGCGTCGCGGAGGAGCGTCGAGGTGGGGGAGCCGAGTCGCCAGGTGAGGTGCCCCGCGACGTCACGGACGCTCCACCCCTCGCACTTGCTCGGCGAGTCCCACTGCTCAGGGGTCAGGCCGGCGAGGAGAGCTGCAGTGCGGTCGAGCGTCGTCGCGATGTGAGCGCTCCAGTCGCCTGCGACCCGCTTCGACGGCGTGAAGTACGGCCGGTCGGGATCTGGGAAGGGGCGTTGAGGCACCTGACGATTATCGCACCAGAGCGGAGTCTGTGCGGGGCAACGACACGTCGTTCCCGAGTCGAAACCTGCGGGTCGCCTGGCGTACACTGTGATCGCCGGTGCCTGAGGGAATCTGAACTCTCCTCGTCACCTGCATGACATCCGGGAGCTCGTCACTCGAGTGGGCCGAGGCCCGCCTCACTGCCGGTCGCCGCGTTCGGCGCCGATGCTGCGACCTCCGCCCGGCTCAACTTCCCGATCCCTGCCACGTTGCATAAGGAGGGGCATGTCTCGTAGGACACGCGCCCAAGCCGGCGGTCGCGCCGGCGTTCACACGCCGCCGCGGAACCGCAAGCCGGTCGATAACACCGGCGTCATCCCACAGCTCGCGAAGGCGGCACGGGAGGTCGAGGCCTCGGCGCAGCGCGGCAAGGTCTCGCCGTCGAATCGCACCAAGTTCCAGGTCATCGCGCTGCTGATGCGCGAGGAGCGCGCGAAGGCCAAGGAGACCAGCGAGCTCAGCGAGCATGACCGTGCAGAGGCGCTCAAGCGCCTCGACGGCCTCGCCTCGATCCTCGCCAAGACCGCTGCGCGCGACACCTCGCTCATCAGTCTCCTCGAGCCCGGCGCTCCGGTCAGCGAAGCAGCGAAGGCGCTGCGCAAGCAGATGCTCTTCGCCGGTGGCATCGAGATGGTGGTCGACGAGCAGCCAGAGCCCGAGGCCCAGGCCGAGAAGCTGCCGCCGGAGATCGCGCAGCGACAGGTCCTTCCCGGCTCCGTCAAGGCGCGCACCCGATCGAACCCGTTCCTGGCGCCAGTGCTCACGAGCGTCAACTCCACAGCTCCGCACTACTCGAGACTGTCCAACTGGGAGCTCCTCGGCCCGCTCCTCCGCGCGTTCGAGACGGGCGCAGGCGGGAACGCGGCCTCGATGGAGCTGCCTCCTGCTCCCCGCTGGGACCGCATCTCGCCTCCAGGCCAGGAGCTCATGGATCACCAGGCGAGGCTGCTCGCGAGCGTCGCCGACGGGCACCGGGCCTACCTGCTCGCGGACGAGCCCGGGCTCGGCAAGACGGCGCAGGCGCTGCTCTCCGCGTCGGTCGCCGAGGCGTACCCGCTGCTCTGCGTCGTCCCGAACGTCGTGAAGACGAACTGGGCGCGAGAGGTCCAGCGCTGGACCCCGAACCGTCGGGTCACGGTCATCTCCGGAGACGGTCAGGGCATCGACGCCTTCGCCGATGTCTTCGTGGTCAACTACGAGATCCTCGACCGCCACCTCGGCTGGCTCACGTCGCTCGGCTTCAAGGGCATGGTGCTCGACGAGGCGCACTTCATCAAGAACCTGCAGTCGCAGCGGTCGCGGCTCGTCATGCAGCTCGCGAACAGCATCAGGGCTCGCGTGCCCGGCGCCGACCCGCTGCTCATGGCGCTCACCGGAACGCCGCTCATCAACGACGTCGATGACTTCAAGGCGATCTGGCAGTTCCTCGGCTGGCTCGAAGGCGACAGGCCCTCGCAGCTGCTGCTCGACCGTCTCGACGAGACGGGCCTCGTGCCCAGCGATCCCGGCTTCCTGGCGGCGGCACGGCAGGCGGTCATCGATCTCGGGATCGTCCGCAGGCGCAAGATCGACGTGGCCGCGGATCTTCCGGCGAAGCGCGTCGTGGACATGCCCGTCGAGCTCGACTCGGATGAGGGCAGGAGCATTCGCGCAGCGGAGGCGGCGCTCGTCTCGCGTCTGCTCGAGCGGTACCGCCGGATGGCGGCCGCTGCCGGGCTCGAGCCCGGCGCCGTCGACCTGGATCGCGTTCGCATGATCGCCCGCCAGGAGGTCGAGGAGTCGAAGGCCTCGTCGACGGGAGCCAGCATCTTCACGATGCTCCGCACCATCGGCGCGGCGAAGGCCCGGCTCGCGGCTGAGTACGCCGGCCAGATCGCTCGCTCTGCGGGCAAGGTCGTGTTCTTCGCCAAGCACATCGAGGTCATGGATGCGGCGGAGCGGACGTTCGCGGAGAACGAGATCTCCTCGGTCTCCATCCGAGGCGACCAGACCCCGGCAGCGCGACAGGCCGCGATCGACGCCTTCCAGAACGACCCGAGCGTGCAGGTCGTCGTCTGCTCGCTCCTGGCCGCTGGAGTCGGGTTGAACCTGCAGGCGGCGTCCGACGTGGTGCTCGCCGAGCTCAGCTGGACTGCCGCGGAGCAGACCCAGGCCATCGACCGCGTGCACCGCATCGGCCAGGAAGAGCCGGTCACCGCGTGGCGCATCGTCGCGGCGCAGACCATCGACGCGCGCATCGCCGAGCTCATCGACAACAAGCAGGGCCTCGCCCTGCGTGCCCTCGAGGGAATCGATGCTGGCGAGCTGTCGGCTGACAGCATCCAGGTCGATGCGCTCGCGAGTCTTCTCGAGGCGGCGATCCGAGGAGCGCGTCGGCAGTAGGCTGAGGTCAGCGCGGAAACTCAGACGACGAAGTTGGAGGACCATCAGGTCATGTCAGAAACGCAGGAATTCCGTGTCGAACGCGACTCGCTCGGCGAGATGCGGATCCCCGCAGGTGCCTACTGGGGTGTGAACACCGCCCGCGCGCTGGAGAACTTCTCGATCAGTCGACGTCAGATCAGCGTGTACCCGGACTTCATCGTCGCCTACGCGCAGGTCAAGCAGGCCGCAGCGCGCGCCAACCTCGAGATCGGCGTGCTCGACCAGGAGCGCTCGTGGCTCATCGATCGCGCGTGCCAGGACATCATCGACGGCAAGCTGCACGAGGAATTCGTGGTCGGCGTCATCCAGGGCGGTGCCGGGACGAGCACCAACATGAATGTCAACGAGGTCATCGCGAACCGCGCGCTCGAGCTCGCCGGTCGCGAGTTCGGAGATTACGAGTTCCTCTCCCCGAACGACCACGTGAACCGATCGCAGTCCACGAACGACACGTACCCGAGTGCGGTCAAGGTCGCGCTCGTCCACGCGACCGAGCGTCTCATCGACGAGTTCACGCTGCTGCAGAACGCGTTCCGCGTGAAGGGCAGCGAGTTCAAGCACATCCTGAAGATCGGCCGCACGCAGCTCCAGGATGCCGTGCCGATGACGCTGGGACAGGAGTTCAGCGGCTTCTCCACGACCATCGGCGAGGACATCCAGCGCCTCCGCGACGTGCTGCCGCTGCTGCTCGAGCTCAACCTCGGTGCGACGGCGATCGGGACCGGCATCACGGCTGAGGCGAGCTACGCGTCCGCCGTCATGCGCCAGCTCCGCAAGATCACGGGCTACAACGACCTGCAGACGGCGCACGACCTCATCGAGGCCACGAGCGACACCGGCGTGTTCATGTCGCTCTCGAGCGTCATCAAGCGCACCGCGATGAAGCTGTCGAAGATCTGCAACGACCTCCGGCTGCTGTCCTCCGGCCCACAGGCTGGCCTCGGCGAGATCAACCTTCCGGCGCGGCAGGCTGGCTCCTCGATCATGCCCGGCAAGGTCAACCCGGTCATCCCCGAGGCGGTCAATCAGGTCGCGTTCGTCATCGCGGGGGCGGATGTCACGGTCTCCATGGCATCCGAGGCTGGGCAGCTGCAGCTCAACGCGTTCGAGCCCGTCATGCTCCACACGCTCATGCAGAACTCCGCCTGGCTCCGCCGCGCCGCGCGTACCCTGCGCGTGAACTGCATCGACGGCATCACCGCCAACGAGGAGCTGCTCGCGTCCCGCGTCTCCAGCTCCGTCGGCGTGGTCACGGCCCTCACGCCCTACATCGGCTACTCGGAGGCGTCGAAGCTCGCCAAGGAGGCCCTCACCACCAAGTCGACCATCGCCGACCTGGTCGTCGAACGCGGGCTCCTGAGCCGGGAGGAAGTCACGAGCATCCTCTCGCCCGAGCGGCTCTCCGGAATCCAGGCCGTCACGAGCGCCATCCCGATCATCACGCAGGCGCAGGCCACGGCTCTCGAGGACAGCCTCGACCGAGCCGATCTGCGTGACTTCTCCTAACGCTGCCGGTGTCCGCCTGTAGCGGGCGTCACCACAGCAGAACGGCCCCTCCGGTGCAGTGCACCGGAGGGGCCGTTTCGTTCCCTGCGTTGTCGGTCGGGGCCGCGTGAGCCGCAGCGCACGACCGAGAGCGAGCTACTCGGGGCGCTTGCCTTCGGGGTCCTGCTCCGGCGTCGACTCGCCCTCGACGGCAGCATGGCGTGGCGAGCTCGTGTCACCGGGGGAGAACATGGCGTCTGCGTCGTCGTCCTCGAACGTCTCGAGGACATCTTCGCGGGCCTGACCGGCTCGCACCAGCGTCTGCACCTGTGACTCGATGCTCTTCTCGACTTCTTCCTCGACCCGACGCTTGACGTCGTCGAAACCATCGTCGACGCGCTTGCGCATCTCGTCGAGCTGCTCGTCGACGCGCCGACGCATGTCCTCCAGCTGGGTATCGCTGCGGCGGCGCAGGTCTTCAGCGGACACCGTCATCCGCTCCGCGAAGGCCTTCGACCTGCCGCCGATGTCTTTCGCGACCTCTTCCGCGTGCACTCGACTCGTGCTGATCCCAGCGATGAAGCCGACAGTGGCACCGAGAAGAAATCCGAGACGCATCATGCTCCTAATCTACCGTGCGCTGAGCCCGGACGACTGGTCGTTCGCCTGACCCGCGTCCGCTTGGCTATGCTGACCGCAGCGAGCCGACGAGGCGGGGAGACCCGTGCGCGCCGCGAGGCCCGAATGTCTCTGCTTCGGGCAGCCACCCCAATGCACGGAGGACCATCGATGAGCAGTGCCACGTCAGTCGCGCCGAAGCGGCGCAGAAGGCTGACTCGGGGCAGGCTCACCTGGCTGCTTCTGCTGGGCTTCGCGGTGCTGCTCTCCGTTGGGGTCGTCGCCTGGCTCTTCAGCGAGCTGCGCTTCGCCGCGCTCACGATGGCGATACCGGCTCTCGTGCCCCTCGGGCTCGTCCTCACGGCTGTCTGGTGGCTCGACCGCTGGGAGCCAGAGCCGCGGATCCTGCTCGCCTTCGGACTGTTCTGGGGTGCAGGGGCCTCGGTCGTCGGGACTCTCGTCACCGGCGGCATGATGCTCGATGTCGCCCGCTCGTACCTGGCAACCGAGGGTGCCGTGAGCAAGTTCTCCGTGCTGATCCAGTCGCCGATCTCCGAGGAGTCCATCAAGGCCGTCGGCCTGTTCCTCATCCTGATCTTCGCGCGGAGGCACTTCGACAGCCCGCTCGACGGCTTCAGCTACGCGGCCGTCATCGGCGCAGGCTTCGCCTTCACGGAGAACATCATCTACTTCTCCCAGGCCGCGGAATCGGCTTCGGGCTTCGCGTCGACGTTCATCGTGCGCGGCATCCTCTCGCCGTTCGCGCACGCACTCTTCACCGGCATCACCGGCATGGCCATCGGCTGGGGAGCCCGCAGAGGCGGCTGGCGGCGGCCGATCCTCATGGGCCTCGGCGGGCTCGTCATCGCGATCCTCGCTCATGCCTTCTGGAACGGCGGAAGCCTGCTCATCCTCCCGCTGCTCGGAGTCGACCCGAGCAATCAGTTCGGCTGGCTCATCTTCTACCTCGTCGTGCAGCTGCCCATCTTCCTGCTGCTGGCCTGGTTCCTCGTCAAGCTGCACGACCGTGACCGCCTCATCATCGTCGACCGTCTGGGCGAGTACGCGGATGCCGGATGGTTCACGACATCGGAGGTCGCGATGATCGGGGACTGGAGCGCGCGCGAGCAGGCGTTCGCGTGGGCGAAGTCCGTGAGCCCCGAGGCCGACCGCGCGATGCGCGGCTTCGTCCAGGACGCGTCGAGGCTCGCCTTCGCCCGCGAGCACGCCAGGGTCAACAAGCGAGACCCGAATCGGAGAGTCGTGGAGAAGCGCATGCTCGACCGCGTCAAGGAGCACCGTTCGCAGCTCGCAGCCTTTGGCGCGGCAGGACCCAGGGTGGCCACCTCGTGACCGGACCCATGCACGCGGACGGGCGTTGGGGCGCACCAGCCGGTCAGCGCCAGGTCGACCCCCAGTTCGTCCTCCCGCAGGCCCCCACGAAGGGTGAGCTGGCGATGCGCATCACGACGATCGTCGTCATGTGCCTGGCCGCGCTCATCATCGCCGTCGTCCTGTTCCTCGCGTATCTCGGCAGCAGCGACGTCGTGCTCCTCGGCAGCGTGCTCGCCGCGCTCGTCCCGCTCTTCGTCGTGTGGATGGTCGTGTGGCTCATCGACCGGTGGGAGCCCGAGCCGCGCATCCTGCTCATCGGCGCCGTGTTCTGGGGAGGCGGCATCGCGGTCGGTGGCGCGCTGCTCACGGGCCTGGTCCGCGAGGTCCTCCTTCCGGGAGCCCTGCCCGCCTGGTGGGGCCCATCCGTCGAGGCGCCCGTCGGCGAGGAGATCTGGAAGGGCCTCGGTCTCGTCGTCATCTACGCAGTCGCGCGTCGTCACTTCAACGGACCGACGGACGGCCTCGTCTACGGAGCTCTGCTCGGCGCGGGCTTCGCGTTCACGGAGAACATCCTCTACTTCTCCTCGATGTGGCAGGAAGCAGGGGTCGGGGGCTTCGTCGCCCAGTACTTCATCCGGGGCATTGCCCTGCCGCTGCTGCACCCGATGTGCGTCTCGCTGACCGGCATCGGAATGGGCATCGGCGCCCGTCGCGGTGGCTGGGGCTCGGCGCTCGGCGGCTTCGCACTGGGTCTCATCCCCGCGATGGCCCTTCACGCGCTCTGGAACGTCGGCTCGGGTCTCGTGCAGCAGTCTGCTGGCATCCTGGGGCTCATCGCGTTCTTCGCGCTGGTCATGGTGCCGATCTTCCTCGCCTGGATCGTGACGATCCTCCTCCTGCGACGGAAGGATGCCCGCATCATCGTGGAGCGCCTGTCCGAGTACGCCGCTGTCGGCTGGTACTCGCAGGCCGAGATCAGGATGCTCTCCACGATGCGCGGCCGATCAAGCGCGAGGTCCTGGGCGCGCCGGTCCGGGAAACGCGCGGACAAGGCCATGCGCGACTTCATCACCGAGTCCACGCGTCTCGCGAGCGTCCGGCACCAGGTCATCCTCGACCCGAATCGCACGAGCAAGCTGCTCGACGAACGGCTCCTGCTCCGGCATCTCGGGGAGCTCCGAGGCGAGCTGATCCAGGCACAGGCACAGGTACACGCACAGCCGCAGATGCAGCCGCAGACACAGCCGCACGGCGCGTCATCCGGGACTCGTCCAGGCTCCGGCGCTTGGATGTAGAGCATGACAAACACTGATCGCACCAAGCCAGAAGTCGACTTCCCGGGTGGAGAGGCACCAGCAGAGCTGGTCATCGAGGACATCATCGTGGGCGACGGGGCAGTCGCGGAGCCGTCCTCGACGGTCGACGTGCACTACCTCGGCGTCGAGTTCGAGTCCGGCGAGGAGTTCGACTCCTCGTGGAACCGGGGCGAGTCGGTCAACTTCCCGCTGAAGGCGCTTGTGCGCGGCTGGCAGGAAGGCATCCCGGGCATGCAGGTCGGCGGCCGCCGCAAGCTCGTCCTCCCGCCGCACCTCGCCTACGGCGCCGCTGGCGGAGGGCACCCGCTCTCCGGCAAGACGCTGGTCTTCATCATCGACCTGCTGGGCGTGAGCTGACCCCTCCCGATCTGCTATGCTCTTTCGGTTGCCGTGAAACGGCCGCGGATGAAGAGAGCTCGCACATTGTGTGCCGAGCGCCGCGCAACGAAAGAGAAGGGGGTCTGTCAATGGCACTAAGCGCTGAGGGCAAGAAGGCCATCATCGAAGAGTACGCAACGCACCCGGGTGACACTGGTTCCCCTGAAGTTCAGGTTGCCATCCTCACCACGCGAATCAAGGAGCTCACCGAGCACCTCAAGGAGCACAAGCACGACCACCACTCGCGTCGTGGTCTCCTCCTGCTTGTGGGTCAGCGGCGTCGTCTGCTCGGCTACCTCGCCGACGTCGACATCTCGCGTTACCGTTCGCTCATCGAGCGACTCGGCCTTCGCCGCTAAGCACTTTCTGCGAAGAGCCCCTGCCATCGGCAGGGGCTCTTTTCGCGTGCAGCGGCGCCTGGTCGTCCACATGGGGCCCAGGCGTGGAAGCCCCGGCGCTAGGCTGAGCGACATGGCAGCCCCTCGAACTCCAGCAAAGCCGCACGCAGACGCCAAGGGTCAGACGAAGGCCTCGGAATCGGGCAATGACGCCCGCGTGGAGGCCGGCGCATCGGACTCCACCTCGACGAGTCGCGCTCGGAAGCAGGGCGCAGGCTCTCAGGCCGCGTACCGCCTCAACCGGGCGGGCATCCCGGACATGACCCCGGAGGTGGACGAACTCGCCGAGCTGCGCGACGAGGACCCACTTGGCGAGGCCTGGCGCCACGGCTACCCCTACGACGCCAAGCTGCCGCGCAAGGAGTACGAGAAGCAGAAGCGCGCGCTGCAGATCGAGCTCCTGAAGCTCCAGACCTGGATCAAGGAGACGGGGCAGAAGGTCGTCATCATCTTCGAGGGCCGGGACGCGGCAGGCAAGGGTGGCGCGATCAAGCGCTTCATGGAGCACCTGAACCCCCGCGGTGCTCGCACCGTCGCGCTCGAGAAGCCGACGGAGAAGGAGCAGACGCAATGGTACTTCCAGCGATACGTCGAGCATCTGCCCTCTGGAGGCGAGATCGTCCTGCTGGATCGCTCCTGGTACAACCGTGCGGGCGTCGAGCGCGTCATGGGGTACTGCACCCCGACCGAGTACCTCGAGTTCACGCGTTCCGCTCCCGAGTTCGAGCGCATGCTCGTCAACTCCGGCACGACCATCATCAAATTCTGGTTCTCGGTCGGTCGGGCGGAGCAGCTCGCGCGCTTCGCGGCCCGTCGCGACGATCCGGTGCGCCAGTGGAAGCTGAGCCCGACCGATCTCGCGTCTCTCGACAAGTGGGACGAGTACAGCGAAGCCAAGGAGGCGATGTTCTTCTACACGGACACCGCCGAATCGCCGTGGACGGTGGTCAAGTCGAACGACAAGAAGCGGGCGAGGCTCGAGGCCATGCGCTACGTCCTCTCCCAGTTCGACTACCCCTCGAAGGACGAGAGCATCGCGCACGCTGCTGACAAGAAGATCGTCGGGTCGCCGAGCAAGCTCTACGACGAGGGGGAGAAGCCGACGGGGGAGTTCCCTCTCGTGAAGGAGCTCCCTCGCCCGTCTCGCAAGAAGTAGGGGCGCCCGTGCGGCACTCGCCGCACGGGTTCCAGCTGCTCGTCGCCCTCCGCTGGTAGAGTCAGCAGCGCAATCATTCAAGACACGCGGGGCGGCGAGTAGCTGGTCCTCGGTGGTGGGTTCCTGTCGATGCGCTAGAGGCGCTCATTCGGCAGTGGTCTTCTACTGACGATCAGCCCGGGAAGACCCGGTCGCGCTTGCCCTTCGCGTGCACACACGCAGAAGGAGGAGACCTCTTGGAAGGTCCCGAAATCAAGTTCTCTGAAGTCGTTCTCGACAACGGCAAGCACGGCCAGCGCAAGATTCGCTTCGAGGCAGGGCGTCTCGCCCAGCAGGCGCAGGGCTCTGCCGTCGCCTACCTCGACGACGAGACGATGCTGCTGTCGGCAACGAGCATCTCGAAGAACCCGAAGGAGAACTTCGACTTCTTCCCGCTCACGATCGATGTCGAAGAGCGCAGCTACGCCGCCGGCAAGATCCCCGGATCATTCTTCCGTCGTGAGGGACGCCCGTCGACGGAGGCCATCCTGGTCTGCCGCCTCATCGACCGGCCGCTGCGCCCCTCGTTCGTCAAGGGCCTCCGCAACGAGGTCCAGGTCGTCGTGACGGTGCTCTCGATCGCTCCTGGTGAGTTCTACGACGCCCTCGCGATCAACGCAGCTTCGCTGTCCTCGCAGCTCAGCGGTGTGCCGTTCTCCGGCCCCATCGCCGGTGTCCGCCTCGCGCTCATCGACGGCCAGTGGGTCGCGTTCCCCAAGTTCGAGCAGCTCGCCGACGCCGTCTTCGACCTGACGGTCGCCGGCCGTCTCGTCACGAAGGCCGACGGCACCGAGGACATCGCCATCATGATGGTCGAGGCCGAAGCCACCGAGCACGCGTGGGGCCTCATCCAGGCCGGCGCGCAGAAGCCCGACGAGGCTGTCGTCGCACAGGGCCTCGAGGCTTCCAAGCCGTTCCTCACGCAGCTCGTGAAGGCACAGCAGGAGCTCGCAGACCAGGCCGCGAAGCCCGTCGTCGAGTACCCGGTCTTCCTCCCGTACACGCAGGAGGCCCTCGACGCGGTCACTGCCATCGCGCACGACGGACTCGTCGACGTGTACCAGATCGCCGGCAAGATCGAGCGCCAGGATGCTGACGACGCGCTCAAGGCCAGCGTCAAGGAGCAGATCGCCGCGAAGATCGAAAGCGGAGAGCTCGACGCCTCCGTCGCTGGTCAGGTGTCGGCCGCCTACAAGACCGTCACGAAGGACGTCGTCCGCGGACGCATCCTCCGTGAGGGCAAGCGCATGGACGGTCGCGGCGTCGCCGACATCCGTCAGCTCGATGCAGAGGTCGACGTCGTGCCACGCGTGCACGGATCGGCGATCTTCCAGCGCGGCGAGACGCAGATCCTCGGCGTCACTACGCTGAACATGCTCAAGCTCGAGCAGCAGATCGACTCGCTCTCGCCGATCACGTCGAAGCGCTACCTGCACCACTACAACTTCCCGCCTTACTCGACGGGTGAGACCGGACGCGTCGGCTCGCCGAAGCGTCGCGAGATCGGGCACGGCTTCCTCGCCGAGCGCGCCATCGTCCCGGTTCTCCCGAGCCGCGAGGAGTTCCCCTACGCGATCCGTCAGGTCTCGGAAGCGCTCAGCTCCAACGGCTCCACGTCGATGGGCTCCGTCTGCGCCTCCACCCTGTCGCTGCTCAACGCCGGTGTGCCGCTGCGCGCTCCCGTCGCGGGCATCGCCATGGGTCTCGTGTCCGACGAGGTCGACGGCGAGACGCGCTACGCGGCGCTCACCGACATCCTCGGCGCAGAAGACGCGCTCGGCGACATGGACTTCAAGGTCGCCGGTACCGCGGAGTTCGTCACGGCCATCCAGCTGGACACGAAGCTCGACGGAATCCCGACGTCGGTTCTCGATGGCGCCCTGACGCAGGCTCGCGATGCTCGCATCCAGATCCTCGACAAGGCCATCAACGCCGTCATCGACACGCCGGACGAGCTCGCTGCCACGGCACCGCGCATCATCTCGGTCCGCGTTCCGATCGACAAGATCGGCGAGGTGATCGGGCCAAAGGGCAAGGTCATCAACCAGATCCAGGACGACACCGGAGCCGACATCTCCATCGAGGACGACGGCACCGTGTACATCGGCGCTGTCGACGGTCCGTCCGCCGAGGCCGCTCGTGCAGCAGTCAACGCCATCGCGAACCCGACGAACCCTGAGGTCGGCGAGCAGTACCTGGGAACGGTCGTCAAGATCGCATCCTTCGGTGCCTTCGTCTCCCTGCTCCCGGGCAAGGACGGCCTGCTGCACATCTCCGAGGTGCGCAAGCTCGCCGGTGGCAAGCGCGTCGAGAACGTCGAAGACGTGCTCGGCGTCGGCCAGAAGATCCTCGTCGAGATCACGAAGGTCGACGACCGCGGCAAGCTGTCGCTCGCACCCGTGCTCGAGGAGGCAGCTGCTGAAGAGGGCGTCGCTCTCGAGGCAGGCGCTGAGTAGCTCAGCCCACCTCTCCTCTGAAGGGCCCCGCGCATCCGTGCGCGGGGCCCTTTGGCGTCTCGCGAGGTCTCGAGCCGCTGGGAGTTGTCTCGCGGCTGACGCCGGGACGGTCTACACGCTCTAGGCTTGACTGGTTATGCGCGATGCCATTGAACTGCCACTTGACCTTCCCGAGATCGAAGCACGAGTGTCGAACGGCGGTCTCTTCCGACGTTCGGTGCTGCCGAGCGGGGTGCGCCTCCTGACCGAGGAAGTCGTCGGCGCGGCGAGCACCAGCATCGGCCTGTGGGTGCCGGTCGGCTCCCGGGACGAGCTCCCGCATGAGTACGGTTCCACGCACTTCCTCGAGCATCTGCTCTTCAAGGGCACGCCGACACGGTCCGCCTTCGAGGTATCTGCGGCCTTCGAGCGCGTCGGTGGAGAGGTGAACGCGCAGACCGCGAAGGAGCACACGCTCTACCACGCGAAGGTCCGCGATGCCGACCTCCCCATGGCCGTCGAAGTCCTGAGCGACATGATCACCTCGAGTGTGATCGACGCCGCGGAGTTCGAGATCGAGCGCGGCGTCATCATCGAGGAGCTCGCGATGGCGGACGACGACCCGAACGACGTGGTCTGGGAGCGGTTCTACGAGACGCTCCTCGGTGCGCATCCGCTCGCGAGGCCCATCGGCGGCACGCCTGCCTCGATCAGGGCCGCTGACCGCGACGCCGTGTGGAGCTCGTACCGCCAGCACTACCGTCCGGAGGAGCTCGTCGTGACCATCGCGGGGGCCGTCAACCACGACGTCGTCCGCGAGCAGCTCGAGCGCAACCTCCGGGCCGGCGGGTGGGACCTCGACGCACGCGCCGTCCCCGTCTCCCGCAGGGCCACGACGCTCGAGCCGGGCTCCGCGGTGCCGACAGGACCGCTCTCGGCCATCGAGCGCCCGCTCGAGCAGCTGGCCCTGGTCATCGGTGGCCAGGGAATCACGCAGCTCGACCCGCGCAGGGAGGCATTCGGCCTCATGCATCGGATCTTCGGTGGTGGCATGTCGTCCCGCCTCTTCCAGGAGATCCGCGAGAAGCGCGGGCTCGCCTACTCCGTGTACTCGTTCGGCGGCAGCCACTCCGATGTGGGGGTGACGGGCATGTACGCGGGATGCGCTCCCGACAACGTGCTGGAGACGGTCAGGGTGCTGCGCCAGGAGGCGGAGAAGCTCGTCCAGGACGGGGTCACCGCGACGGAGCTGGCCGACGCGAAGAGCGCGAGTGCCGGCGGCTCCGCTCTCGCGATCGAGGACGCCGACACTCGCATGTCTCGCCTCGGGCGCGCGGAGATCCACACGGGTCGCTTCTACGACCTCGAGGCGGCGCTCTCGCGGGTCGAAGCCGTGTCGCTCGACGAGGTGCAGTCCGTCGCGGCCGACATGTTCAGTGGGGAGCTCGTCGCGTCTGCGGTCGGTAAGCTCTCCTCGGAAGCAAGGACCGAACTGGAGCGCCGCTGATGTCGCACTACCTCTACCTCGTCAGGCATGGCGAGCAGGAGAACGCCGAGCACGGAATCACCGACGGCCCGCTGTCGGAGCGTGGTCGGGCCCAGGCTCATCTGATCGGCCGCAGACTCGCGGGCGTCCCGCTCAGCGAGTCCTACACGTCGCCGCTGGATCGCGCTGTCGAGACGAGCGCGGTGATCGACCAGTACACGAGCGGTCCCGCCGCGCTCGAGTCGACGCTGCTGTTCGACTGCATCCCCACGGGGCAGGACGGTGCGCCGTCGACGTACGACAGCTTCTTCGGCGGCATCGGTGACGAGGTCGTCGACGCCGGCATGGCGCAGATGAACGACGCGTACGACACGTTCTTCAGCAAGAGCCGCGACGACCGCCACACCCTGCTCGTGACCCACAACTTCGTGATCGGCGAATTCGTGCGCCGGGTGCTCGACGCCCCAGACTGGCGCTGGCTCGGCCTCAACTCGGTGAACACCGGTCTCACGGTGGTCCGGGTGCGGACCAGGAAGCCGGCTGAGCTGCTGCTCTTCAACGACCTGTCGCACCTGACGCCGGAACTGCGCACGGGAGTCAGCACCTCGATCGCCGTCTGAGGTCGTCGGGCCTGCCGCCGAGAGCCTCCCGCGTCGTCTGCTCGGCCTGCCGATGGCCGTACGCTTGTGGGCATGGAAACAAAGGTCGCCGTGCTGGGCGCTTCTGGCCGCATGGGAACACTGATCGCACGGATCCTCGAGACGACCGATGGGCTCCGTCTCCATGCGGGGCTGACGAGTTCTTCTTCACTCGATGAGATGCTCGGCGCCGACGTGCTCATCGACGTCTCGCGGCTCGAGGCATCGGAGGCGGCGGTGCCCTTCGCCCTCGAGCATGGCATCGACGTCGTCGTCGGCACGAGCGGCTGGGACGAGCAGCGGATCGCCGGCGTCTCTGGCCTCGTGCCTCCGGAGCGTGCGGTCGTCTTCGTCCCGAACTTCTCTCTGGGCTCGGTGCTCGGCACCGCGCTTGCGAGCGTCGCGGGGCGCTTCTTCGAATCGATCGAGATCGTCGAAGCGCACCATGACAAGAAGGTGGATTCGCCGTCAGGGACTGCTGTACGGACCGCGGAGCGCATCGCGACCTCGAGGGAACGGCCACTCTCCGCTCCGAACAGCGAGCAGGACGCTCGGGGGCAACTCGTCTCGGGCGTGCCCATCCACAGTCTGCGGTTGCGCGGAGTCGTGGCGGATCAGCAGGTGATCTTCGGGGGAGAGGGTGAAGTGCTGACGATTCGCCACGAGACGATCTCGCAGGAGGCCTACGTGCATGGCATCAAGCTCGCCATCACGCATGCGGTCGAGACGCGGGGCACGACAGTCGGGCTCGACGGCGTGCTCGGCCTCGACGGACTGTCGGGTCGCTCGTGAAGAGCAACCTGGCCACGAAGCTCGGCGTCGCCGCCGTGACCCTGCTCCTGCTGCTCTACATCGTCTTCGTCTCGGGAATGGCGGTCTCACTGTTCGCGGGCGATATCGTCGCCAAGGTGATGGGTGCCGCACTCATCGTGTTCCCGGTCCTCGCGGTCGTCTTCGTGGCCCGTGAGCTGCTCTTCGGGATGCAGACGGAACGACTGCTCGGACGTATGGCGGACGCCGGCGAGCTGCCGGAGGACGACCTGCCCAAGCGACCGAGCGGACGCGTCGTCCGTGAGGCGGCCGACGAGGACTTTCCGAGGTGGAAGTCCGAGGTCGAGGCCGCTCCTGAAGACTGGAGGACGTGGATGCGCCTCGGTCTTGCGTACTCGGCCTCGGGGGACCGAAAGCGAGCCAGGGCTTCTCTGCGCGAGGGCATCCGCCTCGAGAAGGCCGCTCGCGCCAGGGCGTGAGCGGCCCGGCTCGAAGCGTCAGACTCCGGCGCCAGGCTCTGGCTCGAACTCCGGCGACTTGAGGGCCAGCTCGACGGCCTGACCCGCGGTGCGATCCTTGAAGGTGAAGCCCGCGTCGAGCAGGCGCTTCGGGCGGATCTGCTGGTCGGCGAGGAACAGCTCACGGCCCGCCTTCTGGAGGGTGAGGTCGATGAGCGTCGATGGCGCCTTGAGCTTGTAGGGGCGCCCGAGCTCGTCGGCCAGCTGCTGCTGGATCTCGTCGGCGGTCGCGGGTGTGGGGCCGACCAGGTTGTAGGGCCCCTGCGCGTCGTCGGACTCGAGCAGGAAGCGGAGCGCGCGCACTTCGTCGCGCAGGCTCACCCACGGCCAGTGCTGCGTGCCGTCACCCAGCTGCGAGAGCAACCCGACGCTCGCCAGGGTCTTCAGGACGGTCAGGACACCGCCGCGCCCCAGGACGAGACCGGTGCGGGCGAGGACGACCCTGGTGCCGTCCGGGGCTGTCTGAGCCGCGCGCTCCCAGCGGTCGACGACACGCGGGAGGAACTCGTCGGTCTCGGGCAGTGCCGAGTCCTCGTCGAGTACCTGCCCCGGCCGGTCGCCGTACGCGCCCGACGCGGAACCGTTGATGAGGAGCGCCGGGGGCGTGGAGGAGGCCGCCATGGCACCGGTGATCGTGAGCGTCGCGTTGACGCGGGAGCGAAGGATCTCCTTCTTCACGTTGTAGGTCCACGGCAGCTTGCTGAGCGGTGACCCGGAGAGGTTCACGACTGCATCCACGCCGTCGAGGACCCTCGCGTCCAGGGTTCGCTGGGCGGGGTTCCACCGGAACTCGCTGGCGTCCTTCGGGTCGCGCCTGACGAGCCGCGTGACGCGGTGGCCGTGCGCGTGCAGTTCCTCGATGAGACGGTGGCCGATCATTCCGGATGCGCCGGAGACGAGAACGTGCTTTGGGGAGGTCGCCTGAGTGCTCATGACCTCGAAGGTAGTCGTGTCAGTTGGGCGCGAGCGCAACGCGGGGCCGTGCTCGGCTGATCGCGCGCCTGATTGCGCCTAGGCTGTGCGGGTGCATCACGTGAACCTCGCCCCGAACACGGCCCAGCCGAACGGCCATCTTGGCGCCTAGCGCGCTGCCGCTCGGCGAGCCGGTGCCGCCGGGCGGAGAGCTCCCCGGCCAGGCACTGGTCGGCGCCGAGTCACGAGACTTCGGCGTCTACATCCACGTGCCCTTCTGCCGCGTGCGGTGCGGCTACTGCGACTTCAACACCTACACGGCGGAGGAACTCGGAGGCGTCTCGCGTTCCAGCTATGCCGGCGAGGTGGAGAAGGAGATGGTGATCGCCGAGCGGGTGCTGAGCGGTGCCCCTCGCGAGGTATCCACCGTCTTCTTCGGTGGCGGAACGCCGACTCTCCTGCCCGTCAGCGACCTTGCGGCGATGCTCGAGGGAGTGCGCAGTCGCTGGGGCCTCGCCCCAGACGCGGAGGTCACCGTCGAGGCGAACCCCGACTCGGTCGGCGAGCGTGAGCTCGCCGAGCTCCGGGCTGCTGGCGTGACCCGAGTCAGCTTCGGGATGCAGTCCGCCGTCCCGCACGTCCTCAGCGTCCTCGAGCGCACCCACGATCCGGCACGCATCCCTATCGTGGTCGCCGCAGCGAAGCGAGTCGGGCTCGAGCCGAGCCTCGACCTGATCTACGGCACTCCCGGCGAGTCCATCGACGACTGGCGCCGATCGCTCGACATGGCGCTGGCGCAGGAGCCGCTGCACGTGAGCGCGTATGCGCTCATCATCGAGGAGGGCACGAAGCTGGCCAGGCAGATCCGCCGCGGCGAGGTGCCCGCTGTGGACGACGACCTGCAGGCCGACATGTACGAGCTCGCAGAGGAGCGACTCTCAGCGGCCGGGTTCGAGTGGTACGAGGTCAGCAACTGGTCGCTCGACGGCAAGCATGCGTCTCGCCACAACCTCTCCTACTGGCGAGATGCGGACTGGTGGGGATTCGGGCCAGGCGCGCACAGCCACGTGGGTGGCGTGCGCTGGTGGAACGCCAAGCATCCGAGCGCCTACGCATCGAGGCTTGCTGAGGGCATCACCCCGGCCATGGGGCGCGAAGTGCTCGACGAGGAGACGAAGCGCTTCGAGCGGATCATGCTCGGCTCGCGTCTGCGGGAGGGCCTCGCGATCTCCGAGCTGGACGACTCCAGCGTCGTCGCCGAGCTCATCGCCGAGTCGCTCGTCGACGGGAGGGCCGCGCTGAAGGGCAGGCTCGTCCCGACGCTCCGCGGGCGGCTCATGGCAGACGCGATCGTGCGCCGAATCGCCGCCTGAGCCGGCTCAGCTCACGAACCGGAAGGTGACCGGGTACCGGTAGGGGAGACCCTTGTTCGCCTGGACCGCGCCGAGAATGGCGTAGACGACGACGGCAACCCAGAGCATCGGGTAGAGGAGCGGGACGATCAGCGCCAGCGGGCCGCCGATCAGCGAGAGCAGCGAGATGACGCCGATGCCGAGGTAGACGATCGCAACGGTGATGCCGAAGTTGAGCGCCTCGCGGCCCTCGCTGTCGGCGAGAGGCCCCCTCCGCCGCGTGACGAGCCAGAGGATGAGCGGCCCGACGGCCGGGGCGACGATGTTGAGCAGGTGATCGAAGGTTCCGACGAGGCGGTCGCCGTCTCGGGTCAGGGGCGGTTCTGTCCCATTCTGCGGGCCCGACTGCTGGTACTGCCCGCCCTGCGGGTGCCCGTAGGGAGCCTGCTGTCCGTACGGGACCTGCTGACCGTGGGGAGCCTGCTGCCCGTACGGTGGCTGCTGCCCGTAGGGTCCCGGCCGGTCGTATGGCGGCTGCCGAGGCTGATCCTGGTGTCCTGGCGGCGGGGTCGGTGCGTTCTGATCTGACACGGGGTTCCTCTCGTCGGTTTCGCCCACGCTACTGCGCGTGCCCTCCGAGGGCCTGGCATCCTGCTGGTGGCGTGAGCGGAAAGCGGTAGGATTGGCAGTCTCAGGTTCGGAGTGCCAGTCCGACTCGCAGCAGCTCGTCGAGGGAGGAGCATCGTGGTTTCAGACAGAAGCATGCAGGTGCTCCGCGTCATCGTCACCGACTACGTCACGAGTCGTGAGCCGGTGGGCTCCAAGTCGATCGCAGACCGTCACGATTTCGGCGTCTCCGCGGCCACCATCCGCAACGACATGGCACAGCTCGAAGACGCCGAGCTCATCGTGGCCCCGCACACGTCCTCCGGGCGCATCCCGACCGACAAGGGCTACCGACTCTTCGTCGACCGGCTCGCCGAGTTCAGGCCGCTCTCCGGGGCGCAGCGTCGGGCGATCGAGACGTTCATCGAGGGCAGCGACGACGTCGACGAGGTGCTCGGACGGTCGGTGCGACTGCTGGCGCAGCTCACCAACTCCGTCGCGATCGCGCAGTACCCCTCGCTCGCGAACGCCGCCATCCAGCACGTCGAGTTCGTCCTGCTGTCGAGCATGCGCGTCCTCACGGTCCTCATCACCGACTCGGGCCGCGTCGAGCAGCGCATCGGGCATCTGCGTGCCGAGGTGAGCGTCGAGCAGCTGCATGTGCTCCGGGACCGGCTGGCCGGCCGCCTCGTCGGGAAGACGGTCGCGCGCGCTTCCACGGAGCTCAGGGATGTCAGCGGCATCATGGGGGAGCGAGACGCGGAGCTCTTCGCTCCCGTCATCGCCAACCTGCTCGAGCTCGTCCTGGCGCACCGCCAGGAGCGCCTCGTCATGGCGGGCACCGCGAACCTCGCCCGGACCGAACGTGACTTCCCCTCGAGCATCCTGCCTGTCCTCGAGGCCATCGAGGAGCAGGTGGTCCTCCTGCGGCTGCTCGACGAGCTCCACTCCAGCCCCGAGGCCTACTCGGTCAGCATCGGCCAGGAGAACGTCGACCTGGGCCTCGGCGAGACGGCTATCTTGACGAGCGGCTACCGCAGCTCCGGGAGCGACGCGCGTCTCGGCGTCGTCGGGCCGACGAGAATGGACTACCCGAGGAATATCCAGGCCGTTCGAGTGGTTGCGAGTTACCTGTCACGGGTGCTCGACGAGCAGCACTCGGACGACTGACCCACACCGCCAGATCACTCGGCGGATGCACCCGGCGCCTGACAACGCAGGCGTGACACACACAGATGCAAAGAAGGAGTCGCCACTCTTGGCAGACCACTACGACGTGCTCGGCGTGAGCCGTGAGGCGTCCCAGGACGAGATCAAGAAGGCCTACCGCAAGCTGGCACGCCAGCTGCACCCGGACGTCAACCCGTCCGAAGATGCCGCGGAGCGCTTCAAGTCCGTCACGCACGCCTACGACACGCTCATCGACCCCGAGCGGCGCCGGCAGTACGACCAGGGCGGCCCAGATGGGCAGTCCTTCGGTGGCTTCGGCGACATCTTCGAGACCTTCTTCGGCCAGCAGGGCTCCCGCGGACCCCGCTCGCGCGCGGAACGCGGCCAGGACGCGCTCGTGCGCGTCGAACTCGACCTCGACGAGGTCATGTTCGGCACGCACCGGGACCTCGAGGTCACGACGGCGATCGCCTGCGAGAACTGCCAGGGCACCTGCTGCGCGCCAGGGACCTCGCCGACGACGTGCTCGGCATGCGGTGGGGCCGGGTCCGTGCAGCGACAGGTGCGCTCCATCCTCGGCATGGTCGTCACGAACCAGCCGTGCGCGCAGTGCCGCGGCTACGGCACGGTCATCGAGCACCCGTGCGACACGTGCCACGGCCAGGGGCGCGTCCGATCGAACGTGAGCATCCCGGTCGACATCCCGTCCGGTGTGGACTCCGGGCTGCGCATCCACCTTCCCGGTCGGGGCGAAGCCGGACCAGCAGGGGGAGCGAACGGTGACCTCTACCTCGAGATCCGCGTGCGCCCGCACGAGGTCTTCTCGCGAGACGGCGATGACCTCCAGTGCGTCGTCGAGGTGTCGATGGCCGACGCGATCCTGGGTACCTCGACCACGGTCGGTGCGCTCGACGGCGACGTCGACCTGCAGATCCCCGCGGGCGTGCAGTCGGGTGAGGTGCTGACCGTTCGAGGTCGGGGCATCACGCGGCTTCGCTCGACGCATCGCGGCGACCTCGACATCGCCGTCCAGGTCGTGACCCCGGCGAAGCTCGACGGCAGGTCGCGCAAGCTGATCGAGGAGTTCGCTGCCCGTCATCGCCACGAGGCCCCTCGCCTCGCGCGGGAGAAGCAGGGGATGTTCTCGAAGCTCCGCGACCGTTTCGGTCGCTGACGTGGCGTGGCTCTACCTCGTCGAGGACCTCGACGAGGCGCTGCGCGTCGGCGGCGTCGTCGAGGTGCGCGGCGCGGAAGCCAAGCACATGGCGGTCGCTCGGATGCGAGTGGGCGAACGTGTGCAGCTCGGCGACGGGCGCGGCTTCGTCGTCGACGGCGAGCTCGCTCTGACTGAGCGCGACCGCGCACTCGTCACGGTCCTCGCCGCGCGGCGAGTGGCGCAGTCGGCTCCGCGTGTCACGGTTGTCCAGGCACTCGCGAAGGGCGGGCGAGACGACCTCGCCGTGCAGGTCGCGACGGAGCTCGGAGCCGCGGCGTTCGTGCCATGGCAGGCGAAGCGCAGCGTGAGCCGCTGGGACCAGAAGGCCGAGAAGGGCCGTGAGCGGTGGGCATCCATCGCCAGGGAGGCCAGCAAGCAGAGCCTCGCCGCGTGGGTCCCGGATGTGGCCCCGCTGCACTCGACGGGTGAGGTCGCAACGCTCGCCGGTCACGCGCCGATGCTGGTCCTCGACCCGCTCGGCGACACCTCGCTGCGCCAGGCCCTCGTCGAGCAGGTCCCGGCAGGCGCTTCCGGGCTGACGCTCGTCGTCGGGCCAGAGGGCGGCATCGACGAGAGCGAATTCGAGGCCTTCGAGGCTGCCGGCGCCAGGCGCGTGCACCTCGGCGCTGGCGTTCTTCGAACCTCGAGTGCGGCTCCCGCCGCGATCGCGGCGATCCTGGCGCTGAGCGGCACGTGGGACTCTCGGTCCCGCGCGAGTGCCGAGTCGTAGGCTGGTCTCATGTCGAGTTCAGAGCCGTCCATCTTCACGCGCATCATCAACCGCGAGATCCCAGCCGACATCGTGTTCGAGTCCGAGCGGGTCATCGCCTTCAAGGACATCAGCCCGAAGGCGCCCGTGCACCTTCTTGTGGTGCCCAAGACCCAGGAGTACGCGAACGTCGCCCAGCTCGCGGCAGGCGACCCGGCACTGCTCGCCGAGGTCATCGCGGTCGCCCAGGGGCTCGCCGATCAGCACACCGACAGCGAATTCCGGCTCATCTTCAACTCGGGGGCGGCAGCAGGTCAGACCGTCTTCCACGTACACGCCCACGTCCTCGGCGGAGGACTCTCGGAAGGATCCCTTGCCTAGTCAAGACAGTTCACCGTCCCAAGGTCCCGGGGAGCCCGGCACCTGGACTGATTTCGTGGAGCAGACCACCACGGTCGAAGGCGTCGCCATGGTGCGGCTCCTCGGGCCCGGCGACCGGCTGCTCAAGTCCGTCGAGCGCGAGCACCCCCGCGTGCGCGTGCTCGCGCGCGGGAACGAGATCACCTTCAGCGGCGAGCGAGACGACGTCGTCGCAGCCGAGGCGCTCCTGCGCGAGATCACTGCGATGGCGCGCAGCGGCGTCGACCTCGAGCCAGCTCAGGTCGAGCGCTCCCAGCGGCTCATCGACCGTGGCGAGGAGACCCCAACGGACGTGCTCGGCCAGTCCATCGTGCAGTCCCGTGGCAAGGTCATCCGCCCGAAGACACTCGGCCAGAAGCAGTACGTGGATGCGATCGACGACAACACGATCGTCTTCGGCATCGGGCCCGCCGGAACGGGCAAGACCTACCTTGCGATGGCGAAGGCGGTGCAGGCCCTGCAGCGCAAGGAGGTCACGCGGATCATCCTGACTCGCCCGGCCGTCGAAGCCGGCGAGCGCCTCGGCTACCTGCCGGGGACCCTCAACGACAAGATCGACCCGTACCTGCGGCCGCTCTTCGACGCGCTCAACGAGATGCTCGACCCGGAGGTCGTGGTCAAGCTCATGGCGAGCGGGACGATCGAGGTCGCGCCGCTCGCCTACATGCGCGGGCGCACGCTCAACGACGCCTTCGTGGTGCTCGACGAGGCGCAGAACACGACGCCGGAGCAGATGAAGATGTTCCTGACGAGGCTCGGGTTCGGATCGAAGATGGTCGTCACGGGGGACATCACGCAGCTCGACCTGCCCATGGGGGCCTCGGGACTGAAGCTCGTGACCCACGTGCTCGGCGGCATCGACGAGGTGCACTTCTCGCACCTCACGAGCGACGACGTCGTCAGGCACACCCTCGTGGCCCGCATCGTCGACGCCTACACCGAGTACGACCAGAAGAAGCAGGCGGACGATCACCGACGCCAGGACAGGAACGCAAGCCGATGAGCATCGAGGTCAACAACGAGGCCAGCTACGAGGTCGACGAAGGCGCCCTGCAGCGCGTCGCCGCGTACGCGCTCGACCAGCTGCACGTGCACGCCGAGTCGGAGCTCGCGATCGTGCTCGTCGAGGTCGGCCCCATGGAGGAGCTGCACGTGCAGTGGATGGGTGAACCCGGCCCCACCGACGTGCTCAGCTTCCCGATGGACGAGCTTCGGCCAGGCAACGTCGATCGGCAGACGCCTCCTGGACTGCTCGGAGACATCGTGCTCTGCCCGCAGGTCGCGACCGACCAGGCGAAGGCCGCCGGGCACAGCATGATGGACGAGCTCCTGCTGCTCACGACCCACGGAGTCCTGCACCTGCTGGGCTTCGACCACGCCGAGCCCGAGGAGGAGAAGCAGATGTTCGGGCTCCAGCGCGATCTCCTCGTCGGCTTCCACCTTCAGGAGAGGAAGCGCGCCAGATGACCGCGGCTCTGCTCGTCGCCGCCATCGTGCTGATGGTAGCGATGAGCGGGTTGCTCGCCGCGACGGAAGCGGTCATCGCGCGTCTCTCGAAGCCGGAGCTCGAGCACCTCGCCGCGGGGAGCCGCGCGAAGCGCTCGATCGAGGCGATCGCCGCCGATCCCGGTGCCCATAGCAACGCGCTGACGTTCGCACGCGTGCTCTTCGAGAGCATGTCGGCCGTCCTGGTGACGCTCATCCTGACCGATCTCTTCGACGTCAGGTGGCAGGCGTTCCTCGTCTCCGTTGCCATCATGATCCTGGTCTCGTTCATCATCGCCGGCACGAGTCCGCGAAGCGTCGCGCGGGCGCATCCCCAGCAGGTGATGGCCTTCGCGGCCCCCATCGCGCGCGGAGTCCGGCTCGTGATCGGGCCGGTCGCAGATCTGCTCGTCGTGCTCGGCGATCGCGTGACCCCTGGGCGTCCGCAGCGCCTCGGCTCCGTCTCGAGCGAGGAGGAGCTCCTCAACATGGTCGATGAGGCAGCAGACCTCAAGGTGCTCGAGCACGGCGACCGGGAGCTCATCCACTCCGTCTTCGAGTTCTCCGACCGGCTCGTCCGGGAAGTCATGGTCGCTCGAACGGACATGGTCACGGTCGACGGCGACGCCGGGGTGCGGGAAGCGCTCGAGCAGTTCCTCGAGACCGGCATCTCCCGTGCTCCGGTCATCGGCCGGGACAGCGACGACATCCTCGGGATCCTCTACCTCAAGGACCTGGTGCGGCATTCGCTGCAGGACGAGGCGGAGGCGAGCCCCGCGGTCGAGCTCGCCCGGCCCGCCGACTTCGTCCCGGAGTCGCTGCGCGCCGATCTGCTGCTGCGCCGCATGCAGGCGTCCGCGACCCACCTCGCCATGGTTGTCGACGAATACGGCGGCATAGCGGGCCTCGTGACCCTCGAGGATCTCATCGAGGAGCTCGTGGGAGAGATCAGCGACGAGTACGATCGACCGAATGACGAGCCGCGGAAGCTGCTCGATGGGCGATACCGGGTGTCGTCTCGCCTCGCGACGGGGGAGCTCGGCGATCTCTTCGACATCGAGCTCGAGTTCGACGACGTCGACTCCGTGGGCGGGCTGCTCGCGAAGTCGCTGTCCAAGATCCCCGAACGAGGGGACAGGGCGGTGGTCGACGGCATCGAGCTCGTCGCCGAGCGAGTCGGACCCCGCAAGCGCATTCTCACTGTCCTGGCGCGCCGCCTGGAACCACTTCAAGAGTCAGGAATCGAAGCATGACGAACTACCGAGCAGGATTCGTGACCTTCGTCGGTCGCCCGAACGTGGGCAAGTCCACTCTGACGAACGCGCTGGTCGGCGAGAAGATCGCCATCATCTCCGACAAGCCGCAGACCACTCGCCGTGCCGTGCGAGGCATCGTCCACCGCGAAGACGGACAGATCATCATCGTCGACACCCCCGGCATGCACCGTCCGCGGACGCTCCTGGGGGAGCGCCTCAACGATGTCGTGCACGCGACGGTCGCGGAAGTGGATGTCATCGGGTTCTGCGTGCCGGCCAACGAGCCCGTCGGCCCGGGCGATCGCTTCATCAACGAGCAGCTGGATGAGGCCCCCAAGGCTCGCAAGATCGCCATCGTGACGAAGGCGGAGACCGTGAGCCGGGACGTCCTGGCCTCTCGCCTCGTCGACGTCCAGGGGCTCCGCGAATGGGATGACATCATCCCCGTCTCAGCAGCTGAGGACATCCAGCTGGACACGCTCACGGGCATCATCCTCGGGCTGCTCCCCGAGTCCGAGCCCCTGTACCCGAGCGACATGAAGACCGAGGAGTCGTTCGAGCAGCGTGCGGCGGAACTCGTTCGCGAGGCGGCGCTCGAGGGTGTGCACGACGAGCTCCCGCACTCGATCGCGGTCACGGTCGAGGAGATCGTGACGCGGGACGACGGCGTCACGCGCGAGCTGTACGTCAACATCGTCGTCGAGCGCGACAGCCAGAAGGGCATCATCATCGGGCGCGGCGGCGAGCGGCTGAAGCGCATCCGCGAGCAGGCGCAGCGTGAGATCTCGCAGATCACCGAGGGGCGTGTCATCGTCTCCATCCGCGTGAAGGTGGCGAAGGAGTGGCAGCGTGACCCGAAGCAGCTCGGACGCCTCGGCTTCTGAGCCGCGGTCCGTCGATGCTCTCGCGGCTGGTGGACAGCCGCGGGAGTCCTTCTTCGCGGCAGTCGGCGGGCTGTGGAAGGCGCACACCTACCGCCTGACGTGGCTTCAGTGGGTGACCGACATCATCCTCGGCCTCCTCTTCGCGCTCACGTTCGGCCTGCCCCTCGACTACGACGCCGGGGACGGCACGACGCTGACCTGGCTGCTCCTGCCGTCCTGGGTGCTCTTCACGGTCGCGATGATCATCCGGCGCTACGCGCCATGGCCGAGCTTCCTGATCGTCGTGCTCGCGGCACTGCTGAAGTCGGTCTTCGCGTTCGGCCCGCATCCGCAGGATGTCGCGATCTACCTCAGCATCTACGCCGCGGTCGCCTACGGCAGCCGTGCCCTTGTCATCAGCTCCGCCGTCTACGGCGTCGTGGCACCGACGATCATCGTGGCGCTCATCCCGCACTGGAATCCGACGAGCTTCACCTGGGAGTCCATCGCCACGAACGTCGAGGGCAGCCGCGACGCGTTCCTGTTCGCTGCGGCGTTGATCTGGCTGCTCTTCGTCGGGGCTGGAGTCGTGGCCTGGCTGGCAGGGCTCCTCCGCCGCGCGCATCTGCGGGCCCAGGAGGTCAAGAACCGGGCGGCGATCGTGGAGCTCGAGCGCATCCGAGCGCAGGAGCAGCTGGCCGCTGAACAGGAGCGAACGCAGATCGCGAGAGACATGCACGACGTGGTCGCGCACTCCCTGGCCGTGGTCGTCGCCCAGGCCGACGGCGCGCGGTACGCGATGAAGAGCAACCCCGACTCGGCGGAGGCGGCGCTCGGGACGATCTCCTCGACGGCCAGAAGCGCGCTCGTCGACGTCCGTGGCCTTCTCGGGCAGCTTCGGCACAGCCAGGAGGCCGGTCCGGAACCTGGCCTCGACGAACTGCCCGCACTGTATTCCAGGATGCGCGCGGCCGGCCTCGACCTGCAGCTGGAGACGAGAGGCGAGCCTCGGACCCTCACGACGCAGGCGCAGGGCGCTGTGTTCCGCTTGGTGCAGGAGTCGTTGACCAACGTGCTCAAGCACGGCGATGCCGCGAGGCCCGTCGTCGTGCGACTGAGCTGGGGGCAGGTCTTCGAGGCGACGATCCTCAACTCCGTCGCGGAGCCCCCGCACCCGAGAGGCGAGGGCGGGCACGGACTCGTCGGCATGGCGGAGCGCGTCGGCATCGCAGGCGGTAACGTGCAGGCTGAACGGCTTGGTGCGCAGTTTCGCGTGCACGCCTGGCTGCCCATAGCCTCGCCGCAGGGGGCCGCTGGGGCCGAGCTCGACAGCGACGGCACTCGCTCCACAACCGAGAGGCACACATTTTGACCAGTTCCCAGATCACCGTCGCGCTCGTCGACGATCAGCCTCTCTTCCGCAGCGGAATCCGGATGCTCATCGACAGCCAGGAGGACATGCGCTTCATCGGGGAGGCGAGCGACGGAGTCGCGGCGGTCTCGCTGGCGAAGGCGCTCAAGCCCGATGTGATGCTCATGGATGTGCGCATGCCGGGACAGGACGGCCTCGAGTCGACGAAGCAGATCGTCGCGAGCGGGTCGTCAACACGCATCCTGGTGCTCACGACCTTCGACCTCGACGAGGCGGTCGCGAAGGCAGTCGGGGCGGGCGCCAGCGGGTTCCTGCTGAAGGACGCCGATCCGGAGTTCCTGCTCGCGGCGGTCCGGACCGTGGCGACAGGTGCCGAGGTCTTCGCCGCTCAGGCCACCGCCGACCTGATCAGGCGCTATTCGGCCGCCGTTCCGGCTTCGCGCGCCGTGCCGCAGCAGTTCACGACGCTCACCGAGCGCGAGCGAGAGATGTTCGCGCTCGCCTCTCGCGGCCTCTCGAACGGGGAGATCGCCCGACAGGAGTTCCTGAGCGAGGCCACCGTGAAGACGCACATCTCGCGGGTGCTCGCGAAGCTCGGGCTGCGCGACCGGGTGCAGCTGGTCGTCTTCGCCTACGAGCACGGCCTCAACTGACCGCGCGGGTGAACTCCGCGCCTCGGTGCTACGCTGGGCCAATGCTGTTCGGCACCCTCCTTCTTCGTTGCCGCGGCGAGGCTTCGCTCTAAGCCCCCTCGCCGCGGAGTCTGCTGTCGGCTTAGCACGACAAGAAGATGTGATCCGGAGCTAAAAATGAAGAACATGCAGCAGCCGTCATCGATGCCAGCGCACCGCTACGTCCCGCACCACGAGCAGATCGCCGTCGACCTGCCCGACCGTACCTGGCCCTCCAAGCGCATCGAGCGCGCACCGCGCTGGTGTGCCGTCGACCTGCGCGATGGGAACCAGGCGCTCATCGACCCGATGTCCCCGGAGCGCAAGCGCGCGCTCTTCGACCTCCTGGTCCGCATGGGGTACAAGGAGATCGAGGTCGGGTTCCCCTCGGCCAGCCAGACCGACTTCGACTTCGTCCGCTCGCTGATCGAAGAGAACGTCATCCCGGACGACGTGACGATCCAGGTGCTCACGCAGGCGCGTGGCCACCTGATCACCCGCACCTTCGAGTCGCTGAAGGGCGCGAAGCAGGCGATCGTGCACCTGTACAACTCGACGAGCGTCCTGCAGCGCGAGGTCGTGTTCCGCAAGGACCGCCAGGGCATCATCGACATCGCCCTCGAGGGTGTCCGTCTGTGCCGTGAAGCCGAGGCGATCGTTCCCGACACGAAGATCTACTACGAGTACTCGCCAGAGAGCTACACGGGCACGGAGCTCGACTTCGCGGTCGACATCTGCAACCAGGTCATCGAGGGCTTCGACGCGAGCCCCGAACGTCCCGTCATCATCAACCTGCCGGCGACCGTCGAGATGTCCACACCGAACATCTACGCGGACTCGATCGAGTGGATGCATCGCAACCTGACGCGGCGAGAGAGCGTCGTGCTCTCCCTGCATCCCCACAACGACCGCGGCACGGGTGTGGCCGCCGCCGAACTCGGCTACCTCGCCGGCGCCGACCGCATCGAGGGCTGCCTCTTCGGAAACGGCGAGCGCACGGGCAACGTCGACCTGGTCACGCTCGGCGTGAACATGTTCACCCAGGGCATCGACCCGCAGATCGACTTCTCCGACATCGACGGCATCCGCCGCACGGTCGAGTACTGCACGCAGCTGCCCGTCGGGGAGCGCGCCCCCTGGGGTGGCGACCTTGTCTACACGGCCTTCTCGGGCTCGCACCAGGACGCGATCAAGAAGGGCTTCGAGGCCATGGCCGCGAAGGCCGACGCGCTCGGCGTGTCCGTCGACGAGCTCACGTGGGAGGTCCCGTACCTGCCCGTCGACCCTCGCGACCTCGGCCGGAGCTACGAAGCCGTCATCCGCGTGAACTCCCAGTCCGGCAAGGGCGGAGTCGCCTACCTGCTCAAGGAGCACCACAACCTCGACCTGCCGCGACGTCTGCAGATCGAGTTCTCCGGGGTCGTGCAGAACAAGACCGACTCAGAGGGCGGCGAGGTCTCGACCGACGCCATCTGGCGAATCTTCAACGACGAGTACCTGCCCGCGGAGAGCGAGCAGCACAAGTGGGGTCGTTTCGAGCTGTTCCGCACGGCGACGAGCTCAGCGCTCGACGGAGCCGTCGACCTGAGCGTCTCGCTGCGCGACGGGTCGGGAGTGGCCGAGCACGCCTCGCAGGGCAACGGGCCGCTCGACGCCTTCATGAAGCTGCTCGGGCAGCAGGGCCTGCAGGTCGAGCTGCTCGACTACGTCGAGCACTCGCTGTCCGTGGGTGGCGACGCGCGCGCCGCGGCCTACATCGAGCTGGACGTCGCGGGCGTGCGCCTCTGGGGAGTCGGTATCGACAGCGACATCTCGACGGCGTCGCTCAAGGCCATCGTGTCCGGCGTGAACAGGGCGCTGCGCGGCGAGACCGAAGCCGAGCTCGATGCTCAGCTGACGACGGTCGCGTAGGCGCAACCGGCACGTTCAACGGGCGGGCACCCGGCCGGAGGTCACTCCGAGCTCGGGTTGCTCGCCCGTTTCTGTTCGATGATGTCGATCGGTCGGGTGTCGGGGGCGTGCAGGCCCGACGCCTCGAGAATCTCCTGGTCGGTGAAGGGCAGCTCCCGCTCGGGCCTGCCCGTCCGAGGCGACCTCCGGATTCGCGGCATCTTCAGCGCGATCTGCTCGGGCAGACTGAGCCCGAACCAGACGCTGGCCATGCGCACGGCGAAGGTCACCGCGACGCAGATCACGATGCCGATGATCTGGGAGACGCCGAACGCGTCTGCCAGCACGAACGCTGCGCTGCCTGCCGTCGCGGCCACGGCGTAGAGGGAGCCGACGAAGAGGATGCCGACCGGCATCCCGAGCAGCATGTCGCGGACCACGCCTCCGCCGGCCGCGGTCACGGTTCCCACGAGCAGCGTCGGCAGGATCGGGAGGTCGAAGTTCATGGCCTTGAGCGTGCCGACCGCGCAGAAGAAGCCGAGCGCCGCCGCGTCGAGGACCGAGACCAGGCCGTCCATGCGTCTGAGCAGTCGCTGCAGGAGCATCCCGCCGAGTGCCGCCGCCCCAGCTGTGAAGAGGAACCACTCCGTCTCCATGCTCACCGGACGGATGCCGAGGAGGAGATCGCGGATGATGCCGCCGCCGAGACCCACGGTGATGCCGATGATGACGACGCCGAGCCAGTCGAGCTTCTTGTCGCGGAACTGCTCCGCGACCATGGCCGCGGTGATCGCGCCGATGGCGATGGCCGTGAGGTCCAGCCAGAGGGGGAGCGTCGTGGCGGGCGAATCCATGGTCTCAATGCTCCCACAGCGCCGCGATGAGCCGAGTCACGCGTGGTTCCCGGCTCTCGCTGCTCGGAGGGCCATACTGGGTTGATGCCCACCTATCGTGACGAGGCGGTTGTCCTTCGAACTCAGCGCCTCGGCGAAGCCGACCGCATCGTCACACTGCTCGGCAAGGAACGCGGAAAGGTGCGGGCTGTGGCCCGCGGGGTTCGTCGGACGTCGTCGAAGTTCGGCGCTCGGCTCGAGCCGTTCATGGTCGTGGACGTGCAGTGCTACGCGGGTCGCAACCTGGACACCGTCACGCAGGCTGTGACGCTCGCCGCGTACGGGCGGGACCTGGTCGAGGACTACTCCAGGTATTCGGCCGCGTCCGTCATCGTGGAGGCCGCCGAGCGAGTGGCGGAGGCTGAGCCGTCGCCCCAGCAGTACACGCTGGTCATCGGGGCCCTGCGGGCGCTCACCCTCGGCGCGAGGGCGTCCCAGGACATCCTCGACTCGTACCTGCTCCGCTCGCTCTCGCTCGCCGGCTGGGCCCCCGCGCTCGATGACTGCGCGAGGTGCGGGGCCCCGGGGCCGCACGAGCGATTCAGCGTGCAGCTCGGGGGAGTCGTGTGCCAACGATGCACTCCAGCGGGGATCGTGCGAGTGGACGAGGCGACGGTGCAGGCGGTGCGCGCGCTGCTGTCCGGCGATTGGGCGATGCTCGACGGCATCGAGGTCTCGGCCAGGGCACGTGCCAGTGGAATCGTCTCGGCCTACTCGCAGCACTATCTCGACAAGAAGCTCAGATCGATGCAGGTCCTCGAACACGACCGCCTGCTCGGACGCCTGGAGCCGGCGACCGCGGTCGCTCTGAGCAGCGCGGGCGGCGGGGCAATCAACGGAGACAACGACCCGGGCGCGGAGCCCGGCACGGAGGAGACGGCATGAGCCGGAGCAGGCAGGCGCAGACGTTCAAGCCGGTTGACTGGACGGGTGTCTATCCGCCGGCGTTCGAGGCGTCCGAGGTCCCCTCGCACGTGGCGGTTGTCATGGACGGCAACGGCCGCTGGGCCAACCAGCGCGGTCTGCCGCGGATCGAGGGCCACCGAGCCGGGGAAGCTGCCCTCCTCGACGTCGTCGCGGGCGCCCTCCAGGTCGGGGTGAAGCACCTCAGCGCCTACGCGTTCTCCACGGAGAACTGGAAGCGCTCACCCGAGGAGGTGCGCTTCCTCATGGGCTTCAACCGCGATGTCCTTCATCGGCAGCGCGACCAGCTGAACGAGTGGGGGGTGCGCATCCGCTGGGCTGGGCGGGAGCCGCGCCTGTGGAAGTCGGTCATCAAGGACCTGCAGCTTGCCGAGCGCCTGACGAAGGACAACACTCGGATGACGCTCACGATGTGCGTGAACTACGGAGGGCGCCTCGAGATCGCCGACGCCGTGAAGCGCATCGCCGAAGAGGTTCGCGAGGGGAGGCTGCGACCAGAGCGCGTCACGGAGCAGACCATCGCCAAGTACCTCTACGACCCGGAGATGCCGGATGTCGACCTCTTCGTGCGATCGAGCGGTGAGCAGCGGACGAGCAACTTCCTGCTCTGGCAGGCTGCCTATGCGGAGATGTGCTTCCTCAACACGCTCTGGCCGGATTTCTCTCGCACCGACCTCTGGGAGGCGATCGAGCGCTACGCGGGCCGGGAGCGCAGGTTCGGTGGCGCCGTGGATGCGCCGACTCGCGTCGACGCCCCCGCCCCGACCGACGCCAGCTGAGACGGCGGGGGCGGGCGCGCCGCGAGATCAGCGGAATTCGACGGTGACCTTCTCCCCGTCGATGGTGAAGGTGCCCTGTTCCCAGATCGTGTCCGATCCTTTCGTGGTTCGCCCGCTCTCACCTGCCGAGATGTACGTGGCGAGACCTCCCTCGATCTCGAAGGAGTCGGAGGTATCGCTGACGGTCACGGTCGGATAGGTGGCGATGCTCCAGTTCACGCTTCGATTCGCGCCGGAGGCGTAGGTGCTGAACGGGCATCCGACGGGAGCCGCGGCCGTCGAGGAGGCACACTCGTCGATCTTGGCGGTGACCGCGGATTGCACCGCGGACTGCAACGCCTCGGTCGGCGTGTAGACGACGTTGCGGGTTGCGACGTGGTCGTCGGCGATGGTGCCGACACGCACCGGCTGGTTCGAGGTGGAGTAGAACTCGGAGATCGTTCCCGTGACGGGGTAGATCGCCGGGTAAGCGTCGAACTGCACCCAGCTCACCGGCTGACTGCCTTCCCAGGTTCGAGAGTCGACGGGGTCGGGGGTCACCGTGACGGCGCCGATCGTGAGGTCCATGGCATGACTCGTGCCGACGGCCGAGGCGAAGACCAGGGGTGTGAGGATCCGCCAGTGCTCGAGCACCAGGAACTCATTGTCAACGCGTTCAGCGACGAGCACGGCCGTCTCCGTCGTCCCTCCGAGCCTGTAAGTGACCTGCACGTTCTTGGTCTCGCGGCCTGAACCCACCGCTGCGGGCGTCGACGGAGTCAGCCAGCCATCCGCGGCGGGTGTCGTGGCGGCTTCGAGCTCGACGATGTCGAGGACGGTGATCCGCTCGGTCGCGGCAGCGAGCATCTCGTCGCTCACATACTGTCGCTGAGCGCTCTCGATGTTGGGGTCGACGAGTTCGCCGGCCAGGCTCGCGTTGCCGTCGGCGATGGCCTGCACGTAGCGGCGGGCTTCCGCGATCGCGCCGCGGTGGCCGTTGAGTGCGGTGACCGCAGTGGCGGTTGCCGCGATGATGATCGCCGCGATGGCGAGGGCGGCGCCAGCGCGACGCAGCCTCCGGCGCGCGGGTGCCCCGAGCTGCCGAGCAGTCCACGCAGGTGGGGTGGATGCGGCGGGCTGGGCGATGAGTGGCGGACGTGTCTCCGATCCGTCGGCAGCAGGCGCGCGCCCACGGTCGAGACGCGCGAGCAGGCTGACCGCACGGGAATGGAGCCGCGGCGCGATGATCCTGAGTCGAGGCGGCAGCGCCCAGGCGAGCAGCTCGACTGCCAGCGCCCAGATCGCGAAGAGCGCGGGGGTCCAGAACGAGGGCCTGACGCTGATCGTGAGGTCGCCGAGCGAGAAGCCGAGTGCCGATGCCGATCCGGTGAGCACCACCGGCAGGAGCATGGACGTGAGGATCGTCCAGACCAGCAGGGCTGCGGCAGGCAGGCGCCAGAGGCTCGACCATTGCGGGAAGCGTGTCTCGGGCCGACCGACCCCGATGAGCACGGCACTCGCGACCGTCGCGGCGACAACCGGAAGGAGGGCGAGCCACGCATAGGGGAGCTCAGGCGAGAAGACCGACGCGACTGTGCTCGGCCCGAAGGGGAAGCTCACGGCGATGGCACCCAGGTGCCCGAGGATCAGGGTGGTGAGGGCGAGGTGCGGTGCCGCGGCCAGGAGCACCGGCACCGACGTCAACGGGCTCTCCGACTGTGCGACGCCGAGGATCATCGCGATGATGCCGAGGAGCGAGCCGGCCACTGCGAGCGTCGCGGTGTAGATGCCGAGCTCCGCCACGAGGAGCCGCAGCTCTCGTGACCGCGAGCCGGGCAGCGGCGTCTGAGGTGCTCGACCAGGACGGCCTCGTGCGGCAAGAGAACGACCGAGCCATCCGCTCAGGAAGATCGACGTGAACGCCACAGGCGCGAGTGCCGGGCTCAGCGCGGTGACGGTGGCAGCCGCGCCCGGCGTGTCGAGACGCAGGCCGGGTGCTGCGACGCAGAGGAGGAGGACCGCGAACGTGCCGCTTGAGACTGCGGCTGCTCCGAGTCTGCCGCGCCTGCCTCGATCCGCCCCGCGCCGCTCGAGGCCATAGGCAGTCGCGAGGCTCACTGCCAGGACGAACGCCAGCGACGCGAGGGGCCACAGTCCGAGCGTCAGGCCGCTGTCGCCGGTCAGGGAGAAGCCGCCGACTGACTCAACGCCCAGTCTGAGCTGGCCTGAGAAGGGGAGCGCCGTGAGCAGGAGGACGACTTGCCAGAGCAGCTCGAATCCCGACGCCGCGTTCGAGGGGCTCGGCTGACTCCCCGGCGCGAGGTCGCTGAGAAGGAGGGCCAACGCGGAGCTCAGACCGGCTCCGCTGAAGAGCGCGGCGACGGCGCAGGCTCCGGCGTGCAGAGCACTCGTGGTGATCAGATTCTTGTCGACAGCGCTGGTCAGCGTTGATGTGGGAGTCACAGAGGGTGCCCTTCGGATGCGCGACGTCCTGGGGGACAACGCCATTCGAATGTTCAGATGTTTCGCGACATCGTTGCAGACCTCCGAGCAGGCGCAGTGCCGCAGAAGCGGATCTGTGGAGAACCCCTCGCGGACGGCCTTCCGGCATGGAGCCGCTCACGAGCCTGGCGCTTGACTAGACTGACGACTTGCGGCGGACACGACCCTGGGTTCGCCTTCGACACCTCAGCAGGAGTTTCTCTCAATGGCGCAAACCACGCTCGACAAGGTCATCGCTCTCGCGAAGCGGCGGGGCTTCGTCTTCCAAGCGGGCGAGATCTACGGAGGCACTCGCGCCTCTTGGGACTACGGCCCCCTTGGCGTCGAACTCAAGGAGAACATCAAGAAGCAGTGGTGGCAGACGTTCGTCCGCGGCCGCGCTGACATGGTGGGACTCGACTCCTCGATCATCCTGCCCAAGGCGGTCTGGGAGGCATCCGGCCACGTCGCGACCTTCACCGACCCGCTGGTCGAGTGCCTGAGCTGTCACAAGCGCCACCGCCAGGACCACCTCATCGAGGCGTTCGAGGCGAAGAAGAACCGCGCGCCGGAAGGCATGTCCGACATCGTCTGCCCTGACTGCGGGACCAAGGGGCAGTGGACCGAACCCCAGCTGTTCTCCGGCCTCGTGAAGACCTACCTCGGTCCCGTCGACAACGAGGCGGGACTGCACTACATGCGTCCCGAGACCGCCCAGGGCATCTTCGTGAACTTCAACAACGTGCTCACCACGTCGAGGAAGAAGCCTCCCTTCGGCATCGGCCAGGTCGGAAAGGCGTTCCGCAACGAGATCACGCCAGGGAACTTCATCTTCCGCACGCGTGAGTTCGAGCAGATGGAGATCGAGTTCTTCGTGCACCCGGATGAGGCGCAGAAGTGGTTCGAGGACTGGGTCGAGGCCTGCTGGAACTGGTTCACGGACCTCGGGCTGAACCCCGACAACATGCGGCGCTTCGACGTTCCCAAGGAGGAGCGCGCGCACTACTCGGCCGGAACGATCGACTTCGAGTACCAGTTCGGCTTCAAGGGAACCGGCTGGGGTGAGCTCATGGGGGTCGCGAACCGCACGGACTACGACCTCACCTCGCACTCGACCGCGTCCGGCACCGGCCTCAACTACTTCGATCAGGCCTCGGGAGAGCGCTACACGCCATTCGTGATCGAGCCGAGCTTCGGCCTGACGCGATCCATGATGGCGTTCCTCGTCGACTCCTACGTCGAGGAGGAGGCGCCGAACGCCAAGGGCGGCGTCGACATCCGCACCGTTCTGCGGCTCGACCCTCGCCTCGCGCCCGTCAAGGTCGCGGTGCTGCCACTGAGCCGTGACGAACGCCTCAGCCCCGTCGCACGTGAGCTGGGCGACAAGCTCCGCAAGCACTGGAACATCGACGTCGACGACGCCGGCCAGATCGGCCGCCGGTACCGGCGCCAGGATGAGATCGGCACGCCGTTCTGCGTGACGGTCGACTTCGACACGCTCGAGGACAACGCCGTGACCGTCCGCGAACGCGACTCGATGGCCCAGGAGCGAGTCGCCCTGGACCAGCTCGAGGCGTACCTCGCGGGTCGTCTGCTCGGAGCCTGATCGCGCCTCCCGAGTGAACCAGGACGTCGTGGGAACCAGCGAGCGCCCGTCCGCGAGAACGCGGGCGGGTCGCTCGCTGCGGCCAGCGCTCCTGACCATCGCGGCTGCGCTTGTCCTGCTCGCCGTGCTCAGCTACGTGTTCATCTCGGCCCGAGCTACCGACCGGGGAGCTGCCACCCTGGATGCACCGGCGGCGATCGCCGAGTGGCGGGGCGAGGCCTCGGAGCTGCTCCCACGCGACACGGTGAGCGTCGGTGGTGTGCAGCTGTCGGCAACCGAGATCCAGTGCGGCCTGCCGCGGCACGATTGGCGGGGCGGCAGCGCGAGCGCCGCCGGCCAGTTCTGCGTCGTCGACGTCGATCTCCGCAATGGGAGCGGCGAGTCGATCTCCCTCGCGCCGGACGTCTTCGAACTCGAAGACGCTGCGGGGCAGACGTCGATCGCAGACCACGAGACCACCGCCTACGGCACCGACCTGCCTGCCGGTCCCGCGGAGGAGAAGCAGCTCCTCCCATCCGCCTCCACCCGCGTCCATCTGGTCTTCGATGTCTCGACCTCGGCGGCGGGTCCGATGGAGCTGAAGTTCGAGCCTGCTCCCGAGCTGAGGATCGTCTTCTGAGGCGACGAGGGGCTCCTGTTCGAACGTGTCGGGGCTGGCGTGCGAAAGTCGCCTCGACCTGCGAGAATTGATCGGTTATGACCTTGACTGCACTCGACTCGAAGCCGCTGCGCATCGGCCCCCTGGTTCTCGACGTCCCAGTTGTGCTCGCGCCCATGGCGGGCATCACGAATTCCGCCTTCCGGCGCCTCTGCCGCGAGTACGGCGCGGGCCTCTACGTCTCGGAGATGATCACCTCGCGCGCGCTCGTCGAGCGGACGCCGGTGACCATGCGCCTCATCGAGCACCACGAGTCGGAAGAGGTCAGGAGCATCCAGCTCTACGGGGTCGACCCCAAGACCGTCCGCGAGGCCGTCACGATGCTCGTGGCCGAGGACCGAGCGGACCACATCGATCTCAACTTCGGATGCCCGGTTCCCAAGGTCACGAAGCGTGGAGGCGGGGCCGCGCTGCCGTGGAAGACCTCCCTCTTCCGAGCCATCGTCGAGGGGGCAGCGGAGGCCTCCGGTGACATCCCGCTCACCATCAAGATGCGCAAGGGCATCGACGACGATCACCTGACCTACCTGGAAGCCGGCCGTATCGCGGAGGGTGCTGGCGTCGCAGCCGTCGCACTCCACGGGCGCACGGCCTCGCAGTTCTACTCGGGGCAGGCTGACTGGGATGCCATCGGCAAGCTCAAGGAGACCGTCACGAGCATCCCGGTGCTGGGCAACGGCGATATCTGGGCGGGCGAGGACGCGTTGCGGATGATGGAGCAGACCGGATGCGACGGCGTCGTGGTCGGGCGCGGCTGCCTCGGACGCCCCTGGCTCTTCGGCGACCTCACTGCTGCCTTCCGCGGCGACTCGACGCGCATCCAGCCGACGCTCGGGGCGGTGGGCGACGCGATCCGTCGACACACCGAGCTCCTCGCGGAGTTCCACCAGGAAGAGGCCCGCGCCTGCCGTGAGATGCGCAAGCACATGTCGTGGTACTTGAAGGGCTACCCGGTGGGCTCCGATGTTCGCTCCGGTCTCGCGCTCATGTCGACGCTCGAGGAGCTCGACGGCCTTCTGGCTCAGCTCGATCGCGACCAGGCCTACCCTGGGCAGGACGCCGAGGGCCCTCGCGGGCGAGCGGGAACGCCCAAGCGGCCGTCGCTGCCGGACCGCTGGCTCGAGTCTCGCGAGCTCAACGAGGACCAGAAGGCGAATATCTCCGCCGCCGAGCTGTCCCACTCGGGAGGCTGAGGGTGACGCTTCCCCCTGAGCCGATCGACCGGAGTCCTTACGGCGACCACGATCGAGAGCGCTTCCTCCCCGAGCACCACGAGAACCGTCGACGTTCGACGTTCGCCAGGGACCGGGCGCGGCTCGTCCACTCGAGCGCGCTGCGCAGGCTGGCGGCCAAGACGCAGGTGCTCTCGCCGACGGCCGGTATCGACGCTGCACGCAACCGGCTGACGCACTCCCTGGAGGTCGCGCAGGTGGGACGCGAGATCGCCGGCACGCTCGAACTCGATCCCGACATCGTGGACACGGCGTGCCTGGCCCACGACCTCGGGCATCCGCCGTTCGGGCACAACGGCGAGAAGGCGCTCAACGAGTGGGCGCAGGACATCGGCGGGTTCGAGGGCAACGCCCAGACCCTCCGCATCGTCGCCCGCCTCGAGCCGAAGGTGTTCGGCCCCGACGGTCAGCACTACGGACTCAACCTCACTCGGGCGAGCCTCGATGCGAGCTGCAAGTACCCGTGGACTCGGGAGGCGGGGGCGGAGCGCGGCACGGGAAAGTTCGGCGTGTACGCCGACGACCGCCCGGTCTTCGACTGGGTGCGGCAGGGCGCGCCTGAGGGGCGAACCAGCATCGAGGCCCAGGTCATGGACCTGAGCGACGACATCGCCTACTCGGTGCACGACCTCGAAGACGCCATCGTTGAGTCGTTCGTCTCGCTCCCCGAACTCGACGACCTCGCCAACCGCCCGGCGATCCTGTACGCGGCCGCCGACTGGTCGGGGTCGAAGTTCTCCGAGGAGGAACTCGACGAGGCGTTCACTCGCCTGCAGGCCCAGCCCTACTGGATGCGCGAGTACGACGGGTCGAGGGTCGCGCAGGCGGGGCTCAAGAACCTGACGTCGCAGCTCATCGGCCGCTTCGCGAAGGCCGCGACGGCAGCCACGTGGGCCGCGCAGCCGGGGGAGTCGCTCATCCGGTACCGCGCCTCGCTGGTCGTGCCACGCGAGATCCGCGCCGAGATCGCGCTGCTCAAGGGCATCGTCGCGGGCTTCGTCATGTCGCTGGATGCGCGTCGGCCCATCTACGAGCACCAGCGGAAGATCCTGGTCGAGCTGTCGGACATGTTCTGGCAGACCGGCGACCAGCACCTCGACGCGGCGTTCGCCGCCGATTTCCGGGCGGCCGGTGACGACACCGAACGCAAGCGGGTCGTCGTCGACCAGGTCGCGAACCTCACCGACAAGGGCGCTCTCGTCTGGCACGACCGGCTCACTGCGGCGTCGGAGGTGCCGTCTAGGGTGGCTTCATGGCACTGATCCGCAAGAGCGATATCGAGGAGGTTCGCTCTCGCACGGACATCTCCGAGATCGTCGGCGACCATGTCACCCTCAAGAACGCGGGGATCGGGTCGAAGAAGGGGCTCTGCCCGTTCCACGACGAGCGCACGCCGAGCTTCCACGTGCGGCCGCAGCTCGGCTACTACCACTGCTTCGGGTGCGGGGAGTCCGGTGACGTCTTCACCTTCCTGCAGAAGATGGACCACGTCACGTTCTCCGAGGCCGTCGAGCGCCTCGCGGGGCGCCTCGGGTACGCCCTCACGTACGAGGACGGCGGCCATGCACCCGACCACTCGAAGCGTCTCCGGCTGCTGCAGGCGCACACGGCCGCCGAGACCTACTACCGCGAGCAGCTGCAGGCGCCCGGGGCGGAAGCGGCTCGTGAGTTCCTGGGCGGGCGGGGGTTCGATCCGAGTGCCGCGGCCATGTTCGGTGTCGGGTACGCGCCGCAGGGGTGGGACTCCCTGTCGAAGCACCTCGCGGGCCTCGGCTTCACGACGCCGGAGCTGAAGGAGTCGGGGCTGCTCTCGACCAACGAACGCGGCTCGAGCTACGACCGCTTCCGCGGCCGGGTCATGTGGCCCATCCGCGACACCTCTGGTCAGACCGTGGGGTTCGGGGCGCGAAGGCTCTATGACGACGACAAGGGGCCCAAGTACCTCAACACCCCCGAGTCCCCGATCTACCACAAGGCGCAGGTCCTCTACGGGCTCGACGTCGCGAAGCGCGAGATCGCCAAGCAGCGCCGGGTTGTCGTGGTCGAGGGGTACACCGACGTCATGGCCGCTCATCTCGCGGGTGTCCAGACGGCGGTCGCCACGTGCGGAACCTCGTTCGGCGTCGACCACATCAAAGTGCTGCGCAGGATCATGGACGATGAATCCGCCGGCGGACAGGTGATCTTCACCTTCGACCCAGACGAGGCCGGCAAGAAGGCCGCGATGCGGGCGTTCGCGGAGGAGCAGCGCTTCGTGGCACAGACCTTCGTCGCCGTGGCGCGCGACGGGCTCGACCCCTGCGATCTCCGTCTCGCGCGGGGTGATGCTGCCGTGCGCGAGCTCATCGACCATCCCATGCCGATGTACGAGTTCGTCATCTCGCAGCAGCTGCTCGGGCACGATCTCGACACCGTCGAGGGGAGGGTCGCTGCCCTCCGGCAGGCGGCTCCCGTGGTCGCCGGCATCCGCGACCCTGCGATGAGGCCCGGCTACTCGAGGCGCCTTGCGGGAATGCTCGGGATCGACCTCGTGCAGGTGGAGCAGGCCGTGCGCGCGGCGAGGGGCGCCAGCAAGAACGCGCCGCGCGGGCAGGCGGCGACTCGGGCTCCGGCTCGTGTGCCGGACCAGCGCGCTCGACCGGGCGGGCAACGCGGTCCGTCCTCCGGTCACTTCGAGGAGGAGCCGCCGTTCCCCGACGGCGAGGGGTACGACTTCCCGCCGGACACGAGCGACTTCGGCGGCGGCGCAGTGCGCGCGGTGCGCATGAGCGACCTGCCGAACGATCCCGTCACTCGCCTCGAGCGCGACACGCTGATGGCGGTGCTGCAGCATCCGAGGCGGCTCTCCGACGAGCGCTTCCAGCAGGTCATGGCGGCGGGCTTCACGAACGCGTCGCTCTCGACGGTGCGCGATGGCATCGTCGCGACCCGAGACTCCCTGGGCTCGATGGAGTGGATCACGCGGATCGGGGAGGAAGTGCCGCAGGCGTTCACGACGCTCGTGACTGAGCTTGCCATGGCGTCGATTCCCGCGGGGAGCAAGGACGAGCAGATCGACCTGTATGTCCGGTCGCTGAGCGCATCGCTGGTAGAGCGCGACCTCCTGCGGAGGAAGGCGGAGCTGCTGGGGGCGCTGCAGCGAACGGATGGGCGTGCGGAGCCGGAGCGCTTCCGGTCGCTGAACGAGCAGCTCATGTCGATCGAGAATCAGAAGCGCGAGCTGCGCGAAGGCTAGGCTCGCACGGTGGGCTCGTTGCTCGAAGGCCGAGCGACGGGTGTTCCGGCGGGTTCGGAGAACAAAAGGGGAGACCAGGCATGGCAACGAGCGCAGATCATCAACGGGCCGTCGTCGCCGACGACCTGTCGATCTCCTACATCGAGCACGGGTCGAATCGAAAGCATGAAGCCGTCAGCGGCATCTCGTTCGAGCTCGAGCCCGGTGAGATCCTGGGCGTCGTGGGCACGGCCGGGTCCGGCAAGTCGGCCCTGGGGCGCATCCTGTCCGGCCGTCGCCGCCCCGGCAAGGGGGAGTGGCCGTTCATCACGGGCGGCACGCTCGAGGTCGTCGGCATGGACCTGCGCCACCCGTCGCGGCTCGACCGCCGGCGCATCGATCTGGACATCGGCTACCTCGCGCAGGACTCCGGCGACCAGCTGCGCAACGACCTGACGGTGGCCGAGAACATCGCGGAGCCCATCCTCTCGCGCGATCGCTCGTTCGACCGGAAGCGTCTCGGGCGAGCTGCGGCCATGCTCATCGACGCGGTCGACCTCGAGCTCGGCATGCTGGGCAAGTTCCCGTTCGAGCTGTCGCGAGGCCAGCGTCAGCGCGTTGCGTTCGCCCAGGCCCTCATCGTGGAGCCGAGCGTGCTTGTCGTCGACGAGCCTGCGCAGGGCGTCGACATCATCGCGAGGCCGGCGCTCTTCAGCTTGCTCGAGCGCATCAACGTGGCCCGTAACTGCACGATGATCCTGCTCAGCCATGATCTCCGCGCGATCGAGCGTCTGACGAAGAACGTGCTGGTGCTCGACCGCGGCTTCGTGCTTGCGCGCGGCACCATCGACGAGGTCCTCGCCGACCCGCATCACGCCTACCTGAAGCGCATGCGGGAGGCGCGCGAGTACGCCCTGACGCCCCTGCCAGGGCTCGTCGAACGCGAGACGCTCGCCGCGATGGATCTCGTTGCGGATGGCCTGTTCGGCGACCCCGACGTGGAGCAGCAGAGCGCGGATGCCCAGCGCACCGCCCGCGAGCAGCTTGTGTCCCAGCGCGCGGAGTTCGCCCGCTTTCAGACTGACGAAGACGGCACCGAGAAGGAGTAGCAGCGGATGAGCGCGAGCAGCACGCAGGTTCAGCACACGGCGAGGTTGGCTGAGGAGGCGACCCTGCTCGAGGGGGATGCTCGCCCCGAATCCGGGGCAGTGACGCTGCTCCCCGAGGGCGATGCTGCCCCGTTCGCTGACGCGGTCGTCGCGAACGGCGGACGACTCGTGGACCTCGGCCCGGAGACGCGAGGGATCGTCTACCTGTCCGCATCCAAGGTGCAGGGGCTGATCGACGCTCTCGAGGCGAACCCGCAGGTCACCTGGGTGCAGCTGCCCTTCGCTGGCATCGACAACTTCGCGGCCAAGCTGAAGCCGCACGCCGAGCGTGGGGTGCTCTTCACCTCGGCGAAGGGTGCGTACGCCGAGCCCGTCGCGGAGCATGCGCTTGCGCTGACGCTCGGCCTGCTGCGCGAGTTCCCTCGGCGCCTTTCCGCACGCACGTGGGAGAAGAAGACGGGCACCTCGCTGTACGGCAGGCACGTCGTCATCATCGGTGCTGGCGGCATCGCGCTCGAGCTCCTCGACCTGCTCACGCCCTTCCGCGTGACGACGACGATCGTCCGGGCTCGCGACCTGCCGGTTGAGGGTTCCACTCGCACGGTGACCGCAGACAGGCTCGATGAGGTGCTGCCTGATGCTGACGTCGTCATCGTGGCCGCGGCTGCGACCGATGAGACGCGCGGCCTCATCAACGAGCAGCGCCTGCGTGCCATGAAGGAGACCGCGGTGCTCGTGAACATCGCCAGGGGGCCTCTGGTCGACCCTGACGCGCTCCAGGTGGCGCTCGAGGAGTCCTGGATCGCTGGGGCCGGTCTCGACGTCACCTCGCCCGAGCCGCTGCCGGACGGGCACCCGCTGTGGACCACGCCGCGTCTCATCGTCACGCCGCACGCGGCGGATACGCCCGAGATGGTGCAGCCGCTGCTCCAGGAGCGTGTGCGCCGCAACGTGGAGGCGTTCGTGTCCACTGGCCGGTTCGTGGGCATCGCGGATCCGGTTCGGGGCTACTGAGGAGGGCTCGAAGACGGCGGACTCGGGGTGCGCGCGACACGCCAGCGGCTCGATTTCGCATTCGGGCGAAGGTGTTGCTATTCTCTTCGAGTTGCCAATCCCTGATAGCTCAATTGGCAGAGCAGCCGGCTGTTAACCGGCAGGTTGATGGTTCGAGTCCATCTCAGGGAGCAATCGGAACCCCAGCGCTTCATGCGCTGGGGTTCTTTCGTTTCCGGGCAACTCGTGATCCTCTAGTGGGGTCAGACCATCCCGACACGAGGGCGTGCAGCGAATGAGCAGAGGCGGGTCGAGTCAGGACCGGATGAACTGGGCGCGCTCGCTGAGCTTCTCTGCTCGGGAGATCGTGGAGCCGACCTCGTTCGGCGAGGCCGCGGGCATCATCGCGAGCGCCAGTCGTGTGCATGCTCTCGGTACGAGACACTCCTTCAGCGACGTCGCGGACACCAGTGGTGTGCTGGTGAGCCTGCGGCAAGTGCCCACGGATCTTGTCATCGACGGGCTCGCGGGGACGGCGGTCATGAGCGCAGCAGTCCCGTACGGACGAGTAGCGCCGCAGCTCGATGAGGCAGGCTCTGCGCTCCACAACGCCGGTTCTCTTCCGCATATCTCCGTCGGCGGAGCCGTCGCCACCGGGACGCACGGATCCGGGACTGCCCTTGGCTCGCTCAGCACGGCGGTCCGCGCCCTCGAGATCCTCGGTCCAGACGGTTCGCTCCGGACCATCGAGCGGGGCTCCGAAGGATTCTTCGGCGCAGTTCTCCACCTCGGCCTGCTTGGGGTAGTCACGCGGGTCACCTTGGATATCCAGCCGCGCTACAGCATGCGACAGGACGCTTACGGGCCAATGCCTTGGCGCACCTATCTCGAGAACCTTGATCAGGTCCATCGGGCTGGCTATTCGGTCAGCGCATTCACGACCTTCGACGGTGCCGTCAGCGAGGTGCTCGTGAAGTCCCGAATTCCAGAATACGAGGACGACATCGACGTCGAGGATGATCTGTTCGGATCGCCCCGCCTTCCGGGCGAGGCAGACTCCGAAAGCGTGACCGCTCGGGACGGCTCGGTGGGACCTTGGTGGGATCGGCTTCCCCACTTTCCGATCGCCTCCACACCGAGCGTCGGCTCGGAGCTGCAGAGTGAGCACTTCGTGCCGCTCCGGCACGCGGCGGCCGCGCTCGAGGCGGTCCGGGCGCATTCCGCTCGCCTGCAACCGCTGCTGCACGTCTGCGAGCTCAGGACGATGGCGGGGGATGAGCTCTGGCTCAGCCCGACTCAGGGTGAGGACGTGCTCTGCGTGGCGTTCACGTGGAAGAAGCTCGCGGCGCCCGTCCTGGAGCTCCTGTCCGTCATCGAGCGCAGCCTCAGCCCGTTCGAGGCGAGGCCCCACTGGGGCAAGCTCACCTCGCTCGGCCGCGACGAATTCAACGAACTGTATCCGCGCCTGCCCTCATTCCGTCGCCTTGTCTCCGAGGCGGATGCAGATCGGAAATTCGTGTCCCCGTTCAGCGAGCGCCTTCTGGATATCTGAGGGGAATCGCAACGTGCACTGTGGCGAAAGTGTGCCGGAATGCGCGCGATACGCCACCAGTCTCTGAATCAGTACTTCCGCATTCGCGCGAGGGTCTTTAGACTCGGACACGTTGCCCGTGAAGCACCAATTGCAGAATTGCAGGAGACTCCTTGCCGAAGTCATCCACCGCCACGTCAGACACCCACCTCGACGTCCCGGGCCGGCGCGCGCGCAGAGCAAAAGAACGCCGCCGCGCCAGGCTTCTCGCCGTTCCCGTCGTCGCCGCGACGCTCGGCCTCATCGCTGCCGCGTCGATCGGCGCAGCTGCCGTCACGGGTGCGGTCGACGACGGCCAGTCGACGGTGCCGGTCGTGAGCTCCAAGGAGCACGACGGAGTCACCTACACCGTCTCCGGCAGCGTTCCGGGGCAGCTCATCGGCACCCGCGACATTCCTGTCGTGCAGGGAACCGGTGCCGGATCCGCCGGTGGCACGGTGGCACCGGGCGTCCAGTGGCCCGTCGACATGAGCCTCGTGCGAATCAGCGACGGCTTCGGACCACGCAACTCACCGTGCTCGGGATGCTCCTCGAACCACCGCGGCCTCGATATGGCCGGCCCCCAGGGCACACGGGTCGGGACCATCGCCAACGGCATCGTGATCGAGTCCGTTCCGACCGACAGCGGCGGCCTCGGAGCCCACGTCGTCGTCGAGCACCGCATCGACGGCCTGCAGGTGCGTTCCGTGTACGCCCACCTTGTCGCAGGTTCGCCAGCGGTCAAGGTCGGCGACGAGGTCAGGACCGGACAGCTCGTGGGCCTGCTCGGCAACACCGGCGCCTCGACCGGGCCGCACCTGCACCTCGAGACCATCGTCGACGGAACCCACGTCGACCCGCAGAAGTTCCTCAACAAGTACGCGGATGGGGCTGCCGTGGACATCTTCGGCGAGGCGCCGACGTGGAACCCGCCGACGAACGATCCGTCAGAGAAGGACTACTGGGAACCGGGCGAGGACACGCCGAAGCCGCCGGCTGACCAGGTCCCTGACACGCCCGCGCAGCCCGCCCAGCCTTCGACGCCCCCGAAGGACACGACGTCGCCGGCGCCGTCTCCTACGGAGACCGAGTCGTCCACGCCGCCGCCGTCCACGTCGCCGAGCCAGGAGCCCGAGTCTCCGAGCCCAGCTCCGTCGCAGTCGCAGGAGCCGGCGGCCCCGACGCCGCCGGCGGAGTCAGAGTCGGCCGCACCTGGCCCGTCGACGGGTTCGTAGGCACGGAACTCTGCCACGGCTCTGGAAGGGCCAGGCCGCGGGCTCCTCTCAGCGCCATTTCTCCGGGTATTCTCGACCCCCTGGCCCTACTGTTGCTGGGGGATGCTCGTCGGCAGTTCAGCCGGTGAGTGGAGAGATCCGAGGATGGACGAGCTGTGATTCGCACGTACAGTGCTCCGCGCGCCGATTGGCGAGCGAGGTTCGACTCGATCGGCTTCACCTTCTACGACATGGAGTCCGAGGGCGGGCGGCCGTACTGGCAGGAGGAAGCGGCCTACGGCTTCTCAGGGACCGAGATCGATGCGTTCGAGGAGGCGACGGCTGAGCTGTTCCGGCTCTGCATGGAGGCCTGCGAGCGCATCGTGCGCGATCGTCGCTTCGCGGAGTTCGGCATCCCGGTCGAGCTCTGGGACCTCGTCGAGAAGTCCTGGGACGAGGACGATCCCACCGTGTACGGACGATTCGACCTCGCGTACGACGCTGCAGGCACGATCAAGCTCCTCGAATTCAACGCGGACACGCCCACGTCGCTCGTGGAGTCCGCCGCCGCGCAATGGCAGTGGCTCGTCGAGACACGGGGTGACGGCGCCGACCAGTTCAACCTCCTGCACGAGCTGCTCGTGGAGCAGTGGGTGCATCTCCGAGTGCAGCGCTGGTTCCTCCCGCAGGGCGCGCGCCTCCATCTCGCGTCGCTGCACGATAGCGGCGACGGGCAGCTCATCGTCGAGGACGCCGACACCGTTGGCTACATGGCGGAGACCGCGCGTCTCGCCGGTTTCGAGGTGAAGCAGATCTTCATGGAGGATGTGCAGTTCGATGAGGACGCCCACGGCTTCATCGACGGTGACGGGGAGCGCATCGAGCGCATCTTCAAGCTGTACCCCTGGGAGTGGATGGTGCGTGAGGAGTTCGCGCAGTACTTCCCGACCACGCGAGCGACAACCGCCTGGGTCGAGCCGATCTGGAAGATGATGCTCTCCAACAAGCAGCTCCTGGTCGTGCTCTGGGAGCTCTTCCCGGATCATCCGCTGCTGCTCGCGGCCTACCCGACTCCCGATCGACTTCGTGGCAGGGCGTACGTCGAGAAGCCGAGGCTCGGACGCGAGGGCGCCAACGTCACGATGTACGACCTCGTGGGGCGAAAGACGGCCGAGAACGGCGGCGACTACGGCGCCGAGGGCTTCGTGTACCAGGAGCGGGCCACGCTCGCGAACATCGACGGAAAGACGGTCATCGTGGGTTCCTGGATCGTGGGTGAGACGCCTGCCGGTATCGACGTTCGGGAGACCAGTGGGCCCATCACGGGCGACCTCGCCGAGTTCGTGCCCCACTACATCACCGACCATGAGGAGCGACCATGACGTACGAACCGAAGCTGCGCCGCAGCCGTGGCGTGACCCTGTCCGGAATCGCCCGCCCGTCGACGCCGAAGACCGTCGGAGCGATGGGAGTCGCGGCCGCCATGATGTTCCTCGCGGGCTGCAGCACCGTCCCAGATGATGGGGTCGTCGTCGAAGGCGCCGACGGCGAGAACTACGTGCTGCCCGATGGTGCGGAACGCCCGACCTACACGTCGAAGGAGGACTGCCTCGCCGATGTGAACGAGCAGATCCAGCTCGTCGAGCAGCAGGGTGAGCAGCTCGAGGGGGACGCCGAGTCGCTGTGCGAGTCGTCCAGCAGCTACGGAACCCACTACAGCTCCGCACTCTGGCTGGGGCCGGTGCTCTTCGCGTCCTCCCGCTGGAACAGCACTCGCGTGAGCTCGTGGGCACCCGTCACCTCCGGCGGGTTTGCGGCCCCCGGCTCCTCCGCTCACTCCGACGTCGCCCAGAAGGCCCCAGCGGGAGCGACCGTCGGCTCGAGGGCACCATTGAAGAGCGGTTTCGGGGCGACGGGCAAGTCCGGGTTCGGCTCGACGGTGAAGGGCGGCGGCGGCAGCGGCAGCTCGACGGGCGGCTGACCTCTCTCGGCCCGGTCGCGGGGCTGGAGAATGAGGGCATGACCTCCGCCGACGTGATCCGCTACGACGACCTCCAGCCCGCGCCCTGGCAGAACGGTCTGGGGGTGACTCGCACCATCAGAGCCATGCCGGCCGGGGGCGGCTGGTCGCTGAGTATCGCGACGATCGAGCAGCGAGCCGAGTTCTCGCTCATCCCGGAAACTCAGCGTGTGCAGCTCGCGATCGACGCGGTGCGTCTCGAGATCGACGGCCGAGAGGTGGTGCTCGGCCCGGGGGAGCAGACGCGGTTCGCCGGCACGCAGCACGTCGTCGGGGCATCCGTCGCTGGCAGCTCGCAGGTGCTGAATCTCATGTACTCCGATGCGATTCCCGCTCTCGATGTCGCCGTGGTCCGAGATGCTCGTGAGCTGCCACTCGATTCCGTGGCAGTCGTCGTTCTCGACGGCGAGCTGATCTGCGGGCCGCTTGTCCTCGCCCGCTTCGACACGGTGGTGCTCGAGGGAAGCGTCAGACCGTCGATCTCCGGCGTGCGCGGGCTGTTCGCGGTCGTTCGAGCAGCCGCGCGGAACTGACGGCTGCATTGCCATTTGATGGCAGAACCGTTTTACTAGGTGGAAACAAGCGCGGTCGATCCGCGTAACGATCCACGTCTACGGTTGCCTGCAATGAAGGAGGCACGATGGCCGAACCCTCGACCCGAACAGTCGAACGGGCGCTCTCCCTGCTCGCGATCGTCTGCGAGCACGGCAGCCTGAGCCTGGCCGAGAGCTCGCGCCTCGCGGAACTCTCACCCAGTACGTCGCTCCGGCTGCTGCGCACGCTCGAATCCTCGGGGTTCGTGAGCCGCGATGAAGCGGGTGATTTCCACGCCGGGAGCCGGATCGTGCAGCTCGGGGCGCGAGCGCTCTCGAACGAAAACCTCGTGCTGCTCTGCTCGCCGGCTATGCGCGACATCGCCGAGTCGACCGCCGAGTCGGTCTACCTCAGCGTGCCCGGTCACGCGGACCAGGCGCTCTACATCGCCATCCATGAGGGCACCCAGTCGGTGCGGCACACCAACTGGGTCGGACGCACTATTCCGCTCGAGGGCTCGGCTTCCGGACGGGTGCTTCGTGGTGAGACGCCCGCCGTCGGCTACGTCACGCTCGAGAGCGGCGTCGAGAAGGACGTCACCGCGGTTGCCGCCCCCATCGTGCTCCACGAGCGCGTCATCGGCTCGCTCAGCGTGCTGGTTCCGAGCTACCGCATCACGCCGAGCAAAGTCGAGCGCTACGGCGCCCTCCTCAGCGGCGCGGCCGCCAGCATCGAGCGCTCACTCAGCGCGACCACGTCAGCGCGCCCCGGCCCTGCCTGAGCCGGCCCGGGCAGCACTCGTCCCCAGTCCTCAACTCTTTCCGGTCACCAAGGGATCACGCACATGAACGCACACGAGAACATCAGGGCCCCACGCGGGTCGCAGCTCACTGCGAAGAGCTGGCAGACCGAGGCGCCGCTGCGCATGCTCATGAACAACCTCGACCCGGAAGTGGCCGAGCACCCGGAGAGCCTGGTCGTCTACGGCGGCACGGGCAAGGCGGCGCGCAACTGGGAGGCGTACGACGCGATTGTCCGCACCCTCACGACTCTGGAGGATGACGAGACGCTGCTCGTCCAATCGGGGAAGCCGGTCGGCGTCTTCCGCACCCACGAGTGGGCGCCTCGGGTCCTCATCGCGAACTCGAACCTCGTCGGGGACTGGGCCAACTGGCCCGAGTTCCGACGACTCGAGGCTGCCGGCCTCACGATGTATGGCCAGATGACGGCGGGTTCCTGGATCTACATCGGCACGCAGGGCATCCTCCAGGGCACCTACGAGACGTTCGCGGCCGCCGCTGAGAAGCGCTTCGGCGGCACGCTGGCGGGCACCCTGACGCTCACGGGTGGCGCGGGTGGCATGGGCGGTGCGCAGCCGCTGGCCGTCACGATGAACGAGGGTGTGGTCCTCATCGTCGACGTGGACGCGAGCCGGCTCGAGCGCCGCGTGGAGCACGGCTACCTCGACGAGATGACACACGACCTCGACGACGCGATCGAGCGCGTGCTTGCCGCGAAGCAGGCCCGCGAGCCTCGCTCCGTCGGCGTGGTCGGCAACGCGGCGACGATCTTCCCGCTCCTCCTCGAGCGTGGCGTCGCCATCGACATGGTCACCGACCAGACGAGCGCGCACGACCCACTCGCCTACCTCCCAGAGGGCGTGAGCGTCGAGGAGTGGAAGGCCGAGGCAGAGCGCGACCCGGTCGGCTTCACGGAGCGCGCCCGCGCCTCCATGGCCAAGCAGGTCGAGGCCATGGTCGGGTTCCAGGATGCCGGTGCCGAGGTCTTCGACTACGGCAACTCCATCCGGGCCGAGGCGAAGCTCGGCGGGAACGAGCGAGCCTTCGAGTTCCCGGGATTCGTGCCAGCGCACATCCGCCCGCAGTTCGAGGAGGGGCGCGGACCCTTCCGATGGGTGGCGCTCTCCGGCGACCCCGCTGACATCGCCGCGACCGACCGAGCGATTCTCGAGCTGTTCCCCGACGACGAGCGACTGCACCGCTGGGTCACGGCCGCGAGCGACAAGGTGCACTTCGAGGGCCTTCCGGCCAGGATCTGCTGGCTCGGCTACCAGGAGCGGCACCTCGCCGGGCTCAAGTTCAACGAGATGGTCGCCACCGGCGAGCTCTCCGCGCCCATCGTCATCGGCCGGGACCACCTCGATTCCGGCTCGGTCGCCTCGCCGTACCGCGAGACCGAGTCGATGAAGGACGGTTCGGACGCGATCGCGGACTGGCCTCTCCTGAACGCGCTCCTCAACACCGCCTCGGGAGCCACCTGGGTCTCCCTCCACCACGGCGGCGGCGTCGGGATCGGTAGGTCGATCCACTCCGGTCAGGTCATCGTGGCCGACGGCACCGACCTCGCCGCGCAGAAGATCGAGCGCGTGCTCACCAACGACCCCGGCACGGGCGTCATGCGGCACGTGGACGCTGGCTACGAGCACGCCGCCGATATCGCGAGGGAACGCGGACTGCGGGTGCCCATGTGGGAGGGCCAATGACCGAGCGGCGCACCGCGCTCCGCGAGGTCGCCATCACCGAGAAGTCCTCCGGCAGCGAGGTCCGCCCATGAGCGTGGAGTGGGTCTGGATCGAGACCCTCGTCCGCGGCGATGAGGTCCTGCGCGCTATCAGGCTCCGCTGCGAATCGGGGGAGGTCGTCGAAGAGCAGCTCGGGGTGCCCGCCGCGGAAGGCGACCTGGTCCTCGGCACCGTCTTCCCCGCCTTCGGCAACGCGCACTCGCACGTCTTCCACCGCCTGCTCCGCGGGCGAACGCACGCAGACGGCGGGAACTTCTGGTCCTGGCGGGACAAGATGTACGCCATCGCGGGCCGGCTCACGCCCGAATCGCTGGAGCGGGTCGCCACGGCCTGCTACACCGAGATGGTGGCGAGCGGATGGGGAGCCGTTGGCGAGTTCCACTACGTCCACCATCAGCCCGACGGCACGCCCTACCCCGACCACGACATGGAGCTGGCTCTCGCGCGTGCCGCCGAGACCGCTGGCATCCGCTTGACCCTGCTCGACACGTGCTACCTCGCCGGCTCGATAGGAACGGGGCTCTCAGCGCAGCAGCGTCGGTTCGGAGATGGCCACGCAGCGCGGTGGATCGCGCGGTGGTTCTCACTCCGGGAACGGCTCAGGGCCGATCATCCCCAGGTTGTGCTCGGCGCTGCCCTCCACTCCGTGCGGGCTGTGCCGACGGCCGCGATCGCAGAGATCACCCGCGCTCTCTCGGACGACGTTCCCCTGCACGTCCACCTGTCAGAGCAGGTCGCGGAGAACGAGCAGAGCCTGGCAGCCCACGGGCGCACGCCCACCGAGCTGCTCGCCGACGCCGGAGCGCTCACCCGCCGCCTGAGCGTCGTCCACGCGACGCACCTCAGCGAGCACGACATCGCGCTCCTCGGCGCAGCTGGCGTGCACGCGGTCTTCTGCCCGACCACGGAAGCCGATCTCGGCGACGGCATCGGCCCGGGCACGGAGCTCGCCGCCGCCGGCGCCCGGCTGGCGGTCGGCTCGGACCAGAACGCGGTTGTCGACCCCCTCCTCGAACTGCGCGGCCTCGAGACCGGCGAACGGCTCCGCTCGCAGACGAGGGGACGGTTCTCGCCCGGTGAGCTCACCGAGATCGGCACGACGGCCGGGTACGCGTCGCTCGGCTTCGCCCCGCCTGCGACGCTTGGCGGGCCGTTCGACCTCGTCGAGGTCGACGCCGCCTCCGTGCGGACCGCGGGCTCGCACCCCGCACAGCTCGTGCTCACGGGAACGTCGAGCGACGTGCTCCGCACGGTGGTCGCGGGCCGGGTCGTCTATGACCGCGAGAGTGACTCGGCGCGAATGGCGCGGGCGGCCGCCGAGCTCGCCGTGCTCTCGGCGGACCCATCATCCAGCGCCGACGGAATCTCAGCAGGGAGCAGCACATGAGCGCGACGGTCTTCAGGAACATCGGCGAGCTCACGACCAACGGAGACCTCGGGGTGCTGCACGACGCGGCGCTTGTGCTCGACGGCCAGCGGGTGGTGTGGGTCGGCGCGGACGTGGATGCGCCAGCGGCCGACAGCAGCTTCGACGTGGGCGGCCGAGCCGTGCTGCCTGGGTGGGTCGATTCCCACACCCACCTCGCCTTCGCGGGGGACCGGTCGACGGAGTTCGCGGCGCGGATGGCGGGGGAGACGTACACGGCGGGCGGCATCAAGGTCTCCGTCGAACGCACGCGCGCAGCGAGCGGTGACGAGCTGCGCTCGCTCATGGCTGAGCGCATCCGCACCGCCAACGTCAACGGCACCACGTGGCTCGAGACCAAGACGGGATACGGCCTCGATGTCGAGACCGAGGAGCGCTCCGCGCGCCTCGCGGCGGAGTTCGGTCAGGATGTGACGTTCCTCGGTGCGCACGTCGTGCCGGACGGCTGGGACGCAGACGACTACGTGGCCCTCGTGACGGGCCCCATGCTGCAGGCGGTTCGTCCGTACGTGGCCTGGATGGATGTGTTCTGCGAGCGCGGTGCTTTCGACGAGGCGCAGTCGAGGGCGGTACTGCAGGCCGGCCTCGACTCCGGTCTCGGACTGCGGGTCCACGGCAATCAGCTCGGTCCCGGCCCCGGGGCGAGGCTGGCGGTGGAGCTGGGGGCGGCGAGCGTCGACCACTGCAATTTCCTGGACGACGAGGACATCGACCGGCTCGCCGCGTCGAGCACCGTGGCCACGCTGCTTCCCGCCTGCGACCTGTCGACTCGCCAGCCGTTCCCGCCGGCTCGGAGCCTCATCGATGCCGGGGCGACGGTTGCGCTGGCGAGCAACTGCAACCCGGGAACCTCGTACACGACGTCCATGGCCTTCTGCGTCGCCACGGCGGTGCTGCAGATGCATCTGAGCGTCGAAGAGGCGGTCTGGTCGGCCACGATGGGCGGTGCCGTCGCGCTGCGTCGGCGCGAGGGTGAGCTGCCGATCGGAGGGCTCATGCCTGGCTTCCGTGCAGACCTCCAGGTGCTCGACGCCCCCTCGGTCACGCACCTGGCCTACAGACCGGGGATGCAGCTGACGCAGGCGGTCTGGCAGGCGGGGGTCCGTCTCGCCTGAGCTGCGCGGCTCCGCGCGATGGGGCACAGGGCTCACTCCCATCGGAGCACCAGCCGCCAGCCGTCCGGGTCTCTGCGCAGGTCGTAGAGGCACGCGTCTGCGTCGTGCCCGTCGCGACTCGCGCTGACCCGCCAGAACTCGGTGTCGAGGCGCGACGGGTCGCCCTCGCCGGCCCACCAACGCTGCTGGACCCGCCGGTAGAACGACTGCGGGAGGCCATGCACGATGTAGGCGAAGCGCTCCCACCAGAAGATGGATGGGAGCTCGTCGACGAGTTCGACCTCGATGGGGTCGTCAAGCGCTGTGGTCATGTCGGAACCCTCGCAGGAGCCACCGACAATGACCGGGCGGTTCAGCCCTCGAGGTCGTCCACGCCTGGCAGCCAGCTCTTTCCTGGTCCGCCCCAGCTGCGCTTGCGCATGACCTTGAACGCATCCTTGTACCAGGGATGCTCGAGGCGGTCGGCGTAGATGATGCCGTTGAGGTGGTCGTACTCGTGCTGCAGGATGCGCGCGAACCAGCCCTCTGCCTCGATCTCGTACTGCTCGCCGTCCAGGTCGGAGGCGCGCAGCAGCGCGCGCTCGGACCTGCGGAGGGGGTAGCGCTCGCCCGGGAACGAGAGGCACCCCTCCGATTCGAGCTCGTCGTCCAGCTCGAGCAGGGACTCGGGCTCGGCCGGCGTCACGTACAACTCGGGGTTGATGGCCACGCCACGGCGCATCGTGCCATCCGCCTCCTCGTAGGAGTAGACGAAGAGGCGCTTGCCGACGCCGACCTGGGGGCCCGCGAGGCCGACACCGGGGGCCGCATCCATGGTCTCGAACATGTCCGCGACGAGCTGGCGGATCTCATCGGTGATCTCGTCGACCGGGGCGGCAGCTTCGTGGAGGACTGGCTCGCCGTAGATGCGAATTGGGAGAGTTGTCATCCCATCAGCGTATCTTCGCGGCAACATCCCTTCACGACGCGCGCCGCACAATAGGATTGCCCATCATGACCATCGCACCCCTCAGTGATCTGGCAGTGCTTCCGGGGCTCTCCCCGGTCCAGATGATCGGCATTCCCCTCGCGCTCGTCGGCGCGGTCTTCATGTCGCTGGGCGCCATGTACCAGCACCGCGGTGTCAGCAAGGTCGAGGCCGCGAGCGGCACGAGCGGTGCTGCCGGGCTCAACCTGCAGCACCTCCTGGCGCTGCTGAGCCGACCCTCCTGGGTCATCGGCACCGTGATGCTCGGTCTCGCAGTGGTCATGCAACTCGCTTCGTTCGTCTTCTCGCCGATCATCGTGGTGCAGCCGCTCGGGGTCGTCTCCCTGCTGCTGACGACGCTCCTGACCGCCCGTGCGATCCGCCAGCGGCTCCCGAACGTGAAGATCTTCGCGGTGGCGCTGTGCATCATCGGCGTCGGCGCGTTTGTCACCGTGGCGGCGCTCTTCGCGAAGGAGGGGGCGATCTCCGATGAGCAGGTCTCGACGGTGCTCGTCCTCCTCGCGATCGTCGTGGTCGTCTTCGGCACGGCGTTCTTCCTGCTCCGCAAGCGCTTCAAGGCCCTCATCTACGTGCTTGGCGCCGGCATCATCTACGGCTTCGTCGCGACGCTGGCCAAGATCACGATCAACCGCATCCAGCACGACAACTTCGAGTGGCTCACCCTCATCTGCCTCGTCGCGCTGCTCGTCGCGACGGGCGTCGGCGGCTACTTCGTCCAGAACGCCTACGCCTCGGGACCGCCGGACATGGTCATCGCCGGACTCACGGTCATCGACCCGATCATCGCCGTGGCCATCGCCATCGCCGTGCTTGGCGAGGCGAGCGCTGCACCGTGGTACGCCTTCGTGATGTTCATCGTCTCTGGTGCCATCGCCGTGACGGGCGTCTTCGTGCTCGAGCGGGGGCAGACCGAGGATGAGGTCGAGGCGGTGCGCCGGAGCGCAGTGGAGGGGCGCGGTGCACTCGATCTCGAGGGTCGCCGCCACGACGCCGAGGGCCGAGCTGCGGGCACGCCGTCCGACGATGGGGACCGAGTCGAGCAGCGAATCGAGGCGCCGGGCCGCAGCGCCGCCTCGAAGCACGGGCCCGCCCGCACCATCGACCAATAGCAGAGCTTCAGCGTGTGCTGCGGCTCCGCCTCAGCGCTCGGCCAGTACCATGACGTGAGATTCCGCGAGCGACAACCACCACCTGTCGCGAGCCCAGATGAGATCGAGGTCACCACCCCGTGCCGAATGAAGGTCGTTCACCAAGCAGCACCGCCGTCGCAGCAGATGGCGAGCGGCCGCTCAAGATCCTGATCGCGGGGGACACCTTCACGCCCAACGTCAACGGTGCCGCCAAGTTCACGGAGCACCTCGCCTCCGGGATGGCCGCGCGAGGGCACGACGTGCACGTCATGGTCCCTGCCGCCAGCAGGCGTCACGGAACGTGGACCGAGCAGTACGACGGTCAGAACATCACCGCCCACCGTCTCCGTTCGCACCGCTGGTGGGCACACGACTGGCTGCGTTACGCGCCGCCGTGGCACATCCGCGCAGAGTCGCAGCGTGTTGTCGACGAGGTGCGCCCCGACGTCGTGCACTTCCAGTCGGCTGTGATCATCGGCCGCGGTGTCGCGATCGAGGCTGAGAAGCGCGGCATCCGGATCATCGGCACGAATCACCTCATGATCGAGAACCTCGTCGATCATTCGCTCCTGCCGCAGGCTCTGCGCGGGCTTGCCGCGAGCATCTGGTGGAAGGATGCGCGTTCCACGCTCGGACGTGCGACGGCCATCACGACGCCAACACGTCGCGCCGCGGACTTCCTCGAGGCCAACGGCGGCATCTCCGATGTGCTCGCGATCTCGTGCGGCATCCGAACCTCCGACTACACCTTCGACTTCTCACCGCGTGAGGCGAAGCGCATCCTCTTCGTCGGTCGCGTGACCGGCGAGAAGAAGATCGATGTGCTGCTGCGTGCCCTCACGTTGCTCCCTGGCGACGTGCACCTCGACATCGTGGGAGGCGGCGACCAGAAGAAGAACCTGCAGTCGCTCGCGAAGCAGCTCGGGCTCGCCGACCGGGTGAGATTCCACGGCTACTTGAGCGACAAGGAGCTTCGCCGCATGTACACGCGCGCCTCCGTGTTCGCGATGCCGTCGATCGCCGAGCTGCAGTCGATCGCGACGATGGAGGCGATGGCCTCCGGGCTGCCGGTCGTCGCGGCCGACGCGATGGCGCTGCCCCACCTGGTGCACGACGGCGAGAACGGCTTCCTGTTCGAGCCCAACAACAAGCGGGACCTCGCGGAGAAGCTCTCGAAGGTGCTCTCCCTCTCCTCCTCCGAGTGGGAAGAGCTGGGTCGCGCCGGACTCGACCTCGTGCGCATGCACGACATCGACCGCACGCTCGAACTCTTCGAGCGCCTCTACCGGGGAGCTTCGGTCAAGGACGTCGCCCGCGACTCCGTCAACGAGCAGGACCACTCGCTCGACTGACCCGGGGCGAAGGCTCTCCCTCGACGCCCGCCTGCCTCACGCCGTTCCCGGCGCCGAGGCCTCTTGCTGCGCGGGCAGGGTCAGGATGCGCGCCCCGTTCGCCGTGATCGCGATGGTGTGCTCGGTGTGCGCGGTGCGGCATCCTGTCGCGCTGCGAAGCGTCCAGCCATCGTCGTCGGTGACGAGCGTGCGAGTGTCGGCCATGACCCAGGGTTCGATCGCGAGCAGCATTCCTGCGCGGAGGCGAACGCCGCGGCCGGGGCGGCCGTCGTTCGCGACGTGCGGGTCCTGGTGCATCGTCGAGCCGATTCCGTGCCCGCCGAACTCCATGTTGATCGCGTAGCCCGCGCTCGTGAGCACCGAGCCGATCGCGTGCGAGATGTCGCCCATGCGGGCATCAGGTCTCGCGACGGCGATGGCGGCCTCGAGTGCGCGCTCGGTCGTCTCGATGAGGGCTTCATCGCGAGGGTCGCGGGTGGGCCCGACGATGAAGCTGATCGCGGCATCCGCGGCGATACCCTCGGTGATGATCGCGAGGTCGAGCGTCAGGAGGTCGCCGTCTGCGAGGCGGTAGTGGTACGGCTTGCCGTGGAGGACCGCATCGTTCACCGCGGTGCAGATGTAGTGCCCGAACGGGCCACGCCCGAAGGACGGCTCATAGTCGACGTAGCAGGAGGTGGCGCCTGCGTCGAGGATCATCGCCTTGGCCCAGCTGTCGATCTCGAGCAGGTCGGTGCCGACTCGGACGCGAGCCTTCAGGTCCTGCAGGATCGTGCCGACGAGTCGGCCCGTTCGTGCGGCGCGCTCGACTTCAGCCTCGTTGAGGATCTCGATCATCGGGGGACGTCCTTCCGGAGGTGCTGACTACGCCAATAAGTATCCCGGTAAAGATATACCGGATTAGTATCGGGTCATGGTCAGACTCCCGCTCAGCCCCGAGGAGATCGAACGAGGGGAACGCCTTGGCCGGTTCCTCCGACGATCACGAGGCGACCGCGCCATGCTGCGCGTGGCGCTCGACGCGGGTGTATCGCCCGAGACGCTGAGGAAGATCGAGTCAGGGCGAGTCGCGACGCCTGCGTTCTCCACGATCGCCGCGATAGCCGGTGTGCTCGGCGTCTCGCTGGACGACGTCTGGGCTCAGATCAACGCGCCGGATGCCGAGGGCGACGCACCGGACGCCGGGGTGCAGATCCGCGCGGCCGGCTGACGGCTCCTAGCTCGACTGTGCGGAACGCGCTTCGAGCGCGGATTCCAGACGCTCGACCTTGCCGTCGAGCTCGCCGCTGTGGCCCGGGCGGATGTCGGCCTTCAGGACCAATGAGACGCGGCTCCCGAACTGCCCGACGGCCTCGGTTGCGGCCTTGACGACGGCGAACACCTCGTCCCACTCGCCCTCGATGGTCGTGAACATCGAATCGGTGCGGTTCGGGAGGCCGGAGGCGCGCACGACGGCGACCGCCGCTGCGACCGCGTTGTGCAGTGACGCGTCGCCCTCTCCCGGGGAAGGGGCGTCTGGACTCGGGGTACCGCTTGGTGCGACGGAGAAGGCAACGATCATGCTGACCATCGTGCCACGAGGGGGCCTCGAGGTGGCCTGCAATCGAGACCTGAGTAGGGCGGGTGGGACTCGAACCCACGCATCGTCCAGTTATGAGCCGGATGCCTTAACCAGCTTGGCTACCGCCCCAAGCGCTGTCGATTGTATCCAGAATTCGCGCACACGTGCGGTGGGCGACGGGCTCGACGGGCGCAGGTCTAGACTGATGCCCCAGAAGCGGGGTCGGAGCCGACCTCGGATGCATGAAAAGCAGGGGATGATGAAGCGAGCTGAACAGCGAGCGCAGACGAGACAGGCGCTGCTCGAAGCGGCTTCGCTCGAGTTCGAGGCCAATGGCTATGCCGCCACAGTCCTCAGTGATATCTCGGACCGACTCGGCATGACCAAGGGAACGGTCTACTTCCACTTCCCGACGAAGGCGCTCCTCGCCAAGGCCGTCTCGGCGACCTGGACTGAGATGTGGGATGCGGAGATCGCTCGCTCCCGCGACCGCGGGCTCTCGCTCGACGAGCTCGAGTCGCTGATGATCCGGATCGCAGAGCGGTTCCAGTCCGATTCGCTCATGCGGGCCACGATCCGTCTGGTGCGCGAGCGCGAGCTCATCGAGGAAGAGCTTCCGAGGCCCTTCGACGCCTGGCTTGAAGTGACCAAGGAAGCGCTGCAGGCGTCACGGGAATCGGGGGTGCTCCGCGACGACATCGACGTCGATGCGGCCGCCTGGCAGGTGCTCGCGAACCTGGTCGGCATCCAGATGCTCATGCAGGACCTGAACGACGGCAGGAGCATCGTCGAACGCGTTCGAGAGATGTGGGCGGTCCACCGCGTGACACTCGCGAACCCGGGCCGAACGGCTGACGTCGCGTCGTCGTGAACATGTGATCGAGACGGGGCGCCGACCTCGTCGCGAGGAGACAGCGATGCCCGCAAAGATCAGTCTCTAGTAGGGCATGAAACTCCCGGAACCAGTCCTTTCGGGTGATTCCGAGGATCTTCACGGTCGACAGTATGGGAGGGCGTCGGGTTGTCACCCGGCGCCCTGTCGCGTCGAAAGGTCCCTCTGTGTCTGTGCTCACTCGTCTGAGTCTCAAGTATCGAATTCTGATCGGACTCCTGACCGCTGCAATCGCGGCGGCCGGAATCATCTCGACGGCGCAGCTCAAGCAGGAGCTCATGCCGTCGGTGGAGGTCCCGCAGGGATTCGTGACGGCGACACTGACCGGGGCCTCGCCCGACGTCATGGTGACCGAGGTCACCGAGCCCATCGAGAACGCACTCCGAGGAGTCTCGGAAGTGCAGTCCGTGACGTCGACGACGTCGGAGGGGTTCGCCCAGATCGTCGTCTCCTGGAGCTTCGACGCTGACAAGACGCAGGTCGAGGCCGAGCTCCGATCCGCCGTCGAGTCGACGAAGTCGCTCCGCCCCGAGTCCTCCACGGCAGAGCTCAACACGTTCTCGCTCGACGCGCTCCCCGTGCTGACGCTCGGCGCATCCTCCGACACAGACACTGCGACGCTCTCGAAGACGCTCACCGACTCCGTGCTGCCCGCTCTCTCGCAGGTCGATGGAGTGCAGAACGTCGAAGTCTCCGGCACCCGCGAAGAGCGAGTGGAGATCAGCCTCCGCCAGGCGGACGTCGAAGCGCTCAAGATCGACACCGCGTCGATCGAGCCGACGCTCACTGCCGCTGGCATCGTGCTCCCCGCTGGAGACGTCACGAGCGGCACCGGGGAGATCTCCGTGCAGGTCGGGTCGCAGCTCAGCTCCCTGGATGCCATCCGCGCCCTCCCGTTCACGACGGAGGACTCGACCGTGCTGCTCTCGCAGTTCGCGGATGTCGACATCAAGGAGATCCCCGCGACCTCCATCTCCAGGGTCAACGGCGCGGAGACCCTGACGCTGAGTGTCACGAAGGCGTCCGACGCGAGCACGGTCTCCGTCGCGCACGGCGTCACGGAGAAGCTCGCAGAGGTCACACCTGGACTCCCGTCGAACGTCGTCTTCACGGAGATCGAGAACCAGGCACCGTACATCGAGCAGTCGATCCACGACCTCTCGGTCGAGGGTGGGCTCGGCCTCATCTTCGCCGTCCTCGTCATCTTCCTGTTCCTCGCCTCGTTCCGGTCGACGATCGTCGCGGCGATCTCGATCCCGATGTCCCTGCTCATCACGATGGTGGGCCTGAACGTGGGGGAGTACTCGCTCAACATCCTGACCCTCGGAGCGCTCACCATCGCGGTCGGACGAGTCGTGGACGACTCGATCGTCGTGATCGAGAACATCAAGCGTCGGCAGGGGGACGGGGCCCTGACGATCGAAGGGATCGTGGGCTCCGTCGGTCAGGTGGCTGGCGCCATCACCGCCTCGACGCTCACGACGGTCGCGGTCTTCCTCCCGATCGCGTTCGTCGGGGACATCGTCGGCCAGCTCTTCCGACCGTTCGCGGTGACGGTCTCCATCGCGCTGGTCGCGTCCCTCGTCGTCGCGCTGACGATCGTCCCGGTGTTCGCGTACTGGATGCTGCGTCGCCCCTCGAAGCCCATGAAGCGCGAGCGGTTCGTCCGTGCGCGTGCAGCCCAGGCCGCTTGGACCGCACGCCAGGAGGAAGCAGCCGAGGGACGTTGGGCTCGTCAGTCGGCGAAGCTCGAGGCGAAGAACGAGAAGCGGGAGCAGCGCGGGAAGTCAGCGCTGCCGGTCCCCACCGCCGCCCCCGGTGTCGTCGCGGCACGGGGCGATGGTGAGGAGGGATCGCCGTACGACGGACTGCAGCGAGCCTTCGTGCCCATCCTCGACGCGACCCTGCGGCACCCACGCCGCACGATCGCGGCCGCGCTCGCCCTGCTGCTGCTCACCGGCATCGGCGCAACCGCGCTCCGCAGCGACTTCCTCGGCAGCATGGGCGATGAGACGGTCCTCGTCGAGCAGAAGCTCCCGCAGGGCACGACCATCGACGAGAGCTTGGCGGGCGCCGAGAAGCTCGAGGCCGTCCTCGCCACGAAGGGGAGCGTCGAGACGTTCGTGAGCTCCATCGGGACCGGAGGCGCGGGCGGCTTCGGCGGCGGTGGCGGACAGAGCACCTCGATCACCGTGATCCCCGCAGAGGGGCAGGATGCGGAGACGGTCGCCAACAGTCTGCGCTCGGACTTCGGCGGTCTCAGCGATGTCGGCGAGGTGACCGTGACCACTGCGGCTTCCTCAGCTCTGGCATCGGACGTTCAACTCGCCATCCAGGGCAACGACGCGGACTCGCTGAGCCAGGCGGCCACGCAGCTCGGCGATGCCGTCAAGGACCTCCCCGGCGTGACGGCGGTCTCGAACGACCTCAGCACGGGCGGCAACGTGGTCATGGTCGACGTCGACCGCAGCAAGGCGGCAGGCTACGGCTACACGCAGGCGACCGTCGGCCAGGCGGTCTCCGCCGCGCTGACCGGGACCCCGCTGGGCACGGTGCGCCTCGAGGGCGTCGACCGCGACATCGTGATCGCGCCGACGCAGGGGCCAGTCGCCCTCGATCAGCTCGCCCTCATGCAGCTTCCCGTGACGGCGGTGCAGCAGCAGCGCGCCATCACGGACGCGACGGACGCGTTCACGGAGGAACAGGAGACGAAGGCCGAGGAGCAGGAGGCTGAGGCGGTCGAGCAGATGCAGGAGACCGTCGACGACGCCGTCGAGGCTCGGGACACGGTGTCCGCGCAGCTCGGCGAGCTGCAGACGCAGCTCGCGACGTTGCAGACGGCGCCGCTGACCCCAGCGGTTCCCGACGCCGGCTCCAGCATGACCCCGGAGCAGGCGGCGCAGGCGGAACGGGACGCGCAGATCGCCGCCCTGACCGAAGCGATCGCTCAAGCGGAATCGGGCATCGAGCAGGCCAACGCCGGTGTCGACGCGGCCGTCAAGGCTCAGGAGGACATGGCGGCTCAGTCGCTCGAAGCCAAGGAGCTGCAGGCCAGGCAGGAAGGGCTCGCCGACACGAAGGCGACGCCCATCCGGCTCGGAGACATCGCAGAGGTCCGCGAGGAGGCCACCCCTGGCGCGATCACCCGCAACGACGGCGCGCGCCAGGTCACGGTCTCGGTCACTCCGGCCGAGGGGCAGTTGGGAACCGTCACGCAGGCCGTCTACGCGGCGACCGACGGTCTCGAGCTTCCCGCCGGTGTCACGTTCGTCGTCGGAGGTGCGTCCGCCGACCAGGACGAGTCGTTCCAGCAGCTCGGCATGGCGATGCTCCTCGCCATCGTGCTCGTCTTCCTCATCATGGTCGCGACCTTCCGCAGCCTGATGCAGCCGCTCATCCTGCTCGTCTCGGTGCCGTTCGCCGCCACGGGAGCGGTGGCACTGCTCCTGCTGACGGATACGCCGCTCGGCCTGCCGTCGCTCATCGGACTCCTCATGCTGATCGGGATCGTGGTCACGAACGCCATCGTGCTCATCGACCTCATCAACCACATCAGGGAACGTGGTTCGAGCGTGCACGACGCGATCGTGCACGGGACGAGGCTGCGCCTCCGGCCGATCCTCATGACCGCTGCGGCGACGATCTTCGCGCTCGTGCCGATGTCGCTCGGCCTGACCGGGGGTGGCGTGTTCATCTCCAAGCCGCTCGCCATCGTCGTGATCGGCGGCCTGATCAGCTCGACGCTGCTCACGCTGGTGCTGGTCCCCGTCCTCTACTCCAGCGTCGAGCGCCGGAACGATCGACGGGCTGCCAAGCGCGCGGCTCGCAGGGAGCGCAAGGCCGAGGCGGCCGCCGAGAAGACGGCAATCGCCGCGGCTCCCGCCGGAAGCTGACGCAGGGTGGTGCCGCGCAGCAGCGCGGCGCCACCCTGAGCCGATGTGACGCGAGTCGGCGGCAGAATTCGGCAAGCTCCGACGATCGGGAGAGAATAGACGGATGCATCCGATAGCCGCCCGTGCCCAGCTCGCGACCGCCCACCGCATCGTGGTCAAGATCGGCTCCTCATCGCTCACGGGCGCCGACGGGCACCTGAACCTCGAAGCCCTGCGCTCGCTCGTGCAGGTCATCGCGGATCGCCATGACAAGGGACTCCAGACCCTCCTCGTCACCTCGGGCGCGGTCGCCGCCGGCATCGGGCCCCTCGGTCTCCCATCGAGGCCGCGCGACGTGGCGACTGCCCAGGCTGCCGCCTCCGTCGGGCAGGGGATGCTCGTGGCCCGGTACGCAGAGGCGTTCGCGGATCGAGCCATCACGGTCGGGCAGATCCTGCTCACGGCAGAGGACACCGTGCGGCGCACCCGCTACAAGAACGCGCAGCGATCGCTCGAGCGCCTGTTCAGGCTCGCGGTCGTGCCGATCGTGAACGAGAACGACGCGGTCGTGACCGATGAGCTCCGCTTCGGCGACAACGACCGGCTCGCCGCGCTGGTCGCCCAGCTCGTCGGGGCCGACGCGCTTGTCCTGCTCACGGACGTCGACGGCCTGTACGACGGCCCGCCCAGCCGCGAGGGCACACGGCGCATCTCCGAGGTGCTCGGCCCGAGCGATCTTGAAGGCATCGAGGTCTCCGGCAGGGGCAGCGACGTCGGAACGGGTGGCATGCTCACCAAGCTCGAGTCGGTCTCCATCGCCACGGGATCGGGCATGCCCGTCGTGTTGACGAAGGCGGAGAACGCGCGCGCGGCCATTGACGGGGAGCGTGTCGGCACGTGGTTCGCCCCGACCGGGAAGCGATCGTCGCGCAAGCGCCTCTGGATCGCCCACGCCGCGCGGGTGCAGGGCAAGATCGTGCTCGACGACGGCGCCGTCGACGCCGTGCTCGGTGGGCGAGCCTCGCTGCTGGCTGCCGGAATCGTGGGCGTCGAGGGCGAGTTCGTCGCCGGCGACCCGGTCGAGCTGGTCTCGAAGGAGGGCGTCGTCATCGCACGAGGCCTCAGCGGCTTCGATGCCGTCGAGATCCCCGACATGCTCGGGCAGTCGTCGAGTTCGCTGCGCGAGTCGCTTGGGACCGGGTACGACCGCGAGGTCATCCATCGCGACGACCTGGTGCTCGTGCGCCCGAAGGGGATCCGCGTCGGCTGAGGGCGACCGCTCGCGGCGTAGAATGCTCTGTCATGACGATCTTGCAGGGTGAGCGCGCGGACACGGCGGACCAGGGCGACGCGGACGAGCTGGCGAGCACCGCCATCATCGAGCTCGCCGGACGGGCACGGGCGGCATCGCGCGTGCTGGCTCGATCGACGCGTGCGCAGAAGGACGGGGCGCTCGTCGCCCTCGCGGAGGCCCTCGTGCGTGCGACGCCCGAGATCCTCGCCGGCAATGCGCAGGACCTCGAGCGCGGGCGCGTCTCGGGCATGTCCGAAGGTCTCCTCGACCGTCTCGCGCTGGACGAGTCCCGCATTCGAGCGATCGCCGACTCCCTGCTCGAGGTCGCGGCGCTGCCCGACCCCGTCGGTGCAGTCGTCCGAGGATCGACCCTGGCCAACGGGCTCCGACTCCGCCAGCTGCGTGTTCCGATGGGGGTCATCGGTGTCATCTACGAGGCACGTCCCAACGTCACCGTCGACGTCGCCGGGCTCGCGCTGAAGAGCGGCAACGCTGTGCTCCTCCGCGGCGGATCCGCCGCGGAGCACTCCAATTCGGCCATCATCGGCACGCTTCGGTCGGCACTGGATGCGTACGGGCTGCCCGCCGATCTCGTGCAGTCGATCGACGAGTACGGCCGCCCCGGAGCCCGCGCACTCATGCGAGCCCGCGGGCACGTCGACCTCGTCGTCCCTCGTGGCGGTGCCGGTCTCATCCAGACCGTCGTCCGCGAGTCTCGAGTTCCCGTCATCGAGACGGGAGTCGGCAACTGCCACGTCTTCGTCGACAGCACCGCCGAGCTCGACATGGCGCTCGAGATCCTCATCAACTCGAAGACGCACCGAGTCGGCGTCTGCAACGCGGCAGAGACCCTGCTGGTGCACTCGGATGCGGTGGAGGCGTTCCTCCCCGGCGCCCTCGCGGCGCTTGCTGAGCGCGGGGTCCGCATCCATGGCGACGGCCGCACGAGGGCCGTGGCGCCTCAGGGTGTCGAGGTGCTCGAGGCGACACACGATGACTGGGCGACGGAGTACCTCGACTACGAGATCGCAGTGCGAGTCGTCGATGACTTCGATCAGGCGCTTGTGCACATCCGCGAGTTCAGCACTGGCCACACCGAGGCGATCGTCACGAGCTCGCTGCAGGCCGCAGAGCGCTTCACCGCTGAGGTCGACGCCGCGGCCGTCATCGTGAACGCGTCGACGCGCTTCACGGATGGCGGCCAGTTCGGGCTCGGCGCCGAGCTGGGCATCTCGACCCAGAAGCTGCACGCTCGCGGGCCGATGGGGCTCGAAGAGCTCACGACGACGAAGTGGGTTGTCACGGGCGACGGCCAGATTCGCGCCTGAGCTGCGGCACCTCCCGCGCGAAGATCAGTCCAGGTGATGACGCGTTCCGTCAGGCTCGCCGCGTAGCCTGATCGGAGACGTTGAAGGGACGATCATGACCAGCACCCCACTGCCCATCGAGAACCAGCCGTCGAACTTCGACCAGCACGACGCCTTCGCCCAGGCGCCGAGCACGGAACGCCCCCAGGGCCTCGACCGAGTCTTCCTCGGTGAGCTCGAGGTGTCCCGAGATCGCATCTCGGGTCCGTACGGCTCCCTCCCGACGGAGGGCTCGACCGTGTTCGTCACGAACATGTCGCGCGTCGAGCGTGCCATCCCGACGTGGGCGATCATCGTCGCGATCGCCGGGTTCTTCGTCCTGACGATCTTCAGCCTCCTGTTCCTGCTGGTGAAGGAGGATCGCGTCGTCGGCGGATACGAGGTCCGCATTTCGAATCCGACGGGAACGCTCACGAGCTTCGTGCCGGTTGATGCGCGCTCCGCCGCCTGGATCTGGCAGGACCTCCAGGGCCGTGCGGCCGCCGCGCGGGAGCTCATCGCGTCGGTAACTTCCACCGTTCGCTGACGTTCATCTCGGCGACGCGGTGGCGCCGTGTTTCGGCGCTACGCTGGAGCGCGTGAAGGCCTACGACTCGCTGTCCGTATCCACTGTTCTCCCTCCTGAGCTCGCGCCGCTGCGCACTCTCGCCAAGAATCTGCGCTGGTCCTGGCGCTCGAGCGCCGAACGGCTCTTCGCCGGCATCGACGAGCAGCTGTGGCGAGCGTGCGGCCGCAATCCCATCGTGATGCTTCGCTCACTTCCGGCATCCCGCGTCGCCGAGCTCGCGGCAGATCCCGAGTTCGTCGCGCGGCTCGGTCACGAAGCCGAGGATCTCTCGGCCTACCTCGACAGCGACCGCTGGTTCCACAAGCACACGCGGGGTACCGCGGACGAGGCGACGAGCGTTGCCTACTTCTCGATGGAGTTCGGGATCACGGAGTCGCTCCCCGTCTACTCCGGCGGTCTCGGTGTGCTCGCGGGCGACCATCTCAAGAGCGCAAGCGACCTCGGGGCGCCGATCATCGGCGTCGGCCTCCTCTACACCTACGGGTACTTCTCGCAGACCTTGTCTCGCGAGGGATGGCAGCAGGAGGCTTACGCGGAGCATCCGCCGAAGGACCTCGCCGTCGATCCCGTGTTGGACGCGTCGGGTGCCCAGTCCCGCGTCTCTCTTGCCTTCCCGGACGGGCGGACGCTCGAGATCGCACTCTGGGAGGCCCAGGTCGGCACTGTGCCGCTACTGCTCCTCGACACGAACCTGCCGGAGAACCCTGAGGATCTCCGCGCGATCACGGATCGGCTCTACGGTGGAGACGCCGAGCACCGCATCCGGCAGGAGCTGGTGCTCGGCGTCGGCGGAGTACGGGCCGTGCAGGCGTACGCGGAACTCAACGGACGCCGGCAGCCGACCGTCTTCCACCTCAACGAGGGGCACGCGGGCTTCTCGGGCGTCGAGCGCATCGGTCAACTGATGGCTGGCGGCGAGACGTTCGAAACCGCGCTCGCCGCAGTGCGGTCGAGCACCGTCTTCACGACGCACACGCCGGTTCCCGCCGGCATCGACCGCTTCGACGCACATCTCGTGCAGCGCTACCTCGGCTCGTCCGGCGGTCTGACCCTGGTGCCTGACGTTCCGCTGGCACGCATCATGGAGCTCGGGGCGGAAGACGACCCTGGCCGCTTCAACATGGCGCACCTCGGTCTCCGCCTCGCGCAGTACGCCAACGGCGTCGCGAAGCTGCATGGAGTCGTGTCCCGAGGCATGTTCGCCAAGCTGTACCCGGGTGTGGCCGCAGAGGAAGTCCCGATCGGCTCGATCACCAACGGCGTCCACATCCCGAGCTGGACCCGCCCGTCGATGCTCCGGGTCATCGAAGCCATGAACGGTGGACGCGAGCTCGCGACGTCCGGCACGTGGAACCACCCGGAGGCGGTCGGCGCTGAGGAGCTCTGGCGCATCCGCGGTGAGCTGCGGGCCGAGCTCGTCAGACGGGCCCGCGAATCGGTTCGCGCCTCGTGGCAGGCGCGAGGCGCACAGGACGCGGAACTCGGCTGGATCCGAGACGTGCTGGATCCCGAGCGGCTCACGATCGGCTTCGCTCGTCGAGTCTCGACCTACAAGCGCCTCACCCTCATGCTGCAGGACCGAGATCGGCTCGCCCGCATCCTCAACAATCCCGATCGTCCCGTCCAGTTCGTCATCGCCGGCAAGGCGCATCCCGCCGATATGGGCGGCAAGCAGCTCTTGCAGGAGCTGGTGAACTTCGCCGATGAGGCGGGGGTTCGCGACCGCATCGTGTTCCTCCCCGACTACAACGTCACGATCGCGAAGCACCTCGTGGCCGGCAGCGATGTGTGGCTGAACAACCCCGTGCGCCCACAGGAGGCATCCGGCACCTCGGGCATGAAGGCCGTCATGAACGGGTGCCTGACGTTCTCGATCTCAGATGGCTGGTGGGACGAGATGGCGGACGACGCTGTCGGGTGGACGATTCCTGACACCAGCGGAGTCGATGAGCGCACGCGTGACGCTCTTGAGGCCGGTGCGCTCTACGACATCCTCGAGCACGAGATCGCGCCGCTGTTCTACGCGCGCGATGAGCGGGGCCTTCCTGTCGAGTGGGTAGAGAAGGTCCGCCGTTCCGTGTCGGTTGTCGGCCCGAAGGTCGCCGCCGAGCGCATGGTGCGGGACTACGTCACCGACCTCTACCTGCCCGCGGGCCGTTCGGCACGCGTTGCCTCCGACCTCGTCGCTACACGCTCGTTCGCGACTTGGCTCGGCGACGTGCGGGCGGCCTGGCCGGGCGTCCGCGTCGAGTCCGTGGTCGCGGAGAACCGCGAGCCGAAGGCGGGGGAGAGCGTCCGTCTCTCGGCAAGAGTCGAACTCGGCGGGCTGAGCACTGACGACGTCCTCGTCGAAGCCGTCGTGGGTGCTCCCGACGCCGAGGGTGAGCTGCAGAGCACTCGGATCGTCGAGATGCGGCCTGCCCACGAGGGGGGATCGACGTTTGTCGTCGACGTCCCGATCGACGAGCCTGGACTGCTCGGCTACACCGTCCGGGTGCAGCCGAGACACGCGTTCCTGCAGGCTTCGGCCGAGCTGGGACTGGTCCGTCTCCCCGCGTAGGAGATCGCTCCTGGGCGGCGGCGCCGAAAGTAATGACAGGCTTGTCATTCGGCGTCGTCGTCGGGCATAATTCAAGTGACGACAGAAATGTCGACGTCTGGTAAACGATGCAGTTCGCATCCATTCATCACGTGATCGTTGGGGAAGACGAATCACCAAACGAATGGAGGAGAACTCATGGTTGCACCGAACGCAGGAGGGGTGCTCTACGTGCACTCCTCTCCTAAGGCGCTTTGCCAGCACGTCGAGTGGGGTGTCGGTCGCGCCCTCGGGCACGCCGTCAACCTTCCCTGGATCGACCAACCGGTCATTCCAGGGCAGTTGCGTGCGGAGTTCGCCTGGGAAGGCGAGCCTGGCGCTGGGGCGGCCATCGCGTCGCACCTGCGCGGCTGGGCCCACCTTCGCTTCGAAGTCACCGAGGACGCGCGTCCTGGCGTCGATGGCGGTCGTTGGATGCACACGCCTGAGCTTGGTATCTACTACGCCCAGACGGATGCCTCTGGCGGCGTCGTGGTTCCGGAAGATCGCGTTCGGTACGCGATGGAGATCGCTGGCGGCAACGCCTCCGAGCTCCACCGCGAGCTGCGCCTCGCGCTTGGGCAGGCTTGGGACGACGAGTTGGAGCCTTTCCGCATCGCCGGCGACGAGAGTCCCGTCGTGTGGATGCACCACCGAGTCGGCTAGGCCCGCCAAGCGGATGGTCCGCTGAGAGGCGGACCGGAAGCTGTTCTCGACACTCCAAGACTGTGGCCCCTCAGGTTCTCACCTGAGGGGCCACAGTTCTTGCTGCCGGACGTCGAGGCGGCCGGCAGAGGGGGAGGATCTACACTCCGCGGAACGCGACGACGGCGTTGTGCCCGCCGAAGCCGAACGAGGTCGAGATGGCGACCTTGCCCGGTGCGTCGAAGGGACGCGGCTCGGTGACGACGTCGAGGTGGATCGCGGGGTCCTGCTCGTTGAGGTTGATCGTCGGGGGCAGTGTCCCCTCCGAGAGGGCAAGCACGGTGAACATGGCCTCGAGGGCTCCCGCGCCGCCGAGCAGGTGGCCTGTGGACGCCTTGGTCGCGGAGACGGGAATGGAGGCGAGGTGCTCGCCGAAGACCGACTTCAGCGCCGTGAACTCAGCGATGTCGCCGACGGGCGTCGAGGTGGCGTGTGCGTTGATGTGCGTGACGTCCTCGACGGACACACCGGCCTGGCCCAGTGCGGCGGTGATCGCTCGTGCCGCCCCGGTGCCCTCTGGGTCCGGTGCCGTGATGTGGTGTGCATCCGCCGTGACGCCCCCGCCGATGAGCTCAGCGTAGATGCGCGCACCGCGCGCGAGCGCGTGCTCCTCGGTCTCGAGCACGAGCGCCGCAGCACCCTCGCCCAGGACGAAGCCGTCTCGGCTCACGTCGTAGGGACGTGACGCGTGCGATGGGTCGTCGTTGCGCTTCGACAGGGCCTGCATCGCCGCGAAGGAGGCGACAGGGAGCGGGTGGATTGCCGCCTCGGAGCCACCGGCGACGACGACATCGGCGAGGCCCTGCTGGAGGTGCTCGTAGGCGTCTGCAATGGCTTCCGTGCTGGATGCGCATGCTGAGACGACCGTGCGAACACCGGCGCGGGCCTTGATGTCCATGCCGATCGCTGCTCCTGGGCCGTTCGGCATGAGCATGGGAACGGTGAGCGGCATGACCCGGCGCGGGCCCTTCTCGCGGAGCGTGTCCCAGGCGTCGAGGAGCGTCCAGACTCCGCCGATGCCGGTTGCCCAGTCGACGAGGAGGCGTTCGGCGGGGATATCGCCGACGGTGAGGCCTGCATCGGCGAAGGCCTCACGGCCCGCGATGAGCGCGAACTGGCTTGAGGGGTCGAGGCGCTTGGCCTCATGGCGGGGGAGTACCTCGCTTGCCGGGACCTTTGCGGTCGCGGCGAATTCGATGGGGATCTCGTACTTCGCGACCCATTCGGCCTCGAGTGTGCGAGCTCCTGATTCACCGGCGAGGAGCGCTTCCCAGGTGCTGCGGGCGGTGCCGCCCAGCGGGGAAGTCGCACCGATGCCGGTGACGACGATTTTCTTGGTCATGACAACTGCTCCTGAATGAACTGGGGCGAAGGTGAGACAGTCACTAAGAGTGGGCGGCAGAAGCCGCCCACTCGAAGTGAGGGATCGTCCTTAGGACGCTGCGACGATGAAGTTGACGGCGTCGCCCACGGTCTTGAGGTTTGCGACCTCGTCGTCCGGGATCTTGACGTCGAACTTCTCTTCAGCGTTGACGACGATCGTCATCATGGAGATCGAGTCGATGTCGAGGTCGTCGGTGAAAGACTTCTCAACGGTGACCGTGTCAGCCGCGATTCCGGTCTCGTCGTTTACGAGCTCAGCGAGTCCCGCGAGAACTTCGTCGTTGGTAAGTGCCATGGTGTTTCTCCTTGATTGTCAATGACCGAGCCAAGTGTATTGGTCGGCGGGGGTGCGTGGGGGAGGCGTGCGGTGACTTCTGGGGCCCGTTAGGGCAGGACGACGACCTGGGCGCCGTACACGAGGCCCGCGCCGAAGCCGATCTGGAGGGCGAGTCCGCCCGACAGCTCGGGGTTCTCCTCGAGCAGGCGATGCGTCGCGAGGGGCACGGAAGCGGCCGATGTGTTGCCGGTCGTTGCGATGTCGCGGGCGATGATGACGTGGTCGGGCAGCGCGAGCTGCTTGGCGAACTCGTCGACGATGCGCATGTTCGCCTGGTGTGGGATGAACGCGGAGAGCTGATCGGCGGTGACGCCTGCCTCTTCCAGCGCACGGCGCGCGACCTTCGCCATGTCCCAGACGGCCCAGCGGAAGACGCTCGGCCCGTCTTGGCGCAGTGTCGGCCACTCGGAGCCGCCCTGGCGGTAGTCCTGCAGGCTCGCGTTCATGGAGACGGCTTCCCAGCGGGACCCGTCGGAGCCGAGGATCGACTTGGAGATGCCGGGAGCGTCGCTTGGGCCGATGATCGCAGCCCCCGCGCCGTCGCCGAGCAGGAAGGAGATCGTGCGGTCCGTGGGGTCGATGAGGTCCGACAGCTTCTCGGTGCCGACGACCAGGACGTGCTCGGCGACTCCAGTGCGAACCAGCGCATCCGCCTGCGCGACGGCGTAGCAGTAGCCGGCGCACGCGGCGTTGAGGTCGTAGGCAGCAGCCGGCGTCGCACCGACGAGGTCGGCGAGGCGCGCAGCGAGCGACGGGGTCTGCATCTCGTTGCTGATGGTCGCGACGATGACGGCGCCGATGCGGCTCGGGTCGATGCCCGAGCGTTCGATGGCCTCGCGTGAGGCATCGACGGCGAGATCGAGCGCGCTCGTCTCCTCGTTCGCTCGGACGCGGGTGATGACTCCCGTGCGCTGGCGGATCCACTCGTCAGACGAGTTGATCGGCTCGATGATCTCCGAGTTCGGGACGACGCGCTCGCCGCGGGCGGCACCCATGGCGAGGATGCGCGTGTACTGCGCGCCCGTCGACTGCACAAGGGTCGGTGTTGCTGTGGTCATGCGAGTCCTCTCGAGGATGCTCTTGGCAGTTCGGTGTGCTCAGGCGTCGGCCGCGATGCGTTCGCGTGCCACGTCGAGGTCTGCGGGAGTGGAGAGTGCGAGGGTCGGGGTTCCCTTGAGTGCTCGCTTCGCGAGTCCGCTCAGGGTGCCGGCCGGGGCGAGCTCGATGAGCGAGGTGACTCCGGCGTCGGCGAAGGAGCGCATGCAGGCGTCCCAGCGCACTGGCTGCGCGAGCTGCCGGATGAGGGCCGCACGGAACTCCACTCCGTCGGTCACGACCGAGCCGGTCTCGTTCGACCAGATCGTGCGGACGGGGTCTCGGACCTCGAAGTGCTCAGCATCCGCGGCCAGCGTCGTGCGCGCCTGCTCCATGTAGCGGGTGTGGAAGGCGCCTGCGACCTTGAGCGGGATCACGCGTGTTCCTGGTGCGGGCTCGCTGCGGAGCGCCGCGAGTGCCTCGGGTGCGCCGGCCGCGACGATCTGTCCGCCGCCGTTGAAGTTGGCGGGGGTGAGGTCGAGCTCCGCGAGGCGTGCGAGAACCACGTCCTCGTCACCGCCGAGAACCGCGCTCATGCTGGTGGGAGTGGCGGCGGCGTCCTGTGCCATCAGCTGCGAACGGCGCGCGACGAACCGCATCGCAGTGTCGGCGTCGAAGATTCCCGCCGCGTAGGCGGCCGTGATCTCGCCGACGGAGTGGCCGGCGACCCCACCGATCGCCGCTGCCGCGCCGGGGATCTCCATGAGGGAGTTCCAGGCGAGGATGCCGGCGGCGACGATGAGGGGCTGTGCGACTGCGGTGTCGCGGATCGTGTCGGCGTCAGACTCCGTGCCGTGCTTCACGAGGTCGATGCCGGACGAGGCGGACAGCTGCTCGAGGGTGTCTCGGTTCCTGGTGTCTTCGATCCAGGGGAGCAGGAAGCCTGGAGTCTGGGAACCCTGGCCTGGGCAGGTGACGACAATCATGGATTCCATCATGACAGCACCTGAGCGTTCAGCCCTGTAGCAACAGTCCCAAGAACTCGAAAGATCATTAGAGGTTTTCTAGTGCGAAGTGCGGCGGCTGCGTCGAGCCACGTTGCTTGCGGGGGTTCCGCCCGACTGGCGGCGGGGTTCTGGCTGCTTCGGCTCGGCGATGTTCCCGAGGATCAGCGCGCACTGGAGGATGAGCGCCTCTCGCGGTCCGGTGGCGTCCCAGCCGATGACCTCGCTGACGCGCTTGAGGCGGTAGCGGACCGTGTTGGGGTGCACGAAGAGCTCGCGGGCCGTCGCCTCGAGCGAACGTCCGTTGTCGAGGTAGCACCAGAGCGTCGTCAGCAGGTCGCTCTGGTGATCGGCGAGTGGCCTGAAGACCCTCGCCACGAGCGTCTGCCGTGCGAGCGGGTCGCCCGCGAGGGCACGTTCTGGGAGGAGCTCGTCGGCCAGCATGGGGCGCTGCGCCTTCCTCCACGCACCCGCCACTGCGAAGCCGGCGAGCGCGGCGCGGGCGCTGCGAGAGGCCTCGACCACGCTCGGCACGGGCGGGCCGAGGACGAGGCGGCCGTCGCCGAAGCTGGGCTCCAGCCGCTCGGCGATCTCCATGAAGGGCACCTGCTCGCCTTCGTCGCCTTCACCGGTGGGGTGGGCTCGACCGATGACGAGCACCAGCCGACCTCCCTGCACGCCGACGAGGAGGTCGACCTTGTTGTGGCGCGCCGTCCTGCGGATCTGGTCGACCTCGAGGATCCTCGGGGTCGTCCCGACGAGCACGCTGACCTCGCCGTGCCCGTGCCAGCCGAGCGCGGCGATACGGCTCGGGAGCTCGTCGTCGTGCTCGCCGGTGAGGATCGAGTCGACGACGAGCGCCTCGAGGCGCGCATCCCACAGGCCTCTGGCCTCGGCCGCACGTGCGTACACGTCGGCAGCGGCGAACGCGATATCTCGCGAGTACTTCAGCACCGCTTCACGCACGTCGCCGTCGGTCAGCTTCGTGCGCTCCTCAACGACCTCCACGACAACCCGGATGAGCTGCAGCGTCTGCTGCAGGCTCACCGAGCGGAGGAGCTCTCGAGGTGCCGAGTCGAACACGTCGGCCGCCACCCAGGGGGTGGCAGTCGGGTCTTCGAACCAGGCGATGAAGGATGAGATGCCCGACTGGGCGACGAGGCCTACGGCACTACGTCGCCCAGGGGGCATATCACCGAACCAGGGAAGGGTGTCTTCCAAGCGCTTCACCGTTGCGGTCGAGAGCTCTCCCGAGATCGATCGCAGCCAGTTGAGCGTCTGTTCCTTCGTGCGTGGAGCGGGCATGATTCCGAACTGTGAGGAGGCGAGCAGGGGAGGAGCGCTGTTAGGCGTCTCCGCCCGCGCTGCCGCTCGTGCCAGCCTTCGGGTTGTGGAGGTCGTACTTGTCGATGGCCTCCTGCACGACCGAACGGTCGATCTTGCCCTGCGTCGCGAGGCGCTCGAGAGCACGAACGACTACGGAGTGGCTGTCGATCAGGTAGTACCGACGTGCGGCGGGACGCGTGTCGGAGATGCCGAAGTCGTCGGCACCGAGCGTCGTGAAGTCGTTCTTCACGAACGGACGGATCTGGTCCTGAACCGCGTGCGAGAAGTCGCTCACGGCGATGACGGGGCCTTCCGACGCCTGGAGCTTGTCCGTGACGAAGGGAACCTTGGGCTCCTCGTTCGGGTGCGTCCAGTTGTACTCCTCGGCACGGAGGCCGTCGCGACGGAGTTCGTTCCAGGACGTGACCGACCAGACTTCAGCCGCAACACCCCAGTCCTTCTCCAGGAGCTCCTGCGCTTCGAGGATCCACGGCACACCGACACCCGAGGCGAGCAGCTGGACGCGCGGTCCCTGCGCTTCGGTTCCCTTGAGGTAGTAGATGCCCTTGAGGATGCCCTCGACGTCCACGTTCTCCGGCTCAGCTGGCTGAGCCATCGGCTCGTTGTACACCGTGAGGTAGTACATGACGTTCGGGTCCTGCTTCGGGTTCTCCGACTGGGAATCCGGGCCGTACATCCGCTCGATACCCGCTTGCATGATGTGTGCGAGCTCGTAGGCGAAGGCGGGGTCGTAGGTGACGACTGCCGGGTTGGTGGCTGCGATGATCGGCGAGTGGCCGTCCATGTGCTGCAGGCCTTCGCCGGCGAGCGTCGTGCGCCCGGCCGTGGCTCCGATGAGGAAGCCGCGCGTGAGCTGGTCTGCCGCCGCCCACATGGCGTCGGCGGTGCGCTGGAACCCGAACATGGAGTAGTACATGTAGATCGGGATCATCGCCTCGCCGTGCGTCGAGTACGACGAACCGGCTGCCGTGAACGCGCCCATGGCGCCGGCCTCGTTGATGCCGACGTGGTTGATCTGCCCCTGCTCGCTCTCGCGGTAGGCGAGGAGCAGCTCGCGGTCGACCGACATGTAGTGCTGGCCGTTCGGGTTGTAGATCTTCGCGGTCGGGAAGAACGCGTCGACGCCGAAGGTGCGGGCCTCGTCCGGGATGATCGGGACGATGCGCGACCCGAAGTCCTTGGACCGCATGAGGTCCTTGAGGAGGCGGACGAACGCCATCGTCGAAGCGATCTCCTGCGTGCCGGAGCCCTTCTTGATGGACGCGTAGGTCTTGTCGTCCGGCACGGCGATCTGCGTGAACTTCGAGCGACGCTCCGGCACGAACCCGCCGAGCTCGCGGCGACGCTCCTGCATGTACTGGATCGCCTCGTTGTCGGGACCCGGGTTGTAGTACGGGGGCTGGTAGACGTCGGCCTCGAGCGCTGCATCCGAGATCGGGATGTGCAGCTGGTCGCGGAACGCCTTCAGGTCGGGAAGCGTGAGCTTCTTCATCTGGTGCGTCGCGTTGCGGCCCTCGAAGTGCGGTCCGAGACCGTAGCCCTTGATGGTGTGCGCGAGGATGACGGTCGGCTGTCCCTTGTGCTCGATCGCCGCCTTGTACGCCGCGTAGACCTTGCGGTAGTCGTGGCCGCCTCGCTTCAGGCCCCAGATCTCGTCGTCGCTGTAGTTCTCGACGAGCTTGAGCGCCTCGGGGTCGCGTCCGAAGAAGTTCTCGCGAACGAATCCGCCCGACTCGGTCTTGTACGTCTGGAAGTCGCCATCGGGCGTCTCGTTCATCAGGGTCCGCAGCGCGCCCTTGTCGTCGCGCTCGAGGAGCGAGTCCCACTCGCGACCCCAGACGACCTTGATGACGTGCCAGCCGGCGCCGCGGAAGAAGCTCTCGAGCTCCTGGATGATCTTGCCATTGCCGCGAACCGGGCCGTCGAGGCGCTGCAGGTTGCAGTTGACGACGAAGGTGAGGTTGTCGAGGTTCTGGTTGGCTGCGACCTGCAGCTGTCCGCGCGACTCGACCTCATCCATCTCGCCGTCGCCGAGGTAGGCCCAGACGTGCGAGCCGGAGGCGTCCTTCATGCCGCGGTTGGTGAGGTACTTGTTGAACTGTGCCTGCCAGATCGCGTTGAGCGGCCCGATGCCCATCGAGACCGTCGGGAACTGCCAGAAGTCCTTCATGAGGCGGGGGTGCGGGTACGACGGCATGCCGTGCGGGGCAGCGGACTGCTCCTGGCGGAAGCCGTCGAGCTGCTCGGCGCTGATCTGCCCCTGCAGGAAGGCGCGCGAGTAGTTGCCGGGGGAGGCGTGCCCCTGGAAGAAGACCTGGTCGGGCCCATCCGCGTGGTCGTAGCCCTTGAAGAAGTGGTTCAGACCCACTTCGTAGAGGGTCGCCTGCGAGGCGTAGGAGGAGATGTGGCCGCCGACGGCGACCCCTTCGCGCTGGGCGCGCTGCACCGTCATGGCCGCGTTCCAGCGGATCCATGAGCGGTAGGTGCGCTCCAGCGACTCGTCACCTGGGAACTCTGGCTCGTCCTCGGGCGCAATCGAGTTCACGTAATCGGTGGTTGGAACCATGGGAACGCCGAGGTGGCGCTCCCGAGACCGCTCAAGAAGGCTGAGCATGATGTCTCGTCCGCGCTGGTGTCCCTGCGCGTCTACGACCGCATCGAGCGATTCGCGCCATTCGGCGGTCTCCTCGGGGTCGCTGTCAACGTAATGCTCTGAGTACGGATCCTGGTTGTTAACAGCCACCGTCGACCTCATTTCGTTCCGGGTTCGTCACGTCTATGGCGCGCGCCAGGTTATGACGCGCAGTCCACCGGCTAGCCTATCTTTGGTTTGTGCGATGCACACGCAGGTTGGCGTGAATCCTTGTCGAAGCGCGCACAACCGAACATCGCCGTCGGAGAGGGCCTGATCGTGAGCGAATTCGCGCCGCCGCTTGAGCCCATTTCTCTGGTCGACCACCGGGGTGGGATGGGCGTGGTGGCCGGGCCGGCACCGTCATCGCGGCTCGTCGTGTTCGTTCCCATGGCATTCACGCCCGTGTGCGCCGACGAGATCTCCGACCTCGCCCAGCTGGTGAGTGAAGCCCGGAATCGGCCCGAGTGGGGCTCCGCGCTCGAGGCTCCCGAGGTGCTCGTCGTCTCGACCGACAGCTCAGCTGCGCTGCGAGCGTGGCTCGTCGAGCTCGGCGCAGATGCACTCCTCACCGGCTGCAGCGACTTCTGGCCGCACGGTTCGGCTGCCCGTGCGTATGGTGCGTTCGACGAGGCCGCTGGCACCGCGATGCGACGCTCATTCCTCGTCAGGGCCGACGGCAGCCACCGGGTTGCCGCATCCGCGCGCCCCGGTGAGGCCCGCGTTCGATCGGACCACGCGGCCGCGCTACACTTGCTCGCCGAGGGCCTTTAGCTCAGCTGGTAGAGCGCCACGTTTACACCGTGGATGTCGTCGGTTCGATCCCGGCAGGGCCCACCACTCCGTATCCCTGGTCAGGGCCATCTGCGTTTCCGTCCACCTCAGGAGCGCAGCGGTGGTTCCCAGCGGGAACGTGTCTTCGGTCAAGGAGCCTGACATCGACTTCACGCCCCAGAAGAGTGCGCCCCGGACGACCAGGGCCCCGGCGCAGTCCATACGAGAGCGCCGCTGGCTCGACAGATGAGAGGCAGTGGCGCGGTCGAGATCTTGTCGACTAATAGGACAGCGTGACCTTGGACTTCCACACATTGCCGCTCTTGGCGCAGGTCGTTCGGAACGCGGCGTCATAGCCGTTGCCGCCCTGGCGGGCCATGTAGCGGTCGGCGTAGTGCTCGCACAGCTGGAACGAGGGGCCCGTCACGTAGGCGTAGGCGACTCCGGCCTGCGCGGGCGCCGCGGCGGTGACTGCGCCAGCGGCGAGCATGATCGCTCCAACGACCCCGCCGACGATCTTCTTCGTTGTGGAACCCATGGTGTCTCCTCACTCGGCTCTGTCCTCGTGCCACGACCATATCGGCGCCCAGCGATCCGTCGCCAGGGAAGTTCTGCCCGTTCCGCTGGGGACTCGCCCGGAGTCTGACTCAAGTTCTGGGACACCCCGTGACCGGCCGTGACAGTGGCGCACACATATCCATCGCCCCTCGAAGGGGAACACTCATGGGCGCACCCGCGCTCGCTTCGGGCGTCCGACCTGTACCGTCGAAGCATGAATCTCGAGGCGGGGGAAGAGAATGTGGTCCCAGACCTGCCACCTCGCTCTTCAGTGCCGGTGGGGGCAGAGCGCACCGACTCGTCAGGCATCGTGTGGAGGGCCGGAGTCGACGCCTGGGAGCGAGTCCCGGAACGCCACGGAATGGGCCTCTTCTTGAACGGGCGCCGCGCCGGGATATTCCGTGCTGTGGCTTTGGTGTCCGTGCTGGCAGTCATCTTTCTCGTGCCGCTCGTCGAAGCCTGGTGGATGAAAGTCCTGGTTTTCGCCCTCTGCGCCGTGCCGTTCTTCCTCGCAGTCGGGATCACCCGATGGGCGATCGTCAGAGGCTCCAGGAACCCGGTGGACGAGCAGTAGACCTAGCCCTGAGCGGTTGGCAGAAGAGCACGTCGGTTGCCGGTGATCGCGCACGCTTCGGCGGTGAGAGTCGGGGCCCTCGCAGGTTGCTGAGAGACAGGTCCTGGGGCGCGTATCGATGGAGGCCGCGCGCATCTGGGTGCACGACACCGCGAGGCCTTCATCGTGCTTCCGATGTAACCCGTGGCGCTCGGGGATGGAGGAGCACCTGCGGATCGAGCTTGGGGAAGCAACGGAACCCGCATCACGTGGTGATTCACTTTCCAGTGCCGGTCTGTAGTGAAGGCCTTGGCCGTCGATCCCGCGACAGCCAGGTTCTATCCTGCGCCAAGGCGACCTGAGGAATCTTCGCGCGTGCTGGACTCTGCACAAGAGAGTGAAACGAGTTCCACGTGCCCCAATCATCCCCACTCGGGTATGCCCGTCTCCAGGCTCGGGAATCCAAAGACAGCGTTCACTTTGCCGCGTTACTCAACAGCACCGGCATCACGCTGGTCAACACGGAACATGCCGAGAGCTACAGCATCTCAGCGCTCCGAGGCCCATCCTTCATCTGTGCGTGGGCGAGCGTCCCCGCATCGAGCTACCAAGTGCACCGGATGGGAACGTCGATCGAGTCGCGGACATTGTTCGTCTTCGCGAACGCCGGTCAGGTCCACGTCGGGTTGGACGGGCAGACGGTGCCGCTCGCCCGCGGGGAGGTGTCTGCCGTCGCCCCGGGGAGCTCAACCATCGAGCTCATCGCTGCGGGTGAGCGGACCGAGGTCATCCTGTTCAGCATCGACTTGCCGGTTGCCGGGCGCGGCGATTCTGCTTCTCCCTTGGAAGGCATCACGCGGCTCGTCGACCCAACGCTCAACACGTTCGTCTTCACAGCCTGCTACGGCCTCTCGCAGGCACCCACGCCAGTGTCCAAAGCGACCGCGGACACGATTGAACACGCTGCCGCAACCCTCGCCCGAGGCCTGCTGGCGCGCATGGCTCACCTGCAGGAGCCCGACCTCTACCTGGCCTCCTTGAGGCACATCCGTCTGCATGCTGCTGACGCCAGCCTCACCCCCGTCTCTCTCGCAGATCGGTTCAAGGTCTCGACGCGCAAGCTGCAGGTTCGCTACAACCAGGAAGGCGACACTGTCGTCTCCGCCATCAGACGAAGCCGGGCGGTCATCGCGCGCAGCATCTGGCAACAGGAGCCCTCCCTCGCCGCATCGGTCGTCGCCTCGAGGTCGGGGTTCGCGTCCGCTCGGGGCCTGCGACGCGCACTCGCCGAACTCCCCGACTGAGGTTGCCCACAAGACCGGGCTCGTGGGCGCACCACACCATGTTGGACGGGAGGTTTTCGAACCCTGTCGCGTGCGGTTACTCGCCCTGCCACCTCAGACGCACCAGCTCAGTGAGACGTAGCCCGCGTGCCCACGAGCGGCCCCCGACAGGAGACCGGAAGGTGCAAGCACGTAGTTGCTGATGGGAGTGCCGAGGGCAGTCGCCGCGCGGTACGAAGAGCCAGCGGCTCCGGTGCCGGTGGAGATGGTGAGACGGGTGGTGCCGGTGAACTGCGACCCGACCATTCCTCCACCTCCGCCCCCTGCGTAGCCGCCGCCCCCGCCACCGGCGGAAGCGGCGAAGGAGCCCCCGCCGTTGTTCAGCCGGGCGGCACCGTTGCCGCCATTGCCGCCGCCGTTGGAGCCGAGCCCGAAGTTCTGACCGTTCGACCCCTCGACCCTGGTCGGCGGTCCCCAGTTGCCATTGGCGACCCGATACTGGGCCGTGCCACCGCGCGTGCCGCCGACAGGGCCATCCGCGGCGGTGGCAGGGTTCACCGCGAGTCCCGGAGCGGTGGAGTTCACGCTGCCGACCGCGCCGACACGTCCGTTGGGGGCGGAGCTACCGGCGTTCGCTGTCCCGTAGTTGAATCCAGTCGTCGCGTCCGGTGCCTGATACACGGTCGTCTGCTGCGTCGAGCCTTGAACGGTCTCTCGTACGGCGGAACCGCCTCCTCCGCCGGAGACCACGAGCGGAGTTCCACTGAGCGCTCCGAGCAGGAGTGCGCTGCCGCCACCACCGGCACCCGCAGGGCCACCAGGGTTGTCGCGGGGGCCGGGCGTCGAGTTTCCCCCACTGCCGTACCCAGTTCCGCCGGCGGCCGTGGTGCCGTCTGTCTTCACCTCGCCGCCCTGCCCGACCACGATCCCGAAGGTACGCTGCGCGACCGTGGCGTTGGTGGGCAGCGTGATGCGCCCACTGGAATTCGCCCCCTGGCCGCCAGCGACGGTGGAGCCCGCACCGCCCCCGGCACCCCGCACAACGAAATCGACGTACCTCGCCCCAGCCGGCACTGTGAAGGTGGTCAGCTGTCCGGCGGTACTGAAGACCTGGCTGGCCGTCGTGCACGTCGATGCCGCCGCGACTGGAACTGCCGTTGCTGTTGCCAGCACGGGGAGGCTCCATGCCGCCCCGCGCAGAATGCTGCGCCGGCCATGGTTTTTTGCATCACCTGTCATGTGTTCTCTCGCTTTTCTCGAGTCGTGGGGGACGCGGCTCGCGTGAGAGCGGCACGTGCGCATTCGGAACTGCTGCTCATCCTGGGGAGATCCGCGCGGGAATGCGACGGGTGATCTCCTGACTGCGGATAAGCGACGATTTTCTGCGCAAAATGTCCCGCACGCTTCTTTGTCGTTCCGTGGGGACTTCGAGCGAGTGCGTCACCGAAGAGCTGTAGACAGAGGCGCGTGAGTTGATGTCAGTGCGGTTCGGTGTCGTGAACAGGCACCCGAGCGGACCGCTGGCGACACAAAAACGCACGCAACCGACGAAATTCCGCATCTCGGCGCCGAAAAGCACTTCTGCGCCCCCCGCGTTGTTACTTTTCCCGCATGAACCCACGTGAAACCGCGCACCAGCCTTTAGGCACGCATCTCTCCCGGCGCAACATCGTGACAGCAGGGGCTTGGTCCGTGCCGATCCTGGTCTCGGCCATCTCCTCTCCGCTTGCCTCCGCATCCCGTGAGCCTCGCGTGGATCCGACGGTCACGCGTGTGAGCTCGGGAGGCAGCACGACGCAACCGTACGATCAGTCTCCTTTGCGGTATGAAGCGACCGGCACGTCGGCAAATTCGGCTATCTACCAGGACAACAGCGCCTATAACACGCGCATCTACGTTCGCAATAACGGTCCGGAAACGATCCCAGCGGGGTCGACGCTCACCATTTCGATTGTCGTATATCCCGCCTCAGGCGCGTACATCGACATCTCCGCATTCCAATCCGGTACCGCGGCACTTGGTATCAACAGCTCCACTATGACGGGTGGAGCGTTGACGTTCTCGGGCCCTTCCGGATCCAGCGGTGGGTCAATGAATCGGGTCTTCACCATCAATCGCCCTATCCCATCGGGATCGGAGTTCATGATCCAGATCGCGTTCAATATCGCCGACATTAGCGCCGAGCGGCAGCAGGGCGGTCTCAGCGCCCGAATCACAGCCCCAACCGGAACCGTCGATACGAACACAGGCAACAACGTGCGCATCAGCGCGGGCGACGTGTACTACGTGCGCTAGCCGCGTTCCTTCAGGGGTTCGAGGAGCGTCTTCCCCGAGCAGAACGCCCCCGCGCAGGCTTGTGAGCTCCCACGCTTGCCAGGCGAAGCGCGGGGGTGTTCGCGGTCCGCAGTCTTCACCGGCACCGGAGCGCTCGCCAGCGAGCACGAAGAATGCGCTGGTTTCGAGAGCACTCGTGGCGCTCGGCTCTCCAGCGGATCACGCCGAGTGAGGTGAAGCCTCAAGCAGGCGGCACACCCGCTACCCGAGGGGCGCGTTCATACTGGCTGCCCAGTCGCGGATCGCTCGACGCTCACTGTCGCCGCAGATGTACCCGTAGGCGCTTTCAGTGACCCCATCGCTCAGGGTCCAATCGTTGAAGTAGCTATGGGCGTAGCAGTCGGCCATTGCTTCTTTGCTGCCCTGGAACAGGCCTGGAGGAGGAGCGGTTGATAGCCGCCGCGGTCGTCCGGGTAACGCGTGTCGTCTGCCTTCTGGAACACGTGCGCGAGCTCATGCACAGTGGTCATCTTGCTGTGCCCGGCCGCGTCGACGATGCCTTCGCTGACAGACCCGCCCGCATTCACTTGGCGAGCCTGCGCATCGGCAACGCGCTGCTCCAGCTCCGCGCGGAACGTGCTTGTCTGGGAGGCGATGCTCTCGACGGAGTACACGCTGAGGTTTGGGTCCACCATCTTGGCGTCCTGGTCTTCCCTCCAGTCGAACAGCACCACGAGGGGCTCAACCGGGCATCGCTCGCCTCATCGTGTGCCCGTGTTCACGGGAGCAGAACCGTGGTGCGCTCGCCGCGGGGCACTGTCAGCTGTGAGTGCCCAGTAACTAACATGTGGGCATGACCTCTCAGATGCCGTTCATTCGAGCCACATTCTCCGGCGCCCTCGTCAACCCGGCAGGAAACGGGTACGTGCCAGGAAACGTGGAGGTCAGCGACGGTTGGGTGACGCTCTGGGCACTCACGCCAGACGGGTGGACGGTCGTGGTTCGTGCGCCAGCGCCAGAGGTGAGCGTCAGGTCGACCGCGCAGAAGATCCGCCTCTCCGTCGGCGGACGGCAGTACCTGCTCCTCGCTGACCCCGATGCCGTGATTCGCGCGCTCGGGTACAGCACGGCCGGGGCCGTCGCGGCCGTCCTCGACCGACCGGTTGCGGGAGCCGCAGCCGACGTCGGAGCCCTCCGGAACCAGATCTCGGCTGCCAACTCATGGAATGTGGGCGGAGGTCCGCAGTTCCTCGATGCCGCACGACAGTCCGGAGCGCGCGTCTCGCGGCTCGGGTACGGGGCGATCGCAGCGATCGGATGCGGAGCCGGCATCGCCGCGGTGCTGCTCGTCACCGTCATCACGGTCCTCATCATCACGCTCTGACGGACCCCAGCGCTGCCCCGTGCGGTGACGCCGTCAGGCCTATGCTGAGCCGGTGCACATCACCGAACGTTTCGCGGGGCTCGTCGAAGCCGAACTTGCCGACAAGCCCTTCGCGGTCGTCCGAGTACGAGGCGGCTTTGACGTCGGCTTCGCACTCGCCGATGCCCGGTGGGTGAGCATCCTCGCGGTCAACGACGTCCGCGACAGCATCACCTACAACGTTCGAGTGAACGAGCGCGCGGGCAAGTTCAGCATCAACGACACCCTGCGTCGGATCAGCTGGAGCGCCGGGGTGTCAGGAATGGTCCCTCGACTCGGCTTCTCGATGTCGTACCAGTCGGGTCGGGTCAAGTACGGTCGCGTGATCCAGCTCGGCGTCGCGCCCGGTGGGTTCGAGGTGGCGTTCAGCCCCGAGGAGGAACGGGCTCGCATCAGAGCGATCGGGCAGGAGCTCGGTCTGAAGCCAGGGCTGAGCAGGTCTGCCCTGATCGGGCTCTGGACTGCTGGCGGGGTCATCGGACTGTGCATCCTCGGCGCGGCGATCGCGCTCATCATCCAAGCGTTCCTCGGGTAGTGCCGCCGGACGCCGACCGACCTCCGGCAACACATTCGAGCGCCTGCGTGGGGCCGTTGTGTGCGCATCCGGACGTCCTTGTGCAGCAGCTCTGTCCAGGCCAGACGGGATTTCCGAATGCAAGGTGAGTCAGATTCGTTGGTCCTGCCGGCCTCGAGAACTAGCGAGACACTGGGCCAGCTTGAGAAGTCACTCGCGCTTGTCTGACGGACGAAAGAAAAGCCCACGCTTACGGCATCCTCAAGCCTTTTCGCGGATTGGTGGATGTTGAGCAGTGAACATGCATGAGCGACGAGGACGGCCTCTTCCTCAACCGGGGAGCATCCAACGGACAGAAGGGAACAAGGGGGCTCAGAGTCGGGGACGCCGATGTGATGGAACGTGAGAGCGGAAAGAGAGCACGAGGTCGACCGCGGCGAGCGCGTGAGGAGGATTGTGCCAGCGAAGTTCGCTCTTCCTTGGGCGAGGACGGATGTTTCTGTGCGTATTTGACGACACCACAGCTCTCAGGGCTTATGCCTACTGCGCACAGGTGTCAGCTCAACAGCAATCCTGCGCACATGTTTGCCGCTGCATGCACAAGTGCCCCGGGCACGAAGGTTCCCGTCTTCTCACGCAACCAGCCAAGAATCCAAGCGGCCGCAAATTGGGCCGGGATGACAGGCCAGGCGCGGATATCGACCAGCAGAATCCCGAGGTGCGGCACGACGAACACCAGGGACTGCAACAGGTTTCCTTTCTGGAAGCCGAGTCGACGCGAGAGGACGCCTCCGAGAAGACCGCGGAAAAGAATCTCCTCGCCGAAAGCGCGCAGTACGACGCTGAGCGCGACTCCCAGGGAAGTGAGACGAGCAACTGACACGCCAGGGGCATCAACGACCTCAGCTGGCACCGAGACAATCGCCAGCCAACCCGCGAAGAGCAGCGGGAAGAGGAGGAGACCTGCCCACGCATAGCCGTTCGCCGACCCCCACGTTAGTCCGAGTTGGAGGCGTGCGGCAGCGAGCGTCCGGTTCTCACCGCGCGACTGAACGAACAAGTAGATCGCCGCGGGGAGACAAAACAGCACGAACTCGAACATGTCCCAAACCTAACGGCGATACTGCCCACGTGGCCCCCGCGAGTTTGAGCGTCGGCGTGCTCATCCCGGCGCTCACTTGACCGCAGATGATCGAGTGGCGGTGCAGGAGAGCTAGCAACTCCTACAAGGTCCGCCACGAGTGCGAGCACAGGGCAGTAGCTGGCTCCATCGAGGTCGCCGGTCGCGCCGGCGTGAGTCCGGTCCTCGTGATGACGAAGAGCGGCCCACCACCCAGTCCGATGGCGATGGGCATCGCGACGAAGGTCGGAGTCCACGATTGTGCACGACACAGACGACGGTTGTGGTCGTCAGTTCGAGGGCGACGCCAGCAAGACAGCCCGAAGCGCCAGCAGCGGCCTTGTGATCCACCAGTCCACGCTCCAGACGTGGACACCGAGCAGCGAAGTCCGCACAGGCCCGGAATCTACCGCGTATCCCAGCAAGGCGCTCGACGGCTCGTCGCTGGTCCTGATCAGGGCAGGTCGAGTTCCCATGCGCCCCGCTGGGAGACGAAGATCAGCGAAGGACCGGCCGCGAGCTCCCCTCGAAAGTCGGCATCCCTGCGCTGCTCGCTGACCGCCTCGTGCGGTGTCTCTCCACCGCCGGTGCCGTCTGCGCCCGAGCGGTACTCCGTGATCGACATGCCGACCCCGGTGTCCGGCTTCACGCCCGTGAACGCGCCGCCCGGACCGTCGTAGAGATACGCGCCGTACCCCGTCCCGGATTCGGGGAGCTGGGGCGCAGAGTCGATGGGACGAACGGTGACCTCCCAGGCTCCGTCGGCGTCGACGAGCAGTGCCCAGGGCGGCTCGTTCGCTGCCCACCACATCGTCTGGCCGGCGAAGGAAGTCGGGTCTGCTGTATAGCCTTCGATGCTCGTGTCCAGCAGGATCATCCCGAGCTCACCCTCGGAGTCCTCGGTCCACAGCGTCAGGGGTGCGCTGCCGTCATAGGCGATGTCGATGATGCCGGAACGTGCCTTGGAGACCTCGGCGGGCAGCTCGACGCGCAGCTCGCCGGTCCCATTCGACGTGTACTCATCGAATGTTCCGAAGCTCTCGGAAGCCCACTCGGCCGAGTCGGCCGGGGGAACGAGCGAGGACGGTGGCGGAGGTGCGGAGTCTGTTTCCTGATTCTCAGGGGGCGCCACCGACGAGCATCCGGTCAGCACAACGGCTGCCGCGAGCAACGCGATCAAGAGATGAGGGCGTGCTCCGGCGCTTCGTCGAGAACTCGCTTCTGGACTTCGGCGCATGCTCTGAGCCTAGAGAAGATGGAGCATCATGGCGAGGGGTCTGCTTGCGCCCAAGAATCGTCGGCTCACCCTCAGTCCTTGCCGTCCGGCCTTCGTTAGGGTGGCACGGACCTGTATGGGCAGCGACCGCTCAGGAGAAGATCATGCCGAATCGAGCACACCGCGCAGAGGAGGAATCGCTCGCCGACTTCCTCGCGGATTACACCCCCGTCGAGGCGAAGTTCGCGTTGTCTACTGGCGACACTCCGCTCCTTCGAGCGATGCTGAATGCCGATCTGCTCGCCCGTGTCGGCATCGCGGAACGGCTCCTCGACGACGGCGCGGATGCCGCGGTCACGCTCGGGTCGGGGCTCAACGCCTTGCACCTGCTCTTCTCGAACCGAGAGCACGACCTCGACAGGGAAGCGGTGCTCGTCGGCCGACTCATCGCGGGCGGTGCCGACCCGAATGCGGTGTCGAAACGCCAGGGGCCGCCACTGCTCGTCATGATCGACTCGGGGATGGCGTCGCTTGCCGGGGTAGGCGCTGTCATCGACGCGATCACCGAGTCGACGACGATCGACCTTGAGGTGCTCGTCAACCGCAAGGGGAGACCGCGGAAGACGCTGCGTGACGAGATCGCGAGCACTCCGTGGCACCTTCCGGAGGTGAGGGAGCGCTTGGGGATTCCGCAGGATCAGTGAGGGCCGCTGACGCCGCGACCGGAGAGACCAGCCGTTCTCGCAGGAGTCCGGGCTTCGTCAGGTGGCAAGATGCGCGTTTCTCGTCTCAGCCTCCGACCGCGTAGACGTTGTTCGAGACCTGGGTCGCGTGGCTCGGCGCATCGTGCCCGTCCGGGACGACGAAGAACGTGGGTCCGCCTCCGGTACCTGTCGTCATCGTGCCGCCGGGCCCAGCGCATCCGCCGACCCAGTCGTCAGCGTTCGCGTAGGCGAGCAGGCAGACCGCGAGGTCGTCGGAACCAGCGCTCAACCAGAGGTCGGTACCGGCGTAGTCTCCGACCCATCGAACGGTGTCGGCGTCGAACTCATCCAGGGCATACTCGGGGAGGTCGGCGGGTACAACCTTGTCAGCTGGCGGTGCCTCGTCGAGGTCCGCGTAGGTGGATGCTGCGGCTGAGCACGCGGAGGTCGCTCCGAGCAGGAGTGCAGCGCCAGCGAGGGTGAGCGCCTTCGGAGTGCGTGACATCTCCCCATGCTGTCACGGGCGACTCCTCAGTGCCTCGAGGTACCGCCGAGTCATCCCCGTTTGCACGCGCCGGGCGATCGGACCGCCGATGCGCGTGAACCAGCGACCCGGAGCCGAGAACGCGACGATGCTGAACACGACCTCATCCGTTTCGGTCAAGCGGACCTCGAACCGTTCCTCACCTCGTTCCGGATGCCCGGGCAGCGTCCCATATGCGAAGCCACAGGAGGTCGAGGTGCGCTCGGCCCAGACGACGAGGCAGGGGATTCGGAACCGTAGCGGCCCGATGCGCAACCGCATGACCACGCGCGTGCCCTCGCGAAGCGGGACATCGGAGAGCTGAACCTCGGCTCCTGCTCGGCGCTGCGCCTGTCCTTCGAGCAGCTCGGCGGCTGCCCGCTCGAACGTGCCGCGCCCGTGCCCGATGACGAGCGACTCGCGGACGTGGTGGTAGCCGCTCGGCAGCCTCTTCTCGGCGGTTGCGCCGACCTCCGCGTAGGTGAGCTCGGACATCGGGCGTCAGTAGTTCGCGGGCTCGTCGACCGCGGACGCCGAGACGACCGCGGCGATCTGCATGCCCTCTGTTGCGCTTGTGAACAACGCCACGAACAGGTCGTCGCCCACTGGCCAGAGGTCGACGTGCTCGATCGACGTCACCACCAGCTTGTTTGCCACCCAGGAGTCCTTCGCTGGCGCTTCAGCCCGCGGGGCGCCCCATGCCGCGATGAACGCGGACCGCACGTCACTCATCAGGCTGGCGAGGGTCGTCTCTTCGTCGAGCCCGGTTGGCTCCCGCCCCGTGATGATCTCCAGCTCGTGCCCCCAGGCTGCGGTCGTCAGCCGCAGTCCATCGAGTCGACGGAAGCGGACGCCGTCGATACGCGGTTCGTGGAGCAGCTTCCTGCAGGCCGAGACGACCGCACCGATGTCCACGGACGGCAGGACGAACGGGGTGGTGTCCGGCTCCGGTGCGGGACCCCCGGCCGGGACTTCCAGCTCCTCGCCCTTGACCTCACCGACCCAGGCGTCGAAGGGGTCCGGCTCGCGGACCGACCACTCCGGTGGCACGGAGACATCGAACTCCTGCTCGACCCAGGCGCGGAACTCTGCGAGGGCAGCCACCGATTCGGCGTCTTCGTCGATGGGTGCTTCGCCGATGGAGTAGCTGTTCAGCTCCAGGTAGCCGATGGCCAGGAGGCGGAGGAAGTCGACGGCGTCGTCAGCGACGAAGAGTCGCTCGCCCTCGGAGCCGAGGACGACCACGCGCACCTCGTCGGAAGGGTCTCGCCAGAGCGCCGCGAAGCCTCCGGTTCCGTCGGTCTGGCCGAGGGGGAACAGTCGGTCGTGTCCGTTCTCTCCTGGCTCGAACCAGCCGGTGAGCGTCTCGGTGGGTGAGAAGGTGATGCCGAGCTCTGCCGTTCCGGCGTACGGAGTCAGGAAGTAGCCGTGCTTGTTCTCGAACCCCCACCCCTGAGCCTCCATCCACGTCCAGGCCCGTTCGAGGGGCTCCGGGATGCTCATCCCCGGCGGGAGCTTCGGTGCGAGGAGCTGTGAGAGTTTCGACATGGCTCAAGCATGCCTGCGTCGTTTGAATGAGTCCGGAGAGTGAAGCTGCGTCCGGACGACGAGAGCCCCGCCCCACACTTCGTGGGACGGGGCAGGGGCTCGGCGGGAGCTACGGGCGGAGCAGCACCTTGCCGACACGGCCGGAGGTGAGGCTCGCCTCGACCGCATCCGTGATCTGCTCGAATGGGAACACCTCGGCTACAGGAACCGTCAGCTGACCAGATCCGAGGTGCTGGAGCAGCTCCCCGAACAGGCGCTGCTTGAGGCCGGCGTCGATGGACTGGCTGACCTTGCTGCCCCAGAATCCGCGCACCGTGGCCTGCTTGAAGATGACGTCACCGGAGGACAGCTCGAGCGTGGGGGACGCCATGGCGCCGAAGACGACGAGCTCGCCGTTCTCGGCGAGGAGCGAGAGCACCTCGCCGGCGGACTTGCCGCCCACCGACTCGATGCCGACCTTGATGGGTGCGCCGCCCGTGATCTCGGCGACCCGGTCCCGCCAGCCCTCGGAGCTGGTCGCGACGATGCGCTCGATGCCCTGCTCGCGCAGCTCCTCGACGCCCTCATCGCGGCGCACGAGGCCGACGACGTTCACGCCTCGCGCGGCTCCGAGCTGCGCGATCATGCGGCCGACCGCGCCATTCGCGGCGTTCTGCACAAGCCAGTCGCCGCGCTCGAGGCCAAGCGACTCGAGCAGGCTGATGGCGCTGAAGGGCATCGCGACGAGCTGCGCGGCCGCTTCGTCCGGGACGGAATCCGGCACGGGGACGAGGCCTGCAGCCGGGGTGGTCACGTACTCGGCCCAAGCGCCGAACGACCCGCCAGTGGCGACCCGCTGACCGACAGCCAGCGAATCGACCTCGGCGCCGAGCGCGTCGACGATGCCGACGGCCTCGGTTCCGGCCCGCGCCGGCAGCTCCGGCTTGAAGCCGTAGGTTCCACGCACGGTCCAGAGGTCGTGGTTGTGGATGGGGGAGAGCAGGATGCGCAGGCGCACCTCGCCGGGGCCGGGCTGCGGAAGCTCGTGATCCTCGACGGTCAGGACGTCCTGGGGTTCTCCGAAAGTGGAGTGGGTGATGGTGCGCATGTTCAGTCCTCCGAGACTGTGATCGTGACGTCGATGTTGCCGCGGGTGGCGTTCGAGTAGGGGCAGACCTGGTGGGCGGCGTCGGCGAGTGCCTGTGCTTCGTCATGTCCCAGGTTCGGGATCACGACTTCCAGCAGCACGGCGAGCTGGAATCCGCCTTCGCCGTTCGGCCCGATGTGCACGCGGCCACCAACGCTTGAGTCTCGAACGTCGACCTTCTTGCCTCTGGCGACGGCGTGCAGCGCCGAGTGGAAGCAGGCCGCGTATCCCGCGGCGAAGAGCTGCTCGGGGTTCGCGCCGCCGCCTGGCCCGCCCATCTCCTTGGGGATGGCCATCGTGAGGTCGACGGTGCCGTCGCTCGTGACGACGCGACCGTCTCGTCCCTGGCCGGTCGAGAGCGCTTCCGCGGTGTAGAGCACGTCCACAGCTAGTCCTTCTTTCCTTGTGATTCCGCCTGTGCGGCGGTGGTTTGCATGGTCTCAGTCAGGTGCTGCAGCGTGCGCAGGAGCGCCGCCGCCGATTCCTGGCTGTCGAGGCCGGTCCCCGCGGCGATGCGGGCCGGGATGTGCGAGAGCTGTCCGCGCAATGCGGTGCCGCGCTCGGCGAGTGCGACCACGACGACTCGTTCGTCACCTCGACGTCGTTCGCGGGTGATGAGTCCTGCATCCGCCATGCGCTTCAGGAGCGGTGAGAGGGTGCCGGAGTCGAGCTGCAGGAGCTCCCCGAGGGAGCTCACCGATTGCTCGCCGTCGTTCCAGAGGATCACGAGCACGAGGTACTGCGGATACGTGATGCCAACTGGCTCGAGCAGCTTGCGGTAGGCCTGCGTCGTGGCGCGGCTTGCGGCGTAGAGGGAGAAGCAGATCATCTCGTCGGTTACCGGCATGGATAAAGCATTGCACACAAGTGAGTTGTGCACAACTCAATCTGGGAAGGGAGCAACGCTTGCCCATGTGGCGGCTCAGGTCAGGTCTGGACTGGCAGAGCCGTGCACGCCGGGCCTCAGCACGACGACGACAGGGCCACCTGCGCGACCGGGGAACCGTGACCTGAACGTAGCCGTCCGGGCCGATCAGAGGGGATAGATTGATGGCTCCCCAACACGGAGGAGCGCCTGTGGCCCGCCCGTCGTCGAACAAGCGTCGCAGCCCCGGAGCGAGCGGCGCGAAGCGCGTCCGAACGACCACGCGGGCAGGTCGCGGGAATGCCCGCCCGCCGCGCGTCGGCTCGACGACAGCGAAGCGGAGCCAGCCGCCCCGCCGGCAGAACTCCTCCGCGCGGACTGCGACGCGTGCGAAGCGTTCGCCGAGCGCGCGCCGCGCGACTCCCTGGTGGACGCAGCCGACGACCGTGACCTCATCGCTCCGCTATCCCCGCCTCGCGGCGGCCGGCTTCCTGCTGGTTGTCACCGCCGTCACGCTCGCCGCCACGTTCGGAATCCTGTGGCTGTTCGTCCCCGACGTCGCTCTGCGCACCCTCGAGCAGTGCATCCAGTTCGGGACGCGCCTCGTGGGTCTCGGCCAGACCATGGTCGACGCCGTGGCTCGGCTGCTCTGACCGACCGCGGTCTTCCGCTCGCCCACCGTGCTCGTGCGACCGTACGGGGCCTCGACGAACGGGTGACGTCAGCGAGGGGATGCCCGCAGTTCAGAGCCGAGGGCGGATCGTGGAGGCGACTCGCTGCTGAACTGTCGCTCCGAGCAGGCCGCGGAATCGCGAGGCCCACCAGACGAGCGACGCGGCCGCGATGAGGGCGACGAGGAGGCCCACGACGTGGAGCGCCAGGAGAGCAATGCCGCGCTCCGGCAGCAGGAAGCCGTATGGAACCCACCCGTCAGTCGCGCCTCGCAGCAGCACGACGAGCATCCACAGGAGCGGGTAGGGGAGCACGAGCCAGAGCCCACGCCACGGGAGTGGGCGGCGATCTCCGACGAGCAGCCAGTCGAGGACCACGTAGGCGGGGAAGACCACGTGCAGGATGGCGCTCACCCAGGGAGGAGCGGAGCCAGTTCCGGGGACGAGGGTGTTGTAGATCACCCCGACGATGATCATGCAGCTCGTGGCGATCGCACGCAGCAGGGAGAGCCAATTTGGTGCCGTGCGCCCGCGGACAGCGAGGACGCCAGCGGCGATGAGGAGCAGACTCGTGAACAGGCTCGTCTGATTTGTGAAGTAGCCGAAGAGGTCGAACGGGTTGTCGTCGCCGACCTCGATTCTGCCCGCGTAGGTGAACCCGAGCAGCCCGATGATGCCGAGCCCGACGGCGATCCGCAGCGCAGCGACAGGGGCAGGCGCCCTCGCGGTCGTCGTCTTCGGAGTGCTCGTCACCTGCGTCAGCCTAGGGCCGCGCGGCTGACACGTGACTGCGACCGGCCCATCTACGATCGGGACCGTGACCGACGACTCCCTCCTTCGCGACCAAGCAGCCCCCGACTCGCCCGAAGCCGGGTTGGCCGATGCCATCGATGAGGTCCTCGAGGCCGCGACGACGCTGCTCCTCGAGCGTGGCGACGCCGCCGTCGAGGATGGGCAGCTTGATCCGGTGTTCCGAGCCCACGTCGTCGGCATCCTCACAGAGGCGTGGACCAGGTTGGCCGGTCTCCGCGACTACGGGCACCTGCAAGCGCCCGCCGCAATGGATCTGGGCCTCATGCAGGCGACCGCCGATGTCCTCCTGTCGCAGGGATTGCACCCAGCGCAGCCCCTCGTCTCGGCGAACCTCCTGTTCGAGACCGCGCTCCCCGTCTTCGCGGGTCGCCTTCCTGTGCCGACCGTGACCGTCGCGCTCGTCCTGCACGCGAGCGTCTTCGGCAGGTTCGTCCCTGGTGCGCTCGCCTACGCCGAGACGCTGCGCACCCAGCTCTCCGGCGTCCAGCGAGTGGCCGAGCTCAGGCTGGCTCGCCAGCTTCGCGAGACCGTGCTGCCCTCGCTTGCCGGCGATGACGCTGCCCTCGTGGAGGCGATGGCCTGGGATCTGGAGCGTCCCGCCGCCGCAGGCTTCCCGGATGCCCTCATGGACTACGCCGCGCACGAGCTGGCGGGCGCGGCTCCCGTCGAGGTCACGGAGATCGGGACGAGGGGAGCGGTATCGGCACCAGCCGCCGAAGAGCTCCACGCGATCGCCGTCGAGGCGATCCGGAACGCCCGGCGGCATGCAGGGGCGAGCCGCATCGACGTGGTTGTGCTCTGGCGGCCCTCCACGCTGGTGCTCACGGTCACCGATGACGGCACCGGCGCCGCAGCGCCCCTCGAGCAGCTCGCGGCGACCACGTTCGGGGTTGCATCCATGCGTCAGCGCGCAGCGCTGGTGCACGCCCGCATCCGCTTCGAGACGGACGAGACCGGAACGACCGTGACCATCACCTGCCCGACGACGGCTGGTCCGGAGGCGACCCCGGAAACGGGCGCGGACGCCCGAGCCTGAGGCCCGGGCGTCCGCTTCCGTGGGACAGGGGAGCCCTACGGTGTCGGCATGCCGCCGTTCACGTTCAGTGTCTCGCCGAGCACATAGCTCGACTCGGGCGACGCGAGGAAGACGTACGCGGGTGCAAGCTCAGCCGGCTGACCCATGCGGCCGAGCGGCGTGTCCTCGCCGAACTCCTCGACCTTCTCCGGCGGCTGCCCGTCTGTGACCTGCAGGGGCGTCCAGATCGGTCCGGGGGCGACGGCGTTCACGCGGATGCCCTTGGGCGCGAGCTGCTGGGCGAGCGCCTTCGTGAAGGCGTTGATGGTCGCCTTCGTCGACGCGTAGTCGACGAGGATGGCCGCGGGCGAGTAGGCCTGGATGGACGTCGTGTTGATGATCGTCGAACCCGGCGGGAGGTGGGGGATCGCGGCCTTGGAGATCTCGAACATCGCGTAGACGTTGACCTTGAACGTCTCGTCGAACTGCTCGCTCGTGAGCGTCGTGAGGTCTTCGTTGAAGATCTGCTTGCCCGCGTTGTTGACGAGGATGTCGAGTCCGCCGAGCTTCGCGACCGCCGCATCCGCGAGGCCCTTCACGTACTTGTCGTCGGTCAGGTCGCCGGGGAGCTGCACCACGTTGACGCCCGCGTCCTGGGCGATGGCGGTGATCCGGTCGGCGTCCTCCTGCTCCTCGGGCAGGTAGGCGAGCGCTACGTCGGCGCCTTCGCGGGCGAACGCGATGACCGTGGCGGCGCCGATGCCGGAGTCACCGCCGGTCACGAGTGCGCGACGCCCCTTGAGGCGCCCGGATCCCTCGTAGGTGCTCTCACCAAGGTCCGCCGTGTCGCGGAGCTTCGAGTCGAGGCCCGGCTCGGTCTGGTCGTCGGAGTTCGGCGAGATCTCGCTGTAGAGCTTGGTGGGGTCGGTGAAGGTGTACTGATTTGCCATGTTCGTCTCCTGTACGTGGTGTCTGTCGTGGTGTGCGGGCGCCGAGCGGCGGCTAGATCGTCGCGACCGAGCCCGAGTCAACCCGGTAGTTCGAGCCGTTCACGAACGAGGCCCGGTCTGAGCAGAGGAAGGTGATGACGGAGGCGACCTCGCTCGGCTCGCCGCGGCGGCCCAGCTCCATGTACGGTCGCTCCTCGTCGAGGAACGACTCGATCGCCTCGTCGACGTCCGTGCCGAGCTCCTTGGCGCGCTTCTCCATCATCGCGTCGGTCATCGGCGTCGAGATGAAGGCCGGGGAGACCGCGTTCACGAGCAGTCCCTCCGACGCGTAGCTGCGCGAGAGTCCTTTGGAGAGCGCGAGGATGCCGGCCTTCGCCGCGCAGTAGGGAAGCTCGTCGTCGTAGGGCTGCACCGCATCCTCAGAGGCGAGGAACACGATCCTGCCCCAACCGCCCTTGCGGAGCGAGGGGAGGAACTGCCGGACGAGCCGGACGGGACCGAGCAGGTCGATCTCGACGGTCTTCGTCCATCCCTCGTCGTCGATCTCGTGGAATAGCCCCTGCGCCCCGGTGATCCCCGCGGACTGCACGAGGATGTCGATGTCGCCCACGTGCTCCTGCACGAAGCCGTGCAGTTCGGCGAGCTCATCGAGTCGGGTGATGTCGGCCGCGTGCGCGAACAGCCTGCCGTCCGGCGCCTCGAGCTTGGCGGCCGCCTCCGCGAGTGCGTCCGGGTCCTTGTCGCTCAGGACGACGATCGCGCCCTCGTCGAGCAGCTGCCTGGCGGTCTCCCAGCCGATGCCGGAGTCCCCTCCGGTGATGAGTGCCTTCTTGCCGGTAATGCCGAGATCCATGTGCGTGTCTCCAGTCTTGGTTCGAGAAGTGACGTGCGTGGGGAAGAAAAGAATGAGGGGGTCACTGCGGGCCCGCGGATGCCCCGAAGACGTTGGCGGGGCGACCGTGACCGACGCCCTCGATGGCGAAGATCGAGCCGCTGAGGGGTGCGTCGACCAGGTCGCTCTCGGTGAGGTTCTCTCGCGCCGTTCCGACGAACAGCGTCGAGAGCCCGTCGCCGCCGAAGGCGACCGACGTGACGTTCGGCGCCGGAAGGGTGAGGTCACCCAACGGCGACGCGCTGGCGTCCCAGTGCGCCACGCGTCCAGCCCCGTAGATGCCGTTCCAGAACGAGCCGTCGACGTCCTTGGCCAGCCCGTCCGAGTTGCGCCCGTGGATGAACGGCTCCAGCTCGCCGAGGTCGTCGGGGCCAGGGCCGTAGCTCGCCCGGTAGACGGTCTGCGTCGACGTGTCGGTCACGAAGATCGTGTCGCCGGAGTCGCTCCATTCGAGGCCGTTCGTCGTGTGGAACCCACCGAGGAGCAGGCGGACGGTGCCGTCGGCGTCGAAGGTGTACAGGGCTCCATCCGCCGCGGGCGACGTGGTGTTCATCGACCCGACGACGAAGCGGCCGAACGGGTCGACCTTGCCCTCGTTGAAGCGGATGCCACCGTGGGAGTGGACGACGGAGGCGATGGTCTTCTGCAGCTCACCGTCCGGCCCGAGCACGACGATGCGGTCCTGGAGCGACGCCACGAAGCCACCCCCGGCGGCTGGCTGCACGGCGCTGACCGGGGCGGGGAGAGCGGAGACTCGGTCGTCGCTGCCGTCGCGAGCCCCGTCGAGCCTCGCCCGATGGAAGGTGCCCATCGTGATGTCGACCCAGGCGAGTTCGGAGGTGCGAGCATCCCACCAGATGCTCTCGACGAGCACCGAGCGCAGCTCGCGGAAGACGGTCGGTTCACTGGTCATCTGTGGCTTCTTCCGGTGCGAGCTGTCTGATCAGGAGGGCGGCGTTGATGAGCGCGAGGTGGCTGAGTCCCTGCGGGAGGTTGCCCCAGAAGGCACCGTCGCCTGTGGCGATCATCTCGGCGAGCAGCCCGACGTCGTTGGTCTGCTCGACGAGCTCGTCCATTGCCGCGATCGCCTCCGAGGAACGGCCGACGCAGGCGAGCGCCGAGACCCGCCAGAAGGCGCAGGCGACGAAGGTGTGCTCTTCGCTGGCGACTCCCGAGTACCGGTAGAGGAGAGCGCCGTGGCCGAGTTCCCTGCTCAGTGCGTCGATGGTGGACGACATGCGCTCACCGCGATCGAAGCCGCTCGGCGCGTGGAGCAGCACGGAGGCGTCGAGGCGATCCGAGCCGGGATGCATGACGTAGCTGGCGAGCTCCTCGGACCAGCAGTGCTCCAGCGTCCACGCTCGGATGCGCTCCCGTTCCGCTCGCCAGCGGTCGACGTCTCCTTCGATGTGCGCGCCCTCCGCGAGCGCGATCGCGTCGTTGAGCGCTTGCCAGCACCCCATCTTGGAGGAGGTGTAGTGCTGTTCTTCGCCGAGTTCCCACATTCCTGCGTCTCGCTTGCGCCAGTCGTCGCAGGCCTTGTCGGCCACCTTGGCGAGGAGTCGTGCGGTTTCGACGTCGAGGAGGTTGCCGTCTTCGACGTAGGTGCGGCTGATGGCGATGAGGTCGCCGTAGATGCCGAGCTGCAGCTGCCCTTGCGCGGGGTTTCCCGTCACGACGGGGCCGTTGCCGCGCCACCCGGGGACGTCGTACTTCTCGACGCCCGCGCACGTCTCGCCGTTGAGCGAGTACATGACGTAGATGTCCGGGCCCTGCTCGCGGATGGTGCGCAGCAGCCAGGAGATGGCCGCGTGCGTCTCCTCTCGGAGTCCGAACCAGACGAGGGCGTGCGCGGTGTAGGCGAGGTCGCGGATCCAGGCGAACCGGTAGTCCCAGTTCTTGCCGCCTGCCGGGTTCTCGGGCAGCGACGACGTCCCCGCCGCGGCGATAGCACCCGTGGGACTGTAGATGAGGAGCTTCAGCGCCAGCGCGCTGCGCTGCACCTGCTTGGACCATGGGCCTTCATAGGAGAACTCCTCGGACCAGCTCAGCCAGCTCTCGATGGTTCGGTCGATGCCCTTGTCGACGTTCTCCGGCTCGGGAACGCGGAGGGGCTCACCCTCGGTGGCGGTCAGGACGAGTAGGTGCCGCGAGTCGAGGGCGGTCGTGAACCTGCCGCGGAGCTCGACCTCCTCCGCGCCGCCGCGCGGGTCGGCGCTCTCGGGGCCGTGCTCGCTGCCGACGACGGCGAGGGAGAGCTCGCCGCAGCGGATGATGGTGTGCTGACCGACGCGGTCGAGCCACGGGGATCTGGTGCCGAGCATCGTGCCGGGTACGACGCGCCAGGTGAACTCGACGCTGCCTTCGATGCCGTCGATTCGTCGGGCGAGCTCGGCCCAGGGCAGGCGCCCGGCGACGCCCGTGACCATGGCGTCGGTGACGCGTGCCACACCGCTCTCGCTCGTGTAGGTGGTCTCGAGCACGTTGGTCTGCTCGATGTAGCGCCTCGTGGACGTGAAGTTGCCCGCGGGGGTCAGCTCGACGTACCCGCCGGTCTTGTCGTCGAGGAGGCGCGCGAAGACGGGGAGCGAGTCGAGGTTGGGCAGCGGCAGCCAGTCGACGCGTCCGTCGGGTGTGACGAGGGCGATGGTGCGCCCGTCGCCGATGGCGGCGTAGTCGCGAAGGGGGAATCCGGGGGGAGTCTGCGTCATGAGGGTCACGACGCTACGGGAAGGCTCGGTCCGCTCCGTGGGAGTTTCCTCCGCGTGCCTGAGCGCCTGCCGCTACTCGTGAGCGCGCGTGGTTAACGGGTCGCTCGCCTGGTGTCAACCCTCCTGTGACCTCACGGTCGGCGTGCGTAGCGTGCTGTGGACCGGGGAGTGCAGCATCCCGCCGTTGGGTATGGCTGGAGGGAGAACAGGGTGCTCGAGTTCATGGGCAGGATCGGGGTCGACGCCGACTTCTGGGACGGCAGCGCCCGGCTCCTCGAAGCCGCCGAGGAGTGCGCAGGGGACGCCCCGCAGATGCTCGGCGCCCTGCGCGAGCTCCCTCCTGTCCCAGTGCCTGGACGCGGCCGCACTCGCTCGCTGCTGCATCTGCTGTCGAGCATCGCCGCGATCGATCTCACCGCCGCCCGTGTCGTCGAGCCGCACTTCGACGCCGCCGCGATCCTCGCGCAGACGGGGGCGGAAGTCGGACGCGGTGAAGCCTGGGGTGTCTTCGCTTCTGCGTCGCCGGTGGCTGTCCGCTGGCTTCCGGGGGCAGACTCGCACAGCGTGGCCGAGGGTGCAGACGCTGAGCTGACCGGCACCAAGCGATGGTGCTCGCTCGCAGCGAAACTCGATCGCGCCCTCGTCACCGCGTCGGATTCGATGGGGGAGTGGATGTTCGTGGTCGACCTCCGGCAGGCGGCGGTGGTGCCGCGCGGCGGCGGGGCACCCTTGACCGGCCTCCGTGGAGTGCCGAGCGGGCCGGTCGATCTCCACTCGGCGACTGCGAGAGCCGTGGGGGATGCCGCCGACTGGTACACCTCGCGTCCGGGGTTCGCTTGGGGTGGGATCGCCGTTGCCGCCGTGTGGTTCGGGGGAGCGGTGGCCCTCGGGCGTGCGCTCGAACGCGCTGTGGGCGGCAGGGAACCGGACCAGCTCGGTCTCGCCTGGCTCGGTGAGGCAGATCGTCTGCTGCACGGCGTCCAGGTCCAGCTCGACGACGCCGCCGACCGCATCGACGCGGGAAGCGCCGACTGGGCTCTTGCCCAACGGGTGCGCGGGAACACCGCCTCCGCCTGCTGGCGCCTGCTGGCACTCTGCGGAGAAGCCATGGGGCCTGGCCCCCTCGCCTTCGACGCCACGCACGCACGACGTGTCGCCGACCTCACCATGTACCTCAGCCAGCATCACGGAGCCCGCGACGACGCAGCGCACGGGCAGCAGCTCGCGGCCGCGCTGCACCGCTCCTCCGAAGCCCCATCGATCTCGGGGGACGACTCGTGATCGGCGCCGCATCGGTGGAGTTCACACATCTGGACACGGGGACACCAGAGGCAGCCTGGCTGGAAGCCGGTATCGAGCACCTTCCGACCCTCGCGCTGAAAGATGCCCTCGGCCCGGAGACGCTGCTCATCGTCGGAGCCGCGCACCCCGACGACGAGTGCCTCGGCCCCGCCGGCCTCATCCGCAGGGCACTCGCGGCCGGAGCCGCCGTGCGCGTCCTGCTGTGCACCTGGGGCGAGGCCTCGCACCCAGCTTCGCCGAGCGTCGAGCCCCCGGCGCTCGCCGAGCTGCGACGAGCAGAGTTCCACGAGGCACTCAGACGGCTTCGCACGAGTCCGTCAGCGGGGTCCGAGGCCACCGGCGGCCAGTCGGGCTCCATCGAGTCGGTCGAGCTCGGCCTCGGCGACGGCCAGCTCTCGCAGTCCACCGACCTCATCGCAGACGCCGCAGCGAAGATGGTCCGGGATTCGCCGGCACAGCGTGTCGTCATCGCCGCGCCCTACCGGAGAGACGGACACACGGACCACGACACCGTCGGTGCCGCGCTCGCGCGGGCCGCCGCCGAGTCCGGCGCGCTGCTCCTCGAGTTCCCGATCTGGTTCTGGCACTGGGCACACCCCGCGCGCGACAGCGAGTGGCGTCACTGGATGCGGCTCCCGCTCTCACCGCGTGAGACCGACGCCAAGGCGGCCGCCCTCGACGCGCATGCCTCGCAGCTGCACGCGCTCTCCGACGAGATCGGCGATGAGACGGTGCTCGGGGCCAGCCAGGTCGAGCACTTCTCGAGGAGCTTCGAGGTCTTCCGGGTGACGGCGAGCGCGACGCGCGACGCCGGCTCGGCGAGTCACACGTTCGATGGCGTCCATGCAGACGCGGACGACCCTTGGGACCTTCGGTCCAGCTGGTACGAGCGGCGCAAGCTCGCCCTCATGGTCGGGATGCTGCCCGGCGAGACGTACCGGCGCGCCCTCGAGATCGGCTGCTCCATCGGCGAGAGCACCGCAGCGCTCGCTGAACGGTGCGATCACCTGCTCGCCGTCGACGCGAGTGCCACCGCCCTCGGCCTCGCCGCGGCGAGACTCGCCGATCTCACGGGCGTCGATCTGGCCAAGGCAACCCTGCCGCACGACTGGGACAGACTCGGTCTCGGACCCGGTCAGCTCGATCTCGTCATCGTCTCCGAGACCGGCTACTACCTGGCGGAGGACGAGCTCTGCGAGCTCCTCGCCAACTCCCGCCGAGCCCTCTCGCCGACCGGCGTGCTCGTCCTCTGCCACTGGCGTGGTCCGATCGACGGCTGGCCGCTCGACGGCGACCGAGTGCACGCCCTCGCAGCGCAACTCGGCATGCGCAGCCTCGCCTCCTACGTGCAGGACGAGACCCTCATCGACATCTACGAGAACGGGATGCCGCCGAGTGGCGGTTCCTGCTTCGCCTCGGCCGCAGCCTCTGGTGCGGGGCAGTCTGCGAGCGCGGCCGGATGACGGTGACGAGTCCGGTGAGCGGTCCGGCGACCGGTGCGGGGAGCTCGAGCACCCCCATCCGCGATCTGCGGATCGTGGTGCCCGCCCGCGACGAAGCGGAGACGCTGGCCGAGTGCCTCGCCGCGTTGACGGTGGCGATGGACTCGATCCGCTGCGCGAGCGCAGGTGTTCGGGTGCAGCTTGTCCTCGTCCTCGACAGCTGCCGCGACGCGAGCGCGCGGATAGCGGCCCGAGCCTCCGAGCGGGACGAGCGCATCCGCGTGATCGAGGGCCTGCACGGCTCTGTCGGCGAAGCCAGACGTGCGGGGGTGAGGGCCGCTCTCAGCCTCAGCTCCGGGGGCGACCCGACAGCCGTCGACCCGACCTCGACGTGGATCGCCTCCACCGATGCCGACTCCGCCGTGCCGCGGGGCTGGCTGCTCACACACCTCGAGTTCGCCGACGCAGGCATCGACCTCTTGCTGGGGACGGTGAACGTCGAACCCCAGGCAGATGCTCCGCACATCGAGGCCAGGTGGCGTCGGGACTACTCGAGCGTCGAAGGGCACCCGCACATCCACGGTGCCAACCTCGGCGTCCGGGCCTCGGCCTACCTCGCCGCCGGTGGGTTCCCTCCGATCCGGGAACACGAGGACACCGGCCTCGCCGCCGCGGTCAGCGCGTGCGGCTTCACCGTGCATTCGACGGCTAGCTCACCCGTCCTGACATCGGGACGGCAACGCGGACGCACGCCGGGCGGCTTCGCTGGCTACCTGGAAGACCTGTGCGCCCCGAATCTCGAGCCACGAGACAATCGGGATACGGCAAGCGAGAGGAGCAGGGCATGACAACGGCACGAGGATTCGACCACGACGTCTACGCGGGGTATCTCAACGCGCACCTCCTGGCCTCGGAGGCGGGGCTGCGCGCATTCAAGTCAGCCAAGGCGACGTGGGCCGGATCGCCGCACGAGCAGACGATGCGGTTGCTCATCGCCCACATCGCGGCCGACCGCCGCGACCTGGCGTCGCTCATCGATCAGCTCGGCTACCGCGAGTCGTTCCTGAAGCTCTGGCTCACGAACGCGGCGCGCGTGGCCGGCACATTCAACCCGGTGAACATCCTGCGCCTCAGGCAGCGCCCGAGCACGCAGCTCGAACTCGACACCCTCACCGGCATGGTGCGCGCCAAGCTCTCCATGTGGGAGGCGCTCATCGCAGTGCAGCCCCGGGACCCGCGACTCGTGCTCTCCGGCTTGCAGGAACTCGAAGCCCGTGCGCACACCCAGATCGAGCTCATCCAGAGCATCAGCCGCGACTCCGTCGAGGAACGATTCCTCGAGCAGGACCCACGGGCGGGCGCAGGGCGGTGAGCCGCCGAGCGGTTGTCGTCGGGGCGGGTCCGAACGGACTCACAGCTGCAGCGCTCCTTGCGAGGCGCGGCGTCGAGGTCACCGTGTACGAGCGGGACCCCCAGATCGGAGGAGCGGCGAGGTCCGCCGAGCTGTTCGGGCCCGGTTTCGTGAGCGACCTCGGGGCTGCGGCGCATCCCTTCGGCGTCGCGAGCCCGGCGTTTCGCGAGCTTGAGCTCGAGCAGAACGGGCTCGAATGGGTGCAGCCCGAGATCCCGATGGCGCACCCGCTGCCAGGCGGCCGCGCGGCGATGCTGCACAGGGACATCGAACGCACGGTCCAGGAGCTCGGTGTCGACGGCCCCAACTGGCGACGCCTGCACGAGCACTTCTCGCACCATCCCTTCGAGACGGTGGAGAACGCGATGGGTCCGCTCCTGCGAATTCCCCCGCATCCCGTCGACATGGTGCGACTCGGGGTCTTGGGGGCCCTGCCGGCGGCGACGCTCGCGAACCTCGTCTTCCGAAGCGGCGCGGCCAAGGCACTCCTCGCCGGCTCCTCGGCGCACGCGACGCTGCCGCTCACCCGACCGCTGACATCGGCGTTCGGCATCGCCTTCGGCGCCCTCGGCCACAGCACCGGGTGGCCCGTGGCGAAGGGCGGCTCGGCGAGCATCACGGATGCGCTCGCCAGGGTGCTGCTCGCCAACGGCGGCCGCATCGAGACCAACGCAGAGGTCACCGACCTCCGCGACCTCCCGCGGGCTGACGCCGTCCTCCTCGACCTCACGCCGAAGCAGATCCTCCGCATCGCCCCGGAGCAGCTGGAGTCGCGCTACGCCGCTCACCTCGCACGATGGAAGTACGGGGCTGGCGTGCACAAGATCGACTACCTGCTCGACGGGCCCGTGCCGTGGGAGGACGCGCGGGTCGCGTCCGCCGGCACCGTGCACGTCGGCGGGGAGTTCCGGCAGATCATCGAGGCCGAACGCGACATCAACTGCGGGCGCATGCCGGAGAAGCCGTTTGTCATGGTCACGCAGCAATCCGCTGCGGACGCGAGCAGGACACACGATGGCAGGCAGGTCCTCTGGTCGTACGCGCACGTCCCGAACGGCACAGCGCTCGACGTGCGCCCAGCTCTCGAAGCACAGATCGAACGCTTCGCGCCCGGCTTCGCAGACGTGGTCCTCGAACGTCGAGAGTGGTCGCCGAGCGCGCTCGAAGCGTGGAACCCGAACCTGGTCGGCGGTGACATCGGCGGCGGCTCGATGGCGGGCACGCAGCAGCTGTTCCGGCCGGCGCCCTCGCTGCATCCCTACCGCGCCGGACGACGGGGACTCTACGTGTGCTCGTCGTCGACGCCGCCCGGGGGCGGGGTCCACGGCATGCCGGGTCTGCACGCTGCACGCGCCGTGATGCGCGATTGGGCACGCCGCGACTGAGCCGTCGGCGCGTCCCGCTACGGTGGACGCATGCATCCACCAGTCACCGGTCCCCAGCACGAGGTTGTGAGCGGACGAGTCCGCGTCAAGGTCGGCCGGGTCGCTGCGGTGCTCCGTTCCCTCGAGGTCGGCGGCGTGCAGCTCGTCGAGGACTTCGGCGACGATGTGCTCCCACCCTTCGGCGCTGGCCTGACGCTGTTCCCCTGGCCGAACAGGGTCAGGGATGGCCGATGGGCGCACGACGGGAGGACGCAGCAGCTCGACATCACGGAGCCAAGCAAGGGCAACGCCTCGCACGGTCTCCTGCGCAACACGGAGTACGCGGTCGTCGGAGAGACAGGCTCGGGCCTCGAACTCTCCGCGACGGTGTTCCCGCAGCACGGCTGGCCCTTCACGCTCCGCCACACGGTGCGGTACGAGGCCGTCGACGACGGTCTCGTCGTCACGCACACGGTCGCCAATCTCGGCACGCAGAAGGCGCTCTTCGCGGTCGGTGCTCACCCGTATTTCCGCATCGGAGAGGAGCCGATCGCCGATCTCGTCGTCAGCGCCGACCTCGTCGAGCGCGTGCTGCTCGATGATCGACTGCTCCCGGTCGGAACCGAGCCCGTCGTGTCGGGAGGAACGTTCGACCTTCGTGCGGGTCGCAGGGTGGGCGATCTCGACCTCAACTACGCCTTCCGCGTCCGCCCTTCCGGTGACCGCACGCTGCTGACCGTCGAGTCCGCGGCCGGGGCCCGCCTCGAGCTCTGGGGCGACGCCGACTTCCGGCACCTCCAGCTCTACACGCCCGCCGACTTCCCCCGCCCCGAAGAGCACCACGGAGGCACTGGTCTTGCGTTCGCCGCAGAGCCGATGACATCACCACCGGACGCCCTCAATTCGGGCGTCGACCTCATCGAGCTCGACGTCGCGCGGGTCTGGAGCAGTTCGTGGGGAGTTCGCTTCTCACCGGCAGACGAGAGCTGAGCTCAGACGCCCTTGCCCGAAGAACGGCGGACGACGAGCCGCGGTTCGACGAGCAGTTCCTGCGGCAGCGATTCGCTGCCCGCCTCGGCCTCGATGAGCCACCTCGCCGCCTCTCGTCCGATGACCCCGTTGTGCGGGTCGACGGAGGTGAGCGAGACACCGGCGATGGATGCGAGGAACGAGTTGTCGTAGCCTGTGAGCGCCACGTCGTCCGTCGTCAGGCCGCGCTCCTCGAGCGCACGTTGTACGCCGAGGGCGGCAAGGTCGTTTGGTGCGATGATCGCGGTCGGCTGGGTCGCACGGGACAGCAGGCTCGTCGCCGCGACGTAGCCTCCGAGCTCGGTGAAGTCGCTCTCCTGGACCTGCACGTGTCCGGCGAGTCCGTGCGCCCTCATCGCTTCCTCGTAGGCTTCCGCCCGGCTGCGGCCGGCGGCGGCAAGCCCTCCGAGATGCGCGATGTCGCGGTGGCCGAGGGAGGTCAGGTGCTCGACCAGGAGCGCGAGGCCCTTGCGGTCGTCGGTTCGCACGCAGCCCGCGTTCGGCAGCCCTTCGGCAAGGCCGGATGCCACGACGACGGGACGATCCTCCGCGAGAGCACCGAGCGAGGCGGCATCAGGAAGGGAGCCGGCGATGAGGACGCTCCTCGGCCGCAGATCGCTGAGCGTCGCGATCGTGCCCTCGTCGAGCTGGCGCACGGTCCCCGACTCTGGCAGCACGGCGGTTGTCATCAGCCCGCGCCGACCGGCCCGGTCGAACTCCAGGCTCGCCGCGTCGATGATCTCCGCGAACACGGGGTTGATCGGGTCTGCCACGAGAATCCCGATGAAGTCGCTCATGTTGGTCGCCAGCGACCTCGCGAGCAGATTCGGTCGGAACCCCAGCTCTTCGGCGGCTGCGAGCACACGGCTCTTCCGCGCCTCGCTGACCTTCCCCGGATCGCTGTACACGAGCGAGACGAGCGACTTGGACACGCCGGCAACCGCCGCCACGTCGCGAATCGTAGGACGCTTTGCGGGATTTGGGACAGCACGACGCTGTTGCTCTGACAAGAGGTCTCCTGGGGGAAACTCTGGGAGAAGGGCTCCGGGGGAGGGAGCTTCGGAGTGCTAACACTACGCGGAAAGTGCGGCACCGGACGGCAGCACCGCCGGTAGAATCGCCCCATGGTGACCCGACTGCGCGACGTGCTCATTTTCGGAGAGCGGAACTGGCCCTCGTCAGGAGCGGAGTCCTGGGACTCGGTCGGTCTCGTCTCCGGCGCGCTCGACGCTGAGGTGGGCCGCATCCTCCTCGCAGTCGATGCCGCTCAGCTGACCGTGAGTGAAGCCGTCGACACATCCGCCGACCTCCTGCTCGTGCATCATCCGCTGCTTCTGCGCGGCGTCACGACCGTGGCGGAGTCGAGCGCGAAGGGCTCGCTCCTCGCGCAGCTCATCCGCGCGGACTGCGCGCTTCTCGCAGCGCACACGAACGCCGACGTCGTGGAGACCGGCACCTCGGGGGCACTCGCCGCTGCGCTCCGGCTCGAGCAGGTCACGCCGATCGTGCCGTCCGCAGACAACCCCGACCGCGGCCTCGGGCGCGTCGGCGTTCTTCCGCAGCCCATGACGCTCGGGGCGCTCGCGCGGGCTCTCGCAGGCATATTGCCGGCAACCGCGACGGGGATCCGAGCAGCGGGCTCCTTCGACCGCCTCGTCGAGACCGTCGCGCTGTGCGGCGGAGCCGGCGACTCGCTGCTCGAGGACCCGAAGGTCATCGGGGCCGACGTCTACATCACGAGCGATCTTCGCCATCACCCGGCCTCGGAGTCGCTCGAGCAGACACTCGCACGCGGTCGGGGGCCCGCACTCATCGACACCTCGCACTGGGCGAGCGAGTGGCTGTGGCTCGACCATGCTGCTCGCGAGCTGCGCGCGGAGTTCCCGCTACTCGACGTCGAGGTATCCGAGCTCCGCACCGACCCGTGGGAGTTCGCCATCCCCCAGTAGTGCCAGTAGTGCGCGGCGGGCCACGTGCGCGCCCTGCGCGGGCGACACACGACTTCACGACAGAATGAGGGAACTATGAACGACAACCAAGACATGAACCGGGGCCAGGCATGAAGGCCAGCGAAGCAGACCAGCGCCGTCTGCTCGACCTGGCCGAGGTCGACACCAAGCGCCGCCGTGTGCAGCACGTCGCGAAGAACCTGCCAGAGCAGCACCACCTGAACGCCCTCGACGAGGAGCGGACGAAGCACCGCGCTGAGGTCGTGCAGCTGCTCGGGCAGCTCGAGGACTCGCGCAGCGAACTCAAGAAGATCGAGTCGGATGTGGAGACCGTCGAGGCGCGTCTGAAGCGCGACAACGACCGGCTGCAGGGTGCGTCGAGCCGGAAGGACATCGAGGCGCTGCAGCGCGAGATCGAGGTGCTCCAGCGGCGCCGCACGATCCTCGAGGACGGCGAGCTCGTGGTCATGCAGCGCGTGGAGGAGCAGACCGCGGCGCACGAGGGCGCGCTCGAATCGCAGCGAAGCGTCGAAGACCGCGCGCGGGAGCTCACGGTGCTGCGCGACGCCGCTCGCGACAACCTCAAGGGCGAGTACCGTGTCCTCTCCGAGCAGCGGGCGAGCGTCCTCGCGAGCCTGCCGGCTGACCTCGTCGCGCTGTACGAGAAGCAGCGTGAGCGCTACGGCGTCGGCGCGGCCGAGCTCATCGGCAACATCACGACCGGAACCAACGTGGCTCTCGACCGGCCCGAGCTCGAGAAGATCCGCCGCGCCGCGCCGGATGACGTCGTGATTTGCCCGGACTCTGGCGCCGTCCTGGTCCGCACGGAGAAGTCCGCGCTCTGATCTGAGAAAGTCGAGCGCACGCCGCTGAGTTCTGACATACTCAGTGGCGGAGCGCCGACGGCGTCGCTTGAAGTGAAACGCATCGTTGCTCCTCACCTATTACTACGGATCGTCCGGCACGTACCTGCCGGTAATGAGGGAGTACTCCTATGGCAACTGTGACCTTTGAAAGCGCATCGCGCGTCTACACCGAGGGCGCTCGTCCCGCGGTCGACAGCCTGGATCTCGAGATCGACGACGGAGAGTTCCTCGTCCTCGTCGGACCATCCGGCTGCGGCAAGTCGACATCGCTGCGCATGCTGGCAGGGCTCGAAGAGGTGAACCACGGCCGCATCCTGATCGGCGACCGCGACGTCACGCACCTCCCGCCCAAGGACCGCGATATCGCCATGGTGTTCCAGAGCTACGCGCTCTACCCGCACATGACGGTCGGCGAGAACATGGGCTTCGCGCTCAAGATCGCTGGCATCAACAAGGAAGAGCGCGCCAAGCGTGTCCTCGAGGCCGCCAAGATCCTCGACCTCGAGCCGTACCTCGACCGCAAGCCGAAGGCGCTCTCCGGTGGTCAGCGTCAGCGTGTCGCCATGGGTCGCGCCATCGTGCGCAGCCCCCAGGTCTTCCTCATGGATGAGCCGCTCTCCAACCTCGACGCGAAGCTCCGTGTGCAGACGCGTACGCAGATCGCGAGCCTCACCCGCCGCCTCGGCGTCACCACGGTCTACGTCACGCACGACCAGACCGAGGCCCTCACAATGGGTGACCGCATCGCGGTCCTCAAGGACGGGGTTCTCCAGCAGGTCGGAACGCCGCGCGAGCTCTACGCGAAGCCGAAGAACGTCTTCGTCGCCGGCTTCATCGGCAGCCCGTCGATGAACATCTTCGGTGCCGACCTCACCTCAGAGGGCGTGCGCTTCGGAACCGACGTCATCCCGCTCGAGCGCGCCACGCTGGCAAAGCTCAAGTCCGGTACCGCCACGGTCGGAGTCCGCCCCGACGACATCATCATCTCGCGCGAGGAGAAGCCGGGCCTCAAGGTCGAGGTCGACCTCGTCGAGGAGCTGGGCGCTGAGGGCTACCTCTACGGCCACTCGATCATCGACGGAACGCGCACGGACATCGTCGCTCGCGTCGACGGCCGCAGCCACCCTGAGGTGGGCGAGACGATCTACGTCACCACGGACAACGACCACATCCACATCTTCGACCCGGAGACGGAGCAGCGCATCAGCGGTGCCCTCACGGAGGCCATCCGCCTGCAGGAGGCGAACGACGCTCTCGCGAGCGGAGCCGCCAACTAGCACGCTTCTCCAGAGCGGCGAACGCCCTCCCCAGATCACAGATCTGGGGAGGGCGTTCTGCTGTGCGACCGAGGAGGTGCGTCGGTATGGGGGAGGGGAGCGAGGGAGCGGGCACCACGAACTGCTGCGTCAGCGCACGACTGAGGGGGAGCCAGCTGGCTCCCCCTCAGTCGTGCGATGCGAGCGCCCGAGGGCGCCGACGGGACTAGCCCTTCGTGGATCCTGCCAGCAGGCCGCGGACGAAGTAGCGCTGCAGCGAGAAGAACACGATGAGGGGCACGAGGATGGAGAGGAACGCACCAGCCGTGAGCAGCGGCCATTCCTGACCACGCGAACCCGTGATCTCGGCAAGCAGCTTCGTCATGGGGGCCACCGCACCGTCCGCGAAGACGAGCGCGACCAGCAGATCGTTCCAGACCCACAGGAACTGGAAGATGCCGAACGAGGCCACGGCGGGCAGCGTCAGCGGCACGATGATGCGGAAGAAGATCTGGCCGTGGCTCGCACCGTCGACGCGAGCTGCCTCGATGACCTCACGCGGGATCTCCGAGATGAAGTTGTGCAGCAGGAAGATGGCGAGCGGCATGGCGAAGATCGAGTGAGCGATCCACACCTGTGCGAAGCCAGCATCTGCTCCGAACGCGGCGATCACGGGGACACCGAAGATCTCACCGCGGGCGAAGAGCTGCAGCAGCGGCACGAGTGCCATCTGGATCGGCACGACCTGGAGGGCGAAGACGAGGATGAACAGCCAGTTCTTGCCCTTGAAGTCCATCCACGCGAACGCGTACGCGGCGAGCAACGCGATCGCGAGCGGGATGACCGTCGCGGGGAGCGCGATGACGATGGAGTTCAGGAACGCCTGCGCCATCGTGAGCTGCGTATTGCCGGAGGCGAGCACTTCGACGTAGTTGTCGAAGGTCAGGCCCCAGTTCTGGAAGATCGTCCACCAGCCGGTGCTGACGACCTCCGCCTTGGGTCGGAACGAGGAGACGAAGAGCCCGAAGGTCGGGATGGTCCACACCACGGCGATCGTGATCGCCGCGATGGTGGCCCAGCGGCTGGTGAGGTTCTTCTTCACCTTGCCGCTTGTGCTCTTCTCGCCTCGTGCGAGCTGTTCCGCCGTCTTCGTGTCGACGGGCAGTTCGACTGGAACGATGGCGCTCATCGGATCTCCCTCTGCTTCTTCATCTGGTTCGCGTTGTAGATGATGATCGGCAGCACGAGGATGAACAGCACGACCGCGAAGGCGGCCGACCGTCCGGTCTCGAAGGTCTTGAACTGCGTGTACATCTCGTTCGCGATGACGCTCGTGTCGTTCGCGCCTGCGGTCATCGTGCGAACGATGTCGAAGACCTTGAGCGAGGCGATGGAGATCGTCGTGACGACGACGACGAGCGAGGAGCGGATACCGGGAACCGTGACATTGATGAACCGCTGCCACGGGTTTGCGCCGTCGAGGGACGCGGCTTCGATCTGGTCCATCGGAACGCCCTTGATGGCGGCCGAGAGCACGACCATGGCGAAACCGGTCTGCACCCAGATGAGCACGATGATGAGGAAGAACGTGTTCAGTGGCGACTCGGCGAGGAAGTCGTATGGCTGCCCGCCGAACCAGACGATGATCTGGTTGAGGAGGCCGATCTGGTCCTGATCGGCTGGTCGTGCCGTGTACATGAACCGGAAGATGATGGACGCGCCCACGAACGAGATCGCCATGGGCATGAAGACGAGCGCCTTCAGGAACTTCTCACCACGCGACTTGTCGATGAACACGGCGTAGGCGAGGCCCGCGACCGTCGACAGGATCGGCGTCACGACGACCCAGATGATCGTGTTGAGGACGGTCCGGATTCCGCTTGGCTGCGTGAAGATCCAGATGAAGTTCTCGAGGCCGACGAAGTCGCCGGACTTGTTCGTGAACGCCTGGCCGGTGGTCTGGATGCTCGGGACGATGAGTCCGATGATCACCAGGATCAGCGCAGGTGCGAGGAAGCCGATGAGGCCGATCAGGTAGCCGGCGCCTTCACGCGACCGCTGGTCGAACCAGAAGAGCAGCGCACCGAGCAGGATGGCGACGATCGCCGCCCAGGTGTAGGTGCCGAGGATGAACACGAGTGCGACTGGGACTGCGATGCAGACGACGAGCCGCAGGATCGTGTATTTCTTGCCGGGTCGAGGGGCGAGCTCGACGAAGTAGACGATGAGCGCAACCACCGCGAGGAACGCGATGATGACGATCGGGACTTGCAGGAGTGGCGGCAGTTGGGCCAGCCACGTGAAGAAACTTGCCATTGTGACCTTCCAGGGTGGCAGACAAGCACGTGCGCGGGGGACGTCGTCGTCCGTGCGGTGGAATGCGTGTGGAGCACCCGGCGCGAGGCCGAGTGCTCCACAACACGGTGCTTAGCTGGAGGGCCAGCCTGATTCGATCTGGGTGGTCACGGTGTTGACGTCCGTGCCGTTGATCCAGTCGATGATGCCCTTCCAGAACGTTCCTGCTCCCACTGCCGAGGGCATGAGGTCAGATCCGTCGAAGCGGAAGGTTGTCGCCGGGTCCTGGAGGATCGCGATGGACTCCTGCAGGATGGGGCTGGACGCGCTTGCCGGGTCGAGACCGGTGTTCGCGCTGATCACGCCTCCGAGGGAGACGCGGCTGTTCGCCCACTCAGGGCTGGAGAGGTACTCCTGGACCTTGACCGTGTCCTCGTCCGCGTTGAACGATCCCACGATCTCGCCGCCGCCCGTGACGGCGAGTTCCTTGCCCTCGACGGGCGGGGTCATGAAGGCCCAGACGTCGCCGTCTTCACCGACCGTGCCGCCCGCTTCGGTGATGAAGCCGTCGTAGAAGGAAGCCTGGTGGTGCAGCGCGCACGTGCCGTCGACGAGCTTCGCGGCTGGGTCGCCGAAGGCGGTCGAGTTGATGGAGCGCACGTCGCCGAAGCCTGCGTTGACGTAGTCGGGGTTCGTGAGGATCTTGCCTGCTTCATCGAACGCGGCCTGGATGCGCGGGTCGGTGAAGGGAATCTCGTTCGCGACCCACTGGTCGTAGACCTCTGGTCCCTGCTGGCGGATGACCAGGTCTTCGATCCAGTCGGTGCCCGGCCAGCCGGTTGCGGCGTCTGAGCCGAAGCCGGCGCACCAGGGCGCGGTTCCGGTCTTGGCCTGGATCTCGCCGGTGAGCGTGATGAGCTCTTCCCAGGTCTTCGGCACTTCGTATCCGTTGTCCTTGAAGAACTTCGGCGAGTACCAGACGAAGCCCTTGAGGTTCGCCATGAGTGGCGCCCCGTAGACCGTGCCGTCGTACGAGGAGTACGTCTTCCAGTCTTCCGACCAGTACTGCTCGAGGTTGCTGACGACGCCTTCCGGTGCCTCCGTGAGCAGGCCGCCACTGGCGAGGTCGCCCATGAGGCCGGGCTGCGGGAAGATTGCGATGTCCGGCGGGGTACCGCCCTGGGCTCGAACGGAGATCTGCGTCTCGAACTCCTTGGAGCCTTCGTAGACGATCTCGATGCCGTTCTCTTCCGCCCAGCCGGCCCACGATTCCTCGAGGAGCTCGGCTTCGGCGTCGACGATCGTGCCGTAGATCGTGACCTTGTTGTCGCTTGGGCCGCCCGAGCTGTCCTGCACGCCCGGGCCACCGGAACAGGCGGTCAGGGCGAGACCGGCGACTGCGAGTGCGGCAACCGATGTTGCGGCACGTCGCTTCGTGGATGTTGTCATTGAACTCCTCCTTAAGTCCTTGACTGCGAGCGAACCGCCGTTCCGGGCAGTCATTGCCCAGATTTGCTGCAAGAGCTCGTCGGTTCGGCTACGACATTCCTGAGAGCTGCGTGTGGAAATGCCGTGCGCTTTTGGAGCGTACACGAACTCCTCAGTTGATCCACGCCGTTCACTAAGTCGTTATGAAGGGATGTCCAGCTGCGGTGAATATGGCACGTTCCTCGCTCTGACCCCTGCTCATGGAAGCATCATTCGCCCACGCTGGGTCAGATTGTCTGGACAATTTCCGGAGCGTTCTCCAGGCACTACGATGGTGCGTGAGCAGGTCGACCAGGCGGTCGCGTCATGGGAAGCCATGCCGAGGAACGTCCGGGCTCCGCAGAGCAGGACGGTGGGTAACGCCCACCCGGGGAAACCCGCGAGACAGTGCCACAGAAAGCAGACCGCCCCGCCGCGTCCTTCGGGATGCAGGGGTAAGGGTGAAAGGGTGGGGTAAGAGCCCACCGGGCGCCTGGTGACAGGCGCCGCAAGGTAAACCTCGTCCGGAGCAAGGCCATACAGGGGATGACGACGCTGCTCGCCGAGTCCCCGGGTAGGCCGCTAGATGCACGCGGCAACGTGTGCGCGAGAGAGATGGCCGCCCCCGATTCACATCGGGACAGAACCCGGCGTATCGGTCGGCCTGCTCACTCTCTTGGTCGCGGTGCCGGGCTTGAAGCTGTTCTGGCTTCCGGCCCGGCCTCCGCCGTTCGATTCAGCGCGTGTCGAGGGTCGGGGATCAGACCCAGTGCTCGGCTGCGAGGCATGCTGAGCCGACGATGCCAGCGTTGTTCATGAACTCGGCGACGACGATGGGGGTCTCGACGTCGATGTAGTGCAGGAACTCGTCTGCCTGCTTGGAGATGCCGCCCGAGACGATGAAGACGTCGGGGGAGAAGAGCGCCTCGAGCTGACGGTAATAGGGAGTGAGTCGCGAACCCCATTCCGAGAACGACAGCTCATCGCGCTCGCGCACCTTCGACGAGGCGAACTTCTCGTAGTCGCTGTGGTCGCCGATGCTGATGTGCCCGAGCTCGGAGTTCGGGAACAGGTGGCCCCCGTAGAACATGGCCGTCCCGATCCCCGTGCCGAGCGTCGTCATGATGACGCTGTCGAGTCGCCCGTGCGCCACGCCGAAGCGCACCTCCGCGATGCCGGCCGCGTCTGCATCGTTCGCGAGCGCCACTTCGCGCCCGACAGCCTCGGAGAAGGCCGCCCTGGCGGCGAAGTCGATCCAGCGCGGCGAGATGTTGGCCGCGGAGCGCGTCACCCCGTGCTTGACGATCGCGGGAACGCTGATGCCCACCGGGACGTCCGTGTCGCCGTCGAGGTCCTTGTCCCAGATCTTGCGGACGATCTCCATGGTCGCGTCGATGACCTCGCGCGGGTCACCGCCGACCGGCGTCGGCACCTTGCGCCGCTTGGAGAGCAGCTCGCCCGTGCGAAGGTCGACGAGCGCCCCCTTGATGCCGGTGCCGCCGATGTCGATGCCGATGGCCTTGGTGGCTCTGCTCTTGCCCATGCGTGTGAGCATATCGGGAGCGGGGTGCCCGTTCGCGCCGTCAGGCCGATGGCACGGTGAGGAGCCGCGGGCCGTCTGAGGTGACGACGACGGTGTGCTCCCACTGGGCGCACCGAGAGCCATCGGCGGTCACGACGGTCCAGCCGTCATCCCAGAGGCGCCAGTCCGAGGTTCCGAGCGTGAGCATCGGCTCGACGGTGAAGACCATTCCCTCTTCGATGACCGTGGTGTACTGCGGGGAGTCGTAGTGCGGGATGATCAGGCCGGAGTGGAACGCGCCACCGACACCGTGGCCCGTGTAGTCGCGCACGACCCCGTAGCCGAACCTGCCCGCGTACTTCTCGATGACGCGCCCGATGACGTTGACCTGCCGTCCGGGCTTGGCTGCGGCTATGCCGCGCATCATGGCCTCGTGCGTGCGCTCGACGAGCAGCCGCGACTCGTCGGCGACGTCGCCGACGAGGTACATGCGGTTCGTGTCTCCGTGCATGCCCTCGAAGTAGGCGGTGATGTCGACGTTGAGGATGTCCCCGGATTCGAGCACCGTGTCGTCTGGGATCCCGTGGCAGATCACCTCGTTGAGCGAGGTGCAGCTCGATTTCGGGAACCCGCGGTAGCCGAGCGTCGACGGATAGGCGCCTCGCGCGGTCACGAAGTCGTGCGCGATGCTGTCGAGCTCATCGGTGGTGACGCCTGGGACGGCGAACTGCTCGAGGTGGTCGAGGGCATCGGCGGCGATGGCGGATGCCCGTTCGATCCGGGCGATCTCCTCCGGCGTGTAGACGTCCCCGCCCGTCCACGTGTCCGGCGCCTGCTTGCCGACGTACGGCGGGCGGGTGATGGCGGCTGGGACGGATCTGGCCGGGGCGCTGCGGCCGGGGATGAGGAGTCCTGTATTCGGGTCTTTCGGCATACGCTTGAGCCTATGACCGATACGCATGCACAGGAATTCTGGTACAACTCGCGCACGGGCGAGGTCGAGGTCGGACGGCAGTCCCTCGGCTCCGAGCTCGTCGGCCCGTTCGCATCCGAGGCAGAGGCGAAGCGCGCCCCTGAGAAGCTTCAGGAGCGCGCGAAGGCCTGGGCTGAGGAAGAGGCCGAAGAGGACCGCTGACCTTCGGCGTCCCTCCTCGTTCTCGAGGCGGCCCTAGCCGGACTGGTCCTCGAAGCTCTCAGCCTCCGAGGGGAACGCGCCTGACTTGACCTCGTCGCGGTAGCTCGATGCGGCGTCGAGGAGGATGCCGCGCAGGTCGGCGTACTTGCGCACGAAGCGCGGCATGCGACCGGTGCCGAGGCCCATCGCGTCGGTCCATACGAGGATCTGGCCGTCGCACTCGGCACCGGCGCCGATGCCGATGGTCGGGATGACGAGCTCCCGCGTGATCTCCGCGGCCAGGACGGCTGGGACCATCTCGAGGACCACGCTGAACGCGCCGGCGTCCTGCACCGCCCGAGCATCTGCTCGAACTCGCTCCGCCGCGTCGCCTCGGCCCTGCACGACGTGCCCGCCGAGGCCGTGCTCGCTCTGCGGGGTGTAGCCGATGTGGGCCATCACGGGGATCCCGGCCTCGACGATGCGCTTGATAGTGGCCTGCGAACGCACGCCGCCCTCGAGCTTCACCGCCTGCACGCCGGCCTCCTTCATGAACCTGACCGCGGTGTCCAGAGCCTGCTCGGGTCCGCGCTCGTAGCTGCCGAACGGAAGATCTGCGACGACGAGGGCTCGCGACACGCCGCGTGCGACGGAGCGTGCCATGGGAATCAGCTCGTCGACCGTGACGGGCAGCGTCGAGGTCTCACCGAGCACCGTGGTGGCCGCGGAGTCTCCGACGAGGAGCACGTCGATGCCTGCCTCGTCAAACACCGCAGCGGTCATGGCGTCGTAGCTCGTGAGCGCGGTGATGCGCTCGCCGGCGGCCTTGGCCGTCTGAAAGTGTCGAATTCGGACTCGCTTCGGTGCACTGGCCTGAGACATGCAGGCCATCATACGGCGGGGCGGCCTCAGGCCCAGTAGCCTAGGGGGAGGCGCACAACAAGAATTGGAGCCCGAGTGGACAAGCAGCAGGACTTCGTACTCCGCCAGATCGAGGAGCGCGGGATCAAGTTCATCCGCCTGTGGTTTACGGATGTTCTCGGAACACTGAAGTCCGTGGCAATCGCACCGGCGGAGGTGGAGGGTGCCTTCAACGAGGGCATCGGACTCGACGGCTCTGCCGTCGAGGGGTTCACGAGGCGGTCTGAGGCCGACATGCTCCTGCACCCGGATCCGTCGACGTTCCAGATGCTCCCGTGGCGCGGTGAGATCGACCCGACCGCTCGGATGTTCTGCGACATCTCCACTCCGGACGGGCAGCCCTCGGTCACCGACCCGCGACGCGTGCTTCGCCGCGCGCTGGACGTGGCGTCGGCGCAGGGCTTCACCTTCTACGTGCACCCCGAGATCGAGTTCTACCTGCTGAAGTCCGACGAGGCACTCAGCGGCGAGCCGGTGCCGGCAGACAACGCTGGCTACTTCGACAACGTGCCAGGCGGAACCGCTCACGACTTCCGTCGTCGCGCAGTGCGCATCCTGGAAGACCTGGGCATCTCGGTCGAGTACAGCCACCACGAGGCCGGCCCGGGCCAGAACGAGATCGACCTCAGGTTCTCGGATGCGCTCAACACGGCCGACAACGTCATGACGTTCCGCACCGTGGTCAAGGAAGTTGCCATCGAGCAGGGCGTGTACGCCACGTTCATGCCCAAGCCGATGTGGCAGCACCCTGGCAGCGGCATGCACACGCACGTCTCGCTCTTCGAGGGCGACACGAACGTGTTCCACGAGCCGGGCGCCGAGTACCAGCTGTCGAAGATCGGCAGGCACTTCGTCGCGGGTCTCCTCAAGCACGCGCCGGAGATCACGGCTGTGACGAACCAGTTCGTCAACTCCTACAAGCGCATCTGGGGCGGAGACGAGGCCCCGAGCTACGCGTGCTGGGGCCACAACAACAGCTCTGCGCTCGTGCGCATCCCGACCTACAAGCCCAACAAGGGCGGCTCGGCTCGGGTCGAGTACCGCGGCATCGACTCCGCGGCAAACCCGTACCTCGCGTACGCGGTCCTGCTCTCGGCCGGCCTCAAGGGCGTGTCGGAGGAGTACGAGCTCCCGGCCGAGATCGAGGGAGACATCTGGGAGATGTCACCGCGTGAGCGCAGCGTGCTCGGCTTCGACCCGCTGCCGTCGAGCCTCAACGAGGCCATCGCCATCATGGAGAACTCGGAGCTTGTCGCCGAGACGCTCGGAGAGCAGGTCTTCGCCTACTTCCTCGCGAACAAGCGTGCGGAATGGAAGCAGTACCGCGCTCAGGTGACCCCCTTCGAGCTCGCCTCGAACCTGCACTCCTTGTAAGCCGTGCGCTCTGACGGTCTGCGAACGCGCCTCGCGAGGGCGGGTTTCGCTGCGCCCAGCGAAGCCGAGCCGCGCCTTGTGGAGCTCGCCGAGCTGACCGGGGTGCGTGCAGACGACGTGTTCTCCGTCGTCGACGAGCGCGTCGCCGATCCGGACCAGGCGCTCCAGTGGCTCGTGTATCTCGCGCGGCAGCACCCGAGTGCCGTCGACTCGCTGTTCGCGGAGCGACCCAACGCCAAGACCGTCGTCCGTCTGCTCGGGGCGTCGACAGGCCTGGCCGAGTTCTTCCTGCGCCACCCGCGCACGATGGAGGTCGTGCAGTCCGGTGAGTCCGAGCTGCCGACCCGTGCCGAGCTGCAACGCCGGATGGCGGCGAGTGTCGGCGTCGACGCCGACCAGGCGGACGCCGACGGCGGATTCGGCATGGCTGTCGCGCAGATCACGGGCTCTGAGGCGATTCGATCCCTCCGCATCCGCTACCGCACCGAACTGGCCCGCATCACCGCCTTCGACCTGGCCCAGGACGACCAGCGCGGGTGCGTCCGCGAGGTGAGTCGTGCTCTTGCCGACCTCGCAGGAGAGACGCTGGATGCCGCGATCATGGTCGCCCGTGCAGAGACCCAGGCGCCACCGAGCGGATTCGGACGCTTCCCTGCCGAGGACGTCGAGTGCGTTCGCCTCTCGGTGATCGGCATGGGCAAGGCCGGCGCCGAGGAGCTCAACTACATCAGCGACGTCGACATCATGTTCGTCGCCGAATCGTCCGATCCGGAGCGCGTCGCTGTCCCGAAGGCCGTCGAGATCGGCACGAGGCTCGCCAGCCTCACGATGCGCGTCATCGACTCGACGGACATCGAGCCAGCGCTCTGGGAGGTGGATGCGAACCTCAGGCCGGAGGGCAAGGACGGTGCGCTCGTGCGCACGATCGACTCGTACGCGCGCTACTACGAGCGGTGGGCGAAGAACTGGGAGTTCCAGGCACTCATCAAGTCCAGGGCCATGGCGGGCGACCTGAGGCTCGGAGAGGAATTCGAGCGCCGCGTCGAGCCGCTGATCTGGGCGAGCGCCAGCCGCGCGGACTTCGTCGACCAGGTACGGGCGATGCGCGAGCGCGTGACCGAGCATATCCCTGCAGAGGAAGTCGATCTGCAGATCAAGCTCGGACCTGGCGGGCTCCGCGATATCGAGTTCACCGTCCAGCTCCTTCAGCTCGTGCATGGTCAGCATGACGAGACCGTGAGGGAACGGTCGACGCTCGCGGCGCTCGAGGCGCTCAGCGAGGGCGGCTACATCGGGCGCGACGACGCGAATCAGTTCTCCTCCGACTACGAGTTCCTTCGCCTGCTCGAGCACCGGATCCAGCTGCGTGCCCTGCGGCGCACGCACCTCATGCCGACGAGCGACATCGAACGTGCCGTCCTGGCTCGCTCGGCGAGCTTCGCGAACTCACGCGAGCTCACCGACGAGTGGCAGCGGGTGAAGCTCCGTGTCCGCGGTCTGCACGAGAAGGTCTTCTATCGCCCACTGCTCTCCGCGGTCGCGGCGCTGCCCACGGAGGGGTTCGCGCTGAGCTCGGACCAGGCGGAGGCTCGCCTGCGCGCCATCGGCTTCCTCGACCCGCGGGGCGCGCTCGCGCACATCACTGCGCTCGTGAAGGGGGTGTCGCGCAGAGCGATCATGCAGCGCACGCTGCTGCCGGTGCTCATCGACTGGTTCTCGCAGGGCAGCGACCCCGACAGCGGATTCCTCGCCTTCAGGAAGCTCTCGGAGCGGCTCGGCGACACCGCGTGGTACCTGAGGCTCCTGCGCGACAGCTCGGCGGCGGCCAAGCGGCTCACGCAGCTGCTCTCCGGCTCGAAGTTCGCAGCAGAGTTCTTCGAGCTCTACCCGGAGGCGGTGAAGTGGCTGGACGACGACGCCCAGCTGAAGCCCCGCACCCTCACCGCGCTGCTCGACGAGGTCGCCACCACGATCCGCCGCCACGACGACGAGGTTGCCCTTCGGAGGGCCCTTCGCACGTTCCGTCGGCGCGAGGTCCTGCGCCTGGCGATCGGCGGTCTCCTCAGCCTCATCGACATCAAGCAGACGGGTGCCGGTCTCTCCGACATCGCCACGGCGACGCTCCAGGGTGCGTACGACGCGGTCCGACGTATCGACAAGGTCGAGTACCCGCCGTTCGCGATCATCGCCATGGGCCGCTACGGCGGTCGCGAGCTCGGCTTCGGCTCGGATCTCGACGTCCTCTACGTCTTCGAGAAGGGCGACTTCGAGAACCCCGACCTGGCGAGTCGGCGAGCGCTGTCGCTCGTGCACCGGATCGTGGAGTTCACGGCCGACCCGCGCATGCCGATCGACCTGGATGCGGGGCTCCGCCCTGAGGGCAAGTCCGGGCCCCTCGTCCGGTCGCTGTCCGCCTACCGCAGCTACTACGCCCGCTGGTCGCTCGGCTGGGAGACCCAGGCGCTGCTGCGTGCCCACGACGTCGTCGGGGATGCCAACGTGCGTGACCGGTTCATGGACCTCGTCGACGAGGTCCGGTACGGCAAGGAGCTGTCCGAGGACGGCCTTCGCGAGGTGCGGCGCATCAAGGCGAGGGTGGAGAACGAGCGGCTGCCGCAGGGAGCGGACCCGACGCGACACCTCAAGCTCGGGCGCGGCTCGCTGAGCGACGTCGAGTGGCTCGCCCAGACCCTGCAGCTGCAGCACGCGACGCACCGCACATCCCTTCGGACGACCTCGACGCTCGGCACCATCGACGCTGCGCAGGACGAGGAACTGCTGACGCCGACCGACGCCAATCAGCTGCGCGACGCCTGGCTGCTGGCCTCGCGGGTGCGCTCGGCGCTGTACCTGGCGACGAACAAGCAGTCCGACCTGCTGCCCCAGGACGGTCCGACGCTCGATGCAGTCGCACGTGCGCTGGGCTATTCGCCGGGCTCTGGCCCACATCTCGAGGACGACTACCTCGGCGAGACCCGCCGCGCTCGTCGCGTGTTCGAGCGACTCTTCTACGGCGAGTAACCGCCCGCTCCATGCTCCGTCAGACGCGGACGAGGCACGAGGATTGAGAGCCTAGGACCTAGGACTGCGCGGACTGCTGCTCGATGATGGCGCGCTCGAGGCTGTCGGCGATCAGGACCGCGTCGAGGCCGGACTGCCTGCCGATGCCGACGGCGTGCTGGGCCTCGTGTGAGGCGAGTGCCTGCAACGCGGACTTCGGCGTCGTGAACTCGTGGGCGAGGAGCTCGTCGATGGCACTGTCGACGTCCGCGTTGTGCCGGTGCCAGTCCTCGCTCTGCGGCTCGGACGAGAGCCGACGGACGGCCGCGGCGTGGATGCTCGCGGCGAGCCGCTTGTGGTGGTCGATCGCGGCCAGAGCCTGCTCGTGGAGTTCTGCTTCATCCATCCACCCAGCCTGCCATGCCGTCCAGCGCCTACCTGGAAGGCACGGGGGTGCCGGCGTGCACATCGCCACGCGCAAAACGCCCGGCCCGCCTCGCAGAGTGCGAGACGGGCCGGGCGTGGAGCTACCGCGACGAGTTAGACGCCGTAGTAGAGCTCGAACTCGTACGGGTGCGGGCGCTGCGCGAGCGGCTGCACTTCGTTGACCGTCTTGTAGTTGATCCAGTTCTCGATGAGCTCCGGCGTGAAGACGTTGCCCTTGGTGAGGTACTCGTGGTCAGCCTCGAGAGCTGCGAGCGCCTCAGGCAGCGAGGTGGCGAGCTGCGGGATGCTCTTCGCCTCTTCCGGGGGAAGCTCGTAGAGGTCCTTGTCGACGGGCTCGTGCGGCTCGATGCGGTTCTGGATACCGTCGAGGCCTGCCATGAGCTGGGCCGCGAACGCGAGGTACGGGTTGGCCGAGGCGTCCGGTGCGCGGAACTCGATGCGCTTCGCCTTCGGGTTGGAGCCCGTGATCGGGATGCGGATCGCAGCCGAGCGGTTTCCTGCCGAGTAGACCAGGTTGATGGGAGCCTCGAAGCCCTTCACCAGGCGGTGGTAGGAGTTCGTCGTCGGGTTGGTGAACGCCGCGAGCGAGTTGGCGTGCGCAAGCAGACCGCCGATGTACCAGCGAGCCGTGTCCGAGAGCGAACCGTAGCCGGCCTCGTCGTAGAAGAGCGGCTCGCCGTCCTTCCAGAGCGACTGGTGCGTGTGCATGCCCGAGCCGTTGTCGTTGTAGAGCGGCTTCGGCATGAACGTGGCCGACTTGCCCCACTGCTCAGCGGTGTTCTTGACGATGTACTTGAACTTCAGGATGTCATCTGCAGCGCTGACCATCGTGTCGAAGCGGTAGTTGATCTCCTGCTGCCCGCCGGTGCCCACCTCGTGGTGCGAGCGCTCGAGGATGAAACCAGCCTCGATGAGCTTGAGCGTGATGTCGTCGCGCAGGTCTGCCGTCTTGTCGACGGGGGAGACGGGGAAGTAGCCACCCTTGAACGGCGTCTTGTTGCCGAGGTTGCCGCCCTCTTCTTCGCGGCCGGAGTTCCAGGCGCCCTCTTCGGAGTCGACCGAGTAGAAGCTCTGGTTCGACGTCACGGAGTAGCGCACGTCGTCGAAGATGTAGAACTCGGCCTCGGGAGCGAAGAACGCTGTGTCGGCGATGCCCGTCGAGGACAGGTAGTCGACAGCCTTCTTCGCGACCTGGCGCGGGTCGCGGTGGTAGATCTCACCGGTGCGCGGGTTGTAGATGTCGAAGACCATGATCAGGGTCTTGGCGTCACGGAACGGGTCGAGGTACGCGGTCGTCACGTCGGGGATGAGCTGCATGTCCGACTCGTGGATCGACGCGAAACCGCGGATCGAGGAGCCGTCGAAGAGCTGGCCGACGGAGAAGAACTCCTCGTCGACGGTCGACGCGGGGATGTTGAAGTGCTGCTGCACACCCGGGAGGTCGGTGAAGCGGATGTCGAGGAACTTGACATCGTTATCGGCGATATAGGCGAGGACTTCAGACGGTTCTTTGAACATGGCTTCTCCGGGTCGTGTCGAAGGTGTTGGCGGACGGGGTCCTGTCACAAGCTAACCACTCGCTGTTGCCCCTTGGTCACTGTTATGTTTCGTGCACGTTACGCAGAGCGTGATATGCAGGGGCGATCGGGCACCGAGGAGGCTCGGATGGCGAAGGTAAGCTGTCCGGATGCCCGCACAGTCAAGCAGTCCGGAGTTCGCACGCCCGGAGAACAACCGCTACCCGGGCTACCGCCTCGGCTACCCCGAGGAAGGGCGAGGCTCGATAGGCCCCATGCGTCGACGCATCCCCGCCCTCATCGTGGACTACGCCCTCGCTGCCGGCGTGGCGTTCCTCTTTTTCGACTACGAGTCGATCGCGATCCTGCTCCTCTTCTTCTCCATGAGCTCCGTGGGCATCATGCTCTTCGGGGGTTCGGCGGGGCACCTGCTGTTCCGGATGCGCGTGACCAGACTCGATGGCTCAGCCCCCGGCTACGTGCGTCCCCTCATCCGCCAGCTCCTCGTGACGCTCGTGCTGCCCATGCTCGTCTGGGACAGCGACCAGCGCGGCGGCCACGACATCATGACAAAACTCGCCCTGCGGCTCGTGTAGAGCGACAGGGCGAGTCTCTGGCGGGGATGCTGCGGATCAGCGCATCTGCGAACGCGACGAGCGCATCCGCATCGGGTCAATGCCCTTGGGGATCGGAAGCGCGTTGCTGCCGAGCGCCTTGAGTCGGCTCGTCACGGCGACGATCTCCGGCTTGGTGAGCTTCTTCGGGAGCTTGTTGAGGGTCTTGCGGACCTTGACGAGCTTCACGTCGTCGGCGCCCGTCCCCACGTGGAAGTGGTGGATGGGCACGTTCGGCAAGATTCGCGCGGTCTTGCGGCGCTCGTCGTCGAGCAGTCGCTTGGTGCCGGACTTGCTGCCCTCGGTGAGGATGACAACGCCGGGCTTGCCGATCGCACGGTAGACCGCATCCTGCGTCTTCGCGTTGAAGGCGACCGGCATCTCGCTGGTCTGCCAGGTTCCGCGCATGGCGCTGGTGAGCACCTGGCCGGTTGCACCGGCGCGCCCTTCGAGTTGCCCGAAGGCCACCCGCTCGGCGCGCCAGTTCAGCGTGAACATGAAGAGGAGCACGCCGACCATGAGGCCGAGGATCATCGTGAGGATCCAGATGAGCGCGTTCGATCCAGGCAGGAAGATGCTCACGAGCGCTGCGATGATCAGGGGGACGAGCACGGCAGCGGCCATGATCCAAGGTGCGGTCTTGTCGTACTTGACCGTCATCTTGAGGACTTGCCAGATCTGCTTGAAGCGACCTGGTTCTTTTTCCGCTGCTGCGCTGGCTTGTGGAGAGTTCGCCATAGTGCATCCAGAATACCGGCACTTCACCCCGTATTCACATTCGGACTCGTGACGACTTCTCCACAGACGATGAAGCTGGTGCACTCCGCTGGTGTGGGGACCGTCAGACTCCCGTTGTGCGAGCCAGAAATCTGCCGGGAACCGACCGCCTCGACCGCCCCGAGTACTTCGACGTCGTGGGCTGGCGGGTCGTCGAGGTGCTCGACGATACCGGCGCCTGGCATCGCCTCCTGGCGGTGTCGAGGGAGCAGGCGGCACCGGATGAGGAGGAATGGCTCTCCGGGGCAGCAGACGTCTCGCAACCGCAGCTTCCTGCCGCAGCTCTCGACGGCACGGTTGAGCTTGTCGTGGAGGTCGAGGCGAGCGGGGGACCGACGCTCACCGAGCTCTGCGAGGTCTTCGACGAGGTCAGCGCCCCGAGCATCCCCGTGCTGCTCGACATTGGTCTGACGGATCGCCGAGAGGCCGTGGCGGTACTCGAGGCGACGATCGGATCCAGCGTGGGGGAGCTGCTCGACCGGCCATACCCCCTCGCGACCGGTGAGATCGTGACGATCCTCGCCCCGCTCGCCGAGACGCTCGCCGAGCTTCACCGAGCGGGCCTCGCTCTCGGCGGCTTGGGCCTCGAGGACGTTCGGCTCACCGCTCAGGGGCGACCCGTCGTCAAGAGGTGGGACACGCTGTCACGCCTCGAGGGGTTCGACGACCGGCTGCAGCCCGGCATCGTCCGCGACTGGAAGGCCTTCGAGGGCTTCGCCGATCTGGTCCTCGCGCAGCTGCCGACCGAGCTCGAGCTGCCGGCGGCACTCGAGCGCGAACTCGACAGGTGCTTGAGCGGTGATGTGGATGCTGAGCTGCCCGAGCGCCTGCTCGACGCGCTCTTCGCCTGGCACGATGCAAGTGACATCCAGGACCCGGCTGCGGGAGAGCGCTCTCCACGTCGGGCCTTGCTGGCGCACGAGTCGACGCTGCCGCACGTGGCTCCGGCTACCGGCGGGCACGATGACTTCGATCCTGCGGGTGCCGACACACGCCGCTTGACCAGTTCGCTGCTCGACGGCGATGACGACGACGCAGGCGGGGACTTCGCCGAGGCAGGCGCTGCAGGCAGAGACGTTCGCCTCGGGCACTCCGTGCGGGCCCGAGGGGAAGCCAGACGTCGAGATCGCCCCGAGGCTCCCGATCAGCGGGCGTCTCGCGGTGGGCGGAGCAGGAGGCGGCAGCGGGCGCGTCGGCAGCCCGGTTTCCTGCGCCGCACGCTGGGCACCATCAGGCTGCCTTTTCGCATCGCGGCAGCTGCCGCAGTGGTCCTGTGCATCTGCGCCGCGGCGCTGGGGGTGCTCGGTGAGGCACCTGGTGGGGGAGAGGATTCGGCTCCGAGCGTGCCAACGAGCGATGCTCGGCCCGCCCAGACCGCGGAGTCGGGCCCTCCGAGCTCCGGGAACCCGCCGGTGAACGAGACGATGCCCGTCGCCGACTCAGCTGGGGCCCCTGACTGGCGCGCACGCGCCATGGCGGACGATCCGACCGTCGCCGTGCTGGCCCTGGTCGAGCGGCGGGCCGAGTGCCTTGCCAGCGAGACCGCCGGTTGTCTCGAGGAGGTGTACCAGAGTGACGCGCCGGGCCTGCACGCGGACCTCGCCCGCGGTGGGGGCGCAGCAGACCAGCTCGCGGGACTGACAGCGGCGACACTCAGGGATCGCTACGGCGACCTCGTCGTGGTGGATCTGTGGCCGGCGGACGCGATCCAGGCCGCAGAGACACCACCGGCCTCCCTCACGATTGCTCGTGGGGAGGCCGGCTGGCGTCTGCGGGATGTCCGAGGAGCGGCAGCTCCTCGGTGACGGCTCTAGAGTCCGAGCTGTCCTTCGAACGCGCCCTCTTCGAGGCGGTTCTTCACCTGCGAGAGGAAGCGAGCCGCGTCGGCACCGTCGATGATGCGGTGGTCGTAGCTCAGCGCGAGGAAGACCAGTGAGCGAATCGCGATGGACTCCTGGCCGTCTGCCGTCTTCACGACAGCCGGACGCTTCGCGACGATCCCGGTCCCGAGGATCGCGCTCTGCGGGAGGAAGACGACGGGCGTGTCGAACAGCGCGCCGCGCGAACCCGTGTTCGTGACCGTGAACGTTCCGCCGGCAAGCTCGTCCGGGAGCAGCTTGTTGTCGCGCGTGCGCTCGGCGAGGTCAGCGATCTGGCCTGCGAGGCCGGCGATGTCGAACTGCGACGCCTTCTTGATGACCGGCGTGAGCAGGCCGCGCTCGGTGTCGACCGCCATGGCGATGTTCTCGGACTCCGGGTAGACGATGGAGTCTCCGTCGACCGTGGAGTTGATGATCGGGAAGCTCTGGAGCGCTTCTGCCGCCGCGAGGGTGAAGAACGGCAGGAACGAGAGCTTGTTGCCCGTCTTCGCGTGGAAGTCGCCCTTGACGCGGTCACGCAGCTGCGCGATGCGAGTCACGTCGACCTCGACGACCGTCGTGAGCTGGGCCGTCGAGTTCATCGAAGCGACAGCGCGCTCGGCGACGACCTTGCGGAGACGCGACATCTTCGCCGTCGTGCCACGCAGCTCGGAGACCTCGAACGGAGTGGGCTCGCCGGGGGTGCCGGCCGAGGCTGCCGCTGCCGGAGCTGCGGACTTGCTCGACTCAGCGAAGGCGACGACGTCTTCCTTGCGGATGCGCCCACCGACTCCGGTGCCCTGGACCTTCGAGAGGTCGACGCCAGCGTCTGCCGCGAGCTTGCGAACGAGCGGCGTGACGTAGCGGGGGTCGGAGCTCGAGGCGGCCTGCGCCGTCTCACCAGCCTGCTTGGGCTGCGAAGGCTGCTTGGGCTGCGCCGGCGGCTTCGGAGCGGAAGCGGACTGCTGCGCCGTCTGCGCGGCAGGGGTCGCTGCCTGCTTGGCGGGAGCCTCAGACGTCGTCTCCTTCTCGGGAGCCGGCTCTGCGTAGCCCTCGTCTTCCTTGTCTGCAGGGGCCTCTTCGGCCTCGGGAGCCGCGGCGGGCTGCGAGGTCGACTCGGCTGCTTCCTCGACCTCGGGCTCGGCCTGAGCCTCTTCGGCCGCAGGAGCGCTGTCGTCGGAGGACGACGCGCCGGAGCCGTCGCCGAGGCGAGCGAGCACTGCGCCGACCTCGACGGTCTCGTCTTCGCCAACGAGGATCTCCTCGAGGACGCCGGCGATGGGCGACGGGATCTCGGTGTCGACCTTGTCCGTCGAGACCTCGAGCAGTGGCTCGTCGACCTCGACGGTGTCGCCGACGCTCTTCAGCCAGCGGGTGACGGTTCCTTCGGTGACACTCTCGCCGAGTGCCGGGAGCGTTACGTCTTCGCTCATGATGTGGGTTCTCCTTGAGTGGTTCTGGCTGGTCAGAGGGCGTGCAGCGGGACTCCGGCGAGCAGACGCGCTGCCTCGCCGATCGTCTCACCCTGCGTCGGGTGGGCGTGGATGAGGTGCGCGACGTCCTCTGGGTAGGCCTCCCAGTTGACGATGAGCTGAGCTTCGCTCACGAGCTCGCCGACGCGGCCGCCGATCATGTGGACACCGACGATCGGGCCGTCGTTGACGCGCACGAGCTTGACGGTGCCGCTCGTGCCGAGGATCGAGCTCTTCGCGTTGCCCGCGAGGTTGTACTCGGCCGTGGAGATGGCGTCGTCGCCGAACTTCTCCTTCGCCTTCGCCTCGGAGTAGCCGACAGATGCGATCTCCGGGTCGGAGTACGTGATCTTCGGGATGTTGATGTCCTCGACCTGCACGGGGTTGAGGCCGGCGATCTGCTCGGCGACGAAGATGCCGTGCTGGTAGCTGCGGTGCGCGAGCTGGAGGCCGGGAACGATGTCGCCGATGGCGTAGACGCCGGGGACGTTGGTCTGCAGCGTCTCGTCGACGGGCACGAAGCCGCGGTCCGTCGTGACGCCGACCTCTTCGAGGCCGATGCCGTCGGTCACGGGGCCGCGACCGACCGCGACGAGGAGCAGGTCGGCGTCGAGCACGTCGCCTGACTCGAGCTCGACGTGCACGCCATACTCGTCCTGCGTGACGCCCTTGAAGCGGACGCCGAGCTTGAAGTCGATGCCGCGCTTCTTGTACGCGCGCTCGAGCTGCTTGGAGACGGACTCCTCTTCAGCGGGAGCGAGGTGCTTGAGGCCCTCGACGATCGTGACCTCGACGCCGAACGAGCGCCAGACGCTGGCGAACTCCAGGCCGATGACGCCGCCGCCGAGGATGACGACGCGGTTCGGGAGCCACTCGAGCTCGAGCGCCTGCTCGCTCGTGATGACGTTGCCCGAGATCTCGAGGCCCGGCAGCGAACGCGAGAAGGACCCGGTTGCGAGGACGAGGTTCTTGCCCGTGAGCGTGTCGTCCCCGACCTGGACGGTCGTGGGGGAGACGAGCTTGCCCTCTCCCTGGAAGACGGTGACGCCCTTGGCCTTCAGGAGGCCCTGGAGGCCCTTGAACTTGCTGGCGACGATGCCCTCGCGGAAGGCGTTGACCTTCACGATGTCGACGCCCTGGAACTCGGTGAGCACGCCGACCGATGATGCCTCGTGTGCGTTGTCGGCAAGCTCTGCCGCGTGGAGCATGGCCTTGGTAGGCACGCAGCCACGGTGGAGGCAGGTGCCTCCGAGCTTGTCCTTCTCAACCAGAGCGACGGTTGAGCCCAGCTGAACGGCGCGGATAGCTGCGGCGTATCCCGCACTTCCTCCGCCAAGGACGACGAGGTCGAAATTGTGTTCTGACACCCGGAAAACTCCCTCAATGGAATTCATAGAGAAGCGGCGGCCGGTTTCTGGTCGCCACGCGCGGCGAAATTACCCCTCAGGGAAGCCTACACGCGTCGAACTGGCAGGAATAACCAGCTCAGGAACGGGACTCGAGCAGTGCGATGAGCGTTCGCACCATCACGCCGGTTGCGCCCTTGGGGACGTAGCCGTAGGCGGCCGAGGTGTTGTTCGAGGGGCCCGCGATGTCGAGGTGCACCCAGGGGATGGTGCCTTCGCCGTCGGCTCGTTCGCCGACGAAGCGCTCGAGGAACGCGGCCGCGACGAGCATGCCGGCCGAGCGGTTGCCGGAGCGCATGTTGGCGAGGTCGGCCACGGGGGACTTGAGCGTGTCGCCGACCTCCTCGGGGATGGGCATCGCCCAGGAGGGCTCGCCGATCGAGCGCGATGCCTCGATGACGCTGCTGATCCAGGCGTCGTCGTTGCCCATGACCGCGGTGGTGCGGTCGCCGAGGGCGACGATCTGGGCGCCGGTCAGCGTCGCGATGTCGATGATGAGGTCGGGGTGCTCCTCGCTGGCTGCGGCGATGCCGTCGGCCATGACGATGCGGCCCTCTGCGTCGGTGTTGGTGATCTCGACGGTCTTGCCGCCGTAGATCGTCACGACGTCGTCGGGGCGTGTGGCCGTGCTCGAAGGCATGTTCTCGGCGATGCAGAGCCAGCCCGTGATGGCGACCTTGATGTCGAGCTCGACCGCGGCCTGGAGAACGCCGACGATCGTCGCCGCTCCGGCCATGTCGAACTTCATGCCGACCATGGAGCCGGCTGGCTTGAGCGAGAGCCCGCCCGTGTCGAAGGTAATGCCCTTCCCGACGAGCGCGACGTGCAGCTGCGCGCCCTCCGGCCGGTAGTCGAGACGGACGAGACGTGGGCCGCGCGAGGAGCCCTGTCCGACGGCCGTCAGGCCGCCGAAGCCCCCATCGCGCAGCTGCTCGGCGTCCCAGACCCGGGACTCGATGCCCTTCGACTCTGCGACTCGCACCGCGATATCGGCGAGGGCGGCGGGAGGGAGGTCGTTCGGTGGCGTGTTGACGGCATCCTGGACCAGAGCGACGGACGACGCGATGGCGCTCACCCTGGCGATCTCGGCGGATGCGCGAGCCTCATCGGCAGTCACGACGCTGATCGTCGCCAGCGCGGTGTCATCTTCCTCGGACTTGTAAGGCGTGAAGCGGTAGCTGGCAAGGACGGCGCCGAGAAGGACTGCCTCGCGGATCGCGGGGTCGAGGGCGTCGACATCGATGGAGATGGCCGAGGTGGCGACCGCGCGAGCCAGGGCACCTCCTGCTCGCCTCGCCTGCTCCTCGTCGCTCGCGTCGCCGAGACCGAGGGCGATGGCCGCCCGGACGCCGCCCTCGACCGGGATGGCGATCTTCTGCGTCTCGCCGCTCTTGCCGAGGAAGCCCGTGGCCTCGAGATACGGCTCGAGATCCGGCAGCCCGGCGGGAGCCGAGACGGTGAGCGATTCCTCCAGTCGGATCACGGGGAGCACCAGCAGCTGTGCATCGGGAGCGGATTCGGCGAGTTCCAGGGTGGCAAGCGTCATGCAGGCCAGCATATTGCGAGCGCGCGGAGCCACGCCTGCCGTCTCGTGCGCCAAGCGCGAACGCCCGTACCAACGTCAGCCTTCCGACCTAGCATTGGAGCCATGAGCGAGACTGAGCGCATCTTCCGAGTGGCTGCCGCATGGCATGACGTCCCTGCAGGCCTGCCCCTCATCGTCGCGCTGCGTGGTGGTCACGACGCCGGGGCCGTGGCGGCGCAGGTCTCCGACGAGATCATCGGTCTCGACGAGGACGCCCGGATCGTCGCGGAGTTCGATGTCGACGAGCTCTACGACTACCGCGCGCGGCGCCCGATCGTGTCCGTCTCGAACGGTCGAGTGAAGTCCGTGTCGTCACCTCGTCTCGACCTCAGGCTCGTCGCCGACGAGCTCGGCCAGGAGTTCCTATTCCTCTCTGGCTTCGAACCGGACTACCGGTGGCGGCTGTTCAGCGAGGCGCTCGTGGATGCTGTCGACGCGCTCGAGGTCTCCTCGACGACCTGGGTGCACGCCGTGCCCATGCCGGTTCCCCACACGCGTCCCATCCGCATCGCGGCGACCGGCAATCGCGAGGAGCTCGTGGATTCCCTCTCCGTGTGGAACCCGACGACCGAGGCGCCGGCTCACGTCATGCAGTACTTCCAGGTGCGGGCTGAGGAGCTCGGCCATCCCGTTCTGAGCCTTGCGATGCTGATTCCGCACTACGTCGCCGACTCCTCGGTGCCGGCAGGGGCGGTCGCGGCGCTGTCCGCCCTGGGAAGCGCGACCGGTCGCATGATCGCCACCGAGGCGTTGCGTGAGCGGGATCGCACGTTCCGCGCTGGCGTCGATGCCGAGCTCGAGTCCAATCCGGATGGGCAGAAGCTCATCCACGCCCTCGAGACGCAGCACGACGCCTACCTGCAGAATCTCGCGGTGACCAACGACTTCGAGGACGCGGCCGGCGAGCTGCCCTCTGCAGACCAGCTCGCCGCGGAGATCGAGCGCTATCTGGCGCTCGGCCGCGACGACGACGCCTGAGGTCCTGCCCGGGTTCGTCCCGGTGACCGTTTCGGTGTGACGGCCTTCTCGTCTGCGCCGTGTGGCGTGTCCCGGTGGCGGGACGCGAGACAATAGTTCAGATGAACCGCCGCCTTGCTCCCGCGATGTTCGCCATCACGGCGATCGCCTACATGGTCGCCGTCACGCAGCGATCGTCACTCGGGGTCGCCGGCGTGCTCGCCAGCGAGCGTTTCGAGGTCGGGGCCGCTGCGCTGTCGACGCTGGCCGTCGCGCAGCTGGCGGTCTATGCCGCCCTGCAGATTCCGGTCGGCATGCTGCTCGACCGATTCGGGCCGTCGAGGCTCATCCTCGTCGGGGCGCTGCTCATGTCCGGAGGGCAGCTGATCGTGGCGCTTGCGCCGGAACTCGGTGTCGCGGTCATGGGCCGGATGCTCGTCGGGGCCGGGGACGCGACGACCTTCGTCTCAGGGCTCCGGATCATCGCCGCGTGGTTCCCGCCGCGGCGGGTGCCGGTCTTCGTGCAGTGGTACGGCAACCTCGGCCAGCTGGGACAGGTGCTCTCTGCTGTCCCGTTCGGCTTCCTGCTGCGGTCGACGTCCTGGACACCGGCGTTCCTCTCCGTCACAAGCCTCGCACTGATCACCTCGGTCGCGGTGGCGGTGTTCCTGCGGGACAGCCCGGAGCTGCGCAGAGCCGGCGAGGCGATCAGCGTCCGTGGCGTCATGGGGAAGGTCGCCCAGGCCGCGCGCCGACCGGGAACAAGACTCGGCTTCTGGGCGCACTTCACGACGCAGTTCCCTGGAACGGTCTTCGGCCTGCTGTGGGGGTTCCCGCTCATGACGCAGGGCATGGGGCTGGAGCCGGCCCTTGCCTCGTCGCTGCTCCCCGTGATCGTGCTCGCGGGAATGGTCCTCGGCCCATTCCTCGGGGTGCTCACGGGGCGATACCCGCTCCGGCGTTCCAACCTCGTGCTGATCTGCGCCCTGCTCATCCTGGGCGTCTGGGTGGCGATGCTCCTGTGGCCCGGCCTGCCGCCGCTCTGGCTCCTGATCGTGCTCCTGGTCGTGATGGGCATCGGCGGCTCGGGCTCGGCGATCGGCTTCGACTACGCTCGCACCTTCAACCCCGCTTCGAGCCTCGGATCGGCGTCCGGCATCGTGAACGTCGGGGGATTCGTCGCGAGCTTCACGACCATGTTCCTGATCGGCATCTCGCTGGACGGGCTCGGCATCGGCGTGGCGGGAGCAGTGGACTGGCAGCAGTACAAGCTCGCGTTCTGGGTGATCCCCGGCATCATGCTCATCGGGCTGAGCGGCCTGCTGCTCAGCAGACGACGCACGAGGGGTCGCATGGCGCGCGATGAGGGAATAATCATCGACCCGCTCTGGGTTGCAATAGGCAGGAGATGGTTCGGCTCGGGCAGGCGTGGGATGTGAATCTCACGCGTGAATCCAAGGTTTCTCCCGAAACCGTGCCATAATCAACGGATGGACCCTGCGGGTCTGCCTCTGCGCAGACTTGACAAGGGCCTTCCTTATGCCCGCACCGTGACGAGAGGGGTCTGAACATGGCGACACGCACGGGAGCTACCACGGCTACTGCAGAAGCAACCGAGGACATCAAGAAGGCGCCGGCGCGCAAGCGCGCAGCGCCGGTCAAGAAGGCGAGCGCCGAATCGAGTGCCGCTGTCGGGACCGAGAGCGCAGCTGACGAAGCAGCGGGCACCAAGAAGCCTGCCGCGAAGCGCGCACCCGCGAAGCGCAAGGCAGCGACTGCCTCGGAGGGCGCGCCAGCCAAGGCTGCGCCCCGCAAGCGGGCGGCGACGAAGAAGAAGGCTGAAGGCGACGAGCCGGAAGACGGCGTCGAAGAAGGCGAGATCGAAGAGGTCGATGTCGACGCGGATGCGTCCGATGCCGTCGACTCCGACGACGACTCGGTCAAGCCGGCCGACCCGAAGGACGCGAAGGCCGACTCCGAGAAGGCGCGCGTCAAGGGAGCCATCGTGCTCACGCCGAGTGACGACGAGGAAGAGACCCCGGTCTACTCCGCTGCGATCACCGGCGCGACGGCCGACCCCGTCAAGGACTACCTGAAGCAGATCGGAAAGGTCGCGCTGCTGAACGCGGCCGAAGAGGTCGACCTCGCCATGCGTATCGAGGCGGGCTTGTTCGCCGCCGAGAAGCTCAAGGAGCAGGAAGGCGAGCTCGACAAGCAGCTCGTTCGCGAGCTCAAGTGGGTCTCCCGTGACGGCGATCGCGCGAAGAGCCACCTCCTCGGCGCCAACCTCCGACTGGTCGTGAGCCTCGCCAAGCGGTACACGGGGCGCGGCATGCAGTTCCTGGATCTGATCCAGGAGGGAAACATGGGCCTCATCCGTGCGGTCGAGAAGTTCGACTACACGAAGGGCTTCAAGTTCTCCACGTACGCCACCTGGTGGATCCGTCAGGCGATTACGCGCGCAATGGCCGACCAGGCGCGCACGATCCGCATCCCGGTGCACATGGTCGAGGTCATCAACAAGCTGGCTCGCGTGCAGCGCCAGATGCTGCAGGACCTCGGTCGCGAGCCCACGCCTGAGGAGCTCGCCAAGGAGCTCGACATGACGCCCGAGAAGGTCGTCGAGGTGCAGAAGTACGGTCGCGAGCCGATCTCGCTCCACACGCCGCTCGGTGAAGACGGCGACAGCGAGTTCGGTGACCTCATCGAGGACACCGAGGCTGTCGTTCCAGCCGACGCAGTGAGCTTCACGATGCTGCAGCGTCAGCTCGAGTCGCTGCTCGACTCGCTTGCAGAGCGCGAAGCCGGCGTCATCCGCATGCGCTTCGGCCTCGGAGACGGCATGCCGAAGACGCTTGACCAGATCGGCGACACGTTCGGCGTGACCCGCGAGCGTATCCGCCAGATCGAGTCGAAGACGATGGCGAAGCTGCGTCACCCGTCACGCTCGCAGTCGCTGCGCGACTACCTCGAGTAGGCACGAATCCAGTACGACGAAGGCCCGGATGCTTGCATCCGGGCCTTCGTCGTACGCGGTCGAACCGCGGTGGTGTCTCGGTGGCGGCTACTCCGCCGGCTGACCAGCCGCAGCCTTCTCGCCGTGCAGGCGCGAGGTCTCGTCGTGCCAGGCCACCGCCTGCTTGCGGAGCTTCTCTTCGTGGCGCGTCGCGTGGTGCGCGCAGAAGAGGAGTTCGCCGGCGCTCAGCTGGACGCGGACGTAGGCCTGAGCTCCACACGCGTCGCAACGGTCTGTTGCGGCAATTGGCGCCGAGTCGGTGCGCAGGGCCGTTGTGCTTTCCGTCATGATGCCTCCAAAGCTTCAGTGATCTGCCGATCAGGACAATTAGAGCACGGGCACCGGATTCCCGTGTGCTTTCGGCGGTCAGGTTCGCCCTGCGCGTAGCAGTGTTTCACCCGCGTGACGACCCGGGGTCCGTCGTGGGCGCGTGAGATACTGGCCGCGGTCGGCGAGCCGGGGGATTCTCGCCGCAGACGCTGACGCGCACGTGGTTGCGCAGGATGAGGAGTGTGCATGGGTGGCAAGCTGCGGCGGATGATCGCCGTCGGTCTCGGACGGAGCGCGCGCGGAGCGATGCGTCTCCGCGGAGGCGGCTCAGCAGTCCCCGGCAGAGTGGCGCTCGCCATCTCCCCGGACTTCCTCGAGACGGCCGTGGCGAAGCTCCCGCTCGGCGTCATCTTCGTCTCCGGGTCGAACGGCAAGTCGACGACGACGCACTTCCTGACCCGCATGCTTCGGCGGCACGGGCTCAGGGTGTTCACGAACTCCTCCGGCGGCAACCTCCCGCAGGGCATCGCGTCGTCGATGCTCCCGGATGTCGACGTCAACGGCAACCTGCGAGCGGACATCGCTGTCCTCGAGGTCGACGAGGCCTACGGGCCCCGCCTCCTCCCGCACCTGCATCCACGCGGGGTGCTGCTCCTCAACGTGCAGGTCGATCAGCTGAACCGCTTCTACGACCCGTCTCGGGTCACTGAGTTCCTCAGGACCATCGCGGCCGCGTGCGGCGACTTCAGCGTCCTGAACGCCGATGACGCATCGCTTCGCGGACTTCCCGTCTCGCTGGATGCGCCGGTGACCTGGTTCGGGGTCGCACCTGAGCTCATCGAGCAGTCCCCGAATGGTCTCTCGAACTTCGATGACATCTCAGCCGCGAGCGTCGAGGTCGCCGCAGGCGAGCGCGCCGTGCAGGTCGTGGCACTGCAGGGGCGCGATGCGACGCTGCGGATCGGCGACGAGGAGCTGGAGATCCGTCTCCCCGCGCGTGGCCTGCACTACGCGCTCGATGCTGCTGGTGCAGCGGCGACTGCTCAGCGCATCCTCGGCGATTCCTTCGTTCCTGCGTTAGTCGCGGAGGCGCTCGGCGAGTCGCAGACCGTGTACGGGCGTGGTGAGGTGATGAGCGTCCGCGGGGAGGACATCGAGATCATCATGATGAAGAACCCGCCAAGCCTGCAGATGAACCTCGATGCGCTCGAGGAGGCTCCGGAGCAGGTGTTCGTCTCCGTCGACGAGGGAACCCCCGACCCGTCCTGGATCTTCGGTGCCGATCTCAGCCGCCTCGAGCACGTCGACGTTGTCTCCGGCACGAAGGCATGGCAGATCGCGACGAGGCTCGGCTACGGCGACATTCCGGTCGGTCTCGTGGAGCCCAGCCTCGGGGAGGCGCTCGAGAAGTTCCTGGCGCTGCCCAAGCCCAGCCGCGGCATGAAGACCATGATCGTCAACTACGAGCAGATGATGTCGATTCGCCGCCGACTCGGGCAATCGGGTATCGAGGGGAAGGTCAACTCATGAAGCTGCGAATCGCTCACCTCTACCCGGTGGAGCTCGGGATCAACGGAGATGTCGGCAACGTCACGGTGCTCGCGAAGCGTGCGCGGGTGCGCGGCTTCGATGTCGAAGTCGTGAACGTCGGACGTGGGGCGGCCTCGCTGCCCGGCGACATCGACCTGCTGCACGTCGGCTCCGGCCCTCTTGCTGCCGTGCAGACGGTGCAGGCGGACGCGCTGCAGCACGCTGAGCAGCTCCGCGACCTCGTCGCGGCTGGCCTGCCGCTGCTCGCGATCGGCGGAGGGTGGGAGCTGCTCGGATCGAGCATCACCCACGATGACGGCGAGCTCACCGGTCTCGGCGTCTTCGCCTCCAGAGCTGTCCGGGAGCCGGCGCAGAGCGTCGCGGAGACGGTCGTGCGCACCCCGGGTGGACTCCTCGCGGGGTTCGCGAACCACAATGCCGTCACCTCCCTCGACGCGGGGTCGGAGCCGCTCGGCGAGGTTGTCCGTGGCTTCGGCAACGGCGGCTCAGCTGCGGAGAACAGCGGAGCCGAGGGCGTGCAGCGCCTGGGCGCGATCGGGACGCACCTGCACGGCCCCATCCTCGCCTTGAACCCCACGCTGGCAGACCAGCTCCTGCAGCAGGCCGTGCATCGTCACGATGCTGACCGCACGCTCGGAGACGGCGGAGCGGAACTGGAACGACTCGACGGCTGGTCGCAGAACGCACGCCACGCGTTGATGCGGAGGATCGGCGTCTCCGCTCCAGCAGTCTGACCCAGAGGTCTGACGGTCTGACCGTCTGAGTGGGGCGCTGGCGTGCTTCAGCGCACGCCAGCGCGTCGCTCAGCGGCGGCTGAAACTCCGCGGGACGCGGGAGGTGAGTCCCGTCACGATCTCGTCGCCGACGGTGTCGCCCCACACCGCCCACTGCTCCGCGGTCGCCTCTCCCTGCGAGCCGTCGCCGAAGACGATGCACGGTGCGCCCGCCGAGATGCCATCAGCATCGCTCGGGAGCGCGACAACCGTCTCGTCGACGCCCACCTCGACGACCGGTGCGACGTGCCCGTCGACAACCACGTAGGCGCCTGAGTCGGGGTCGGACTGGATACCGTCGCCGAAGCCCACGGCGATGCTCGCCAGGCCGTGGCGTGCATCCAGGACCGGGGCTCGCAGCTGCATGGCCGGCCTCAGCCCGAGGTCCGCCGCACTTCGATCGCCGAACGGCGAGATGCCGTAGGCGGCGATGCCGACCCTCACGAGGTCGAAGTGCGCCTCGGGCAGATCGATGACGGCCGCGCTCGCTCCGAGATGGAGGAGCTCGAACTCCGCGCCGAGGCTTCTGGCCTCGTCGACGGCGGCCTCGAACAGGGCCGTCGATGCGAGGTCGGCACTGTGCGAGGTGTCAGAGAGATGGCTCCACGCGGCGACGACCTCGAGCTTGCCGAGCGACTGCAGCCTGAGGGCCTCCGTGACGAACTCGGCCCAGCGCGGCTGGTCGGCGCCCCCGCGGTGCAGGCCGGTGTCGATCTTGAGGTGCACTCGTGGTGTGCGCGCCGCGTCGCTCGCCGCAATCGCCTCCAGCTGCCAGAACGTCTGCACGCCGAGGTCGACTCGCGCTTCTGCCGCGGCCGCGAAGTCGGTGTCCTGGCCATGCATCCAGGCGAAGAGGGGCACCTGCACGCCTGCAGCGCGGAGATCGATCCCCGCGGTCGACTCCAGAACGCCGAAGGAGGAGACCCCAGCCTCCAGCCCCGTGCGCACGACCTCGTGCAGGCCGTGCCCATAGGCGTTCGACTTGACGGCAAGCATGAACTGCGAGCCGGAGGCAAGCTCCTGCAGGGCGCGGATGTTGTGGCTGATGGCCTCGAGATCGACGTGCGCCGTTGCGCGGCTCATGTGTAGCTCCGTTCGAATCGGGGACTCATCCGGCTCGCGATGGCCGCAGCTCGCAGGCCGGTCGCATGCTGCCAGTCGAGGATGCTCGGCTCGCCGACGGCCGGGTCGCCGAAGAGGGTCGCCAGCTCGCCCGGCTGCGCTTCTGCGCCGAGCAGGTCGACAGAGAACTGGTCCATAGAGATGGCGCCGACGATGGTGCGCGTCTTCCCGCCGATGAGCACGGATGCGGTGTTCGAGGCACGGCGGACAACCCCGTGGGCGTAGCCGACGCCGACGAGTGCGAGCTGCGTCGCTTCCGTCGTGACGTAGCTGTACCCGTAGGACACGCCCTCGCCGGCTCCGACATCCTTCACGGCCAGGATCTCGGCGCTCACGCGCATCGCGGGCCGGTAGGCGCGATCCGTGAGCCCGAACAGGGAGCCGCCCGTGATCCTGTCGGAGTTCACGGAGTCCGCGTCGAGCAGCTTCGTGCTCAGATGCGACAGGGAGGCGCGCTCGAGCCCAGGGGAGACGATGAAGCCGTCGTATCCCTCGCTGTCGAGTGCTTCTGCGACGCGGAGAGCGCCATGGCCGTAGGCGTCTGCGCGCAGGTCGGCGTAGCTGGCCGTCTCCGAACCGAGGAGTCGGGTCGAGTTCTCGCGGATCGCGCGGAGGTCGATGTGGATGCGTCTGCGCACCGGCTCGGGAGTCTGCACGTTGTGCCCTCTCTGGTCGTCGCTGGCGTGGTCAGGCTAGCACCGGCGGTTCGGTGGCCCGCTGAGGCGCGCGTGTGGGCGCTGTGGTGTGGGAGCCGCGAGAAAGCCCGCATCCGGTCTACGCTCGAAGGTGGCCTGCCGCTGAACGCGGTTGGCCGAGATCACAGGCACGATGACGCAGAAGAAGGACGAGGACCTCGGTGGCGAATTCCGGAGACGCATACTCAGCCAGACACCTCTCGGTGCTCGACGGGCTCGATGCGGTCCGGAAGCGGCCGGGCATGTACATCGGCTCGACCGACTCGCGTGGCCTCATGCACTGCCTGTGGGAGATCATCGACAACTCGGTCGACGAGGCCCTTGCCGGTCACGGCTCACGCATCCGAGTCCAGCTGCACAGCGATGGATCCGTCAGCGTCGATGACGACGGGCGAGGCGTCCCCGTCGACATCGAGCCGAAGACCGGTCTCAGCGGCGTCGAGGTCGTCTTCACCAAGCTCCACGCGGGTGGCAAGTTCGGCGCAAGCAACTACGGGTCGGCGGGAGGCCTCCACGGTGTCGGTGCCTCGGTGGTGAACGCGCTCTCCGCGCGCCTCGACGTCGAGGTCGACCGGGGCGGGAAGACCTACGCGATGAGCTTCCGGCGCGGCGAGCCAGGCATCTTCGAGGATGGTGCCGGCGGGCCCAGCCCGACATCGAACTTCGTCCCCTTCACGGATACGAGCGAGCTCCGCGTCGTGGGCAAAGCGAAGCGCGGCGTCACCGGCACACGGGTTCGCTATTGGGCTGACCCGCAGGTGTTCATCCGCGAGGCGAGCTTCCAGACCAACGACCTCGCCGAGCGCGCGAGGCAGACGGCGTTCCTGGTACCAGGCCTCGAGATGGTCATCGAGGATGCCCGTGACGAGTCGGTCGCGCCCACGACGCAGCAGTTCCGCTTCGACGGCGGGATCACGGAGTTCGCCGACTTCCTGGCACCGGACGCTCCGACGACGGACACCTGGCGCATCGAGGGGAGCGGGGAATTCACGGAGACCATCCCGGTGCTCGACGACGAGGGCCTCCAGCTCGTGACGAAGGAAGTCGCGCGCACGATGCACGTCGATCTCGCGTTGCGCTGGGGCACCGGCTACGAGACGACCGTGAAGAGCTTCGTGAACATCATCTCGACGCCCAAGGGCGGCTCTCACCTCGCCGGGTTCGAGCAGGGGATGCTCCGGTTCTTCCGGGCAGAGGTCGAGAAGAATGCCCGACGCCTCAAGGTCGGCAACGACAAGCTCGACAAGGACGACGTCCTGGCGGGCCTCACCGCCGTCGTGACGGTCCGCATCCCGGAGCCCCAGTTCGAGGGGCAGACGAAGGAGGTCCTGGGAACGCCAGCGGCCAGGGCGATCGTCCAGAAGGCCGTGACGGCAGGCCTGACCGAGAAGTTCTCGTCGACCAAGCGCCAGGACAAGGCCGAGGCCAACCTCCTGCTCGACAAGGTCGTGCAGGAGATGAAGTCGCGCCTCTCCGCTCGCGCCCACAAGGAGACGCAGCGACGCAAGAACGCACTCGAGAGCTCCTCGCTGCCGACCAAGCTCGTCGACTGCCGATCGAACGATGTGGCGCAGAGCGAGCTCTTCATCGTCGAGGGTGACTCCGCGCTCGGCACCGCGAAGCCGGCGAGGAACTCGGAGTTCCAGGCGCTCCTCCCCATCCGCGGCAAGATCCTCAACGTGCAGAAGGCCTCGGTCTCCGACATGCTCTCCAACTCGGAGTGCGCGTCGATCATCCAGGTCGTCGGCGCAGGGTCGGGGCGCAGCTTCGACATCGGCCAGGCTCGCTACGGCAAGGTCATCCTGATGAGCGACGCCGACGTCGACGGCGCGCACATCAGGACGCTGCTGCTCACGCTCTTCTTCCGCTACATGAGGCCCATGCTCGACGCGGGTCGTGTCTTCGCGGCCGTGCCGCCCCTGCACAGGGTGGTCATCATGCATGCGGGCAGGAAGCCCAACGAGACCGTCTACACCTACTCCGAGAAGGAACTGCACACGCTGCTCTCGAAGCTCGAGAAGCAGGGGAAGCGGTACCAGGATCCGATCCAGCGCTACAAGGGCCTCGGCGAGATGGATGAGGACCAGCTCTGGAACACGACCATGGACCCGAGCGCGCGCCTGCTCAGGCGCGTCACGAACGCGGATGCGCACAACGCCGAGCGCGTGTTCGATCTGCTCATGGGCAGCGAGGTCGCGCCTCGCAAGGAGTTCATCATCGAAGGATCCGAGCACGTGGCTCGGGCGGACATCGACGTCTAGCTGGACAGCTCGGCGGCCAGGACGCCGGACGCAAGAGGCCGGCTCCCGATCGGGGGCCGGCCTCTGGCATGCTGCGCGCAGCAGCTCAGTCTGTCGCCGGTGTCTCAGGGCTGCTCTCGGCTGACGACGCGTCGGCGGCGGCGTCGGCGTCGGCGAGTGGTGTCGGGTCTCCGATGCCGCGTCCGATGAGGTCGACGACCTGGTCGAGTGGCGTGCCAGACGCGTCGCGCTTCGCGCCGCCCGTCGGGAGGGCGCGGATCGCACCATCACGCGCGTTGCCGAACGGGGCGCCCGGGCCGACCCAGGCGGCGCTGAGGCGTCGCTCCCCGCGCAGGAGCCGCTGGGCCCGGACCCCGCCGGTCGCGCGCCCCTTCGCCGGGAACTCGCTGAGGCTGGACACCTTCGCCGTGCCCGAGTCGGTGCCCTCGAGGGCGTCCTCGTTGCGCGCGACGCTCGCGACCTCGCAGATCTCGACGTTGGCCGCCGCGACGACGGAGAACGCGAGGACCACGGCGCCGTCGGAGACCTTCATGCCTGCCATGCCGGCCGCGGAACGGCCCTGCGGACGAACGAGCTTCCCCGAGAAGCGCAGCAGCTGCGCGTCATCCGTCACGAAGACCAGCTCATCCTCGTCGGACGCGAGAGCGGCTCCGACGACCTCGTCCCCGGCCTTGAGCGTCATGATCTCGAGCTCTCGGTTCTTGCCGAAGTCGATGCCCGTCACCCGCTTGACGACGCCCAGCTTCGTCCCGAGCGCGATCGGCGTCTCCTGGTCGATGGGCACGAGCGCGACGACCTGCTCCTTGGGGCTCGTGAGCCCGATGAAGTCGTGTGCCTTGACTCCGGCCGAGAGCAGCACCGACCCCTGGGGGCTGGAGGGGAGGGCCACGACGGGCACGCGAATCAACCGCCCGAGGTTCGTGACGGCGCCGAGCTCGCCCTGGACCGTCGTGGTTACGTGGGAGCGCACAGCGTCGTGCTTGCTGCGCCTCGACGGCTGCTGGAGGCGCGCATCCGCGTCAGCCGTGTCGACCCTGAGGAGCCGCCCCGTGGTCGAGAGCAGTACCTGGGTGGGCGAGTCCGCGAGCTGCAGCTGCGTGGTCTCGATCGCCTTGCCACGCTTCGGCGGGGTGCCCTGGCCCTCGGTGAGCAGCGTGCGTCGCGGCGTCGCGAAGCGGTCGCTGGTCTCCTGGAGCTCGGAGCCGACCTGCGCGCGCAGCAGCTTCTCGTCGCCCAGCAGACGCTCGAGCTCGGCGATCTCCTGCTTGAGCTGGTCGCGCTCCGACTCGAGCTCGATGCGCGAGAACTTCGTGAGGCGGCGCAGGCGCAGCTCCAGGATGTAGTCCGACTGCAGCTCCGAGAGATCGAAGACGATGCGCAGCCGCTCGCCGGCCGCCGAGGCGTCGTCGCTCGACCGGATGATCTGGATGACCTCGTCGATGTCGAGGATCGCGACCAGGAGGCCCTCGACGAGGTGCAGGCGCTCGAGCCTCCGCGCGAGCCGGAAGGCGCTTCGCCTGCGCACCACCTGGATGCGGTGGTCGAGGTACACGCGGAGCAGCTCGATGAGGCCGAGCGTCTGCGGACCCCCGTTGACCAGCGCCACGTTGTTGATGTGGAACATGTCCTCGAGGGGCGTGTGCCGGTACAGCTGCTCGAGCACGGCGTCTGGGTCGAATCCGGTCTTGATCTCGATGACGAGGCGCAGGCCGTGCTTGCGGTCGGTGAGGTCGGCGACGTCGCTGATTCCGGCGAGCTTCTTCGCCTGGACGCCGTCCTTGATCTTCTCGATGACCTTCTCGGGTCCCACCATGTAGGGGAGTTCGGTCACGACGATGCCCGACTTGCGGGCCGTCACCCGTTCCACGCTCGCTGTGGCACGCGTCCGGAATGATCCGCGACCTCCCGCGTACGCATCCCTGATGCCGTCGAGGCCCGTGATCCGCGCGCCGGACGGCAGGTCCGGGCCCGGGATGAACTGCATGATCTCCTCGAGCGTCGCACCGGGGTTCTCGAGCAGGTGCAGCGCCCCCGCGATCACCTCTCCGAGGTTGTGCGGCGCCATGTTCGTGGCCATGCCCACCGCGATGCCACTCGCTCCGTTGACGAGGAGATGCGGCCAGGCAGCAGGAAGCACTTCGGGCTGCGTGGTCGAGTTGTCGTAGTTCGGCACGAAGTCGACGACGTCCTCGTCGAGCTCCGCGGTGAGCGCCAGAGCGGCGGCATCGAGGCGAGCCTCCGTGTAGCGCGGGGCTGCCGGGCCGTCATCGAGCGATCCGAAGTTGCCGTGCCCATCGATCGTCGGCACGCGCTGCACGAAGCCCTGGGCCATGCGCACGAGCGCATCGTAGATGGCGGTGTCGCCGTGGGGGTGGAGGCGTCCCATGACCTCGCCCACGACGCGCGCCGACTTCACGTGCCCCCGGTCGGGTCGGAGCCCCATCTCGGCCATCTGGTAGAGGATGCGCCGCTGGACCGGCTTCAGGCCGTCGCGCGCGTCCGGGAGCGCTCTCGCGTAGATGACCGAGTACGCGTACTCGAGGAAAGAGGACTGCATCTCTGTCGAGACGTCGATGTCCTCGATGCGCTGCTCGCTCATCGAAGCGGAGTCGTCGTTGCGTGTTGTACTCATGTCACCTGTCGGGAGGGTCGTGCTCGGCGCCCCTGTGGGAGACTGGGACGGATGTCGTCCATGCTATTCAGCGCGGCGAGCGGTCGCCCGACGCTCTCCGACGTGTTGCCGAATTCGCTCGCTTCTCTGCGGGGTGAGACCGGGTCCCTCGGGCTGCCGGAGACCCGCTCGGTCGTGGTCATGCTCGTCGACGGGCTCGGAGCCTCGATGCTCCGCGCCCGCACGGGGCACGCCAGGCGCCTCACGGCGGACTGGCGCAAGAAGGACACCGCCTTCTCGTTCCCGTCGACCACCGTCGCGGGGATCACCTCGCTCACGACGGCGACTCGAGCCGGTGAGCACGGGCTGCTCGGCTACTCCCTCTTCGACCGGGCTGCTGGGGTCATCCGCAACCAGCTCTCGGGCTGGGGGGACGGGATGGACCCCGCAACCTGGCAGCTGCGCCGCACGATCTTCGAGGAGCTGCGTGACGGGGGCTCCGAGGTGCAGAGCATCGTCGTGGGCATGCCGCAGTACCGCGACTCCGGCCTCACGCACGCCTCCCTCCGTGGTGCCCTCTACCTTGAGGGCGGCACGATGCAGGAGCGGGTCGAGGTCACGCTGCGGGCACTCGACGACCACCCTCGCGCGCTCATCTACCTGTACAACGCGGAGCTCGACCAGGCGGGGCACGCCCATGGCTGGGAGTCGGACGCCTGGCTGGCACGCCTGGAGGAGCTCGACGCGGCCTTCGACGGACTCGCCAGGGGAGTGGATGCCGGCACCGGCATCCTCGTCACTGCCGACCACGGCATGATCGACATCCCCAGGCATCGCCAGATCGATGTCGACGACGACGACCCGCTCTTCGACGGCGTGCTCGCCATGGCGGGCGAGCCACGGCTTCGCCACCTCTACCTCGAGCCGGGAGCGCCGGCGGACGCGGCGGGAGACCTGCGCGACAGGTGGATCGCATCCCAGGGTGCGCGCGCCACGATCGTCACGCGGCAGGAGGCGGTCTCCGACGGGTGGTACGGACCGAATGTCGACCCCGTCGCTGCAAAGCGAATCGGCGATGTCGTCGTCGCGGCGACGAAGGGAGTCACGTTCTACGCCGCTTCGATGCAGTCAGGTGCAAGGCTCGTCGTCGGCCAGCATGGATCGATCACTCCGGAAGAGACGATCGTCCCACTCATCCGCGCGGGGGCCTTCACGCGCTGAGACGCGTCGCTACTCGTCGCTGCGGGTCCCGAAGACGATCTCGTCCCAGCTCGGCATCGCGGCGCGCCCGGTGCGCTTCGACGAGTGCTTCGACGGTGCGGGTTCGTGCGCCTCGTGCTTGGGGTCATCGAGTCCGTCGAGCGGGACGTCGACTGCCCGCACACCACCTGAGCCGAGATCGCTCGGCTCGATGGTCTCCGTCTCGAAGCTGTCCTCGTCCCGAACTCGGGGAGTGAGGAGCTTGACGGGCGTCTGCTCGGACGCTGTCGAGTGAGCATCGTCGCTCTCGCGCCCTGAGTCCTGATCATCGCCGTCCTCGGCGTCGTCCTCGAAGGACTGCGGGACGCGCTCCCCGCGACGTCGCCGGAGGGCCTCGAGGAGATCCGCCGTCTCGTGGTGCTGCTGCTCGGTCGCTCGCTCGAGCCGTGACGCCGCGGCACCGATCCACGAGACCGGCTCCTTGCTCACCGGCTCCACGGAGGGTGCCGGTGAGGCTTCACGCTGCGGGGACTCCATGACGGCGCGGAGCCGGGGGCTGCCGAGCGACGCGGGCTCGCCCTGCTGCGAGAGCATCGTCGCCGTCGGGTTCAGAGGGGTGAGCGCCTGCGTCTTCGGCTCGAAGCCCCACAGCGCTTCTCGCGAGATCTCGTCCACGGCGAACGACAGGCCGATTCTCCAGCCCTCTTCGTCGTCCTTCCAGGCATCCCAAATCACCGCGGCCGCCGAGGACGCCTCGAGGCGGTCGTCGATGACCTCGCCGAAGCTCGTGCCGTCCTGGCCGAGGGGGTCGGTGTCGGTCTTCAGCCGGACGGTGACCGCGCGCGCCTGGCGCACGAGGTAGTCGCGCTCGGCGCGAACCGGTCCCTCGAAGCGGACCACGTCCTCACGGGCTGCCCCAGTGAGCTCGATGACCTCGTCGATCGTCTTCCCGGCGCGGATGAGCTGCTGGATGGCCCGCGGAGGCACCTTCGGCGCGTCGACGCGAGTGGAGATGCGCGGGCGCAGCGCGTCGCGGAGCGCTTCGTCGATCACGACGCGGAAGCGCTGGCCGTCATCTCCGGACACGACGAGGGCACCTTCATCCAGGTCGATGAATCTGAGCTCATGCATGCTCGTACTCCTTGGCGTTGCCGATTCCTGCGCCACAGCATCACACGTGACGAGGGCGGAATCGGGGAGCCCCGGGGCGCGCCGTCCAACTCAGGCGAGTATTCGATCTCGCTCCGCGCGAACACTGCTCACTTCGGTTTGAGTTTCACCCCTGAGTCGTGCACAATTGCCGCGCCTGGGGGAGTTCCCCCCCATTGAAGAGATTTGGATAGGTATGGCGACCGACTACGACGCACCTCGCAAGACCGACGATGACGCAGAGTCCATCGAGGCGCTGAAGGAGCGAGTGCCGGATCGTCTCTCCGGCAGCGTTGACGCCGAAGATGCGGACAACCCCGGCAGCTTCGACCTCTCTGCAGCAGACCTCGCAGACGTTGAACTCGAGACCGTGGTGATCCCGCCGCAGGCCGACGAGTTCACCTGCGTCGAGTGCTTCCTCGTCAAGCACCGCTCGCAGCTCGAGAAGAGCTCGGCCCTCGGGCCGATCTGCCACGACTGCGCAACCGCCTGATCGAAGGCAGAGCACACGACCGAAGCCGCATCCTCAGGGATGCGGCTTCGGTCGTCTGTCGGTGAGACCAGGGGAACGCGGCTCAGGGTCGAGCGACGGGCGCGTCCCGCTGCATCAGCTCGTCTGACGCCTGTTCACGGCCCGAGCCTCGGTGATGGCAGCCGCGAGCTCGGTGGGCCGACGCGTCGAGATGAGCCAGTAGGGGACCGGGTCCGCGTCGTCGGTGATCTCGATCGTGAGCGAGGTCGGGATCCAGCCGCGGATGCACAGCCAGGCACGCAGGTCCAGCTGGGGGCCCGCGGCGAGACGAGCACGCTCACGGGTCGTGTGGGGGAGGCACTGCCCGGTGAAGCTCAGTGGCACGTGGGCGCCCGCGACCCGGACCTGGGTCGCCGTGACCTCGATGATGGGCGAGTAGGCGAGGACGAGCGTGAGGAACGCGGCGTAGAGCGTCACTGCGATGGCCGCACCGATCCAGAAGTTGATCGGCGTGAACACGAGGATGACGGCGGGCACCATGAGGAAGCCGACGGCGTACACCCACGCGGCTGGCCACAAGCGCTCGTGGAAGACAGGCATGGAGATATTGCATCACGCTTTGTCGTGCGCCGCTGTCAGATCACGATCCGGTCACGCCTCGGCTAGGCTCGTACGGTGAGCATTGCCATAGATGTGCCCGTCTCGGGCGTCCTCCCCACGTTCGCCCAGCCAGGCGACGCCGGGGCCGACCTGATCGCGACCGAATCCGTCACTCTCGCCCCCGGCCAGCGCGCCGTCGTGGGCACGGGAGTTCGACTCGAGCTTCCGGCGGGAACCGTCGGCTTCGTGATGCCGCGCTCGGGGCTGGCGGCGAAGCACGGCATAACGCTCGTCAACGCGCCTGGCACCATCGACTCCGGCTATCGGGGTGAGGTGAAGGTGATCATGCTCAACACCGATTCGTCCGAGAGCTACGCCATCGCGGCAGGCGACCGGATCGCGCAGCTCGTGGTCATGCAGCTCGCGCCAGTGCGTTTCATCCAGACCGAGCAGCTCTCCGCCTCGCAGCGTGGAGAGGGCGGCTTCGGCTCCACCGGCTATTCGTCTGACCAGGAGGCACCCAATGGGACTGTTTGATTTCCTCAAGAAGGAAGAAGAGAAGCCTGAGAAGGCCGATAAGCTCACCGTCGACGATGACGGCATCGACGAGGAAGAACTCGACGACGCGGTTGAGCTCGAAGACGACGAGGACATGGACGCGAAGTCCGCGCCTGACGATCGCGAGACCCGCGGGCCCTTCGATATCTCCGAGGCGAGCCCCGCGAAGCGCTACGTGGACCTGGGGGCGCTGCGCATCCCGGCGCGCGAAGGACTCGGGCTCCGGCTCGAGGTCGAGGAGAAGACGAAGCGACTCGTCGCCGTCGCCCTCGACTACAAGGAGTCGACCATGCAGATCCAGGCGTTCGCAGCGCCACGGTCCACCGGCCTCTGGCACTCGATCATGGCCCAGCTCGCCGAGCAGGTCCGCAAGCAGGGCGGAACGGCGGAAGAGGTGGAGGGCATCCTCGGCCCCGTCCTCGACACGAAGATCCCGGTCGTCATCAAGGGTGCTGCGTCGAACCAGACCAGGTCCGCGCGCTTCTTCGGCGTCGATGGTCCTCGCTGGTTCCTCCGAGGCGTCCTGACGGGCAAGGCGTTGCGCGACGAGGCCACCCGCGTCGAGCTCGTCGAGCTGTTCAGGAGTGTCGTCGTCGTCCGCGGTGATGCCCCGCTGCCGCCACGTGAGCTCCTGACGCTCGTCGTCCCGAAGGCCATGGCCGACCCGACGTCGAAGACGGCAACCGAGGACGCCGCATCCGGGGAGGCAGAGCAGGCATGACGCTGCCCGAGGACGAACGGCCCGAGCAGGCAGAGCCCTCCGCCGACGCGCCCAACAGGCGCAAGCTGGAAGACGCCGCGAAGTCGTCGTCGCTCGGCAGGCTCACGGAGGGCGGCATCTCCGGCGCGTCGCTCCTGGCTGCCATGGGCGGTGTTCGCGGCCTGGTCGAGACACTGCTTCCTGGCATCGTGTTCCTCGTGCTGTTCACCCTCGGCACCGAGCTGTGGATCGCCGTCCTCGCGCCGGCGGTCCTCGGTCTCCTCTTCATCGTGGTCCGCGCAGTGCAGAAGGAGCCCGTCGTTCCCGCGATCTCGGGCCTCGTCGCGCTCCTGATCTCCGGCATCCTCGCGATGACGACGGGCAGGGGCGAGAACTTCTACCTCGTCGGGTTCTACACCAACGCCGCCTACGGTGCGGCTCTGCTCGTCTCGGTCCTCGTCCGCTGGCCCGTCATCGGGCTGGTCACGGGGCTCATCACCGGGCAGGGGTCGAGCTGGCGCCAGGACCGCGCGATGCTGCGGTGGATGTCCGTCATCACGCTCGTGTGGGTCGGCTTCTTCGCGCTTCGACTCGTCGTGCAGCTGCCGCTCTACTTCGCCGGCAACGTCGAGGCGCTCGGCCTCGCCCGGCTGCTCATGGGCACCCCCATGTATGCCGTCGTCCTGGTCGTGACGGTGCTCTTCGTCCGGGCGCTCCTGAGTGCGTCCCGGTCGGGAGAGCAGAGTGAACCAGGTAAAGTATCTTGATGTCAAGATAAAAGCGTCTCGATCAACTCAGGATCACCTTCGAGGCAAGCCACGGCGAGACGCGAGATGATTGCTGGGCGCGGGCCGCGCACCCAGAGTTGCAAAGAAGGAGCCGAGACGTGACCGCAGTCAACAGCTTCGGAGCCAAAGACACGCTCAGTGTCGACGGCACCGAGTACGAGATCTTCCGCATCGACAAGGTTGAGGGGTTCGAGAAACTCCCCTTCAGCCTCAAGGTTCTCCTCGAGAACCTCCTCCGCACCGAAGACGGCGCGAATGTGACCGCAGAGCAGATCCAGAAGCTCGGTTCGTGGGTGCCTTCGGCAGACCCGGACACCGAGATCCAGTTCTCGCCAGCGCGTGTCGTCCTCCAGGACTTCACCGGTGTTCCCTGCATAGTCGACCTCGCCACCATGCGCGAGGCCGTGACCCAGCTGGGCGGTGACCCCGAGAAGGTCAACCCGCTCGCTCCCGCTGAGCTCGTCATCGACCACTCGGTCATCGCCGACCTCTTCGGTCAGGCCGACGCGCTCGAGCGCAACGTCGAGATCGAGTACCAGCGCAACGGCGAGCGCTACCAGTTCCTCCGCTGGGGCCAGACCGCCTTCGAGGACTTCAAGGTCGTCCCCCCGGGAACGGGCATCGTCCACCAGGTCAACATCGAGTACCTGGCGCGCGTCACCTTCGTCCGCGAGGTGGGCGGCGTGCTGCAGGCGTACCCGGACACCCTCGTCGGCACCGACTCCCACACCACGATGGTCAACGGACTCGGCGTGCTCGGCTGGGGCGTCGGCGGCATCGAGGCAGAGGCGGCCATGCTCGGCCAGCCCGTGTCGATGCTCATCCCGAAGGTCGTCGGCTTCAAGCTCAAGGGCCAGATCCCCATGGGCGTCACCGCGACCGACGTCGTCCTCACGATCACCGACCTCCTGCGCAAGCACGGCGTCGTCGGCAAGTTCGTCGAGTTCTACGGCGAAGGTGTCGGCGCAGTGCCGCTCGCCAACCGCGCCACGATCGGCAACATGAGCCCCGAGTTCGGCTCGACGGCCGCCATGTTCCCGATCGACGACGAGACCCTCAGCTACCTGCGCCTCACGGGCCGCAGCGAGGAGCAGGTCAAGCTCGTCGAGGCGTACGCCAAGGAGCAGCACCTCTGGCACGACCCGAGCAAGGAGCTCTCCTACTCGGAGTACCTCGAGCTCGACCTCTCGACCGTCGTCCCGTCGATCGCCGGCCCCCGCCGCCCGCAGGACCGCATCGAGCTGTCCAAGGCCAAGGGCCAGTTCGGCGCCGACCTCAACGACTACACGGCGGAAGACTTCGGACTCGTCGACGTCGCCGGAGAGGACAGCTTCCCGGCGTCAGACCCCGCCAAGCTCACGCCGACCTCCGAGGACTCCGACGTCCGCGAGCAGCAGACGGCGCCGACCTTCTCGCACGACCGCAAGCCGGTCCAGGTGCAGGGTGCTGACGGCCAGAGCTACACGATCGACCACGGCTCGGTCGCCATCGCGGCCATCACGAGCTGCACCAACACCTCCAACCCGTCGGTCATGCTCGCGGCGGGTCTTCTCGCCAAGAAGGCGAGCGAGCGCGGCCTGAAGGCGAAGCCGTGGGTCAAGACCACGCTCGCCCCCGGCTCGAAGGTCGTCACGAACTACTACGAGAAGGCCGGACTCACCGACTCGCTCGAGGCGCTCGGCTTCTACACGGTCGGATACGGCTGCACGACGTGCATCGGCAACTCTGGTCCCCTCAACGAGGAGATCTCCGAGGCGATCAACGACAACGACCTCGCCGTCACCGCTGTCCTCTCCGGAAACCGCAACTTCGAGGGTCGCATCAACCCCGACGTGAAGATGAACTACCTGGCTTCGCCGCCGCTGGTCATCGCCTACGCGCTCGCCGGAACGATGGACTTCGACTTCGAGACGCAGGCGCTCGGCAAGGACTCCGACGGCAAGGACGTCTTCCTCAGCGAGATCTGGCCGACCGCAGACGAGGTGCAGTCCACGATCGACACGTCCATCGACACGGACATGTTCACGCGCGAGTACGGCGCGGTCTTCGACGGCGACGAGCGCTGGCGCTCGCTCCCCACGCCCACCGGCGCCACGTTCGAGTGGGATGACCAGTCGACGTACGTCCGGAAGCCCCCGTACTTCGATGGCATGGTCATGGAGCTCACGCCGGTCACCGACATCAAGAGCGCGCGTGTGCTCGCCAAGCTCGGCGACTCGGTCACGACCGACCACATCAGCCCTGCTGGATCGATCAAGGCAGACAGTCCCGCCGGAAAGTACCTGACGGAGCACGGCGTCGGCCGCAAGGACTTCAACTCCTACGGCTCGCGTCGCGGCAACCACGAGATCATGATCCGTGGAACGTTCGCGAACATCCGCCTCAAGAACCAGCTCCTCGACGGCGTCGAGGGCGGCTACACGCGTGACTTCACGCAGCCCGACGGCCCGCAGTCGTTCATCTACGACGCCGCGCAGAACTACGCGGAGTCCGGCACGCCGCTGGTCGTCCTCGGTGGCAAGGAGTACGGCTCCGGCTCTTCTCGCGACTGGGCTGCCAAGGGCACGAGCCTGCTCGGCGTCCGCGCCGTCATCGTCGAGAGCTTCGAGCGCATCCACCGCTCGAACCTCATCGGCATGGGTGTCGTCCCGCTGCAGTTCCCGGCAGGCGAGAGCTGGGCATCGCTCGGCCTCGATGGCACGGAGTCGATCTCGATCCAGGGCATCGAGAAGCTCAACGATGGCTCCACGCCCAAGACGGTGCACGTTATCGCTGAGCCCACCTCTGACTCGCCCGAGGGCAAGCAGACGATCGAGTTCGATGCTGTCGTGCGCATCGACACCCCCGGTGAAGCCGACTACTACCGCAACGGCGGAATCCTGCAGTACGTGCTCCGCCAGCTCGCCACGGCGTAGCGGGCGCAGCGCAGAACCGAAGGGCGGAGCCGAGAGGCTCCGCCCTTCGGCGTCGTACACGATTCGCGTCCTCCCTCGCTGAGTACGGGCGCTGTGCGCGTGCATCTCCGGTCGATACCGTTGGAGCGATTTCCCACGACGAAGGAGTTCCGCATGAGCACTGAGATTCCCATCCGCACCGTACTGAGCCCAGGCCGCTATGTGCAGGGCAAGGGCGCACTTGCACGGCTCGGGGAGTTCGTCGCGCAGATCGGGTCCACCCCGCTGCTGCTCGCGGACGACTTCGTCTGGGACCTCCTCGGGGAGCGCCTCTCGACCTCGTTCACCGGGGGAGAGGCCGAGGTCCCGCGCGAGCGCTTCAACGGCGTCGCCTCCTCGGGAGAGATCGACCGCATCGTCGAGGTCATCACGGCGAGCGGCAGCGACGTGATCGTCGCCGTCGGTGGAGGCAGCACGATCGACGCCGCGAAGGCCGCGGGCCACCTCGCTGGCGTCCGATGGGTGAGTGTCCCCACAGTCGCATCCACCGACGCGCCGACCTCGGCGCTCGCCGTCATCTACACGGAGGCAGGGGAGTTCGAGGAGTACCGCTTCTTCCCGCGCAACCCCGACCTCGTGCTCATCGACTCCCAGCTCGTGGCGGATGCACCCGCACGGTTCCTCGTGGCTGGTTTCGGCGATGCGCTGGCCACCTGGCTCGAGGCCCGTGCGACGAGCCGCTCCAACGCGAGCACGATGGCGGGTGGGCTGCCCACGCAGACCGGAACGGCCCTCGCGAAGCTCAGCTGGGACGTCCTCTGGGAGAACGCGGCGACCGCGCTGGACGCCGTTGAGGACGGCGTGGTGACGCCGGCTCTCGAGCGCGCCATCGAGGCGAACACGCTGCTCTCGGGACTCGGCTTCGAGTCAGGTGGGCTCGCTGCCGCCCACGCGATCCACAACGGGCTGACAGCCGCCCCGCAGACGCATGGCCTGCAGCACGGCGAGAAGGTCAACATCGGATCGATCGCTCAGCTCATCCTCGAGGGGGCTCCCGCGGAGGAGATCCGCGATTTCATCGTCTTCACCACGAAGCTCGGGCTTCCGACGACGCTCACGGAGATCGGGCTCTCCACCGACGACAAGCACGAGCTGCGGCTCGTCGCCGAGGCCGCGACCGTGGCGGGGGAGACGATCCACAACATGCCGTTCGCGGTGACGTCCGACGATGTCATCGCCGCGCTCACCTCGCTCGAGCGGCTCTCGCGCCGTATCCGCGCCGAGGCCGGGCTCCCAGAGCCTGTCAAGTACCACGCCAAGCACTGACGACGACCCCACGACACGAAGGCGCCTCCTCACCCGAGCTTCGGGGAGGAGGCGCCTTCATTGTCAGCTGACGGGGTCAGTGCGCCGCGGCTCCGCGGATCGGCGGCGTATGGAAGGTGCCTCCGAACGCCTTCTGGGAGGCTCCGACCCGGTCGAGGTAGGGCGTGATGCCTCCCGCCTGGAACGGGTAGCCAGCTCCCAGGATGAGGCACAGGTCGATATCCTCCGGCCCCGCAACGACCTGCTCATCGAGCATCCGCTTGATCTCGTCGGCGAGGCCGACCTCGACGCGGTCGGCGAATGAGGCGGCGGTCATCGGCGTCTTGCCACCCGCGACGATCTGCACGGCCTTCTTGTCGAAGCCCTTCACGCGGCCCTTGCCGTCACGGTCGTACAGCTTGCCGTAGTCGGCCAGCCTGTGGAGGTTCTCGGACTCGAAGAACCGATCAGGGAACGCCTTGTGATGCGTGTCGAGCACGTGGGCGCCGACCTTGAGCCCCACCAGCTCGAGCAGCTCGAACGGTGTCATCGGGAGGCCGATCCTGTCGAGCGCGTGGTCGACGGTCTCGAACGAGGTGCCGGTGTCGACCGCGTTCATGGCCTCGCCAAGGACCTTGGCGAGGACGCGGTTGACGACGAATCCTGGCGCATCCCTGGTGATGACGGCGGTCTTCTTGAGGTTCTTCGCGGTTGCCATCGCCGTCGCCAGCGTCGCGTCGTCGGTGCTGTCGGTCCGCACGACCTCGATGAGCGGCATCTGCGCGACGGGGTTGAAGAAGTGGAAGCCCACGAGGCGCCCCGGGTGTTCGAGCTGAGCGCCGATCTCCGCGACCGAGAGGGAGGAGGTGTTCGTGGCGAGAACGGTCTCGGGTCCCACGATCTTCTCGAAGTCCGCAAAGACCTGCTGCTTGACGCCCAGCTCCTCGAAGACCGCCTCGATGACCCAGTCGCAGTCCGCGAACTCGCTCCGGTCGGTCGTGCCGTGGACGAGGCCGATCAGTCGGCCGTACTCGTCGTTCTCGATCCGCCCCTTCTCGTGCAGCTTCTCGAGCTCGCGCCGGATGGCCGCGACTCCCGTGTCGACGCGAGCCTGGTCGAGATCGGTGATGACGACCGGCACCTTCAGGCGGCGCACGAAGAGCGTCGCGAACTGTGTCGCCATGAGGCCGGCACCGATGACGCCGACCTTGTCGATGCGGCGAGCGAGGGCCTTGTCCGGGGCGCCTGCGGGGCGCTTCGCACGCTTCTGCACCAGGTTGAAGGCGTAGATCGAGGCCACAAACTGGTCGCCGGAGATGAGGTCGGCCAGGGCCTCGTCCTCCGCGGCGAAGCCCTTCTCCCGGTCGTCGCCCTTCGCGAGCTTCAGCAGCTCGAGTGCGCGGTAGGGAGCGAGCGCGACGGTGCCGAGCTTCTCCTCAAGCGACTTCCTGGCGATGCTGATCGCGAGATCCCACTTCGCGAGGCGCTCGAGGCGTCCGGGAGCGTTCGGCCGCTTGACCTCGATGTCTCCGCCGATGACCTTGTCGGCCCAGGCCAGCGAGTCCTCCAGGAAGTTCAAGCTCGGGAAGATCGCGTCGGCGATGCCGAGCTCCGCCACCTGGGGTCCCTTGAGCATCCGGTTCTGCTTGAGCGGATTCTCGATGATGACCTTGAGGGCGTTCTCGATGCCGATGAGATTCGGGAGGATGCTCGCGCCTCCCCAGCCCGGAACGAGGCCGAGGAAGGTCTCGGGCAGGGCGAATGCCGGAACGGTCGCGTCGACCGTGCGGTAGTCGGAGTTGAGCCCGATCTCGACGCCGCCTCCGAGCGCGAGTCCGTTGTAGAACGTGAAGCTGGGTACGCCGAGCTTGCCGAGGGAGCCGAGCACCTCATGGCCGAGCCTCGCGAGGAGGAGCGCGACCTCTCGGCTCGGGATCGATCCCACGTTGGAGAGATCAGCTCCGGCTGCGAAGTTGAAGCGCTTGCCCGTGATCGCAACCGCATGGATGTCATGGGAGGAGGCGCGGGCGCGCAGGCCGGAGAGGACCTCGCCGAGTTGGGCGAGCGTCTCCGGTCCGAGCGTGTTCGGGCGCGTGTAGTCGTGGCCGTTGTCGAGGGTGATGAGGGCCAGCGTGCGGCCGCTCGGCAGCGTGACGTCACGGACGAGCGAGTGCGTCACGACCTCGTCGGTGCTCATGGCGAGCAGGGGAGCGTAGCGTGCTCGAAGATCGGTTGCCATGGTGCTCAGCGTCCCTTCTTGCCGAAGCCTCGGCGTGCGTGCGACTTGCCGTTCCAGTTCGGGTTCTCCCAGATGACCGTGCCGCCCTGTCCGAGTCCGACGCACATCGCGGTCAGGCCGAAGCGAACCTCCGGGTGCTCCTCGAACTGCTTCGCGAGCTGCGTCATGAGGCGGACACCTGAGGATGCAAGGGGATGCCCGATGGCAATGGCTCCACCGTACGGGTTGACCGAGGGGTCGTCGTCGTCGATGCCGTAGTGGTCGAGGAACGACAGCACCTGGACGGCGAAGGCCTCGTTGAGCTCGAAGAGTCCGATGTCGTCGATCGTCATGCCGGCGCGATCGAGGGCCTTCTCGGTCGAGGGCACGGGCCCGAGACCCATGACCTCGGGCTGCACTCCGGCGAACGCGAACGTCACCATGCGCATCTTCGGGGCGAGGCCGAACTCCTTCGCGGCGGCGCTCGAGGCCAGGATGGCGGCCGTGGCCCCGTCGTTGAGCCCGCTGGCATTTCCGGCCGTCACTCGGCCGTGCGGGCGGAACGGGGTCTTCAGCGTCGAGAGCGTCGCCATGTTCGTCTCTGGTCGGAGCGTCTCGTCGCGGGTCGCAAGACCCCAGCCCGCTTCGGATTCGATGGCGACGGGGATGAGGTCCGGCTGCAGCTGGCCGTTCTCGTAGGCGGCAGCGGCCTTCTGCTGGCTGCGCATCGCGTAGCGGTCGCTGCGTTCGCGTGTGAGCTGCGGGAATCGATCGTGGAGTCGCTCGGCGGTCTTGCCCATGTTCAGGGCGTCACCGCTGACGAGCTGCTCGGCGACGAAGCGCGGGTTGGGGTCTGCGCCGATGCCGAGCGGGTGCCTGCCCATGTGCTCGACGCCGCCGGCGATGGTGACGTCGTAGGCCCCGAAGCCGATGCCGGACCCCATGGTGGTGACGGCCGTCATGGCGCCAGCGCACATGCGGTCGATGGCGAGGCCGGGAACGGTGTTCGGAAGTCCAGCGAGGATCGCCGTGGATCGGCCGAGCGTCAGTCCCTGGTCGCCCTGCTGGGTCGTCGCGGCGATGGCGACGTCGTCGTAGCGTTCGTGCGGGATCTGCGGGTTCCGGTCGAGGAGACCCTTGATCGCCTTGACTGCGAGGTCATCCGCACGGGTCTTCCAGTACATGCCCTTCTCGCCCGCACGTCCGAATGGGGTTCGAACGCCGTCGATGAACAACACTTCTCGATTGGCCACACTGCCTCCAAGCATCTATTGACTCGGTCATCCTATGGATGCTCGCCTGATCGGAAGCCAATGCGTCGTGTGAAGCTACGAATCCTCGTCGTTCTGCACGGAAGTCAATTGGTCAGCTTCTACAAAAGCCGAGGCGATTCCCTGTGCAACCTCGCTGGTCTGCCAGGCCCGTGCGCCGAGCTCGCGCAGGTGCTCGGCGACGGCGTCGGCGGAGACAGGCTGACGCGGGACCCAGGCGGCTCGCCGCAGCAGCTCCGGCGTGAGCAGGTTCTCAACCGGCATGTGGAGGGTCTCAGCGTGGGCGACGAGGAACTCGCGCGCGAGCTTCAGCCGACGGTCCGCCTCGGGGGAGCGCTGCTCCCACTGGCGGTGGTGCGGCATGCGGTCCGGGTCCCGTGGCGCCTGCGGAGGCAGCTCCTCGGTCGTGAGGCCGCGCTCGACGGCACCCCACCAGCGGTCGAGCTGGGTTCGGGATGCGCGTCCGGTGAATTCCTTCAAGCGTGCCAGCTCGCCTCGAGTGCGGGGCATGGCTGTCGCGACCGCTGCGAGCGCTCGGTCCGGGAAGAGTCGCCCAGGGGCGGTGTCGGTACTGCGCGCCGCCTCGTCGCGAGAGAGCCAGAGCTCCCTCGCCACAGCGAGGGCCCTCGGGCTGCGGAGCCGGCTGATGCCGCCGATCCGACGCCACGGGTCCGGCTTCTTGACCCCCAGCTCGCGAGTGAGGATGTCCGCGAACTCCTCGCGGGCGGCATCGAGCTTCTCGGCGTCGATGAGCTCCTGGTGGAGCTGGTCCCTGACGTCGATGAGCAGCTCCACGTCGAGCGCAGCGTACGCGAGCCAGGTTTCCGGCAGTGGGCGAGTCGACCAGTCGGCGGCTGAGTGCGCCTTCTCGAGCGAGATGCCGAGCAGGCGCTCGATGACGGCGCCGAGCCCGACTCGCTCGTACCCGAGGAGCCTCGCCGCGAGCTCGGTGTCGAAGATGAGGCTCGGGTCGAGATCGAGCTCGCGGAGGCACGGAAGATCCTGTGTCGCCGCGTGGAAGATCCACTCCTCGTCGCCGATGATCTCCTGCAGCCGCGCGAGCGATCCCGTCGCGATGGGATCGATGAGGAGCGTGCCGCTCCCTCGCCGGTAGAGCTGCACCAGGTAGGCGCGCTCCGAGTATCGGTATCCGGATGCGCGCTCCGCGTCCACGGCTACGGGTCCTGTGCCGGCGGCGAGACGATCGAGTGCCGCCTGCAACTGCGCTTCGGTCTCGATCACCTCCAGTCCGCCAGCTTTCAGACGGTCGGCATCAAGCCCCATCTTTCGCCTTCCTCAAGTGCTGGAGAACCTGGACTCCGTCGTCGGCCTCGGTCTCCGGGGGCATGCCCGCCAGCAGGCAGAGCAGCTCGCCCCAGGCTTCAGCGTGAGCCGCGAGGTCCGTCTCCCGTGGGGTCCAGGATGCGCGGAGTTCGATCTGGGCGCCCTCGCCCTGGTCTTCGAGCTCGCCGAAGCCTCGACCGTTGATGGTCGTCGCCGTGCCGGACGGGTGCTCGAAGGCCGCGCCTCTGGACTCGAGGGCATCCATGAGCCACGACCAGGCAACGGGCGCGAGGAAGGGGTCGACGCCGATCTCGGGTTCGAGGGGAGCCTGGGCGAAGCACACGACGCGGAAGGCGCCGCGCCAGGCTTCTGGCTCGCTCTCGTCGTGCAGCAGGATGAACCTGCCGGTTCCGAGCTCGGAATCGCTCGCGTGAGCAGTAGGCCGCACGTCTCCGGAGAGGGCGAGCGACTCGGGGGCCAGGTTCGCCGGGGGGCGGATCTCGCTCACCGTGAGGGCAGAGCGGAACTCGGCCGCACGGACCGCCTCTACGGCGGCCTCGAACTCCGGGGCGGATCGATGCAACGGGACAACCACGCGACGAGACTAGGCCTGGCCCTGGGCTCCGCAGATCAGGCGCGCCGTGTCGGAACGTCGCCCGTCCGGCGTGTTCACGGCCGGGTTGCGTCATCATCGACGTGATGTGTGCCGCAAAACGTGCCTCAACCGAGTCGTCGTCGTCGGCGACGAAATTCGCCGCAGCCTCGCTCGGCGCTCTCGTCGTGGGACTCGGCGCCGTCGTCGCGACCGCCTCAACCATGGTCGCGCGCGCAGTCGTCACCCCGCCGCGACGCCGCAAGGATCCGGTCCGCCTGCTCGGCGTCGACAAGCAGGCGGGCACCGTCACGCTCGCGCGCACGCCGGAGACGGCCGCTCCCGGGCACTACAGCCTCGTCTTCGCGGCAGAGACGGGTCGCGCCAACGTGGGTGCAGTGGTCGACGAGTCAGAGCGCACCGTCACGAGGCGCTTCTGGGGGGAGCAGGGCGCGCAGCTCGAGCGGGTGCGGTCCGTGCGCCTGGCATCCGCGCCGCAGCTGTGGGTTCGGGACCTCAACCTGCCCTGGCGCTGGGTCGATGTGCAGACGCCACTCGGTGCGATGCCAGCCTGGCTCATCCCCGCGGCTCAGGCCAGCGACTCGTGGGCGATCCACGTCCACGGTCGCGGTGCGGTCATGACGGAGCCCCTCCGGGCCGTTCCGCTCTTCCGCGGTCGAGGCTGGAACTCGCTCGTCGTGAGCTACCGCAACGACGCTCTGGCGCCGCCCTCGCCAGACGGCAAGTTCGGTCTGGGAGCCACGGAGTGGCGCGACGTCGAATCGGCGATGGACTGGGCCGTGTCCAGGGGTGCTCGGCGCATCATCCTCGTCGGGTGGTCGATGGGCGGGGGCACGGTCATGCAGGCGGCCCTCAACGCGCGACACCGGAAGCTCATCGCGGGCATCTTCCTCGAGTCTCCCGCGTTGAGCTGGCGATCGATCCTTCGTTATCAGGGATCGGCCATGCGGCTCCCTCGATTCGTGACCGCACTCGGCATCTGGCTCATCGGCAGCCCGCTCGCGCGGCCCCTCCTCGGCCTGGAAGCGCCGATTCCGCTCTCGAAGCTGGAGATCCTTGATCGGCTCGCCGAGCTGACGGTGCCCATCCTGCTCTTCCACTCGAGTGGCGACACGGTTGTGCCGGTCGATGCGAGCCGGGAGCTCGCCAGGCGGCGCCCGGACCTCGTCACCTATCGGGAGTTCGAACGGGCACTGCACACGCGGCTCTGGAACGTCGACAGCGGGAGATGGGAGCAGTCGTTGGACGAGTGGCTGGCGACCTTCTAGGAGCGTCCGTCCGCCGAGAGGAGCTCGAGCAGCTGGCGCTTCGCCCGCGCCTGCAGGGCCACCATGCCGCTTCGTCGCAGCGGTGAGACCAGATCCGTGAGCCCGAGGGCTCCCGGGAGATCCTCGGGAAGCCCCAGGAGAGCCTCCGGTTGCTGCCCATCCACGCCCTGGACAAGCGCAGCCGCGAAGCCCCGTGTCATCGGCGCGCCGGGTGGAACGGAGATGCGCAGGCGCACACGCCGCTCCGGGGTCAACGAGACGTCGAAGAAGACGGGCGACTGACACTCGATGACGCGCTCGAACGACGCAGTGTCACCGGGGTCGACGCCGGGGAGCTCTGCACCGATCTCGGCGAGGAGTTCGAGGCGGTCGCGGGGTGATACCTCGAGCAGCTCCTCGCGGAGCAGATCGAGGGATTCCGGAAGCGTGACGTCGTGCATGCCACCACGGTACCGGGCAGGTGCCCTGACGACGCGCAGCTGGGCGGCTGGCGGTAGGATCTGCAGGAGCCCGCACCGGGCATTATTCACTGGAAAGTACGAGGACTCCGTGGGCGTAGGCCGCTTGCTGCACCTGACCGAACTCTCACCGACCGTCACGGCGGCAGAGATGGTGAAGGACCTCGTGCCCCCCAGGCAGTTCGACGCCGCCAAGTTCGCCACGTACCGGCCCGATCCCGAGTACCCGTCCCAGGCCGCTGCCGTTGAGGCGGGGGAGCGCTTCGCCGGAGTGAAGGCAGCTCCCGCGTCCGGGAGCAAGGGCCTCTTCGGCTTCCTCAAGAAGGCACCGCCCGTCAAGCCCGGCATCTATCTCGACGGCGGCTTCGGCGTCGGCAAGACGCACCTGCTCGCCTCGATCTGGCACGCGCACCCGGGACGCAAGTACTTCGGCACCTTCATCGAGTACACCGCGCTCGTGGGCGCCCTCGGCTATGCAGAGGCGGTCCGCTCACTGCGGGGCACCAGCCTCATCGCCATCGACGAGTTCGAGCTCGACGACCCGGGCGACACGATGGTCATGTCCAGACTCCTCGGTGAGCTCGTCGACTCGGGTACGAGCATCGCCGCGACGAGCAACACCCCGCCGAACGCACTAGGCGAGGGTCGCTTCGCGGCCTCGGACTTCCTCCGCGAGATCACGAAGCTGGCCGACGTCTTCGACACCCTGCGCATCGACGGGACCGACTACCGGCGCCGCGACATGTCCGGCCACGCCGCCGTCACGCCGCCGGAGCGCCTCGACTCGCTGGTGGAAGACGCGGTCGCCGACGGCAGGTCCGTCGCGTACGACGGCTTCGACGACCTCGTGCAGCACCTCGCCACCGTGCATCCGTCCAAGTACGTCCGGCTCGTCGAGGACATCGACCTCCTCGCCCTCAGCGATGTGCACGAGCTGACCGACCAGGCTGAGGCCCTCCGCTTCGTCGCCTTCATCGACCGCGTCTATGACGCGCAGATCCCCATCGCGGCTTCTGGGCTCGCCCTCGACCGGATCTTCGGCGGCGGGATGATCGACGGCGGCTACCGGAAGAAGTACCTGCGCTGCGTCTCCAGGCTCATCGCCTCGACTGCGCAGGAGCAGACCGCCTCCGTGTGACGGGCGCGTCCCGTGCCACGCCTCCGGTGGCGCGATGACGCTCGCGACACAGACTCGTAACACACCGGGCCGCTCCGAAACATGATGGAAACGGTCCCGCCCCATCGCTGACACGCGCCTTGCGCAGACTCATTGCATCTCCCCACTCCGTGTCACGACGACGCGGCCTCCAGGTCGCAGCACGGGTGGCGAAAGCGAGGATGCAATGGATACCGGTGGAACCGCCTGGCTGATGATCAGCGCAGCGCTTGTGCTCTTCATGACACCAGGACTCGCCCTCTTCTACGGCGGCATGGTGAAGGAAAAGAGCGTCGTGAGCATGATGATGCTCTCGTTCGGGGCCCTCGGCCTCGTCGCAGTGCTCTGGATCCTCTACGGCTACAACATGTCGGCCGTCTCGGGAGATTCCTTCTTCCAGTTCGCGGGAGACCCCCTCTCCGACTTCGCGCTCACCAACCTGATCCAGGACAGCAACGCGACCGCCGGTGCGGCGTACGGCGGCACCTTCGCCATCATCACCACTGCTCTCATCTCGGGAGCCATCGCAGACCGAGCCAAGTTCGGTGCCTGGATGCTCTTCGCCGGCATCTTCGCGACGTTCGTGTACTTCCCCGTCGCTGCCTGGGTCTGGGGCGGTGGCTGGATCATGCAGCTCGGCGCGCAGCTCGGCTTCGAGGGTGTCGAGGTCATCGACTACGCGGGTGGCACGGCGGTGCACATCAACGCCGGAGCGGCCGCGCTGGCCCTCGCTCTTGTCCTCGGCAAGCGCGTCGGCTTCGGCAAGGGCATCACGCAGCCCCACAACGTTCCTCTTGTCCTCCTCGGAACCGCGATCCTCTGGTTCGGCTGGTTCGGCTTCAACGTCGGCGCGGCGTGGGGCGACCTCGAGGGCACCGAGTTCCCGGGACCCGGACTGCTCTTCATCAACACGATCGCAGCTCCCGCCGCGGGTATCCTCGGCTGGATCATCGTCGAGAAGCTGCGCAACGGCAAGGCGACCTCGATCGGTGCCGCGTCGGGCGCGATCGCCGGCCTGGTCGCGATCACACCGGCCTGCGCCGTGCTGACGCCCGGCTGGGCGCTGCTGCTCGGCCTCGTGTCCGGTGTCCTGTGCGCCTTCGCGATCGAGCTGAAGTTCAAGCTCGGCTTCGACGACTCGCTCGACGTCGTGGGCCTGCACCTCGTCGGCGGCCTCGTCGGCTCCATCTGGCCCGGCCTGTTCGCCTTCGACACCGGTCTCTTCACCGGTGGCGGGTTCGAGCAGCTCATCGTCCAGCTCATCGCTTCCCTCGGTGTCCTCCTCTACTCGTTCGGAGTGAGCTTCCTCGTGGCCTGGGTCATCCAGAAGACCATCGGCTTCCGGGTGCGCCACGAGGACGAAGTGGCCGGCGTCGACGTGGTCGTGCACGGCGAGACCGGCTACGCGCTGTCCCGCTGATCACGCGGACGGCCTTCGGGGGCCGTGCATCCACACCTGTGGATGCACGGCCCCCGTTCTCGTTCATCACCCTGAGCGCACCCCCAAGGGATGGGACTCGGCAACCCGGTACGGTTGAGGGCATGAGCGCACCTGTGATCGCAGCAATCGTCGCCGTGGTCCTCGCCATCATCGGCATCGTCGGCATCATCGTTCCCGTGCTGCCAGGCAGCATCACGATCGTCATCGGCTTCCTCGTCTGGGCGATCTTCGCCGGCTCCTGGCCCGTCTGGGTTGCGTTCGCGATCGGCGCCGTTCTGCTCATCACGGGCATGATCATCGGCTGGGTGCTCACGGGGCGCGGTCTGCGCAAGAAGCAGGTCCCGAATCGCTCCGTGCTCATCGGGCTCGGCGTCGGCATCGTCGGGCTGTTCGTGCTGCCGGCGTTCGGGCTTCCGATCGGCTTCGCCGTCGGTCTCGTGGCCTCGGAGTACGTGAGGGTTCGGGAGTTCCGCGCAGCCCTCGACTCGAGTTGGACCGCAGTGAAGGCGCTGGGCCTCGGCATGGTCATCGAGCTCATGTGCGCGCTCGTCGCTACGACGATTCTCGCGATCTCGATCTTCGTCCATTTCGTCTGGCTCTGAGTTTCCTGAACTCGCGGGCAGGTCTGACTTCGACTTTTGCGCAGATCCCCATACCCTGGGTGAAGCTGTCCGCGTTCTGTGCGCGAGAGCAGATCGTGTTCGGAGGAGCCGTATGTCGAACGGGGAGACCTCGAACGCCGTACTGGCGTTCGTGAAGAAGCGCCCTGGTGAGCTCGCTGCGGCGACCATGAGCGTCATCGCCGTGGGTGCCGTGGTCGCTGCGCTGACGGTCTCGAGCGGTCAGGGCGCCAAGGTCGCCGAGCCGATCGACACGGTTGCTGCCCCGGAGACGACGAGCGTAGCCGCATCGACGGCGAACTCGAGTGACGTCGTGAACCTGCACATGCTCGCGCAGCCGCTCGCCAGCCTGCCTGCTGAGCGGGTGGGATCTGCGCAGAAGACTGCGCTGGAGGATGCCCTCAAGCAGGTCAAGGACGCACTCAGCGCGACGGCGTCGGAGGCAGATTCGCTGCAGACGGCGTATACGGCGCTCCAGAACGCAGTTGGCGGTATGGCCACGAGCACGCTCGCGCTGGGGCGTGAGCATCGCCTGCAGGTGACGCTCGCATCGGCGGACATCCTCACGGCCTACGATGCTGCGCTCATCGAACTGGATGACGCCGCCGATGACCGTGCGCGCACGAGCGGCATCGCGTCCGTCGTGCGCCAGGGCACCGCCGCTCAGAGCTCCCACAGCGCCGCCGTCAACTCCCAGCAGGGCGAGGACCCCAACGCGCCGGAGCCTCCACTGGATGATTCCGGAGACGACGAGCCCACCCAGGCCCCCAGCCCGTCGGAGCCGGTACCGCCGGCGCTGACGGCCCAGCCTGTCCCGGACGGTCCTGGTGCCAGCACGCCCCCGACGGAGCCCGAAGAGACACCGGCGCCGACGGATCCCCCCGTTCCGGAGCCGACCGAGGGTCCCAACGAGCCGCAACCGACCGGTGAGCCGACGCCCACCGCCGAATCGGGCAGTACACCGAGCACCTGACGCTCGGGCGCTGGCCCGGACATCAGAGAGCCGGCCGCAGTGCATCCCTGCACTGCGGCCGGCTCTTGTGCTGAGCCCCGACCGTGCGGGCGCCCGTCTGTCAGATCAGGCTCGTGCCCTGCGCCGCCTCAGGAGCAGCGCGAATGCTCCCGCGAGCAGGCTCGCCCCACCGCCGACAGCCAGGAGTGCGCCGAGATCGGCCCCGGTGCTCGCGAGCTGCTGGGCTTCCGCGCCTGGGCCATCGTCCGAGCTGTCCCCGTGTGCGCCTGGGGCCGTGGGACCTGCGCCGGACGTCGCGAACGCACCGGGCCCACCAGCATCGCTCGGAGTCGGAGTCGGAGTCGGGGTCGACTGCGGCTCGGAGGGGACCGGCGTGCTCGTCGGACCCGCCGTCGGCTGCGGCGACGGCTCTTCGGCGAAGTCCAGTCCGATGAGGAACGGGTTGTGATCGGAGGAGCGGTACACATCGCCCGAGTAGAGCTGTGTGCGGTTGTAGTTGTTTCGGCTGTACTCCGTGCCGACCTGCTCGTAGGCGTTGATCGTCCAGACGTCGGCGCCCGTGACCGCGTCCTCCGCTGCGTTGCTCGCCAGGATGTGATCGAGCGACCCGACAGCGCCGCCGAAGCTGTACGAATACTCGGTACCCGGTGAGCCGGGCACTCCAGCGGCGCGGTTGCGCGCATCCCCCAGGTTCGTGAAGCCCGCATCTGCGAGCACGCGCATGGGGGCCTCGTGGGAGTAGCTGTTGAAGTCGCCGGTCAGGAAGACCAGATCGGTGCCGTGCTCCGCGCGCTGTGCCTCCGTGAAGCGGACGAGGGCCTGCGCCTGCCGTGTTCGGTCACCGTTCCAACCGCCGACGGCTGCTGCGGGTCCGACGGCGTCGTCGTTGTTGGCATTGTCGCCGTCGCCTGAACCGCCCTTCGACTTGAAGTGATTCGCGACGACGACGAACTCCGTGTCCGTCGCTGGGTCAGAGAACGCCTGGGCGAGGGGCGCACGACCGTTCGCGAAGGCCGGGTCGTCGAGGATGCTCGAGGGGTGGCTCACCTCGACGGAGGCCGGCTGATAGATGAACGCCGTGCGGATGACGTCGTCACCCGTGGACGGCACCTCGGCGGGGGATGGAACGTGGGCCCATCGCTCCGAGCCTGCCGCCGTGTTGAGCGCCGTGACGAGATCGATGAGCGCCGCGTCGCGGTCCTTGCCAAAATCCGACGAGTCCTCGATCTCCTCGAGCGCGACGATGTCGCCGTCGAGCTGATTGATGGCGGCTACGATCTTCGCTTCCTGCCTCGCGAGGTTCGCCTCGTCCCAAGCTCCCCGCGGGAGGCATCCGTGGGCACTCACCGGCTTGCCGTCCCGATCGGTGTAGCTCTCACTCGGGTCGCAGAAGTCGACGCCGAGGCTCGTGAAGTAGTTGAGCACGTTGAACGTGCCCAACTGGAGGCTGCCGCCGACCAGCTCGGGAGCGGGCTCGCGGGCGTCGGAGAAGGTGGCTGGTGCGCCGTTGCTGCCCGTGAGCGTCGATGTGGGCTGGAAGCGGTAGCTGTCGAAGGAGTAGTGCACGACGACTGGCTGCGTGAAGTTCGCTGTCGCACCGATCGTGACGGGCGACTCGATGCTCAGGTAGGGGAGCGGGATGTCGGCGTTGATGAGGCCGCCACCTTCTCGACGGAGGAAGTCAGTCGATGCGCCGTCATCGAGGATGACGCTGTTGGCGGCGTTGTACTCCGCCTGCGCGACCGCCTCTGGGCTGCCCGGTGCCCCAGCCTCCGTCGGCGTCACAAGCAGACGTTCGCCGACGGAGAGCCCGATCTCTCCGTACTGGTTGAGCGCGTAGTTGTCTGCCACTCGGTAGGTGCCAGCTGGGGCGAGGAGCATTCCCTCGAAGCGCTCCCGCTCCTCGTCCGTCTCCGGCCAGTCGATCGAGAGGGGCTCTACGACGTCCGCAGGCCCGCGCTCGAGCTGCTCGAAAGCGCTTGCGCTGATCTGCGTCGACTCGAACCGCTCATCGACCCGTCCGGTGACCGCGACTCGATCGCCGATCCTGACGTTGGCGGCGGCTGCCGGGCCGTAGACGAAGATTCCGGTCGAGGCAGTGTGCGCGGTCGGGTCGGTCGCGCCTCTGGTCTGGATGTTGAAGCCGCCGAGTCCGCCTTCCGCGTAGACCGCGGTGACGATGCCCTCGGTCGTCACCGTCTGGTCGACCAGCGGAGACGCCGAGCCCGTGCCCTGGATCTCAGCGATCGACGCGAGCTCCGTGCTTGGCGGCACCGTCGGCGTCGAGCTCGCCGTGGGCTCGGGGGTAGTGGTCGAGCCGTTGGCGGAACTCTCTGGTGTCGGCGCCGCGGCCACGAAATCGGCGGAGTTCTGGTCGGTGTCGACCCCCGCCGTCGCGCGCTGCGTGCTCAGAGCATTGTCGAGTTCCGGCGCGGGAGCTGCGCCCTCGAAGACGCTCGCGGTGCCGTAGCCGACAAGATCCACGACTGCAGCCGCGCCTGTGCCGTCCGCTCCGGGAAGGCTGATCACGTCGGTCGTGCTCGCGAGAGCCACGATGCCACCACGCGCGCCCATGGCGATGTCGCCGCTCGAATCAGGGGTCGGCAGCTCGCCGGTGCTGGCGCTGCCGGCTGCCAGCGCGAGGAGATAGTGACTCCCAGGTGCCACATCGCCCGAGAGTTCGGCGACTCCGCCGAGGTTGCCGCTCGCGGAGAAGTACTGGACGGACCAGCCTTCGATGCTCACCGCCGAAGCGCTCGGGTTGTAGAGCTCGACGAAGTCGTTCGAGAAGCTCGACCCCGTGTTGCCACCGCCGCCGTACGCCTCGTTGATGACGAGCTCGGTGCCGCTGGGAGCCGCGAAAGTCGGGGGCGCGGCGGCGACGAGAAGGCCGCCTCCGGCAACGGTCGTCGCGGTTCCCACCGCAAGGAGCTTCTGCCAAGTTCGAGTCACGGTGTCCTCCTGGGCGTGCGTCTGTGACGGGTCGCGGTCACCGTATCGCCACGGTCTCGCCCAGCGACTTCGCGCACGTGAACACCCGGTGAACGGGGCAGCCTGTCTACCCGGCCTTCGAGCGCGTCGCTGAGCCGGCCTTCGTGCGCTTAGCTGAAGCATCGGCCTTCGGCGCAGCCTTGGTCTTTCCCTGCTTCGCGGGAGCGGACTTCTTCGGAGTCGTCTTGCTGGCAGCGTTCTTCTTCGCGCCCGCCTTCTTCTTGCCGCTCCTGCCCTGAGCTCCGGCGCTCGACCTCGTCTTGTTCGCGACGCCCTTCTTCGCAGGTGTCGTCTTCCCCTTGTCGATGCTCCTGCGAAGCGCCTCCATGAGGTCGATCACCTCGCCGCCTGGTTCAGAATCCTCGGACTCGCCGAAGGTCGCCGCCGTGTCGAGGGCGTCCCCCTCCGCGAGCTTCGCGTCGATGAGCTGCTGCAGCTGCTCCTGGTAGTCGTCGGTGAAGCGATCCGGCGCGAAGTCGGCCGCGAACGAGTCGACCAGCGACGCCGACATCTTCAGCTCCTTCGCCGAGATCCTCACGCGTTCGTCGAGGGCCGGGAACTTCGCCTCGCGCACCTCGTCGTCCCAGAGCAGGGACTGCAGCATGAGCACGTCGCCTCGGGTCCGAAGCGCGCCCAGCCGCGACTTCTGCCGCAGCGAGAAGTGCACGATGGCGGTCCTGTCGGTCTTCTCCAGTGTCTTGCGCAGCAGCACGTACGCCTTCGCCGACTTCGAATCGGGTTCGAGGAAGTAGCTGCGGTCGAACATGATCGGGTCGAGCTGCCTGCTCGGCACGAACTCGACGACGTCGATCTCACGACTGCGCTCTTCCGGCAGCGAGCTCAGGTCCTCCTCCGTGAGCACGACGGTCCTGTCCTCCTCGGCGTAGGCCTTGTCGATGTGCTCGAAGTCGACGACCTTCCCGCAGACCTCGCAACGTCGCTGGTAGCGGATGCGCCCGCCATCCTTGTCATGGACCTGGTGCAGGTGCACGTCGTGGTCCTCGGTGGCGCTGTACAGCTTCACGGGCACATTGACGAGGCCGAAGGCGATCGAGCCTTTCCAGATGGATCTCATGCGCCCAGTACAGCCGACCAGTCACGTCGCAAACCGGGCCGAGGCTGTGTATTCGCCGTTCCACGACTCAGGAGTCGGGTGCATCCTGGGCCGATGGCGACGTCCCAGCAGACGGTGGTGGTCGAGGGGCACCGGGTGACCCTGACGAACCTCGACAAGGTGCTGTACCCCGAGTCGGGCACGACAAAAGCGGAGGTGCTCTCGTACTACGCGGAGATCGCGCCCTTCATGCTTCCGCACATCCGGCAGCGGCCGGTGACCCGGAAGCGGTGGGTGGACGGCGTCGGCACGGCAGAGCACCCCGGGAAGGTCTTCTTCCAGAAGGATCTCGAGGCGAGCGCGCCGGACTGGGTGCCGCGGGAGGGGATCGATCACCGGGACCACAGGAACGAGTATCCGATCGTCCGTGATGTCGCGACGCTGACGTGGCTCGCCCAGGTCGCGGCGCTGGAGCTCCACGTGCCGCAGTGGCGCTTCTCGGCTCACGGCGCGGCTCTGAACCCAGACCGGATGGTGCTCGACCTGGATCCGGGGGAGGGCGCCGGGCTCCTGGAGTGCGCCGAGGTTGCGCGGCTCGCGCGCCGCATCCTGAGGGACATGGGGCTCGACCCGGTCCCGGTGACCAGCGGCAGCAAGGGCATCCACCTGTACACGGCCCTCGACGGAACCCACACCTCCGAGCAGGTATCGCAGGTCGCGCACGAGCTCGCGAGAGCCCTGGAGGCCGACCACCCCGAGCTCGTCGTGAGCGAGATGAGAACGGCCCTGAGAACAGGCAAGGTGCTCGTGGACTGGAGCCAGAACAGCGCCGCGAAGACCACGATCGCTCCCTACTCGCTTCGCGGGCGCGCGCGTCCGACCGTCGCCGCTCCGCGCACGTGGCGAGAGCTCGCCTCCAACAGGCTTCGGCAGCTCGAGTTCGCCGAGGTGCTGGAGCGGATGCGCACACACGCGGATCCACTCGCACCCGTTGCCGAGGCGGGCCAGGAGGACAGGCTGCTGCGCTACCGATCGATGCGCGATGCCACGAAGACGACCGAGCCCGTGCCCGAGGCCGCCCCACGCCCCTCGGACGGGCGGAGCTTCGTCATCCAGGAGCACCACGCGCGGCGGCTCCACTACGACGTCCGCCTCGAGCGCGACGGCGTGCTGGTGTCCTGGGCAGTCCCGAAGGGCATACCCCCCGAGACCACGCGGAACCACCTCGCGGTGCAGACCGAGGACCACCCGCTCGAATACGCGACGTTCGAGGGGACGATCCCGAGCGGCGAGTACGGGGCGGGCGAGGTGCACCTCTGGGACTCCGGCACCTACGAGCTCGAGAAGTGGCGGGACGGCGAGGAGGTCATCGTCACGCTCCACGGTGCGGCCTCGGGCGGACTCGGCCAGCCGACACGGGTGGCCCTCATCCGCACACGGGGGAGCAGCGACGCGAAGGACACCTGGCTGCTGCACCGGATGGAGCGAGGAAGCCCTTCGACGAAGACGCCGAAGTCGAAGTTCCACGGCCCCGGGCAGGAAGGTGGTGCCGGGAGCTCGATAGCGCCCATGCTCGCAACGCCTCGCGAGAAGGGCATCTTCGAGGACGAGGAGGAATGGGCGTTCGAGATGAAGTGGGACGGACTCCGTATCGTCGCCACCGTGCAGCCGGACGACATCCGTCTGCGCACGAGGAACGGCAACGACGTGACGGCGGTCTACCCGGAGGTCGTCGAAGCGCTTCGGGCGAGCACGTCGGGCCGGTCGGTGGTCGTGGATGGCGAGGTCGTGGCGCTCGACCGCAGGGCACAGCCGGACTTCGGTCGGCTGCAGGCGAGGATGGGCCTGCGATCGCCGAGGGACGTGGCACAGGGCGTGAAGGCCGTGCCAGTCGAGTACTTCGCGTTCGACCTGCTCGAGGTCGACTCCCAGAGCCTGCTTGGTCGGCCATACGTCGAGCGCCGTGCCCTGCTCGATGAGGTCGTGCGGGAAGCGCATGGCCTGCGGGTGCCACCGGCGATCACGGGCGACGCCCGACTTGCCCTATCCAGCAGTGCGGAGCTCGGTCTCGAGGGCATCATGGCGAAGCGTCTCGAGAGCGTCTACCGGCCGGGACGGCGCTCAGACAGCTGGGTCAAGGTCAAGCACCACAGGTCCCAGGAGGTGATCGTCGGCGGGTGGAGGCCGGGCCGTGGACGCCGGGCGGGTGCCATCGGTTCGCTGCTCCTGGGGGTGCCAGGGGCAGAGGGGCTTCGCTACGTCGGCCGGGTCGGCACCGGCTTCAGCGACCGAGAGCTGGAGCGCGCGCTCGGCAAGCTCGAGTTGGAGACGAGGGGGACCTCGCCGTTCGAGGACATACCGGCGTCAGACGCGAAGGGTGCCGTCTGGGTGGGTCCGGTGTTCGTCGGGGAGGTCGAATTCGCGGAGTGGACCGCTGGCGGAAGGCTCCGGCAACCGAGCTGGCGAGGATGGAGGCCGGACAAATCACCCGCAGACGTGGAGCCTCCGGGGGACTGAGCTCCGAGCGTGAAGCCGGCCGGCGACACCTGGTCTGAGGACGACGAAGGCCGGGCCCGCCATCGCGGACCCGGCCTTGCGTGAGACCGTTCAGCCGTTGACGCCGGCGGGCGGAATCGTGTCGTCGCGGTGCTGGGCTGCGTCGTCGCGGACCTGCGTCGGCGGCTGGTCGGGTCGTTCCTGGTTCGGTTCGCCGGTGCCGAGGCCCTGGATCGACTCGGCTTCGAGCCGCTCGTTGGTCTCGTCGAGGGCGGCGTCGTTCTCGGACTCTGGGTTCGCGTGCTGATCTGACATGACAACGACCGTACGCATGTCAGCCGAGACGAAGATGAGTGCGTGACGGGCCCCTCCCGGGCTGGTCGCGCATCCGTTCACACGGAGACCATAAGGTGCTGGTGGAGAATCGGCATCGCCCGACCTTGAGGAGACCGCTGTCCATGACGAGCACCCGGCCCGTGCCGCCTGCCCACGCACGAGCGACGCCGCAGCGACGCCGGCGACGCTCACTCGGCAATGTCGTTCTCGGCGTGCTCGGCACGGCCCTCATCTTCGCTGGAGCGGCGGTCCTGGCGGCGTCGCTCTTCGCGCCGACGACGGTTGAACGCGGATACGGTCAGGTCAAAGCCGCAGTGAACGATGTTGCGGCTGAGGTGCAGCTGCCTGCGGTGCGACTCGGCGTCGAGGGCGGACAAGCTGAACTCGACGTGTGCGACGGCTCCTTCATCGAGATGACCTCGTACCGGAACACCGTCGGAGTACCAGCCGTCTACGCGGCGCACAACAACTGCGGGGGCGACATCGTCTTGAACTGGGAGGTCGGCACGCAGTTCGAGGTCGAAGGGCAACCAGGCACGTTCGAGGTCGTCGACGTGCGGCACACGGCGAAGCACTGGGAGACGACAGAGGCGCTCATCGGGTTGCAGGGCGATTTCGCGCTGCAGTCATGCTTCTACGGCGAAGACCGGATGCAGTTCGTCGGCGTCCGTCCCGTATCCGGCTAGGGCTGAATGCCGGTTCCCGGCATGCACGAAACGGTGGCGGAAATCAAGAGCTGGAGCCTTGATTATGTCGTCACCTATCCTGCGGAGATGATCACCGCACGAGCAAGGGCGCTCCTCGACTTCGAGACCGCGAATCCTGAGCGCAGCGTCTCGAAGCTGGAGAAGATCCGAGGGCTCGGCCTGACCCCTGGTGGCTACGAGGCGCGGCTCGGACAGCTGGTCGCCGACGTCGACGTCATGGCCGAGTACCCCGAGCTCGTCTATCGCTACTGGAACCAGCGGCGCGGGCAGGCATCCCGCCGCTGAGCTCCTCAGCTGGAGCGTGCTACGGCGCTCTGGCGCCCGACGTTACGCGTTCTGGTTGACGCTCTCCCAGTCGGCGAGCGTGGCCGCAGCGTTGTACGTGGCGGTCAAAAAGCCATGAACAAGTGCATCCGGTTCAGCGGAGGCACGCACCGCTTCGAAGGGCAGGAGGAATTCGCCGAGCGCATCGTCCCAGTACGCGCCGTCCGGAACCTGCGCCTTGGCGAAGCCTGCTGGTGAGGGTACGCATACGAGTAGTACGCGCCCTCGCCGCGGCCAGATGCGCGCGACTGACCTCCGTCTCGTGGGTGAGCAGCGTCTCCGGCAGAGGGCTGAGCAATCTCCCCCTCGCAGGCGAAGGCACGCTGGCGAGGAGCGCATAGCTTGGAGAGCGACGAAGGGATACGACATGGACAACGCAGAACGCGGAAGCAACAGGAGTGGCGCGAACGGATCAACGCAGATGAGCGTCGGCATGTCCCTCGGCCTCCTCATCGGCGTCACCCTCGCACTGATCCTGGACAGCTGGGCCATCGGACTGGGTATCGGGGTTCTGGCCGGCATCCTCATCGGAATCGTCTGGTTCCTCGCGGTCCGAGGCAGAGCTAGCGCGGACGGTGACGGAGATGCTCGTGCAGACACCGGTGCCTGAGCGAACGCGCTCACGTCGATTCCTGCGCGCCGTTGCATGCTGACCACAGAGATCTGCATACTGAGGCCATGCCCCGCGTCCAGCGCATCATCCTCGCGTCCGGCTTGCTGCTGACCGCTGCGCTTGCGCTGGTGGTCGTGTCGAGCCAGATCGGCATGACGTGGTACGCCGCGCCTGGCGCCAGCGGAGTCGCCACGAAGCAGACCGCGGTGTTCGAACCAGCGATCGTCGGGACCGTGGTGACCGCCCTCGCCGCCCTCGCGCTTCTCGCGCAGGTCCTGGTCGCCGCACGGCGCACCGTGCCGCGGTGGACCTGGGCTGCGTCTGGCGCAGTCTCCGTTCTCGCCGTGGTCGCAGCCGTTGTCGTGTCCACGGCAGACCGCCCAGTGTTCTAGGTCTCGCCGCTGTCGCGCGCTAACTCTGATCGGGAAGCCAATCCGAGGTGAAGACGATATCGAGGAGCATCGTCGTGATCTCCAGGCCGGCGAGGGCTCCCGCGGCCAACAGGACGATCGCGACCGTCACGACGGTTCGACGCCGTCGTCCGAGCGGGGTGAGGAGCAGGACACCGCTCGCGAGCACCACGGCACCGAGCACGAGGCCGAACAACGGGAAGGTCATCCACGTATCTTGGCTCGACGAGAATCCTGGTGCCTGTGAGCGCGGCCGCAAAGCTGCCCCTCCGCGTCAGCCGCCTAGGATCGCGCCATGACCAAAGTCGCGGGCCCCCGATCGGGCAACGGGTACTGGGGCACGCAGATCGTCGTGACCGCGCTGCTCGGGGCCGGGAGCGTTGCAGCCAGCTACGTCCTCCTCGTCGTCAAACCGGATGAGCCGGGCGGCGCGGTCCTCATCGCGCTCATCGGCATCGCGCTCCTCACTACCTTCGCGTGGACCGTCGACACGGCGACACGGTCGACCCCGCTGGAGCGAGCTCTCTTCGCCTGGGCGATCATGCAGCACGAGGCAGCGGGACACGGGAACGACGCACTCGCGATGAGCGATGCTGCGCGGGCACGTGATGGCACCCTCGACGCCGATCGAATCCGCACCCTGCAAGCCCTTCGGCCCGGCAATCCCTACCCGACTCACCTCCCGGTCTCGGATGCAGCGAGAGGCGAACCCGCGACGGCCAGGCGAGACACCGGCCCGGACCGTACCCGCCTCGCGCTGGCCGCGCTCTTCCTCGCCTTGACAGGCCTCTACTTCAGCTGCATTCCGCCGGTGTTCATTCTCGGCTGGCCGTTCCAGCTCGCCGCGTCGATCATGGCGGTGTTCGCGATCGTGCCGCGCGGTCGTGGGCGCCGCCTGGGTATCGCCGCAGCGAGCGTGTCCGTGCTCGGGACGATCGTGACGCTCGTCTTGCTGCTCGTGAGGATCCTCCAGGCGCTCACCTGACGCTCGTCGGGTGGCACGGGCGAGGCTGCCGCAGTGCGTGGTTGAGCGCGCGGAGGAACAGCTCGATCCTCGCGTCCTCCTCTCGCAGCCTCCGATGAGCTGCCGCGATACAAGGCCCGGGCAGCGCTGGGGCGCGGATCCCGTCGTCACATCCGAGTCATCACCCTGCGCACACTCCGGCCTACCGTTTCGCGACAGCTATGTGCCAAAAAACGAAAACGTGCCACTAAATTGCTCGCAAATACGGTTAATTTCTTACTCTCTGAGCGGCACTTCATACCAAGTGCCACGTTTTGACCTGGGTGCAAGGATTGCCCAGCCCCCCCCGCTTCGCCCACCCGAGAAGGAAGTCGTGCACGAAACATCTTCGAACCAGATCTCCCGCCGAACGGTAGTCGGGAGCATGGCATGGTCAGTGCCTGTCATCGCGGCCGCAGTCGCAGCTCCCCATGTCTCGGCGAGCCAGCTGTGCAGCGCAAGCGTCGACTTCAACACGGTTGCGACGAATGGAACCAACTCTTCAACGGGCTTCCCGTCGGCCGTCAGCAGCGTGACGCTCGCAACCGGAACGCCGGCCTACCGCGTTCGAATCACACAGACGGATTCCGTGAACACCCAGTTCGGGACTGCATCCAGCTTCTACAACTTCTCGCAGAGCGCGCGGGCCTGGACGAACAATGACCAGCTCGCAACTCTTCCTGGGCCCGCCGGTCGACTCATCCTGAACCAACGACGCCCCGCAGGCAGCAGTGCGAGCCCGGTGTACCAACGCGTCCGGTTCGAGATCATCAACGCTGCTGGTGTTGCGGTGGATGTCACGAACTTCCGCATCACGCTCGACGACATCAATAAGACCGCGAACCACGATGATGTGATCGCGTTCGTGGACGCACCTGCAACCGTGGTTGCGAGCTACGGCAACTCGACTGGTACGGGGACGGTCACTAATCCATTCCGCCGGGCGAACACGGATGGTGTTCCAGCGGGGAGCCCCACCACGTTCTACCGCGACACCTTCGACCTCGGTGCGGTCCCCGCTTCGGGAACAAGGTTGGATTACGTGGGCGGCACGCCGTATGGATGGCAGTACGTGACGATCAGCGCTCTCTCCTTCACCGCTCCAGGAGCTTGCTGACGACAGCTCACGGCTACTGAGCTCGAATATTGCGGCGGGCCGTCGACATCACGACCGTCCGCTCACCAATCGAGCACCATGACCGGGCCGCCATCGCGAATCTTGCGAGAGCGGCCCGGTGACGGTCTTTCGCCGCACACGGCGTGGGGAGAGCATCCCACCCGCTGACAAGAACACCGCGACGAACGTCGACGCTGACAGGTCCCGCGGGCCGAACGGCCTACTCGTCGAGTCCGGCCAGCTTGGACATCCGCTGAGCGCGTTCCAGACGACGGCGCTGGCGACGGTTCCTGAGGAACCGGACAAAGTAGAGCCAGCCGGGGACCACGAGGGCGAGTCCGATCACCAGCGAAGTGACGTGAAACCAGACCGTGAGCCCTCCAACGAGCGGCGGTACGGCGATGAGGAGCACGGCCGCCAGCCAGCACCGAAGGGCAGCAAGCAAATTGGAGGACCGGTAGTTGAAGCTCACACGTCCACGGTATCGGCCACGTTCGACTTTCTTCGCGACGTTTCAAGCCGTGCAGACGGAGTATTTGCGAGCTCTGGTGACTAGGCCCTGCGGCGGTGCTGCAGAACAGCCGCCGCGAGTGCGGCGAGGGCGACACCAGCGAGCCCCAGAATCCACGGCAGCGCAGATGCGCCGGTCGTCGCGTTCTCGGTCGAGTCCGGAGGTTCCGGGGCGCCGATAACCTCGACCGTCTTCGCGGGCTCTTCCGACGCCACCGTGCTCGGTTCCGCCAGGACTGCACCCGCTGGGAGTGCGCACGAGGCGGCGCCAGCGAAGGGGACACCGTTGATCGTGCCGCCGTTGAGGATCGCGTCCTGGTCGATGGGGGTGACCGCGAGGTCGTAGCTCGTGAGGACGATCGTCATCTGCGCCAGGTAGGTGCAGTGGAACGCGGTATTGGTCGGCATCCACTCAGAGGCGAGGCGCATGCCCTTCGCGGAGTTCGCGCGACCCTCGACGGCCTGCAGGTTCACAGGGTCGTTCGCGAAGGCCTCACGCTGGGCCGCGTCCCACGTGTTCGCCCCACCGGTCCAGGCCGCGGCGAGCGGGACGATGTGGTCGATCTGGACGGCACCGGACGTCGCGACACCACGGGTGAAGGGGACTGCTTCGCCCGTGTACGGGTCATCGAGGATGCCTCGTTCCACGATGCAGTCGCTTCCATCGCGGAGTACGACGTTCGTGAGGTCCCGCTGCAGCATGTCATTGCGGGCATCGCACCCGTTTTCGTCCGGGTCGGACCAGTGCTTGAAGAGGTCGCGGTCGTAGCCCGTCGCGGACGAGTTGATCGTCCGCAGCCCCTCAGCGGCAGCTGCGACCGCGGCACCGTCAACGTACCAGGCGCCGTCCACCTGAGATGCGAATCCGGCGTCGATCAGCGGCGCGACGTTGCTCTTCGCCACGTCGAGTGCGATCGGAACGTGCGCGGTGTCCGGTTCGGCCAGAGCAGGGGAGGGGACGGCGGTAGTGACTGCGATCGCAAGGAACGCGCTAGCGGCGCGAGTGCGGAGGAGGGAGGAGGACATACGTGTCTGCAAGGCTAGAACGAGGCGACTGCCCTTTTCGGCGGGCGCGCGCGGGAAACGGAAGAGGAGGTGCCGAGGCAGCTCGGAGATCTCGATGCGGGCGTCACCCTGTTCTGAGGAGCGTCCGTGTTCCGTGTTGGGCGCCGAGTGGTGCCCCTCAACGGCCTTGATCTACCCAGAGACCCGTCGCGCGAGGAGCGGGAGCGGCGCAGAGACGGCCAGGAGCAGCGCGAGAGCGAGCAGCACGCTGGGAGTCGTGAGCGCCGCGCTGGTGCCACCAGCGAACGCGCTACCTGCGGCTGAAGCCACGAGCGAGACACTGATCCGGAGACCGGAGGCTCTTCCGATGGAGCCTGGGTCGGCCGCGTTCTCCGTCGCTGACGCCAGGAGTACGGCGATGGGGCCGGCTGCCGCACCCACGCAGAAGAGGAGCAGCCCGAACAGCCACAGGCTCTCCAACGTCAATGCCGAGAGTGCGAGCGCAGTACCCGTGAAGGCGAGAGCCGAGACCAGCTGAAGGCTTGGAGAGGCGGACCATCGGATGGCGCCGTAGGCGATCGCACCGAGCACCTCACCAAGTGCGAGAGCTGCGAACAGAAGACCAGAGGCGTCGATGGCGTCGTTCGCATCGGCGACGCGGGGGACAACAAGAACTGCGACTCCACCGACGGTTCCCGTAACTGCGGCGAGGGCGAGAACCGACAGCATCGGACCCCGGAGCCACCTCACGGGTTCACGTGGTTGAACGGCCGCTGGAGTAGCGTCACCGCGACGAGCGATGCGCAGGAAGAACCCGGCGCTGAGCACGCCGATACCCCCAATCATCAGGATGATGACGTCCGGGCTGGCGACGAGGACGACCATGCTCACGAGGAGCGGCCCGAGAACCAGGCCCGTTTGGAAGCAGACTCCAAGGAGCGAGTAGCTCGCGACGCGTTCTCATGGACCGAGCGAGGATCTCGCGAGCCAGACACGGACCGCCGTCGTGATCTCCGGCAGTGAAACTCCCGCGACGAAGGCAGCGATGAGCAAGGCCGCCGTCCAGGAAGAAGCGGAACGGCCAGAGAGGACGAGCGCGAGGATCGCGATGAGGAACGTCGCAGCTGCGGCGGTGATGGTCGTGCGTGTTCCGATCCGATCGATGAGGTATCCCTGGCTGACCAGGCCGATTGCGGTACCGCACGTGAACGCGGCGCTCGTCCAACCCGCGATGACGAAGGACTCGGTCCAGGCGTGCACCGTGAGGACGACGGCGACCGGGAACATACCCAGGGGCACTGTTGAGAACAACACCGAGGCGAGCTGACCGACCACTCGCCGGTCTCGCATCAATCTCCGATAGACCTGCCGATGTTCCGCACCAGAGAAGTCACTCATCGTCTTGGGGAGTCGCGCGTGCGTGGGGCAGCCTGCTGCTCAACATGGTTCCGAGAATCGCAGATCGACGTTGGCAATCGCCCACAAGGAGTCGCTCCTTGTGCTCCGCCTGAAGCGTCATGGCAACGCCCCGCGGTTGCCTCAGCTCTTGGTGAAGCCCTCGCTGTGCCAGTAGGCGGCCTGGGTCGAGCCTTGCCTGACGATGCGGTCTGGCGCGACTGGAGCCGGCCACAGCATCAGCTCATAGCTGTCCGGTGACGGGAATCCGAACTCAACATGCGGCTCAGCCGCGCTCACGTCCATTCCGCGACAATTCCACCGGACTCGGTAGCTTTCCGCCGGCAAAGGAAACTCCACAACGGGGTTCTCACCCCAGGGCAAAAGGCCCCCATCCCCGTGCGGGACCAGCGACGCTTCGACGATGTCGGGCCAGTCTCCGAGGTCGGGTTCGCTGTCCCAGAGCGAGACGCGTACGGGAATCGAGCCAGTGTGCGTACTGGTCACAAGAAAGAGCATTCCGGGATCCCCAGCCCCACACAGCCCGTTGATCTGACCCTGGAACGCCCGATCGAGGTCGATCGATCTCGGGGCCGTCTGAAAGTACATCTGCCCGTAGCTGGTGAACACGAGGTCGTCGAAGAGGAGGCGCACGCACCAAGTATGCAACTCGGCCCCTGCGGTAGGCGCGACGGCGCCATCACCCCGAGTGGCCCGGAGGCCCCAGCGTTCGGGGCGATGCCGAGCGAGCAGCTAGAAGACGTGCTCGGCGACGTCAGCGCGAACCTCGCTACAGCGGCGGCGTGGAGGTTCACGCGTCGGCAGCGGCGCATCGCCGCGGGCACGGCCACCGCCCTTGCCCGCAACACTCGAGGTCGACGTGGCGCCTCGGGGTCCGTCCGTGGTTGGTGGGCCCCGAAGGTCGCGTGACCGCTCGACGATTCGTGGGGAGTGGCCGACCGGTTTCGGAGGATGAGCGGGCGCGTCGACACCGGCTAGGTTGACCCGAGGCATCTCATTCGGCTCAAGGAACGCGTCGAAACGTACTCGTACTCGGAGGACCACATGATCGGTTACGCAGACCTGCAGGATCTTCAGGGGGAGCAGCGCGAGCGCATCCAGGCGCTTTACGATCGCAGTCATCGCCTCTGGGCTCTCCCGAACGATATGGGCAAGATTGACGCGCTTGAGGAGTTCATCGGTGACTGTGAACGTGCGCAGTTGCCGCCCCTCATCGCCAGCGCGCTCTTCGACCTGCACGTCACCTACGGTGACGGCGGTCTCACTCGTGAAGCGCTGACAGCTTTCGCTCGACTCATGCGTCACCTCGACCGCTACGGCGACCTGGTTCATCCAAGCAACGTCACCCGCATGCTCAACGCAGTGGCCACGAGTACCCTCACCATGCTGAACGACCCGACACTGCCACTCGAGCAGCTCACGCGAGTCATCGATCTGGTCGAAGCTCAAGTCCGCAGGCGAGGCACCGACCCGGTTGGCGTCCTGGTCGCCAGGGCTGCAATTGCCTCGGCCCGCGGCGATGGCCGCGAAACAGCCGACTGGATCGAGCGGTGGCGTTCCGAAGCGAGTGAGGAATGGCGAGCCGACGATCTCGGTGTCATCCAAATCGAGTTGCCGCTCATCGCGAGTTTCGACCTGAAGCGCGCCACCGAGACACTCGAGCAGCGACTTCGGATGGTGGGCATCGACCGTGGTCGACTCGACCTTCAGCAGCGCATCGAAGCGGTTCCTGTGCTCGCTATGCTCGCGTTCTTCCATCTCCGCTCCGGCAAGGTCGCCGAGGCCCGCGCCATCGCCGACCAATTGCTCGATGGCGTGGGCATCGAAGTCCTCGTCCGCGAGGCCGTGGCCTGCCAGCTCATCCCCATCCTGGAGCATCGTCCCGACGCAGCCCTCTTCGTTGTCGACGACGTCTTGCGCAACCTGTCGTTGGACGAGAGCGACGCGGAGACCTTGGCCGCGGTGGCTCGAAATCGGCTCCTCGCCGACCCTGATGGGGACGAAGGTGGCTTGATCCGAGTTCTCGCGCAGCAGGCCGCGGCCGCCCTCGACCGGCGCGGTGCGACCGACGTGCACGTCCGTGAGCTCGCAGACTTCTGGTGGGCGGGCCTTGAGTCCCGGCCCGCGCCGAGTGCGGTCCACGACGGCGAGACCTGGGGAGACCCAAGTGAGCGTGCGCTGCTGATCCTCTCCGCTGGGTGGCTCACAAGAGCAGGCTCGGTGCGCGAAGACCGCATCCCCGTGTCCTTGTGGGAGAGATACACGGCGCTCTTCGACAGATTCCGTGAGCTCATGGCAACAGCGAGTATGGAAGAGACGAATGCCCTCGCTGCCGAGCTCGAAGCTGAGGGAGAACGTCTCCGCTGCGCAACCACACGCTTCTGTGTCCCGCTTTTTCACTCACTCCAGTCGTCGATGCTCGGCGCCAACGGCCAGGTCGTCGACCTCTACCAGCGTGCGCAGCGCTCCCTGGCGACCGACCCGACGGCGGTGAACGCCACGTACCGCGGGTTCGCGCCCTCGGCCTTCCTCCTCGCGCTCCTCGACGGTGTCTCCACACCCAGTGTGCCGTGGGCGCAGGTCGACGCGGTCATCGACGTCGAGGATCAGCTCCGGACGTGGACAGGCGGCTCCGAGGCTCGAGTCCATTTCGCTCGAGCGGAGATCGCCGCCCACAACGGCGACCTGGCGGAGCTGCGCAAACGCACCGACCGCATGTTCGCCAGCCTCGCTGCCGGTGAGGAGCCCTTCGATCGGAACATCCTCGACCTCGTCGCAGTCCGGCAGACGGCGCTGACCCTCCCCGACATCGCCCGGAAAGCGGCCATCCGCGTCGCGGAAGCAGGCAACGAGCTGCAACGGCGTGGCGCGGCAGGCTGGTTGTGCTGGATGCGGGTGCGCGACGGTGACCCTTCCGGTGCCACCGAGCTGGCTGCGCTGCTCGAGTCGGTCGGTGGTGCCACCGAAGAGATCGAGCAGTTGCCCGGCTGGGCGATGCTCGAGGCGTTGACCGACGCAGATGTCGATCTCGTCTCGGTAGTGGATGCGCTCCTCACCGAGGCAGTCGCGGGTGACTGCACGGAAATCGAACTCTTCGCGGCAGCGAGCCGAGTGCTGCACGACCGAGCCCCGAACGACCCGCGGGGAGTGGAACTGAGGAATGAGGTCGAGAGAACCGCACGCCTTCTCGACGAGCGCAACGGCCACAACGGGTGGAGCACGCATCTTCACGACCGTTGGCTGAACGAGGACCGGGTCTTCGGGGCGCGAGCATGAGCGACGAGCGCTTCCTCGTCGACCTCCGCGGACTCGTCGACATCCTGTCCCATCACTTGTACTCCAGCCCGAGGGTCTACCTGCGTGAGCTCATACAGAACGCGCGGGATGCGGTGGTCGCACGGCACGAGATCGATCCTGACTCACCAGAGCAGATCAGCATCACCGTCGACGATGCTTCCGGGGCGGTGATCGTCCGAGACCAGGGCATTGGCCTCACCGAACAGGAAATGCGCGACGTGCTCGCGACCATCGGCGCGTCGAGCAAGCGAGAAGACTTCGCTCGGACGCGGCGCAAGTACCTCGGACAGTTCGGCATCGGGCTGCTGTCCTGCTTCCTGATCGCGGACCGCATCGAGGTACGTTCTCGCAGCGCCAGGACTGCAGATGCGGCCACGATCAGCTGGGTGGGTAGCGCGGACGGCACGTTCACGATAAGCCCCGCCACCGAACCCCTCGCTGAGCCAGGCACGGAGGTGCGCGTAGAGGCCCGACCCGACGAGTGGGAATGGACCCAACCGCATCGAGTGCGACTGCTGGCAGAGCGCTTCGCGGGACTGCTCGAGCTGCCCGTCGCCCTCCATCGCGGACCCGTCTTGCCCGCTGAGATCGTCAGCCAGCGGACACAGCCCTGGCGGGGCAGCGCACAGGAGATGGAGGACTGGGCGCACCAGGAGCTGGGATTCCGGCCACTCGCAATCCTCCCGGTCGCTGTGCCCGGCGCTGGGGTGCGAGGGCTCGCGTTCATCGCTGATAGCCCCGGTCAGGTGGGCACGCGTCGCGGTGACACGGTCTACTCGAAGGGCATGTTCGTCACCGACAGCAGTGTGCAACTGGTTCCATCCTGGGCGTACTTCATACGCCTCGTCGTGGAAGCCGGTGATCTGCCGCTCACGGCATCCCGCGAGGCACTTCAAGATTCGGTCACCATCGACGCCGTCAAAGAGCAGGTGGGCATACAGGTCCGGGAAGGCATCGAGCGTTTCGCTGAGAACGATCCCGCTGGGTTCGCCAGATTCCTGGATGTCCACGCCAAAGGCCTGATGGCGATGGCGGTCAGCGACGACGACATGCTCGATCTCGTGTCGCAGAGCGTGAAATGGGAGACCAACGAGGGCTACCAGACCCTGGCCCAGATGCGGCGCCGCGCGGAGGTGGTGCTCTATACGACCTCGATGACTGACTTCACGGCTTTCGCTCCGATTCTCGCCGCGCGCGGGACACCCCTCGTGAACGCCTCCTATGTCTACGGACGTGAAATCCTGCGACGTCTGGTCGAGCGTCCGCTTCGAGGGGCACGGCTGCGAGCCTTCGATGCGGCGCGCTTCATCGATGAGCTTCAGCGTCCGCTTGCCGGAGACACCGCGGCTCGGTTACTTGAGGAGCAGGCGCGCCCGGTGCTGCAACAACTCGGGGTCGCACTCGACCTGCGGGAGTTCTCGCCCGTCACGGTGCCGGTGCTTTTCCTCGGCGCCTCCGGGGACGCTGAGTTCGACGCGGTCAGCGAAGACGAAGCTGACGGCGATGACGCCTGGGGCGACCTCCTCAGCGATCTCGTCACACCATCTGAGTCGTCTGCGCCGCGCGGCCCGCGCCTGGTCGTCAACGTCGGAAGCACTTCTGTGCGCGCCTTCGGGACGATCAAGGATCGCTACGTCCGAGAGGAGGCGATCGCCGGCCTCTACGTCATCGGCAGGCTCACCGCGGGGGAGCGCCTCCAGCCACAAGATGCGGTGCTCCTCAACCGGGCCCTACAGGCGCTGATGACGGCGGCGGGAGATACCGAGACCGAGTGAACAACCCGCCGCGGCGGCATCCTCACCTCGGCGCACCGTGCGAGCATCCTGCAGTTCATTGCACATTGGATCCACGACGTGAAGGAGGCCAGTGTGGTCTTGCTTCGGTCACACGCAGGTGTCGTGCCCACCATGACCTCGGTATCTTCCTGCGATTTCTCGTTATGGGAGAAGGCGCTGAACGAACCGGCCACAGCATACAAATCTGCTTCCAATTCCACAACCACACGTCCCCGAACAAGTTCAGCCGTCTAGGGTGCTGACTGGCGTCAAACTCCTCGTTGAAGGTCTGGCGCGTGGATTGAGCGCGACGATCGGGGTGACAATGCTCGCTGCATATGCTCAGGGTCTCAAGGATGGTGAAGCCCTGCAGTGGCTGCACGAACAGGGCTGGGGTGTTCAAGATGATGAAGCGTCAGTTCGTGCCCATGTGGACTTCATCGGGACCCGAACGTTCTTGGTGGGACGCAACTGGCAAACGACAACGGCCGTCAGCACCGACGCGGACTCGTATGATCCCGATCTTGTCCATGTGTGTTTCGTTGTGAAGGGCTGTCTCCTTCTCCAGGCCGGAGGAGAAACGACAGAAGAAGTGCCTGCGCCGTACTTCTTCACGTATTCAGCGCGTCGACCGGTGCGCATCTCGGCTGTAGAGCCCTACTCGTGTCTGTTTCTCGGGATACCAAGGGAGCGTTACGTTGAGCTTGCGTGGGTCGAGAGTCAGGCGCCAGGTCCCTTCCTGACGACCAGCCGTTTTCGAAAGGTCCTCATTGCGTCCTTGAACGCCTCCTTCGAATCGCAAATCAAAGAGGGGCAGGTTGGCTTCCACTCCTGGAGGCGCGGGGTCGAGGACCTGCTCCTTGCAGCGCTCGCCGAAACGAAGGTGCAGCAGGGTACGAACTGTCAGCCGCCACGAGATCTGCGTCTCGCTCGCGCGCACCACCTGATCGAGGAGAATTTCCGAGATCCAGCCTTTTCGGTTCGGGTGCTGGCCCGTGACCTCAACATCTCCCTTTCGCAGCTGCACCGAATTTTCGCAGATGAAAGCAATTCAGTCGGAGTGCTTATTCGCCGCTTGCGCGTAGACCGGGCGCGGACGCTTCTCCGGTCAAGCGATAATTCGAAATCGGACCGTTACAGAATCGCGCAAGAAAGCGGATTCAGGTCCATGCGAACCATGCGTCGCCTTTTGAGCCAGGAATCCGCAGAACGCAAGCCTGCCGGGGACTGAATCCAGACACGAGTGCCGGTCGGGTCTGCAGAGACGGAAGCGCCCAGCAGAGAGACGACGTGGGCCTCGAGGGTCGACCGTCTGGGGTGCGCGTGGTTCTGAATGCTCACGAACGCCCTGTCAGGGACGACGTCCGGGTGTGCGGCCGCAGCACCCCAGTCAGCAATTGCTCCGACCCCGGAGGTGACACCCACGACAACGGCGCAAGTCCGATGCGAAGCTGCCCAAGGGGAAGGCGTCGCGTCCCCCGGCAAGGTCTGCTCCGGCCAGCGACTGGCGGTGCTGTTCGCAACGTTCGCATGCGAGCACCCGCTGGGAACCTCTAAGGCGGACACCTTCGTCTTCGAGGCTAAGGCCATCTCCTCCGCGGAAGCCAATGCGGGGGAGTGGTGCGACCGGTGCGCCGACCGTTGCGGATCGTGCCAGTCGGCACGGTCGCAGGGGAGGCAAAAACCCCCGGACCAGAACGAGGCATTGCCTCGCCGGCCGGGGGGTTTCTCGCGGTGGGTGATGCGGGACTCGAACCCACGACCTCTTCCGTGTGAACGGGCCTGACGCACGAAACGGGGTGAATCGTCGTCACACCAGATGCAACATAAGGCCTGGTCGAGGTTCGATTTCGTCATACGCGACGTAACATCGTGACACGCGCCAGCACGGGAGTTTGCGCCACATTTGCGCCACTCGGATCGAGTAGGGCGGACTCGACGTCCTTCTTCGTGACTGGTGCGAGGTGCGCGTAGATCTCCGTCGTCGACGTGCTCGCGTGCCCGAGCAGCTCGGCGACCCGCGACAGGGAGACGCCGTCCTGCACGAGCCAGGACGCGTAGGTGTGGCGTAGGTCGTGGAGGCTGGCGCCGAGGTGGGTCAGCCCGGCTTCCTTCAACGCTGGCGCGAGGACGTGCTGCGTGAAGTTGCGGTCGTCACGGACGCCACCGTCGTATGAGGGGAAGGCCAGCGCTGACCGGCAGGCGCTGCCTGCCCTGTGGGGGAGTCCGCATGTCGGAGCAGGGTGTAGCTCGAGGCGATCGACGACCCGCTGCAGGACGGGCACGTGGCGCTGCCTGCGGCCTTTCGGGTATGGCTTGATGGATGATTGCCCGTCCCACACATCGCGGACTGTGAGCATGCCCTCGGAGAGGTTCGAGGCGTCGAGGTGGAGGCCGGCGACCTCACCCCAGCGGATGCCGGTGCCGACGAGGAAGCCGAGTACCGCCTGGTCGCGGCGGTCGGGCACGGCGGCGACGAGCGTGGCGCGGGCGATCGCATGGCTGCAGGCAAGGATGGCCGCATAGTGCCCACGACCCCAGGCGGAACCGTATTCGAGGCCATCGAGACGACGCTCCCCTTGGGGGACAGGGCCTCGCTCATGGTGCCCGTGTCGTACTCGGCCACGAAGGTCGTCGTCTACACGCACGGCAATGACGGCTCCTAAGATCAGTTCGCGCAGATCGCCCCATGGGCGGAAATGCGGCGCTGGTTCATGGAGAACGACTGGGCCGTTGTGGAATCGAGCGGCGCAGGAAATGGGTGGGGCGGCGACGCCTCCCGGCTCTCCTACGAGCAGGCCGCGGCTTGGGTGATGACGCTCGTCCCGATCGCCGACGTCACGGTGCTCGGACGGTCCATGGGCAGCCTGGTCGCCTACTGGCTGGCGACCTACTCCGAGTTCTCTCCGCTGGTTCGGAATCTGATCATCAACTCGGGGACGACGGACCTCATCGCGCGCTACGCGGCGTCGTCGGGGTCGGACATGCGAGCGATGAACGCCGCGTACGGGGTCGCACCCACCACGGACAAGAACGAAGCGGCCTTCGCTGCCGCGGCGGTCGGACACGACCCGATGCAGTTTCCAACAGGTATCTGGGCAGACAAGCGAGTCCTGCAGCTGTGGGGCAGCGCCGACACCACGGTCGTTCCCGAGGCTCACGGTCAGGCGTGGGTCACGAAGTACGGCGCGCACACCAAGGCGACGGTCGTTGACGTCCGCGCGAACGGCGATCACGGGTGGGACAACGGCTCCTACCTGCAGATGGACGCCATGACGAGCTTCCTGACCGCAGAGCGCCCACCTACCGGAGTCGGGTTCGTCGTCCGCCGAGTCTGGGTGATCGCCGACGGCGAGCCGACACCTGTGCAGGTGTTCGTCTGATCTCGGGAGCTGGCCGGCGTCGAGGGTGACCTCAGATCAGCCTGAGCTCCGGCCTTACCTCACATTGGGGAGTTGTCAAGGTCCTCGATGGCGCATTCGTGGGAGCAGAACCCTGCATGCCCAGCGCTGCGCGCCGCGACGGGGTCCGTCTGCTTCCCGCAGGTGCGAGTGCCGGCGTCAACGCTGGCGCGGCACTTCGTGTCGTCTGCGCCTGCGAAGGCGGAGCGAATGCGGGCCAAGAGGGCGGTGCCGGTCATGTGAATCTCTTTTCGTCGCGATCAGAGTAGACCGCCGGGCGTGTCTGCGCCAGAGCATTCGTGTTGCGAGGGACGTCGCTGAGCACTACCGGGAGCAGCACCCAACATTGGCCAACCTGGACGAGTCAGACGAGCTCGATCGGACGTCGTTCTGCCAGAGGCAGAGCCATCGCGGCTTTCTGCGCGGGGACCGCTCCGTCGATGAACGTGCAATTCCACCCATTCGCGTCGCGCCAGGTGATCATCAGACGGTCCGGGATGTTCAAGGGCTCGAATGCCGACCCCAGAACTCGTGACTCGGCAGAGTGCGCTTCCCACTGAACTTGACCGCGTTGATACGCGACGATTCGATGAACTTCCGGGTCTCCGGTTGCCCAGGAAAAATGCATGACCCAGTAGTGGCACTCGCCCGATTCGCTGATGCGTGCTAGCGCGGACCAGTCGGTCACGGCGCCGCGCAGCAGGTGTTCGCGTCGGTGGAACCGTCTGCGGTGGAGCGCGGCGCGCAATCGGAAACGGTACCTCTTGAAGGCCTGCCATGCGGGCTTCACCAGGATGGTCGACGTGATGATGAGGCCGACCACGCCCGAGACGACGAGGGTGATGCTCAGCGTTTCCGTGCCCCAGCCTTCAACGATCGCGTAGACGCTGCCGATGAATCCGACCGTGGCAGCGAACGCCTTGCCGAGGTTCACGACTGTGGGTGGCACGTGCTTGGTCACGAGCGAAGCATATGGCCACCGTCGCATCCGGAAGTTCGCGAAGATCACCAACCGCCCTTCTCCTCACGCTTCCGGCTTACTCAGCTTGCAGAACTCTCGTGACCTTCGCGCCCCCTCCGGTGGGCGCACCCTGATTCGGAGGCCTCATGGCTCGCGCTGTCGTATCCGAAACGGTCGTGCTCCTCGCGGGTGACCGCGTGGACCCGATCACCATCCCTGTCACCACCGTGGAGGGGGCCGCGGTCGACCTCTCGGAGTAGACTGGCTGGCGGTGCTGGTGGAAGGCCGGGACGAAGGTCATCGCCGCTCAGATCGGCACTGAGCGGCTCGCCCAAGGTGTCCTCGAGATCACCCTGACGGGCGCGCAGACTCGCGAGCTCCTCGGGTCGTCCGAGAGCGTCACCGGCTCGTACGACGCCGAGGCGACGCGAGCTGACGACGTCGAGCCGACGACCTGGATCGAAGGCACGTTCCGCGTCCGCGACGACGTCACGAAGGAAGGCACCCCGTGACCGAGTACAAAGCCGAGGTTCAGCCGCAGCCGGCGTACACCGCGAGCATGACGCAGCCATTCGGTGGGGGCGCCGTGAAGTCCGTGAACACCAAGACTGGCGACGTCGTACTCACCGCGGGCGACGTCGGCGCATCGTCGGTCGGGCACAGGCGCGACGCTGCGTCGCTCGTGGGCCTCAACGCGACTCTCGTGGGGCTTCGGCAGCGTCGACAACACCAGAGATGCTCAGAAGCCCGTCAGCGTGGCCCAGGCAGCCGCGATCGCTGGCAGAGCTCCGCTCACCCATCGGCATGCGTTCTCGGACATGGACGGGCGCGCGACGCCGGCACAGCTCGGCACGGGCACCGCTTCTGCGTCGACGGTCCTGCACGGCGACGGTGTATTCCGTGCACCCGCAGGCAGCGGCCTGGACCTCGCGCCGGGAACCGGTTCACCCGAGGGCGCCGTCGTCGGCACGGTCGGTCAGCGGTACACGGACACCGCCGCAACCGCTGGCGCATCCTCGTGGATTAAGCGCACCGGCACCGGCAATACGGGATGGCGCGTGCTGTCCGCGGACACGGAGTGGCGGATCATCACGCCGACCGCGTTCGCCACGCACCTCGCCACCAACCCCGGATTCGTCACCTCGGGGCGCATGATGGTCCGCCGCATCAACGACGTCGTGCGCTTCGGCTTGGACGACCTCGTGTTCGGAGGCATCGCCTCCGGCACCGTCGAAATCCGCTTCGACATTCCCGAGGGGTTCCGCATCGGGTCCGTCTACCCCGGCATGATCTTCGCCCAAGCCGGGGGAGCGGTCGCCGGAGGGGCGGGCATCCGAGTTGACGCGTACGGCTCGTACTGGACGCTGCGCACTGTCAGCGCGACCACGCGCCTCCGCGAGTTCAAGAACTTCCCCGCCAGCCCATCCGCATACCCGGCAGCGCCACTCCCTGGTGCGATCGGGCCGACCTGAGGAAGCCCATGGACTACACGAACCTCACGGACGAAGAGCTCGAAGCGGCTCGCGTGGCCGTTCAAACGGAGCAGGAGCGGCGCGCGAACCTCGCCGCGATCCCCGCGCAGATCGCTGCGCTCAAGCAGACGTTCCTCGACGGCGGCGGAGACCCCGTCGACCTGCCCTAGCCCCACCTCACACCCTCGGCCCTGCACTTACCGTGCGGGGCCTTCCACATGCCCCGGGACTGAATCGCGGACCCCGACCTTGGCAGCGCCTGCCCCCCTGTCAGTTATCCATGTTCGACACGCCGTGACACGCCTGGGACGAGCGCGAACCGAGGGGCCTGAAGTCACCAATGTCGGTGGCCAGCGCGAGTCTTTTCTCGTACATAAGTACGAACTTCACGAGAGTCACACGCCCCTCGGATGCGAACAGTCCACTAGGAAAGGCCCATCATGACCGAGAACACAACAACCCCAGAAGCACAGGCTGAAAGCTCGAAAATCCAGTCCACGCCTCCGGAATCGAGCAGCGTCGCGGCAAGCGGCAGCGTTGAAGATTACGTCTCTGACGTTTGGGCGACGACTGCTCGTTACCCCGGCCTCGACCCGACTGGCGTTGGCGACAGTCGCGCTGCGCTTCAGCAGGCGATTCGTGACACCCCGAAGGGCTCTACCCTTCATCTTCCCGGAGGGAAGTACTACATCGGGGGTACAGCTTCGATCATGAACCGCGCACCCGACGACTCGCTCACGAGCTTGTCCTTTGACTGGTCGGGTGCTGAGATCATCTCCGACTCCACTCAGGCGCCCTTCACCTTCGTCGCGAAAACTCCGGAGCAGCACGCGGTGATCTCCCACACCGTCGTAAACCTCACGATGGAAAACGATCTCGTCGTCCCGGGCACAGCATTCGAAGTGGCCGACGTGAGCATCGCTGCAGAATGGCAGCGCGGTGACGTCATCAAGGTCATCGCGAACAACGTGATCCCAGGCTCAGAACCTGGTCCAGCTCCTGGCACGAACCAAGCCCGTGTCGGCGAGTTCCTCGTGTTCCACAGCGTTTCTGGTTCGAGCATCCGCGTCATCGGCACCCTCATCGATTCGTTCACGGACAACGTGCGCCTCTGCAAGCTCGACGAGTCAATCGAGATCTCCATGAAGTGCGGCAAGCTGACGTTCTCCGAAGCGATCATGTCGAGCAAATCACCTCGTAACTCGGTCATCTTGCGCAACCTCGTGAACGCGAGGCTTGACGGGCTCAACGTGCGGGCGGCGCCCAGCGCCATGATTACAAACGAGGGTTGCTACCGGTCTACGTTCGAGAACGTGAACATCGACTACGGCATCGACAACCCGGGGGACAGCAACTTCTCCTACGGCATCGTTGACAAGGCGTCCGCCTACACCCGCATCCTCAATGCGCACGGCCGGAACCTCCGGCATCTCTACACCGACGACACGTCAGCCATAGCGGCGAACTCGGTGAACACGCACGCCTACGGTGCCACGATGTTTGCCAAGATCATCGACAGCACCGGCCAGGGTTCCAGCGCCGCGCCCTTCGACACGCACCACGCTTCCTACGGCGCTGAGTTCCACGGCTGCTCAGCGCGCGATTCCTATTTCGGGTTCCAGCTACGCGGACGCATGGGGCGACTTGTCAATGCCCGCGCTTCGTTCTGCACCGTCGGCGGCCGCGCGTTCGAGCAGACAGTCGGCGGTGAGACGTACGACTCGACCATCATGAACTGGGAGAGCGATAACTGCCTGACCGACTTCGAGTTCATGCTGCGTCCTCCAGGGCACCCCTTGGCGGAGCAACGACAGGACAAATGGTTTGTGGTCGATGGTTTCACGACTCGGAACACGCGACGACGCGGACTACTTCTCAGAAATGCCTCGGTCCGGCTCATGAACTACCGGTTCTCGGCAGCCTCGGACATGATCGGCGGTGGGTGTTCGATGACGATGCGAAACAGCCGCATCTCCATCGACGGCGCAATCGAGCACGACTTCTCCCTCAACGTCTCAGGTGCGGCGCTCAGCGTCATCGAGCTCAACACCACTTGGTTCTCTGTGTTCGAGTCCGGGCCCGCCAAGTACCGGCACCCCGCGTCCACTCCGAGCCGTGTCGCCGCCTACATCAGCTCGGCCGGGAATGACCTCGTCCGTGTCCGCGAGCAGTCAATGACTCAGGCACCCGACCTCATCATTGCGAATGCACCGACATCGAACAGCTACCTCGACTGGTCGTCAGAAGCGAACTCGAGGTCATCCGCTGGCGTGCTGTTGGGGACTACGTCGATGGCGTCTGCGGGTGCTCTAGCTCCACTGGGTCGAAGCATGAAGTCGGACCTGACAGCACTCATCGACCCAAGCGGCGGCAACGGATCCCTGGCTGGTCTTCCCGCTCCACAGTTCGACGGGCAACGGCTCGCGATCATCCACTACGGGTCCTCGAACACCGTGTCGATCTCGCACGACACATCAACTGCTGCCCGGCGAGCTCTGATCGGCAACACAGGCAAATCGCTGACACCTGGCCAGTCGATGCTGCTAGTCGCTATCCCAGGCGGCGTCTGGAAGCAGGTCACTCCCGTGGCCTGATCGTCTCGCCACATCCGTTCCCGAGCTCCGAGGCCCTGCGCGCACCGCGCAGGGCCTCCCTCATGCCCCAGGAGGCACTGCATGACGTTCTCCAACACTGCCACCGGCACGTCCGGCAACGGTGGCCAATTCTCGAATCGATCGGCTCGCGTCGATCGGTTCATCGTCCATCACGCAGCGACCGCGTCGCTGTCCGCCGTGCTCTCCATGATGAGCACCGGCTCCCGCCAGGTCTCCTCGAATTACGTCATCAAGGACGAGCAGATTCTCGGAGTCGTGCCCGAAGAGAAGCGAGCGTGGACCTCCGGGTCCGCCGCATGGGACGGCCGCGCGATCACCGTCGAGACATGCAACTCAGCGACGGGCGACGCGTCCGGGTGGCCCATCTCCGAAACCTCCTGCCAGTCGCTCGCCCGCCTCATCGCGGACTGCTCCACCCGGTACGGCTTCCCCCTCAACCGCGACACCGTCATCGGGCACCGGGAGCTCTACACGCGCTACGGCGCTTCCTACTCGACCGCCTGCCCGGGCGGCATCAACCTCGACCGGCTCGTCGCGATGGCCCTCGAGTACCAGGCCGGTGGCGACCCCGCCACCGCCACACCCGCAGCACCCAAACCCCTCCAGGAGGAGACCATGTACCCCGTCTTTGTCGCCGACTTCGGCCACGCCCTCATCACGCCCACCTACGTGCGCAAGATCGTCGACCTGCCCCACGCGACCGCGAAGTACACCATTGCGGGCCTCGAGAAGATCAGCAAGCCGGTCGTCGTGCTGCCCTTCCCGGAGTTCTACGGCATCTGGTCGAACGTGAACGCGGGTACCAAGGATGACTCCTCCACCGGCAAGGAGATCCAGGCGCTCGCCAAGAAGCTCGGCATCGCGAGCTGACCGTGATGACTCGTCGCCACGTGCTCCGCGTCTGGCAGCTGCTCACCGACCCGGACGCGACATGGCAGCCCGTGCTCTTCGCGTACGTGGCGACGGTCGTCATGGGCGTCGTCACGTACGCCTTCCCACCGACGACTATCGAGGGGGCGATCGGGTCGACGCTCGCGACGATCTGGGCGGCGTGCATGATCGGCGGCGGGCTCATTGGGCTCGGCACCATGTTCACGCCGCACATGTGGCTCGAGAAGATCGCGCTCTCCATCGCCGCGGTCGGCGGGCTCTTCGTGTACGCGTTCGTCGTCGGCAGCCTCCACGCCTCCGCACCGCCCGGCGCGTCCAGGCTGACTCAGCTGTCGGTGATCTTCATTGCCCTGTCTGCGTACTGGTTCCGCTGGGTCGCGATCCGCAAGCACACGTACGCCCCGCGCGGGCACAGGCGGAAGGCGCCGTGTGGACACTGAACTCACCAAGGCAATCGTCGCGGGCATCTTCGCGTTCCTCGCATCCTCCACGGGCCTCGCGTTCGGGAAGCGCATCTGGGCGCGCTTCACCGGCAAGGACGCCGCTCTCCGGGGAGAGATCGACCGAGCTCACGAGCAGGTCAAGGACGCCGAAGCGAAGGTCACGCTCGCAGAGGCCGCTCTTGACCGCGTCGAGCATGCCCGCGACCAGGAGCGCACCGCCCGCCGCATCTCTCAAGAGCACGCGTCGGAGGTGCGGCGCATCGCGATCGACGCGGGCGTGCCTGCATCAGCCATCCCGCCCTACCCATCCTCGGCCCTGCATATGGGCCCGCTCTCGAAGGAGTAACCCACATGTCCCTCATCCGCACCCCCGACCGGGAGTCGCTGACCGCGCGCGCCCGCGCCGCCCGCTTCGTCCTGGCCTTCGCGCTCATCTTCGCGACCCTCGTGCTCGCCGCGATGCTCGCACCGTTCGCGCAGGCCGCCGAGGTCACCGCAGCTGCCGGAGCGCCGCAGGTCGCGTTCACGCTCGACCCAATCCTCGTCGGCCAGCTCGTGCTCGCCGTCGTCCTGCCGCTGCTCGTCGGCCTCGTCACGACCCGAGTCACCTCGTCAAGCACGAAGGCGTGGCTCCTGGTCGGACTCTCGCTCCTCACGGCGTTGCTCGCCGAGGCGATCTCCGCGTGGCAGGCAGGGGGTATATACGACATCGGCACGGGCCTCCTGCTGGCGCTCCCGACGTTCCTCATCGCCGTCGGGATGCACTACGGCATCTGGAAGCCGACCGGCACCAGCACCGCCTTGCAGAAGGTCGGCGGCAAGCACGCCGCCTGACCCCGCTGAGCACGACTCCGCCCCTCTCGCGGTAGCGACCCTGGACACCCAGAGTGACGCTGCGCGGGAGGGGCGTGTTTCGTCGTTGAGCTGAGTTTTGGCTTGGCCGGCGCTACGGTTTGGCCGCGCGCTTTCGAGCGAGGAGAAGCGTGACACCGAGGGCGAGCAGCGAGCTCGTGAGGAGGCCCAGGGGGGCAAGCGTGTCTGTCCCGGTGGATGCAAGCGCGTGAGGTTGTTCGCTGTGTGGTGGGGTGGGGTGTCCCGCGGGGGCTGATGCGGCTGACATGGAAGGTGCAGATGGGTCGCTTTCAGCGGTAGCGGTCGAAGAGGCTGGTATGGGGGGAAGCGGTGCGCTTGTCGTCCCAATCGGAGTCGGTGATGCGGTGATCGTGCTCGTGGGGGAGTCGGTGACTGTCGGTGACGCTGTCGAGACTGCGGTCTCCGTGGGGGACGGTGCGGCCGAACCGGTGGGGTCCGGCGTCGTCGGCGAAGGAACACCCGTTGGTGTCTCTGTCGGTGTGGAGCTTGCTGTCGGGGTCTCGGTTGCTGTTGGCGAGGGGGTGGCGGTGATGGTCGGGGAGGGCGTTCGGGACGGGATTGGGGCGTCGCGGGGCAGGACGGTCATGTCTGGCAGGCCTGAGATGATCGGATGATCGGACGTCAGTGTGGTCACATTGCCGTAGTCGTCGACGAGCTCGGCGCCCACAACTTCGTAGACACCTCCTCCCCACTTGGGTATGTCCTCTTCGTAGGGGGTGACAGTCAGCCATGCTCCGGACGCGCCGGTAAGAACTTCGCCCAGGCGGTCGCCACCGTCCCCACGCATGGTGTAGATCGTCCCCCGGTAGTTTTTGAGGTAGAACCTGACATCGTCCATGTCGCTCTCATCCCGGATGGTCCAGTTGATATCCGGTTCGTCACCCATGCGAACCGTGGACTGCTCGAATCCTGCTGAGAGCAATTCTGGAGCCGTGACGTCTGGTCCTCCGGAATCGACAACCGTGAACGCCGCGGCGGAGGCCAGTGCGGCGTTGTCAGCTGGCGTGGCCTGGATGAGTCGGTTCTCGTGTTCGTCCCATGTGGTGAGCTGGGTAACTCGATACTCGCCGAGCGCCCACGTGAAGTTGTTCACTGTGAGGTGCAGTGCTCCCGAGACACGATCGCCTTCCCTGGTCGCAGTCAGCATGTCGAAGCCCTCAGCCGTGTACGACCGGCCATCCGGGCCGGTGATAGTCAGCAGCAGAGACTTGACGCGGCTGGACTCGCGCATCGTCCAGTTGAACCAAATGACGTCGCTCTGACGTACCTCTGCCGGTGCGTCCACTTGCAGGTCGATGAGCTCTGGTGCTTCTTGGTCGCCGTCTGTGCCCACGTCGATTTGGAGCTTCGGAAGAGCTTGGATAACTGGGCTGTATGCCTCGTCCGCACCCCCGTGCACGCCCAACTCGTCGAAGAAGCCCAGGCCTTGCACGCGCCATTCACCAGGCGCCCACTCCGGTCCGTTGGGGGAAAAGGACGTGGTGCCGAAAACGATGTCCCCTTCGCGCCCCGTAATCTCCATGTCGTAGTGTCCGAGGATTTTCCTGGTTTCCGGAGAGAAGACCGTGCCGTTCGCGAGGTCCACTGCGCTGTATGCGATGTCACGGGTGCTGCGCACACTCCAGTTGATGCGGACGGTGTCACCGCCCCTTACTGTCGTCGGCGTTACGATCTCGGCGCTCAAGAGTTCCGGCCCGACGTCAAACTCGTTGTACTCGTTCGCCAAGACTCCAGGGGCGGCGGCTGCAGTTGTCGCAAAGAGCAGCACCGCGGTGCAAGCGCAAAGGAAAGCCAGAAGTTTCTTCATATGTCTCCGATGAGAGAGCCGGGGGATGGAGCCAGACTACTGATGCGACCACGCGACTGGGAAGACAGCCACGTCATGCAGAACTCACCACACTTTCTTCTTCCTGGCCCGCTGATCCATGCAGAGCAGCGCGACCGAGAGCTCAGACGCGAGGCTCTGCGCGGCGAGGGCGTCGCCCTCGAGGATGACGGTCCCGCGGATCTGCGCGTTGCCGTGAGATATCGCCCACTCCTTCTCGCTCATCGTCCCGACCTCAAGCGCCTGGCGCACCTCGGCGCGCACGCCACCCTCGGTCACCCACTGCAGCATCTCGAGCCACGCGTCGAACACCTCGAGCGGTTCGAACAAGATCGGCTCGTACGTGTCGCCGTCGACGTCCCGCACCGGGGGAGAGTCACCCCACAGGAGCCACGACATGCCATCGACAGGCCTCGTCACCACCGGGCGCCAACACACGATGCGCTTCGTCCACTTCGAGTCCACCCGCTCCCGGGCCGTCTCGCACCGCAGCACCAGCGACTCGAGGGCGACTTGGCGGTGACCTGTACGGCTAGTTCGTTCATGCGCGGGAGTGTGCCACGGGCCCCCGACAGTGAACTCTCCGAGCGCATCGAGAGCGCGTCCGACCGAGTGCGGAACGAGCTCGCGGGCTGAGCACAAAACAGGTTAGCGCCAACTCTGCGCCAACTACCCAAGCAAGAGAAAAGCCCCGATCTGACGTTAGGGCGTCAGATCGGGGCTTTTCCTAGTGGGTGATGCGGGACTCGAACCCACGACCTCTTCCGTGTGAAGGACTGAGTTCACCGTGAACGTCCGCAACCAACCGGTCCTGTTGCCAGTCATTTACTGGGGAGACGCGGGCTCGAGGTCCATCCTGTGTTTGCGGATATTCACGGTGTTTCATGGTCTCCAGCATAGGTCCACCGGCATTTCACCGGCACGGGTCGCCTGGTTCCGAGCGGTCCTTTGCGGTCCTTCGGGAATCAGATTCGGGGTGCTGGTGGGGCACAGCAAGACGCCCGCCACGGGTGACCGTGGCGGGCGTCTTGCGAACGTGAACCTAGAGCGCCATCGGCTCCCGTTCCTCCTCGCGGCCATCAGACTCGAACGTCCGCAGGAGCGAGTTGGCGTCAACCATCCGTCGGTCGACGTCGCCCTCCAGCTTGGCCGACTCGTCGTCCCAGATCTCGGCGCCGGAGGAGTCCTCGACGCTACGGATGAGCCCGTCCTCGTAGAAGTGGATTCGAGCGGCCGTCGGCAGGGCATCTTTCACGAGCCGACCTGCCATGGCCCGGGTCTCAGCGTCCTCGGCCTCCCGGACTCGCGCAGCTCGAGCGCGGTTCGCCGCGAAGCGGTGGACCTGCTCCCGCGTCGGCATTGTCTTCCGTTCGTCGTACTCGTTCGGCAGCCAGGTGAGGTCGTAGGTGCCCTCGAGCGGGATGCCGTGGTAGCTGGTGGCGTCGGCGACCTTGGCGTTGAACTCGATGCTGTCCTCGTCGATGTCGTACTCGGGGCCTTGCGCGATGATGTCACCGTTGGCGTCCATGATCCGGTCGAATTGGGAGTAGCTGCCTCCGTCGTTGTCGTAGGTGAGCGCGACCCGGTCCGCGGTCGGGTAGTGCACGGCGGCCGCCGCTGCAATCGCCTCGCGCGTGAGCTCAGCCTTCCGCGCGGGATCCGCGATCTCGCCGATGTTGTCGAGCGCGCGGAGCTGATTCACTGCCGCGTCGTACCGGTGCTCCGCGGCTCGCGTGGATGCGGTCGGGACTGCGGCGAACTGTCCCGGGGCGGGAGCAGTGTGCTGCTGGTGTCCGAACTGACCTCCGGTGGTGCCGTTGCTTCGAGAGGCTTCCCGGCGCTGGGCCGCTTCGTTGCTGATCGTCATGGGTCATCGTCCTTCGGTCGTGGGAGGGGTGCGGAGGTAGCCGTTCCCAGGCTCTCGGCGGGCGGCAGCGCCCGAGGCGATGTGGGACATGCGGATGGCCTCCAGAGTGCTCGTACCGGGACTGTGTGCGGCGCTACGCGGCAGGCCACTACCAGGCGCGAGCCTTTTGCCACCCGGAGAGCGTCCAGCCTCGGTTGGGAGCGTGATGACGTACCCGCGCTCAACCACTGAACAACGAAGCGAGGCAACGATGACCGCGAACCCGGATCCAGACCTAGTTGCTCCTGCCGCCCTGGACACCGCCATAGGAAAAGGGTGGCTTCTTGAAGTGCGCCGGTACACGCTCTGGTTGCTCGCGTTGGCGCTGATCCACACCATCGCGAGCAACGCATCGCGCAGCTACTGCCCAGGAGGTGTCACTGGTGCCGGCGAGTACATCGACGCAAACCAGGAGATCACCGAGCAAGTCCCGAACTGCCTCGCTCTGACACTGCAACCGGGAGCGTTCGTCTATCTGGCCCTGGCGATCGGTTTCGTGAGTAGCTTGACTGCCCTCGCACGGCGAGGAACGGTTCTCGTAGATGCTCGGCGTCAGTTCAATAAGTCGATCCTGTTGTTCGCTGCGGTCGTTGTGGTCTGGACTGCAGCGTCGATCTACTCCATGCTCGCCTTTCCGATCGACCTTTACGACGGCAGCCTCGTTCGCCCTGACGGCTTCATTTTCGGCAACGTCGACGTCGAAATCTCACCGATGAACGTTCAGGCTCCAAGCCCGAGCTGACGAGCTCTCACGCCGCGACGAGTATCCGCACGGTCGCGCGGGTGTCACGCCGGGGATCGGTCGCCAGGGCCGGCGCCACTCGGCAAGTGCTCGGCGAACAGCTCAAGCGCCTCCTCATCGAGGGGACGGGGCTTCTTGACGCTGGAGCCGCGGGCTCGAACTCGGAGGACGTTGAGAGTCTGCCCGGCACGACGCTCGGGGTCCTGCTCGATGCCGAAAGTGCGGGGGAGCTTCCCGTACTCGCTAGCGAAGTCGACGATGAACTGCGCGCGCTCGAGGTCGCTGGCGAACATCTTCTGCCGGCGAGCGACACGCCTCGGCGGTCGTTTGTGCGCTGCCAGGTCCGCGACGGAGGTCAGCAACTCATCGGAGAGCGAGTCCGGGTCGCTGGTGCGGATGAGGTCGAGGACGCCTCGCCACCACTGGCCGATGTGGAACTCGTGCGGGCCGACACCGGCGGCACGGCGCTGAACCGGAGGCTTCCCGTGCTCCGCCTGGAACTCACGGAAGGCGAGGGAGTGCCACGCGAAATCCTGGGGGCAGTTGCTGATGCTGCAGGGTGTGTTCATGCCCGGACTATGCGGGGCGGATGGGCTCGTTCCAGATTCCTATCTGAGTGCAGCGGACTACACGATTGCTAAGCCAGCTGGACCTGGCCCCAGACCTTGCTCGGCAGTCCGGGCCGACACCGCTGGGCCGCACCCGACCTGGATCGCTGTGAACGGTGCAATCACGCCGCGCACATGTGCCCCGGGATCTTAAGGGACCAGTGCGGTGATGCGGGCCACGAGCCCGTCTCGATACCGGACGTGGATACGACGCTTGCCCGACCCGAACATGTCCCAATCGGGCCGGCTGGACGCGGGTTCGCCGAGAACCGAGACGACCGCAGCCCGATCGGACGTCGCATCGATCCCCTCGACAATCGAGGCAGGGCGGGGGTAGGTGCCGTAGCGCGATTCTTCCTGGATGCGCATGACGATCTTGTCCAGCTTGCCGTTCTTGAGACTGAAAACCGTGCCGTCGTCGAAGGCGGAGAGCATCAGGTAGGAGGCGCGGCCTTCCTTGTAGGCGTCCTCGACGGTCTCCCCGACGAGCGTGAGTGCCGCCTGCGCGCTTTCATGCGAGAGGGGCTGGCCGAGTGCCAAAAGCATGGTCGTGATCTCACCACGGGTTGTCATCGGTTCTCCCCTTGGTCGTAGGCGCCAGGACATTCCCAGTATGGCGCAGGCGATCACCGGGGTGCCGTGAGGAGGCCCCGCATAGGTGTGCAGACGCCCCGCACGACACTCGCGGGCCCGACACCTTGGAGGATCACCATGATGGCACCGACCCCGCACACACTGATGGACAACGAGACACTCGAGCGCACCGAAGCCGAGCTCGTCCAGGAGCTGGAGCTTCGCGAGTCCAAGTCGTCAGAGCTCTCCCCGGTCCCCGCCTTCGCGACGATGCCGAACGAGCAACTCGAAGACATGCTCGGCGACATCCGCGCGAACCTCACCGCCCGCCTCGGCGCAGAGGTGCAGGCATGAACGACAACCAGAGCACCCCGGAAGCTCCCGACGCAACCACCGACACCGAACCGCAGCCGCAGCTCCAGTTCGCCGCGATCCGCGTCGACCCGCTGACGAATGAGACGATCGTCTCGACCGAAGAGGACTGGAACTACGGGACCACGGAGCTCGTCGCGGACACTCTCGGTGCCGAGGTGGATGCCCGCGCCGCACCTCCCCCCGCCGCATTCCCCTCTTGGTGGGACGCGCAGGTCGAGACCCTCCTGAATGGCACCGAGGACCGCCGCAGCCGCGAGGTTCGCGACGCTCGGCGCGCGAAACGCGCCCGTATCTGCCGCCTGCTGATTTGGATTGCCGTGGCCGTCGTCGCGGTGGAGTTTGCCGCAGCGTCGGAGGCCTTCGGCATGCTCGAGGACGTCCCCGTGTCCCTCGGCGGCCTCCTGACCGAGTTCCTCGCCCGCATAGGACTGACATGACTTCCGACACCACTCCCACCGCCACTCAGCCGCTGACGCGGGTGCGCGTCTTCGACCTCGAGACCACTGGTATCGACGTCGAGACTGCCCGCATCGTAACCGCCTTCATCGGCGATGTCGTCGACGATGGGAAGGGCGGCGTGACCGTCGACGGGGACATGGACCTCCTCGTCAACCCGGGCATCGAGATCCCCGCGCGGGCGACCGAGGTGCACGGCATCACTACAGAGCACGCCGCAGCGTCTGGCATCGACCCCGAGCAGGCGGCGGTGCTCCTCGCTTCCTCCATCGCCGACGCTGCTGCGGCAGGGATCCCCATGGTGGTGTTCAACGCGCCCTACGACTTCACCCTCCTCGACCGCGAACTGCGGCGCCACGGCAAACTGACCCTCAACATGACCGGCGTGATCGTTATCGACCCGCTCGTCATCGACAAGCACTTCGATAAGTACCGCCGCGGCAAACGCACCCTCGAGGCCGTGACCCGCCACTACGGCATCCACCTCGACGACGCCCACACGGCACGAGCGGACGCCGTGGCCACCGGCCAGCTCGCGCTGCTGCAGCTGGTTCAGGAGCTCAGCAGCGACGCTCGGATGGACCCGCAGGCAGCCGCGTACAGGGAGCAGATGACGAGCCTGGAGGCGTTTAAGCGCCGCACCGAGCCGGACTTTGCGACCCCAAATGACTGGCCGATTCGCCCTCTCTGAACCCTCGTCCTCCCAGAATCCGATCGGTTGAGACGGAAAAGCGCAGGCTCGCAGAACAAATTCGCTAAGCACCTACTTGGTCGGTAGGTTCTCCGGTGTTGCGGCAGAGCGCCGGTTGGGGAACCAGGCCGGTGGCGAGCGTAGCGGCAGGTCGGGGGACCTGGCCGTACGCTCGCCACCACACTGCAACAGCCATGGCCCCGCCGGAACACCCCCATGATTCGGCGGGGCTACCTTGCTCGCACGCCCCGCCGTTGTGGCGCGTCAGCAACGTCTAGGTCAGAAGAGGCTCAGCCAGCGGACTTCGTAGAAACGGCGTTCTTGTTCGTTTTTCGGTCCCCGGGGCGTCAGTCTCTGTCGCGGGAATCAGACTGCTGGAGGCCCGGCGCTCGCTGAGCCGCGAGGAGAGGAAACCATGTCTGCACGCAACGAAACCCACGCCGAAGTCTCCGCGGACCGCCGCAGGGTCTTGAAGACCGGAGCGTGGGCGGTGCCCGTCATCGCATTCGGTATCGCAACCCCAGCCCATGCCGCGTCACGGCCATGCCCACAGCTCAATAACGCCGCCCTGTGGTCGGCTCCCGTCGTTGCCGGCCCGCTTCGAGCGGGCTCGCAGGCACAGTTCAACAATCAGTACGGCGGCACCTACCTGACCGTCGCCAACAACGCCACATCGTTCCTCTCGGTGCAAGACCGGGTCACCGGTGGAGCTGGCACCACGACCGTCACAATCTCGGCACCATTCACACCGGTCGCCGGAACGGCCTACACCTTCAGCTTCCGGGCGCGCGCGAGCAACGTGCAGAGTACCGTTCAGACTCTGGCGGTGACGATCAACAACGTCCAGCAGTGGAACGCTGCCACCAAGGCGAACTTCGGTCCGACCCGAATCCTGGGCGCCGAGGCGGCCTACTCGTTCACATGGACGGCGCCGAGCAGCACAACCGCGACCATTCGCTTCGTCTTCTCACTCCCGCTCGCAACTGGCGACAACGACGATATCCGAATCAACTTGCCCGTCGTCACGGCAGCCACCTGCCGCTAGCGGCGGCCGCCCCGACTACGCTGCCGCGATCCACTCCGACTCGAGCGGCGCCTCGGGCGCGTATGCCGGCTCGTAGAGGCCCGCGACCTCGTTCCAGGACCAGTACCCCTGGTTGTCGTCGACGACGGCGGGCGAGTCCGGCGTGAGGTGGCTCGTGAGCCGCCCTTCAAGCTGGACGTCGTGGCCATAGCCGGAGCCGCGCTGGATGACGAGCACCCGCGGATTCGTCGAGGTGACCCTGCGGTCGACGTCCACGTTGTTCGGGCGGTCGGTGCGGATGCCGGAGAGGGTGGCGGACCCGAGGTCGGTGTAGGCGAGCACCTTGATCTGGTATTCGCTGAACGGTTCGGACGTGCCGCCCATGCCCTCGGTGATGAGCTCGCGGATGCGCTGCTGGTTCGTCTCCGTCATCGCGATGCCCGCTCCCATGAAGAGCTTCTGCAGCATCCGCTCGCGGGCCTTGAATGCGACCTCAGGGTCGGCGTGGTTCAGATCCGGTGAATCGTGAAGTGCGTCCTCGGCGCCTGACACCGGCAGCTGCACGAGCTGCGTGTGCGTGTTTCGGACCAGATCGGCTGCGGGGTCAGATTCGTCCCAATCAGTCGCCCACATGCGCAGGTCGTCCTGTGTGGAGCTGGAGATCTCGTTCCAGGCCGTCTCGTTGTCGGTCTCATCGCCGTACTCATCAACTTCGTCCTCGTCGCCGACGAGGTTCATCGCGACCTCTTCCGCACGGTCGTACGTGCTGTCCCCGAGCCACGAGATGTCATCGTCACCGTTCACGAACTCGCTGCTGTCGGCGAGATACTCGTCCATCTGGGAGGGGCGCAGCTGGTCGTCGGAGGAGATGTAGACCAGGTCGGGCCGCCATCCGGCAGCGTTCATGCGGTCGATCGCGCGGGAGCCGAAGCTGTCGCCGAGGATGTCGCGGAGCTGCGTCAGCGCCTCGACTCGGTCCTCGAAGTCATACTTACCCCGGGAGGGTTCCAGGAGCGCTTCGATCTCCGCACGGTCGGCGCCCGGCACGGCGATCTCGCCGGGGAGGGAGTGAGGCTGGTAGCCGAACTCGCCACCGGTCGTGCCGTTGCCGCGGCTGGACTCGCGGCGGGCGATCGCGTCTGCGGACATGGTCATGGTGAGGCTCCTCGGGTCGGTTCGCTCACACTGTGTGCGGCGGCGCCCGGGACCGGTCAGTCGAAGCGCACGTAGACGTCGTGGTAGCTCTGGAAGAAGTCGACCTGCGAGTTCGTGTTCTTGGACGTGTACCGGCTGGTGGCGACCTCGAGCCAGAGGGCGAGCTCTCGCCCGTGCTCGGTGTCGCGACGATCGCTGTAGACATAGTCCGGATCGGCCGGGTCGATCGGCTCGGTGAGGTAGTCCTGGTCGACGTTCGTGCCGGTGACCGAGAACGAGGAGACGCCAGCGCCCGTGTTCTGCCGGACCGACACTTTCAGCTCGGCGGGGAGATAGCCGGCGTCCTGGGCAGCCGTGATGTCGCCGCGGATGCGCTTCGCGATCTGGGTCCGCGACTCCATGTGCGTCGCCCGGGCGAGGTGGCCTTCGAACTTAGAACCGCCCATGTAGCCCTTGGAGGCTTCACCGGCATCCGCGAGGTACTCCAGGTCGGGACGTCCACCCTGCGCGTTCACGAACGCAGCCTTGAACGACAGCTCGAAGTCATCCCACTCAGCCGGGTCGGGCTTCGCGAACGAGCCATCGACGAACGGCAGCACCGCATCGGCCATGCGAGCCTGATCCTCGTCGCTCATGTGCGCAGCCGCGACTCGGGCAGCGGGGTAATCGCCCTCGCCGATAGCTCGCGCGAACGCGTGGACAGTCTCTTCGCCGACGAAGCCGCGGAGCTTGAACTGTGGCTCCCGACGAGGCTCCTCGAGCAGTGCTGCGGCGACCGGGGAGAGCTCGTCGCCAGCGGCCGAGCCAGGGTCGAACGCGGCCGGTGCGGAGTGGTCCTGGAAGCCGAACTGGCCAGGCCTCGCGCCGTGGCCTCGGGCGGACTCGCGGCGGGCGTCAGCGGCGGGTGCAGATGTGCTCATGAGCGGTGTCTCCTCGGTGTCGAAGAGACTGTGTGCGGCGCGGTCGCAGCGATCGTGGTTTCGGTATCTCGTCGTCTGATTGCGTATTTCAGTCGTCATTCCGGGTGGCTGCCGAATGGTCCGTGAAGATGGAGAGACATGGGATTTCGTTCAATCCGTCGTCAAAATCGCGTCGAATCACTTGTGTCCTAAGCCATTCCCCCAGACTTCGGAAGACGAGCGCACGATCGCATGACCGCTTTTGACCACGCACACGACCACACGATGATTCGTGTCGACAGCGTCGATACGCCGCTGCAGTTCTCTTCGATGCTCGTCAATAAGCATGTAACGGTCTCCGAGCTCGAAGAGGGCGCTCGGGTGACCGTTGCTGCGACGGCAGCTCCACGTTGGTTCGCCTGCCACGCGACGTGGCCGGTGAGTCGGATGACGCTTGAGCGGTCTGCGGACGTGGCCGCGCAGCGCCGCCTCTTTATCTTCATCGCCAAGGGAGAAGTCGAGGTCGAAGTCGAGACCAATGAAGGGTCGCGGTCCTACGTGCTCCAGCGCGGGCAGGCGGCCTCAAAAGCCCCGGACACCCTCGTCCTGCATCTTCGCTTCCTCGCAGACGAGAATGAGGTTGTGATGCTGAGTGTCGAGATGCCGGAGCATGGCGGCACCGCAGACTGTGAGGACGGGCAGATGCGGTACTTCCGGGATCCGGCACTCAACGCGGTCACCTACGCGGCCGCCTACGGCCTCGCACGAGCACCCCTGCCAGAGACAGAGGGCGCCACCGACATCATGTACACCGCGGCAGCAGGCATCGGCAGGACGCTGCTGCGCAAAGCAATCCCTGCCGGGAATCGAGACTCCTATGAGGCGGCGCTGCACTACATCAGCCTGCACGCCACCGACCCGGACCTGTCACCAGCCGACGTTGTACGGCTGAGCGGTGGCAACTCCGCACGCACGCTGCAGCTCGCCTTTCGAGCGAACGGGGACACGATCGTTCGCGCCATCCGGCGCGCCCGAGTGCTTGTCGCCCGCGGCATCTGGACGCGCACTCCCGAGCGTTCCGTCGAAGCTGTTGCTGAGCAATCTGGGTTCGGGACTGTGCGTCGACTGAGGGACGCGTTACGGGACTTCGACGCCGCGACCGTGCGTCTGGCCGCACCACCTGTCAACGCAACCGCATCCACGACTTGGGAGATGGCTGACACCGGCGTCACTCGACGAACGACCCGATCAGTACCCAAGCCAGATAAGCCGTGACGGCGGCGCCGAGGAGCCATTCGAGGATGGACCCGGTCTTGCCGAGGACGGGGAGGGCGAAGTAACCGTTGGGCATCCAGAAGTAGCGCACGGGCGTCTTCCGCCACGCTTTCGGCGGCTTCGGGTTCCACGGCCACAGGAGCGGGAGTCCGCCGACGGTGAGCATGTCACCGGCGAGGTGGATGACGAAGCCGAGGACGATCGCGAGTTGCAACCAGAACGGGTCTTCGGGGGCGAAGAGCAGCACGAGCGCGCCGACCGTCGCGCCGGCCACCCACGCTTTCGGCCAGGAGACGACGAGTTTCATCGCTTTCGCGGCGAAGCAGACGAGCGCGACCACGGCAAGGGCGGGCACCCACGCGATCGGCCGCTCCCACCAGGTGACGTCGGCGATACCGAACTGCAAGACCCACGCGATGAGGGCGATGACAGGGATGGACAGGAGCGAGTGGGTGCCGTGTCGGTGGCCTCCGACCATGCCGCTGACGGCGCTGGCACCGGCGGACCCGATGAGGGGCACCGAATAGGCGATCGTCGCGTTCGGGTGGTCAGCGTCCGGCAGGAGCGCGGCGCCGGCCGCGACGAGCATGCCGACGAGCATCTCCCCGGGCTCCATCGGCACGAGGCCAAGCGCTCCAGTGGCGGTGCTGGTCACGGCGACCCAGGCGGCTGCGCCTGTGATCGCGTGGTTCGCGCCCATCATGCGGATGCTCGCACGAGCTGGCGGCGGTAGCGCAGATAGCCTTCCGCGCGGTCGATCCCGGCGAAGCGGACCCCGAACTTCCCGAACGGGTTCATGTACGTCTGCCGGTCCAGTTCCGAGTACGAGATGGGTGTTCCCTTGGCGAGGCGCGGGTCGCAAATGACTGCGAGGCCGCCGTCGCGCATTCCGCGGATAAGCCGACCAACCGCCTGCTCCAACTCGAGGGCTGCGTCGCTGACGTAGACCATGCGGATGGCGTCGAAACGGGAGAAGTTCTGCTCGATCAGCGACTCCACGCGGGCATCGTCCACCGGGTTCGTTGGCTTGCGCGGGGGCCGGTCGATCCAGACGAGGGAGCACGTCTCACCGGGTGCGTCGACGCCGGTCATGAGCGACTTCGTGCCGACCAACACGCTCGTCTCGTCAGCCTTCCACTTGGCGGTGATGACGGGGACCGCCTCGCCGTCCCACTGCGAGTAGACGGCCACGTTCAGGCGCGCGCGGAGGTACTCGGCGAGCGCCTTCCCGTCGTTGGACTTCGCGGTGAGCAGGAGCGCGCGGCCGCCGTTGGCTTGGGCCATGCGCAGGGCGTGCGCGCGGGCCCAGGAGACGTGCTTGAGCAGCGACAGTCGAGGCTTGCCGTAGGGGGCGTCGGTGAGCTCGGCCATCAGCTCTGGCGTGGAAGCGGCGGGCACGTGCAGGCAGGACGCGGCGTACTGATCCGTGAAGGGCGAGTCGTAGGCGATGACGGGGGAGTCGAGTTTCGCCTCGAACCCGAAGTGCGGGCTCATGGTCGCCGACATCGCGGCAACGCCGAGGCGAACCGAGATGCGCGGTTCCGGGTCGAGTTCCGAATCCAGTGGCGGGAGCTCGGCGAGGTGCTCTTCCTTGACCGACTCGTCGCCGATCTCGTTCAGCTCGCGCAACCACAGCTGCCGGCGCAGCATCCCGCCGACGTAGACAGGAGACGCAGCGATGCTCGTCCACGACTTCCGTTCACCCTCGGCAGCCGCGGGCGACTCGACCCAACGGGCCTGCCCGATACGGTGCTCACCCGTGCTGGCGAGCGCGTCGAGGACGGCGGCGATCGCGGCATCAGCGCGGCCCTGCGCGATCATCGTCGCCGGGTTCTTCGCGCCACGACCGGACGGGAGGAAGCTCTTGCCCTGCTCGATCCACCCTTCGATGGACTCCTCGAGCACGCCGAGCGGGTGGTCGAGGTCGGTGAGGCGCTTGCCGGTGAAGCGGCCAAGCGCCTGCTCGGTGGCCTGGGCGAGGTCTTCGCCGTCGTTCGCCCACGCGCGGAACGATCTGTCGGTGCGGTCAATGACGCCGGCGATGGCGTTCTCGACGCGGCGGAAGCTGGCGCCAGAGAACGTCGACGCGCCCTGGTCGCGGACGGCAGAGGGGAGCGTGTGGGCTTCGTCGATGATGAGGTGGTCGATACGGCCGATCGTCGCGTTCCCGATGACGATGTTCAGCCCCTTCGCCGCCTGAATCGCGAGGAGCACGTGGTGGACGATCACGATGTCCGCCTCGGACGCTCGGATCTTCGCTTCCTGCGCCTTCGTCTCGAACCCCCACTTGTCGGAGTCCGCGACCGCTTCCGCGCTCATAGCGGCGACGGCGAACCACTCCCGGTCGGAGTGGACGATGTCGCACGACTGCCGGTCGCCCGGAGCATCGAAGTTCAGCTGCCGGTCGATCGCCCAGATAAGGAGTTTCTTCACGGCAACCGCGTCGATGTGCGGGCCGAACGCCTTCTGGAGGCGCACTCGGTAGTCGTCGGCTTTCGCTTTCTTGAGGCGCGGGAGCGTGTCGGCGAGGGCGCTGAGCATCTGGAACGAGACACCCGGGTCATCGAGGATGACGGCGGCCGTGTGCGCCATGCGGCGCGGATCGATGTAGTTGTTCGCACCCTTGAGCGACGCCGCTTTCAGCTCCGCCCCGAGGTGCTTGGACGCTGCCCGCTGGATCGCAGGCCAGTCCTTGTTCAGGTACTGGTCCTGGAGCGTCAGCGACTGTGTGGAAACGACCGAACGCTCCCCGAACAGCGCCGCCCGGTACGCGGGAATGCCGAGACCCGGCATCGACTTACCGACACCGGTCGGCGCCTTCCCGATCGTGTGGGTGCGGCCGGCGAGGGCTGCGGCGATCGCGGCGGCGAGCTGCGCCTGACCGGGACGAGCCGTCGCACCAGGGCCGACCGCCTCTGCGACGCAGGTGTCAAGGAACTCGAGCTCGGTGAGGGGCGGGCGCTCGGCCTCGGTGGAGGGGGCGAGCGTGGCGGTCGAGGCGGTGCTCGCAAGGAGTGAAGCTGGCATGCCCTCTCTATGCGGGGACCTGCCTGCGGCGGGACGCTAGCTGGCGTGAGCGGTGTCGTAGGCGGTCACGACGTCGTAGTGGATGCGGCCCCGCTCGGCGACCTGATGTCCGTTCTCGCGAGCCCACGCCCGAATCTGGGTGAGATCCGTGCGGCGTCCAGCGGCGTTGGTCTTCGAGACTGGTGCGCGTCCGAGCTTGCGGCCGGCGTCGGTGTACGGCATGAGCGCCCCGCGCAGGGCCCGCGCGTTCGCGAGCGACAGGTCGATCTCGTACGCCTTCCCGTCGAGGGCGAACGAGACCGTCTCAGCGGCGTCCTCAGTGAGTTCGGTGCCGTCGAGGTCATCGACGATGCTGGTGATTGCCTTCTGGACCATGGCGGTGCTCCCAAGGGGTCGGCCGCGTGAAGCGGCAGCGGTGGTGGTGGTGGTGCAGTGCTACGGCCAAGCTATGCGGGCGCTCGAGCACTGGACGGCAGCGACAAGCGGGAGCGCGGCACTCAATCCCTGCGCCGGCAGTCGATGAGCAGGGCCACGAGCGCGTCGTCCCGATCCTCGACGAAAAGGACCCGCAGAGCTGCGTCGTACGCATCATGCGCGGATGCCGACACCGCGATCGCGTCGAACCCGTGGGCGAGGAGATGGCCGGCCATCATCAGCCGGGACGTGCGCTTGTTGCCGTCGAAGTAGAACTGTGCTCGGGTCGCGGCCGCCGAGTACCGCAACGCCTGCTCGCGCGGGTCGAGACCCGCCAGGCTGGCCAGGAGCGCCTCATGCTCGCGCGGGAGGGTGGCACCACCGGGGCCCGGCGCTGACGCCTGGAAGGTGGCACCCTGGCCGAGTGAGACCGCCCCGCCGCCGTCGACGCGCCCTTCGCCTCGGAAGTGGCCGGACTCGATCGCCTCGAAGCGCGCGACCGTGCGGTGCACGGCGTCGGAGGTCCATTTGTCGAGCCGGAAGGCGCCTGCACTGACGAGGTCAGCGACCACCGCGAACCCGTCTCGGAGTGCGCGCACCTGGTCGACGTCGAACTCGTCCGCGCCGGTGACGGGTTCGCTGGAAAGGATCGACTCGACCTCGGCGAGTGAGAGTGGGCTCCCCTCGAGACTCGCGGCGTCCCAGACGTTGACGGTCAGGCGCGCGCGGAAGCGAGCGAGCGCGTCGGATCGGCGCTCGAGGAGGTGGAACGGCGGGGAAGGCATGGTCGGCTCTCGGATGGGTGCTGCGGATGCGGCTGGCGGGGCGGAAGTTGGCGGAGACGACGAACGCACCCCGCAGACGATCTGCGAGGTGCGTTCGGGAAGAGCGTTGCTAGGCCCGGTCGAGGACCAGGAACTGGCAGCCCGCGATCTTCGCGGTGTCGTGCACGAACGTCCGTTCTGTGCGGGGGTCGTAGAAGTGGACGGCAGCGCCGCGGGGGCGGGGGACTGCTGTGAACGGCGCGTACTGGGTAGTGAGCAGCAGCAGCGGCAGGTCAGTGAGCGGCCACTCGTCGACGTGGATGGGCGTGCGATCCTTCGGTTCCAGCACCGCCGTCATCACCTCGTCGGGGAGTGCTTCCTCGCGCTGCAGGAGCACCTGCTCGAGGCTCATGGCCTGCGCGATGCCGATGCGGTGGGCGAGGTTCTCCACGCGCGCTTCGAGCATGCTCGTGTCATCCCCGGCTTCCACGAGCTGGTCGTAGGTGGGGATGAGGTAGCTGCACAGCTCGGTCACGGTGTCGGCATACACCGTCTCCCGCTCGGTGATGTACGCGTAGCGGAACAGAGCTCCATCGGCGTTGCGTGGAGACTCGGTGCGGGTAGCGCTGGCCGCGACAATCAGGGTCGTCATGGGGGGAAGGAACCTCTCGAGGAGTGGATGAAGTCGGGGCGCACCCCTCAGTCTAGAGACCTATGCGGGGAACGCATCGATCCACGCGAGCTCAGACGCCCGCGTGCCGTTTCGACGCAGCTGCAGCGGCGGCAGCGCCCGTGAGGCGGTTCCCGTTCTGGTCCGTGGCGCCCGCGTCGGGGTCGTTGGCGAGCGGTGGCCCAGACAAGTCCCGCTTGACCTCGACGTCGTCTCCGTGGATCGCTCGCTGCACTTCGAGGTAGCTCGGCGAGGAGAACTCATCCGGGTAGGTCGGAACACCGAGCTGGACGAGTCGCCGGGACAGGTCGTCGGTGGACGCGTAGAGGCCTTTGAAGATGCGGGTCGGCTGGCCGGGGAGTTCCGCGACGCCGGTGCCGCGGACGGCGTTCTTGTCCTGCAGGAGCGTTGGGTGGTCGGAGAACTTCGGGGCGGAGTCCGGGTTGTTGAACGCCATGTTGCGCTGACGATCGTTGGCGCCTGGGCCCATGAGCCACCGGTTCGAGGAGTTGTCGCGCAGCTCGGTCGGAAAGCCCGTGTTCTGCGACATGACCTGCGAGCTGAGAAGCACGTGGAGCCCGGTGAAGCGCATCTCTGCGGTGAGCTTGAGGAACAGGAGCTTGGTGAGACCACGGATCATGCCCTCTTCCTGCTGCTTGAGGTAGCGCGGGTCTTCCTTGTCGAGGCCCTTGATGACCTCGGCTGGGCGGATGAGGGCTGCGACCTCGTCGGCGAGCGTGAGGATGCGGGGCATGCCCTGGCGAACATCTGGCGGGAGCTGGGTGATGTTCTGCACCCCGTGGGCCTTGATGATCGCGGCTCGGCGGTTGCCTTCCCGGTAGATGCCGTCGAGGACGGCGAGCGCGTGGCCCGAGGACTCGCATCCCCAGCCTCCGGGTCGCACGAACTTTCGGCACCACATGAAGTCCACGGACTTGGCTGGAGTGTCCAGGATCGCGAGCTCCATGCCTGCTGCGAGGGCGCCGGTGAGGATGCCGTTGATGGACACCGTTTTCCCAGAGCTTGTGGTGCCCTGAAGTAAACCGTGCGGGCCGTCCCCCCAGTCGAACCAGAGGTACTCGCCTGGGTCGTCGCCGTTCTCCGGGAGCGACCACCCGTAGAGGAGCCGGTCCTGGGTGTTGAGCTCCCGCACTCGATCGAGCGGGTAAGGCACCATCCCGGGGAAGGTCGGCGGCTTCGACGGGATGATCTCCATCGACAAGTTCGGCACGTCGATCTTCGAGTACCAGCCGGGGAGGCCGACCGCGGTGGTCACGACTTCGTTCAACTTCGCGTCGTGCTTCGACGGGGTGTACGTCTTCGGGAGTCGGACATGGAAGCCGCCGCCTCGGCGCTTCGAGACCTGCACCTCCCACGGCTTCGCGCCGACGACGATCGCGATCGCGTCGCGGCAACGGATCTCGTCCGGGGAGAGCTTCGTGAGGTGCGCGATGGCGCGATACGAGTCGTAGTGCGTCATCACGTAGCCGGCGAAGTCGGGAATCGACTCGAACCGCTTCGCGGCCTTCTCCCCGTCTCCAGGTCCGTACTCCGGGCCGAGGCGCGCGACCTTCTCGTCCTTGCGGGTGCCGGCCTCGACCGAGGTGACGGCGTCCTGGCGGGTGACGTAGAGCTTGCCTGCGGCCTGGTCGTAGTGCTCGATCTTCCATCCGGTGCCGTACTGAGCGGGGTCGATGGCGGAGAGGACCTTGTCGACGTGCTTCGGGTTGGTGGGGTCGAACTTCTGGCCGACGGTCATCGGCATGCGCTGCATAGTCATAGGTGGCGGTGGCTGCTCTCGAGAGGGGTGAGTACTTGTCTTAGGTGCGGGCAAGCAGCTCGTGAAGCGGCTGCGTGGCTTCTTGGGTGGACAGGTGGCTGAGGAGGTGGAGTTCGCGCAGGTTGCGCTCGACATCCGTGCTGGTGATGCCAAGGGGCGCGTCTTCGGCGTCGAGCGCAAGCCGCAGCGCAGTGGGCCAGGCCTGGGACTCCTCGTCTGGTGTTCGCTTGCAGAACCGAGCGGTGAACCCGGACGCGATGCGTGGGGCCACTTTCGCCCAGGCTGGGTCGGTGGAGGCTGCGGTGATGCTGGCGATGAATGCGAGGCGGGAGTCCGTCTTCGGGGTTGGGAGGACGGCGACGGCAGCGCGCGCGAGGATGAGCGCGACCTGCGGGCCGCGGCCCAGGAGCGCGTCCGCCTCGAGCGCGGAGTAGTGCTGCCACAGCTCCACCAGTGCCGGGTCGATGTCGCGCTGGTCTCGAGTGCTCGCACCCTTGAGGGCGTCGTGCCAGGCCTTGAGGGAGCGGTGCACCTCGCCAGGGGTGCTCTCGATCGCCACGCGGACGCGCTCGAGCTCGTCCTGGTCGGCGGGAAGCGTCAGCTCAGGGAGGGCGAACGTGTTCCGGAAGACGCTCGCACCTGCGAGGACGAGCATGGCGCTGTTGCGCAGGCGGTTGCCGCCGGCGAGCTCACGTGCGGATTCGAGCGCGTCGACGAGTGCGCCGACGGGGTTCCGGCTGTCGAGCTCGAAGTCGGTGTCGAGGCTGTCCCGGTCCGCGATCGCCTGCTCGCGCAGGAACTCGTCCTGCAGGATCTCGCGGGAGACGCCGCCTATGCGCTCCTCGCTGGCTGCGAGGTCGCGGGCGAAGTCAGCGGACACGAGCTTCGCGTGTCGGTTGATCGCGTCTCGAGTCTTCGACTTCCCCACGGCCCGGCCGGTCTGCCTGAACCAGCCGACGGCGCTGGCGCCGGCCGCGATCTTCGGCAGCTGCAGGTAGGAGCTCAGCTGCTCGGCGTTGTCGATGGCGTCGGAGAACACCTTGCGGCGCAGGTCCACGCTCGTCTCCTGGAACACCTCGTCGTGCGACAGATGCTCAATGGAGGGATACGCGACCGCGTAGTCCCGGAAGCCCAGCTCGGTCATGCGGTGCGGGATGCCGAGCACAGGGTTCGCGAGGATCTCCGCCAGGTAGCGGCGTACGCGCAGTGTCGGGTGGAACCTCGCCGGGTGCGAGGGCAGGTCGACTGCTTCGAGGTCGCCGGTCTCGCGCTCCCCGGGGACGTAGCCGCTCCCGACACCGCCGGAGGCGTCGAGGGCGTGGGTCGCGAGGTTTCGGCAGACCGCGTCGATGTGGCGCGTCTCCACGCCCTCTTGAACCACGTAGCGCAGCAGCATCTCGACGGCGACTTCGTGCCAGGTGTCCAGGAGTGCGGCGACGAGATGGCCTGCGGTGAACGCCTGCGGGTCGGCGAGGATGCGCGCGCACGTCACCGGAAACTTCCGCTGGAACGTCGAGCGCAGCACCGCATCCGCGAGCGGAGGAATGCCGGAGGCGAGGAGGTCTGCACGAGCGAACGCAGCCGCTTCCGGGCAGCAAGACGCCGCGATCCGACCGAAGGTGGCCGGGTTGGCATGGAAGTCGGCAAGGCGCTCACCAGCGAACTCCTGCACTTCGGGGGAGGCGTGCACGATCGTGGGTACTGGCACAGGTGCGGGCAAGGACTCGACGGTTGTGAGTCGGGTGGCACTCTCAGGTGCGGGCAAGGCAGTGATGTGCGCATCCCGAGTGGGGCTCTCAGGTGCGGACAAGGGTGATGTGGTGGCGGTGACAGTCATGACGTCCTTCGAGGGTGGCGGTGGTGCGGGCAGGGATTGCCTTGCCCGCACCTAATTAGCGCACACCATTCGGTGAGGCGCAACCGCTATGCGGGCACGGGGGAGGGGCTGCTCGCAGCTTCCGCGGCGTCCCGGGCTCGACGGTCGTTGGCGTTGGTGGAGACCTGCTTGAGGAATGCGGCGGGGAGCTTCACCTCGACCGGGGCGAGGCGCCTGGTCGCGTCGGAGATGTAGAAGACGCTGCCGCGGACGACCTCGCGGGAATCCTTCTTGAACAGCGTCTGCAGCGACTGCCGGTTGATGCCGTCGGACTGGCCGGCGTCGTTGCGGGGTGCGACGAGTCGGTCCAGGACGCGCTGATCCAGCGGCTCGCGGAACTTCATCATCTTCATGGCGGCGATCGCCTCGTCTGGGTCTTCGACGTAGCCCATCGCGCCCGAGCCGACGTATTTCGCGGTCTTGTTCTCGACCGGCCCTGACGGGGTCTGCGTGTAGACCTGGATGAGCACGCCGAGCTCGCGCGCGAGGCGGCCCTGGGCTTCCAGCTCTCCGGGGGCGAGCTTGTCGAGCACCCAGCCCTCGTCGAAGTGGAGCACAGCGCCTCGGCGGGCGAGTCCGACGGTGCCGGCGCGGGAGAGCATGCGGATGGCGTTCGCGGACGCGCGCACCGATTGGGAGGCATGGCGTTCGGCGGGTTCGGTGTCGGCCATCGCGGGCAGCTCGAACGCGCCGTTGCCGACGTAGAAGTACGTCATCCCGGCGCCGAAGTCGATCGTCTCTTCGGTGCTGCCGTACCCGAAGGTGGTTCGGAACATCGGGGAGGACGCGGCGAGCTTGTGGATGGGAGCGGTGATCGAGAGGTCGATGATGCCGTCGCGCTCGGCTACGCGGAGCGCCTGACCGGTCGCGCGGGCGCCCTGGGCGACGCCGTGACGGATCGCGTCGAGCACGTCCGTCTGGAACTCCTCGCCGCGTCCGACACCCCACGGGGCCATTCGGGTGATCATGTCGGCGGCGAGGGTGACGCCAGAGCCGAGGTTCGCTGAGAACCGCAGCGGGTCCAGGATCCCGTCCGCGCCTTCCAGGTCGGAGAACGAGATGCTGCGGCCGCCCTCGCGGCGGATGAACGCCGAGTGGTCGCTCTCTGGCTTCGGGTCGAGGATCAGCTGCGGGGATCCCTGGCGGTGCCACTGCTGCGCGAGCCACAGCAGCAGCATCGTGTTGTGGGTGGCCACGTAGTCGCCGATGAGGTAGCTCGAGTCGGGGGAGTCGACGGTGATGCACCGGCCCGGGCGCGACTCGATCGGGGCGATGGAGACGACGCTGTGGTGCGTGGCGCGGGCGGTCCAGGACACTGTCGAGGTCATCGCGGAGGATGCGAGCTCAGCGATGAGTCCGGCCCGACGTGCAGCCTCGAGGAGTGCAGGAGCGGCTCCGGACGGAACGGTGATGCTGGCTTCATTGTCGGAGCCGAGCGCGCTCACGTGGAGGCCGGTGAGCGCGTTCAGGCGGGCGATTGCGTCGGGGGTTGCAGCAGATGCGCGGATGCGCCAGTCGGCGGCCGGTGCGAGTTCGAGCATCTCGCCGGTGGTGAGCACGAGCTCGCGCGGCTCGATGGTCGCCATGGCGTCCTGGAGGTGCTGGAGGCGGGTCGCGAGGACGGCGAGGATCGCGCGGTCGTGCAGCAGGTCCAGGTCACGGTTCAGGAGGGCCGCGCTGCGTTGCATCATTTGGAGCGTCGGCCACGGGCAGCGTTCGCCGAACACGCGCTGAAAGAGCGAGAACGTCACCTCCGGGGTCATCGGGGACGTCGCCGGGATCGAGTCGTAGAGGCTGCGGATCGTCTCGACGGCGTACTCGAGGTCGGCGAAGCGGGGGAGGACCTCGGTCGGGGCGGTCACGATCCACTGGTGGTCGGCGCACGCGTCGAAGTGCTGGCCGTCTCCGAGGGTGACGCGGAACAGCTCTGGCTCGCGTTCGATCTCGGAGAGGGCGGTGACGGTGCAGGGGTTGCTGTCGCGGCCGACGAGGCGGGTGCCGACGCGCACATCTCGCAGCGCGATGCGTCCGCCGTCGGGGGTGGGCAGGAGCGTGTCGAGGGTGAGGAGCTTCCCGGAGCCGGGGGAGGCGGCGACGAGGCGGATGGGGAGATTGTCGCCGGAGGTCTGCGGGTCGCTGGAGAGGTACGCGGGCTGGTTGTCGCCTTCGGTGAACCCAGCGAGCGCGCCGACGCTGCGCCCGTCGGCGGTGAGGGGCGAGTCGCTGACGGCCTGGATGGAGGAGGTGCCAGCGTAGGAGACCGTCCAGGACGGCAGGTCGAGCAGGTGCGGGTTGGCGTGGACGGAGGAGCAGATCATCATTTCCTGCCAGGCGGCGCCCTGCAGGTTCGTCATCGGGTCGATGCGCAGCGATGGAGGTGCGAGCAGGTCGATGTCGTCGACTCGTCCGTCGAGGGCGACGAGGACGCTCGTGTCGACGAGGGTGGGTGGGGCGCCGGCGCGGCTGTAGTGCTTGTAGAGGTCGTCGGTGAGGTCTTCCTTGTCCTGCATCTCGACGCCGGTTTCCTTGCCGGCGTGCGCGAACTCTTTCCGGTCGCCGGACATCTGTCGGCGCTGGCGGCGGATCTCCTGCTTCGTGATCTTCGCGGGCTCCACCAGCCCTTCTACCGTGATGGCGCGGGTTCCGGCGTCGAGCAGGTCGACCGCCCACGCGGCGGACGGGGAGCTCGTGTCTTCGAAGTCGTAGTCGTACCCTTCGACGGCACCGAAGGTGATGGTGGCCATGTCGGGGTGGTTGACGAGCTCCGGCGGCCACTGGTCGCAGTCGCGCTCCTCGGTCTCCGCGAGGCGCCGGTCAACGGCTCGGCGCAGCGACGGGGAACGCAGGAAATGCTGGTGGTCGACGTGCGCGAGCGTGGGCACAGCGCGTGCGGATGCGCGGTCCATGGAGTGGTTCCACCAGTTGCCGGCGAACAGGAAGTCGTCCGCGTCCGGGATAGCGAGCTCGGCGCGGGCGAGCTCCCGCGCGACGCGCTTCGCGTCCCGTTCGAAGTCCGCCATCGGCGCCCCGTCCATGGTGGTGAAGAACGTGGTGACGTCTTCGACGATGGACCCGATGCCGTGGAAGCCGGAATCGGCGAGGAGCTTCACGCCGAACATGACCAGGCGCTGGGGGACGAGTTCGTTCTCGAACTGCTCGTCGAGCTGCGCTTTCGTCGACAAGCCTGTGGGGGCCTCGAACCAGGCGGGCACGTTCAGGCTGAGGAGCTTGAACCGGCGGTAGCTGGACTTCACCATCTGCCGGTTCACGCCGCGCTGCCGGGCAATGCCGGCGAGGCCGTGGAGGGCGGCGTCGACGCGGCCGCCGAGGCGCGCCTTCTCCTCCTCGGTGCGCACATCCCGCATCGCGCCGAGCGGCACCTTCCGCCACAGCCACACCGACCCGTCCACCCCCGGTACGCGCCCGTCCGGGAGGGGTTTGCCGTGGCGAGTGCTGAGCGGGGGCGCGGTCGGGGTGTCGCGGGGGTCTTTGCCGGTGATGGTGGAGGCCACGGTCGGGTCCTGTCTGTCGAGAGTGCGCGGGGTGCGGCGGCGTCGGTGCGGGCTACGGCGTGGGAGTCGGGGCCGGCGCTGTCGTCGCTTCGGGAGCGGCCGTCGGGGCGGGCGTCTCGCCGCTGATCGTGGCGTCCTGCGCGGGTCCGACATCGCGGCCGGTCACGGCGACCGAGTACGGCTCGAGGGAGGTGCCGGTGCCCGCGCCGCCCCAGGACACGACGCGGGGGCTGCCGGTGTCCGCGCCCGCGACCAGCAGGTCGTAGGTCATGAGTGACGACTTCTTCGACTCTCCAGGTGCGGGGGTGGCCTGCGCGCCGAGGAGGGCGTTGAGGTTGACGCGGACGAGCATCGTGTCAGTCGGTGCGTCCTCGCCGTCGGCCGGGATGGGGAGCGCGGACTCGGCGATTTCGACGCTCGCGCCGAGGGCGATGCCGACGGGCATGTACGAGTGGGTGGTGTCGGGATCGCCGACGACGAGGCGCAGCGCCTTCGGGTCGCCGGAGGTGAACGCGGCCGCCCACGCCTGCACCGCCTCTTCGACGGGCGCGGGAGCGGAGGCTGTCTCCCAGCCGGGCCAGACGACGTGCTGGCCCCACGCCTCCCCGGTGGGAGCGTCGGGGGCGATACGAAGCAGGCTCGGGTGGCCGGCGAAGCGGGAGCCGAGCAGCTCGTTGGATTCCACCTGCACGCTTGCCTCGTACAGGTAGCCCTGCCCGTCGCGGATCGTGAAGTGGTGGAGCTCGACCGCGTATCCGGGCAGCGCCGACACTTCGCGGTCGCTCATGCCCGGAGTCGCCGTCGGCGCCGGCGTGGTGTCGACGCCGTCCCACGACAGCAGCACGCCACCGGGCACGGGAGCGGGGTCCTGGCCGAGCCAGGTGGTGATGCTCGCCATTGCGAGGGCTTTGCCGTCGGAGTCGACAAGGTCGGTGGAGGTGACCGGTGCGGGAGGGTCGGCGCGCTGGAGCAGCAGCGAACCGCCGGCGACGACCGCGATTCCGACGACGCCGACGCCGATCGCGATGAGCCAGCGGCGTGCAGCTCTCCGGCTCATCTCACGCTTCTTCGCTGCCGGGGCCTGTCGGTTCGTGGCCATCGGGAAGTCGTCGTCCTCGAACGGCAGCGGGGCGGCGGTGGGCTTGGGCTTCGGCTTCGGGCTCATGGGCGGGGTGCTCCTAGTGGTGCGGAGGTGCGGTCAGCGGTGAGAGTGGCGGCCGTGGTGGTGCGCCGGTGGAGTGCGTCGTCCGCGGCGATCGCGACGCGCTGGTCCCCATCGAGCGCGAGGACGTCGAGCACATCGGCGGGAACGTCGGGATGGGCGGAGGCGGCGATGCGCACCTGTGGGTCCGGGTGCTGGATGAGCGCCTCGAAGCAATCCGCGCACGCGGTGATGCCCGCGGATACCGGCTCCCGGCACGGGCGCCACGACTCGGCGCTCTTCCCGGGTAGGGTCGACGCTCCCGGTTTCCCGGGCAGGTATCGCCAGAGGGTGCAGGTGGGCATGGCGGTGGCTACTTCGCGTTCGTCGCCTGACGGAGCCGCTCGATGCGCTCGAGGTCCCAGTCGGACAGCTCGGCAACGGCGGTCGCGATCTTGCGCGCCGTCCCGAACGCGTCGCCGGCGGCGGGGGAGCCGTCGAGGCGGCCGAGGGAGGCGAGCACACGCCAGAGCAGTCGCCGGTGGGCATCGTCGAGGCCGAACAGTCGCTCGATCCGGTCGAGCTCGCTGTCGATGCCGCGCAGCTGCTGGAGCGTCTCGACGATCTTCGCGGTCGACTTCGACCCACCGCCTTCCACCGCCAGCTGCGTGGTCAGCGATGCGACGTCGTTCGAGATGGTGCGTGTGCCGCCAAGCAGGCCCGCCAGCAGCTCCCGGTCGCCCTCGTCGAGCGTGGACACCTGCGCGTGGATACTGAGGATTTTTCCGACGAGCGCGCGCGTGACCTTCGCAGGCGCCGGGCGAGCAGCCCTCGCGGCAGGCGCGGACGAACGACGTGACCGACGAGTAGGTGCGTCACCGCCGGCCTCAGGCGTCGGCAGGGTAGCGGGCAGGGGCGCAGGCTCGGCAGTGGCGTCCGGCTCGCGGGGCGAGAGTGGCTGAACCGGGGCAGGAGCTGGAGCACCGAAAGCGACGTCGGGGCTGTAGCCGAACGAGGTGTTGTCGGTCATCGGGCATCACCTCCCGAACGGGAGACGGCACGGCAGGCCAAGGAGAGGGCGGAGGGTGCGGGGCTGGAGCTCATGGTCTGCCTATGCGCAGAGTCGCCGGAAACGACAAACGCCCGCGGCGAGGGGGGTCTCGCGGCGGGCGTGGGTGGTGCGTGCGGGCCCGGGGACTCGCGGACGGAGTTCGGGCGGAGGCGTGGCTCTGACTCAACAGACCGGTGGGCTGGTCCCAGCTGTCGAAAAGTTACCCCGGGCCGGCCGGCGGCGCAACTCGGCGGTCGGTCGTGATTTTTCTGCCGATCCGCGCCGTTCCGGGCGTCGGAGGCGATTTTGGGTGGTTGCTGGGCCGGGTTGGCGGGGTCTGCTGCGGGCGTCGAAATTCCGGTTTCGAGGCTCGATTTTGGGCGATACATAGTTGAGAGGCCGGATTCCTAGGCGCTCCTAGAACCTCACCTAGGTCGAGTTCCCAGTCGGCAGTAGGGGAAACCCCTTACTACTACTACTACTAGCTAAAGAAAAGTATATATATATATATAAAAGGTAATTACCTCTTTTTCTCTTTTCTTTTATTGATCTCTCTATATACATATTTCGGGGATCGCTAGTTGGTCTGGCTGAGCAAGTGTTGACCGAGAAAACCCAGGTCACAGGTGAAATCCGCGTACTAGGCCGCGGGATGGGGATGTAGTTCCAACTATGTTTCGTCGTTTTTGGGGTTTCGCGCCGAAGAGTGGATTCACAGGCAAATCACAGCAGCCGACACGCCAACGAACCCCTGCAGGAGAACCTCCCCGGGCGTGTCGCACTCCCAGTTGAGGTACCCGCGCGAGCCCGAATCTGGTCTCGAAACGGCCCCGCCGTGGCGCCCGTCGACGCCCTGACAGAGGCACCCGCATAGAGCTGGGGTGACCACCCAAATACTCGCCCAGACGCCCCCGCCAGCCCCCTCCTCGTACCGGGAGAAGACCCTCCCGCTGACGGGGCTGCGGTGGAGCACTGACGGGCGTCTCCTCGTCACCTCCGATGAGACTGCCGCGTCCTTGAACCGTCGAGCGTTCTCCGTGTCCGCAGGTCAGGCGATCGCGCAGTGCCAGGCGAAATGGCTCGCCTCCCAAGTCGTACCCCGCGAGGACGACCCCCTCCAGGCCGCCCCGCTGGGCGTCCACGCGCACGCGGCACTCGAGTCCTTCTACCGGGACGTGCCCGCCGCCGAGCGCACCCGGGAGGCGCTCGAAGCGCACGTGCGTCAGGTGTTCCTCAGTCCCGAGTTCCGAGCGGACCAGGAGAAGCTCGACCCGGACGGGCGCATCACGCAGGAGCTGAAAGTCATGGACTTCGCCCTCGGCGTGCTCGAGCTCGAAGACCCGACCCAGGTCAACGTCATCGAGGTCGAACGGCGGTTCAAAGCGGTCCCGCTGAATACGTTCCTGAACCTGAACGGCTTCATCGACCGCGTCGAGCGGCTCTTCACTGGCGAGAGCGAAGAGGTGGAGATCACTGACTACAAGACCGGCAAGTACGAGAAGTTCAACCCCGCCTTCGGGAACCGCGACGAGAAGGCCGACCAGATCCGCATCTACGGCCGCGGCTACGAGAAGCAGACCGGCATCCGCCCCACACGTGGGCAGCTGCTCTACACGGGCGCTCGGGCGCGCACCGAGGTCGACATGAGCGTGGAAGCCACTGACGACTCCGTGCAGTGGCTCACCGATCAGTACCAAGCGCAGCAGCGCGCGGTCGAGGCTCGCGAGTTCACGACGAACCCGGGCCCGCTGTGCGCGTGGTGCCCACTGGTGAACGCCTGCCCTGTCGGGCAGATCGGGTCGCCGAAGAAGTGGACGAACGCCGACAAGTTCGCCCTCGAGCTCAGCAACGGGGTCGCGCTGACGGAGAAACGCCGTGCCTGGATGCTCAAAGACGCGGTCTCACTGCGCAAGGCAGTGGCTGCAGCTAGCGGGCAGTTCAGTCCCGACCAGCTCGGCATCGCAGGCTCCCGGGAGTTCAAGCCGGCCCCGGTCGTCCCGCCGCTGGTGCTCGCCGCGCTGGAGCGCCACGAAGCGGAAGAAGCGGCTGCGACGGCACCCGCGGAGCGTGCCCGCATAGAGACCTCACCACCACCAGCACCGCTGATCCAGGAGATCCACGCCATGACCATGACAGCAGCCCCACAGCAGGCCGCCCAGCAGATGCCGGCACAGGCACCTCAGCAGCAGATGACGCCTCGACCCGAAGGTCGCCCTTTCGACGAGATCGTGAACGGCCCCGGGGGCGTGCCTCTGCTCAACCTCAACTCGTATGCCGCGACCGGAGTGTTCGGTCTCGTGGGCCTTGCCGGTGAGTCGCTCACCAAGGCCGGCGTGGCCGCCCCGACGCAGGAGCAGATCCTCGCCCTGGCTCGCGTGTTCGCGCGCATGGTCCAGCGGGCCGAGGCCGGCATCACCAGCGCCACGAGCTGGTCCTCTGGCGCGAACACGCGCATCCGCGGCCTGCTGCGCAGCGTCCTCGAACAGCGCCCCTTGCCCGTCGGCGCCGGCCCCGAGGCGTGGAACGTCTGGTACCAGACCAACGGCCCGTACCTGATGGTCCTTGCGCAGTCCGCGATGACCGTCTGGGACGACAACGCAATCAGCGTCGAGCTGCTCATGGAATCCCTCGGCACCGCCGCAACCGCGCAGAAGGGTGGCCCGTTCGCGTGAGCACGCCCGAGCTGTGAGCCGCGGGCATCGACGCCCGCATAGTCACCCAACACCGATCCACACCCCTTGAGCCTTGGAGGCCAGCCATGTCCGAATCCGGACCCATCATCGAACTGTCCGAGCGCACCAAGATGGACGTGCTCCCCACCGCCCACCTCATCGCCGCAATGGGCCACGGCGCCGAGTACACCGACCAGCACGTGGGAGACGCCATCAAGCGCATCCTCGAATCGACCATGCCCGGCTCGAACATCGACCGCATCGTCCGCGCCCTCGATTTCGAGGCCGCGAAGGTCTCCGAGACGAAGACGTTCGTGGGCACCGTCATCCACGTCGACCGCGACCTCAAGTCGCAGCGCGGCATCGTTATCCTCAAGACTGCGGTCGCGAAGTACAACAAGCTCGGCCAGGACCTCGTGCGCAGCGACCGCCTCGACGGGCCCAAGAGCGAAGCCGTGAGTGAGCTCATGAAGCAGACGTTGGGGCTCGTCGGTCACAAGGTCGCCGTTACCGTCAACATGGTCGCCGGCAAGGAAGGGGACACGAAGTACCGTGTCCTCGCCGGTCTCGAAGACCGCGGCATCGACCCGGCGTACAACGCCGGCAACCCCGAGTACCAGGTGAAGACCGAGCACAAGGGTCAGCAGCTCGATCTCCGCAACTGGGCGCAGCTGCGAAACACGCCCCTGCACAACCCGCACGGCTCCGTGCCGGACATCGACGCGGCGCAGCTCGCGAACCTCCCCAACAACGGCATCCCCGCCCACATGGTGCAGCAGGCTCAGCCCGCGTAACCCCTAACTCACCCAATCCGCCCCGCCCGGCACGGCCTCCGCAAGCTGCAATATCGCCGGGCGGGGCTTCCCCATGCGATCACGACCGGACCCACTGAATGACCTCGACACCGACCACCACCCGCGCCTCGCTGAACCGCATCACCGTCATCCCCGGCGACCGTCTCACCGTCGCGACCGACGGCCACGCGGAGACGCACCCCTGGACCGAGCAGACGGCCACGGACGTGCTCGCCGCGATCCTCGACATGGCCACCGCCCGCGAAGTCCTCATCGCAGCCCACGGCGTCGCCAGCATCGCCGACCTCCCCGAACTGCTGCGCCCCGAGCTCGTCACGATCGACCTGCACGACGGGCACCTCCCCGACGAGGTCGCGCCGCGCATCACCCGCCTCTTCCAGCGCGCACACCTGCTCGCGTTCGCGTTCGAGGGCGTCTGATCCCGCACACGCAACGCCCCTCCGGGACACCAGCCATGCGCTGCTGGCGTCCCGGAGGGGCGTTGCGAAGGATCGAAGGTGCTTCCTAGGTCCAGGAGATGCGGATGAACCCCTGGTTGCCTCCAGCGGTGGGCGACGTCGTCGAGGTCACGCTGACGCCCGCGCCGCCGGTGTACGAGGAGCCAGCGCCACCACCGGTGATCATGTTCGCTCGCTCGCCGCCGGTGCCGGTGGCACTCACACCGCCACCGCCGCCACCACCGGCGTACCCGCCGCCGCCGCCGCCCGAGACGCCGGAGATGGTGCCGACGACGGTTCTGCTGCCTGCGCCGCCATTGCCGCCGCCCGCGTTGCCCGTGCCGTGGTTGCCGCCGTTGCCACCCGAGACCGCCCCTGAGAACGTCACGTTTGGTCGGTTGGCGTTGTACGCCTGCCCGTTCCCACCGGCGCCGCCCGTGGCACCCGACGCTGCGCGTCCCGGAGCTCCGTATCCGGGACGAACCTGCGTGGTCCCGTTGAGGACGTAGTCGAACGCTCGTCCGTTGCCGTTCTGCGGCGTCGGCCCAGCGTTGCCGGTGCTGAACGGAACGCCGTTCGTGGTGGTGGTGAGGACCGCGGTGTTCATCCAGCCGTTCGCGCCGGACTCGGCGTTGTACACGTGTCCGCCGCCAGACCCTCCGGCGACGACGTAGGGCGTGGTGCCGATGAGGATGGCGGTGCCGCCACCACCGGCGATACTGCCGCGGCTGTCTGCGGGTGCAGAGCCGCCGTTGCCGTACCCGGCGCCTCCGACGCCGCCTTGCGTCGCCGAGTTCACGCGCGTTCCCGCGGCGCCAACGACGAGACGCAACGTGACTCCGCGGCTCGGAAGCGCGAGCGTGCCGACGATCCGCGAACCGGTGGTTGTCGCGCCTCCCTGCGCGCTGAGTGCACCGCCGCCGATGACCTCGAACTGCACCTGAGACACGCACGTCGGCAGGACCAGGTCGTAGGTGCCTGGGCCGTAGGTGCGCGAGTCCGGGGAGCCGCAGGATGCGGATGCCGCTGGGGCAGCGACCCCGAACGCGATGACGGGGACGGACCACGCGGTGGCGGTGACGACCGCGCGCCGGGAGAGGGGGCCGTTGCCGGGCGGGGTGGGGTTCTGATCGGTCATGGGTTGTGCTCGTCTCTGTCGGTGTGTATCGGTTGGTGGCATCTCGGGTTCACCGGCGCGGGAGGAATCCTCGTACTTGCCTCTGTCGCGCGGTGCACAACGCCCGAAGTCGGACGTCGCGCTAGGTTGCGCTCGAGCTCCCTTGCCTGCCGAGAACCAGTGCACCGCATGAACGGAGCTACCGCGTCGGGTTTCCTCGCAACACCCGCGAATCCGAACCAGGGCGCCAGAAAAACGAAGGATCGAGCCGCCCGAGGGCGCGGAGACGCCGACGGGTTCAGTCGAACAGGCCCCCGCCGCCCTGCACGGGCGCCGGGGCGTTCGAGTACACCGGCGGCGCGAACAGGTCACCAACCGGTGCGGGAGCCGGCTCAACGACGCGATCGGTGCCGAACAGCGCCTCGAGCCCGTCCAAGTCCGTCGGCGTCAGGCACGTCGCCGGCGCCACGAGGTGCAGGTCTGGGAACCGGGCGCGCACGTCCGCTACTTCGTCCGGGTGGTCGCTCTGGTGGTCGTCGGCCCAGGCGAGCGGGACGCTGCGAGTGACTTCGACATTCAGAAGTGCTGCCGCCTTCCTCCAGCCGCGCGCAGACGAGTCCTGGGCCAGGTGACGGGACTCCCGACCGAGGAGCGCACCGAACGTGGCCGACGCGTGGTCCTCCCAGTCGGTGAGCCACACGATCTCGCACCGCAGCTGCCCGAGCCTGGCGAGCATGGTGCGGGAGATCCACGCGGCCCCGAACGGGGTCTCCGGGAGGATCTCCGCGTCGTCCCAGACGCCGATAGGGATGGACGTCGGGGAGATGGTGTTGTCGACGTCAAGGAACAACGTCGGCGCGTCCACGACAAACCGCGAGGGGGTAGCCATGAGGCCATCATCCTCGTCTTCATCGTCGATCGCGTCGATGGCGCCGGCGAACACCGCGAACGGGTCCGCGGCGGCCTCGGTCGGCTCCCGGTCAGCGAATGGGTTCTCGGTCACCGCCGGTTCTGCCTCGGCGGGCTCGGTGTCATCGTCGGGTTCCTCGGCGGCCGCGAACGGGTCGTAGCCCACTGGCGCGATCATCGACGGGGCGAGCTGCACCCCAGCGCCACCCGTGTCGGTCTCGTCGTCGTCGTCGTCGTCGTCGAACCCGAAGTCCATCGCGGGACCGGCGAACGCGACCTCTTGGACGGGTGCGAGCACCTCGACGACTGGGGCGGCTGGTGCGTCGATGACCTGGCCGAAGACGCCAGCGGTGGTGCTGGTGGCGGCGTCGGCGGCGAGCATCGCGGCGAGGTCCATCGGGTCCGTGACCGGCTCGAGCTTCGCCTGCAGCTGCTCGACCATCGCGGCGTTGTGGGAGAGGTGGGACCCCTCGGTGCCGTACCAGGACTGCAGGATCTTCGTCGGGCCGGGCTGGTTCGACTCGAGCATGCCGCGGCCTTTCATACCGGCGGCTTCGCCGAGGTCGGGGGCGGCGGTTGCGTCTTTGAGGGCGGACATGAGGCTGCCGAAGGAGAGCTTGCCGAGCACGAACCGGGCGAGGTTCCCCTTGAGGTCGCGGCCGCCCGGGATCTGGTCCATGGTGTCCTTCTTGAGCTCCTGCGTCGCGAGGACCAGGTGCACGCCGGCACTGCGAGCCTCGCGGGCGATGCGGCCGACTTTCGCGCCGATGTTCGTCTTCGCGTTCGCGATCGCCTGCTGCTCCGCGATCTCCTGTAACGTCTCCGGCGTCATCCCATCCGTCGCCTTCGGGACGCGGTCAGCCATCATGAGGGACGTGAACTCATCGATGAAGATCACGATGCGCTTCGGACGCTCCGCCGCTGGCAGGTCCGCGATGGAGCCGACCCCGCGGGAGGCGTTGAACCGCTTTCGGCGCTGCACCTCCGCGTAGAGCTCGTCCAGCATCCGGCTTGTCTCGAGCACCTCTCCGGTGACGGCCTTCATCCACGGCTTCGCGAACTGGAAGTCCGCGCCGAACTTCACCGGGTCGGCGAGGTAGCAATCGAACCCGCGCAGCAGGAACCCGGCCAGGAGCACGCCAATGGTGATCGACTTGCCGGTACCGGTGCCGCCGAGTACCAGCAGGTGCGGATCCAGGTCCAGGTCGAACCGGACCGGCGACCCGTCGACGCCCGAAGCGACCGGGACAGAGAGACCGCCGTCGTGCATCGCGTCCCAGTCGATGGGAGCGGGGAACGGCACCGGGTCTTCCGGGCTGATGAGCAGCAGCACCTCGCTCGGTGTCTGCCCTGGCTGGACGTCGATGAACTTGTTGTTGGTGGTCGAGCGCAGCGTGCCCTTGCGCTTGGGCTCCTTGAAATCGTCGATGGACCGGCCGAGGGGCACCTGGAACGTCGCCTGCTGCACTTTCGCGTTGCCGGGTAATGGCTCCAGCGACTTGAGTTTCGGGGCGAGCCCGTCGGTGCCGATGAGGCCGGTCGCCTCGAACGCCGCCTCCCACTCGATGGACGTGCAGTAGTCCTCGTTCGCTCGAGAGCGGGGGCCGGAGAACTGCACGGTCGGGGAGTTCGGGCGCGCGCCGTACACGATCGTGCAGCCGTCCTGCGCGCCGGTGACCTGCATCCAGTCGCAACCGATGAGGCTCTTCATGCTGCCGAGGTTCTTCCGCACCTGGTCGGTGGTCACGCCGCCGTAGAGGCGCAGCTGCACCCTCCAGATGCTCGAGTCGGTGTCGGGGCCGGTGAGGTTCTCCACCTGGATGACTTCGGGACGGGCGAGCTTGGACGCCTCGAACGCCTTCGCGAGGCCGGCGCCGAGCACGATCGTCGCGACCTGGTTGGTTTCCGCTTTCGCGGTCGCCGTCTTCTTGCTGGCCGAGAGGTTGGCGTAGAGGCGAGCGGGGTTCATCTCGATCGGGTCTTTCGACCAGGCGACCGCGAACGCCCCGGAGTTGCGCTCACCCTGCCGGGAGGAGCCTGCGGCCTTCCATGCCATCAGGTACAGGAACGGGGCCGAGTCGAGCGCGGTCGTCAGCGTCGTCTCGACCTTGGTGCGCAGGAACGTGCCGACGTCGACGCCCTGGAGCACTTGGAACGGCATGACCTCGATGGACATGGGCCTTGGCGGGCGCATGGAGCCGGTGTGCGGGTTGTGGTTGACGAACTCGTGGACCTTCTTGTGCTTGACCAGGGCCGTGTGCGGCTTCTGCCCGCCGACGATGCCGGCGCTGAGGACCGTGTCGCTCCAGCGGCGGCCCCACAGGTCTTCCTCGTCGATGCGCGCGAAGTCGTCGAGCAGGCCCGGGTTCTGCAGCGTCGTCGAGCCCGCGGTGAGCGCGCCGACGTAGAGCGTCGTCGCGCCATACGGGTCAGGGACCGCGCGGGCCTCGACGAGCTCGCCGAACCCGGAGCTGTAGACGTGGTTCGCCGCAGCGCCTGCGTGCCCGAGCCCGGATCCGTCAGCGATCGTGCACGCGTACGCGACGGTGTACTCCGGCGCTTCCTCAGCTTCCGGGGTCTCCATGAGCAGGTCCGGCTTCGCGTCGGCGTCGACGGGCTCGGCGCCTTCGGGGGCGGTCGAGATGGCCTCGAACCCGGACAGGAGCGGCCATGAGTCCGGCATCGCTTTGTTCGCGGATGCGGCCCAGTAGAGGACCGAATCGACGGCGAGCTCCGCGATCTCCGCAGACGTGTCGGGACGGGCGAGGTCTGGCTTGGCGTCTCTCGGCCATGACGCGACACGGAACCGCAGCGGGTGACGGGTGCCGGGCTTCGGCTGTCCCTGTTGGTCGAGTTCCGGGGTGGAGAGGATTGCGAGGTCGCGCGAGTGGCCTTGGCCGGCGAGCTGCAGGCCGATGGCGTCTCCCAGCTTGAACATGCCCGCGGTGCCATACGCGGAGGGCGCGTCAAACGTGTCCACCTGCAGGTCGATGTCCGGGTAGGCCGCGTGATCGACGAGGCGGGGCTCGGCCTGCTTGAACTCTTTCAGCTCCGGCCACACCTGCGCCCACCGCTCGGCCGCCTCGCACCGCTCCCGCCACGTCTCGATGAGCGGCTTCGAGAAGACCCCGATGACGACGCCGATGCTCGCGGCGATCCCGAGCGCGACGGCCTGGATCGTCGGCGCTGGCAGCCACGGTGCGAGCTCCGGCGTCTTGGCGATCTGGAGGACGCCGACGGTCACGAGCGACGCGGGGACGATGACGCACGCGATGAGGCCCACCCGCGAGGGGATGGAGGTCTTCACCCGGGCGATGAGGTCGAGCACGCCAGCGTACGGGCGAGGCTCGCGTTCCGCCGCGGCGCGATTCAGCGTGTCCAGTCCCGCCACGACCAGTGCCATCGCCGCGTACGCGTTCACCGCGCGAAGGCCCGGCTCCCACGATTCGGGGATGACGGGGACCACGAGGGGGTCGCCGCCGGCGCCAAGATCGAACGCATGCCCGGACCCGAGCACCGGCAAGAACCAGACAGCGACCGCCAGGGCGAGAGCTGCGATCGGCAGGAGCGCGACGCGCTTGCCCGGCCACAACGCGGGGGAGAGGAACAGGTGCCCGCGCAGCGACTGCCAGGCCCGGAATCGCCGGGAGAGCTGTTTCTCGTACTCGCTCGCCGGCGTCTCGACCCCGTTCTTCTTGGGACCGGTGAACATCGGCGAGACGGCGTTGAACGTCGCGACGAGCACGACGATCCACGCGGCGAAGAAGCCCGGGTACTCGAACCACGACAGGCCGATCCCGACGGGGGCGGCGGCGACGGCGATGGGGACAGCGAGCGGCGACTGCTGCGGTCGCTTGGCGGCTGGAGGCATGAGGCGGTGGTGTCCTTTCGCGGACGACGAGGAAGAGGGAAGCTGGGCTGGGGTGGGTTCAGCGGGTGAGGGTCGCGAACACCGCGGCCGTCGGATGCGGCGCCTGCCCGTTCGGGAGCACCAGCTGCGGGAATCGAGCAAGCGACTCGAGCGTTCGAGCGCGAGCGTCGATCGGCCGGTACGCGAACACCGGGGCCGACTTCGGATGCGTGTTCGACGGCACCGTCACCACCAGCGGGACCGAGAACGGCATTGGCGCGCCGCGCCGCTCCAGGAGCTTCGAGTACGCCGCGAGAGCGTTCGGGAGGGTGCGCTTATCGCCGAACGGGAACGCCTCGAACCCGCGACGAGTGACCCCGCCGTACGTCCAGTAGAACGCCGGCCGCCACGCCTTCGCGTCGATCAGCAGCACCTCGGACGAGCCGACGACGACATGATCGATGTTCGCGCCGTGCCCGTTCGGGACCGTCACGTCGTGGAACACATCCGGCCCGTCCGGGCGGACCGCCCACGCCTCCAAGACGCGAGCGAGGGAGCGCTCACCGGCGGCTCCGATCTGCGCGACCCGCTCGTTCGCGGCCCACGACGCCGTCGAGGCTTGCTCGAGGCTGCCGCCGGCCGTGCCGTAGACGCTGCCCATGGCTCACTCCGATCCAGTCGGGCAGAGTACCCGCTGGCCTCCCTATGCGGAGACGAGCGAAGCAATGCTCTTCCGGGTCTCACCCGGGGATTCGACGCGACCGCAAACCCTCGTCAACCTGGACGTCAGCCGATAACGTGGAGAGATCCCCAGTCCACTCCACCGCCGGAGAACAAGTGAAAAAGCTCTACGCGCTCATCAGCGCGCTTCTCGTCGCGCTCCTCTTCGGAGGGGTGGTGGCCACCAGTGCGTATGCAGCCCCGCCAGCCACGGATGCGGATGTGACGGCTCCGGTTCTGGTGTCGGCTTCTCTGTCGTCTGGATCTGTGCTGGGGGCTGGTTCTACGGTCTCGATCGATTGGGAGGTCAGGGAGGCGCGAACGATCTCGTCGGTGATCTTCTACGTCGAAGGGCCGACCGGGCGTTGGTTCCAGGTCCGCTCGGATGGAGGTTCGAACGATCGGGATGGTGATCTGCAGCGTGGAACGGCGACGGCGGAGGTCAGTAGTGCAACTTGGCCGGGTGGGAAGTACCGCGTGGTCCACGTGAGCATCTATGACACGGCCAGCAATGACGGGTCTGTCGGGGTCGAGGACAGCAGTGTTCTGGCGGGGATTAAGACGTTCAATGTAAAGGGGACAGAGGCGGATGTGACGGCTCCGGTTCTGGTGTCGGCTTCTCTGTCGTCTGGATCTGTGCTGGGGGCTGGTTCTACGGTCTCGATCGATTGGGAGGTCAGGGAGGCGCGAACGATCTCGTCGGTGATCTTCTACGTCGAAGGGCCGACCGGGCGTTGGTTCCAGGTCCGCTCGGATGGAGGTTCGAACGATCGGGATGGTGATCTGCAGCGTGGAACGGCGACGGCGGAGGTCAGTAGTGCAACTTGGCCGGGTGGGAAGTACCGCGTGGTCCACGTGAGCATCTATGACACGGCCAGCAATGACGGGTCTGTCGGGGTCGAGGACAGCAGTGTTCTGGCGGGGATTAAGACGTTCAACGTAAAGGGGACAGAGCCTTCAACTCCAACTACAGCCCCAGGGTCCTCAATAGATGCGACGCTCGAATCTTACGCTGTGGAAGGAGGACCACACCGAGACGGAGATGTGCTCGAGATCGACTGGACGATTCGCTCCCCAAACGAGCTTTTGGCTGTGGTGTTCACCCTCAGAGACGAGTACAACCGATACGTCGAGGTTTCGTGGAACGACGCAGGACCATTGCAGATCCAAGACGACTTGCAGTCTGGGACGGCAGAAATGGCTGTTGAAGCAGTCCTCATAGGTTCCGGGAACTACCGAGTTGTCAGTGTTCGCGTCGTCGGAACGCTCGGGGACGAAGCGATTATTGATTTCGATGTCGATGAGGACCCCTCGCCCGGTCAAACAGCAGAGATTGTCGGCGTTCCAAATGAGGAGCCCACGACTCAGCCAACAGTTGAGCCGACCTTGGAACCCACGACTGAGCCGACCACTGAGCCCACAGTCGAGCCGACGACTGAGCCCACCGTCGAGCCGACGACTGAGCCCACCGTCGAGCCGACGACTGAGCCCACCGTCGAGCCGACGACTGAGCCCACCGTCGAACCCACGACTGAGCCGACCACTGAGCCCACAGTCGAGCCGACGACTGAGCCCACCGTCGAGCCGACGACTGAGCCCACCGTCGAGCCCACGACTGAGCCGACCACTGAGCCCACCGTCGAGCCGACGACTGAGCCGACCGTCGAGCCGACGACTGAGCCCACCGTCGAGCCGACGACGACTTCTTCGGAACCAGCCGCGACCGCCCTTCCAGCCTCAAGTGCATCCGCTGCTCCGATCGTTCCCTCAGCCTCGAACGCGCCAGCGCCTTCCGGTGGTCTCGCGACGGCCGGCGTGAACGGGAGCGGTGCGCTGACGCTCGGCATCGGATCGCTCGTACTGCTTGCTGGCGCCGCGATGCTTCTGCTGCGTCGCAAGCCCGCGGATCAGTAGTCCGCCTCCCTGAACGACGAAGCCCGCCATTCGCATCTCACCGGTGGCGGGCTTCGTCGTTCGTGGCGCCGGGGCCAGTGCGGGCTCAGCCTCGCCGTCGCCAGATGAGGACCGTGATCGTCACCGCGAGAGCGAGCGCGGTGACGCCGATCCCGATGGCAAGCGCGACGCCGAGCACGCCCGGGAAGCCAGCTAGGACGATGCCGATGAACACCGCGGTCGCGACAGCTCCCGCGAAGATCCAGCCGGGCGGGGACGCGAAGAAGTCGCGAATGGTGCCGAGCTGCTCTTCCGTCTCTTGCTGTCGATCCTGGTCAGCCATGCTCGAGCTCCAATCGGTGGGGACGTGGTGGCCTCCTATGCGCGATCAGTGCCCGGACAGCTTCGTGCGCAGCCGCATCGGCAATTGCGGCGGGCCCATCCCTTCTGGGTAGAAGCGCGGCTTGACCGGCAGTCCCGTCTTCGTGACCGTCTGATTCACGGTCAGGCGCCGGAACGGACTCGTCGCCTTCCGAATCTCATGGATGTTGGGAGGTGTGCGTCCCTCGGCCAGCCACGAAGGCTGGAAGCGCTGGACTGCGAGCATGTCGAGACTCCGCGGGAGGTCCTCGTTCGCGGGCGTCGGCACCTGGCGCGGGTCGAGCAGGTCGACGCTCTCCCACGGGTCGTCCGCGTTCTGCCCAGTCGGGCGCTGGACCCGCAGGGTCAGGAACGACGAGTCGATGAGGCCGGGGCCTGGGAACCAGTCCTGCCACTGCACCACCGAGATTCGGAACTTCGCCGGATCGTGCGCAGGTGCTCGCCAGTCCCGAAGCGCGCGACTGATGTTGCGTCGGACACGACTGAGGTCGGTCGCTGGTGTGAGGTGCGATTCGGGGGAGCCGACATTGCTCGCGACGACGAACACGACGTGCAGTCCGGTGTCGTCCCATCTGCGGTTTCCGAACAGCTGCACCCACTTCGCGACCTTGTCGGTGAAGTTCGCTCCCGTGGATGCAGTGAGCTCAATCGCGATGCGAGCGCCATCCTCGCGGAGGAGGACCGCATCCGCCGCACGCTGCAGGCCTCGCGGCGGCTCGTCTCCGATGCTCGTGTAGGCGAGGTTGGCGACGTCCGCGAACCGCTCGCCGACGACCGCGCCGATGGGGAGGAACTCGGCTGCGCGGGCGATGATCTCGGCGACGAGCACGTTGTGCCGGTCGTACCTCGACGATGCTGACCAGGGGTGTGCACCGGTGGTGGTCGCCCACTCCGGGTACGTCATATTCGGCAGGATCAGGTCGTGGAACGCCGCCGACCGGGATGGGCGGATCAGCTTCGTTCGGTGTGCGTGGGGCGGGGCTCCCATGGGGCGCTGGTAGGTGCCGATGTCGACGAGCCCGAGCGTGAACATGTCGCGCACGAGGTTCGCCTGCGGCGACATGGCTCGGTTGTCGCCGGAGATGAACGCGAGCTGCTCGACGGTGAGGGTCCGATAGGCGTTGACGTTCGCGAGCAACCGGAGCGCCGCCTGCCACATCTGACCGCGCTTCTCGAGCCGCCCGAGGGCCTCGTCTGAGTCGCCGAGCACCCACTTCGGGATGCGACCGAGACCTGCGGCTTCTGCGCGCTTGGCTTGGTCGACGGACATCCACGCGGCGATCGCGCCGACCTGCCAGAGCCCGTCGTGGAACGGGTCCGTTCGCGTGACGGCTCGCGCCTTCGACGAGGGCGTTCGGGACGGGATGTGGGCGATGGGGATGGCGCTCATGCAGCGAGCCCCATGTCGGACTGGTGGAGGCTCCGGAACTCGGCGACGCTCATGGCTTCGAAGTCGGGGATCTTGAGGGTGAACGCGCGCATGGCTTCCTTGTCGAGGGTGGTCTTTACGATGGCGGTGTACTTCGGCAGGTTGGCGACGTCTTCCGGCTCCCACGAGGATCCGTCGATGACGAGAGATGCGACGAGGTCGCGGATTACGCTGGCGTCTTCCTGGCGGAGCACGATGCGGGTGCCGTAGCCGAGCATCGTCTTGCGCACGGTGTCTTCGAGCTGCTCCGGGAACTGGGTTGCGAAGAACGGTTCAACGCCGAAGGAGCGGCCGTCGTTGCGGAACCAGGAGAGGACATCTCCGGAGTGCGCGGCGAGGTGTTTGACTTCGCCTTCGAACACGGCGACGCGGCGGTCTTCGAGGCCCCAGCCGATGCACGTGCGGCGGATCGCCTTCCACATCGTGTGCATCGCGAGAGCCGCCATCTGCTCGCGTGCGCGGTCGTCGAGCGCGTGCCCGGACGCGGACGGGCCGAAGTCGATGATGACGTTCGCGTCGGCCTCGAGCAGTTCGTCCCAGGTGCGCTGGTTCGGGCGCGCCCACCAGTGCTCGAGCGTCATCAGCGGCTCCACCTTGGAGCGGGGCGCGTCGAACAGATTCTTGCGCTGCGACGGGGTCACACCACCGCCGTAGGTCGGCCCGAGATGGTCGGCGGCGGACACGAGTTCCGCGTGCTCCGGATGCCGTTGAGCTGCGTCCTGGATGAGACCGGCGATCTCTTTCGCTTCCTGGTCGTCGCCGTTGCCGATGAGGAGGTTCGCGTACCAGAACGGAGTGCGTCCGCGGTAGCGAGAGAGGGCCTCCGTGAACACCTCCGGGACCGTCCCGGTGCCCGACCTCGACAGCAGCGAGCCGGCTTCGAACACGGCGATGAGAGACGGCGAGGAGCGGGGTCCGATGGAGTCGACACCGTAGACGGCTTTGAGGGTGTCGACGATGTCGCGGGCGTAGTCGTGCGCGGTGACGAAGCCGCCCGGTTCAGGGAAGAACGCGATGCCCTCGAGCGCGTTCCGGTCAGCGATGTTGACGGCCTCAACGGGCGCGTTGAACTTCGCCGCCCAGCGTGCATACGCGGCCGCAGAGACGCCGTCGCCCTTCGTGTCGAACGCGATCATCGCTCGTCGGACTTTCGACTGCAGACGGTTCGAGAGGAACCACCCCCATTGCGCTTCGAGGAGTCGCGATTTGCCCGATCCGGCGAGCCCGGTGACGAACATCCCCGCCCACGCATCCTCCGAGCTCAGATGCACTGCGCCGTCGCGATCGGAGCCGATCACGGGGCCGATGTTGCGTCGCAGTTCCACCGGCGCGATGCGGTCGCCGGTGGCGCCTCCGGAGAACGCGGAACCTGCATGCGGGGCGACGAGCGCGAGCGGCAGATGCGGGCCAAGGAACGCCGCGTGCGGATGCACGGGATACTCGCCCGCGAACTCCGGACGGATCTTCTCGATGGGATTGCCGTCGTTGTCTCTCGTCAGTGTCCGCGTCTCTTTCGCGGGCCGTTTCGGTGTCCCCGTGAGCGTTGGGGATTCAGGCGCCAAGCCCTGCCCGAGGAGGCGCTGCAGCGTCCGCCACGACGACGGCAACCGGCCGACGAGACGACCGATCAACACCGCGATCGCGGCCACCGCGACACCCACGCCGAGCACCGTCCACGGGACGTCCAGCAGCTGCGGAACTTCCGCTCCGAGCGTCGGCACTTTACTCAGCAGCATCGGCATCCCGACCGCCGTCGCAGCACCCACGGGCGCGGCCACCACGAACGGCAGCGATCCGTCGAACTTCGATGCTCGCCGTGCGTCCGCGATCACGTCGAAGCCGGGCAGCGTGGACGTGAGGTGGCGCACCAGATCACCCGCTCGCATCGCATCTGACGAGCCCGCGTAGATGGACGCGATGACCGCTCCCGTCTCGAACGAGTGATGCGTGGCGACGCCACGGTGTGCGAGCCACAGTTTGTTGCTCTTGCGCTCGGATTTCGTCGGCGCGCGCAGCGAAATCGCGACCCACTCGCCGGCCGCGAGGAACCCGACCATGGACTGCACGACGGTCCCGAACTCCGCGCCCGCCTGCGTCGACTGGCCGACGTCCGGGAGCTTCTGCACGGACAGCTGCGACACCTGCTCCACGTCCGCCAGCGACAGCCCCTCCTCGACGTACACCGCCTTCGCCGCGACCGCGTCCCCGAGTTTGAACGCCATCGACGCGGACGCGTGTTTGGAGGCCGGGAACGACACGTACGAGTGCGCGCCGCCGGCCTCATCGCGCAGCAGAATCAGCGTCGTCCCGTCCGGCGCCTGTGTCTGGAACGCCTTCGCCTTCTGCAACAGCGTCGGCGCGTTCAGCTCCAGCGGGCCGGCCTTGAACAACTCGTACGTGGACACCTCAGAAATCACACTCATAGTGCGTCCTATGCGCGAACCCCCGACGAACGCGTGTCCGCTTCAAAAGCCCGGAGAACATCGGAAGCGGAGCTCAAAAATCAGCACTTCAAAAGATGCCCGATAATCCCCGGTAAAAACCCCGAAATCCGCCCCTAGCCCCCGCTCGTCTCCTCAACCCTGCAAGTTTTCGGGTTCTGATTCTCGCGCCGGTAAGCCGCTGGGGCGTCTTCCCGGGTGCCTTGCAGTCTTAGCCGCTGGCGCGTCTTCGAGTGCGGCGTTCGGGCGTTCAGGTGCCACGTGGCTTTCCGAGGCGGTGCCTCGTCCGCTCAGTCGCCGCGGGGCTGGCCCTCGTTCCTCGGGCGTCCCTGTCGTCACGTTGCTGCGCTGCCGTGTCTCGGGTCTGGCCCTCGTTCCTCGGCCCTGCGCGAGGCTGTGTTTGGTCTCGCTCGCTCCACCATCCACCTCGCACGCTCCATCCACCCGCACATCTCTCCGCCGCTGCTTCGATCTGTGGCGTCCTGCGTGCACTGTGTGCGGCATGCTGCGTGTGTAGCAACCACCCTCATCGGTGCCATTCCGGTGTCGGTTTGGGGTTTCACCGTCCGCGCTTCTTTCGCCTGCTTCTGGGACGCCGCCACAGGATCGCGCCGCAGGCGCTGACTCAATCCGGACATGCACCCCGAAACGTCACGCATCGGACCGAAAGTGCGACGAATCAGACGGGCAGTGCGGGTGCACGCCGGGGATGGGAACAACCGGCACCTCCGTCGCAGATTTCACCCCGCGGGACCCAGGCCAAGCACCTCGACAACGACATCTCTCAGACCACTAACCCATGCGGCGAAGCGTGGCCACGAAGTGGACACCCGGGACCCTCAACAACGACACCTCCTCGCACAACCCAGCCACAGGACCGCGGGCGAGGAACGAGCCCGCTGCAACGCAGCGCGAAGCATCCAGCAACGAGCCGCGACGAGACGATCCAGGACGCAGCGGCAGAGGGGGTGAAACTGCAGGCGGGGGAGAGCAGAGAGATGTTCGGGATGGGCGACGGAAACGGCGAAGCGCGGGACCGCAGGTCACGCCGCTGGGGGACCCGAGAAGGTGACTGGTGAGAACGGCGCAACCACAGGACCGCGACGCGAGGAACGAGCGGCGCAGCCAACGAGACGGGATGCATGGCGCAACACTCTGCAGGGTGTCGGCGGATGGAGGAATGCAGGCATGTAGGGATGCAGGCTTGTAGGAATGCAGGAATGTACACGCGGACAGGGAGCGCAGGTGGCAGGAGAGCAGACGGGTGACGGTGCAGAGACGGGCCACGGAGAGACGGTGGCCGCGCCACGCGCGGCAGCAACAGAGGGCGATGCGGGAAGCAACATGACGGGACGGGCGAAGCCCGGACAGCGAACAGCAACAAGACGCAACTGGACGATGCAGAACGCCCCGAGGGAGCGCCAGCGACCGAGGGATCTTAAGTAGCAGGCTCGTTCGGTGGGCTCGGTGCCGGAGTGAGGCTATCGCCCGGGGGACTTGCCGCTATCGCGGGCACGAGCCGGGTGCTCACCGATCAGGGGCGCAGGGCCTCCGTCGATCTGCACATCCTGCTGATGGTCGCCGAGCTTGAGCACGATGGTCTCCGAGTTGGTGATGTTGACGGATCCGCGTGAGAATTTTGCTTCGGCCAGAGAAAGATTGACGAGCTTGCACCGGTCGAAACTGACGCCCTCGATGCGCGATCGGGTGAAGCTGACATTGTGCATCGTTCCGCCCGAGAAGGATGCACCGGCGGCACTGATGCCGTCGAATGCAACTGCAAGACAGTGTGCGTTCACGAACCGAGCGTCGTCGATCTGCATGGTGTGGCCGCCCTCCTTCTCGTTGCTGGCCCTGAAGCGAACAAACTCGAGGGTGCAGTCCGAAAACTTGACCTGCGACATCCTGCAGTCATCGAAGACCAATCCGAAGTACCGAGCTTCTTCACCTCCGAAGTGCGCTCGGGAGAGTTGGCAGTCGATGAACTGGGTCTGAGTCAGGTTGGCATACGTCCAGACACTGTCAGGCGCGTGCAGTCCAATGAGCGTTCGTTCCGAAAGATCAACCCGAACAGCACGAGCTGATGAGGCTCGAAGCAGCGACTTCAATGCGAGTGCGGGCAAGTCCTCGATCACAGGCGGCGAGTCAGGCGGAGTGCGGTTGCCGTACTCGATGACGCCGGGAGTATTGCTTCGAACGTAGTCCTCGAGGACGTTGATGATGAGCTTGGCGTTCCGTTCTTCTTTCGCGTGGATGGCGTAGTCAGTGAGCAGGCTGATTGCCGCCACCTTCTTCGTGCGGTCGCCGCTTTCGAGCAAACTCAGGGCGTCGGTGATTCGGGTGATCTCGAGCTGCTCGCCCTCGCGCACGTGTCGGTCCTTCGCCCGCGTGCCTTCCGCAATTGCCTCGTCGGTGTTGTCGCGCTCGGCACGCCAGCGGAGGTAGGAAAAAACGATGCCGATGATACCGAGGAATCCACCCAGGACCAGCAGAACGGCCTGTCGTGCGTCGGCGATAGCTCGCGCGCAGTCGAGGCCGATTCCGGTGACGCACACCTGCCCAAAACTGCCGGTGACGATTGTCTGCGGTAGCCCCACGAACAGCCACGAGAAGAGACCCACGATCGCGGCGATCGAAATAAGGCCGCCGGTCAGGATAAGGAGTGCGAATGTCGTCCGCGTTTGCTGGCTGGCGTCCGCATCGAAGGGGGTGGCGAGTGCGTTCCGGAGATGGTGCCGGAGCTTCGTCGTCTGCGTGGTCATGCCCTGATCATGGCGGATGTGGGCGGCGGCGCATAGTCGGGCCGGGGTCCCGCTACGTACAGGCGCCCTCGGGAATGTTGGTTGGCTCGGCACCGGGCTTGCTGTCGCCGTCATAGCCGGCTCGATCGGCGTCTTGCCCACCAAGCGATCGCCGTCTGTGTCTATCTCAGAGGTCGACTTGCCCGTCTTGCTGACCCGCAGGACCTCGGGGAGGCGACTCAGGAGTTCATCGTGAGCGACGGGGCTGGTCGGCCCCGTCCCTCGGGCTGCCCGGCACGCCTCCGCTCCTGTCTTTCTCCGCCCGCATACGATCCGCGTCATGACGAAACTCGTTGGCATCATCCGCTCCGCCGAACGACGCACGCTCGAGGCGGAAGCACCCGAGTACGAGGATGTCCGCGCTGAGCTCGAGGCGCAGGTCCCGGACGGGTGGGAGCTCATCCAGTTCAAGACGGTCAAATAGCGTGCGTCGCGCGTGGTGGGACTCGTCCATCAACCCGTGGGTGAGCGCGACCATCGCCGTTGGTTGGGCGGTGCTGAGCGCGGTCTCGTTCGCGAGCGACTCCGTGCTGTTCGGGATCGCGTGGGCTGTGCTCGCCGTCGCGTGGACGCTGCTCGCGGTGGCCGCGGTCCTGCGTCGCCGCAGAGACGCACAGCGCGCGCGATTGAGCGATGACGCTGATCCCGCATAGCTGGTGAAGAGCTGATCAATGACGTGAGGACGTGATGCCGTGGTGATCCGATCTACCTCCGCGCCTCTTGTCACGGCCGCCGAGTCCGATGAGGGTTCGCCCGCCGATGCCGACCGTGCCGCCGCGGAGCTGAGACGTGACTTCGAACGCTGGTCCAGATGGGGCCTCGGAGTCCTCGCCTTCGTCCTCGCCTCGGTGGGATCGTTCGTTGCCGTCGGGCTGGTCGGCACTGTGGCGATGCTCGGCGGAGCAGTGGCCGGTGTCGACCTCATCGCGACCGTCGTCGCGGCACTCGTCGGGGTTGCCGGGATCGTCCTGCTGCTGCGGCTGTGGTGGACCGGGCGGCGACTGGTCGTCGCCGCGGCCTGGTGGTTGCGGCTGCCGTATCTGCGGGCCGGCCGGCAGCGGCGCCCCGGCGGCTGGGTGCAGGCGCGGACGATCAACTTCGAGCCGCGTATCTTCGCTCGGCTCGCCACCGCGACGCTCGCGCTGCTGTTCAGCGTCGCAGGGGTCGCGCTCGTGGTGCGTGACCTAGGTGCCGGGCTGACCTCGTTCACCGCGGCGACGGCGATGGTTGCGGTCATCAGCGGACTGTCCGGGCTCGGTCAGGTGGGCGGGGTGGCCCGGCTCGTGTCGGGCGTCTCCGAACTGGACCCGCTCTGGGTGCGCGTGCGGTCGCTCTTCGCCGGAGCTGATCGGACTCAGCGATGAGACGCGTATGGGGCTCAGCTGCGATCGCCGCCCTCGCGTTGCTCTCGCTCCGGATGCTCCGAGCCTGCGCCGACCGGGGCTGCGCTGGTCGCCGAGGCGAAGCACCCCTACTTCGACTACCGCGCCGTGACGAATGAGGTTCAGGCGCTCATTTTCGACGGGCCCTAGCACGCAGGGCCGTCCTCCTACGGCATGCAGCTTTCTGGCGCCGGCTGCGGCGACAAGGGGTACAAGTTCGCCCTCACCCGCACGACCTCCGTCGACCCCGCGGCTCAGCCTGCGCTGAGTGCAGTTGTCGCAACACACCTATCCGAGACCGGATACAGCGTGGAAGGTCAAGAGCTCGGCCCGGTCGTTGCGCGGTCGACGGACGTGATCGTGCGCTAGCAGGGCGACTTCTCGCTACTCGTGGTCACTTTCATCGCCAACGTGTCCGTGCTCGTCACCGCGGACACGAAGTGCTGGGCCCGCGACCGGAGCGCGCTCAGCAAGGACATGTTCGGGGGTGTGACCCTCGCGAACGGCTATTTCCCGCGGGAGGAAGCGCCGAGCGACCCGCTGTTCTTCGGCGTCACCCCGGGTGAGCCCGCCTACCTCGGCACGCCGAAGCCGTAGCACGCTGCTGCCCGCATAGATGGGCGAGCGAACGGCACACAGCCGACCGCCAGATCGGAAGGCGGTGGGGTGACCCATGACCGAGCTCCTCCCATGGGCGGTCGCAGGGGTGGCGCTGGTCTATGTCGCGGTCTCGGCGTTGCTAGTTCTCGCCTCCACTCGGGGGAGGACACGCGTGCGCTCGCCCCCTTGCTGAAGCCCTTCGGCGCATCGAGCGTGCAGCTTCTCGGCGGGATCGTCGGGGGAGCCCTGTTCGTGGTTTCGCTGCACCTATGGCTGATGCTGCTCCCTGCCGAGCCCGGAGACGACTACTGGATAGAAGCGCCCATACGCCAGCGCACCACGTTCAGAGTCACCGACTGGGCGACCGTGCCCTACGGCGACATCGGCGGGCTCGGGACCCTCCGCAGTCACCGTCGGCTCCGCAAGGCCAAGCACGAGCGGCTCATCTGGCGCGCGACCGCGTGGATTCCGTCCGAACGCGGCGACGGCAAAGGGTTGGACACGCGGGGCGTGGAGCTGCGCTTCGACGCGGACGGCACCCCTCGCCTCATCGACGTGCACTACCCCACGCCCGAGCGGGAACTGCCGATCGTCGGAGCTCCAACATGATGTCGGAGGTGATGGCGCTCGTTACGGCCGCCCTCATCGTCGCCGCAGTCGCCGCGCTCGTGGTCGTCCTCTTCATCGCTATTGAGACCTCTGCCGGCAGCCGGCGACAGCCGAACCCGGTTCGCGCCCCCGGAGTCGCACGCGTCAGCGGCACCCGGAAGCCACCGCCGCCGGAGACCTCGGGCTTGCACCTCCTCGACTTCGACTGAGGCGTGCCCGCGAGCGAGCGCCGCACACAGTGCGAGCACGCGGATCCACATCCGAGCGGCCACGGCGCATAGATCACCCACGGCCCCTCGACGACTGCCGATGCCGCGCCCCACATCTCAACAACCCCCTACCGCCACCGAAAGGCCACCCCGTGACCATGATCACCGTCCCCGGAACCGCAACCGCAGACCTCAGCGCGTACACGCCTGTCGTGCTCGAGCGCGACCTGCAGGTCCAGTCCGTCTCCGACTACGTGCCCGCAGACGCTGGGCTCGACCCAGCGTCCGCGCCGCGCCTGACCGTGCTCGCGACCGCATCGTGCGTCCAGTGCACCGCTACTAAGCGCAAGCTCGAGAACGACGGCGTCGTCCCGTTCGAGTACCGCATGCTCACCGACGACGAGCGCGAGCACTTCAAGTCGCTCGGCCACCTGCAAGCACCCATCGTCATCGACCACGCCACCGGCGCCCTCTGGACGGGCAACAACCCGATCGAGCTCAAGCGCGTCACCGAGGAGGAAAAGGCCAAGCTCGCCGCCTGACCACCGCCACCGAGACCGCCCGCCCGGCTTCCAGGATCACTGGACCAGTCGGGCGGTTTCGCGTGCGGGCCCCGCATAGGTGTATTGACCCACGACCCACGACCGGGAGTCCACCAATGCCGAACCACACCCCAACGCGCACCGAGTTTGTCGGACGCCACCGCTACGACGTCAACGCCTCCGACACCGCCATCCGCATCCGCACCGAACGACAAGCGGGGGTTGGTCGCGGCGAGCCCGAACGGGTCACCGACGACTCCGTTGTCGTTGTGCGCGGCAGTGCGCTCGCCAAGCTCACCGTAGAACTCGCGAGAGTTCGCCCGATCAGACGCCGCCGCTATTGGCTGGGAGTCTTTGTCGGTCTTGCCTGCCTCCTCGCCGGTGCCTTCATCGTCGCCGACGTGTTCGCTTTCATCGCAGAAGGGCTCTGGGGGCACCCGATCAGCGCAGCCGCCCGCGTGCTCGGATTTGTCACCGGGATCGGCGCTGGAGCCGCGGTAGCGTTCACGTTCGCGGGCGAGCACTTCACGCTCCCGGCGCCGAAACTGGACGGGATCGATCTTCCGCGGGACGAGACCTACCTCGTCTGGCGGGACCTGACCCCTGAGTGCCGCGACCAGCTCTTCGCGTTCGAAGGCCAACCGGTCGATGTGCTGCGGGCCGGGATCGACCTCATCGCCCAGCGTTTCGGAGACGCCCGGCGTACCGAGCGTGACCGGCGGGAGCGAGAGGTCCGAGAGTGGGCGCGGGACTTGCTCGACGGATCCATTCGCGGGGACGACGGCTGACCGGAGGGCACGCTTCGCCGCGATACGCCGACTGCCCGCCGGTGTCGGTCCCGTTGCCCCCAAAGCTGAGGTGCAGCACCACCCCGACTCCGGAGGCGACCATGCCCGAACCCATCACCAGCGTACCTAGCCAGGAGACCCCAGAGGAGCTCGCGACGCACTCCTGCGTTGCGACAACGACAGAGCATCGCGGCAGCAACCCGATCGTTCTCGGTCGCTACGCCTGTGCGAGACCTGCTGACCAAGGGCATCATCGCCGCCCGAGCCGATGCATCAGCAGCGCACCTCGTCGAGGCGCAGCCGGGCGAGGTGGAGTGGAACGTTCGACAGCACGACGGCGGCTCATCAACCAGGACTTCGAGGACGAGCAGTTCACAAAGAAGACCGCTCGAGAAGGAGCTCCGCTGTACCTTGGCGGAGACGCAATCTTCCGAAGCGTCGATCCGCGGGAAATCCCGAAGGGCTGACGCACACCCGCATAGCTGACCGACACCACCACCGCCACCGATCCCGGAGGGGATTATGCCAGAGCCCATCGACCATCACGCCGAAGCGATCCGGCTCAGCACGCTCGCCCAAGACAGGGTCGAGAGCCATGTGGAGATCGCGCGAGCACGAGCCCCGCACCAGATGGAGCGGGCGCGGATGCACGCGCTCCTTTCTGTCACCGACGAACAGAAGCGAACCGCTGACGCCTTCGAGCGCGACAACGAGCTCAAGCGAGTCGACTTCGGAGCGCTGATCGGCCTCAGCGAGGTCGACGAAGAAGCGAACGACTATCTCAGGCCCTGCGGCCCGCTGAACCGGATGCTGGGGACTTCGAAAGTCGCGCGGTATGCCCGGACGCCTGGTGCTCCCGAGGGGCGAGAGGCGACTGGGGCGGAAGATCGGGAGCTGCTCGCGAATCTCATCCCGCTTGGATTCTCCGAGCAAGATGGGATTGCCAACGTCCATGAGGCGGCCGACCGTATTCTCGAGCATTTCACGCTGAGTCCTCGTGGTTAGGCCCTGGCCGCGCCGAAAGGCCCGGGACGTTCAGTCGAGCGCTGAGGCTGTCATTGCCGCAGCGCGCGCGTATGTCCGGGAAGTCGAGAACCCTGCGCCCGACCACCACTACCGGCGACAGTTGCGGGATGACCTCGCAGCGGCCGTGCACGAGCACGAGGCGGTGTCCCGGGCCTGACCTCCTTCTCGCACCGAAGGAAGCAACGCAGGGGCTGGTCCAGGCGCGGGTCTGGCGGTAGCAGACACCGAGATCGAGCTCGCCGACCCGTGAGATGCTCGGGCTTTGTTCTCCAAGGCCATGGCGCCAACGCCAACTTCCGCCCGGTGCCCGGCAGCAGGTCACCGCGGGAGCTCTCGATCGCCAAGCGCAGCCGCAGCCCTGCACCGTGCTGGCGCCTGCGTGCTCACGATGTCAGCCTTGTCGTTCTCGAGAGCTGCCCCGACTGCGTCGAGCAAACTGCGCTGACGACGCCGACAAGCTCCTCGCCAGCCTGGCCACGCGCGTCTGCTGAGCGGAGTGAAGCGCGACAGCTGCTGCAACGCCCCCATAGCTGCCCAGAGACACCCAGCCGCCGACTGGTAGCCGCCGGCCGATGACGACCCAAGGGCCCGGCACTCCAACGCCCACCGCGGCCGCGGATGTGCAGGGCGCCGGCCGCGACTGGACGATCCCGACCACGGGCGAGGTCCGCCATGCCGCCGGCGAGGTCTGGGCAGCGCTGAACGAGGGCGACTTCGATCGCTGGCTTTCAGCGCACGACGCGGAGACGCGGGCGAAGCGACCGAACTTGGCCGAGGTTGAGCTCGCCGTCAAAAAGAGCCTCCTGGCCTACTTCGGCGTCCGCAACCCGCGTTTGCCTCACATTGCCGTGTGCGCGGTGCTGTCCGCGTTCCCCGACGAGCCCGCGCCTCGCGAAGCCGACATCGAAGGTCTCGCGGTCGAACTGTTCGCGATGTCTCACGGGCCGAGCTTCGACGACACACCGGCAGGCATGGACGAAGTTCGTCAGGCCGCTTGACGCCTGGTGAGCACGTACTGGAATCTGGCGCCGAACGCCCCGGACCAAAGCACCCTCACCCGTGAGGACGTTGCACGAGCGATCGACCCGAGCGCGTGGCTCCACGACGAGTAGACGGGCCTCCAGGTCTCAGCGCTCTCTGCTGCCGACCGCGTCCTCCGTCAGTTCCGCGAATCCTGCGCATAGGGGACCAGGGACGAACGAAAACGCCCGCCCGACCGGATCTTCCCTGCGAGGTCCCGGTCGGGCGGTGTTCGTCCGAGTATGTCCACACCTGACTGGAGATTCCGCGCCGTGACACCCCTCACATCCACCACCGCCCCGATGCCGTCCAGCCGAGCCGGACGCCGCGCGAACGAGCGCCGAGCCCGCCGGCAGAAGATCGCGTCTGTCACGGTCGCCGCCGGTTCCATCGCGCTGGTGCTCGGTGCTACATTCGGGGCCGCCGGGGTCCGCGCGGCCGCGGGAGACGATGGCCAGTCGAGCGTGCCGGTCGTGTCGAGCTCCGCGGAGGTCTCCGACGGTCGCGGGGGAGAGACGTACACCGTCTCCGGTGACCTGCCTGCTGCCGCGTCCAGCCGCGAGGTGCCGCTCATTGGAGCGGCAGCTGCCGCGGCGGCCGCGGGCGTGCAATGGCCGGCGGACATGTCGAAGGTCACCGTCACCGACGGGTTCGGCCCACGCGTCTCCCCATGCTCCGGCTGCTCCTCCAACCACCGCGGCCTCGACCTGGCCGGTCCCGAAGGCACGCGTCTCGGCAGCATCGCCGCGGGCACTGTCGTCGACGTCGTCCGCACGGACTTGGGTGGGCTCGGCGCGCACGTGGTCGTCGAGCACCGCATCGACGGGAAGCAGGTCCGCTCCGTCTACGGGCACATGGTCGCAGGCTCCCCAGCCGTGAACATCGGCGACCAGGTGAAGCCCGGCCAGCTCGTGGGCCTTCTTGGCAACACGGGAGCCTCCACCGGCGCGCACCTGCATCTCGAGATCATCGTCGACGGCGTCCACGTCGACCCGCAGAAGTTCCTCCAGAAGTACGCCGACGGCAAGGCCGTGGACGTGTTCGGGGGAGCGCCCGTCTGGAACCCGCCGACCGGCAACAGCACCGACGAGGGGGAGGGGTGGACGCCGGAGCAGTCCGACAGCTACGTGCCACCGGCCGTGCCCGTCATCGAGACGCCAACACTCCCGGTTCCGTCTGTCCCGGATGCGGGGCCGAGCCCACAGCAGCCTGAACCCGAGAACCCAACACCCGTCGATCCGGCGCCAACCACCCCGGCGTCGAGCGGGCCAACACCGTCCGGGAACGCGCCGGCTCCAGCGGACGGCGCCACTCCGGCGCCGCCGACCACCGAAGAGGCGACAACGCCCGAACCGCAGGAGACATCATGACCCACACGACCACCACAACTCCCGAAGCCCAAACTGCACAGCTCATACCTGTCGAGATCCGCAAGCTCTACCGCGAGTTCAAGCGCAAGCCCAATGTCCACGGCTCTCGTTTCGATCTGCTCGAAGAAGTCGAGGCCGAGACTCCGGATGGGCGAAAGATGCGCATCCTCGGCATCCAGGTCAAGGAAGGGTGCCACGAGCGCCGGTTCTGCCTGGGGCACGTCTATGTCAACTGGGCACTCAAGAACGGCGCCTACTCGGACGCCGTCTACGCCACCGGGCCGGAACCCGCCACGCCTGAGGTGCGACGGACACTCGAGTGCGCATTCGATGCAGCGATCGCCTACCTCGAGACCGCGCCACCAGCCGGGGCGACGACGCCCGGACCTACGCCATGACCGCCGCCACCCTCACAGAGACTCCGGCACCCGCGCGCTCCGGCATCGGCAGCCACCAATCTCCTGTCCCGGGCACCGACCGATGGCTGACGCCGACGCCGATCGTCAGCGCGCTCGGTCGGTTCGAGCTCGCCCCGTGCGGCGCTCCAGGACACGAGCTTGCCGCGGAGACGTGGACACCGGAGGCTGGCATCGACGGGCTCGCTCGCGACTGGACGGGACGTGTGTTCCTGAACCCGCCGTATGGGCGTGAGACGGCGGCGTGGCTGGCGAAGCTCGCCGAGCACGGCACCGGCACGGCCCTGGTCTTCGCTCGCACGGAGACGTCCATGTGGTTCGAGCATGTCTGGCCGGAAGCGTCCGCGGTACTGTTCCTGCGCGGACGCCTGCACTTCCTGCATCCGGACGGGACGCGCGCGGCCCACAATTCCGGGGCTCCATCTGCCCTCATCGCGTACGGCTCGCACGACGCGGAAGCCCTCGCAGCATCAGCGCTCGAAGGTCAGTACCTGCGGCTTCGCTGACGGTGCCCGCATAGAGGTGCCGAGCGTCAACCTCGCCTGGGCCGCGGAAATCCAAGTACACGGTCTGGGATGGATGGCGGCGAGCCGGCAGAGATGACCGGCGCCAGAACCGCCAGCGCTCTTTACCGGGCGGCGGAATGACTGCAGCCGCCCGGCCCCACTCTTCCCGAGCGCGACGAACGGACGACCGATGACCGAGCAGCAACAGCCAGGCACGACATCCGAGTCCGCCTTCTACAGCGACGGCGTGCACAGGATCCGCTTCGGCGGCGCGACAGACGCTGACCGCGAGTCACCTTTCGCCGAACCGACGCAGTGGACCCTCGAGCCCGCCCCGCATCCGGAGCCCGTCACCCTCCGCCACCCCAAGCCGCCCCGCCCGATCCTCGACCCGGCCCGGGAGGCGATGCTGGCGGCGCTGATCGGTGGGAAGCCACCAGCACCGGCTGTGCGCCAGCCCCGCCCAACCCTCGTCGTGCTCGAGTCCCCGTACGCGGGCGACGTCGAAGCCAACCTCGCCTACGCCCGCGCGTGCGTCGCCGACAGCCTCGCCCGGGGCGAAGCCCCCATTGCCTCGCACCTGCTGTACACGCAACCGGGCATCCTCGACGACGCCGACCCCGCCGAGCGAGCGCTGGGCATCGCCGCCGGTCACGCGTGGATCGGGGTCGCGTCCAAGCTCGTCGTCTACACGGACCTCGGCATCAACCGTGGCATGGAAGCCGGTATCGCGGCTGCTCGCAGCTGGGCGCACGAGGTGCCGGTCGAGTACCGAAGGCTCTACTGACGCCGACCACGCAGTGCCCGCCTGGATCCCCCACGCAGCGGCTCTGGCGGGCGCTTCGTCGGTTCCAGGCGAGTTCGCGCATAGGGCATGTGCACGCAGCCCCAAGGGCGAGTTCCCGGTTCTGGCCGAGTTCGCGCATAGGGGCACGTGCACGGCTTCCACGCCGCGACGCCACGGTCCAATCCCGGGTTCGCGCAGAGAAGACACGACGCAGCTCCCGAAGCTCCGCGCCCGGCTCAGGCCGAGTTCGCGCATAGGGGGAGGGCAACCGGCCCAGACCGGGAACTCGCGTCGACCCGGTACTCGCTCACGCGTGCCGCCACATCCATCGTTCCGTCCCGAAAGGACCTCATGACCACCACGTCCACCCCCACCGCCCGGACCGGGCCCGGGAAGCGCAAGCGCCGGGTTGGTGCCGCAGTCACGGCCCTTGCCATCGCTGCACCGCTGGTCGGCGCCGCGATTACCGCGCCTGCGGCCGTAGCCGCACCTGGCGATACGTGCTCCATCAACTTCGTGGCAGTTCAGGACGTGACGTCGTCCTTCTCACCGCAGAATCTCGCTGACACGAAGAACCAGCTCGGTTCCATGTTCGCTGGGTTCGAGGGGCTCGAGATCCCTGCCACGGCTGGCATCAGCTCATTCGGCGGAAGCGCACCCCTGCTGACAGCCCCACGAGTCCTTGACCAGGACATCTCGACGGCCAGTGGAAACGCGGCGCTGCGCGCGACTGTCGCCGCTTACGACTTCGATGACACTCGCGGTGGCACCCCCGCATTCCGTGAGGGATCGGCATCCACCAACTGGGCGGACGGCCTTCGCGAAGGTCTTGCGAACGCACAGGCTCAGGGCGCGGACACGATCGTCTTCATCACCGACGGTGTCCCGAACTCGTACCGGCTCCCAGACGGAAGCCTCTCGCCATCGCTCCCATCAGGTGAGTGGTACTCGCCGGATGCCGCCAACGCCGCGGCCGAGGTGGTCGCCGAAATCAACGCCGCAGGCATCAAGCTGGCCCCGATCTTCATCCGCACGAACCAGCCGGAAATGCACGGCCTCGACGACCCGATCTACCCGTCGTCGCCGGAGCAGGTGAACTCCGCCATGCAGGTGCTCCAGCCCGGTTGGACCGTCGACAAGGCGATCTCGATCTCGAACCTCGCAAACCAGCTTCGCAGCGATGCGCTGACCGCGTGCGACCCTTCGATCTCGCTGACAAAGACGCACACGGAGGCCGACATCACCGATGTCAACGGCGATGGCTTCACGAACGCGGGCGACCAGGTCGTCTTCACGTTCGTCGCGCAGAACACTGGCAACATCCCACTCCAGAACGCGATCGTCACCGACGAGGAGCTCTCCGCTGCAGGTGTTGGTCTCGTCAACGGCGGCAAGCTCGGGTCGCTGGCCGTCGGCGCGTCCGGGACGGTGAAGTCGGAGCCGTACACGCTCACGCAGGCTGACGTCGACGCTGGCTTCTTCCACAACGTCGCCACCGTCAAGGCCGACAGCCCCAAGGGTCCGGTCACGGACGAGGACGACGACAAGGTTCCCACGGACGGCACCCCGGGAATCAAGCTCGAGAAGTCGCATGACGGCGAGGACATCACCGACGTCAACGGCAACAGCCTCGTTGACGCTGGTGACACCGTCGTGTTCGACCTCAAGGCGTCCAACACGGGTCACCTGACGATCGAGAACGCGGTCATCACCGACAAGATGCTCGCCGACGCGGGAGTCAAGCTCGAAGGTGACGGCAAGCTCGGCACGATCGCTGTGGGCCAGTCCACGACGATCAAGTCCGCGCCCTACACGATCACGCAGGCGGACGTCGACAACGGTGGCTTCACCAACGTCGCACTCGTCACCGGCGACACTCCGAAGGGTCCCGTGAAGGATGACGACGATGACGAGGTTCCCACCGACGGCACGCCCGGCATCTCCATCGAGAAGTCGCACAAGCCTGAGGCTGTCGTCGACGCCAACAAGAACGGTGTCACCGACTCTGGTGACACGGTCGTCTTCGACTTCGACGTGAAGAACACCGGCAACGTGACCATCACGGAAGCCATCGTCACGGACGAGAAGCTCGCCGCTGCTGGCGTGGAGCTCGTGGACGGTGGCAACGTCGGAGCGCTCGAGGTTGGCGCATCCGCGTCGACTCAGTCCAAGCCGTACACGATCACGCAGGCAGATGTTGATGCCGGCACGTTCGTGAACGTCGGCAAGGTCACTGGCGACACCCCGCGCGGTCCTGTCACCGACAACGACAACGACGAAGTTCCGACGCAGCCGGCACCGGTCCCGCCGGCGCCCGCCTCCGACGGTTCCTCGCTCGCCACCACCGGTGCTCAGCAGGCAGGGATCGTTGCCGCCGTCGGTGCTGGAGTCCTCGCCCTCCTTGGTGGCGGGTTCTTCCTCGCCCTCCGCAACCGCCGCCGTCGCGAGAGCGCGGTGACGAACGCTGAGGCTCAGAACTAGCCCCAGCAGGTGAGTCAGCAGTGGCCCGCACCTCTCACGAGGTGCGGGCCACTGGCCGTCCCAATGGGCGTTTTCCGTCGTATTCGCGCCCGAGAGCGCCATCGGCTGACTGCTGCCCACCCCCGTGGCTATGCTCCCGCAGTCAGGCTCCTGGCGTTCGTTGTCCCGCCTCGGTGAGCGCAGGTGAACGCCCCCGCATAGCCGAGACGACTGAGCCGCACACAGTCCCAGTGCCGCCACCCAGACGAAACGAACGGAACCCCCGATGCGATCCGCAGCAAGCCGCCTGCTCCACGCCCTGGTGCTGAGCACTGCCCTGATCGGCACGACGATGACCCCCGCCGTGGCCGCGACCCTCACCCCAACTTCTAAACAAACTGCCGCCGGCGAAGCCTGCGAGACTCCAACTCCCTCGCCGACAGCGACCGCCACGGCGATCCCGCCTTCGACACTCACCCCCTCCGAGACACCGGCGCCCACATCGACCGCCGCCTCGTCCGACATCTGCGCTACGGCGCTCGCGCTCGCCAACGTGACTACCGACCCCGCTCCGAGCGCGACCACACCAGCACTCAGCGACCTGGCGTCGAGCCCAAGGCCTACAGCTTCGGCGAAGACGCCGGAACCCACTTCTGGGTCAACACCGGAATCGACGCCCACCGAAGAGTCGAGCGCCGACGAAATCAGTCCGGATGAAGAGTCGACCTTGACCTCCGAAGTGCACAGGGCAGCCGCCAGCTCCAAAGCTGTGCAGTGCTACGGCTCCTCTTCACTGAACTACATCTGCAACGGCGCCCTGCCAGGGGCACTGAGCGGCTGGAGCGTTGTCAACAATTCCGACGGTGGCATGAACTCCACCGCGATCGCGGTAACTGCCGGCGTCTACCAGCTCTACCTTGGGAAGAACGTCACCATCCCGGCATCCGGCTCAGTGCAGCTCGGCCTTCCTCAAGGTATGCCGACAAGCGAGACCGGACTCGGCCGAGTCTTCATGGATGCCCAGATTGCTGGCATCTCCGGAAAGCTCGTCCACCAGCCGGAGGTGGGAGACCCAAGTAAGACCTGGGTGTTCACCAGGGACTCGCCAGGAACCAAGACGAACGTGAGCACGTGGACACCCATCCACTCACTCGACAAGCCTCGCCCCGGGGTGACCTCAATCTTCTGGGTTGGCTCGAACAACCTCGGCGATCCAGCTCAGGTCAAAGCTGACACCACACGCCTCGTGAATCTGCACAAATCAACGTCATCAGCGCCGTACTACGTCGTACAGGTACCGCCGGCGTACGGCGGCGACGAGCACCCCAACGCTGCGAACCGCAAAAACATCAACGCCTGGATCCTGAGCACCTACGGCCAGCGCACGATCCCACTCGCGGACTACCTCGCGAACGGCGCCCTGCAAGACGCTGGCCTCGTGCCGACGCTGGAGGACCGGAACTCGATCGCTCGAGGCGTCAATCCGCGCGCACTCTGGATGTCCGTCGGTGACCTCACACACATGAACTCGACCGGATACGCAGTTGCCGCCAAATATCTCGCCTCGTTTGTCCGGGACGGAAACACGTACAGCGCGGCCATCAAGCGCTTCGACGCCACGTCCACGTTCAACGTCGCCGTGAACGGGCCTCGGGTTACCGTTTCCGGTCACGCATTCGACCACTCCGACCTCTACCAGTCCATCAACGTCGGGATCACAGTCGACGGGGCATGGAATGCGACCTTCGCTGATCTGCCGTCCCGGAACCTCTACGCCTACGGCGTGCCAGGGCGCCACGGCTACTCGATGACCCTCTCGCTCGCTCCAGGAGCGCACAAGATCTGCACCGTCGCCGTCGGCTTCGGCGCCGGGCAGCACCACTACCCGCCGTGCAAAACCGTCCACATTGAAGCGTCAGCGGCCCCGGTCGGCGATGTCGCCATCGCGAACGGCAACAACAGTCGACTGAAGCAGTTCTATGGCTGGACCTACGCGCCCGGAGACCACCGCCTCAACCTTCCGGTAGCGATCATCGTCGACGGCAAATGGCACCACGTCACGCCTGCACGAGACCCGTCCTCGTACCTCAGCGGAGTCAAGGGAAACCATGCCTTCTGGAGCGAAGCAGCATTCAGCCCTGGCAAGCACACGATGTGTGCTGTGGCAATCGAATCCCCGAGCAACATGACCGGCCTTGGCTGCAAGGATTTCGTCATCAAGTAACGCACAGCCCGCCGAAGGGACCCGTGTCGATACGACGCGATGCGGGCACCTGCGGTGGGTTCGAGTCCGCGGTATCAATCATGTAGGTCGACAACTTCTCCCCGACAAGGGTTTTGGCCGCCCAATCGACATCTCGACGGAGTATCCGGTGATGTGTCGTGTTCATCGGAGAATCGACTCTCAAACTCGGCGGCTACCTCGACCAGGACCACAGCACCGGCTGCGTCGTTGGGGAAGACAGCGACGGATCGCTCACCGTCCGATGGGACAGGTACGACGCGAACGTGCGAGCTCGCCGGCAGGACCTCGCGCTGGAAGCCGCCTGGTTCAGGCCCGTTGCAGACGCGACCGAGCGCACCCAGGCACGACCGAACCGAACCCGTTCGACGCGGCTCCGCCCGTGAGCGCGGGCATCCTCACCGAGGCGCTCGACACCATCGCGGGCCCTCGCCAGGCTACCTATGGCAGCGCGACCGACTCGTTCACCGACATCGGCCGCCACTGGGAGATCATTCTCGGCGTTCCGGTGAGCGCAGCACAGGTCGCGCAGGCCATGATGGTGCTCAAGCTCGTCTGTCTCGGCCAATCGCTCACACATCGAGACTCCTGGGTCGACGTGGCCGGCTACAGCGGGCTCGGCGCCGAAGCCGCCTTCGAGGAGCAGGAGGCCAGCGCGTGCGCACGATGGCAGGTGACGAGTCTCGAACGTACGAGGAGATCGAGGCGTTCATCTACGGCTACGAACCCGAAGCCGACGAGGACCGCGACAACTACACGCACCGTCGCCTCTACATCGACCAGGACACCGGCATCATCGTCGCCGACATACCAAGTTCGAGCGCTGGCTGCAGGCCGTCGCACGCCCGAACTCCACTCCGACTGAACAGGACCCCACCGCATGACCACGACGACCACCGGGATCCCGCCCGTGCTCACCGTCGCCACCGACGGCGGATGCAACCCGAACCCCGGCCCCGGCGGCTGGGCATGGGTCGCCGAAGAGCCAGCGCCGGGAGAGCCCGCCCGCTACGGCGCCGGCTCGTTCCGGAAGACGACGAACAACATCGCCGAGCTGACCGCTATCAAGGAGGTGCTGCTCGCGTTCCCCGACACCGCACTCACGATCGAGTTCGACTCGCAGTACGCGAAGAAGTGCGTGACCGAGTGGGGACCCAACTGGCGACGCCAGGGCGAGGCGGTGTGGTCGACGAAGAAGAACGTGGACCTCATCTTCGAGATCATCGACATCCTCCAGGCCCGAACCGCCGCCGTGTTCTGGCGGAAGGTGAAGGCGCACGCTCGCGACAACCGGCACCCGTTGAATACCGCCGTCGACAAGCTCGCCAGTCGCATGAGCAGCATCCGTGGCGACACCCGCGAGGAAGGCACAGTCCTCATCGATCGGGAGCTGCGCGGCGCGGCATCACGAGCGCGCCGCTAACCCACCACGTATCCTCAAACCTGCAGGCAGCCCCGGCTACTCGCCTTGCCGAAACCTCCGCGAGACCCCGCACGGTCGCGGAGGTTTTGTGCATCCGGGCGCACCCTAAGCACGCGCTAGCCGTTTTCGTCGCACAGGCGCCGCGATCGTTGCTACCGTGCGGATCGAGACAGCACATCAACTGTCCCCGCCCTGCAGACACCCCCGCCACCGCGCGGGGGTGTCGTGCGTAAACGCACAGCCACCGCGCCACCCGCATATCGCGCGTCTTTGATGTTGTGCGTGCGCAGGCTGTTCTCAACCCAGAAAGTCAGTTAGCGCACACGCTTCAGATGAGGGTATTGCGTCATCAACGCGGCGATGGCAGGGAGTTGAATGGCGTCGGCGTAGTTGCTGCCTTGCGGCGTGGAGTAGCCGAGCGTATGCCGAACCACCCAGTGCCCGGGTTCACCCGCCAGAGCGAAGCTGCAAATAGGAGACTTCACGACTCGGATCGCGTCGTCGTCGGAATCTACCCGTAGGAACATATTCGCGTCCTTCCAGCGCTCGAGAGGGAGCGGAACCCGAAAAGTCGTGCGGAGGAGTTCCGCGAGTTCCTTCCTCCCCATCGAGGGGTTGTCCGCAGCGAGGTGCTGTGCGACTCTCTGGATTGCGCCGTGTTTGCCCAGCAGAGCTTGCTCGTCCCGCCACTGGTACTTCGAGTGATCGCTGGACCGGCTGATGGAGTCAAGGGCGGATATTGCATCGTCTTCCAGCCCGGGTAGCCGTCGAATCGCTTCGATTTCCTCGGTGATTTTGCTCACCAGGAGTGGCCAGTCCAGATCGCTTGTGGTGCTTGCTTCAAACCGCTCGGCATCCTTCGACTGAGCCTGAGGTTCCACTACGGCCAGATCCGCACGCAGCGCCCGAAGGAAGGCGTTGTGCTTGGCCTTCACCGTGTACAGCAACGCACGCAAGTACTGAAACTCCATGGGGGTTTTTGACGGCGACCCAGATGCATGGGTCTGCCGGGCGACTAGTGCGTCCTTGCTCGTCATCTGACCGTAGAGCTCAAGGAGCGCGTGGTAGTCGGCCCGGATCGCACGGTCAGAGTGCCGCGCAGCTTCCTGTCGCGCGTTCCGAAATTCCACGACAGTCAGCACGATGGCAGCTAGGGCCACCATGAGCCCGACCCCGGCGATCAGGAGGTCCGCGGCGGTAAAGATATCGATCTCGGTGACGCTAGTGATCATGCGTATCAAGTTGAATCTCTCCGCGTTCGTCGGGGCACCCATTCGTGAGCACCAGGTATCGGACAGAATCACGGTTCTGGGCTGATTTCTTGTCCTAAGACTCGGAGGGTACTTGCCTGTTTGGGGCCCCGCCAACGCCCCGGGTAAATGGCGGCGAAGCCCTCTAATTCCCCTCTGCGGCTCAGCGCTGTTTGCTAGTCACCAGATCGGCAGGCCGCGTTTCCATGGGTGGTTCGGAGGTAACCCAACGCGAGGCTCGATCGCTAGATCTCTATAGTTCGTGGGCAGCAGCACGGGCGCCTCGTAAGCGGTCTCCTCCAGTAGATCCCAGCGCCCCTCGTAGGCCTGAAACGTGGTTGCCGAGACCCGAGAACGCTCAACCGGGGCGTTGCGCTTCCCTGCGGGCGCATCCGGGTCCGTGAGCCAGGACATGTGCGCGATCCAGGCCGCGGCTGCGACGTGGGCGCGCGGCAACACAAAGCCACGAACGGGCACCGTCACGTCCGGATTGATGACGCAGAGGACGAACCACTCTCGCTCGCTGGCCGGCGGGAGCTGCGCCTTCTCGCCGAGGGGCCAGGACGCGCGGACAGGGGTACTCACCGTGGCTTTGACCTGCACTTCGATCATCGGGCGCTCCTCGGAGTCGTGAACCGCGAGGATGTCCGTTCGTGCGAGCCCGTCTCGGGTGAACGCCGGCGCCCATCCCCGGCGCGCAAGCTCGCTCGCAACCCAGTGCTCACCGACTGATTTCGTCTGCTTCGTGTCTGCCATGGCTGGATGGTAGCGAGGCCGGGCCGAGCGTTCCCGCATAGGAGCGGCGACCAGCCACACTCCCGAATCCGGAGCCTGCAATGAACCTGCGCCTCATCCTTCCTCGCACGCGACGGCACTCCGTGCACGACTTCGCTGAAGTCGCTCTGGAGGTTGCCGCGCTGACGGCGACGTTCCGGGCCATCACAACGATCCTCGAGGACGGGTGGGAGCCGCTGTCGTGTGGGACGCTGACGTTCGGGATCCTGCTGACGGTCGCGATCTTCGTTGTCCGCGCCCGGGGCGTCGCGGAACGCGGGGCTCCCGCGTCTCTGCTGCTGCTCATTGCGGCTGGACTCGCCGCGTCCCTGGTGGCAGGGGTACTGCGCGTGGTCTTTCAGGTGCAGGAGGGGGTCGTGCTGGCGCTGATCGCCCTCACCGCTCTCGTGTTGTGGCGCGTGCCTCGTCCGAAGTCGGTGATCGAGTTCGGTGACCACGGAATGCCGGTCACCGCCGACGAAGTGATCGCGTACGCCGAATGGCGTGACCAGTCGTGCGATGAATGCCGTGCCCGCTGGGACGAGCAGCTGCGCGTGCACGTGCAGGCGCGAGCCCCACGACCTGGCGCTTGACGCGTGCCCGCATAGCTGAACCATGACCGCCACGCTCGCCCCCGCCAAGCCGTTGCTCTCGAGCGCGCAGGCGACGTCTCAGTGGGCGTCGTCGTGACTGCAACTCATAATTCTTCGCCGGGAACGTCCCACTTCCTCCCCGAAGTGGTGCGTTCCCGAGCGGCAGTGCGACTTCTGGCCGGAAATCCCCCGAACTCGTGGCCGAGTGTCACCACGGCCACCGTCGACGAGGAGCCCCGGCCGGGTCGCACACCCGCCACGTACGGGCAGGCGGTCGTCCCGTTCATTGCCGGCCGATCGTTCGAGCTCACGCCGGAGACGCGCGAGGTCGTGGCCGAAGCGACCGCCGCGATGCACCGCTTCGACGAGCGCATGCGTGAGCACCCGTTCGCCGGCCACGTCCTGCGCGTGTTCGAAGCGGTCGCGTCCTCCCAGATGGAGGGGCTGCAGACTCCGGCCGTCCACCTCGGCGAAGCGCTGATCGGGAGGTCCGCCGACCCTGCCGCGCTAGAAATCGCCCGGAACCTCGACGCGACTCAGGTCGCCGAGCAGACGCGGGGGAACGACTCGACCATTCACGCGCTCGAGGTGCACCGCGCGCTCATGGACCCCACCGACGCTGTTCACATGCCGGGCGAGCTTCGACAGCAGCTGGTCTGGATCGGCGCAGGCGGGGGCGGACCGAGCACCGCGGCATTCGTGCCGCCAGCATGGACGTCAGCGCCCGCGCTCATGGACGACCTCGCCGCGTACACCGCCAGCATCCGCACCCACGACGCCCTCGCGAAAGCCGCCGTCGCCCACGCCCAGTTCGAGACGATCCACCCCTTCACCGACGGCAACGGTCGCACCGGACGCGCCCTCACGCACACCATCCTCCGCAGCACAGGTCAAACGCAGCACGTCATCGTCCCCGTCGGCGTCGGACTCCGCGCCCGCCAACAGGCGTACATCGACGCCCTCACCGCCTACCGGGTAGGCGACATCGACCCGATCGTCACCGTGCACGCCGAAGCGACCGCAGAAGCGATCTGGCGCCGAAGAGGTCATCCACGCGTTCACGAGCCTCCGCGCCAGCTGGGGCGAGCACGTCGGCACCCGCGCCCACTCCGGCGTCCACACCCTCCTCGACGCGCTCCTCACCCGCCCCGTCCTTGACGGCCGCAGCGCCAAAGACCTCTTCGAGACAAGCACCGGCTCCGGCACCTACCGGCACCTCGAACGCCTCGTCGACGCCGGCATCCTCACCAGTCGCAAACCCGACGGCGGTGGCGTCCAACGCTGGCGCGCCGACGGGCTCCTCGATTGGTACGACTGGTTCCAACGACGAACCAACCCCAGCTACTGGCGAGGGACCCAGAGCGCCGACCCGGCGCCGCCGAAATCGGTGCCCGCATAGCCCAGGTGACAGCAACCACCTCGCACCGAAGGAACCCAGCTCATGAGCACTGCCACTCTCGCCCCGACCCGCACCGACGCCATCTCGTTCATCTCCGACCACGCCGACGAGGCCGACCTCGACGCGATCATCGCGACCATCAAGGCCCGTCAGAAGGTGCTCGACACTCGCCGCGCATCCGCCGTCGCCGTCGACCAAGAAGTGACGCTGCAGGGCCTTCAGCCGAAGTACCTCAACGGCCTGACCGGCACCGTGAGGAGCATCCGCGGCAACTACGCCGACGTGGAACTCTCCGAAAAGTCGACCGAGCAACTGCGCTTCTACGGGCGCCGCCGCTTCATCATCGCGGAAGGCGCCAAGCGCTACGTCATGGGCGGTATTCCGCTGTCCACCTGCCGCGACTGAACCCGGCACAGACAATCCGAGCCCGGCCCTCTGCTGAGAGGGCCGGGCTTTGGCGTGCGCCCGCATAGCTGGGCCATGAACCGCATCCTCGCCGCCATCACCGCGACCGCTGGCCTCGCGATCCTGCTCACCGGCTGCACCAACCCGGCGCCGCCTCTCTCCGACGTCGAGCAGACGACCACGCCGATGACGCAGGACACGGAACTGCACTTCGACATGCCGCACATCGAACTCGCCGACGGTCCGATGAACCAGCTCACCCTCGAGACGACCGTCATCGGTGACGCCGCGAACGCGAACATCTCGCTGGACACCACCGCCCAACGCACCTACGTCGCGACCGGCGTCGACGGTCGGCAGGCGGCATTCGTCCACCACGGGGCTCGAGAGGAGCTCGACACGATCGACCTGCCCGGCCTCACATCCGTGACCACGGCGATCACCCTCCCGGTGACTGTTGACGGGTTCGCGAGCACCGAGGGCTTGTGTGTCGGGGCGGCCGCCGTGCTCATCGAGGACGAAGTCGCCCTCTGTGCCTTGGACGCACTCGGCATCGCGAGCACGGCCGACCTCGCATCCGTCGAACTTGGGCCCCTCACGCTGAAGCTGAGCCGGAACTTCAGCCTCGGCAACGGCACCGCACAGGTTTGCTTCTCCGACCAGGGAGCCGCCCCCTGAAACGCCCACGTGCACACCGGAGCCAGCCGCCACCGCCACCGACCAAAGCTACGAGTTCGTGTGTGAGTATGACTAGTCTTCGTCACCGCACGTGGACGGTCGCGAGCTCGCACCACTGGATGGTCGCTCGGATTGAGGGCATGTCCCGCTTCAACGACCAGCCGGGCGGCTTCTTGATCCCGGCGACCCCGAGCCGGACGGTGCCCAACTTCGCCGACACTGCGTCCAGTGTCTTGCCGACGCCGCCGCGATCGAACGATGTGTCGAACGGCTCCAGCAGGCCGTGACTGCCGCGCGGGGGAGAGCGTGTGGCACACGCGCGAGTCCTGCGGCTGATAGCGGAGCGCTGGACCCTAGTGTGAGTGTCCGTGGCCTGTGCCAGCATTCCCGGCATGAACGAACCAGTAGTCAGAGTCACCGCCGAAGTCGCCCTCGAGTCTCTCTCGCTGAAGTGCGAGACGGTCGTGCAGCGTGTGGACTCGAGGCGAACGAAGCACATCATCTGCTGGCGGCCGGTCGCGACGAGACCCGTCGACGGCACATCCTGGCTCCTTTGGGGTGAGGTTCCCCCGCTGCGCGAGGTTGACGACGTGCTCGTCCCAGTGCCGGTGACGGTCGACGGTGACACGTACGAGCCGATCCTCCTCGAGCCACTTGCAGTGTTTGACGCGTGGTTGCAGATGCTGAAGTGGGTGACGGAGGGCGACGTGCGTGCCGAGGTGCGGCATGCGCTCGAAGTCGGGACGATGACCGAGAAGGAGTGGGCGATCTCGCACGGCAACTCGCAGATCCGCGGCACGGTCACCCTCGAGGGCGACGCGCTCGACGCGAGCCGCCTCAGCTCCGAGCTCTCGGTCGCGCTGCTCTACATGGAGCAGCGGGCAACCAGGAAGAAGGGGTGGTGACGACTGGTCGTAGCCTCCAGAATAGTAAAACATCGTGTTGCACTTCTATGGAACATGATGTTACACTTATCTTGTCACCGAGACACGGTGACAGGAGGGAGGCCCGGTGGGAATCATCGGCCTACTGACAGCGGCAGTGAACCTACTAACCGCCGTCGTCCTCTGGCAGACAGCCAAGCGCAACAGGCGCAAGGACTGACCAGAGAGGCCCCCGGTGAAGCAAGCACCGGGGGCCACCCCTCCCACGCTACAAGGAGCAGCCATGGAAGTCATCACGCTCATCATCGGGATCGCCGCCCTCATCGTCGCCGTCATCGCCCTCGCGACCGCAGTACGGAACCGCCGATGAAACGCCGACCCGAAGACGACGAACACAGCCGCAAGCTGACCACGGCAGCCAAACGCCTCGCACAAGCGCACGCCGACCGCGAAGCCGCCGTGCTCGCCGCCCACGCCGCAGGCATGCCCCGCGCCCACATCGCCGAAGACGTCGGACTGTCCCCCATGCACGTCAGCCGCCTCGTCAAGGCAGCTCAAGCGAACGAGTCGTAGACGCACGAAACCGCCCCACCTCCCGAAGGAGATAGGGCGGTACAAGCGTTCATCAGCCGACCAAGAGTCCCCGAGTGAAGTAGCGAGAGTGCGTGGATCGCAGAGTCTCGATGGAGTCGCTAGTCAGGGAGGCAATCTCCACGTCGGTGTCGCGTCGCTGTTCCTCCAGAACTAGGCGCCGCTCAAAAGCCTCACGGGGGCCGTCTTCTCCCGGAAACGTCTCCAGGTGTCCCTCACCGGTACGCCGGTTGTACTCGATCAAGAAACCAACCATCGCTACCCCTTCCAATCGGTCAACGCGCTGAAGTCGCCAGTCTGGATCCCAGTGCGCAGTGCGCTCATGTTACCCCTGAGAAGTTGTGTCGCGGACTCGTGCTGGTCCCTAAGCTCACGCCGCCGCTCCTCCAAGGACTCTACCTCGCGATCGAACCTGCGTTTCTCCCGGGAGCTCATCGCACTGCGGTTTTGTTCGACGTTCGCTCGCGCCTGCGCCGTTGGAGCTTGGAGGTCGAGCAGTTGCAAGGCCGTCGTCTCGAGAGTTGCGACGAATCGGGTAGACATCTGCCTGAGAAGTAGCGCGACGGCTTCAACTACCTCGTGCTGCTTCCCGTCGGTGTAACGAACTGAGCGGCCAAACTTGTCAGCGAATTCTTCATAGAGGTTCGCCCACTCGCTCTGAAGTGTCGTCCGTACTTGTATCTCCAACGGTGCCCCGGCATAGGCGATGACGTGCACGGCTCGGTACCCTTGGTGATCTTGAGCCCTAAGATCCTTCACCTTGCAAGGCTTCTCAGCGACACGATTGAACTCGTCCGCAATCGCCTCTGCCACCGCGTCCTGCTCGCGCATCGTCATGTCCATTTCGAGCCGCACGCCCGAAATGTCGTCGACTCGAGCCAGCATCATCTTGTCGTTGCGTTGCAGTTTCTCGACGAGCGTGTCAACAGTCTTAGTTCGCGAGGACAAGCCGAACTCACGCTCGCCAATTGCAGAGCGCCACGGCTGCCTGCTCAAGATCTTTCGCGCAGCCGAAGTGTGACTGTCGTACCAACGCATGACGTCCGCGTACGCGGGGACATCTTCGGGGGCGGGGACTCCCGTAGCAAGACTTACCCCTAGCTTGTTCAGTTTGCTGAGTGACCAAGGCCTGCTCTCCATGCGCTCACGGTACATGAACACACGAAACCGCCCCCTCCCGCGAAGCGTCGTCCCGAGTGTCCGGGATCGCTTCAGCGAGAGGGGCGTTCTGGTGTGTGCGCTACGGTCGTCACTCCCGGCCACGACGGAAGACTCATGCAGCCAAAGACCAGCAATATCCTCCTGTTTCTCGCGCTCCTCGTCGTCGCAGGCGTCCTCGGATACCTGTCCGTCGTCCTGTGGGACTTCACTGTTCCCCAAACGCAGGTCTACATCTTGATCCCGCTCGCGGCGATCACAGCCTGCATCTGGGTGATCGGTAAGCTCCGGAAGCTAGGTGTCCTAGAGGCATGGAAGGCGCTCTCACGTCGTTCTGCAGTAGCCCTCGCAGCATTCTGGCTACCCCCGCTCGTTCTGTACGTCGTCGCGCTCTTCGCGGTACAAGCGCAGGTGGACGCGGCTGGGCCGCTCGTCCTCGCGACTTTTGTCTTCATCGCGGTGTACATCACCGTGGTTCTGATCGTGGGTGCGCGTATGCGGGCTTGGGCTGAAGCCACTGAGTCCCAAGACCTGTGGCTCTGGGGCAAGCAGAGTCGCTGGCCGCAGAGCGACGAAGCGTAGAACTCTCCCGACGGCTCCTGACCCAGGACACACGAGATCGCCCCTCCCTGGGACCCGTGAAGGTCGACCGAGGAAGGGCGTAGTCGTTGGTGCTTCGAGTCAGCGGCCGGCGGTGAAGCTGGCGTTGCCGATCGAAGTTGCCAGGGAAAGGATCGTTGCGACGCCGGTCACGGATGCGACGCTGATCCAGTTGATGACCTCAACGCCGACGGCGGGGATGAGCTCGGCGCCGGTCGACACGGTGGTCGCCGCGACGAACACCTGGGCGGCGGTCTTCACCGCGCGCTCTCCGGTGCCCCGCCAAAACGGGGCCGTCCAGATCGTGGAATCGGACTGCTCGGCGGCGAGGCGCGCGGTGCGCTCGTCGTGCTCGCGGTGGGTTTCAAGGTCAGAGGTCAGAGGTCAGAGGTCAGGGCCGGGCAGGCTCGCGGCCCGTCTGCAAACACACCTCGTCGCTCCCGCATCGACCGAAGCGCCAAACCGGAACGCGCATATCCTGATGAGTCTGTCGCGCACGTTGAGCCAAGCGCTATCCCCACCCTGAAGGATGCCTCTCGCGCATTCTTCAATTCGTACTTGGTAGACAGTCGACCGCGCCTCCACTTCGGCCCTGCCGTGGATTTCACTTCCTTGTTCGGCGATTCCATGGCGGACAGCTTCCGGGAGAACGCTCGCCAAATCCTCGACTACCTCGAGAGAACCCGGAAGCTCCAGCGCGATCTGGCACCGGACACGCTGCCGCAGAACCTCCAGGAGTATGCAGCTACCCCGGAAGCGCGCGCCCTCCTCTACGAGGTCCTCTTCGACGATGGCATCCCGTTGGCGTTCGCCCTGAGCTCTGAGACCGTCGGTGCAGTGGTGGACGCACCAAATCGGGCCGCCCGTATCGAACGCCTCTGGTCTCGCCGCAAGGGGATCCTCTCCAGGTGCGCAGAGGGTTTGGACAGCGTCACCGCCGCGCACCTGGGGCATTCCGTTGAGCTTGCACGTCAGGCTCTCGAGGCGTATCAGCACGGGTTGCACGGCCCCGCGCAGGCCCAGGCGATGGCCATTGTCGACACGCACTACACCTCCCATGCCCCGCAATCGACCGCGAATGCCGTCAAGCATGCGCGCCCGATGGAGCATCTCCAAGGCAAAGTCGACAACCGGGCCTTCCCCGTCCACGCCCCGATCGCGCGTGCCTACGCTCGCAAGTACCTGGGTTCCCCGACGCAGGGAAGGGAAGCCGAAGATCCACCCCGAGAGCTGAGCCGGCACGCGACGATCCACGGAACGCACCCGAACCAGTACACCAAGCGCAACGCACTTCAAGCTCTCGTCATGGTGACGAGCCTCCTGCGCCTCCTCCAAGACGAACATCGAAGGGCCGCCTTCACGCGCCCTTGATCTGACAGCTCCCCGCATAGGGGCGGTGACCCTGTTCACCCCTCTTCCGAGGAGCCGTCATGGCAAGCACCGCCACTCTGCCCACCTCCGTCACCGGCCCCGTCTCTGGTGCCGACATCGACCGCCACGGACGCCGATCCCTACGCGCCCCGTCCGTCTGGCCTTCCGTCAGCGCTGATCAGGTGCCGGCGACCATCGCCAGCCGTGCTGACCTGCTGCGCGGGTTCGCGGCGATCGGGAGCTCGACCGCTGCGCGGATGCTCTACGAGTCGCTGTTCAAGGCTGTCGCGTGATGGCGACGGTCGAAACCCGGTACCCGGGTTACGTTCCCGCCAGCGCTGGAACGCTCGACGGGTACAGCCCAGCAAGCCCCGTCGACGATCCATCGTTCGAGCTGACCGACGAGTCGCGCATCGCCTCCCGGAACCCCGACGGGCGGCGGGTGAGCCTGCGCCGCATCCGAGCCGTCCGCGACATCCCGGCAGCCGGCGTCTCGACAGGTGACCTCGGTGGGTGGGTGGAGAGCACGCACTTGGCCGATGGGACCCTGCGGTTGCAGGACGACGCGTGGGCGTTCGATGACGCCGAAGTGCACGGCAACGCCGTCCTCCGGCACCGCGCCCAGGCACGCCACTCAGCCACCGTCCGCGGGAACGTCGTCATGGACGGCGACTCCCGAGCCCTCGACCGTGCCCACCTGCACGGCGCCACACGCCTCCGCGACCGCGCCAGAGCGGCCGACCAGGCGGAGCTCGCCGGGGGAGACCTCTCCGGGGACGTGATCGTGGCGGGAGACGCGAAGACCCACAACCACGTCCGCCTGTCCGAGCACTTCCGCCTCGACGACGGCGCATCCGTGTTCGACCGCTTCCAAGGGTTCGGGCACGGACATCTCACCGGGTCCGCGGTCGGCGGCGATGACGCCATGGTCGGCGGCGATGCAGTCGTGACCGAGTTCGCGCACGTCGGCGGCGAGGCATTCCTGACGTTCGGGGACCGGCTCGATGGATTCGAGCGGCTCCACTCCAACCACCTCACCGTCGGCGACTCGATCCGCGTCGCCGCAGAACGAAAGGCAGCATGACCCATGCATGTGCAGACCACCGGCATCAACCCGTACCTGTCCACCGTCGGCGACGTCCTCGCAACAGGTGCGGAGGCGCCCATCAACGGGAACGAGCTCGCCGAGGCGAAGCGATGCCAGACGGTGGAGTTCTCCGTCGCCGACCGGCTGAACGCGTTCCTCGAGACACTCGAGGTGGGCACCGTCTTCTACCCGATCGATGACCACGAGCGCCGCCACGAGAAGGTCCGGTACGGAGTGTGGGCGCCTTCGCCGGTGGGTGAGCACCCGAACGGGACGCCGTCGTACGTGCTCGCACCAGTGTTCGCCGGTCGGCGCCTGGTGATCGTCCAGCCGGACTGAGCCTGCGCAGAGCAACGGCCCCCACGAAGTTCGTGGGGGCCGTTGTCGTGTGCGGCTATCGTGCGCTCTCGAGGAGCTCGAGCGCCTTCTCCACGCGCTGCCGCACCCGAGCACGAGGCACCCGCGCGACAACGGGCGTGGTGACTGCATCCGGGGATGCGACACGGCGGAGGTCCGCGTAGTCGGTGCAGGCGCGGGAGACGAGATCCAGCGCGAAGGGGAGCTCGGCGCTGTCGGCCATGCGAGCGTTGCGGGCGAGACCGTCGGCCGCTTCGTTCAACGGGTGCCCGCAGTGACCTCGGACGTGCTCGATGAGCGGGCGCACTTCGAACTGGTCGAGGCGTTCCCGGATGGAGGTCAGCGCCGTGGTGACGACCTTCGGGTGCTCGGCCGTGTTCTGGCGTTTGCCGGGGGTGAGCAGCTCCACGGCGTTGAGGTTGTCGGTGAGCACGCGGATGCGTTCGTGGGTGGCCGCGTGCGTGAGCGCTGCGAGGATCGCGCGGAGCTCGACGGCGAGGACGTTGATCGTGCCCTGCGCCGGCGAGACGAAGAACCGTCCGTCCTCTCGCACCCACGCGGCTCGCGCCTTCCCGTACCGGCTCGGCCACGGATGCACGGACGCGTCCGTGGCGTACGTGACTTCCGAGCGGTGTGGGATGGGCACCTGGTCCGCGCTGGTCTTCGCCTGTGCGAAGAGGGTCGCGCGTCGCTCGAAGCCAAGCGTCTTCAGCTCATCCAGCCAGCGGGCGACCGCGGCGGCGCGCAGATTCGCGGTGACCTGGTCAAGGTCTTCGGCGACGAGCAGCGAGAGGCGGCCGAGGTCGCCTGGTCCGAAGATACGCAGGAGCCGCTCGGGCAGGTGCAGCTCGAGGCGGGCCGTGCGGTTGCGTCGCAGGAACTCATGGGCGGCGTCCAGGACGCCGGCGAGGACGATCGCTGCCGTCTCATGCTCGGACGGACCCTGGACCGTGCGCTCGGTCACCTCCCACGACGCGCGAGCCGGCGCACCGTCGAGGTCGAAGATGCGCAACTGCACGTCGAGGCCCGCGCAGAGCAGCTGCCCTCGTTCGCCGAACAGTGGCGGGGTGACTGGGGACCTCGTGAACGTCGCGCGGAGCGTGTGCACAGACCCGGCGGGAACCTCGTCGGGGAGCTGCTGCAGGACCGCGTCGCGCGTGTAGAGGCGGAGGCGGTCGTGACCGGAATGTCGCATGCACGGCTCGGCGGTTGTCTCACTCGCGAGATGAAATCCGAGGTTTTGTCGCGTTTCGGCAACGATGGAACCCCATTCACTGATAACAGACATTCCGCGTCGGTGGTGGTTCGTAAGCTCCACGTCACTCACCGCCCTGGTTGGCGGAGGAGGGAATCTGGACCAGGAGGGGACCGATGACCAGCAACACGCCGATGAGACTCGCGCCGTTGAAGACGCCCGCGATGGAAGAGGACACGAGGAGGATGGCGCCGGCCACGAGGGCAGCCCAGCACAGCAGTGGGAAGTTCATGACCGATCTATGCGGGCAGGCACCGCACACAGTGCAGAAGCGAAGCCCGCATAGCCAGGCATCGCCCCTCACGTCACGATCGGAGTCCACCATGTCGGCCACGCTCACCGAGCCCAAGTACCGCCCGCACGTCCTCGAAACCCACATCGATGCCATCACCGGGCTATTCGTGCTCGCCGAAGTCACCGAACCGACCCGACATCTCGCCGAAGGTCCCGAAGGGGAGCTGGGATTCGTCTCCAGGTCGCGCGAGCTTGCGCCGTTGGAGGGCACTCGCGCGCTCTCGCAGGACATCGCGGCCCATGTGTACGACAACGGCGACGGCCGCTACGAGATCGACGCGCGTCTCGGCGCGACCGCGTACGACGAGGACGGGGCCTTCGTCGACGACAACTTCATCAACCTCGAGATCGCTCCGACAGCGCGCTGGTACGAGAGCGCAGAAGCCGCGTTCACCGCAGCGGAGCAGCTCGTCCGTTCCCACAGCTTCGGCGCCACCGTCTCCGTCTGATGCCGGGCAGAACTCACCATTCGGGGGCTATGCGCGAGCGTCCGATGCGTCTACCGTTGTCCGCAACCGTGACGGCGCACACGCGCGGGCAAGTACCGACGACGAGGGTGAGTTCGTATGACACCGAGAGTGGGCATCGACCCATCCGGCTTCGGCATCTACGGGGCAGTGGACCGAGATGAGCACACGATCCTCTGCCACGAATGCGGAGAGCGCCTGGCATGGCTCCCCAACCACCTCAAGCACACCCACGGCATGACCAGCGACGAATATCGGGACAAGCACGGCCTCGCCCGCAAGCAACCGCTCTCGAGCCTGGAGCTGCAACGTCGCCGTTCCGCCGCCGCGAAAGCGGCCCAGGGCACAGAGGCATGGGCGAGGTTCCAAGAAGCGGGGGAGCAGGCGTTGATCGACGTCCATGAGCGGCTTCGCTCGGGGGAGCTGAAGCCGCGCATCTCTCCAGCCGGCGTCGAACACGCACGCCTCGGGCGAGCCGAGAGTGCCCGAGAGGGGCGGAGCTCGACGCGTGCGCAGCAATGGACGGCCTCCGCGAACGAGTACCTCGCGTTCACGCGCCAGAACGAACGCCTTCCGCGGCGACGCAGCGACGACGCTGCTGAACGCCAGCACGCGGAATGGATGCAACGCAACCGAGTCCTCGCGCAGCACGGCACGCTCGACGACACCAGGCGCGCCTGGCTGGATGAGCACCTCCCCGGCTGGAACGACTGGCGCACGTTCTCCCCGCCCGCATAGGTGCGCTGAGCCCACCTGCGCCGCCGGCGCGAGGGGGAGAACCTCAGAACACCGCCCCATGTCGAACGTCCGCGCACTTTCCGTCCCTTCCCACACGATCCAGGTGTTCGCCGACGACGCGTCCATTCACGCCCGCGTCGACGCGACTCCCACGGATGCGCATTTCGGTGAGGAGGGCATCGCGGAAATCCGCGTCGCCGACGCGCCCGTGCTCGTCATCGACCTCTCCAACGTCACGGATCTCCGAGATGCGCTCGATAGGCTCCTGACGGAAATCGCCGACGCCAAAGATGCCCCGCTCACGCCCGCGGCCGCGCTGCGGCCTGTGCCGACTTCGACCCGGCACCTGACGCCGACGCTCTAAGACAGCGATTCGCCGTATTTGCCCCACAGCCTTGCCGGATCTGTGTACCGTCTGCCGGGACGGGCCAGTCCTGGGGCGCGCCAACACTTGGCTCGTCGCAGGTCCGCGCCCCGGTGATGCTCCCGGCGGTGCCGTCACCGGGGCGCGGACCTGCGCATCCCGCGCATAGGGTCGGCATGAGATTCCCCACAGCTCTCCGCCCGCCGATCGCTCCGGACGCCCTCCGCCGCATTGCTCCCGGAGCGGTGCGAGCACTGATCCTCGCAACCGCCGTCATCCAGACGGTGACGCTCTTCGCCTACGCATGGATCGGCGCCAACGTCGGCTTCACCGCCATCCTCGCCTTCGCGCTACTGACGGGCCTCCTGACGACATCCGCCGCGAACAGCCGAGCGTTCGACCGGCTCGTGGACCGAGCGACATTTGTACTCGCCGCGCTGGTCATGATCGGTGCCGCGATCTTCGGCGTCCGTGCCGGCTTCGTCCACGGCGACGTCGTAGCGAGCCTCAGCTGGTACGCCCTCATGGTCGCCACCACACTGGTCCTGTGGGCCCGAGCATCCGAGGACCTCACCCCAGGAGCAGCCGCATGAGCGCGATCACCGACCGCAGCCTCCGTGAGTTCGCCGGCACGACCGCCATCGGCTCGAGCGCGGCCGTGACCATCGAGATCGACCGCACCCCGAAGATCGTCGGCGGGGCCGTCGTCATCGACGTGTTCGGGTCCGAACCCGTGCGCCTGGAGCTCGACGACGCGACAGAACTCGCGCACCTGCTCATCTCCCTCGACGAGCACGTGCAGGTGGTCAGGGCCCGGCTCCACGAAGAAGAGCACCGACGCCAGGCCGACGCGGAACGCGCGAAGCAGTCACCCGCCGAGCACGGACGCCCCGACCTGCGCCTCGTACCTGCCACCGGCGCATGACGGCGATCCTGATGCCGACCCTCGCATCCCCGGCACCTGCTGCCGCTCCGCCTCGGTTGCCATCGCCGTCCGCGCCAGTCATCCGAGCGGACGGGTCGAACTGGCGTGATCTGCGCGCCTGCCGAGATGCAGACCCGGACCTGTTCTTCCCCGAGGATCTTGCGTCCACCCCTGCAGGCAAGGCGCAGCGGGCCGAAGCGAAACGCGTGTGCCGGCCTTGTCCGGTGCGGGAGCAGTGCCTGGCACTCGCCCTCGCCGAGCGGCACAACGACGGCGTGTGGGGCGGGCTCGACGAGTCGGGGCGGCGCAGCCTCAAGCGCCGGACCCGCAGGAGCATGCCCGCATAGGGAGAGCGACCCAACCCGTCGAATCTCAGGAGCCGCATGTCCGCGCGAACACCCACCCCCGAGCAGGCCGCCATCATCGCCGCCGCCGCTACCGGCCAGAACCTCACCATCGAGGCGGGAGCGGGCACCGGCAAGACGGCGACGCTCACCTTCATCGCTGACGCGACCCAGCACCGCCGCAGCCTCTACCTCGCCTACAACCGTGCGATCGCCACCGACGCGGCCCAGAAGTTCGCCGGCACACGCGTCGTCGCGAAGACCATGCACGCCCTCGCCTACCCGAGTCACGGAGCGCCGCGCAAAGAGCGGATGAACACGGGACCTCGCATGATGCCGTGGGCGCAGCGCTCGAAGATCTACGGCACCGACGACGCCATGACCGTCCGCCTCGTCGACGGCGCCGACAAGCCCAGCCGCACCCTCTCGCGTGAGCAGTTGACGAAGCTCGTCACCGAGACGCTGAACAAGTTCCTGAACTCCGGCGTCACGCAGATCATCGAGGTTGCCCCAGCCCTGCCAGCGTGGGCTGACCTGATCGTCGCAGAGGACCGCGCCTTCCTCGAAGCTCACCTGCACACGTGCACGATCGCCGCGTGGGAGGACCTCGTCTGGAACGACGGCAAGCTCCCCTTCACCCACGACACCTACCTCAAGCAGTGGGCACTGAGCAGCCCGCAGCTGCCGTACGACACGATCTTCCTCGACGAGGCGCAGGACTCGAACCCCGTGATTATCCAGGCGCTGAAAGCCCAGCAGAACACGCAAATTGTGGCAGTGGGAGACAGGGAGCAAGCGATCTATGGCTGGCGTGGTGCCTCCATGAGCATGGACGCGTTCGGCGGGCAGATCCTCCAGCTGACCACCTCGTTCCGGTTCGGGGAGACCATCGCCACCGAGGCCAACTGGTGGCTCGACGGGCTCGACGCGAGCCTGCGACTGACGGGACTGCCCGGCAAGTCCGGCCAGATCGGGCGCATGAGCGGCACTCCCGACGGGATCCTCGCCCGATCCAACGGTGGGAGCCTGCGCGCGATCATGACTCAACAGGAGCGAGGCAAGAAGGTGCACGTCGCCGGCCAGAACCAGGCCAAGACGCTGCTGGAGCTCGCCACCGCGTGCGAGCAGCTGCAGGAGCGCGGCAAAACGAACCACCGGGACCTGTCGAGCTTCGCGAGCTGGAGCGAGGTGCAGAACCTCGTCGAGTCCGGCGAACTGCGAGAGCTTGAGCCGCTGGTGAAGATCGTCGACCAGTACACCGCGCGCACCGTCATCAAGGCCATCGAGTCCTGCACGGCGAACCCTGACGACGCTGACGTGACGGTGTCCACCGCGCACGTCGCGAAGGGCCTGGAATGGTCGCGCGTGCGCATCCACAACGACTTCTACGAGCCCGGCCACGACGACGATGGCAAGCCGAAGCCCATCCGCCGGGAAGAGGCGCGCCTCGCGTACGTCGCCGTCACCCGCGCCAAGGACCACCTCGATGCGACCGAGCTCGCCTGGGCGAAAGACTGGCAAGGCGGCATCGAAAGCTCGAGCGGCCCCGTCGTCGAGGTCCCGAGGCCGATCGCGGCACCACCCGCGCCGCGCGAGGTCATCACCCTCACCCCGGACGCGTTCGTCCCCGCACCAGCCGCCGCCGTCGTCCCGAACCACGTGGCGCCCCAGGCATCGGCGTCGCAGATCGTGCTGCAGGAGCTCATCGCGCAGGTCGTGAACGCGCCCGTCAGTGCTGCGGCCGTGCCGCTGAGTGACGCGGCCGCCGCCGTGCCGGAGGCGGAGCTGCGGGCGATGGTCGCCCTCTGGGTTCAGCACGAACTGCCCACCACCATTGCGAAGATCGCTGAAGTCGCCGCTCGCCAGCGCGCGCAGGCCCCGACGAGGAGCGCCTCATGACCACCATCGCCACGCCCCACGCCGTCACCCAATACGCGCCAGGCATTGCCGAGCCGACCCCGGAAAGGGCCATCGCCGTGTCCGAGCAGCAGACCATCGCCCCCGAACCGCAGGCAGCTCCTGCACCGCAGGCGACCACCCCAGAGGTCGAAACGCCTCCCGTCGCCATAGCGGCACCGGTCGCGACCCCGAAGGTCCCGCGGGCGGCGCGCATCAGCCCTGACCGGTACGGGGTGGGCGCGTTCGCGATCCTGCTCATCATCATGATCATGGGCGCCTCCTACGTGTTCTCCTACGCCGCGATCGCGGAAGCGGCGATCTGGACGGGCATCCCCAGCTCCGTGCAGTGGCTCGCCCCGGTGTTCATCGACGGCGCGATCCTCGGGTACACGCTGTCGCTCGCGATTCTCCGCTGGCGTCGAGAGAGCGTCGTGCGCACCATGCTCGTGCTGTGCGGGTTCACCGCCGTCAGCGTCGCCATCAACTTCGCCCACGCCGCGAGCTACTGGGAGTGGGACTTCACCCAGCGCGAGGCGTGGTTCGGCGCGCTCATCGCCGTCGGCGCACCCCTCGCCGCGCTGTTCTCCGCGGAAGAGATCACCCGCCTCATCTTCACTCCGCCATCCGACCGCGACGAGGAGACGGAGGAGCAGGCACCGGAGGCCGAGGCGGCGATCGTCGAGGCGACGCCAGCAGAGGCCGACGCTCCTGAGCCGACAGCCCAGGCCATCTCTGCCGAGGATCCCGCCGTCGTGGAAGACTCGGTCAAGCCCGGCCGACAGCGCTACTCGTTCATGACCCCGGACGGGAATCTCGAACCCGCCAACCCGCCCGCCGCCAACGCGGTCGCCGACACCGAAAGCCCCGCCCAGCCATGACCGACGCATCGTTCCACTCGCCAACGCCCGATTACGCTCCGGACGGCATCGAGGACGCGCACCTGCCGCCGGAGCCGACCATTGATCTCGGAGGGATCCCCATCCCAGGGGCAGGGTCCACGTTCCTGGAGCACCTCGCCTACCAGCAGCAGGTGCACGGGCCGCTCCCGATCACCGAGCAGGTCGTCGACGACCTCCTTAAGTACGAACCACTCCCGGAGCTCGAGGCTGCGACGAAGGACCTCACCTCCAGCGGATGGCTGGCCGGGCTGTGGTTGCGCTACCTCGGCAAGCACGACACCCTCGCCGGCGTCGCCCGCGCGATCGCGTTCAAGGTCCACCACAACCTCGACCACATCCCCGGCACCTACCGGCCCGTGCTCGACATGACCGACTGGCCGTTCAACCTCATCGACTGGGACAAAGCCGGGCAGCAACTCCTCACCGAAGGCGACATCGGCACCACCATCTACTGGGTCACGGACGGCCATGCGTTCCTCTCGCCCCGCAGCACCGACGAGAAGGACATCGCCGAGGACCGGCACGGCAGGTTCTTCCTGCCCGACCCGTTCGAGGATCGGATCTTCTAGGGCGCGCCCGGCAGGACAGCAACAGCCCCGGTGTAGGAATGTGCGAATGTACATTCCTACACCGGGGCTGTGATGTGGGCTGAGATCAGTACGTCCGTACGAAGACCGCGCCCGTGTACTTATTCGCGCTATTCCGCACGCACTTTGAGATGTGGGTGACCGTCTTCCCGGCGTTGGTGTAGGTGTTGACCGCGTTGTTGAGGCTTGTCTGGCATGCCGCCATGGTCGGCCCTTGAACGAGGTGCCCCGTCTGATAGGCGGCCTGAGCGGAGGTGGCGCCGACGCCTGTCACCAGTGCGGCCGCGAAGAGTGCGGCGCCGAGCTTGGTCCTGAGTTTCATGACTGCCTCCCACGTCGTTGTCGAGTTGCCACGAGTCTAGAACGCACGACGACCAGGGCACCTGGAAGACACTCAGTGGCGGCGGCAGAGGGGTTTACGACGCCGCGGGGAGCGTCAGCTGCGCCCGCGCCTGCACGAGCAGCGTCCGCCACCGCTTCAAGGCCGGGTCCACCAGTCGGCGCTCGAGCCCCGTGCGTTCGGCAAGGTCCGCCGTTCGCGGCTGCTGCACCCCCTCGAGAACGAGGTCGAGCCAGGCGGCGCCGACAGTGTCCAGCTCCGCTGGCACGGGCGCACCAGCGGCTCCTGCCAGCGCCAGTGCACGCTCCAGCAGCTCGGCTGCGAGCTTCCGAGCGTTGGCGTCGCTCTCGGACTCCTGCGCCGCATCCTCCGGCGTCTCGCCAGCAGACGGGAGCTCAGCGAAAGGGTCGCCACCGTCCGCGGTGACCGCCATCGGGGTGACGGCGGCGTCGTCGAAGTCGGCGAGGGTGAGCTCGATGCCCGCTCGTCGTCGTGAGGCTTCGTTTCCGCGCCGCTTCGACGCGGCGATCACCTCCGCGGGGGTCGGTTCCCGGCCGAGGTCGCGCGTGAGCTGGCCGGTGATTGTCTGGATGATCTTGCGGCGCCGCAGCAGCGTCACCATGCCGGACGCGTACGTGTATTCGGACGATTCGCGCTTGTCCCGAACAGCCTCACGGGCCCGCATGAACAGCCACCCGGACCACTTCTGCACCTTCACGTAGTCGGCCGGGCTGACTGCGATGAGGCGGGTCAGGAGGGACTCGGCGACGATCTGCTGCACGTCCAGCTTCGACATGATCGCCGACGTCTCGTCGTTCGCCCCGAGCGCCTGGCCTTTCGCGAGGAACACCTCCGTCCACGACTTGAGGATCCCGGAGCGCACCGCGTGATCGGCAACCGCGGCCGCGAGGCGTCGCCGTTCGTCGGGTGTGGTGGCGTGCGCGATCTGCAGGATCTGCCGAGACAGGGTGCGCTCATCGAACTCCGGACGGGACCGGGCCCCTCTCGTGCGCGCCGTCATCGCCGCACCCGTGAGGGAGCCGCGAACGGGTATCCGCGACCGGGAGCGACTTCACGGTCCGTGAGTGCGTCTCCGAGCGCGTCCAGACGCCGCGCGCCGGAGCGGGCATCCATCAGCCACGCGAGCGTCAGCGTCGTCGGCCGATCGACGCTCTCTTCGACCTCATCGACGGCCAGCCGGATCGCGCGAACAGCGACCGCGTTCGCGACCCCAGCTGTGACGAGCACCTGCAGGATCCGCAACCGGCGCAGCGGCTCACCTTCTGGCGTGCTGGCGCGCTCGAGGAGGTCGTCGAGGGTGGAGGTGCGGTCGGCGAGACGGGTGAGCTCGGCGGCGCGGAGCTGACGGATCTCGTCCTTGCGCTCGTTCAGGAGCAGGGCATCCACGCGTGATCACCCGGCCTGCGGGTGTCGGGCCGCGTCTTCGGCAAGCGAGGTGGCCAGGGATGGCGGGAGCGCAGTGGCGCGCGCGATCGCTGCGACGAACGCTTCGGGGTGCACCTGCAGCGTCGGGTTCGCGATCGACCACAGCTGGATCAGCTCGGCCAGCGACGGCGCCGGGGACTCCCGGACGCGGGTGAGGACCGAGCTCAGATCGACGTCGTGGACGGCCTCATCGATGCGGCGCCGGACGAGGTCGCCGACGAGGGTCAGAACCCCGGCGTCGACGTCCGAACGGGCAAGGTCATCGGTGGCGACGAGTTCGGCGAGAGCTCGCCCGAGCGGAGATGGGGCGGAGCGCCAGGAAATGCCGAACCGCAGGTGGCGCACGAGCGGGTCCGTGTCGAGGAGGACGAACTGCGCGGCGGTATAGGCGCGGGCAAGGTAGGCGAGGTTCGGTGCCAGGCGCTGGACGAGCTCCCACTGCGCCATCGCCGCGTCTGCCGCGAACGAGGCCAGAGCTTGCGCGTGCGGCGAGAACGCCCGAGGGTTGACGGCTCCCGGAGGCAGCTCTCCCGTCCACACGCCGTGCTCGTCGAGCTCGCCTGTGCCGCTCAGCACGGGTGAGCTCGACGAGCCGCGCACGGACCAGGTCAGGCGCGTGCCACCCGGGGCCACGGACCGCAGCTCTCCGGGTCCGCTCCAGGTCACCCAGGCCGGACGGCCGTTGATGCTCGCGAAGCTGGGGAGGACGGCGACCGCCACACTCGAGCCCGCCGACGGGCCCAGTCGGGCGAGGTCCGCGCCGATCCGCATGCGCGCGAGCAGATGCGCGACGGGGGTGCGGGCGTCCGGGGTGGCGTCAGGGTCAGCGTCGGTGGCGGCGGCGGGGTGCATGGGGAACCTATGCGCGAGCGCACGGTTCCAGGTGTGGTTACCGCCTGCCGAACAGCTTCCGGAACAGCCCGCCGCGTGCGCCGGAGGAGTCGTCGGTCTCGGTGTCGTCGGGGAGCTCGAACTCGTCGCGGCCTGTGGCGAGGTGCAGCAGGTTGGCGACGGTGGCGTAGACGGCGGGGTGGTGCGGGTCGAACGCGCCCGCGTTCAGGAGGCCCTCGAAGCTCGGGTCTTCCGCGGTGGTGCCGCCGAAGTGATCCGCGCGTCCCGCGAGAGCGGCTCGCCACTGGTGCTCGATCTCGTCGGTGAACTCGGTCTCTGGCGCGAGGAGCGCGTTCACGAACACGGCCCGGCTGGAGTCGGAGCCGTGCGTGTACGCGTCGAGGATGCGCTGCAGCCCGTTGAACCCCATCCGGGACTCGTCGGTGAGCGCGACCAGCCACGCGCCGCGGCGCTGGTACTCCGGGATCCACACGTCGCGTTCGAGGTCCGTGAGTGAGTCTTCGAGCATCTGCGTGTCGATGACGACCACGTCGAAGCGCCCCTGCGCCCAGTCCAGCAGCGCCCGGTATGACGAGGCGGGTGTGCGGTCCGCGCCGCCGTACCCGCGTGGGGGAGCGGGCACGTAGTGGAACCCGATTGGGCGGTTCTTGCCGAGCACGCCTCGGGCGGCGTTCACCTGCGACGGGGTGGAAACGACATCGGCGGGACGGGTGTGTGCCATGTCGTGCACCGTCGGGATCGTGCCGGCTGGCACTTTCAGCAGGACCTGGGTGTCGCCCTGGCCGCGGTTCCCGTCGATGTAGAGCACGCGCGCATCCGCGCCGAGCACTTCGGATGCGAGGGCTGCGAGCAGCAAGCTCAGCGTCGTCTTCGTCACACCGCCCTTGCCGGCCGACACGATGATCGTCCGCGTCTCCCGAGGGACCTCTGCGCCCGCCGGGTGCAGCGGGGCTCGAGAACTGGCGGGAGCCCAGGAGGCGAACAGGCCGTCGCCGGCGTCACCCTGCTTGAGCGCAGGTGCAGGTGCAGGTGCAGGTGCAGGTGCGCGAGCGGGTTCAGCGATGGGTGCAGGTACGGGAGCATGGGCCGGTTCGGCGACAGGTGCGGCCTGCGGTGATGTACGGGGAACGTAGACCGGCGGCTCAGGGGACTCGGAAGCAGGTGCGGCGACAGGCGCCGGGGTCGCGGGAAGAGCGAATCCTGCGGCGGCTGCGGGCGCGGGGGCTGGCAGCGGCATCGGCTGGGGGAGTGCCATCGGGAGTGGCAGCGCGACCGGTTCCGGGGCCGGCGGAACATATGCGTCCAGGGGCGCGTCCCCGCGGGCGTCGCCGAGCTGCTGGTAGCCGAGGATGCCCAGCACCTGGTTGAGGGTGACGGGTCGGACGAGGTTATGCGCGCCCGGGAGTGAGTGCGAAGCCAGGTCGTCGTCAGTGGCATGCAGGACGACGACGGTGACCTGGCCGACGATGCGCGCAAGGAACGCCGCGGGATCCGCCGAAACGCCACCCAGCGGGGCGGCGACGAGGACTCGGAACGGGCCGCGAGACGTGGCGGCAGACATGAGCTCCGGCTCAAGGGTCTCCACAACAGCGTCGACGACATCGAAGTTGAGGTTGCGGAGCGCGTCGGCGAGCTGAGGGGCATCGACGACACCGAGGGCGTGAGAGACAGGGGCAGGAGCAGTGGCGGTCATGCGCACCCTATGCGGGGACCGGCCGGAAACGACGAACGCCCGCGGCGAGAGGTGGCTCGCGGCGGGCGTGGGTGGTGCGTGCGGGGCTGGGGGCGTGGCTCTGACTCGACAGACCGGTGGGCTGGTCCCAGCTGCCGAAAAGTTACCCCGGCCAGGCCGACGGCGCAACCCGGCGACTCCCGTCGGCCGTCGGCGATCGGTTCCGTGGATCCGCGCCGTTCCGGGGATCGCCGGGAAATTCGAGGGTCTCGGCTGGGCTGCTCGGCGGTCTCGATCGACCGGTTTCGGACCCTGCCGAGTGCCCCGTTACTTGCCGTTTTGGAGCATTGCTTGCTGTTTTCGCCCGTTGCTTGTTCCGTTGCTTGCCGCCGATCCCAGTCGGCAGTAGGGCAACTCCCCTATTACTTACTTTACTTACTTTTAGAAAGTATATATTATATATATATATATATATTAAAGGGGAAAATACCCCTTTAATTCCTTATTTTTATTTCCCTTCTCCTATATAGGTACTTTGCCGAGCGGCACATCGCGAGATTCGCAAGAAACGGGTGCAAACGCCCAGATCGGGTACACTTTCGCGTTGCTTGCTTCTCGGAGGCGTTGCAAGTGATACTTGCTCTCCGATTTGCCTGATTCACAGGGAGTTGTCAGCATTCGACACGCCGCGTGCTCCGGTTGGGCACGTCACGCCGGGCGTGTCGGGAAGGCTGGCTCTCCACTCTTTGCCCGGGCCACGCCCTCCCGGCGTGTCGCCTGCAACGGTGCGGACAGCCCCGGCTCGGGTGACCGACCGGACCGATCGCCCGCATAGGTTCTCCATGACGAACCCCTCGCCCATCGCCAACCTGTCCGAGCTCGAGCCTCTCACTCCATGGTTGGCTGAACACTTCCACGCCATCGCGCGGGGGTCCGGTGCACGCAAGCTTGCGGACTCCGGCGTCGCCCCGCTCGTGGCGGCAGCCCGCGGCTACGACACTGTCGTCGACGAGGACGACCTCAAGCGCGTCAGGAAGATGCGCAAGAGCGGACGTGGGCGCCCGCCGAAGCAGCAGACCGACATGCTCGAGCGCGGAGCTGCGGGCGAGGACACGCTTGTCATCCCCTGGTACGACCTGCAGGACGTGAACGCCGCCGGCGTCGACGTCATGCCGCTCCAGTTCCAGTACCGGCCCTCGAAACCCTTGGTCGAGAACGGGAAGGCCCGCAAGTACCTACTGGAGGCGAAGGGACGATCGACGTTCGACATGTCGCCGTCGGTGCCGCCGAGCTGGCTGATGGACGCGCCAACGATCCTGTTCGTCGAGGGCGCGCTGAAAGCCGACTCCACGCTCACCGCGATCCTCCGCAGCGCTGGTGTCACCGACGCAGAGCTGTCGCAGACCAGCGGGGACCGCCGCACGGACCGGCTGGCGCTGCGAGCACTCCTGGACCGAGTGCCGAGCGCAAAGCGCGTCCTCGTCATCGGCCTCATCGGCGTCGGCAACTGGAACAACGTCGAAGGGCTCGTGGAGATCGTCTTCCACAACCGCACAGGCCTCATCGCCTTCGACGGCGACGTGCGCCGCAACCGCAACGTGTGGAACCAGGCGCGCAAGCTCTACGACTTCATCGAGCGCAAGCACGGCATCCCCAAGCTCGTCGACCTCGACGGGCCAGAAGCGATGCTCCGCATGGAAGCCGTCAACTACGTCGGAGACGAGCGGCTCGGCATGGACGACTTCCTCAGCCGCGTCGGCAGCTGGAGCGACGCCCTCTCCTGCGTTAGCGAGATTCTCCCGGATGCCCCCGTCGCCGCAGAAGACACCGGATACCGCAAGGGGGACTATCGCGTGTCCGAAGACGGCACCTTCGTCGAGGAGTACGTGCAGAGCGCCCTCACCCAGGAGCTCTACTGGGACCGGGTCATCAACATGGGCGGCCGCGTGAAGTACGTTCGCACCCTCCGGCAGCCGACCCTGACCGAGCGACAGACCGGCCTGATCGACGCGGAAGTGGACGGAGGCGCGCTCCGCGTGGAAGTGGGCATCGAGGTGAGCTGGGTGGAGAACGGCGAGACGTTCACGGAAACGATCATCGGCCCCGGCGAGATGCTCGGCACCAGCCCCGCCATGTGGTCGCCCCGCTTCGACGACCGGATGATCCTCCCGCATCCGGTAACCGGGCACCCGGTCTTCACCGACCTCGACAACAAGTGGCTCAAAGCCGTGAAGTCCAACCGCCGCGGGGAGATCGCCAGCGAAGGCGCCTGGGAGACGATGGGCTACGTCCCCACCGCAAGCGGTAGCCCGGTCTTTATCGCAGGCGACATCCGCATCGCCCGCCACGCCACGGACGAGCAGTCCACGCTCCCCGGTGTCTCCAGCAGATCCATCCCCGCCGCCCCACGGTTCGGCGTCGTCGACACCTACCGGGATTTGTCTGTCGAGGAGTACAAGCGGCAGATCCGCGATGACCTGCGCAGCATGTACGCGCACTGGTTCGCCTCCGGAGCCTTCGCGCACCGCAAGTTCGGCGCCGTCGCGTGGGCGACTATGTTCCGGCCTACCCTGCCCACCCGCCCCAGCGTCACCCTGTCCCTGTTCGGACCTCCCAAGTCCGGGAAGAGCTACCTCGCGCTGGCGATCATGGGTGCGTGGCAGAAGAAGGGCAACTCGTGGGTCGCCTCCCTGCCCGGAGGTGCCGGCGACACGTTCGTGGCGACCGAGCTCAACGTCTCGCGGACCCCGATCTGGGTCGCCGACGACCTCGCCGCCGCCGTCGACGCCCGCACGGCGGTCACCCAGGAGCAGAAGCTCTCCGACTTCATCCGCAGCGTCTTCAACGGACAGGGCAAGGGACGCGGCAGCGCTGACCTCGAGCAGCGCGCGCCGAACAACCCGCGTGCGCAGTTCATCATCACCAGCGAGAACGAGTTCCAGACCGACTCGGTGCGCCAGCGCACCCTCCAGCTGGAAGTCGGCGCTCGAGGCGTGTTCGGCGACGACCCGGCCGCGGTGCGCGCACTCAAGACGTTCTTCACCAGCGACCTCACCCAGGCCCGCATGTCCGCGGCGATGATCCGCCTCTGGCACCTGCACGGCGACTACGCGCCGCTCGACTGGACCGACATCGTCTCGCATGTCACGGACGACATCTACGAGAACGTGCGCAGGGCCGCGACCGAGCACATGCTCCGCCTCGGCATGTCCCACGCCGACTCGACCCGGCAGGGAGACAACGCGGCCGAGTTCGCCCAGGTCTTCGACGTAATGCACACCCTCGGGCACTGGGCAGGCCTCGGCGCCGACGAGGACGTCATGCAAGCGCTCAACGTCACCAGCCCCACCTCCCTCACCAAAGAGATCTACGGCCTCTTCGGGGACGCCGTGGAGAGCAGCCGCAACTCATCACCGGGCAAGCTCCTCCTGCGCGCGCTGGGGAACACCCTCGCGGCCGGCAGAGCCCATCTCACCAACCCCGACCAGGCAGGCATGCCGCCATTTCCCACCAACAGCATCGAAAACAACCGACTCAACGAACGGCTCGGCTGGGTCTTCGACGCGAGCCGCGGCGCGGACGGTGCCTGGGTGCCACGTGGCACCCGCATCGGCCAGCTCGTCGAGATCCGCCGAGGCAAAGCCACCCATCTCGCCGTGCTCCTCGACCGGGACACCGCGTTCAACGAAGCAAAGCGTTACAACGCCACCCTCATTCAGCCCGGCATGGGCGCAACCGTGGGCTGGCGCGACGTCTGGGACCAGGGCGGCATCTCGCCGGCGGCTCCACCGCGAAATAAGCAAGGCGTGACGGTCCAGATCACGCTGCGATCCGCAGGCTCCGGCGCCCCTGCCCCCGGGGTCCGAAGTGTGCGCGGTTACGGCATCCCCGTCAACCTCGACGCCCTCCTCGACGTCGACGCGTTCTTCGCCAACGACGACGACGACGACGATGACAACGACCACGAGTTCGACGCCGACAGCGCCGACGCCAACCCGGCCGCATAGGACGACCATGACCGACACCAGCACCGCCGCCACCCCTGTCCCGTTCGCGAATCTGCACGTCCACACGGAGTATTCACTCCTGGACGGGATGGCGAGCAACGACATGTTCGACTACCTCGCCTCCATCGGCCAGAACACCGTCGCGATCACCGACCATGGCACCCTCGCCGGCATCTGGAAGCTCAGCGAAGCGGGCCGCGAGCACGGCATCAAGGTCCTCGCCGGCTTGGAAACGTACGTGGCCGTCGGGTCCCGCTTCGACCGCGACTTCATCGAGATCCCCGCCGACGACTCCTCGGCCGACGAAGGCGACGGCAAACCGGGTGCGGGGGACAAGGCCAGCCCGAGCGATGCGCTCGCCCTCGACCAGCTCAGCGAGGAAGAGCGAGCTCGAGCGCTCGGACGGGTCTCCGTCATCGAAGCCCTCCTCCGGTCCGACGAGGGGGACGTCACGGTCGAGCTCCTCTCCGACTACTCGCACCTCACAGACAACAGCGAAGCATTCCGAGCACTCATCGCCGAGCCTGGCACCGAGCTGCCGGACGGCACAGAGGACGGCCCCGTCACCCTGAGCGACGCACTGGACGCCCTCGCCTCCCTGCGTGAGACCTTCCTCGCGCCTCCGCGGAAGCTCAAGAAACGCTTCCACGAGCACCTGACGCTCATCGCGACGAACGAGACCGGGTGGTCGAACCTGCTCGCGCTCTCCAACGCGGCCGAGCTGTCCAAGCACCAGGGCAAGCCACGCATCGACCTGGAGCTGCTCGCCGAGCATCACGAGGGGCTCGTCATCCTCACCGGCTGCCTCGGCGGCGCGTTCCTCGGCTCCCTCAGCCGCGGCGACCGAGCACGCGCGACCGACACCCTCCGCCGGCTCGTGGAGATCGCCGGCACCGAGCGTGTGTTCGTCGAGGTGATGGAGCACGGCGTCGACGCCGAATCCCGCGTCCTCCCGGAAGCGGCAGAGCTTGCCGCTGAGCACGGCGTGCGCATGGTCGCGACCAACGACGCCCACTACGTCCGCCCGGACGCGGACACCGCCCACGCCGCGTGGCTTGCGCACCAGTCGAAGTCGACCCTCGCGAACCCCAAGTACGCCTTCCATGGCGCCGGGTTCCACCTCGCGTCCGAGCAGGAGATGCGCGCCAAGCGCCCCGAGCAATGGTGGCAGGACGCCGTCACGACCGCCGGCGAGATCGCAGCGCTCGCCTCGGAAGACGTGCTCCCCGAATCCAAGATCCGCCTCCCGAAGTTCCCGCTCCCGGACGGCGAAACGGACACCACCGCGTACTTCGTGCGCCTCATCAACGAGGGTGCCACGCGCATCTACGGCCCCGACCGGCCCGCGGAAGTCAGCGCGCGGCTCCAGGAGGAGTTCAACGTCGTCGCCCAGATGGGCATGACCGACTACTTCCTCATCGTCGCCGACATGATGGCGTGGGCCCGCTCGCAAGGCATCCTCACCGGCCCCGGTCGTGGCAGCGCCGCGGGCAGCATGATTTCGTACTGCCTCGGCATCGTCACCATCGACCCGCTCGAGCACAACCTCCTCTTCGAGCGGTTCCTCGAGCCTGGCCGCAAAGGCATGCCCGACATCGACTCCGACTTCGAGGCGGCCCGCCGCGACGAGGTGTTCGCCTACCTCGGCAGGAAGTACGGCAACGAGTACGTCGCCCGCATCGGCACGTTCGGGTTCGCCCGCACCAAGAAGGCCATCAAGGACGCCGCCCGCGTGCTGGAACTCACCCGCGTCGGCGACACCCTCGCGAAGGAAGTCCCGATCGACGGCGGCAAGCCGCTCACATTCGCGAAGCTCCGCGACCCCGCCAGAGCAGACGCAGAGTCGTTCCGGTCCGCGGTCGCCGTCGGCGGGGAAGACGCCGCCCGCGTGGTGGAGCTCGCCGAAGCGTTCGAGGACCTCGTGTCCACTCTCGGCGTCCACGCCTGCGGGTTCCTCGTCTCCGACGTGCCCGTGGCCGAGCTCGTCCCGGTCCGCGTCAACGAAGACGGGCTGCGCTACACCGCCTGGGACGGCCGCGACGTCGAAGCGCTGGGTCTGTGCAAGATCGATATTCTCGGGCTCGCCAACCTCGACGGGCTCGCGAAAGCGTTCGAGTACCTGCGCGAGTTCGAGGGCATCGAACTCGCTCACGACGAGATCCCGCACCCGAACACGCAGGGCGACCCGCGCGTGGACGCCACCTACCGGCTGCTGCGCGAGGGCAAGACCAGCGGCGTCTTCCAGCTCGAATCCGACGGCATCACCGCTCTCTCCGAAGACATCAAGCCCGAGAACTGGGACGACCTCTCCGCCATCCTCGCCCTCTACCGCCCCGGCCCAATGGGCGTCGGCATGCACCAGCACTACGGCGCCCGAAAGCACGGGCTCGAGGCGATCGACTACGGCTACCTCACCGACGACCCGGAGGAGGCACGCTGGATCGACGGGGTGCTCGGCAAGACTCACGGGCTACTTATCTTCCAGGAGTCGATCATGCAGCTCGGGCAGGTCGTCGCGGGCTTCGACGCCGCTGAACGGTCGAAGCTCCGCAAAGCGATCGGCAAGAAGATCAAGTCCGAGATGGACGCCATCGGTCTCAGCTGGGTCCAGCGGGCCACGCGGGAGTACCGCGACGAGACGGGCGAGGTCATCTCCCCGGCGTTCAGCGCGGCCACCGCCGGTCGCCTCTGGGAGGCCATCAAGGTCAACGCCAGCTACGCGTTCAACGCCAGCCACAGCTATGCCTACGCCCGCACGACGTTCGACACCGCCTACGTGAAAGCCAACTGGCCTGCTGCCTACGGGGCCGCGCTGCTGGCGACCGTCGACAGTTCAGAACGCCGCGTGCGCATCATCGAGGGCATCGCTGCCGAGGGCATCGAGGTGCTGCCGCCGCACGTGAACCAGTCGGGATTCAGCACCAAGCCCGAGGGGCCTGCCGTCCGTCTAGGCCTCGGCGAGATCAAGGACGCTGGCTCCGACGCGGAGGGTCTGATCCGCGCCCGCGAAGCGCACGGCGGTACCTTCCCGGACCTGCCATCGATCTACCGGGCGATCGACCCGACCGCGAACCGGGCGACGCTCGGCAAGCGCATGCTGGAGGCGCTCGTGGAAGCGGGCGCGATGGACGAATACGGGCCGCGGCTGGGCATCAACGTCGTCAGCCGATGCCTCGCGACCGCCGCGTTACCGGTGCCCGCCCTGGAGTGGTCGACGCTGGAGCGCGCGATCCGTCAACGCGCCCGCATCGGCATCAGCTTCGGCACGCACCCGCTCGTGCTCCACCAGAACGAGGTCCGCTCGTGGGTGCCGGAAGGCACGATGAACCCGGAGCAGTTCCGAGCGTCGCTGCTGCCGGTGCAGGCGCTACCGGACGTGAACGGCACCCGCATCTCCACGCTCGCGCTCCTGGCATCGGTGTCGACTCGCGCGTACCGCGGCGGGAAGCTCGCACAGCTCACCCTCGAAGGCTCCTCCGCACGCATCAACGGCGTCATGTGGAACGACCGGCTCGCCGAGCACCTCGAGTCCCCGCAAGGCCTGCCGCCCGCGGGAGCGCTCGTGCTCGCCCGGGGTCGGGTATCCATTCGCGAGGTGGAAATCGAAGACCGCGAGAGCGGGGAAGTCTCAACGACGATCCAGCGGGAGCTCACCGTCTCGTACCTCGAGGAGATCCAGGTCGCCGACGACGGCACGTACCGACTCCCGGACCCCCCGTCCATGGGCATCCGGTTCCCGAGCACCGAGGACCCGGACGTGCTCGCCGAGGCCGCCGCCGATGCAGAAGCCACGGCAGCAGCCCAAGCGGCCGAGACCGCGCGATTGCAGCAGCTCCAGCAAGCGCAGCTCGAAGTCGCCGCACGCGAGTCGGAACTCGCCGAGCACGCGACCGTCCCGCTCGTCGACGTCCGCACGGGAGCTGCAGTCCCGGCTGTCGCCGTTGACGCGAACCTCAGCTCCGCGATGGTCCGGCTCCGGCTGCGCAACGCCGGCTTTGCGATCGACCTCGACCTGGCCGCGCAGATCTCGGCCGGAGAGGTTCGCGTCAGCGAGCTGCAGGGCTTCCCGATCCGGGACGACCGGACGGGGGATGTCGTCGCGTACGTCGTCGCCTCGCCCGAGGAGCCCACCCCCGACGACGCCCCCGAGGCCGAACCCGCCGCACACAGTGCCGACGAACCCGCCGATCCGACGCTCCTGGAAGGAGCCACCGTATGAACAAGCTCTCCGAGCAGCAGCGCCTCGCACGGGAAGCCGCCCGAGGCCACGGCGTCGCCGGCGCCTCCCAGTTCGGCTACCAGCAGCACTCCACGCCCAGCCCTGACGCGTTCATGGCCGCCCCTGACGCGCTCACACCTGAGCAGGAGTCGGCGCTCGAGGAGCGGCTGCGTCGAGAGGAACGCGAGGCGAACGAACGCGAGGAACTGCGCGAGCAGAGCCGCGCCTCGATTCAGCGCCGCGCAGATCTCCTCCGCGAGGAAGGTTACGCGGAAGCGCAGGCGACGCCGGACCCGTTCGACCCGGAGACGACGAAGCACCGCCCGGAATGGTGGGCGCACTCGTTCGCGCACGCTGAACAGGCCAAGGGCGGCGGGTACGACATCATGCCCGACGACTACACGCCCGGCATGACCGAAGGCCGCGCGCTCTCCGGCAACCGCCGCACGCACCGCATGAAGTACGAAGGCGCCGGGGTCCAGCTGCGGATGCCGAGCGCGACGAGCATCCGAAAGTACGCGAAGGAGCTCAAGGGGCGCACGTTCGACGTACCCGTGGAAGCGAACACGCCCGCCGGCACCGTCATGGGGCACGTCCGGATCACCCCGGGCCCGAACGGGACGTGGAGCGTGTCGGGCGTGCGGATGCCGGACGGGCGAAACGAGTACGTGTCGGAGGCGGTGCAGGCGATCCTCGAAGACCGCCGCCCGTCGCTCGCGCTCGCACAGACCACCGACCTCCTCGAAGGCCGCCGGGAGCGGCTGTACGCGGCAGGCTCCGCGCAGAAGCCGCCGAAGTACGCGTCGACATTCATCGAAGGCGTCGGCTACAACCGGTACTCCGCGGAGATGACGTTCAACCTGTCCGGCCGGCAGTACGGGTACAAGGTGCCGCCGGAAGTCGCGAAGAACATGCTCACCTCCAGCACGCCAGGGCACGCGTACATGACCCTCATCAAGGGCAAGCGCCGCCGCTTCGACGTGATCGAGTGCCCGAAGTGCCGCCGGTTCTTGAACGAGGACACCGCGGACCTGCACCAGTGCCACCGCGGGCACCGATCGCCCACGCGCGCGATCAAGTTCCACCGCGCGCAGATCCTCGAGGCCGTCACCGGCAAGCTCTCCGCCCGGCAGCGGGAGCAGAAGGCGCGCGCGAAAGCTCGCGAGGGCCGGTACGAGGACGCGGGCGCATAGGGGGAGCACACCGCCCTTCCACCTCCACCCCCAGGAGCGCACCCCATGCCCGACCGCATCCACCACCTCATCCTCGACGTGCAGATCACCGACTCGACCTCGCCCTGGGAGGTGGCAGGGATCGGACTCGATGCGCACGGACGGGAACGGTGGGCGTTCTCCCAGTCCGTGCGCCCGCCGAAGAGCGTGGGGGAGCATCCGCTCGGTGACGGCATCTTCCCCGGTCTCGACGCGATCGACGTCGGGATCGCGGAAGAGCTCACCACCAGGGCCGCCCCAGGCCTCGACCTGATCGTCCGGACCGGAGAGACCCGCCCGCAGTTGTACACCTGGCTGCCTCGCACCCTCGCCCTTGCCGTCAACGGTGTCACGACAGTGAACCCCAGCGAGCGGCCGTTCGGGATCAGTGCCCTGGACGTGCGCACCCTCGCCCGCGCGTTCCAGTCGCAGCTGCGCCGAAGTCGAGTGCCCGCATAGGGAGAGCAGGCACCGAAGCACGAGCAACACCCGCCAGAAACGGTCCCCGCATAGGAGACCAGGCACCGCAGCATCACCCGCCGAACCACGCTCCCCGCATAGGGAAGCAGGCAAGCTCCGGCATCGCCGTCCGCAGCAGCACTTCCGCCGCCACGGAACCACACCGCATCAACCAAAGGAACAGCATCATGGCAAACCTTCCCCAGACGTACGTCGGCAACCTCACCGCGGACCCCGAGCTGCGCTACACGCAGAACGGCATCGCGGTTGCCAACGGCACCGTCGCCGTCAACGAGCGCGTGCTCGACAAGCAGACCAACGAGTGGAAGGACGGCCCGACGACGTTCATGCGGTTCTCCGCCTGGCGTGAGCTCGGCGAGCACGCCGCACAGTCGTTCAGCAAGGGCCAGGAAGTCATCCTTGTCGGCAAGCTCAGCCAGAACGACTTCGTTGACAAGGAAGGCAACAAGCGCACCTCCTACGAGGTGACCGCCGACCACCTTGGCGCGTCCGTCCGTTTCGGCACGACCGAGTTCCGCAAGTCGGCTCGTCCCGACCAGAACGCGCAGGCGCAGGCCCAGTACGGCCAGCAGGGCGGCAACGTCCAGCAGCAGGCTCAGGCAGCACAGGCGCAGGGATACTCCCCGGCGCAGCAGCAGGCTCCTGGCCAGTACCAGGCACCGCCCGCGCAGCAGATGCAGCAGCCGCCGGTCCAGCAGCAGGCTCCGGCCCAGCAGTACGACCAGAGCCAGCAGTACGCGCAGCAGGGCCAGCCGGTCCAGCAGCAGGCACCGCAGCAGCAGGCGGTCCCCGCGGGCGTGCCCGCAGCGGGCGCCAACCCGTTCGGCCCAGGCGCCACGGACGGAGGCATGTTCTAACCCCTGACTGCTGAGGGCCACCGCCCCCACCCCCGCACGGTGGCCCTCAGCACATCCCCCTTCGAAAGGGACCCCGACGGTGCCACGCCAGCAACCCCCGATCCGACTCGAACGCACTCGAGCCGGTGAGCTGGCGTGGCACCTTCGTCATCCCCGCACCCGCATGCTCACGCTCGTCGGCACGCTCGCTGTGGTCGTGGCTGTGACGGTCGGGGCTTTCGTCGTGCCACAGGTGCTCACTCCACCCCCGACGGCGCCAGTCGCGGTCGCGACGTCCACGTCCTCTGCCGTGGAGCCCGCATCCACCATTCGCGTCACCGAAGCGACCCCGTCAGTGACGACGACGACACCAGTGACGCCGACGAGCTCCGCCGCGCGAGACGCGGTCACCGAACAGGTACGCCTCGCCGATCAGCTCCTCGCCCAGTACCCGACTCCCGCCGCGGACCAAGCCCTGATCGACGAACTCACGACCGCCCGGAACGACGCCCAAGCGCTCCTCGACGACCCGACCACGAGCGAAGCGAAGCTGATCGCCGCGAACTCGACGCTCTCCGGCCATAACCAAGCCTTCCGCGTCCATGCGCTGACCAAGGCCAGCGCCACCACCGCAGACGGTGGCGGCGTCGTCGCAGCGCCGGTCGCTGAGCAGCCGAACCAGGTGCCCGCACCGGACGCGCCGCAGAACGATCCCGTCGAAGCCCCGGCCCCGGATGCGCCGTCGGCGCGGCGAGCGTCGCAGTCGATCTCCGTGTCCTGCCAAGCCCCGGCCGCGTTCTCGATCACGTTCACCGCGTCCGGCGGCGGAACGGTCGAGCTGAGCGCTGCGGGGCAGTCCGCGACCGGCGCCGGGTCCGCATCCGTGACCGCGTTCGGCCAGCCCGGGCAGTCGTTCTCCGCGACCGGCAGCGCCGACGGGTCCGTATCCGTGTCCTACTCCACCGGAGGTGCCGCATGCAGCTAGTGCAGTCCATCGTCGACCAGCTCACCGTCCTCGCGGCCGAACAGCCCGCGCTCCTCATCGGCGGCGTCGTCTTCGTCGTGCTCGTCATCAAGGTCCTCACCGGTCCCCAGGGCGGCGGAAGCAAAGCTCGAGACCCGCAGCGCCTCTACGGCAATCGCGACCGCCGCGCCGGGTTCGACCGGGCCGGTGGCCGGTGTGAGGGGGAGTGGTTGCCGTTCGTGCGGTGCACGCGGCCCGCGAACGCCGGCGACCACTGGCTCCCACACTCCAAGGGCGGGGCCACGAGCGCGGCGAACTTCGTCGCGCTGTGCGGCATCCACAACAGATCCAAATCCGCGCAGATCCCATCACGGTTGCAAACGGCGAGGCTCCGATTTCGTCGCCGCAAGTACATGAACGACCACGCGCTCGTGTCCGCCGGACAATGGTTCGGACGATGAACGTGGCCACCCCGTGCGTTGGGCTGCGACCTTGACGCCTCTCAGGAATCAGCGAAGTACGGCTGCCGCCGTCAACGCTCCTCTCGTGGTGTGAGAAAGCGCACTGTGGTTGTCCTGCGGTCTTGGATTGGAACGCATCAGCCAGGCAGCAGAGACCAAACGCAGCAGGACATGGTCGATAAGCGCCAGGCCATTGCGGCTTAGAACGATGCCACGCATAGGTTAACCGTGAGTCAGATTGTGCGCATTCTCGGAGTCAAGGTCACTGGCTCAGTGTTCCTGGGCCTGAATGAAGACGGTGAGCATCGGTGGTCCGCTGATCCGTGGCGGGTGGCGGGATGGATGGCTGACGGGTGGCGGACTCGGTTTAATCAGCACCGATCGAGACGGCACAAGTACGTCTACGGGCACGGAGACCAGGCCTGCTGCGATCCTTTGGGGCGCGTGCTGGTGCCGATCGGCTCGAGGGTGAGCGACCTTAGCGACAAAGATGCCCGCGAACGCTATCCACACCTGGCAGCAATGCCGGCGTACGTACTCCAGTCGACCGAGCGGATCGAGAAACAGGAGTGGTTCGCGGCTGCGAAGAGGCGAGCCACAAATCATGGGAAGGGGCGAAAACCCGGGAGGATGCCGCGATTCCAGTCACGCAAGCACGGTGACTCGAGATTCGTCTGCTGGTTCAACGGCGGTAGGAACGCCACGTACCAGCAGACCGGGCGCCGCGCCGGTCTCGTCATCATTCGCGGACAGAACCCATCCGCAGCTCCTGACGGAACACGACGATGGTCGCTGCAGATCCGTGTCCGCCATACGCAACAGGTGCGGGAATACACGTCCGTCGCAGTGAACCTCACCCGCCGCGAGGTGGCATTCACCAGCCCCGTCGCCGCCCGTGACCACCAACGATCCGGTCGCAGCGTCGGGATTGACGTGGGAGTCGCGAACACCGTTGCGACCAGCGCCGGGAGCATGCACTCGCTCCCAGACCTGTCCAATCACGCGGCTGATGTTGTGCGTCACCAGAAGCGTATGGCGAAGAGCCGCGTCGTCGCTAGGCGCGAAGGGCGAGACTTCCACACGTCGGCCAGGTACCGCGCCCACAGGGAGGCCGCAGCCAAGGCCGCGGCCGCCGCGGCAAACGTACGGATCGACTGGGCCCACAAGCTCGCGACCGCGCTCGTCAACGAGCACGACCTGATCGGGCTCGAAGACCTACGACTATCGAACTTGACCCGGAAGGGGAAGAACAAACGATCACTGAACCGGCTGATGCTGAACGCGGGCTTGGGACGGTTGCGATCGTTCGTCGAGTACAAGGGTGCTGCGGCAGGGATCCCGGTCGTCGCTGTCAACCCACGGAACACGAGTCGGCGCTGTCGCGCCTGCAGGCACGTTGCCGCGGAGAATCGCGAGAGCCAAGCGATCTTCCGCTGCAAAGCCTGCGGGCATCGGGCACACGCTGACACCAACGCTGCCGGGAACATTCTCGACGCAGCACGCGAGGCAGTCGCCTCCGGGGCCTGGACAACGGCCTCGTCAACGGGGAGCGCAGCTAAGACCAAGCAGGCTCAGGCCGGGCGGGCACGCGCAATGAACCGAAAACCAGCGGCCCCGTGGGGCCGCCCCTTGACCGCGCATCAGCGTTGAAGGGAATCCCGATCCGCGAGGGCCGGGAGGAAGTCAAAACCGGTCGAAGTCCGCACGCGTCCCGTCTCGGTTCCAGACCGCGAGGCTCCAGATGCGCCGCCGCAAGTACATGAGCGACCCGGCGCTGGTCTTCGCCGGCCAATGGTTCGGCCGCTGAGGGCTGGCGCGCGCATAGGACGAGCCGGAGGTCCATTTTGAGCACACCAGACACCCCGCCCACCGGCCCCGACAAGCCGTCCGCCGGCGACCGCGCGAAGGCAACCGCGAAAGGCCTCGGCAAGGAAGCGGCGTCCATCGTCGCGGGAGCGGTCGGCGGAAAAGCCGCGGGAGCCGCCGGGAAAGCCGCGGGCGGTGCTGCCGCCGCGGGCAAGGCCGCAGGTGCTCAGGCCGCGAAAGCCGGGGCCGAGAAGACCACCGCGACGAGAGCGAAGAAACTCGCCGCCGACGCTGCCAGCAAGAGCAAGGACCGTCTCAAGCAAGCCGCGACGAGGCCCCAGTCGAACGCGTCCACTCGGAGCGGCCTGGCTGGTGCTCGCGACGACGCGAAAGCCGCCACCAAGAACCTCGCCAAGGGCGCGGCGTCCGGGGCGCTGCAAGGCGCAACGAAGGGCGGCTGGGTCGGAGCGGCGATCGGCGCCGCGGGAGGCGCTGCTGTCGGACTCGTCGACAACAAGGCCGGGCAGCGCACGATGCTGCGCATCCTCGCGATGCTCGCGATCATGTCCCTCGCGATCACCCTCCTCGCCGGAGCCCTCGTCTCTGCGACCGTGAACGCCTTCGCCGCAGCCCTGTCCAGCCAGTCCCAGGACACCGCGGCCGCCGCCGGCGCCGAAGCGTCCGAGATCCGCGACGCCCGAGCCGCATCCGAAGGGTCCGCGACACCGTGGCAGCTGACGCTCTGGATGGAGCGAGAGAAACCCGACGTCGACTTCGACCCGCGCGCGTTCGACACCGAGCTCATCCGGCAGATCCCCGCCGACGACGACCGCGAGCTCATCGCCGGCTCCGTCCGCGACGGCGAGACCGGACGCCTCAAGCTCGGCGACTCCGACGTGGACAAGGCTGCCCAGGAGACCGCAGAGAAGGGATTCGTTGCGGCCCTCCTCGCGCTCTATGGCCCAGACGGAACCGCGGACGCGCCAGAAACCCCAGCCCCCTTGGGCACCCCGACGACCGAGGCCACGCCTGATGTGACTCCGACCGCTAATTCCACGTCGCCCGAGGCAACGCCGACCGCGGAAGCCACCGAGACACCCGCGCCGACAGCTCCGCCCGCCGCCCCCAGTGCCGGACCGCCCGGGCACCTCGACGAGGCGAGCGCCAAGACGGCGTTCACGACCGCTCGCGAGTGGGCGCTCGCCATCGGCAACACGTGCGGCGACGCTGGAGCCGGGTCCATCACCGCGCCCGCGTCCGGCGACGGTGGCGGCACGGTCGACGTCAACGGGCTCACCTCCGACCAGGTGTCGAACGTGCGCGCGATCATCGGGGCGACCAAGACGATGTTCCCGACCGCCGACACCCGGTGGGCCGGGATCGTCGCGATCGCGACCGCCTACCAGGAGTCGACGCTCGTCAACATCGGCTACGGCGACTACGAGACCGGGGGAGTGCTCAACCCCGACGGCAGCCCCACCACGTCCATCGGCCTGTACCAGCAGCAGGACTCCTGGGGCACTCGCGAGCAGCGCCTGACCCCCGCCTGGGCGACGGGCAAGTTCCTGTCCGTGCTCCGCGCGGTGCCCGGCTGGCAGGGAATGGAGCTCGCGAAAGCCGCGCACGAAGTGCAGGTGTACGCGCTCCAGTATTACGACAAGTACAACCAGGCGCAGCCGCTCGCCGAGAAGCTCTGGGACGCGTACGAGAAGACCTCACCGGCCATCCCGCTCCCGGGTGACCTCACCGGGGCGCCCAGCGCTGGCGGCGACGGCGCGCTCCCTGGCAAGAGCCAAGGCGGGGTCGCGTGCGCCGAGTCTGGCACCTCTGTCGGCGCGGTCTCCGGCGGCGTCGCGTACCCGCTGTCGCTGGACGACCCGTACCACCAGATCACCGACTTCTTCGGCCCCCGATGCTGCATCGGGTCGTCGTTCCACCGCGGCGTCGACATCCAAGGCATCGAAGGCTCCGCCCCGATCTTCGCGATCGCTGCGGGCACCGTCACCGAATCCGCGTACGGTTCCGGCGCCGGCAACTACGTCACCGTGCAGCACGACAACGGCATCTCCACGTCCTACTGGCACATGGTCGCCCCGTCCCCGCTGAAGGTGGGCGACAAGGTCAAAGCTGGCCAGCAGCTCGGGACCGTCGGCGACACCGGGTCCAGCTTCGGCGGACATCTGCACCTCGAAACCTACGATCAAGCCGGAGAGAAGGTGAACCCCGTGACCACGCTGAAAGGCATGGGCCTCGACCTGTGCGCGTACACGATCTCCGGCATCTCCTCGAAACAGACCTGCGGATAGGACCACGATCATGACCACCACCAGACTCCGCCTCATCATCGTCGGCGCCGCCGCCGTTCTCATCGTCGCCATCTCCGCCATCGCGGCGTGGGCGATCAACGCGAACCAGCTCCCGCCCACCGCCGAACCGAGCCCGGTCGCGACCGTTACCGACACTGCCGCCCCGGTGGACCCGGACCGGGAGCCCGTCGAGCACGTGGAACCGGAAGCTGGCGGCGACCCCGGCCATGATCACGACCACTCCGCCGAGAACGACCTCCTCTCCGGCACCGACCAGGCCAGCATCGACGCGTGGCTCACCTCCGCACTGCGCGCATGGGTGACGTTCGACTCCACCGAACCCACCGAAGAACGCGCAGCCCGCCTCGAGCCGTACTTCACGGCCGAACAGATCGCCGTGGACCCACTCCTTGCGCGCAGCGACCTCGGCATCTCCAACTCCGGATACAAAGCCACTGTCACCGTCCACGACGTCACCTACCCCGCCCTGATCGCTCCACCCGAAGACGAAACCGGCCTCATGACCGAGGCCTGCTACAAGACTGTCGTCGACTACACCGCCAACTGGACCCCGGGATCTAGCAACGACGCGACCCGCTTCGGTGACAACTACTGGACCATCTGCGTCCCCGTCGACTTCAGCAGTGGAGCGATGGCCCTCAGCGGGAAAGCCACCTCCGTTGAGGAGCCCGATATCAACTTCACGCCATGACGCGAAGCGGGATGGGAACGGACAGCCTGGCGGCACTGCATGTTCCTGGCCTAGGCGTTCTTGTTGCCACCAATAGTCTTCCCGAGGACGAACCCAAGCGCAGTGGTGGCGACCAGCTTCAGGAAATCAAAGAGGCCTTGCATGGCGGATACGTCAGCGCCGCTCGCGAAGAGGGGCACGACGGTCGCGGCAACGCCGGTCGCAATTGCGCCGATGATGGTCCATTTCGTCACGCTCTGCGCGAAGCGCTGTCGGTCTTTCTCTAACTCCTGCTTGTGCTTCTCGTCTGGGCTCAGCTCCCTCGGCTTCGTCGTTCCCGCTGGCGGAGAGTCAGAGGCATGCACCTCGAGAGCGCTCGTGTCCGCGTTGGAGGGCGCAGGTATGTCAATTTCCGCGGAATCTGGGACGGACACGGGGACATACTCGGCCGTAGGGTCCACATGGGCTGAATCGCGGTCGTCCTGCGCAGGGTCACTGGACGCTGAACCGATGTTCGACTGCACTACGCGTTGAATCCGAGCAGGGGCACATAGGACTCGTCCGAACGCATGTCGTCGAAATCAATTCTGCTGTTGCCACCTCGGCGATATGCGGAGGACCAGGCCGACCCGGGCGCGTGGGTGTCTCGTGAAAGTTCCACGGCTGAGCGTCCCTTGGTTCCACGCCAGACTTTGTCGAGGACCGTCGCCAGCGCCGGGTCCTGGTCTTCGCGGATAATCGAAGCAACCCCGCGTGCATCCGTGGAGTAGGAGGTTATCGGCCTAGCGCCATAACCCTTGAACTCGGAGTAGACCGATCGCAGCACTGGGCCGTACTGCCAAGCCTCGAAGTTGCCGTCTAGCAGTGGACGACCGGTCGCCTTCGCATACTCGGCCGCGGCGAAGTAGAGGATCTTCTGCAACTTCATCGGGCTGACTGGAGTGTTTTCACGGAACGAGCGTTCCAGGATGTTGTTGCTGACATTCAATGCGTCGTAGCCGCTCATAGCTGAAACCTCCCGTCACTTCTGGCGCAGTCCTCATGGACAACAACTGTGTCTACCCATTCTATCTGCTTGGCGCCGACGAGCACCTCGCGGCGACCTCCACCCGAGACTCTTCCCAGGAGAATACTCAGCGCGACCCTCCCCGCATAGGAGGGCATGACCAGAACAGCGAAGCCCCCGAAGCCGATCGAGATCCGCGACAACGATGCCCTTCCCGACGTTGTGCGGGCGACGCACATCGCGTTCCTCATCCTCAAGGGCACGAAGGTCGGGTCCTGGAGGCACCTCGTCGCCAACGCTGAGGCGATCGCGAAGGTGCGGCTCACGCCCGATCAGCAGGCGTGCCTGGACCGGAACCTGAACGTTGTCTCGCTCATCTCCGTGGATCCGCATCGGATCGTCGCGGCGTGCGCGGACTGCGGCCAGGTGTCATTCCTCGGCCGCACGCAGGACGGGAAAGCCCAAGCAGCCCCCTCGAAATGCATCCTCACCCGCGACTGCGTCGGCAAGCCCATCAAGACCCCGCTGACCGCGAAGGCGAAGCCCAAGACCGAACCGGATGCGGAAGCGGATCCTGAGGACGCGGAGCCGGAAGCTGGCCCGCTGACGATCGTCCAGCCGGAACTCGAGCTCAGCATCGACGCTGGAGTCCCGGAGTGACGATGACGACGATGTCCACGAGGGTCGGGACGGTCGAGCTGACCGGGTCCATCACCCAACCCGAACTCCGGCTCCGCGTACCCCTGGATGCGCCGCTGCCGCTTGATGGGAGCCGCACCTTCCAGGGCTGGGTGAAAGGCCTGCCGGGCCGGGCCTACGACCGGTCGACGCGGTCGTGGACGATCACGGGGCTCGGCTTCGAGTATCCCAGCGAGGAGCTCGCGAAGCTCGGCCTGTGGATCGACTACCCGCAGAACGGGCCGCTGGTCGGCTACTCCCTCGAGGACCTGACCGCGCCGATGGCTCGGCACGCGCCCGACGGGTTCGGTCTGCACATCCGGCCTCGCCTGCTCGGCAAGGACCTCGCCGGTGACCTCGTCGGCTGGGGCGCCGTCTGGAACAAGGACGAGGAGTGGTTTGAGCTTCCGCACCCGGACGCGACCGTGCGCGGCACGCTCCGGACGGGCGTCGTCTGGCCCGCCGACACCCTCGAGAAGTCACTCGCCGCCCGCGCCCCGCTCCCGGTAACCGGATTCGAGGCGTTCGCGGCGGCGCTCGGCAGTGCGCCCGACTTCGCCGCGCTCGGGGGCGCAGAGGCGCTGCGGGAGTGGCTGTCGTTCATCCCCGACTGGTTTGGGATGGATCTCTTCGAGTACCAGTCGCTCGGCACGCTCTCCATCGCGCTCGGGCACCGCCTCCTCGCGGATGACATGGGACTCGGGAAGACGAGCCAGGCTCTCGCGGTCGCCGCCGTGCTCGGCGCTGAGCGCATGGTCGTCACCTGCCCGTCTGTCGTCACCGGCGCGTGGAAGGGCGAAGCCGACAAGGTCGGGATCCTCGTGAACGGGGCGATGGACGGCGGCACAACGCTCGTCGTCAACCCAAAGAAGATGAAGCGCGACAAGCCGCTCGAGCTGCCCGAGAAGGGCATCGTCGTCGTCCCCGACTCCACGCTCGTGGCACGTCCGGAACTCGTCGAGCAGCTGCGGGCATGGGCGCCAGACCTGTTCGTCTACGACGAAGCGCACCGGGCCAAGACCCTCGGTTCCAAGCGCGGCACCGCCGCTCTCAAGCTCGCGTCGTCCTCCAAGCGCACCATCCCCGCGACCGGCACACCCATGTTCGCGTCGCCGTCGGAGATCGCTGCGCTCCTGGAGATGGTCGGCATGCTCGGCCCGCTGTTCGGCAGCCGGGACGAGTTCCTCAGGCGCTACTGCACGCAGGACCCGTTCGGCCGGTTCCGCCCACGCCGCGGCGCGCTCGAAGACCTCGGCAACCAAATGCGCGCGCACGTGTGGGTGAGGCGCATGAAGACCGACGTCCTCAAGCAGCTGCCCGGCAAGTTCCGCAACGCCGTCGCCCTGGAAGTGCCGCTCACCGAGTACCGGCGCGCGCACAAAGACATCGCCGAGAAGATCCAGGAGTGGATCGACAAGGTCATGTCCGAGACGGGGGATGCTCCGACGGACGAGATGGTCGCGGAGTATTCGAAGGGCGTCATCCGGTTCGTCTCCAAGCTCCGCGTCGCCGCGGGCCTCACCAAGATCGACGCCGCCGCTGAGTACGTGCGACTGCACGACACCGCTCCCGACGAGGACGGGCTCCACACGCGTCCGCTCATCGTCTGGTTCTGGCACCGCGAGGTTGGCGCCTCGCTCCGCGAGAGCTTCGCCAAGGACGGGCGTCCGTTCGCGGTCATTGACGCCGACACGAAGTTCGAGGTTAAGGACCAGATCGTCGCCGACTTCCAAGCCGGATTGACCGCGATCCTGCTCGCGTCCATCCCGGTCGCGAACGCCGGCATCACGCTGACCCGGGCTCAGGACATGGTGCTGGCTGAACAGGACTGGACTCCGGCGATTTTGGCCCAGGCCGAGGATCGAGCGCATCGCATCGGGCAGACCGAGAATGTCCTGATCACGAGCCTTATCGCCTTGGGAACGCTCGACGAGCACATCCAACGATCGCTCGAGAAGAAGGGCCACACGCTCGGCGCGGTTTATCAGACGGGCAGCAACGTCGCCGTGCTCGACAACAGCAACGACGACCTCATGAGCGCTGCCGACGTCATCCAGCAGATGGTCGACGAACTCATCGCGAAGCAGCGCAAGAAGCGGAAGTAGACCGTCAGCGATCGCCGAGGCGAGCCAGCAGGTCGGCGTTCTCTTCCGACACTGGGCCGAGGAGCTGCTCGAATGCGCGCTCGTCGATGTAACGCACACCGTCCGCCTCGTACCAGGGCGAGTTGTCGAACGTGAGCTCAGCCATGACCCCAACCGTACTCGCGACCGCCGCACACAGTCCCGGTGAACCCCGGACCAGAGGAGCACCACGCATGTCCACAGCAGAAGACCGCCGCGAGCAGGCGCGAGGCCAAGGTGTCGGTCAGGCCGGCCAGTTCGGGCACCAGCAGCACTCCGCGCCAGCGGCGTTCGACGCCGGCGAGGCCACCCACAGCATGGCCGACGTGCCGACACCGACGGTGTGGGCGAGCCTGACGTTCTACAACGAGCGCGGCACCGTCGTCGGGTATGGCGACGAGGAACGACTCAACCCTGACCATACGCGCCAGATCCTCGATTCCTGGCCGATCGCGAGTGTCGAGGAACTTCGGGATGCCCCTGGTGAGGGTGCTGACGAGGAGCTCGCCCAGGCGTTCGTCGAGCGCGGCTTCGCCAAGTGGCCGGTCGGCGAGCGGTGCTCTGTCGGAGCGACCCCTGACATCGCTGAGCTCACCACCTATATCGCCGCCCGCAAGGCCGACGAAGCCCGCCGCGGCGCGGACGCGGCGAGGGACGAGCGGGTCGCCGCGGCTGTTGAGCACGCAAGCCTCCAGCTCGCCAGGCACGCCGACCGCTACCAGACCCAGGTCGGCGCGACCGCGGCGTTTATCGCCCTCCAGCTGCACCCTGACGCGAAGGAAGTGCTCGTCGGCACCAACGACATGACGGGGGAGTACACGCTCGTCGGCGTGCGAAACCACGATGGAACGGTCGACACGGACTGGGTCGACGGAGATCGCCGGCTCGAATCCTGCCTGCAAGAGATGCCCTGGGAAGAGCCCCAGTGGCTCACCTACATCGACGAAGACGCCGCGGACGCGGACCTCCGTGACGAGCACGGCGCCTCCCACTTCCTCGACATCAGCGACGTCTCCCTGAGCACCCGAACCCGCCTCTACGAACTGGACAACGCATGACCATCAGCAACGACGCCACGCAGCGCCGCGAAGCCGCCCGCGGCAACGGCACCACCGGCGGCCAGTTCGGACACCAACAGCACTCAGCACCGCTCGTCATCCACGAGCCCGGAGACGGACTCCTCGCGAGAGCTCGCGCGAACCGGGAGATCGACCTCACCGAGGACGCGCGAGGCTTCGACGACGAACGCGTGTCGATGATGATGCTGATGAAGTACGACCCGGCCGACACGGATTCGACGCTCGTCCTCGACTACAGCGAGAACCCGAACTGGGACAAACGGTTCACGCACGAGCAGCTGCAGAAGCACGACCTGCTCATCGCCGACGCCTACTCCGACTGGTTCGACGCGGACGTGGACGACTTCGAGTACCAGGCAGACGGAGACTCGAACCTGAGCCTGTCCCTCACCGCGAGGATCCCCGACGCCGAGCTCTCCGAAGCAACCGTCGGCCAAACCGCGTGGAACCTGCACGCCCGGTTCGCGAACGAGACCGACCCCGGCACGTTCGGAAGCGAGTACATCGGCGCGGAAATCGACCGGCGCATCGCGACCGCAGAGAACCCGAACATCCGCGCCGGCATCCACGAGTGGATGCACAACCGCGGCCACGCTGGCGTCGGCATCACCTACCGCGAGAAGGCCGCGTACTTCCGAGGCGGCGACCACCTCGTGAAGATCGACCGCGACGGCGCCCACTGGCGCGCCCACATCCCCATCGAGCTCAACAACGCCCACGGGCGCGAGTTCGACCAGGCCGAAGCCGACGGCAAGTACGAGTGGACCCGCCACCTGCCCGCCGAGACCGCCGCCCGCACCAACGGCACCACCCAAGGAGCGTGACCATGACGAACATCAGCCAAGCCGCTCAAGCCCAGCGAGACGCCGCCCGCGGCAACGGCGTCGCCCACGCCGGCCAGTTCGGACACCAGGCCCATTCGGCTCCCGGAACGTTCGAGGCTGAGCCTGCGCACGCAATTCCCGTGCCGGTCATGGCTGAGCTCATCGACCCCGCGGACGTCGAAGCCGGCGACCAGCTCGACATGTTCCGGCTCGCGGCCGCGTACCTCGAGCGGAACCCGGAAGATGACGACCTCGTGGAGGACTTCGAGCGCAACTTCCAGCGCGGGCCCCGCACCGTCTCCGCTGTCACACACAACGACGGCGAGGTCTACGTGATGTTCGCTGACACCGACGAGTCAAAAAGCGCACGCTGGGACTTCCACCCCGGTCACGCTTCGACCGACCGAGACCGGGCACCTGCCCGGGTCCTCGACCGTTCCGATGAAAAGGCGATCGAGAACCGCCGCCAGCAGCTGTACAACCGCTCCCAGGGGTTCTGGCGTCGACGCCAGGAACTCGAGCGGGAGGCGGCCGTCACCGCAGCGAGCCTGGTGCGCATGTCGGTCCCGGACGCGAAGGCCGTGCATGTGCGCCTCGGTGAGGACGACGGGGAACTCCGATTCGGGATGCTCGAGCTCCGCGACGGCACGTTCCTCGAGTTCGATGACCTACAGGACCGTCCCGACCTGGAGGAGATGTCCTCCGGCGTCAACGCGATCCTGGGGGAGATGGACCGCGGAGACCCTGACTGGCTCTGGCGCAACGTCACCGACGAGGACAAGCCCGGATACATCGACTTCGCATCCCGCGGCGCTGACGAGCACCCGTATCAGCTCGACATCGCCCTCACACTCGACACCGGAACGGACGATGACGCATGACCTCAACCGCAGACGCACGCCGCGAGCAAGCGCGAGGCAACGGCGTCGCCAAGGCGGGTCAATTCGGCCATCAGGCCCACACCGCACCGGGGGCGTTCGACCCCGGTGCGACCGCTGCACCCGCCGAAGCTCCGACGAGCCTGAACGCCTGGGCCGAAGCCCTCGCGGAGAAGCTCCGAGCGGACAAGTCCAACGATTGGTCGGAGGAGCTCGCGCAGCTCGACGCGGCCCGCGCGCACGAGGGCACGAAGGACGGCGCCGCCGACAAGGCGCAGGAATCGTTCCGGAAGCTCCTGGAGGTCAACCCCGCCGAGGGATATGCGACATACCAGGGGTTCGAACACGACGTGAAGCATGCCGAGTACCCGCGTCTTCGCTACCGGCCAGCGGACCCGAACGACGAAGAGTCCTACGCGTCGTTCATCGACCCCTACACGGGGGACGAATGCGAGATCCGCGCCGTCGACATCGCTGAGCGCTGGACAACCTTCGACGGCTTCGAGTACGCCGAGATCGATCCCGAGGACCCGTCCATCGGGTTCGACTACGACGGCGAGGCGGAGTTCGAGGGTCTCGTCTACCAGTCAGAGAACTCGGACAAGCCCGTGCGGCTCCCAGAAGGCTGGCGCGAGCACTGACACCGCGCGCATAGGACAGGGGCGCGGCCGATCGGGCGTGCCCCTGTCGCCGTCTGGAAGGCCCCGCCCATGAACCTGCTCGAGCAGATCCTCGTCGCCAACGACTACGAGCTCGTGAGCGACCCCGGCCTCATCACCGGCGTCCGGCCCGACGGGACCCGCCTGTCGATGCTGCGCTGGTTCAACACGAAGCACGCCGAAGCCGTCCTGATCCCTCGCAACTACGTCGTCGTGTGCGGCATCGGCGCGCGCTGGCGGCTCCCGACGGTGGAGTGGGAGCGGTTCCTGCCGGTCGACGAGCAGACACCACGGAAGACCGCCGACATCATCGCCGAGTTCAACGAGGTCTTCGCGCCCCTCCTAGACGGCTCGGAAGACGAGGGAGCCGCGATCCTCAGCGCGTACGGCGACCGGTACGACATGAACGCGGTCCTTGACCGGTCCGCGCGAGCCGCAGGGTTGCGCACGTCGTCGTTCATGGGACGCAAGAAGCCCGTCCACGCCCCATCCGGCACCGAATACCGCGTCTACGGCGACGGGGACCGACTCATCGCCACCCGCCACACGAGCGACGCCGAATCGTCGATGACGCTCCCCGGCCGCGACTGGGACGACGTGACCAACTGGCTCCGAGAGACGGTGGTTTGAGGCCGGCGGGGCTCGGATTCAGCCGACGAGGACGCGACGGACTACAGGCAGACGATCGACGGCGTGATGCGGTAGTCGTCATTGTTGCCACCGGTCGTGGGGAAAGCGGTGAACCGCATCTCGAGCTGCACGGTTCCGGTCGACGTGGCGGTGTAGTTGAGCGAGATGGTCTGAGCTGCGGTGTATCCGGCGTTGCAGGCTGGCGGGTCCTGTAGCTGGTTCCCGAACCCGGACTTCGTGGAACGTCCGCCGACCCGCTGGCCCGCGATGTATCCGTCGAAGTTCGTGTTGACCGTGGTCGTGCTTCCGTTGCAGCCACGCTGCGTCTGAATGGCGTACCGGATCTGGTAGGTGCGTCCGGTAACGACCGAGAGCGGCGCGGTGAGCCGGAGCACATAGTTGCTGGCGGTGCTGGCGTTGTCCCTCTGGAAAGTGAAGTTACGAGTTGCGCCCGTCCCCGCCCAGGATGCGCCCTGGTTCCCCTGGGTGTTTCCCGAGCCGGTGCCGGTGCTTGACGCGACCCAGCTGGCGTTCGCCGGGACAGGCGGGCACACAAACTGCGATGCGGCCGACGCTGGAGCCGCGGCGGCAAGGGCGATAACCGGGACGGACCAAGCCGCACCGGCCACCACGTCTCGTCGGGACAGGTCAGCGGTCTTAGGGGATCTGCTCACAGCAACTCATCTCTCAGTGCGTACACGTTCCTGCGCAAGCTAGCAAGTGGCGTGAACACCGCGCAGGTCCCTTCGGTTTCCCGTCTCCTCCTTGCGGATTCTCGCGATTGGGGGTGCCGGCGGCAGAGACTGCGGTGCAATCCCCGGTAGGGAAGCGACCGATCTGAGGAGCCCTCCGGTGCCCGATACCCAGCCTTTCGAGGCTCCCGCCTTGAACCTCGTCCAGCCGATCGCCGTCGTGCCCGGCGCCCACTTCGAGACCATCGCCGCCGTCGCGATCGCGTCCAACCTCGCGGCGCCCACGCCGACCTGGAGACCGACCCGTGGAAGACGTGGCTGTCGCGCGCGTTCACCAAGACGGTGCGGCGCATCTCGAAGCCCGCCAACGCCCGGTTCATCGCGGAGCTCAGCGCCGCCGACCCCGCCAGTCGGTCCTTCACCGTCGGGGGGAGCGACCGCCTACGCGTTCGCGCCGATGGCGTACGACGACTTCCCGAAACGGATCCGACAGCTGCGCGTGGCGGGCCTCGATCTCGAACGCGACGGCGGCTCGTTCGGCACGATCCCGGCCGGGCACCTCGTTCGCCCGGACCTTGTTGTCAGCAACGACGTCCAGATGACGACCGGAAAGACATCGGCGCAGGTCGCGCACGCACTCATGATCTGGCTCATCGAGCTCCGTTCGACCGGGCACGCTGCCTTCCTCACCTGGCGGGAGGAGCCGGCTCTCGCCCTGCGCGTCGCCGACCTCCACACGATTCCGGGCGACCCGGCGCACTCCATCACGATTGTAGACTCCGGCCTCACCGAGATCGCGCCCAAGACCGCGACGGTCCGAGTCCTGCGCCCATGACCCTGGCTTCGCCGCACACAGTGCCCGTGACGCACCCCGAGGGAGCACACCCATGAGCAACCACGCAGACACCCGGCGCGAGCAGGCACGCGGCAACGGCGTCGCCCACGCCGGCCAGTTCGGCCACCAAGCACACACCGCACCGGGCGCATTCACCGACTCGATCGAACCCCTGGAGCCCGCCGGCATCGCCGTCCCCATCGACGCGCTCCGGGAGGGCGACCGCGTAGACATGCGCCAGGTGATCGAGGGGCACATCGAGCGGGCGGAGGATGACTTCGACCCGGAGGACCTGGATGTGCTCCGCGCCGAGTTCGCTCTTCCACAGCTCATCACCGACGTCTACGTGGACGACGGCGGAAGGGAGCTCACCTTCGACAGTGGCACGTCGTGGCACTTCCCGGCGACGCTCTACGAGGACGGGCTCCACGCAGCCCCGGACTACGTTCCGGCGCGACTCGATGACCCGACCGACCCGGCTGAGCTCATGCCAGTACTGAGCAAGCGTGTGGAGATCCAAAGCAAGGCCGCGTTCGAGGCGGAAGCGCGCCTGCAGAACACGACCATCGACAGCCTCCGCCAGTACGCCCGCGCCGTCGACCCGGACCTGACCGCGTTCCACCTGAGCGAGGGCGGCTACGACAACGGCTCGTTCATCGACATCGAGTCCGTGACCGTGAACGGCCAGGTGATGGATGTGAGCGAGTACGGGAAAATGGAGTCGCTCGACGGTCTCGCCGCCAACCTCTCCGCCGTTCACCTGGACCAGCGCGGCCTCCGCCCCGCCGACGAGTCCGAACCGGGCGAGTGCACCATCGACGTCACCCCGAGAGAGGTCCGAGCATGACGCAGCACAGCGACGCACAGCGTGAGCAGGCACGAGGCAACGGGGTCGCCCACGCCGGCCAGTTCGGCCACCAGGCGCACACGCCACCCGCCGACTTCGACCCGGGGGTGACGACCACCAGGGTCCACGCGTACCCGCTCTCCTCGGAACCGCTCGACGGGGAAGTCACCGTCTCCGACGACGGTGACGATCAGGAGTGCGTGTGCGGCAACGCGGCCGTCGGCGACGGCTACTGGCTCGACGCCGACCCGGACGGGAAGATCGACCCGGACCGGCAGCAATCGACGGAGCACGCCGATCATGCCGTGTGCCCGAAGTGCGGCCGCGTCTACGAGAACGGAGCCCTGTTCAAGGCACTCGGCAGTTCGGCCCCAGCCGTCGCCCGGTACGACGTGACCTCGCCCGAGTTCCTGACGGCACGGCAGGCGTACGAGGACGAGATCTTCTAGGCAGGTCGTGCGCACCAGCCCGGCGGGTTCTTCGGTTTTCCGCTGGGCTGGTTCGTTTTCCGGGGCACGGGAGCGGGCGGGTGTGTGGTCGTGCCTAAGCTCATCCGCCAGAGTCAGCCCCTGCATGCTCCTCGCGCAGATCCCAGAACGAGCCCCGATGGGGTGACGCGGTCTGGGCCCGCGGCTGCCAGAGTCGAAGGCAGGGCGCATGTCGTCAATCCAACAGGCGTTCGGGTACGCGCGAATCCGCGTTGACAGCGAGGCGGACCTGGTGGAGTTCGGCTCCAGCCTCGTGAGCAGCCACGTCAAGATCCTCGAACGGGACATGTCGGTCCCCACGTCGTTCAGCGCCCTTGCCGGGCCGAGGTTCTGCGCGGCGCATACGGTGTGGCCGAAGACGAAGATCAAGATCGACCGATCCCTGTACCTCGCCTCGCACCGCCGCCTGTTCATCTTCGTCAACAAGGGGCAGGTGAACGTGAGCGTCGGCACAAACACGTACACGCTCACCTCTGGGCAGGTCAGTGCGCAGTCGGTCGCGGCGCGCGAGCTCACGCTCGAGATGGTCGAGGATACGAACGAGGTGCTTCTGCTCAGCGTGGATGTGCCCGCCATCGAGGACGCGAGCAGCATCCAGCCCAACGAGGTCCGCTTCCTGCGCGACCCGGGCGTGAACGCGCTCACATACGCCGCCAGCTACGGCCTCTCTAAGGCGCCGCTGCCGCAATCGAAGGAAGCTGCGACGACGATGTACACGGGAGCCGCGACCATCGCGCGGATGCTGCTGCTCCACGCCCAGGCGGAGGCGCCGCTGACGTCCTACGAGGCAGCGATGCGCTACATTCGCCTCCACGCCTCCGACGACTCTCTGACCGCGACCGGCACCGCCGAAGCGCTGGGGGTATCTGAGCGGAGCCTGCAGCACGCGTTCCAGGCGAACGGTGACAGCCCCTCCCGAGCGATCCGCCGCACCCGCGTCCAGCTCGCCGAGGCGTTTATCCACGAGAACCCGGACCGCGACCTCGACGACGTCGCTCGCCTCGCCGGGCTGCGCACCGCCCGGCGCCTCCGCGAAGCGAGGACCGCTATCGGACGGACTGAGACGCCGGTCGCGGCTGCCAGGGTCTAGGGCCAGCACGCGTCCCCGCATGGCTCAGCGCAGGCCGAACCAGGCCAGCGCTGAGCTGTAGGTGTACGAAAGGGAGTGCAGATGTAGGCCTACTCGGTGCTTGGCCGTTCGGGAGCGCATCCCAGCTCACGGACGACGAGGTCATCATCGTCGACAGCGTTGTCCCCCAAGATAGAGACCTGTTCGGCTCACAGCTGCGGTCGTTGTCGCCGGTCTGCGGGTGACCATGGGCGCGGGCCCGAGGCGAACACGGAACCGGTGTCATCCCGATCGCAGAGGTCCGAGAGGACTTCACGAGCGCCTTAGGCTCCAACCGCGCATAGGACCGGAGCCGGCCATACTTCGCCGGCCCCGCACCGAGAGGCCCCGATGACCACCACTGCCGAGACCGACCAGCTTCCCCGTCACGCCCGAAAGCCTGCGCCCCGCGGCCGCAAGGTCCGCCGGATCATCGGGAACGTCCTCGGAAGCCTGCTCATGACCGTCGGCGCCGGCATGCTCGTTCTGACGCTCACCGCCCCGCAGACGATCGAGCAGGGGTACGGGCACGTCCGCGGCGCCGTCAACGACGTGTCCGCATCCGTCTCGGAAGCCCAGGGAGTGCTCCCGTCCGTGGCGCTCGGCGTGCAGGGCGGGCAGGACGAGCTCGACTGGTGCGATGGCACCTTCATCGAAATGGTCTCGTACCAGTCCGCGGAGAACGTGCCACCGGTCTACGCCGCGCACAACAACTGCGGCGGCGACGTCGTCCTGAACTGGACCGTCGGCACACAGCTCACCATCGACGGGCGCCCCGGCACCTACGAAGTCGTGGAAGTCCGCAACACGGAAAAGCACTGGGTCACCACCGACGAGCTCGTGGGCCTGCAGGGAGAGCTCGCGCTCCAGTCGTGCTTCTACGGTGAGAACCGGATGCAGTTCGTCGGATTGGAACTGGTCCAGTCATGATCCGGAAGTAATTGCGAGGAGGCAGTGGGCCCTCGTGCGCCCTCCCGCCGTAGGGATTTCCTGCAGGTTCGACCTGCGCTTGCCGGACTCGCGGCGGCCGGGCTAAGTGAGGCGCAGGCCGCCGCTGCCACTGGACTTGGACTTGGACTTGGACTAAGACCAGCTGATCACAATGGAACCGGCGTGACCTGGAGCGAGCGCGCTGGAGCCTGACGAAGTCACGGTGACTCCGGGGCCGCCGCCAAAGCTCGAGCCGCCGCCGCCGCCGCCACCACCGATCCAGGTGCCGTCCGCGGGAGCGGTCTTGACGATTTCGCCGCCGCTTGCGCCACCGGCGTAGCCGCCGCCACCTGGGCCCGTTTGCGCCGTGCCGTTCGCCGCGTTGGTGACCGCGTTTCCGCCGTTACCTCCGCCGTTGTTTCCTGTGCCGGTGTTTCCACCGGGATTTCCTACGCGGGTGGTCGCGGTGTACCCGACCGAGATGTACGTGCCGACCACACCGGAACCGCCAGTTGCCCCGACCGCCGGACGACCCGGTCCTGCGACGAATCGCACAGCGCCAGCGTTGACGCCGGCGCGAGTCATGCCGTTCGCGCCCGCCGCACTGGTGCTTGCAGCAACGCCCTGCACCGTGCCGTACGTGTCTTGGATTGTGTAAGGGCCGCCCGAGACGACGACGCTCCGACCGCCTCCACCTCCGGCTGCAACGAATAGCGTCGTTCCTTGGCGGAGCGCACTACCAGCACCCCCAGCCCAGGTAGTGCTTCCGCCGCCGCCGTTACCGAAGCCCACTCCCGGTGTGCCACCCGACGCGCCAGACGCCACGATCAGCGTGAACGTGCGCTCCGACGTGGAAGCGGGGAGGGCGATGGTGCCCTGTACCCGCGCACCGGCATGTGCGCCGCTGGTGTTTGCTCCTGAACCGCCAGAGCCCAACACGTTGAAAGTGAGGGTGCGCGCACAGGCGGGGACAACCACAGTGTGCGTGCCGGGCCCACGGGTGACTGTTCCGGGCGCGCACTGCGAAGCCGCTGCCATGGGCGTTGCGGCGGCGGCGGCGATCACGGGGATCGACCAGGCTGCCCCGGCGACCAAGGCTCGCCTCGAGGGTGAGCTGTCGGGGGACGAAGCAGGGGTGTTGTGAGAGTTCATTCGTGCTCCAGATAGTCGGTCTGAGATCTCAGGTGCGACATGGGTCCACGCCCCGGCCGGCACGAAAGCAATGTATGCGGCGGCCATTCATCTTCGGGAGCACGCGGCCAGACCCGACTGGAAAACGAACGCACCGAACGCGATTCCGAAAATTTCGTGGAGGAAGTGCAGCGATGGTCGCCGCGGGGGTCGGCAACTACCCGACCACCCGCTCTGCCACCGGGAGCGGCTCGAAAAGCTTGTCCACCGACAAGTGCGTGGCCGGCAGCGGCGCTGGTTCGATGCTGCACCCGGCGAGGTGACGACCGATGGCGGCGAGGACCACGGCGTCGGCTTCGTCGTTGTTGGCGACCTTGGCGGTGGGGAAGCGGCGTTCGACCTGCAGGACGACCTGTGACTTGTCGCTCTTGCCGCCGCCGGAACCGTACACCGCTCGGGTGCCGGGGGTGATGGGGATGACGGCGATGCCGCGGCGGGTGAGGTTGCCGGCGACGTTGTGCCAGTTTGCGAGCATCTCCCCGAACGGGCCGGAGTGGTGGCTGAGGGCCTTTTCGATGACGACGAGGTCGCTGGCCCGGAACCCGCCGACGAGGGCTTCGATGCCCTCGAAGAGCGCGTCGAGGCGTTCGTAGAGCCTCACCAGGTCACCCGCATGCGGCGCTGTACCCAGGACCGTGCCGACGTGCTCGAACGTGCCGTCCGGGCCGATCACCGCAACACCGGTGCTGTTCAGAGACAGGTCGATGCCGACGACGCGGGCGCCCGGCTCGAGGACTGGGCGGGGGTGCAGGACCTTCTTCTTCGCGGCCATCAGCGCTCCCGAACGGTCGTCGGGGTCGCCGTGATGGTGCGGGAGCGGTCGCCGTCGAGGATCCGGATCTTCGCGACCATGCCCGTGTGCTGAGCGATCGCGGAAGCGAGCGTTACCACCTGTCCAGGCGTCGACTCGGGGCCGTGCTCGACGGCGAGGGCGCCGAAGGCTCCGATGTCGGCGTCAGCGGACGCGAGGGTCGGGACGGCCGTGAACCCGTGCTCGCGCACCAGGTCCTCGATCGGGGACGGGACGTACGAGACCGGGACGTGTGGGGCGGGGCGGAGGGCGGACGGCGATGCAAGTGTCATGCCACCTCTATGCGGGGAGCGTCGCGCCGCCGCCCTGAATGAGCATGCCAACCGCCACCGCCACCGCGCCGTGATCGTCCGCTCGCGTCCTTCGCGCGCATAGGAACCCCGACGGAGTCCGCGTTTTTCGCCGCACACAGTGCCTGCGAGACGGACCAGAGCGGGAAGGCAGGGCCCAAACATGGGGGCAGCAGCACTACGACAGGACGCGCACGCATCGAGGCGTGAAGCACACCGGGGCAACGGCGTCGCCCAGGCAGGCCAGTTCGGGCATCAGCCACACTCGGCGCCCACGAGCCCGCTGTTCGACGACTCGGTGACCTCCGAGGAGATGCGGGAGGTGCTGAACACATTCAAGGGCGCGGTCATGAAGCGTGCCGGGTCGCGCAAGTGGTCCAAGGAAGACGTCGACGACATCGCCCAGGAAGCGCTCGTGCACTTCGCGAACCGCCTGTGGACCGACCAGCTCAAGCGGGAACCGACCAACCAGACGCCGCTGCACCTGCACCGGGCGCTGCGCGAGCACGGCGGCATGCTGCTGCAGATGATCCCGCGCTCCAGCCAGGACGTCATGTTCGGCGAGCAGAAGATCGACCACCGCGACATCAAGGCGACCGCGCTCCTCCAGCAATCGGACGTGAAGTTCCAGGAGCTGCACGGCCGGTTGATGAACAACGGCGAACGCAACCGCGAAGCCATGCGCATCCGCGAGGAGGAGTTCGGCGACAAGAAGCCGACGCTCGAGTTCCACAAGCGGCAGACGAACGTGTCCACGAACCAGCTCGTCGGCACCTCCCCGGACGGGGTCGGGTTCGAGATGGGCGAGCTCATGGAGGCGCGCGCGTTCGCCGCTCCGCAGGCGTTCGCGCAGGACACGAACCCGCTGCTCCAGGTGGAGGAGTTCGAGGCGGCGCAGGGCGGGTACGAACTGCTCGAGCGCAAGACCGGGCACAAGAAGCCCGTCGCCGCCGACTTCGGTCTCACCCCCGACAACGCGTGGAACACCCTCGCCGAGCACACGGGCGCGCCGACCGTCACCGCCCAGTCGCTCCCGCACGAGCAGGCGAAGGCGTCCGGCGTTGTCGTCCAGCAGTACGACGGGGGAGCGGCGGGACTCGCGCTCGCCATCAACGACGGGTCCGCGTCGGAAGCCGCCACCGACGCGTTCTACGCGCCCTTCGGTGGCACGAAGTCCAAGACGCTGCGCGAGCTGCGGACCATCGCGTCCGCGTTCATCGCCCAGCCGAAGTACGCCGACCGCCTCTACGCATCCGCGCTCGGCACCGCCCGGATGCCCGAACCCGAGACCGACTAAGCGCACCCTGTCGTGTTCCTCGCCCGCTCGCGCATAGGGCAGGGGACACGCCCCACACAGAAGCACCGCCACCCTTCTGCATTCGAAAGGCCACAGCATGGCACTCGCAACCACCCTCCTCGTCCTCGCCGGTGACGTCCTTCCGGCCACACTTACCGGCGCCGCGTACACACCAGGGATGTTCGTCGGCATGGTCGGTGGATGGAACGGCCTCCTCGACCTCTCCGGCGGCACGGGCCGCGGCATCATGCGCTTCCTCACCATCTTCGGCGTTGCCCTGATCGTCTGGATGATCGCGTCCTGGCTTTACAAGCGCCGCTCCGGCGGCGCGGGTGGTTTCCCCGTGATGGGTCTCCTGGCTGGCCTCTTCTTTGCCGCCCTCGAGATTCTCGTTCCCCTCGTGCTCGCGATCCTCCAGGGCATTCTCACGCTCATCACAAGCGCGCTGACCTGGTTCGGCGCGAACATGGGCGGATAGGCGACGATGCCGGCGATGTACGACCTCACCGAGGTCACCGGAAAGAAACGCAACCGCGGGCGACGCATGATCTTCATGACCGTCGAAACCGACCGTCGCACCACCTACCTGGTGCTCATCGTGCTCGGTGCGACTCTCCCGGTCGCGCTCCCCGCCATCGCGTTCCTCAGCATCACCGGCCTCGGCTGGGTCGGCCTCACCATCCCCGTCCTAGCCATCGGGATCACCCTCGTACTCGTCGGCACGCGCTCTGCCAAGCGGCAGGCGCTGCGGGTGTCCCGGCTGAAAGCCCTCGACGCATCCATCGGCGCGAAGCGGGGCCGGACCCTCACAGATCTGCTGCTCATGCGGGCCGGTGAAGGGTCCGCTCGGCGCACGAACCGGATCCTCGTCAACGGTGAAGAGCTCGTCCGCCCCGAAATCATCGACTTCGTCCCGTCTGTGATCGGCATCGACAGTCCCGTGCAGACAAAGCCCCGCCCGCTCGGCCTCATGCCCGGAGAGATGCCAGAACCCGAAGAGCCCCCGCTGCGGCGGGCCCCGCGCGGGCACAAGGCCCCGACCGACCCGACTGCCCCACGCCGCTCCGCGACCGCCGTCCTCGACGACTGAGATTCAGGAACCCCGCATGCCACGCACCCGCATCCGCACGCTCGCCTCCTGGGTGGGCGCCGTCGCGCTCCTCGCCCTCTTCGCCACCCCCGCGGCCGCCGCGGTCGCAGCCGTGCCCGTGTCGATCGGAGCCGACGGAGGCGTGATGATGATGGCGGACGAGGCCGAACCCAACCTCGACTTCTACTTCGCGTACTCGCTCCTGCGTGAGTGGGGCAACGCGACCGGGACCCTGCACAACTCCAACTCGTTCGACATCGGCGCGATGATCACGAACCTGTCCCGCTCGACCGGCACGAGCTGGATGATGCAAGGCGGCGCCGTGCTGTGGATGCTCCTCCAGGGCCTCTACGACTTTGCGCTCGCTTTCGAGCCCATCAACGGGTTCGGTGCGGGGCTCGACAGCTTCACCGCAGGCCTCGCGAAGATCGCCCTCGGCCCGGTCGGCATCATCGCCATCGTCATCGTGGTCGTCATCGCCGTGTTCAGCGCTGTCCGCGCGACCCGCATGGGCGGACAGAGCGGCATCAAACGCATCGCCGGCGTCCTCGTCCTGTTCGCCGCCATCGGGATCGCAGGTAATGGCGCCGCCGCATCCACCGGCACGGGCGACGACTACAAGCCCGGGGTACTCTCGCCCGGCTGGGTCATTTCAACAACCAACGGCGGCATCAACACGCTCGCGTCCGGGCTCGCCGGCATCGTGCAGAGCGACTTCGTCCGCGACTCCGCCGACCTCGAGTGGCGAAACCAGGCACCGGTGGATCTCGGCAAGATGACCTGCGAGGAATACGTCCAGGGCATGCGTGCGGACGCCTCCAGGGTCGTAGGGTCTTCATCGAACCAGCTGACGCAGAGCCGCGTCCAGCTCAGCTTCCTCCTCTCCGACCTGTGGTCGACCTCTGGGCTCGAGTCATACAAGACCGTCCAGTTCGGCTCCAACGTCTACGCCGACAAGGTCTACTGCCGCATGCTCGAAACCAACGCGTCGACCCCAATCGGGGTCCAGCTCACTCGCATGGACGCTGGGCGCACTGTCGCCGAAAAGGGAGCGGACGGGTACAACGGCGCCGAGCTCAACCGCGTCACCCGACCGCAGGGCGGCAGCTCTGACAAGGGCGCAGCACCGATGAACCTCCTTTCGTTCGATAACAACTCGAACCGCATGGCCGGCATGACCGCCTGGGCCGCGTGCAAGACCACCGACTGGGGCGCGACCTGGACCGTCGACCCGGCCTGGTCAAAGGAGTACACCAAGGACGACAAGGCGATTCAGCAGACGGACTGCGAGCAGTGGTGGAACGGCACCAACGGCAGCGATCCCGCCGACATCCCCGACATCTTCGACGTCGACGGCACCCCGGCAGGCATCGAAAAGGCCGTCTCCGCAACGGGCGAGGGAAGCAACCCCGAGGACGTCCAGGCGATCCGCGACTACCTCCTCACGCTCAACGGCGGATGGACCGGCGGCGGCGGCTCCGGCTCCGCGCTGATCTACCTCCTCGGGTCCCTCGCGACGATCATCGCCCTCGGCATCGTCTGCGTCGGCACGATCATCGCGAAGCTCCTCGGACTGTTCTACGTCCTCGCGCTCATGCTCGTCCTCATCGCTGGCCTCTTCACCGCCAACGGCTGGAACAAGGTCAAGCAGACGACGTTCCAGATGATCGGCTCCCAGATCTTCGCCGCCGGCGCCGTCCTCATCCTCACCTTCATCGTGATCTTCACCAACCTCCTCATGTCCGTCGGAGCCTCCCTCTTCGACCGAGGATCCATCTGGGCACTCGCGTGGATGGGGCTCGCCCCCGCCATGGCGCTCATCGGATTCAACCTCATCTTCAAGAAGGTCTTCCGCCTCCCCAGCCCCATGTCCATCAAGGGCGGGCAGCTGTGGGCCAACGCCGCAGCAGCCGGAGGCGGCGGCCTCGCAGGATCCATGCTCGGCGGCATAGGCCGCGGCGACGGCGACCCCATCGAAGGCGGATCACGACGTCTCGGACGAGCAGCGAAAGAACAGCTCCAGAAGTTCGGCACGCCCCAGGACCCGAACAAGCGCGAAGGTGCGATGGGCGGCGGTAAGCGCCGCACCAAGCTCGCCAACGCGGCCGCAGGAGACGCGGCCGGCGCAGGAGCAGTCTCCGGTGGTGCCGCAGTAGCCGGTGCGGCCGTGGGAGCGGCCGCAGGCGCCGCTGGAGCAGCTGGCGGCGAGACCGTGACCGTCCCGATCGGCGCCCCCGCAGCCACGGGCACCGTCGCGGAGCACGTCGCAGCGCTCCGCCACGCCAAGGCCGAAGGTAGGGGCGGGCTCGCAGGGGCCACCGTCCTCCCCGCCGTGGCCGGGGCCGGACTCCTCGGACGAGGCATCGGTGCGGCCGGCAAGAAAGCGTTCGCTGGGCACCAGGCGATCCGCGCCGGCGGCGGGTACAAGACGGCAGGAGCAGCTGCACTGAACCGCGGCAAGGCTGGCACCCTCGCGGCAGCAAAGAAGGCCGCGCCACAGTGGCGCCAGGCGCGCAACGCACAAGGCCAGATGGTCCTCAAGCGCACCACCGGGGTCGGCGCAGCCCTCGACCGAGCCCGCGAGCAGCGATTCCAGTCGCTCGTCGCCAGCCGTGGCATCAACCTCGCCACCGCGACCCGCTCGCAGCTGCAGGAGCTCCGCAACGACTCCACGCCAGCGCGCATGGTCAACGCAGCAGCGAAGGCCCGAGGCGCGAAAGCGATCGCCGACTCTAAGGCCGCCGTCAAGGCCGCACCAGCTCGGATGAAGAGCGCAGCACTGGCCGCCCCAGCCAAGGTCGCCGCCGGAGCAGTGAAGGCGTACAACAACCCGAAGACGATGAGCCGCGTGAAGACCGCAGCGAAGGTCGGCGCCGGAGCAGCAGCGATCGGCCTCACCGGCGGACTCGCCGCAGCACCCATCGCCGCCTTCGCCGCACACAAGGGGATCGGCAAGTCCCGCAGCTACCTCGCCGCAACCCGGAAGGGTGAGCACCAGGCGGACCGTCTCCAGGCGTACCGGGGAGTGCACACCGCAGAGGCCAAGCGGAAGGAAGACGGCGAAGCCAGGGCAGCAGCCGAAGACAAGGCCGATCAGAAGGCAGCCGCCTCCGAAGATCGCATCGCAGCGAGCGTTGCCGCGAAGTTCGCGGTCGCCGAAGCTGAGAAACAAAAGCAGGCCGAGGCCAAGGCGGCCGGCGTAGCCAATGCGACAGGTGCTGGAAACGCTGAGCAGCGAACGAGCGCACCAAGCGTCGGGCCCGACCCGGCCGTTTTCGACGAGAAGTGAGGATGAGGACATGTCGGCAGCACGCGCGTTGAGCGACGAAAGTGAGATCGAGCGGCGCGAATCGGCACGCGACGACCTGGGTAGATTTGGTGCGCAACAGCACCAGAGACCCGCGGAGGTCGTACACATGTCATTCCCACCAGCCGACCCACGGGGCAGTTTTCGCTTCCCTGACCCCGAATCGTTCAACGGCACCCTCGAAGAGTTCCATGCCTTCTTCGTCACACAGCCCATCGACGACGAAACCCTTGCTCGAGTCAACAGCTGCTACCTCACAGCGCGCAACCGCGACTTCGACACGCTCCACCGCGAGGGCCTCCTCGCGTTCGAGAACGACGACGACGTAGTGGCCTGGTTCCGCGCAGCATCCGCGGACGAGGTCGAAGCAGAGCTGAGGACCCGCAAGGACGACTACGCAGACGCGTACGCGGTGAGGAAACTCAACGAGCGGTGGCCGGGCGGCCCCAGTATCTCGCCCCTCAAAACGCGCACGTATGCGCGCGTTTTCCAGATGGTGCGGCTCCGCGGGATACTCAAGGACCCGGACGTCAAGGAGCAGCTGCTGGCGATGCCCGTGCCCCAGTCCGAGGAACGGCTCACGTTCAAGGACCTCGCGGTTCGGTTCCGTCTAAATGACTGGGCTGACAACGCCTTTGACCGGTAGGACGGCACCAGGCTCAAGCGCCCCTAATGATCCGAGCTTGTTACTCCGTGCCCACCCTGAGGGGTTATGGCGACCGGAAGGTCCGCTCAGCCGCACGGGCCTGTCCAAGGGCCCTCGTCTCCGCTTAGATGGCACCATGACAGATGCACTGGGTGGCTGGGTTGTCGGCGCAGCGGCGGACTTCACAGCTGGCAAGATCCTCAAGAAGCTAGAGCCACGTGCCATCGCGGGGGAGGTTCACGGAAAGCTGGCGCGACTCGGCATCGACTTCGATGAGCGAGAACTGCTTCTCGCGCTGGAGGGTGGACACCTGGCACAAGAGCTGATCTCGCCGGATGCGGATGCTCTTGTTTCAGCTCGAGCACGTCTGCGCAGCGTTCATCTCCTCTCTGAGATGGCGAGTGACGAAGCCCTTGACGTGATCGTGGACGCCGCCAGATCGGCCGTATTCCAGCGACTCGGCCCTGGACAACAGCTTGATCAGATCCGACAACAACTTGACCGGAACCTAGACGCATCGCGTGCGCATGCACCCAACGCCGCGCAGTTCGAAGCTCAACTCAGGAGCTTCTCGAAGCGGATCAGAGATGATCTCAGAGAACTCCGGAATCTATCTGTCGAGCAAGCTGAGCGGCTGGCAAGTGATCTCGAGGATGTGGCGAGGCGGCGAAGCATCTTGGAGGAATGGTCCCGGCATCCCCCCAAGTGGCTGAGCGACGACTGGCGGGTCCTGGGATGGTTGGGCGAAGCATCCGCGCAGGTCGGCGCGAAAGCATGCTCTCGATCCTGGATCGAGCAAGCCATGGAGCAAGGCGCGCGACCGAGAGCCTACTGGCTCTACTGGCTCGCACACACCACGCCAGCGGACGTCGAAGACGGACTTACGAGCCTACTCTCCGGCGAGTCTGAACATCCCATAGCCAGAGCGGTCCTGCCGGGGCTCCCGATGCAGGAGAGGCTCGAAGCCAGCAAGGCTTGGGCGCCCGAGAGCGCATCTCAACGCGCGCTCCAAGAGTTGATGATCGTGCAGCTTAGCTTCCAAGCCGGTGATGTCGCGGGGGCCATCCAACTCGGCGAGGAAGCTCTCGCGAAGAATGAGAACCATGCTGCCGGCTTGAGCGCAGGTGACTATCTCATCCACAGCGCCGCCGTCTCGAACGGTATAAATCAGCCGGACTACCTCGTGCGGGCGTACGAACTGGGCTTGCAGATCCGCGACGGAGCACGAGGGTATGGCCTGAGTTCTGTGTTGGGCGCTGCGCTGGCAATCCGCGCGTGCATGCCACGGCGGGACTTTCGTTCGGCATGGCGCTTGTCGCAGCCGCCACCAGATGGCGATGCAACTCTGGAAGAGGCCGCAGATCCAGCCGTCAGGGATCTGGGCATACATGTGCTTTTAGATCGCGGAGACGTCGCTGAGGCCGAGCAGCGTGTCTCGTCCAACTCGAGTCCATTCATACGCGCCCTGACGGAGGCTGCCTCGCTGCATGCGAAGGACCTGACGCAGCAGGCCAACGAGGCACTTTCAACTGCGCTAGAGAGCACCGCCGCTGCGGACGAAAAGCTCGAAATCGCCATGGTCCTTGCGCGTCAAGGTGTTCTCCACGCTTGGGTTGCGGAGCTCGCGACCGACAACGGCGATATTGCCGAGGAGCTAAAGGTCATTGCCGGCCTCTACTCAGGCGAGCCCGGTGCAGAATCGCTGGCACGTGGGTTAGCAGCAAGGGACCGACGAGTTGCGTTCCACTATGCGAGTTTCCTGCGCCGCAAAGACCGACCGCACGAGGCTCGTGCGGCTTTCGAGAAGGCGGCCAACCGCTGGGATGCGCCCGACGACTGGCTAGCAGTAGCTGAACTGTGCGCCCATCTCAACGACTCGCCAGGGGTACTGGCCGCCACTTCGAGGGCCGTTTTGGCCGGGGATACGTGGCCAGGGCTGAGTCAAGCGTTGGATTTGCAAGTGCGGGCCGCCGCGCAGCAAGGGGATCCTAGTCTCGCAGTTACTACTGCGCGACGCTTGCTTCGCGTCGACGACAAGAATGTGCACTCGCGCTGGTTACTTGTCCAGGCCTGCCTCGAAGCGGGCAACGGCGCCGAAGCGTTAGAGGCTCTCGTTGGATCAGACAGCGAGATGGTCCCAAATGACCCGGCGCAGGCACTCGCATGGCTTGTCCTCTTCGAGTCTTACGGGAGGGCAGTCGGCGCGGTTGATGCATTCCAGAGCATAGTGGTTAGGTACGCAAGACACCCCGAGATCCGGCAACAGGCAGTGACCGTAATGGCACAAGCGCCTAGCGATTCGACCAATGAACACTTCAACCTCGCGTCTCTGCATCTCGAGTTTGAGGCTCTTGAGCCTGGTAGCAGCCCCGTGACGCTGATCGATGTTGCTGGGCTGGACGGTGAACATATCCTCGAGAAGCTCGTGCAGGCAACTGGAGGCCCTAGACCGCAAAGCGAACTTGATGCGAAAGTAATGGAAGGCTCGATTCCTCTCGGAATCTATGCCGGGTTGGTAGGTCGAAACGCCGCGGAACTCCTCGTCGATTCAGAAGGAATACCGCGCACAACCTGCTGCGAACCGGACGCAGGGCAAGAGGTGGGTATACCGGCCCGAGGCGATGAAGTCGCCCTCGACTTGACCGCAGCTGCGACGCTTGCCGCCCTGCCACCTCAACTTGCCGACTCTCTGAGTCAGCTCTTTGCAGTGACCAGACACCATCGCCATTTGCAGGACGCTCAGGCAGCCGAGCGGTCATTCGCACTGAACAGCGTGGGCTACTTGATTCGTGCCGACGCCGCCTCAAGCGCGAAGTTCGTCTCGACTGATCCCATTTCCCGCGAAAAAACGCGGGCAACCGCACACCGGCTGGTGCTCTTGATGCAACAGGCTCGCGCGGTCTCATCTTCCAGGAACCAGCCTCACCTCGGCGACATCCCGCCACGCTTCGCCTCCGACTCCTGGACGCTTGGCGCCCAGATTGCTCTGGAGACAGGACTACCGCTCTGGTGTGACGACCGAATGACACGACAGCTCCTCGAATCAAGCGGCATTCGCTCGTTCAGTACCGTCGAGCTTATCGTTGAAGCGCAAATTCGTCAGTGGATCACGTACGCCGAAGCTCAGCTGCTTCTAAGCCACCTCCTGGGCCAGTGGATCATTGACGTACCGTTCGACACCACGACATACTCTCTGGCGATCGACCCAGAACAGAAGAGACCCTCACCAGTTCTTGCGGCCCTTGAGCGCTCAGGCCCAGGTCAGGCAAACGAAAAGGTCGACTTCTATATGGCTTCCGCGAAGCGCCTCGTCGCTGATCCGGAGCAGCTGGGAGCCTGGAGTGCCAGCTCGACCAGGTATGTCGCGACGCTTGCGAATGACATGAACGGACTTACGGAACTGCTGGGACTTCTCATGCATCGTTTCCTCACAGCCGACTGGCTCGATCCATCACAGGTCGCCCTAGCGATAGCCGGTCTGCACGCAGAGAGCCCCGTCAGTCAGCTGAAACTCATAGAAGCTGTGCTCCCAAGAGTTTTCAAACACATGGCTCTATCCGTGGGAGTCGAAGCGGCCCTCCGCGATCTCCGATACAGGAGCAGTCAGTTGCCTGATGAAGAGCGGCTCGCCATCCTTGAAGTCATGCTGACCACTTCGGTAGTCGGCAGCGCGGAACCGACGCCCGGCGCGTGAACTCGATCGGGGTTCCGTTTCGATCTAGCGGCTTGGGGCCCGTTCATTTGCGAGAGTGGCCATTCGTGCAGAGTTCACTTCGTTCAGTTCGCGGCTCGCCGCCCCTCTCACCACCTGCCCGAACATGTCGCGTTCTACGTCGTTGTGCTGGGGCCGATCGTGATCCGGGCCTGGACCTGGAGGCGATGAGGGGGTGCGCGCCGAAGATTCTCTGGTCCATCTCGAGGCAGAACGGTGACCCGTGCTGATCCCGCTCAGTCGATTTCGCGGCCATCTGACTCCGAGTCAGGATCGGGGGTGAGCCGCGAGGAATGGAGCCACTTTCCGATGTCCCCGTCCGGAGAGACCAACAGGCGGTTCAGGTGATCGGTCAGATCAACCGCGGCACGCTCGGCAGCAGCCAGCGATTTTGAACGACGCGCCTCTTCCGCTTCTAGGTTGCTCTCGAGGGTGGGGTCCGCATGCCATTTGTAGTGGATGAAAGAGTTCCGTCGTCGTGAAGTCGCCAATATGTCAGCTCGGAGTTCCTCCGGGAATTTGGCACCGAAGAGCAGCTTCCACGTGAGTCCCAGCTTTTCGGGCATGCCGCGACGCATGAGTTCCAGCCCCTCTTTCTCGGACAAGTCAAGCTGGATCGCACGTTCCCTGATGGCACGGTTGAGAATGTGCTCGTAGTAGAGAGCATAGAAGACGAACGCGTACTCGTCTTTGCCGTTTTCGGCGTGGGTACGGGCATCGGTGAGAATGTTCTCTGTGTGGTCCAGGATCATGGTGAAGTCAACGTCACCCGAACGAACGAGCTCCACGAGACGCCGCTTTGCTAGGTCCAACAGATCCTGCCCTGAGACTGCGTCCAGGTCAACTTCCCCTTGGATCACCATGCTTCGAGCTATGCCCTTGATGACCAGCGACGCTATGAGCCCTTTTACGTCCTCGAGCTCAGCGTCCGGATCCGTCTCTTCGTCCTCTGTCATACGTTGGATCCTATGATCTTGAGAACAAACGAAGTTGGTTCCCAGAGCGATGGTGGCTGGTTGTGCATCTCTCGCTCGTGGAGCAGCCACTCGCGCCTGCTCTCCGCCTCGATCTAACGACTGACCTCCACGAGGGGTGGAGCTCGCGTGCTCACGACATCTCGAGGCTAAGGCGATGCCACACAGGAGGTTAGGAAGGCCACAATGACTAACGCAATCGGTTCATGAGGGAGGTCGCCTGTCCGAGCAAGGTCTCCATGCCTGTCAGCTGTGAAATGCGCCGTTCTACTGAAGCGCGCGTGGTCCGTCCACACGTTGAAGCACGTTGCTGTCCCAGGTTCTGCTGGCTTCAAGCGTTAGCGAGGATCCCGGATACTCGTTCGGTCGTGCCAGCTGGGCGTTGGTAGCTGAGAGTGTGAGCATTTCCACACCCTGGCTTGCCCACGCTTCGCGCGCTGCCTCGAAGACATCAACCGCCTGCGGAGATTCACTCTTAGGTGGGTCGTAGATGACCTCAATGAGACTCTCCGGCCCGACGGGCTCAAACTTTTCCGGCTGAACTTCAAAGGATGCACCGTGGTCGCGGAGGGTCGAAATCATGAAGTTCGACGACCGGATCTCCTGCTCGAGCCGGTCGAAGTTCTTCACGTTGAACGACCAAACATCCGTGAGGATGTTGCCCTGCGCCGACTCCCGTAGCAGGTCGAAGTTCACCCGCTGGCGCCCGATGCGGGTCTCAGGACTTTGGAAAAGATCTCGGTTGAGGGTGTACCCGCGCCTCGCGACAAGCGCATCCTTGAGTCGGCGGCGGATTTGGGGGCGGGTAGGGCTGTCCCGCACACGAGTGTCAGCGCGCTCGACAAGATGCGGGAAAAGGAGATCGACTCCCTCGACGGCAGAGGTGACATCTATGGGGAGAGGCTGCGCCAGCTGCAGAGTGTTCGCTTGTCGTACGCGAAGCTGTTCTAGCCATTCACTGGTTGTGGCATCGAGGTCGCTGACACCGTTTTCGATGTTGTGCTGGAACCAGCGCAGCCAGGGACCGACAGTCTGGAGGTCAGCCTGGGTGACGCCCGTAGCGCGCGCTCCTCGAGTTTCGAAACGCGCGTGCCAGTCGCCGCCATCGCGACCGCAAACGATGCCGATGTTTGTGAACTCCCCGCGCGCCACGTTGGGCACGAATCGGATGATCCAGTATCGGTAGAGCACGGGCACCTCCTAGGGGTGCGGGCTAAGCATCGCTAGCTGATCAAGGCGATCGGCTACTGCGGGGGCGCGTCCGCACAAGACGCGTGCCAGTTCTGACATTTCATGCTGGCTGGTGTCCCATGATAGGGGAACTCCGCGGACGACTGCTTCGACGCTGTCGATCTGCAGCCCACGGATGGCTTCTGCCGTACTCAGCAGGCTGGCCCGAGACAGGCGGCGCGCGTCGAGCTCCTGCAGCCAGGCTCGATCCCCGACCCGTTCGATCGAGGCGACTGTCCAGTCCGCTTCACCTGCCAACCAGAATCCGTGATCGAAGGACCAGATCGAGTAGTCATCGTCGGCCGCGTGTAGCCACTGTGGATCGCCGCCGAGACAGAGGTCCCAGAGGCCCAAGATGGCAGCCTGCCGCGACCGATTGTGGTCATAGGCTGTGAACTCCGACCAATCGTCGATGATCGTTGCGCGTTCCAAATTCAATGATGCATGCGCGATCGACGGTCGCAGAAAATGGCCCGGAGCATACTCGAAGCGGACGTGGCGTGGGATCTCCAGGAGTCGAGTTTCTCTAACGGGCGCGCCGATTAGGGAACCGATGCCTGAGACAACGTACTCAGCCACGAGCGTTCGAGACCCTTGAGGATTCCCCGGGGGTTTAACCCAGTACTGCCTGTGGTCGTCGGCCAGCGCGAGGAAGGCGCCAGTTCCGGAATTGTGCGGCTTGAGTACCGCAACAAGACGCAGCATGCCGTCGAGTTCGCTTGGGCGCATGCAGCGAAGCATAGCGGTGCGCCGCATTCACTCGAGTCTGAGGGCGCGCACGGAGCCAGGCTTTGCGACCGTCGATCCATCGAATACGCGAACGAGAACGCTTTTTCCAGCGCTGCACTTGCACAGCATCTTCGAGCCCAAGGAACACAAACAGCAGATCCTTGGCGATGAAAGTGCCCCAGGAGGAGCGAGAAACTGCAGTACGCGGACCCGCATCTGTTGAACTCGCGATGCCCGTGACCAGTAGCCACCCCCTTCCCACCACCGGCCCCAGCATGTCGCGTTCTGCGTCGATGTACTGGGGCCCGTGGTGTTCTCGGAGCTGCGGTGGGCCCAACGCATTACGCAGCTCGTCTTGGTCGCTTCACGATGATGCGCTTCGGGTCAAGCGCTCGTGGTCCTCGCCATTCCGGGCAGAGGTACTCGAGTGTGGCGACAATGCGTTCGTCGAGGTCCTGGCGCCCGTTCTGGCGAGTTCCCCTGATCCGGGTCCGGAATTCGCTGAGCGCGTTGCCGGCGATCTCTTCTTCGCGAGTGCCGTCCGGACGGAACAGGCGGGGGAGCCTGCTGTGCGCTTGCAGGTATCCGAGGACTGCGAGGAGTCGCTCCTCGTCTGTGTCGGGGGCGTCGAGTTCTCTCGATTCGCGTCGCTCCCACTGCTGCGGATGGTCGGTCATGAGCATGTGGACCAGCCACGACTGCTCCTCCGTCAGGGTTCTCGACTGGACACGTCGCTTCGCGATCACGGAGCGGAGCCACTGTCCGAAGTGGCACTCTTCGGGCGAGAATCCCGGAGCGATCCTCTGCCGCGGAAGCCCACCGCGGGTGTACGCGAACGCCTGAGTTTTCAGGAGGTGCGCTTCGAAGGATTCGGTGCATCCGCGCTTCGCGTCGGGGCAGTGGTTGATCGTCATGTCGGATGTATGCGGGCGTGAGGTCTCGAGACCTCTCATGCCGCAACAGATGCGGAACGAGACGTCCCTCCACGTGGAGTGTGTGTTCAGAACTCTCCACGCAGGAAATGTCGGTGGCCGTGCGTACCTTGCACGCATGACCAGCATTCGCACGCTCACGCGCCGCCATGAGTTTGACCTCAGAAGGTTCCGCAGCGAACTCCGCACATCCGACTCGCCCGACTGGCTCCAGTCGAATGTGCCGGTGACCCAGGAGACCGCCCCGAAGCTGCCAGGCTTGGGGCCGGTTCGCTCGACGACAAACCCGCACGCCAACCTGACGATCGTCGGCCAGGTCACCAGCCAAGCCGCGCACTGCCACGATCCGGAACTGGACGGCTTCGTCGTGACCATCTCCGTGGCGGCACACCATCGACTCCTGGGGACCCGGCTCCCGGTCGACGAGGGCGACGCCACAGTGTGGGTCCGGGCGGCACTCGGCGACGAATGGTCGCCGCACGTGTTCACGGCTGATGCCCTCAGCACGACCACAGACGCGCCAGACACCGAGCGCATCCAGCTGACGACGCGGTTCTACTACGTCTTCCTCGACAGCGACGGGAAGCCGCCGCGCGCACCCCAGTCGATGAGTGTGCCACTCACCGCACTCAACTGACCGAAGCGGTGCGGGCCGGCCGCGGTCCGAGCACGCCCGGTGGGGCCCGCGCATATGCTGGCGAGAAACGTGACCGGCGAGGCGCAGAAACTGCTGCTGCAGCCGCCGCGGATCGCTCGTGCTGCGCTCACCGACGGAAGGCCAACGCATGTCCCTGACCGAGCACCTCAAGGATCTGCGTTCACCCCTACGCATTTACCTGGAGCATGTTTCGCCGGAGCTCGGCGAAGTCGAGGAATTCGAGGCCGTAGAACGTCTTCGTGCCGACGCATGGGGGCTCACCCGCCTCTTGAAGACGCGGACGGTATCGCCGAAGCTCCCGCAGGTGGACGGTCCTCGTGCCGGTACAGCCATTGATCTGCGCATGCGCATGGCGCTCGGCGACTTCGACCTGCTGCGGTCAACTGCGCTGGCCGGCGCGGCCGCGCTTCCCGGTCTCGCCCCGGCCGTCACGAACGGGCAGCACAGAGCCGCCGTGCTGCAGGGCTCTTTCGAGGTCGCCGAACGGCTCCTGTCCGCGCCGTCGGATGAGGAGGACCTCGACCTTGCTGCGCTGCTGCTCGCGCAGTGCGAGCAGATCTATCGCGGCGGCACAGGAGTTCTCGCGGGCTCAATCGGGAAGGCCTGTGACCAAGTGCAGGACGGCGAGGAACTCGCGGCGCAACTGGACCCGCTCGCGATCGCGGACATCCGGTCGATGATGTTAGCGAACGAGCAGCCGCTGGCACGGTGGCAAGCGGTCATTTCGGACGGCGGCGAATACGTGCCTGGTCCGACTTTCGCCGGTGGTCGGCTTGTCGGTGGCGCCGATGGCGACTGGATCGTCAACGGGACGCTGTACGACTGCAAGGCCTACTCGACGCTGAGGTCATCCGACCTCCGCGAGTTCCTCCTCCATCTCCTCGCCTACGTGCTGCTCGACCTGGGCGACGAGCACCGCATTCGCGAGGTCGGGCTGTGGTTCCCGCGCCAGGCAATGACACAGGCCTGGCCGGTTGCACGTCTCATCGGCGGCGATCCAGAGGTGCTCCTACCCGAACTGCGCAGAGGACTCGCGGAGGCCGTTCGCCGCGACCGCAGCGAACGGGACTACGACGAGCCGAGCGAAGCCCGACTCAAGATCGTGGTCGCCGAGAATCCTCTGACACGCCCAGCACCGCTCGACTACCTCGCTGATGACGACAGCGAACGTGTGCGCCGTCGGATCGCGCGCAACACCAGCACTGACCCGATTACCCTGCGTCGACTCAGCGCGGACCGGCACTGGACCGTCCGGGAGGGAGTGGCGCTGAACCCAGACACAGCCGCCGACGTCATCGCCGTGCTCCGGGAGGATCGGAGCTGCCTCGTCCGGGAAGCGGCAGAACGGCATCCACGAGCGCCTCGAGTGCAGATCGGGAAGCGACCGAGTGCGGCGGTGAGCTCGGCCCGGGACGTGAGCGAGGGCGTGGCGGTACCCGAGACGGTCGTCGCAGAGTCCGCCCTGGACACCCGCAGAACGCTCGCTGAACTTGCTCAACTTCAGCTGAGGCGTCCGGAGATGGGACCGTCACATTGGGTCCACCAGGTTCTCTGGCTCATGACGTCTCAGAACGCAAGCGTCTTTGAGGGCGGGCTGCTCCCAATCGAGACGATGCGGTGGGAGTGGAAGCGCGGGCGCGCGAATCGTGTGCCGGAGTGGCTCCAGCGTAGCGTTCCGCAAGAGGTCCTCGACGAGTTCTTCAGCCCGGAACAGCCGAGCTGGCTCCGCCGGATCGCCGCACGGTGGAAGTCCGTCGAGGACCACAAAGAATGCCTGGCCCTCTTCGGCGACCCCGACCCAGGAGTTCGCGTGGACGCACTGAAGCGCTCCCGCCCACATGACCACGCGGCTCTCCACCCCATCCTGGAGAACCTCGTCGCCTCGTACGACGCGCGTCTGCTCTTCGGTGGACGCGAGGCAGCCGCCGACGTGCTCGAGTTGGCGATCAGCCACGCGGCGACTCCCGTGGAAGCCCTGATGGAACTCGCTGAGGGGGCGACCAGGGCCAGGCGGCAGCAGCTCGCTGTGCATCCGCGACTGAGCGACGACTTCCGCACGGAGCTCGGCCGGAAACTTCTCACGAGCCGCCGCCGCGACGACCGGGTCTTCTTCGCAGAATCACCTCACACGCCCGAACCGATCCTCCGCGACCTGGCCGCTGTGGCCAGTTCCGAAGTCCGAACCGCGCTCGCCTGCAACCCGTCCGCTCCCGCAACCGTCCTGGACACTCTGAGCGGGTCGACGGACGCGTTCCTGAAGCTCGCATGCCTGGAAAACGCTAACCTACCCCTCGTTCGCGGTGTCGAGGTCGCGGAGGAACTCCTGAGCCTCCGACTGCACGAGCTTTCCTTCCAGGTCCTCGTACTGCTGCAACGGCGCCCCGAGCTCTCACCGCATCGCGCCATCGTCGCCGCGGCTCTGGACGTCGTGTCGAAGCGGCAGTCGTCGGACGCAGACGGGCCATGGCTGGCTTCCGAGCACCACTGCACGAGCGAGGAAAGCCTGACCCTGCTCGCACGCCACTCGCGTGAGGACGTGCGCGCCCAGGTGGCGAAGCATCCTCGAACCCCGGTCGACATCGTCGAGATGCTGGGCAAAGACTCTCAGGAGGTAGTGCGAGCGGCTGCAGCAGCATCGGGACGGAACTCACTAGTGTCGCTGCACCGCCTGGCCCAGGATCCCCATTGGGCAGTCAGGGCAGCGACCGCGAGCGATACCCGCCTGTCGGACGATGCCCTACGTGCGCTCAGGCGGGATGACCACTACGCCGTTCGACTCGCTGCGACGCGGAACCCAGCTACCCCGGAAACGCCACCCGCGAGCGACTCGAACGAACTCGAGACAGCGCCTGGAGTTGGAAGCCATGAGCTCGAGGGCTCAGACCAACAACGACGGCTGATCGCGCTGGCATCTAGCACCAAGGCTCAAGACCGCCAGGAGGCGGGATACGACGACGCAGCGAGCTTGGGGATACTCACTGCGCTCGCCGGCGACCCGCGGAGCTACAAGGTCCGTTGCGTCGCCGCCGGGAACCCCAACACGAGCGAGGCCCTTCTTCGCTTGCTCGCTGAGGACGACCGCCAGGAAGTCCGTCAGGCGGTCGTTCTCAACCCTGCTGCTTCCACCGACGTTCTCCTTGGGCTCGCCTCGCAGGACGCAGACCTCGCACTGCTGGTCGTCTTCAACCCAGATGTACCAACGGACGTGCTCAATGTACTGGCGGCGGATCACGACAAGCTCATTCGATTCGTCGCAGGTGAGGCGCTCCGAGCCCGTCGACCCTGAAGAGATTTCGGCGTCGCCCCCGACACAAAGCTCGACGTTAACGACACGGATCAGCGCAGGTGTCGGCGAGAACCTCGAACAGGTCGTGGAGTTGACCGGACTCGAACTTGCTCTCACGCGTCTGCTGCCTGCGGGTGGGCTCTCCGGTCGCAGTGAAGTTCTTCGTGCTCCCGCGGCGCGAACACTTAAAGCGCTGCAGGCCCGTAGTCGGCGATCTCGTTCGGTACCAGGTAGCGGCCTCCGCCTGCGTTCAACCTAGAGGCCAGTTCAGTTTCATTGAATACGCGTCTAGATTGAACGGCCCAGCTACCCGCCCCGGGCTCGGTGCGGGTCGATCGCGAAGACCGGTGCCGTCGGCGCTTCCAGTTCCTGCGGGTCGAACGCCTCGTCGATGCTGATGCCGATGCGGTCCGCGACCTCCTGCACGATGAGCTTGGTGAAGATCTCGTCCCCGTCAGACTCGCCGGGCGTGCGCGGGACCAAGCGGTAGCGGCCGGCGGGTCCGACGAGGTCGTTGAGGATGTCGTGCACAGCCGCGTCGAGGTAGGTCGGCGGGAGCTCCCGACGGACGGGCGCGGGCCGGTCGAGGAGGATCGTGGCGAGCGGCATGGCCGGGTGACGTGAGGCGGGGATCGAGTCCGCGAAGTCGAGGTACTCCGGGCGCTGCGGCGACGCCGGGCTCTCGGTCCAGAACGAGTCCTCGGCAACGTCGTCATCGACGCGCGCGAGCATCGGTGGGCGCGCGAACACCTCGGCGGTGTCGGTCGCGTCGGTGGTCGTGGTGCGACGGCGGAAGGGCCACATGGTGGGGCGTCCTCTGATTCGGCGGTGTCTGGTCACCCCGTCTATGCGGGCACGCCAAAGGCCCCAGCGAAACAGGGTCGCAGGGGCCTTCGAAGTGGAGCGCGCGCGGACTACTCGCTGTCGGCGTCCGCCTCCTGGTGCTTGGCGGCGATCGCCTCGAGTTCCGCGTCCAGACCTGCGGTCACCATCTCGATGACGCGGCCCAGCCCGTCGAGGATGACGGAGTAGTCGGCGTCGCCGGAAGCCTCGTGCTGCTCCAGGTAGTCCCCGGTCTGCCCGAAGTACTGCTCCGCCGCCACCTGCGCGCCACCTTCGATGGCGATGAGGTCCGGCAGGTGCAACGCCGCGAGAGCAGGCGCGAGAGACTCCGCGAGGAGCTTCGGCTCAGCGGGGGAGTCGTCACCGGGGGTGACGAACCCGCGACCCTCGTTGGCGATGATCTCGCCGAACGTGACGAGACCCATGAGGGTGCGGACGCGGGCGTGGTCGACAGCGAGCTCCGCGGCGACGTCGGACGCCCAGTTCGGGTTCGACGCGGCGTCGTCGGGGGTCGCGAGGATCGGCTGCAGATCAATGCTCGCGAGCTCCGGATCCTCGGCGCCTGCGAAGAACGCGAGCACGCGCTGCTGCACGGCAGGGTCGTCCGCGTCGAGACCAGCGAAGGTCATGAGCACGTCGAGCCAGGTGCCGGTCTCAGCGTCGTAGAGGCCAGACCCTTCCATCTCGAGCGCGACGCGCAGACCGAACTCGTCGGTGCCCTCCATCGACAGCTCGCCCGTCACCGGGTGCTTGGAGACGGACGGGAGGGACACCTCGAGCGGGAGCCAGAACAGCGGATGCCAGAGCAAGCCGCCGCTCATGCTCGGATAGGGGTCCTCATCCGGCCAGCGAGGCGCGAGCGGGAACGCGATCGAGTCCGGAGACACGATCGCGTCCGCTGGCAGACCCGTCTCGTCGAGGAAGCCCGCGAAACGGGCCATGAGGATGAAGGGGTGGGTGGGGGCAGAGGCGAGGTCGACGAGGGATTCACCGGGTTCGGTGACCCAGGAACGACGTGACGGGATGGGAGTCAAAAGGGGTGTGCTCGCAATCGGGATGAGGTGGAGTGGGCGTGGTCGGCCGCACCCTCGCCTCCGCAGGAAGGGTGCTGCAGGGACACTATGCGGGGACCGATTCTGGACGCCGCCGAGGGGCAGCTATCAGGGCTAGAGCACCCACGCCTAGAAGTGGTGCAGCATGATCTACACGTGAACTGCGCCATCCCCAGAGCATGTAAGCGTGTAAGAACTGGTCGCACCGTTCAAGCGTTACCCTCAGAGAATGCATAACGATGACGCGCTCTGTAGTCAGCCATGTCCTGGTCGCTGATCACGAAGGTAGCGAACTTCGTTTCTAGGGGGAGCAGAAAGCCCTCGAAGATGCCGTCGAGGGCCCCGGGTGAAGACGATAAGTATGAGCTGTCGGACGAAAGGCTCGTCAGCTCGATGCTGGATGCGGTCGGTTCTTGGCCGAGGTGGTGCCATCGTCGCATCGACAGGTACGAGCCGACAGACGGCAACCGTGGGCGCCTGAAGCATTCGATCGACATGACTTTGCCGTCAGATCCTCATTTCGCGTATGACCCGAGCCAGCGAGGCCTCAAGTCCAGTGGGGACGTGAAGGGTCAGGTGCTAGCTCCGATCGCCATCGTGGAGAAAAAACCGCTCCACGAGTTCGACGTTGACGTTGTGGGAACCAAGTCTGTTCCAACACTGACTCGACGCGAGAACGAGCGATTGACGGTGGCGATACTCTCGCTGGCGTACGCGAGAACCCTCGGGGTCGCAGTGCGCGATCTCGACCCTCTGCTCATCGACGCGCTGAAACACATCGTGGGGAACTCGGACAACGCACACGAGGTTGCTGTCGCTCTAACTGAGCACGGCCTGTACGGCGAGCACGACGTCATCGATCACCGGCTCATTGGTTCGAAGCTGGCCACATTCACCAGGGATCTGAGTACGGGTTTCATCATGTACCTACTTCTTCCCGCGACAAAGCTAGGGGCACGTTCGCTGGTCAAGGTCTCCTACTTGTGGTCGACCAACTCAACCGGGGGCATCAAGTGGCTGCAACTGCTAGCTTCCGCCCACCAGCTTTACCTTCCGTTGACGGCTCCCAGCGACGCGGAGTCGTATCACCTTGAGTTCGTGGTGCCATCCGGGGTTGCATGCACTGTGCTGACTCTCCCCAAAGGATCCGACAGTGATGGACGACATGCGGCTTTGCAGCGCAACGACACGTCCGCGCACGTGCACGCGAAATTTCTTTCGGCTCCCGCCAGGGATGGGTTAGTCGAACTCACTAGTCTCGGGTCACCAGCTCATCTACAGGCTGGCCTCTTCCTTACGTTCACTGCGTCGGTGCTCCTGGCGTTCGCCGCATGGGGTGATCCCATTGGCCTCGCATCGAGCGGCGGGAGTGCGGTCAGTGTTCTCCTCTCCTTCCCCGCTCTGTTGTTCGGAATCTCTGCCGCTCGACACGGCTCGACGCTCGCCGACAACCTCGCGATGCCCTTCAGGGTCACCGTCGGTCTGTGCGCTTTGCTGTTCTTTATATTTGCGGCGTCGCCGGTTCTGATTGCCACGGGCACGTCTCTGGAATTTGCTTGGTGGTTCCTCGCTCTGGCGGCCTCGGTCGGGTGGTTGCTGTTCCTAGTGCAGACGCTCGTGGCCTTCATCTGGTTCCTGACCAGATCGGCGCGTCTCGGCAAGTACTGATTGTCCCGAGACCAACCCACGCATAGAGTGAGGGTGTCGAGGAGGTCAAGATGCCCAAGAACGAGAAGCCTGAGACCAAGCGTGTCGGGCTGTGGTCCACAAAACCGACGCAGGTCACCCGGTTCGCTGTGCGGCGCGAGGCGCCCGTGCAACGTCCCAATGACGACAGGCGAGACGTCTTCAAGTCTCCCGACAGCAAGGTTGGGGTTCCACGCTACGCGTTGTAAATCTGGCTCGGACTAAACCGCCTCGTCCCTCAGGGCCGAGGCGGTTTTCGCGAAGTGACGTGCGGGGTCGATCTGAGCGAGCTGCAGGACGGCGACTTTGGGGTCGAACGGGAGCGCCTTGGGGGAAGCGCAACTGTGACAGCGCCGGTGGAGACGTGACCGCATAGAGGCGGCATGGACTCTTCCTCGGGGCCGATCTGGCGGACCAAGCTCGCGGCGATCTTCCGGCCCCGGCGGTCCCGATGGCGCGGCCGAGCGACGCAGGTGACGAGGTTCGCCGTCGTGCGGGAGGCGCCGCGGCCCAACACTGGCACCTCGAACATCCTCCGCTCGCCGACGAGCAAGGTCGGGAGGTCCCGATTCAACGAACCTAGCCCGAAACCAAAAGGACCCCCGCAGGGGGCGTCATCGTGCGCACGAGAGAGGCCGCGAGGGTGCTGGTGATGCGACTGTAGCACCGCGTAGCGGACACGCCGATCGCTGCACTACCCGCGCTCGCGCATAGAAAGGGCATGACCTTCCCGAGCGCCGAGCGCCTCTCCGCCCACTCATCCCTCCTGCACGCCCGTTCCGAGCACGCACTCCGCGGGATCCCGGACAACACCTTCGACGCGATCGTCACCGACCCGCCCTACGAGTTGGACTTCGCACGGCAGGTGAACCAGTCGTGGGACGCGACGGGGATTGCGTTCTCCGTCGACGTCTGGGCGGAAGCGATGCGGACGGTGAAACCCGGTGGGAACCTCATCGCCTTCGGTGCACCGCGCACGCACCATCGGCTGGTGACGGCGGTGGAGAACGCCGGCTGGGAGGTGCGCGATGGCATGGTGGCGTGGGTGAAGTCGTACGGGTTCCCGAAGCGGCTGGAGCTGCAAGAGCTCCTCGTGAAGCGCGGCCACCCGGACCTCGCGGAGCGGTTCGCGGGGGCGCAGAACATCATGAAGCCCGCACACGAACCCATCCTCATCGCCAGGAAACCGCTCGACGGGGACCTGGTCGACAACATCATCCGGCACGGCGTCGGCGGGCTCGGCATCGACGCGTGCCGGGTCCCGACTGACGATGACCGCTCCCGCCCACCCGGGAAAGCGATCGCGGGGGATGTGCTGAACATGTCCCGCGGGTCGGCGCCGTCCTCGAGCCATCCGGGCGGACGGTGGCCGACGAACATGCTCCTCATCCACGGCCCCGACTGCGTCGAAGGCGGCCCCTGCGAGATCGGATGCCCGGCCGCAAAGCTCGAGCTGCAGAAGCGCGGGTCGTCGCGGTACTTCCCGCAGTTCCACTACTCCGGGCGGGCATCCGGCCGGGAACGGCCCATCGTCGACGGCGTCCGCCACCACACGGTCAAGCCCGTCGCGCTCATGGAATGGCTCGTAAAGCTCGCCTGTCCAGTCCCCGGCATGAAGATCCTCGACCTGTTCGCCGGCACCGGCGCGACTGCCGAGGCTGCCGAACGGGTGGGCCTCGGCCACGAGACGCTGCTGATCGAGCAGAGCGCGGACCACATCCCGCTCGTGCGTGAGCGGTTCCGGTCGCTCGTGCCCGCATAGCCAGGCGACCAACCACTCATCAGATCAGGAAAGGGCGCGACCATGACCGGCAACGCCACCCACTACGAGGTGCTCGCCGTTGCAGAAGACGCGTCCGAGGCCGACATCAAGCGCGCCTTCCGCGGCCTCATCCGCGAAGTCCACCCCGACATGGGCGGCAACGACCCTGCCCGGGCGGCGCTCATCACCGAAGCGTTCGACGTGCTCTCCAAGCCCGACTCCCGACACCTCTACAACGCGGACCTGCGCCAAACGCGCGAGCGGAATCAGCCGCGCGCCTCCTCGAGCTCGTCCGCCAGTAGGTCGGCTCAGAAGACTGCGCCGGCGTCACCTCGCCTGGACCTGACACAATGCGACGGGCCGATGGAAGCGCCGACGCGGCTCCCGAAGGATCAGCGTCCCGGGAAGTCCGGGTGGTGGATCGCTGCGATCGTACTGAACGTGCTCATGGTCGTCGTCCCGGTGTTCGCGCTCATGCACGGCGACTGGGCGTTCTGGCCTGCCGACATCTCGGTCGTCTCGCACAAGACGACGCTCCTGGCCGTGTGGGCGACGATCCTCGCCCTGCCCACGCTGGTGTCCCCGCGCTGGTCGGTGTTCCAGATCGCGATGCCGATCCTGACGGTCCTGATGCTTGCCCTGATGCTGCTCCTCACCTGGTTCAGGTGGACGCCCATCGTCGAGTTCTTCGTCCTCTCGTCCGAGAAACCGTGGCTCATGCCGATCATCGTCGCGCTCCCCACCTATGGAGTGCTGTTCCTCCGCAACGTCACCGTCGGCGGCCTCATGGACGCTCTTGGCTACCGGCACGCGCGGATCAGCATCGAGAGGCGCGACGAGGGCGCGCGCCGGTGGGCGGCGTTCGTGAACGAGCATGCTCCGAACGGTGTCGTGGGCCAGGTCATGCAGGTCGGCCCAAGCGTGCCCGGCAAGCGGGAGCTGCTCATCGACACCCTCGAAGGCGACCGAGTGTCGGTGCGCGCGTGGATGATGAGCACCACTCCCGAACCTGGCGAGTGGGTGCTGGCGTTCAACGACCAGGACACGGAAGTCGCCCGCATCTTCATCGCGGACTTCACCGCGTGGCTTAAGTGGACCGAGGATCCGTGTCGGACACCGGCTCGCGCATAGGGGAAGGGATACGACTCTGCGCCGGAGGAGTTGACGACCACCCGCACGCTCTTCGCGAAAGGCTCCCATGTCCGCTTCCACCTTCACTCGCCAGCGACGGACGGTGACCGCGCTCGGCGTCGGCTCCGTCGCGCTGATCGCACTTGCCGCGTGCGCTCCGACCTCGAACGTCGCCGACAGCACCCCCGATCCGACGAAGACGCAGGGCTCCTCCGTGCCGTCTTCGACCGCCCCAGCGACCCCGCGTCCGACCGTGCCTCAGGCCGTCAGCGATGCGCCGCCGCTCACCTCCCCATCCCCGTCGCCGACCACGAACGGCGACCGCGATGACACGTACGTCGTCGTGAACCCGAACACCCTCATCCCGCCAGCCGGCGGCAACGGCAACGGCAACACGAGCGTTGAAGCGTCACCGGAGCTTCCGAACTTCGCGCCGCCCGTCGGCGGGGTCATCACGAACCCCGTCGGCGGTGGCACTGGTGGCGACAGCGGCGGCGGTGCAACCCCCGGCACGCCCGGCGACGGGGGCACGAACCCCGGCGGTGGCGGAACGAACCCCGGCTCCGGCGACGGAGGCACAACGCCGACCGACCCCACGGACCCGACCGACCCCACCGACCCGACGGACCCCGAGACGCCGGAGAACCCGGTCATCGCGGGGCTCCACGAGGCGGACGTGACGCAAGACATGCTCACGGCGTTCATCGAGCAGTACAACGCCATCCGCGCGGAGAACGGCCTGTCCGCGCTCCCCGCCGATCGCTTCCTCGTCGGCACGGACGCGTTCTCGTTCAAGCCGGGGGAGCAGGCAGTCGAGCTCAGCCTCGGCACCATGCCCGCGGACCCGCACGCCGGTCAGGTTGTTCCGTCCAACGAGGCGACGTGGCTCAGCACGAACGCGGGCCCGCTCGAGAGCCTTGGCACGGCCGCCGCGAATACGTGGTGGGAGAACGCCGCCGACCGCGACATCCTCTACCAGACGGGGGCTGGCCAGTCCTACGGTGGTCCGCTCGATCTGTCCACGTGCCTCGTGATCAACTTCGCCGTCGTCAACACCGGTGGCGCGGGTTCCGCGTCGTGGGTGCCGTGCGGTGACTCGTACACGACCGGCGAGGGCGTCGTCATCCCGCTCGTGCCCGCTCCCACGGCGGTCCCGTCGCTCCAGGAGACGACGCCGACGAACGGGATCACCGCGCGCACGCAGTCCACCGCAACCCCGACGCCGACAGGAACCGACATGACGACCATTGACACACCCGCCCCAGCACAACTCACGACGGAAACCGAGGCGGCGTACGTGCCCGCGCCGGCCGTGGACGAGGGGGAGGACCTGAGCTTCTGGCTGCCGCCGACCCTGGACGCCGAATCGGGGCCTGCCGAAGCGAAGCCGGACTACGCCAGCGAGGTAGCCGAGCCGGTCGAGGCAGACGCTGAGGTGTTCGTCGAGACAGCGGAAGTGGACGTCGTCGAGGAGACAGTATCCGCCGTCGACGCGGAGCCCGCGGTCGAAGCCAGCGAGACCTCCGAGGCGGAGTCGCCGATCTTCGCGCAGACGGCCGCTGACCTCGGCATCGATATCGCCCCCGGCAGCTAGCCGATCGAGCATCCGGACCAGGCCGTCACCGCGACTTCTGCGGTGGCGGCCTAGTTGTGAGTTCCGCCGCACACAGTGCGGGAAGAGCACCCCACACCCGCCGACAGGAGCCCCCGTGACCAACTTCGACGCCGACAAGGCCCGCGAGCAGCACCGCGGCCACGGCACCCAGCCCGGACAGTTCGGCTTCCAGGGACACTCGGCCCCCGCGCTCGATGAGTCCGCGTTCGCCACCCAGGTCGACAGCTACGACACCGCGGCCGAGGTCATCGACAAGCTCCGTGACGAGGCCGGCGCCACCGAGGAGCGGGCGCGCATCCTCGAGCTCGCAGCGCTCGGCAACGACGACATCAATCAGGCGCTCATCGAAAACTCCGCCACCCCCGAGGATCTCGTCACCGACCTCATCGAGAGCGACGAGACCGCGGCCATGACGATCGCCGCCGCCCGCCGAGACGAGCTGCCCGTGATCGCGTCCGAGGTCATGTGGACGAGCCAGGACCCGTTCCGCCGCAAGCACGTCCTCGCGCACCGGTCTTGCCCCGACCATGTGCTTGAGGCGGGTGCCACCAGCCCCGACGCGGACGAGCGCTTCCAGGTCGCCGCGTGGGCCGACCGGCCCCTGCCGGAGGCTGTGCGGGAACGGCTGCTCGTCGATGAAGACCCTCGGGTGCTTGCCGCCGCGGCCAGCAACGGCACGCTCACCGAGGAAGATGCCGACGCGCTCAGCCAGCACTCGCTCGCACGCGTGCGCCACTCGGTGGCCGCCAACCCGACGACTCCACGCGCCGTGCTCGAACGGCTTATACTCGACCCCGACCGCGCCACGAACGTCACCGCCACCGCACGCCTGAACGGACGCAACTGATGACGCAGCTCAGCTCGGACGCGCGAGCACGACGAGAGCAGGCCCGCGGCAACGGCACCGTCGGCGGCCAGTTCGGCCACCAGCAGCACTCGGCGCCGGTGGGGGAGCTCGAGACGGTCTACCCGTACGAGGCGATGACGCCGTTTGGCGTCGACACCGAACTCAACGAGGTCCTCGACCGGCTGTCGGCCGCGGAGCAGATGAAGGCGGTCGCGCTGCGTCAGGTCGACGTCCTCCAGCACGCCGACGAACGTTTCCGCTACGGCATGACCCGAGTTCAGCGTCTTGAGCAGGCGCAGGTCAAGGTCGAGGAAGCCCGCGCTATCATCGAACCGCTGCGCGCGCAGATGAACTTGATCGACGAGGAGCACGCCCGTCGTGGTCGGTGGCCGCGCGCGTTCGTCGTCCCGCAAGGGCACGTCCACTCGTCCCTCGGCTGTTCCACCTGCTATCCGACGACTCGGTTCCAGCTGCTGCCGGAGTACTCGGACAGGGCCGAGACCGAGCTCGTCGAGGACGCAGGCGACCGAGCCTGCACCGTCTGCTTCCCCTCAGCGCCCGTCGACCGGCCGACGAAGATGGAGCTGCCGGAGGAACGCCAGGCGCGCGAAGCCCGACAGGTGCAGACGCATGAGCGGGACGAAAAGAAGCTCTCGGCCGCCGCGAAAGCCATCGCCGCCCCAAACGGGGAGCCGCTCAAGATCGGCGCGTGGGCATCGAGGTGGCCGCAGACGATCAAGACCGAACGAGCCGCGATGACGGAAGCGAAGTCACAGCTGCGGGAGGTCGGTACCGTCCTCTACATCGCCGGGAAGGTCGACTGCTCGCCCGAGCACCGGACGAAGATGCTCGCCCACTCGGAAGGGCACGGCGCCGACTTCGGCCGGCTTGTCGACGCGATCGCCGCGAAGCAAGGCAAGACCCCGGACGAGGTGGTGGCCGAGTTCGCCGGCCGCTGGCGGAAAGATAAGGAGTTCCGCGAGATGACCGAGGACCTCGCGGGGGAGCGCATCCCCGGCACCGACCTGACCTGGCCGGACGTATATCCGGTTGAGTAGGCAATCAGGCCACAAACGCGCAGCGGTCAGTTCCGGGTGACTACTGGGGGATAGACGTTTTCTTCGAGTCTGGTGCAGAGGCCTGAGGCGAAGAGTTGGTCGGCCACTACATCTGCCGCTTCCAGCGCCGCAACGACTCGTGAATCTCTGATGGTGCTCGGCGAGATGGTCGGGTCAACATCTGGAGGTAAGTCCACCTTCACCACGATGGCTCGTTCGCCCAGGTTTTCGATCTCCTCGTCTACTGCAGCTCTGTGGGAGAGAGCTTCGTCGAGATCGTGAGCGATGCTCGACTGGTCTGTTTCGGATCGATGCAGCACGGCATGTTGGAGGAGTTGCCGTGACTCTCTCAACCACACAGCCACAGCCCCATCGAACGGCAGTGTGGACAGTGCCTCGACCGTGAGAGAGTCTCGGATCTCGGTAGCCTCGTAGTGGTAAGAAACGTATCGTTCGGGCGGGCTTCGCAGGAGCATAAAGGTCTGGACGGCCCGCTCGGGGGACAGGACCTCGTCGATACTCTTCCCAGCAACATTTGCAGCGAGATCCAAGGCACTCGTCAGCCCATACGACAATCTGTCTGCGAGGCGGCGGGAGAAAACCGGCACAAAAGACTTGATCGTTGTGCTGAGCACCACAACCCCTGTGCACTGTGGATGCGTGGCCCCGACAGGCGCAGACGGGCGTGCATAGACCGGTGACGAGAATGCAACCGACCCCAACTTGGACTCCGCTCGAGATGCGTCAAGTTTCTGTAGGAGCGCCCCGAACACGTCAAGAGCTGCGTCGTGGGTGATGTTCTCGAGGTCGGAATGAGCGAAGGACAGTCGGGTGGATAGATGCAAAGGGTCAGCAGGGGGGCCAGAAAAGGCACCACTCACAGAAAGTGACCAACCCGGTGTCTGGGACACGGCTAGCGCGAGATCTGAAAGGCGGCTGCGGTGCCGTTCGTCACCTCGAACTGCATAGAGGTCCGCCAGCTCCGCCTGTAGGGACGACATGCGTACCGCCATCTCGACTTGCGATCGTGCCGCATATGACGGCGGTAGCGCCTCAATCACGATGGCAAGTTCGACAGGGTCACGTCCCAAGGCGCGGGCTATCGCGGGTAGAAACCGTACCTGTGGACGAGTGTCCCCTCGTCGCCACTTGGCGATGGTGTTCTCAGAGACTTCGTAAGACTGCAGTTCCAAGGCCAGCGAAGCGTTTCCGACGCCCTGCCCGTCCATGGCACTCACCAGCCAAGGCGCGAAACCCGTCCAGGAGGATTCAGTTCTGTTGGCCACCACACGCTCCTGTCAATATTGGAAGACATCAGCCCTGCATTCGTCCCAAGCGATGCTATCTACGGAATGGCCGAGCGCATAGGCTCAAATCGATGATGCACCTGGGCATCACTTCTGGAGGAGGACACAATGTCGAAAGTTCTCAAATACCTGGCGATCGCAGCGGGGCTGCTGGCCTCACTCACTCTGGTTGCCTCACCCGCAGCCGCAAGACCGACTCCCAGAGCTGTCTCGCAGACGGCGCCCGGTTGCGAGGGTGATGCCTGCTCGGGTCTCGACCCGATCGAGGCTGGCTGCTCCGGGGACGCCTACACGGTCACAAGCTTGGAAACCGAGCTCGGGGGCGGAATCATCGAAGTTAGGTGGTCCCCATCTTGCGAGACGAACTGGGCTCGCTGGACCAAATACCCGACCGGCCTGTGCATGAACTGTTCGCCGATGGCGATTCGGGCTGTGCAGGACGGTGGATACAGTCAGTCTCTGGAGCTCACAACCGCGAAGCTCTCCAACGGCGATTCCGCGTGGACACCGATGATCTACAGCCCCGTCAAGGCGGTCAAAGCTGAGGCGAAGATGTGGTGCGGAGGGCCGGGCATCGTCGGCTCTGCATTCGACTGCGCCATGGGCGGGTGGGAGTCTACGAAGTCAGTCTAGGTTCGGTCGAAGCGATCCCCGCCACGCAAGTCGTGGCGGGGATTTCCTACGTAAGCGCCAAAGGTTCGACCACCGTGCTCTCGGTCAGGTGTTGCCCCGCATAGAAGAGGTACACACCACCCCTTGGCCGAAGGAGCCACCCGTGAACCGCACCGCCGCTCTCCCGCGCAAGACCGCCACTGCCGGCGACACCCTCACGAGACTCCTCGCCACCGACCTCACCCGGTTCGTGGAAAGCGCCTGGGGCTTCACGCCTGTCCTGCACGTCACCGCCACCTCCCGGAGCGACGCGAGCATCCACGTCGACGGGGACGTCGCCCGACCAGGAGGAGTCCTCACCCCGGCGCACCGCGCGAGCATGCAGCAGTTCATCGCCAACTGGATCCGCGACGTCAACGAGGCCAGCGCCGTCGCCCTGCGTTCGTTCGCAGTGTAGGTGCCGCGCGCGGCTTAGGCCTCGGCGTCGGCAGTGGCTGACGCGGCGTCCGCCCGCTTCACCGTGCGATACACAGTCGCCCTCGACACGTCGAAAAGTGACGCGATTTCTCCGATGCTCATGCGGCCCTCGACCTGGAGCTCCACCAGGTGGCGCTGCTTCGAGGCGGAGAGCTTCGGCTGCTTTCCCTTGAGCCTGCCCTTCGCTTTCGCGACCGCCATGCCCTCTCGCGTGCGCTGCCGGATCAGGTCACGTTCGAACTCGGCGACCATGGAGAGCACGTTGAACATGAGCCGGCCGACCGGGTCGGTCGGATCGTAGATGGCGCCACCGATGCTCAAGGTCACCTCTTTCGCCATGAGCTCGTCGACGATGTCGCTCGCATCCCTCACGGACCTGGCAAGGCGGTCGAGTTTGGTGACGACGAGCATGTCTCCCGAGCGGCAGACGGCCAAGGCTTTCTCGAGGCCGGGTCGCGATCGGTTGGCGCCCGTCATGCCGTGGTCGAGGTACATGCGGTCCGCAGTCACGCCGAGACGCTCGAGTGCGTCGGTCTGCGCGGTGAGGTCCTGATCGACGGTGGAGACGCGGGCGTACCCAATTTTGAGCGAGGTCACGCTCCAGTGTGGCGTATAGGACCCCGTCACTGCGAGTCCCTACGCACAGGTCTTACGCACACTCGGGGCCGAGCAAATCCGCGCATGCCGTCACGACTCCCGCTGGTTGCAAATGACGTTCGGCTTACGGACACCCCGAGCCGCGAGGTTCGCGCCTGTCGCCCCCGGATCGTCCTGGCCAGGTCGACGCCTCTCCGGGGGAGCGCTCGGGCGGCAGCCGCTATTGGCCATTCCCCGCATAGAGGAGGTATCGAGTTGTCGCCGCACACAGTGCCGGTGACGAACACCCGACTTCGGAGGCGACACCCATGACGACTGCAACCGCTCGACGCGAAGCTGCCCGAGGCAACGGTGTCGCATCCGCCGGTCAGTTCGGCCTCCAGACCCATTCGGCGCCGGGCATGTTCCTGCCGGTCGATCGGGTGAAGCAGATGGACGAGCAGATCGCCGCCTACACGAAGGCTCGGGACAACCTCATCTCCACCGGTCAGGTCTACGCCGGCAAGCAGCTCCTCGCCCTGTTCCCGACCGCTGTTCGCGCAGACGTGACCTTCGCCGATCGCATCGGCCGCTACGACGAGCCCGTGGAAGATCCGGACGTCGTGCGAGTTCGGGACCTAGCGATCTTCGACAAGGACCACGTCGACCTGGTGGAGAAGCTCGACGACGACATCGAACAGATCAAAGACACCGCCGCGGGAGAGCATCGCAAGCTCACGAAGGCGGAGCAGAACAAGCTCACCACCCTCGAGACCGACCGGGACCGGCTGCGGGAGCATGCGGCGATCGCGCTCTCCGCGATGGAGTACCAGGCCATGTCGGCGGACTTCGACCGCGAGTACCAGCTGACCATCTCGAAGGTGGACCTCTCCGTCGATAAAGCGAAGGATCTCCACTTCGAGGCAATGGACCGAGCCCGCGCAGAAGCGCACGCCACCATCGACCTGTACCGACAGGACCTCGCCGCCTACGCCGAGGACTACCGGCTCGACCAGGTGGGCCACGTGGAAGTCCACACTCGCGACGCTGACGCGTTCGAGGAGGAACAGGAGAACATCACCGTCAACCGCGTCTTCGACCGCGACGGCGATGTCATCTACGACTACGCGACCGGTGGCGACAGCGACGACGTCGACGAGCTCGTGGAGTTCGCAGAGCAGGGGCTCTACGATCTGAACGCGAAGACGGACGACGCGAACCTGCGTCAGATGTCGAAGCTCGCCCGCGACGCCGCCACCTTCGGGATCGACCCGCAGCACACGTCCAAGGGACTGCCGGCATCGAACGGCACGTTCGGGAAGATGCCGCTGTGGGACCCCAGCTCCGACCCGACGAGCGTCCCCCTGTTCGATGCCTGAGCTGCTTGCCACTCTCGACTGGCCGTCGTTCTGGGTCGTCGTCGCCGCGGCTGTGACGGCGCCCGCTGTGCTGTTCGGGATCTTCTATGTCGTCGTGTTTGTGTTCGTGTTCGCCTCCAGCCGGAACATCGGCCTCGGCGGATGCATGGTCTGCGATCGGGCGCCGAGGTGCGAGGTGGGGGAGAAGACGGAGCTGCAGGTGCGGTTCCCGAAGCTCTGGCACGACCAGGTGCTGGCGCGGATGCCGGCGCACCGGAAGGCGTGGCGCGCGCACCGCTGGCACCCCGACAACATCGCCGCCCGAGCCCGTTGACCACACTCGCCGAAGTTCCACGAATATAAGAGGAGCAACTCGCCATGACGACTGCAGCAGCATCACGCCGTGAATCCGCCCGCGGCAACGGCACGACCGGGGGCCAGTTCGGGTTTCAGGACCACACACCGCCCGCCGCTGAGCCGTCTGCGGCCTGGCCGGGCACGAACCGAAACGTGCGCGATCACGATTTCGTTCCCGCCAGCGCCGCCGAATGGCCCGGCCTCTACGGCACAGAAGGGCAGGGGTCCGGGCTCGGCGGGAAGCAGTTCGTCGCCCACTACTCCGGCCCCGGCTACGACTACTGGGTCTGCGAATACGACCCCGAGACCCGCCAGGTGTTCGGCTACGCCCGCATCACCGGGCACGGCGACGGCGAGTACGGGTACGCCGACCTAAACGAACTCGAGTCGACCAAGATCGACGTGTTCAACCCGGCATCCACCGGCCCATCCAACTGGACCGTCAAGACGGCCGCGATCAACCGCGACACCGACTTCGAAGGCCTCCCCGCAGAGCAGCGATACGCGCACCAGCACCTCGACAAGTACCGAGGCCAGGTCCTCGACCAGCTCGACCGCGAAGACCGCGATGTTGTCAACGGGAAGGTCGCGGAGCTGCGCGCGGCGGAGACCCGTTACAAGGCGACCGTCGGTGGCCCGCGTGGGCACCGCGTCTCCACCGTCGTCGAGCTCAACGAGACCCGTCGACAGTTGAGCGCACTCGCTGCACAATACGGCCTCGGTTTCGATCCCGCGGGCGAGGGGGCGTTCACGGTCGCGGCGGTGCCGACCGAAGACTGACACCTGCTCAGGCACGACGAAGCCGGCCTCCCTGATCGTTCGGGAGGCCGGCTTCGTCGTGCAGGCGGGTCAGTGGGCGAGGAATGCAACAGCCCCGAACACGGCGGCCCAGAAAGGGGCTACGACGGCCAGACCCATGAGGACGCCGCGCATGGTGTTGACCGACTCGGAAGAGCCGCGATCGACGGCGGGACCGCGCTCGATGATCGGAATGAGCTCGATCGGAGCTGGGGCTGCCGGGATGGTGTGCGTCGTAGTGGTCATGTGTGGCTCCATGGTTCGGCGGGGTGGTGTCACCTACCTATGCGGGGACCACGAACGAACCCCGCCACGCGGGATGCGTGACGGGGTTCGAAGAGCCGCCGATCTCGGCTTGCTACGCCTTGCGGCGGTGCTGGAGCACGAGCGCGGTCAGCGCGACGAGCGCTGCGCCGGCCAGCCCCAGCGTCCAGGGCAGTGCCGCATCGCCGGTGGTCGCAAGGACGGGGGACTCAGCCTCGACCTCGGGCGCGGCCTCGGTGGGCGCGACGGCGGCGGGTGTCTCAGCCCCGACCGGAACTGTAGTGCTGGTCGCTTCAGGGGCGGCGGTAACCTGGACCATCTCGACGGGCGTGGCCGATGGCACGGTCACGACCGCGCCCGCCGGCAGAGCACACGAGCTCACGCCAGCGAACGGGACGCCGTTGATGGTGCCGCCGTTTATGATCGCGTCCTGATCGATCGGGGTGACGGCGAGGTCGTAGGTCTTGAGGACGTTCGTCGTCTGGGCCAGGTACGTGCAGTGGAAGGCGGTGTTGGTCGGCATCCACTCAGAGGCGAGCCGCATGCCCTTGGCTGAGTTGGCCCGCCCCTCGGCGGCCTGCAGGTTCATCGGGTCGTTGGCGAACGCTTCACGCTTGCCAGCGTCCCACTCGTTCGCGCCACCGGTCCAAGCCGCTGCGAGCGGGATGATGTGGTCGATCTGGACAGCACCGGACGTCGCGACGCCGCGAGTGAAGGGGATCGCCTCGCCCGTGTACGGGTCGTTGAGGGTGCCGCGCTCGACGATGCAGTCGCTGCCGTCGCGGAGGACGACGTTGATGAGGTCACGCCGGAGCGTGTCGTTGCGGGCGTCGCAGCCGCTGCCGTCCGGGTCGGACCAGTGCTTGAACAGGTCGCGGTCATAGCCCGTCTGCGACGAGTTCACCGTCCGAAGCCCCTCTGCAGCGGCCGCGACCGCGGCGCCGTCGACGTACCAGGCGCCGTCCACCTGAGTTGCGAATCCCGCGTCGATGAGCGGCGCGACGTTGCTCTTCGCCATGTCCAGCGTGATCGGGGCCTGCGTCGCCACGGGAGAAGCGAACGCGGGAGAGGCGACGGCGGTGGTGGTGGTGACGAGTGCGAGGAACGCCCCGGCGGTGACGGTGCGGAGAGTGGAGGAGAGAGACATGCGTGCCTTCCAGGCTAGGACGAGCTGACTCCGCTCCTATGCGGGGACGCGCCGGGGCACCCGCGGTCACCTTCTTCACCCCGCATAGAACGGTCATGACCACCCGACATGCCAGCCCGCTCCGTTACCCCGGCGGCAAGGCCCGCATGTCCACATGGCTCGCCGATCGGATGGGGGAGACACGGCAGCTCCTGGAGACCGAAGTCTGGATCGAGCCGTTCGCCGGCGGGCTCGGCGCCGCCCTCACGGCCCTCCTCGGCCATGACGTGCCGGAGGTGTGGGCTGCCGAGCTCAACCCTGCCCTGCACGCATTCTGGACCTCCGCGCTCTGCAATAGCGACCTTGCCGATCGGGTCGCCGTGACTGTGCCGACATTGGACCTGTACTTCGAGAGCCGCGACCTCGTGGCTGCGGCGCTCGCCGGCGAACAAATCCCCGTCGACAAGCTCGGCTACGCGGCGTTCGTCGTCAACCGGTGCTCCCGATCCGGCATCCTCACCGCCAACGTTGGTCCAATGGGCGGGAAGGCCCAGTCAGAAGAGTGGCGAGTGGGGAGCCGCTTCACCGCGGACCGGCTCGCCGCCAGGCTCCGGACCGTCGCTGGCCTCGGCCGCAGCGGGCGCCTCCAGCTGCTCGGCGGCGACGGCATCGACCTCATCGAGCTGCTGCCCGGGTCCGGAGTCGAGCACGAGAGCTTCCTCTTCGTCGATCCGCCCTACGTCGGCGTCGGCAACGCTCTCTACGCCGCCGGCATGGACGCCCAGCTGCACCTGCGGCTCGCGACTGCGCTCGAACGGTGCACGACCCCGTGGGTCCTGACCTACGACGAGCATCCGGACGTGCGCGAGCCCTACCGAGACTTCGCGATCACCCGGTTCCAGATCCCGCACGCCGCGCACCTCGGAAAGATCGGCGCGGAGTACCTGATCACCTCGCCCCAGATCGCTGACGTGACGACCAACCCGCTCGGGAAGGGCTCCGCAGAGCCAGTAGCTGTGCTTCAGCGGAACCTGGCACAAGGTGCGCGTCGAGTGGGTGAGCCAGCACCGCGATCCCGCATACGATGCTCGAGTGACCGATACGCTGACGCCGCCGTCGACGACCGCTGACCTCCAATCCCGCCTCCGGGCTTACGTCTCCTGGGTTCAGGGCAACCTCTCCGGAGATGAGAAGGGCGAAGCGCAGCTCTACCTTGAGCGGCTCTTCCAGGCGTTCGGTCACGAAGGCGTTCGCGAAGCGGGTGCGACATTCGAGGACCGCATCAAGAAGGAGCGCGGGGGTGTCGTGTTCGCGGACCTGATGTGGAAGCCGGTCGTCCTCATCGAGATGAAGAAGCGCGGCTCATCACTCGCCCGCCACTACCGGCAGATCTTCGACTACTGGACTCGCGCTGTGCCGAGCCGACCCCGCTACGCCGTGCTCTGCAACTTCGACGAGTTCTGGATCTACGACTTCGACCACCAGGTCGATGCGCCCATGGATCGGGTGAAGCTCGAGGACCTTCCTCACCGCTGGGAAGCGCTCGCCTTTCTGCTTCCCGACAACCCCACGCCGCGATTCGAGAATGACCTCGTTGAAGTCACTCGTGCGGCCGCAGCTAAGGTCGCGAAGCTGTTCACTTCGCTCAAGACCCGTGACGTGGACACCGAGGAAGCTCAACGTTTTGTCCTCCAGTGCGTGATGGCAATGTTCTCCGAGGACATCGGTCTCCTGCCTCGGCACTTCTTCAGCGAGGCCCTCGACGATGCTCTCGCCGGTGCCAGCGCGTACGACCTGCTCGGCGGGCTCTTCCGCGAGATGAACACGCCAGGAAGCACCGGCGGCGGCAGGTTCAAGGGCACCCCGTACTTCAATGGAGGCCTGTTCGCGACGATCACGCCGATCGAGCTCGACGAGGGCGAAGTCGAACTGCTCCGCGACGCGGCTCGCGAGAACTGGAGCGGCGTGCGTCCCGAAATCTTCGGCACGCTCTTTGAGGGCTCCATGGACGCCGGTGAGCGCCACGCGACTGGGGCTCACTTCACCTCTCCCGCTGAGATAGCCATGGTGGTGACACCGGTGATCGTCGAACCCTGGCAGAAGCGCATCGACGAGGCGAACAGCATCCCAGAGCTCGAGCGGGTACTCAGCGACCTCAGCCAGTTCCAGGTGCTCGACCCAGCCTGCGGATCCGGCAACTTCCTCTACATCGCGTTTCGCGAACTTCGCAGACTCGAGCATGAAGTCCAGGAACGCATCAGAGAACGCCGCAGGTCCGGGAACATTGCCGGTCAAGCAAGCTTTTCGGTCATCTCGCTCGAGCAGTTCCACGGCCTCGACACGAATGGGTTCGCTGTCGAGATCGCGAAGGTCACGCTGCAACTCGGCAAGAAACTGGCTCTTGACGAGCTCGGTGAGCACGAGAACGTCCTTCCGCTCGACAACCTCTCGTCGTCGATCGTTCGCGCGGATGCGCTCTTCGACCCGTGGCCTGCCGCAGACGCCATCATCGGCAACCCTCCATTTATCGGTCGAGGCAAGATGCGGGCCGAGCTGGGAGACGCCTACTGCGACGCGATCGATCGGAAGTACGGCACGCGAGGCCTTGCGGACTTCGTGACGTACTGGATCCCGCTCGCGCACGACCACCTCCCCGACGGCGGCCGCGCCGGGTTCGTGGCGACCAAATCCATCCGTGAGGTGAGTGGCCGCAGAGCATCGCTGGACTACGTGGTCGACCACGGAGGAGTCATCTTCGACGCGCACCCTTCCGTTCCATGGACTGGGGATGCTGTGGTCGAGGTAGCGATCGTCTGCTGGCAAAAGGGAGGTGAACAACCGGCCCAGAAGAAGCTCTGGGCGGTCGCGGGCGCGGCGCCCCTGGTTGTCGACACGATCACCTCGGCGCTCTCGACTGACATCGACCTCCGCGCAGCGAAGATCATTCGTGCCAACAAGGGATCCGTCTTCCAAGGAGTGACCGCCGGCAACATGGCCGCATTCCGCCTCACCCCTTCACAGGCTGCGCAGTTCATAAGCCAGGCCCCGGGGGCCGCGGAAATCCTGCACCCGTTCCTGGGAGGTGAAAAGTTCCTCAAGCAGTCGGCCACAGACAGCTGGACGATTGACCTCGCAACGGATGACGCCAGCGAGGCCTGGCGGAAGTTCCCTTCAGTGATGGAGCACCTGCAGGCTACGTCGCTGCCCGCCGCTCAAGCGAAGGCCGACGAGGAACTTCGAAAGAAGGGAAAGCCAGCAGAGCGGACAAAGTACCTGCAGACCTGGTGGCTCACGTGGCGCCGGCGCCCACACATGATCAGGTCGCTCACTGGCCTGCCTCGCTTTATCGCCCTGACCCGGGTTGCCGCGGACGGACGAATCCCCGTCTACACCTTCGTGGACGGGGGCACCCTCGTCGACGACAGCACGGTCGCTTTCCCCTTCGCGGACGACTATTCGTTTGGGATACTGCAAAGCCGATTGCACGAGCTCTGGTTCCGCGCGCGGTGCTCATCCATGCGTGTGGACCCCAGGTACACGTCAACGACAGTCGCTGACTGCTTCCCGTGGCCGCAGACTCCGGACCCTGCCAAGGCGCAACAGGTAGCTGACTTCGCGGCCGAGCTCGTGGAGCTGAGAGCCGCGGCTCTCGCGGACGGAGTGACGCTTGCGAAGCAGTACGACGTGCTTCGGCATCCGGGTCGTTCGAGTTTGCGGACGATCCACGACAAGTTGGAGGCCTCGGTTCGAGACCTGTACGGGTTCGCCGATGACGTCGACGACTTGGCGCAGCTCTTGGCCCTGAATATAAGCGTCAGCGATGCCGAGGCTGCTGGGGATCGCGTGACCGCGCCGGGGCCCGTGCCCGGTGTCTCATCGACGTCGACGTGGGCGTTCCCGACAAGACCTCTGCCGGTAGAAGGTTCCTGAAACAAGATTTCGCACATGCCCGCATAGACGGGGCATGAGCACTTCAGAAGCCACGGCCGAGGCCGTCATCATCACTGTCCCTGCGACGAACCCGATCGAGGCAGCCCGCGAAGTTGAGGTCGCCATCGAGAATGGCGCGATCGCGGCGCGCCGCGTCACCGTCCTCGAGACGATCAAGAAGGTCCTCGAGGCGCCGATCGCCGCCGACCGGAAGAAGACGCTGATCGCGATGCGTCTGCGCCGCGCTCGGATTGTCCGCTCTGAGTTCAAGACTGCCGCCGCCTACAACAAAGCCCTCAAGGAGGCGAGCGTCTTCGAGACCCCGCTCGGGGGGCTCTCCTACAAGTCCCCGGGCACATCGAAGCCGTCCATCTCGGACGCCGACAAGCACCTCGCCTGGGCAACAGAGAACGCGCCAGACACGATCGAGGACTACCTGGAGATCGACCCGGAGCGCATCCACGAAGCGATCGCGTACCTCGCCGAGCACAAGCCGGAGCTGGTGCTCGCACGCAAGCGTGTGAGTGAAGACGCCGAAAGCGCACTCCTCAAGACCGCAGTTCGCGGCGACGAGGACGAGGTCAAGGTCCCGGTCGGCAGCGAGCCTGTCCTGGTCACTGTCAACTTCATCACGTTCTCCACACCGACTGCAGAGAACACCACGTGGTCGGCGTCAAAGTCGAAGTCCGCGGGTGAGGACGCAGTCGAAGCGTGGCTCGAAGGCAACCGCGAGGGCATCATCACTGCTATCGCCGGTGCGCTCGCCCCGGGTACGAAGGACCCCAGCATCGGGCAACTCGCCCCAGTACGATCTCCACAGCTCTGAGCCGCCACTACGCTTGCCGCATGAGCTCGCCCACCGCCTACGAACTTGCCGCCTGGAACGATCTTCAGAGGCACAAGGGCCGGCCACTGACACGAGTGGTGCGAGGCGTGGGAAGCAGAGTCGCCCAGGGGGCGGAGAGCCTGGCCGCGCGAGCGACAGAGGCGCTCGAAACGCACCCGAAGGCACGCAGATTCGTCGACACGGGACGTGAAGCGACTTCAAGAGGATCAGAGAGACTCGCACGGACCGCTGGCCGTGTGCGAGAGGGGATTCCAGAGAGCGTAGCTAGCTGGGCCGGAGAGGCTTTCGGCGCTGCGCAGCGCACCGTCGGGCGTATCGCGCGAACAGGACTCTCTCCTGATCAGGTAATCAGGCAGCACCAGAAGCATGGCCACAGCGTGTCGAAACTCTTCGAGCTCAGGTCCCTGGATCTTGAACAGGTCGATGCGGTTCGCGGACGAGGCGCGAACATGTCCTACCCGGCCTTGGCGGCCGCTTCAGGCATGAGCGCCGGCTTCGTGATCTCAGGGAGCGAGTTTGCGGTTCCCGCAACCGCGGGCGCAGCCGCCGCGCCCTCCATCGGCGCCATTGCATCAGCAGTAACTCTTGATGCGGCCGCCGTCCTAGCCCTCGCTTCGCGATCCGTAGGCCACGTTGCGCTGACTTACGGATACGACCCGGAAGAGCCAGGAGAGCGATTGTTCGTGATGTCGGTCATCAACTCAGGCACGGCCTTGTCTGCGGGCGCGAAGACCGCCGCCTTGGCCGATATCTCGAGACTGACGCAAGCTCTCTACCGCGGCCAGACTTGGGCGATCCTCGACAAATCGGTGGTCTCACAAGTGGCCAAACGCTTCGCCACAGCTTTCAAAGTCCGCGTGACGAAGCAATCCCTAGGCAAATTCGTGCCACTCGCTGGTATTGCGCTCGGCGGCGTCTTCAACTGGGCAACGCTTGAAGGCATCGTGGACGCGGCGGATGTGGCGTATCGCCGGAGATTCCTCCTAGAGAAGTATCCGCAGCTCGAATCAGTTGACACCGACATTCACCCAGGCCTGGCCGCGGACGAGGCAGACGACGAAACGATCAGTATCGTGGACGAAATCAGAAGCTCCGGAGGACCGGATCTGGGCCAAGACGGACTCGATTCAAGTTCGAACGAGGACCTGACTGACTAACGGTCGCGGCAACTTGCCGCTAGACATCCCAGGTGACCCCGTCTGCTTCGGTCGTGACGAAGGTCGGGATCCCGTTCTTCTGGGCGGCTGCGATCACCGATTGCGTGCCGCGAGATCCCGGGCGCGGAAACGCAAGGCGGACGTCGGCACCGAGCGGTGCCATGCGCTGATTGCGCACCGGGCCCGCGCGCTTACCGCCCTCCCGGGCCCACCGCGCCGCGTGCCGCTTGACATCCCACTCATTCGCTTATGCAATACCGTCAGCGATCAGGTCGGCGCCAGTGGGGCATCCGCCGTGCACGATGACGACGGGGAAGTCGTCGGGGTTGAGGAACGCGCTGGCCTTCGTGATCGCAGCTCCGATCAGCTCTCGGCTCTCCCAGTCGCGTGATCCAGTGATGAGGATGCGGAAGCGCCGCTCGATCTGGCGCAGGCGACGGTTGAGTTCGTCGCCGAGCCCGTGGAAGTAGCGTCGGAGGGAGTGCGCGAACTCACCGCCGAACTCGACCCCGCCGGGGGAGCCGAGGGAGGCGACCTCGGGGCCGAGCATGTGCCGCTGGTGGGTCAGATCAGCGAGGGCGTGGAGGACTTTCGCGACGTGTTCAATAGGCACATCCGGCGCTTGTCGGATCACGCGCGCCGCCGGTTGCTCGCCCCCGAGGGAGCATGGATCGCGGGTCATGCTCGTCCCCGATCACCGGGTGGCGGGCGGTGGGGCCCGCGGTCGAGACGCACGCATCCATCCGATGTGGTCTGCGGGCCGACTCTGACGGCGACGTACCGCGGTTCCGCCGTCGTCTGGGACAGAACGCCCGCAGGCGTCTGCGCTTCACTCTTGGCAGGCGCGGTTCGCCGGGTTTGGTCCAGCATCCCGGTCACCGTCCCAGGAGCTCGATCGCCTGGTGAAGCTGGCCACCGATGCTCCGGCCGGTCGCCAGGCACGCGTCGACGTCGTCCATCGCCCGGTGACCGGTGGATGGCGCGACCCGGTCGATGTCGAAACCGGAGTAGCGGGCGAGGAAGAGTTCGACGCTGGTGAGGTCGATGCTGCGGTGGTGGAGCTTCGCGAACGTCAGCGGCAAGTGCTCGCGCAGGAAGTTGCGGTCAAGAGTGACCGAGTTGCCGACGAGCAGCAGCGGGACGCCGTCTGCGTGCGACTCGAGGTACGCGGCGATGCGCGCGTCCACGTCTGCGACGCTCAGGCTGGCGTGGTCGACGTCGGCGATGAGGCCGCTCTTGGTGTGCATGTCCACGACGAAGTCGTTCATGCGGCCACGCCACGGGAAGACGGGGAAGATCGACTCCCGGGGGCTCTGCTGGGCGACGACGAGGGAGATCCCGTCGTCGACGGGGGAGAGGTCGTTCGTGACGACGCGGGCGGCGACCTCGAGGACGAGGCCGGTCTGCTCGTCGAGACCGGTGGTCTCCAGATCGATGCAGGCGAGGAGGGACGGGTGCGGGGCGTGAGTGCTCATGCTCCATCTATGCGGGCAAGCCCCTGCGACTGCCCACCCGGCCGAGCTATCCCTTCGAGAGGAGTTCGAGCGCGGCGGCCGAGAGTTGGACGCGAGCCCGCATCTCTACCGGTTCAACAGCCTCGGCGTGGACACGCTCGACCGATGCACGGTGCGCGGCGAGTCGCTCGAGTGCGATTTGATCGCTGGCGCCGCCGAGATAGTGGCTGTAGATGTTCATGGTCACCGTGGCGCTGCTGTGCCCGAGCCAGCTGGAGACGGTGGCGACATCGATCCCTGCCGAGAGCCAACGGGTTGCAGCGGTGTGGCGGAGATCATGGATGCGGAAGCCGATGCCGAGTGTCTTCCAGTCGAGGAAGCGTTTGAAATTGGTGCCGTTGAGTCGCCCGCCGACACGGGATGTGAAGATCAGAGCGTCGGATGTCTTGCCACTGATGTGACGCTCGATGATGTCCCGCGCCCGCGGTGAAAGAGGTACTCGACGCACCCGACCGCTCTTCGTTGACTTCGGCTCGTAGCCGTCTGAGGCGCTACTGGACACGGTGATGTATGGCCTGGGGATCGCTTCGTAGCGTGAAACTCGGAGGTCAGCCAGTTCGCCCCAGCGCAGGCCGGTCTCGAGGAAGAACTCGAGGATCTCAGCGTACGGTCCATGCCTTTTCGCAGCGCCAGCCACGACGGATGCGCTCTGCTCGTAGGTCATGGCCCTGATCGATTCCGGGGATGTCGCGACGGCCGTGGGCACGGACGTTTTCGAGATCGGATCGGCACCCACGAGTTCCTGCGAGATCGCCCAGGTGAACACAGATTTCACTGCCGTTCGCCACCGAACGACGCTGGAACGTTGGTAGCCGGCGGCGAGGAGCTCGTCGTACCACTGGGCGATCATGGGGGAGGTGATGCGGCCGATCGGCAGTTTCGCCAACCGCTCTGGAAAGTAGGTCTCCGTCGCGAAACGGATCGCGTCGAGCGATTGCGGGTTCATGACACCATCTTTCGCCTCGAGGAACGCGACGGCGACGGTCGCGAACTTCGTCCGACCCTTGACCGGCTTGATGAATGTCTGCTCCCGCAGCGCGATCTTCTGCGTCACCTCCCATTCGCGAGCCTGGCTCTGCTGGTTGGGCTCGAAGACCTTCGAAGCGACCTCGACCCCGCCCGTGTAGATCCGAACTCGATGCTTGCCGTTCCCGAGCGTCGTGATCATGCTGCGCTCTCGTTGGAACCGGATAGGAACGTCTTGAGCCAAGCTCGGACCTCTGATTCGAAGAAGCGGATCTGCTTCCCCATCTTGAGCGGGTTCTTCGGGCCCTTCCCTTCTGAGTTGAAGTGGTAGAGCGTGCTCTTAGGGAGGCCAGTGAGTTCGGCCAGATCCTCCATCGAGTAGAGGCGACCGAGGGGTGCCCCGGCACCGAGCTCGACGGGCTGAGGGGCGCCAGCGACCTTGCGGCTGCGGGTGGACGTGGACGATGCGTTCTGAGTGCTCATGTCACTCCCTATGCGCGAACTCGCGAGGAAGAGCGAAGAAGGGCGCCCGGACCGTTGCGGACCGTGCCGGTCAAGACCGGCATTCCACCGGCACGCGCCACGAGAGAGCCCCGCCCGCTGCGCCGAGGCGACACCGTTCCGTTGCGGACCGTTGCTTGTGCTTGCCGATCCCACCACAAGCACCGCACCCGGTGGCTCCACCGGCATTTGACCGGCATTTGTCGCCATCTGGGTAGCAAAAACCCCCGAAGCAGAAAGAGCGAATGTCTTCCTGACCGGGGGTTTCTCGCGGTGGGTGATGCGGGACTCGAACCCACGACCTCTTCCGTGTGAAGGAAGCGCGCTACCAACTGCGCCAATCACCCGCGACGAGGACTAATCATGCCACAGATTCGGGCTGTGGATGATCACCGACGTGCGCGAGGGTGTTGTGTGTCGCCACTCCGGCAGGCCCTGACCCGCACGGCAGGCTCGTGACGCCTCACGACGGCGTTCGCCCCATCGTGCAGGCAGCTCGAGAGTGGGCATCGCTCTGTTTTCGCGATCGCGACCTGCCGTTCTGACCAGGTCTTTCCTCGAATTACACCGGTGGATTTTGTATCGCGGCCCGAGTTCCTATAGAGTCATTCTCGCGCTGGTCAAGCCGGAACGGAAGTTCCCGAGACAAGCGCGATGCGGATGTGGCGCAGTGGTAGCGCATCACCTTGCCAAGGTGAGGGTCGCGAGTTCGAATCTCGTCATCCGCTCGAGTGTGACTCAATCTGGTGGTAAACACCAGAAGGAGTTTGCACGGGTTTCAACCCACAACACGGTGACGTGGCCGAGAGGCGAGGCAGCGGCCTGCAAAGCCGTCCACACGGGTTCGAATCCCGTCGTCACCTCGCAATGGGCGATTGGCGCAGCGGTAGCGCGCTTCCCTGACACGGAAGAGGTCACTGGTTCGATCCCAGTATCGCCCACCATTGAGGAGAAGGCCCCTGAGAAATCAGGGGCCTTCTTCGTGTCTCGTCGAAGTCCTGATCGGAAGGCGTGAGGCCCGTGACGAATCCCGAACACGGAGAGACCCGGGTGCTCTCGGCGGCCGGCACCAGCACTGCCCGCCCCGAACTCGAAGAACGCTACTTCCGCCGCATGGCTGCCGCCGTTGACGAGAAAACTCAGCTCACGGACTGGCTGCGCGGCGGTCGGGTCCTCGACATCGGTGCCGGGGGAGGAGAGCTCGCGGCGAGAATCGCAGTGCTCCCTGACATCGAAGAGACCATCGCACTCGACGACTCAGCCGATGCGATCGCGCATCTCGAGCAGATGCCCTGCATCACGGTGCGCTCAGGCTCCGCGGACCAACTGGAGGTGCTCGGCCTGCGTGACCTGGACGGCATCGTGATGAGCTCGGTCCTGCACGAGATCGCGTCGTACGGCCCGAACGGGCCGGAGAACGGGCGTCAGGCCGTCATGGCGAACCTCACGATCATCGCGAAGGCGCTCAGCCCAGGCGGAGTCCTCGTCATCCGTGACTTCGTGACACCCGCTCGACCGGATCGCCTGACGACGCTCGTCACCCCCGGCCACGATGGCGACGAGCTTCTCAGCGCCTACTTGGAGCGCGTTCCCCTCCCCGAGCTGAGGCGCCTCGAGAGCCTCGGCCAGCACCGCTTCGTCGGCTCAGCTCGCGTGGTGGCTGAGGCGCTGCTGACCGTGAACTGGGGCGCCGAGTCGCTGCCGCGCGAGACACAGGAGCAGTACTGTCAGTTCGAGCTGGACGAGCTCGTCGACGTCGTCGAAGCGCTTGGTGCCGGCCTGACGCTGGTGCACCGGGAGGCCTGGGTGCAGCCGGGGTACCGACAGCACCTGGCCGCCTGGTCCGTGCTCGAGCAGGACGGCACCCCGTGGTTCCCGGAGACGAAAGCCATCTGGGTCTTCGAGAAGGCGATCTCGCCGCTCTCGACACGCGCCTGATCGTGACCACGGTGGTTCAGTCCGCGTGAAGCGAGCCGGGTGGCGGTCATCGCTTCGTCCCCGACGGCCCCTCGAGTGCGGCCGAACCTCAGTCCTTCCACTCCCAGACCGTCGTCCGACCTCGGATCTTCACCCCAGTGGTGTCAGTGGTGACACGCACGACCCCCGTGCCCTCCAGCCACCGGCGGAAGTTCGGTCGATCGAAGGGCTCAGCACCGAGCGCCGCCCCGAGCGCCAGAGCCATCCCCGACGTGAACTTCTCGCCGAGCAGGGCTCGGGTGACGGCCCAGTCGCGCCAGAGGACCTCACCGAGCCGCACACGAGCCGCCTCGACGATCTGCGCGTGGTCGAAGGGGAGGTGGGGCACGCTGTCGAGCGGATGCCAGCGCAGTTGCCCGTCGCGCGCCTCGGCGCGCAGGAAGACGAGGCTGGCGAGCGAGATCGTGGCGCTGCGTGGGTCGCGCATCGTGCCGTCGAACCAGCCGAGCTGGCGCGTCAGTCGCACATCATCGTCCGGTATCCCAGCCTTCGTCCGCATCGCACGCAGCACGGGGCCGGCCCCGTGCTCCCCGGACAGCAGCAGGACGCCGGGGATGGCCTCCACCCCGGCGTGCGGCGCGTTCTCGCGCACCGCGACGCCGAACTCCAGCCGCTCGTCGCGATAGCGCACAGCGAGTGCATCCATCGCGACGAGCGGCTGGTCGTAGGACTCGGTCAACGCAGCACCGTCTGCCTCGCGAGCACCGCCCGAACCTCCAGGAACGTCTGCCGCCGCACGAAGGCGCCGTCCTCCCAGATGGGCTGCAGCAGGGACTCCGCCTCCTCGGCAGGCGTGGCCCGCTCGATCAGGCGCATGCGGCCATCGGCGTCCGTCACCACCGCTAGGCGGCCAGTCGCGCTCTTCTTCGTTCCGCTGTCCGTCACAGGGTCCTTCCGGATGTCGACGCCGCGACCATCGACCTGGATCCACGTCGCCTTGATCGCCGACATGAACGTGTCCCTGGTCTGGTACTGGTACCCGAAGCTTCCCATGCCGAAGACGACGTTGCCAGAAGCGAAGCCCTTCGCGGCCAGCCGCTCGGTGATCAGCACCGCCCGCTCGCGGGTGATGGAGTCACCGTAGATGGCCCCGATGTGTGAGTCGAGCTCCTTGTAGCCGGCCTCGTTCACCGTCCCGCCGAACGTGTCCCAGAGCAGTTCGATGACGCCCTTCCGCTCAGCCGCGCCAGCGTCCGGGGCTCCCTCCTCCACTCCACAGAGGATGTCGACGGGGTTCCCGGAGTCTGGCCGAATGACCAGCTTCCCATCCCGAGCGAGCACCTCTTCTCGGAGCGCCGGCAGGTACTCGGTGAGCACTCGCCAGAGATCGAAGGTGTCGGAGACGACGGAGACGATGCCGCTCGGGTAGAGGCCGAGCAGCCCCTCGAAGAGCTCACGCTCGCCGACCGTCGCGATACCCGCGCACATGACCGAGTGCTCCGTGGCTGGCACGCTGCCAGCGACGAACGCTCCGCCGTAGTGACGCTCGATCCAGTCGATGGAGACGAGTGAGTCGGTGCCTGTGAAGCTGAGCAGGTGCGCGGCGCCGCTCATCGCGGCGGTCTCGTTGGAGGACATCCCTCGGTAGGAGAAGTCGTGCCCCTGCCAGTCGACAGCAGCCAGGGGCGTCCCCGTTCTCCTCGCCGCGGTCTCGAGCGTCTCGCGCATCGCCTTGGCGATCGTCGCGGTCGTCGATGCCTGCCAGATCTCCGCGCTCAGCACCGTCTCGATGTAGTTGGTGAGCCAGAAGAAGTCGGGGTGCGTGTTCTCGATCGTGAAGCTCGGAACGCGAAGCGGCACTGCTGTGCCCTCCGGGACGGCACAGAACCGCAGGGGGAGGAAGCCGAGGCGGTGCAGCGCGCGGATGTGGGCGCTGCCGATCGTGTTCGGCCCGAGGATGCTCGCGAGACGAGCCTCGTAGGCCTGGCAGACCTGATCCTCGTCGGCCTCGAAGAAGACGCGGAAGCTATCCGCGTATCGCTCGAGGAACGCCTGGAGTCCGAAGTGCACGACCGCGCCGATGTCCGGGATGCGGGAACCGCGGTTGGTGTAGTTGGAGTAGACGCCGGTGACGTCGCCGGCGAGGCCGTACTGCTGGAGGTGGCCGAGCTTGTAGGCATCGGTCTGGAAGAGGGGAGCAACAGGTGTGTAGTCCATGGTCTTTCCTTTCGGGGGAGCTTGTAGCGTCGAGGTCGCGTCTGCCGCGACTCAGTACTCGACGTAGGGGGCGAGGATGTTCCGGATCGAGAGCACCTTGGTCGCGACGCCCTCGCGTGCGGAACCGGGGTGCGAGTCGGTGGTGATGATCTCGCCGAAGTGCTGTCTGAGGGCGGGGGCGTCGCCCGAGAAAACCCCGTGGCTCACGAAGAGCGTCAGGCGCTCCTTGGGCAGTCCAGTGGCCTCTGCCAAGCCCCTGAAGGTGCCGCCACCGTCGCAGATGTCGTCGACCACGAGGAGGCGCCCGTGGCGGGGGAGCGCCTCGCAGCTGAAGCCGGAGAGCTTCCCGGTCTCGAAGTCACGGTGCTTCTCGGCGCGGAAGAGCGGGAGGTGCAGTGCGGACGCAGCGGCCTGTGCTCGGCCGACGGCACCTGCATCCGGTGCGATGACACCGACGTAGTCGTGCGCGGATCCGACGCGTCCGATCGTCGCTCGCCGCACGTAGGGCGCCGAGCCGACGATCTTGACGTTGTCGATCAGGCCGGGAGCGACCGAGGAGTGGGGGTCGAAGACGATCACCTGATCGAGCCCGAAGCTGTTGATCAGCTCGGCGTAGACCTTCGCCCCGAAGGGGACGCCCCGGTCGGCACGAGCCGCCGGGAGATAGGGGAGGACCGCGACTGCCCGCTGTCCGAGCCGACGCGCGTAGTCGGCCCAGAGCCCAAGGGTGATGAGGTCGCTCGGATCGGCGCCCGTGACGGTCGCGTAGGCGGGCTTCTCTTCGAGATCCGCGGGGACGACGAGGGTCATCTCGCCTCCGGGAAATCGCAGGACTCGGATGGCGCTTGTGGCCTTCCAGCCGGAAGGCATCTGTGCTTGGAAGTGGATGCTCATGCTTCGACCGTACCAGCTATTCGTAGATTTACGAATAGCTCTCTCCGGGAGACGCAGGCAACACGCAGAAAGGCCCACCCGGATGAACCGGGTGGGCCTTTGCGCACGCGTCAGATCAGACGCGGCGGAACTGATTGACCAGCGGGCAGTCGAAGGGGTCGCGAGCCTGGAGGCCGACCCTGTTGAGGTAGTCGATCACGATGCCGTACGACTTGATGAGCGTCGTCTCGGTGTACGGGACCTCGAGGTTCTGGCAGTGCTCGCGAATGATCTCGCGAGCCCTGGCGAGGTGCGGGCGCGGCATGCTCGGGAAGAGGTGGTGCTCGACCTGGTAGTTGAGGCCGCCCATGAGCGCGCTCGCCCACCAGCCGCCGCTCACGTTCCGCGAGGTGAGGACCTGCTTGCTGAAGAAGTCCATCTTCACGTCGGCCGGGATGATCGGCATGCCCTTGTGGTTCGGGGCGAACGATGCGCCCATGTAGACGCCGAAGACGGCCATCTGCACGGCGATGAAGGCGAACGCCATGCCGAGGGGGAGCAGCCAGAAGATGGCTCCGAGGTAGATCGCGAAGCGGACCGTGATCATCGTGAACTCGATCCAGCGTCCCTTGATGGGCTGGCGAGTGAAGAGCGACTTGATCGAGCGGAAATGCAGGTTGTAGCCCTCGAAGGTGAGCAGCGGGAAGAACAGGTAGCCCTGCTTCCGCGTGATCAGTGCGAGGAGGCCGGTCTGCTTCCGAGCGTCCTCCTCCGTGAAGGAGATCGTGTCGAAGTCGATGTCAGGGTCTTTGCCCATCTTGTTCGGGTTCACGTGGTGCTTCGTGTGCTTCGTCATCCACCAGCTGTAGCTCATGCCGACGACACCAGCAGCGAGGAAACGACCGAGGCGGTCATTTCCCGGGCCGGACTCGAGCACCTGTCGGTGCGACGCCTCGTGGGCGATGAAGGCGAACTGCGTGAAGATGACGCCGAGGGCGGCAGCGATGAGCAGCTGGAACCAGCTGTCGCCGAGCAGGATGAACCCGGTGATCGCTCCGCCCAGTGCGAGGAGGAGACCAGCGGCCAGCATCCCGTAGAACCAGCGAGTGCGCTTGAGGAGGCCCATCTCGCGGATGACCTTCGACACGGCGCTGTAGCTCTGCGTGACGGATTTCGCTCCCGGGGTGCGGGGCTTGGTGGTACGGATCCGGCCGATGCCCTGGGGGAGCGCAGAAGATGAAGTCGTAATGTGAGGATCCCCTCGGTCGGCAACCTTTGGTTGTTTCGTTCGCCAAAGGCAGTGCGCCGATCGCTGACTTCAGGCTAGCGGGAGGAGCTGCCTTGTTGGCTGTGTATCTGTGCGAGTCGTCACCCAGCGTCTTCACACGCGATGTATCGCGATTGCGCGTATCTTGATGCAATCACGGATCGCGCCGGTCGGCGCACTTGGAGGAATCATGGCTTCGACGGGCAGCGGCGCAGGCGACACCACGGGCTCAGCGAGGGGTGAGCGGATGCGGGAGTCTGCGAACTCTGGCGCGCGCGTCCAGGCCGTCCACACAGGCCTGAAGAAGGTCGTGACCGGACGAGAGAGCGTCATCAAGAATCAGGCGGTGAAGCTTGCCGAGAAGCTCGACGTCAAGACCGAGGGCCGACACCACCAGAAGATCCGCCTGGCGCTCCTGGCCCTGAACAGCCTGGTCGACACGCTCGGCAAGGATGACAAGGCCGAGTCGGAAGCCAAGGCCTCAGCCGGCGCCGGTGACGCGAAGTCGGCAAGCGGAGACCCCCGCCCCTCGGCGACACCCCCCGATTCTGACGCGCCCGAGGACATCGGCACGTTCACGCCCCGCGAAGGGCGTCGGAAGAACTAGGCGTCCCGCTCCTCAGGGAGCGGGCTCCGTGCGCCGTGCGGAGGCAGTCGCGCGATAAAGTGGTCGCTTGTTCATGCCTAACGACAAGGAGCATCGTGACCAGCGATCCCGTTGACCTCGAGACCGAAACCCGCCCGCACGAGAACGGCGGCGCGACGACCACCGGATTCGAGCTCTTCACAGACCGCTCCGTCGTCGCGATGAAGCTCGACGGTGTGCTCGTCGACCTCGCCACCGTGGTGCCGGACGGGGCGATCGCGGAACCGGTGACGATCGACAGCGCCGACGGACTCAGCATCCTCCGCCACTCGGCCGCGCACGTCATCGCGCAGGCCGTGCAGAAGATCAACCCGGATGCGCGGCTCGGCATCGGACCGCCTATCACCGACGGCTTCTACTACGACTTCGACGTCGAGACCCCGTTCACGCCGGAAGACCTCAAGGCCATCGAGAAGGAAGCCCAGCGCATCCAGCGACAGGGGCAGCGCTTCGTGCGTCGGGTCGTGACCGACGATGAGGCACGGGCCGAACTCGCCGACGAGCCCTACAAGCTCGAGCTGATCGGACTCAAGGGCAGTGGCGCGAACGCCGACAACGAGTCGGTCGAGGTGGGCGCTGGTGAGCTCACTATCTACGACAACGTCGACGCGAAGACGGGAGAGGTCTACTGGAAGGACCTCTGCCGGGGGCCACACATCCCCTCGACCCGGATGCTCAGCAATGGCTTCTCGATCCTTCGCTCTGCGGCCGCCTACTGGCGCGGGTCCGAGAAGAACCCGCAGCTCCAGCGCATCTACGGAACGGCCTGGCCGACGAAGGACGAGCTGCGGGCCTACAAGGAGCGCATCGAGGAGGCCATGAAGCGCGACCACCGTCGCCTCGGCCGCGAGCTCGACCTGTTCAGCTTCCCGGACGAGCTCGGATCCGGGCTGCCGGTGTTCCATCCCAGGGGCGGGATCATCAAGCTCGAGATGGAAGAGCACTCGCGAAAGCGCCACGTGCAGGAGGGGTACAGCTTCGTCTCGACCCCGCACATCACGAAGGGGCGTCTCTACGAGATCTCCGGGCACCTCGACTGGTACCGAGACGGCATGTATCCGCCGATGCGCATCGACGAGGAAGTGGACGAGGCGGGCAACGTCACCAAGCAGGGCCAGGACTACTACCTGAAGCCCATGAACTGCCCGATGCACAACCTGATCTACAACCAGGGCGCGCACTCCTACCGTGAGCTGCCACTGCGGATGTTCGAGTTCGGCACGGTCTACCGCATGGAGAAGTCCGGCGTCGTGCACGGCCTGACCCGCGCACGCGGCTTCACCCAGGACGATGCCCACATCTACTGCACGCGCGACCAGATGCGGGACGAGCTGACCCGCACCCTCAAGTTCGTGCTCTCGCTGCTCAAGGACTACGGCCTCGACGACTTCTACCTCGAGCTGTCGACGAAGAACCCCGAGAAGTTCGTCGGCGACGACGCAACGTGGGAGGAGGCGACGCGCACGCTCGAGGAGGTCGCCACCGAGTCCGGTCTCGACCTGGTCCCCGATCCGGGCGGAGCCGCGTTCTACGGTCCGAAGATCTCCGTGCAGGCGCGCGACGCGATCGGCCGCACCTGGCAGATGTCGACCATCCAGCTCGACTTCAACCTGCCTGAGCTCTTCGACATGGAGTACGCGGCTCCGGATGGCACGCGCCAGCGTCCCGTCATGATCCACCGCGCCCTCTTCGGCTCGATCGAGCGCTTCTTCGGCGTGCTCGTCGAGCACTACGCCGGTGCCTTCCCGGTCTGGCTGTCGCCCGTGCAACTCGTCGCCATCCCGGTTGCGGAGCAGTACGGCGACTACCTCCAGGGCATCGTCGACGAGCTGCGATCCCACGGCGTGCGAGCCGAGCTCGACGCGTCCGACGACCGCATGCCGAAGAAGATCCGCAACCACACCAAGGCGAAGGTGCCGTTCCAGCTCATCGCCGGCGAGGACGACCGCGCCGCGAAGACGGTCTCCTTCCGCTTCCGCGATGGAACCCAGCGCAACGGCGTTCCGATCGAGGACGCGATCCGCCTCGTCCGCGGCGCCGTCGACGAGCACCTGCTCGTGAACACGGCAGAAGACCTGGCATGAGCGCGCTCGGGTTCCCCGAAGGCGAGCTCGACGGCCTCGACATCGAGCGCTCGGCTGACTTCGCCGGGGTGCCCGACTCCTTCCAGCGGCTCTGGACGCCGCACCGGATGGCGTACATCCAGGATGGTCAGGACCCCGCTCAGGATGCCTGCCCGTTCTGCGTCGGGCCCACGATGGACGACGAGAAGTCGCTCATCGTGGCCCGGGGCGAGCACGCGTTCGTGGTCATGAACCTCTATCCGTACAACTCCGGTCACCTGCTCGTGTGCCCGTACCGGCACGTAGCGATGTACGACGAGGCCTCCGAGGCCGAGGTGCTCGAGATCGCGCATCTGACGCAGACCGCGATGCGTGTACTCCGCGCCGTCTCGAACGTCGACGGCTTCAACATCGGGATGAACCAGGGTCGTCTGGCCGGAGCTGGCATCGCCGGGCATCTGCATCAGCACATCGTGCCTCGCTGGCAGTTCGACGCCAACTTCTTCCCGATCATCGCGAAGACGAAGGCGTTCCCAACGCTGCTCGGCGAGACCCGCCAGGCCCTCGCCGACGCCTGGCCGAAGGCCTGATCGACCGCGATTTGATTGGGCAGTCGCCCAATCAAGCCGGGACGCACGCGCGTCTACACTTGAGCCAATTCACCTCCGAACCGCCATGCACTCTCTGCACGCGGAAAGTAAGGACATCATGAGCGAAAGCACTGCCCCCCTCGTCGCCGCCGACGGGACCGTAGGCTCCAACCGGGTCAAGCGCGGCCTCGCGGAGATGCTCAAGGGCGGCGTGATCATGGACGTCGTCACCGCAGAGCAGGCGCGCATCGCCGAAGACGCCGGCGCTGTCGCCGTCATGGCCCTCGAGCGCGTCCCGGCCGACATCCGGGCGCAGGGCGGCGTCGCCCGCATGAGCGACCCCGACCTCATCGAGAGCATCATCGCCGAGGTCTCCATCCCCGTCATGGCGAAGGCTCGCATCGGGCACTTCGTCGAGGCGCAGGTGCTGCAGGCGCTCGACGTCGACTACATCGACGAGTCCGAGGTGCTGAGCCCCGCCGACTACGTCAACCACATCGACAAGTGGCAGTTCACGACGCCGTTCGTCTGCGGCGCCACGAACCTCGGTGAGGCGCTGCGCCGCATCAACGAGGGCGCCGCCATGATCCGCTCGAAGGGCGAGGCCGGCACGGGCGACGTGTCAGAGGCGACCAAGCACATCCGCAAGATCCGCGGCGAGGTCGCCGCCCTCACCTCCATGACCCGCGACGAGCTCTACGTCGCCGCGAAGGAGCTCCAGGCCCCCTACGAGCTCGTGCGCGAGATCGCCGAGACCGGCAAGCTGCCCGTCGTGCTCTTCACCGCGGGTGGCGTCGCGACCCCTGCCGACGCCGCGATGATGATGCAGCTCGGCGCAGACGGTGTCTTCGTCGGCTCCGGCATCTTCAAGTCGGGCAACCCGGCCCAGCGCGCCGCCGCCATCGTGAAGGCGACCACCGCGTTCGACGACCCTGCTGTGATCGCTGCCGCATCGCGCGGACTCGGCGAGGCCATGGTCGGCATCAACGTCTCCGACCTCGCGGCCCCGCACCGTCTCGCTGAACGCGGCTGGTAGCGAGGCGTTGGCGACTCCCGTAGTCGGCGTCCTCGCCCTGCAGGGCGACGTCCGTGAGCACCAGCAGGTGCTCACGGACCTCGGCGCCGAGGTGGTGCTCGTGCGGACCCCGGCGCAGCTCGAGGCGGTCTCGGGGCTGGTGATCCCCGGAGGCGAATCGAGTGTCATCGACAAGCTGTCTCGGATCTTCGACATCGCCCAGCCCATCCAGGATCGAATCGCAGCAGGGATGCCGGTCTTCGGCACATGCGCCGGCTTGATCATGCTCGCCGACACCGTCGTCGACGCGATCAGGGGTCAGCAGAGCTTCGGCGGCCTTAAGGTGTCGGTGCGGCGCAACGCCTTCGGCTCGCAGAACCAGTCGTTCGAGACGCAGATCGAGGTTCCGGAGCTGGGCGGGCCGGCCGTTCACGCCACCTTCATCCGCGGCCCCGTCGTGGATGCCGTCGGGAGCCGCGCCCGCGTCATGGCGGCACTCCCGGACGGTCGAGTGGTCGCCGTCGCGCAGGGCAACCTCCTCGGGACGTCGTTCCACCCGGAGATGAACGGCGAGACCCGGTTCCACAGGTACTTCCTCGACCGGGTCGCCGAGCACGCCGGCTGAACGACGCCACGCACCGACCGATTCGACAGAGAACCAGGAGCAGAACATGGCGAGACGCCGTCCGAGCAAGGCAGCCAGGAGCAAGCAGGTCAGCGATTCCCTCGCGGCCTTCATCCGCGAAGCCCCCTCCTCCTACCACGCGGCAGCTGAGGTCGCACGGCGGCTCGAGGATGCCGGGTTCACGTCACTCGACGAGCGCGATGAGTGGCCGCAGGAGGCCGGCGGCTACGTCGTCGTCCGCGACGGAGCGGTCATCGCGTGGCGAGTGCCGGAGTCCACGTCGCCGATCACGCCGTTCGCGATCGTCGGAGCGCACACCGACTCGCCTGGGTTCAAGCTCAAGCCGAACCCGGAGTCGACATCGCAGGGCTGGCAGCGCCTCGAGGTCGAGGTCTACGGCGGGCCACTGCTGAACTCCTGGCTCGACCGCGAGCTGCGCGTCGCGGGCCGTCTCGCCCTCGCTGACGGCACCACCGTGCTCGCCGCCTCAGGACCCATCGCGCGCATCCCGCAGCTTGCGATCCATCTCGACCGTGGCGTCAGCGAGCGCGGACTCGTCCTCGACCCGCAGCGCCACACCCACCCCGTCCTCGGTCTCGAGGCGGCGGGAGGCGTCGTGGCGGCGCTCGCATCCGACGCCGGGGTCGACCCGGATTCGATCACGGGCTTCGACCTCTTCCTCGCAGATGCCCAGGACGCCCAGCTCTTCGGACACGGCGAGGCGCTGTTCGCCGGGGCTCGCCTCGACAACCTCGTCAGCGTCCACGCCGCGACGACGGCACTCGTCGAGACCGTGCCGAGTGGCGTGATCCCCGTCATCGCGGCCTTCGACCACGAAGAGGTGGGTTCCGCGAGCCGTTCAGGCGCGGCCGGCCCGTTCCTCGGCGACGTGCTCGCTCGCATCCAGGAGGGCCTCGGTGCGGGACCTGCCCAGCAGCGTCGCGCGCTCGCCGCGTCATGGCTCGTCTCGAGCGACCTGGGCCACAGCGTGCACCCGAACTACCCGGAGAAGCACGACGACGAGACCCGGCCCATCGCGGGCCGAGGGACCCTCCTCAAGCTGAACGCGAACCAGCGCTACGCGACGGATGCGCGCGGGAGCGCACTCTGGACCGGCGTCTGCCAGAACGCCGGCGTGGCCGTGCAGGCCTTCGTGTCGAGCAACTCGCTGCCGTGCGGTTCGACGATCGGCCCGATCGCGTCCACCGAGCTCGGCATCTCGACCGTCGACGTCGGCATCCCCATCCTCTCCATGCACTCGGCCCGCGAGCTGGCCGCGATCGCCGACATCGAGGCCCTCGAACGCGCACTTGCTGTGTTCCTCGCGGGTGCTTGGCCGGAGCACGCGTAAACTAGACGAAGAGACCGCTCGCCGACGGCGACCAGTGGCGTCCACTTCTCGGGCCACGGTGTCAGCGTGCATACGAACAGCAGCAGGCGCCCACCGCAGGTGAGACGCGCTAGAACAACGGAGAACAGATGTCCGGACACTCCAAGTGGGCGACGACCAAGCACAAGAAGGCCATCATCGACTCGCGTCGCGCGAAGTCGTTCGCCAAGCTCATCAAGAACATCGAGGTCGCGGCGAAGATCGGCGGCGCCGACATCGCTGGCAACCCCACGCTGGCTGACGCCATCCAGAAGGCGAAGAAGACCAGCGTCCCGATCGACAACATCAACCGTGCCGTCAAGCGCGGCGCGGGCCTTACGGGCGAGTCGATCGACTACACGACGATCATGTACGAGGGATACGGCCCCGGTGGCATCGCGCTGCTCATCGAGTGCCTCACCGACAACAAGAACCGCGCGGCGGCCGAGGTACGGACGGCAATGAGCCGCAACGGCGGCAACATGGCGGACCCGGGCTCAGTTGCGTTCAACTTCGAGCGCAAGGGCGTCATCGTCGTCCCTCACGAGGAGACCCCCACCGAGGACGACGTGCTCGAGGTCGTCCTCGACGCCGGCGCCGAGGAGGTCATCGACCACGGGCACGTGTTCGAGATCCGCACGGAGGCCAGCGAGATGGTCGGCGCACGCACGGCCCTGCAGGCCGCTGGCATCGACTACGACTCCGCCGACGCCGAGTTCGTGCCGAACGTCAAGGTCGAGGCCGACGCCGACACCGCTCGCAAGGTGTTCCGCCTCATCGACGCACTCGAGGACAGCGACGACGTGCAGAACATCTTCACGAACATCGACGTCTCCGCCGAGGTGCAGCAGCAGCTCTCCGAAGACGACGAGTAGTCCGAGTGCCGCGGCGAATCCTGGGCATCGACCCCGGCCTCACGCGCTGCGGCCTCGGCATCGTCGACGCGCACGGCCGACAGCGTGTCGAGTTCGTGCACGTCTCGGTGGTCACATCAGCTCCCGGAGATGAGTTGCAGCGGCGCCTCCGACTCCTCGCAGACGGCATCGAGGCCGTGCTCGACGAGTTCAAGCCGGATGCCATCGCCCTGGAGCGCGTCTTCGCCCAGCAGAACCTCCCGAGCGTCATGGGGGTCGCCCAGATCTCTGGGGTGATCCTCGTCGCGGCGGAACGTCGGGGCATCGCCGCTGTCCTGCACACCCCGTCGGAGGTCAAGGCCGCCGTCACCGGCTACGGCTCAGCCGAGAAGAAGCAGGTCGGCACGATGGTGCAGCGCATCCTCCGACTCGATGACATCCCCAAGCCGGCCGACGCCGCCGACGCGTTGGCGCTCGCTATCTGCTCGGCTTGGAAATCCCCGCTCGACGCCCTCACTCCCGCGAGGGGCCAGACGCCAGCGCAGCGAGCCGTCGCGTCAGCCGGGCGGCCTGCGGACGCGCCGACAACCGCGCAGAGCGCGTGGCTCGCCGCCGAGCGTGCCGCGAAATCCCGCGGCCGCCGCGTACGGTAGACCGGTGATTGCTTCCCTCCGCGGCCAGGTGCTGTACCGGACCGCCACAACGGTCACGATCGAGGCCGCGGGTGTCGGCTACCAGGTCTTCGTGACCCCAGCCCATGCCCTGCAGCTCCGCCTCGACACCGAGGTGCTGCTGCGCACGCACCTCGTCGTCCGCGAAGACGCCTGGACCCTGTACGGGTTCCAGCGACCCGAGGAGCTCGAGATCTTCGAGCACCTCATCACGGTCACCGGGGTCGGTCCCAAGTCCGCGCTCGGCGTGCTCGCACATCTCGAGCCGGAACAGGTCGCCCGCGCGGTCAGCGAAGAGGACGTCAAGGCCTTCACGGCAGTGAGCGGCATCGGCCCCAAGACCGCCAAGCTCATCATCCTCTCGCTCGCGGGCAAGATCGCTCTCGCGCCTGCCCCGGGCACGACCACGGGGGAGCCGTCCTCCGACAGCGGAGCGGCGGCGGTGCGCCGCGACGTGGTCGAAGCGCTGCTCGGCCTCGGCTACGCAGAACGGCAGGCTTCACCTGCGGTCGAGGACGCCGCGAAGGCGCTCGAGGGTGAAGAGCAGGACGTCGCGAAGCTGCTGCGGGCCACACTCAAGCTGCTCGGGCCGGCTGGGAGCCGATCGTGACCGACGCCTCGCACATCCCGGAAGCACCCGAGTCCGAGGCGGAAATCGCCTTCGAGGGAGCCCTCAGACCAGCGAACCTCGCAGAGTTCGTCGGCCAGGCGAAGGTGCGAGTGCAGCTGGAGCTGCTCCTCAAAGCAGCCGCCCTGCAGAGTCGCACCCCAGACCACATCCTGCTCGCGGGCCCCCCTGGCCTCGGAAAGACGACGCTGGCTCTCATCGTCGCCGAGGAGACGGGGCAGCCCATTCGTCTCACGAGCGGTCCGGCGCTGCAGCACGCGGGCGACCTGGCGGCCGTCCTCTCCAGTCTGGTGCCGGGTGAACTGCTGTTCATCGACGAGATCCACCGCATGGCGCGCACGGCCGAGGAGATGCTGTACCTCGCCATGGAGGACTACCGCATCGACATCATGGTCGGCAAGGGCGCTGGCGCCACGAGCGTTCCGCTCGAGCTGGCCCCCTTCACCGTCATCGGCGCCACCACCCGGGCGGGCCTCCTCCCGAACCCGCTTCGCGACCGCTTCGGCTTCACCGCGCACCTCGAGTTCTACGAGGACGCCGAGCTGGAACGGGTCCTCGCCCGTGCGGCCCGCCTGCTCGACCTCCGCGTCGACGACGCGGCGCTCGCCGAGATCGCGACCCGGAGCCGGGGCACACCGCGAATCGCGAACCGACTCCTCCGGCGAGTGCGCGACTACGCCCTCGTCCACGAGACCGACGCCAACGAGCAGGCCGTGCAGCACGCACTCCTGGTCTACGACGTGGACGCGCTCGGCCTCGACCGCCTCGACCGCGCCGTCCTGCAAGCGCTCATCGATCGCTTCGCCGGGGGACCGGTCGGCGTGAGATCGCTGGCCGTCTCCGTCGGCGAGGAGGCGGAGACCGTCGAGAGCGTGGTCGAACCCTTCCTCGTCCGGACCGGCCTCGTCACCCGCACGCAGAGGGGCCGCGTCGCAACGCAGCAGGCCTACGCGCACCTCGGGCGCACCCTCCCTGGCGGGGGAGCACCCCAGCGGTCAGCTCTCGACATCTAGGAACCAGCTTCACCCCTCCAGCTCTTGCTGAGCGACATCCGGACGACCGCGACGTACACTAGATGCGTTTGCCGTCGTTCCGGGCGTGCATAGTCGTAGTACGGACTGCCAGAAAGGCACCCACAATGGATCTCACGCTTCTCCTTCCCCTCGTCCTCCTCGGCGTCATGATCTTCTTCATGTGGCGCAGCAACAAGAAGAGGTCCCAGCAGCAGCAGGAGATGCGCAGCAGCGCGGTCATCGGCGCGGATGTCATGACGCAGAGCGGCGTCTACGGCACGATCGTCGACATCGACGAGGAGAACAACATCACGACGATCGAGTCGGAGCCGGGTACTCGCCTTCGCGTCCACTCGATGACCGTCGCGAACATCCTCACGCCGGCCGTCCCGGACGACGCTTCCGCGCTCTCCGAGCACGAGGCCGTCGAAGAGCGTCCCGAGCTCGAGGCCGAGGCTGAGTCCGAGCGTCGCGACAGCGACAACGGCTCCGAGTCCGGACCGAACATCAACAAGGCGTAGGCGACTCCCTCACCTCTCACGCACGGGCCTCGTCTTGAGGTCAGAAGGCAGAACTCTCTTGGCGAAGTCGACAACGTCATCGGCGCGTCGTGGTCGGGGTGCTGGCATCGTCCAGCGCGCCTGGCGCACGCTCACGTGGCTCTTGATCCTCATCCTTGCCCTCGTGGGCCTCAACTGGCTGGCCGTCGCCACGCAAGGCGGTCAGTGGACGCCTCGCCTCGCGCTCGATCTCGAGGGCGGCACCCAGGTTGTGCTCGCGGCACAGCTGCCGGAGGGCCAGGCAGACCCGTCGTCCGAGCAGATGCAGCAGGCGGTCTCGATCATCCGCCAGCGCATCGACGCGTCCGGCGTCTCCGAGGCGGAGATCACCACCCAGGGCGGACGGAACATCGTCGTCTCCGTCCCAGGGGAGATGGACCAGCTCACGCGGGACCGCATCGAGAACTCGGCCAAGCTCGAGTTCCGTGCCGTGCTCGTCGCCGACCAGGCGGCGAACAGCCAGGCCATCCCGGCCGACCAGCTGCCGGAGGAGCTCTCGACGACGCCCACCGCGGAGCCGACGAACGCGAGCGACCTCAACTGGGTCACCGAGCAGATGTACGTCGACTTCCTGCAGTTCAACTGCGCCGACCTCGCACCCGCTGCGGACATCGACCCGACCCAGCCGCTCATCACCTGCGACGACAGCGGGACGGAGAAGTACGTCCTGGGGCCGGTCGAGGTGACCGGTGAGCGAATCGCCGACGCCACCAGCGGTCTCACGACCACGAGCACCGGCGCGACCACCAACCAGTGGGCTGTGAACATCGAGTTCGATGCGCAGGGCACGCAGGAGTTCGCCGCCGTGACCGAGCGACTCGTCGGGCTGACGGAGAACCAGAACCGCTTCGCCGTCACGCTCGACAACCAGGTCATCGTGGCCCCGACCACCAACGCGGCGATCACCGACGGCAAGCCGCAGATCTCCGGAAACTTCAACGAGGAGAGCGCCAAGGCCCTCGCCGACCAGCTGAAGTTCGGCGCGCTGCCCTTCAACTTCGTCGCGCAGTCGACCTCCACCATCTCGGCGACCCTGGGCAGCTCACAGCTTGTGAACGGCCTCATCGCCGGTCTCATCGGGCTCGCGGCCGTCGTCGTCTACTCGCTGTTCCAGTACCGCACGCTCGGACTCGTGACCGTCGCGTCGCTGGTCATCGCCGCGGCTCTGACCTACATCGTCGTGACGTATCTCTCCAACCAAGAGGGGTACAGGCTCTCGCTGGCGGGTGTCGCAGGCCTCATCGTCGCCATCGGCATCACGGCCGACTCGTTCATCGTCTACTTCGAGCGCATCAAGGATGAGCTGAGAGACGGCAAGGGGCTGGTCTCGGCCGTCGAGGGCGGCTGGACACGCGCCATCCGAACGATCCTCGCATCCGACGCCGTCAACTTCCTCGTGGCCATCGTGCTCCTGTTCGTGGCCGTCGGCAACGTGCGCGGCTTCGCGCTGACACTCGGCATCACGACGATCATCGACATCATCGTGGTCACCCTCTTCACCCACCCCCTCATGCGCCTGCTCGCTCGGACCCCGTTCTTCGCGGACGGACACCCCGCTTCGGGCCTCGATCCCAGATCGCTCGGCGCGGTGTATCGCGGCCGCGGCACGTTCCGCACCCCGGAGCAGAAGAAGCGCGGCGCAACACGCGAGGCCGAGCGCCGACAGACGCTCGCCGAGCGCAAGGCAGAAGCCGCCAAGAAGGCCGGCGGCGATGACCTCGTGGCGGCCGGATCGGCCAATGCCGATCAGACGTCGACCACGAGCAATGGGGAGAAAGCCTGATGAGCAAGTTCCAGACCCTGGGCAACGACCTGTACACGGGGGAGCGCTCGTTCAACTTCGTCGGCAGACGGAAGATCTGGTTCTCCATCGCGGGAATCGCAGTCCTCATCTCGATCCTCGTGCCGATCCTCCGCGGAGGCCTCGAGCTCGGCATCGAGTTCACCGGTGGCTCCGAGTTCCTGGTCTCGCAGCCGGCGACCGACGAGCAGGAGCCGGCCATCGCGGCCGCCGCCGAGTTCACGGCAACCCCCGCGAAGGTCGCCGTCCTCGGCGACGGCGGAATCCGCGTGCAGACCGACGCCCTCTCCGAGGACGCCAACACGGAGTTGCGCGCGCAGCTCGCCGAGGCGTACTCCGTGCCTGTCGAGGACGTCAACCTGTCCACGATCGGGCCATCGTGGGGGCAGGACATCACCCGTCAGATGGTGATCGGCCTCGGTGTCTTCGTGGCGATCGCCGCCATCCTGATGTCGCTGTACTTCCGCACCTGGAAGATGTCGATCGCGGCGCTCGTCGCCCTCGCCCACGATCTCGTCGTGACGGCGGGCGTCTACGCCGTCACCGGCGTCGAGGTCACCCCCGCGGCCGTCATCGGCTTCCTCACCATCCTCGGCTACTCCCTCTACGACACCGTCGTGGTCTTCGACAAGATCCGTGAGAACGCCGAGGACTACAACGCGGAATCCTCCCGGACCTTCGGCGAGCTCGTGAACCTGGCCATCAACCAGACCCTCGTGCGCTCGATCAACACCTCAGTCGTGGCGCTGCTCCCGGTCGGAGCGATCCTGTTCATCGGCGCCTTCCTGATGGGCGCGGGCACGCTGCGGGACATCGCCCTCGCACTGTTCATCGGAATCTTCGTCGGAGCGCTCTCCACGATCTTCGTCGCGGGCCCGCTCTACGCGGCGCTGCGCTCACGCGAGCCGGAGATCGCCCGCACGGACAAGCGCATCCTCGCGGCTCGCGCGCGCACGCTCAAGGAGCGCGACGAGGCCGATGCTGACGCCGAAGACGACGAAGCGGCAGCCGCCTCGGAGTCCGAGCCGGCGCCCAAGGCCTCCGCGTCCTGAGGACACCCCGCACGGTGATAACTTGTCATCACCCTGGTCCGCGTACCCACGCAGGCCAGGGTGATGATGCATATGGAGGTGCTGCATGAGTGAAGTCTCCTCGTTGCGCTGGCGAATGCCGCGAATGTTCGCGAAGCAGCCGGTGCACGTCCTCGAGCCGATTCTCAAGTCGCTCAGAAAGCACGATCCTCGAGCGAACACGGCACTCGTGCAGCGGGCCTACGAGGTGGCGAAGGACGCCCACGAGGGGCAGTTCCGCCGCAGCGGCGAGCCCTACATCACGCACCCGGTCGCCGTCGCGAAGATCCTCGCCGATCTCGGCATCGGCTCGATCACCGTGGCGGCCGCGCTCCTCCACGACACCGTCGAAGACACCGACTACACGCTCGACGAGCTTCGATCCGACTTCGGCGACGAGATCGCGATGCTCGTCGACGGCGTGACGAAGCTCGACAAGGTCAAGTACGGCGACAACGCGCAGGCCGAGACCGTCCGCAAGATGGTCGTGGCGATGTCGAAGGACATCCGCGTCCTCGTCATCAAGCTCGCCGACCGTCTGCACAACGCTCGAACGTGGGGCTTCATGTCCCCGGAGAAGGCGAAGAGCAAGGCGAAGGAGACGCTGGAGATCTACGCGCCCCTGGCGCACCGCATGGGTATCCAGGCGATGAAGAACGAGCTCGAGGATCTCTCCTTCGCCGTCATCAATCCAAAGATCTATTCCGAGATCAAGAACCTCGTCGCCCACCGGCAGCCCGAGCGCGAGAAGTACGTACAGCGGGTCATCGCCGAGGTGCAGTCGGACCTCCGGCAGTTGAAGATGCGGGGCGACGTCTACGGGCGCCCCAAGGAGCTGTACTCGATCTACCAGAAGATGATCGTGCGGGGCCGCGACTTCGACGAGATCTACGACCTCACGGCGATCCGCCTCATCGTCGACTCGGTGCGCGACTGCTACGGCGTCCTCGGAGCCATCCATGCCAGGTGGACACCCATGCCAGGGCGATTCAAGGACTACATCGCGACACCCAAGTTCAACCTCTACCAGTCGCTGCACACCACGGTGATCGGACCGGACGGCAAACCTGTCGAGATCCAGATCCGCACGATCGAGATGCACCGCCGCGCAGAGTTCGGCGTCGCGGCGCACTGGATGTACAAGCAGAACGCCCAGTCCGGCAAGCAGGACAAGGCTGACGAGACCCGCACCGAGATGGCGTGGCTCAAGCACCTGAGCGACTGGCAGCAGGAGACCACCGACCCTGGAGAGTTCCTCGACTCCCTCCGCTTCGACCTCGGCGCGAAGGAGGTCTACGTCTTCACGCCCCAGGGCAAGGTCATCGGATTGAGCGCTGGGGCCACTCCCGTCGACTTCGCGTACTCGATCCACACCGACGTCGGTCACCGGACCATGGGCGCGAAGGTCAACGGGCGTCTCCTGCCCCTCGACTCGAAGCTGCAGAACGGCGACGTCGTCGAGGTCTTCACCTCGAAGAACCCGGATGCCGGACCGAAGCAGGACTGGCTGACCTTCGTCGCCAGCGCCCGAGCCAAGAACAAGATCAGGCAGTGGTTCTCGAAGGAGCGCCGAGACGAGGCCATCGAGCAGGGGAAGGACTCCGTCGCCAAGGCGCTGCGGAAGGCCGGTCTCCCGCTGAACAAGGACCACGTTCAGGAGGCGTTCTCCTCGGTCGCGTCGAACCTCCGCTACCTCGACGTGACCGCCCTCTACGCCGCAGTCGGCGACGGGCACGTCTCGACTCAGTCGGTCATGGAGAAGCTGCAGGCCGCCCTGCGGCAGGAGCAGGACGTCCCCGCCGCGGATGAGGCGCCGCAGTTCACCCCCGGCACGACGATCCCGACCACAAGCGACTCCGGCGTCCTGGTCCGGGGTGCGCCTGACATCCTCGTCAAGGTCGCGAAGTGCTGCACTCCCGTGCCCGGTGACGACATCCTCGGCTTCGTCACGCGCGGCCAGGGCGTCTCCGTGCACCGCGCTGACTGCAACAACGTCGCGAGCCTCCGGCGCGAGCCCGAGCGCATGATCGAGGTCCAGTGGGCCCCCAGCTCCTCGAGCGTGTTCCTCGTGAACATCCAGGTGGAGGCGCTCGACCGCTCCGGTCTGCTCAGCGACGTGACGCGCGTGCTGAGCGAGCACCACGTCAACATCCTCTCCGCAACCGTGCACACCTCGAAGGCTCGCCTCGCCATCAGCAAGTTCTCGTTCCAGATGGGCGACACCACGCACCTCGACCGCGTGCTCAACGCCGTCCGCAGGATCGACGGCGTCTACGACGTGTACCGGGTCAAGACTCAGTAGCGCTCGCACAGCGGGCCAGCGTCGCGCGGTCCCTCGCCAGGGAGACGAACGGCCTCCGGTGGCTGGGATAGTCCGCGAGGAGCTCCACCGGGTCCCTGGCGAGCAGCCGCACCGCGTGATCGATCAACGCCTGGCTGCTCTCCGGGTCGTGCAGGAGATCCAGGAGCGCCAGATCGGCTCGGACGACCCGGACGCCACCGACGAGCACAACGGCCTCCGGCGGCGGGGCAGTGGACCTGTACCTCACACCCGCACGTTGCCGCCTCGGCGGTCGCGCACCACGCGGGGACGCCAACGTGACCTGCTGCGGCGCAGGGCCGCCCGCATGCACCCAGATCGCTGACGCGCCACCCACGGCGCAGCTGCCGGTCACGAGGCGCGCGAGCGTGGAAGCCCGGTCCTCCGCCGTGAGCTGCCCGGCGATCGACGCGTACCCCACGGCACACGCGTGGCCGAAGCGGAAGATCTCACCGTCCCGCTCCATGACCTGGAGCTCGGCGAAGGGCAGAAGACGAAGTGGGGCAGGATGCACGCTCGCATCCTGCCCCACTTCATGGCTCACACGGCAGACGGTCTCGACTGCTGTGGAGTGACGCTCAGACTCAGCTGCCGATGGCCGCGAGCCAGACGCGGCGGGCTTCGAGGGCCTCTTCGGCCTCCTTGACCGCCCGCTTGTCTCCCCGCGCCTCAGCGTCGGCGCGCTCGGCCTCGAGCTTCTCGATGGCCTCGGTCAGCTGGCTGTGCATGCCCTGGCTCCGGGCCTGACGCTCGGGGTTGGACTTCTGCCAGTGATCGTCGTCGAGCTTGCGCACATGCTGCTCGATGGCACGAAGGCGGTCTTCCGTGGCCTTGAAGTTCTCGCGGGGCACACGCCCGATCTCATCCCACCGACGCTGGATGTCGGCGAGCTTCTCTCGCGCCGCCCGGCGGTCGGTCAGCTGGAGGATCGGGGTCGCCTCTTCGAGAAGAGCAGCCTTGGCCTCGTAGTTGGCGGAGTACTCGACGCTTTCTGCTGCGTCGACCTCGCCCTTGGCCTGGAAGAGCACATCTCCGGCTGCCTTGAACTGGTTCCAGAGCGCGTCGTCGTACTTGCGGCCCGCACGGCCCGCTGCCTTCCACTCGTCGAGGAGCCTGCGGTACTCAGCGACACCGTCGGCGCCGCGGGGGGCAAGCGCCTCAGCCCGCTCCAGGATCTTCGTCTTGGCATCGCGAGCCGTCTTGTGGCTCGCGTCGAGCTCCGCGAAGAAGGCTCGGCGCTCGCGCTCGAGCGTGCTGCGCGCGCCACGGAATCGCTTCCAGAGCGCGTTGGCCTCGGCCTTCGGGAGCCGGGGGCCGTCCTGCTGGTGGGTCTTCCACTTCGCGAAGAGCTCGTCGATGCTGGCCGTCGTCTGCTTCCACTGGATGGAAGCAGGAGGCTGGGCGGCGAGGCGCTCAGCCTCGACCACGATCGCCTCGCGGTCCTGGAGCGCCCCGGCGATCTCTTCCTGCTGAGCCTCGCGCTGCTGCTCGGTGAGCTCGCTGACGGTGCCGCCGAGCGCTTCGAGGCGCGAACGGAGGGCGGCGAGGTCGCCGACCGCGTTCGCGTCGCTCAGCTGTGCGCTGAGGTGCTTGGCGGACTTGGCGATGTCAGAGGCCGGGGCTCCGTTCTTGACGCGCTGCTCGAGGAGAGACACCTGGCCTTCGAGGTCGGAGAACTTGCGAACGAAGTACGCGAGGGCTTCCTCTGTCGTGCCATCGGGGTACTGGCCGACCTTGCGCTCAGTTCCATCTTCGATCACGTACACGGTGCCGTCTTCTTCGACGCGGCCCCACGGATTCTGGGGGAGTGCAGACATGGCGAGTATTCCCTCACGGTAGGCGTTTGCGCAGCTTGCGCGACTGACTCCCCATGCTAGGACACTGCGGGCGCTTCGTTCACCAGGGCATGCCCAGTCTCGCCGTCCCGCTCCGGCAGGCGGCCCGCTCGATCCGCTACTGCAGGGAGAGGGAGGTGATGACGGCGGGCGCCACGGGAGCGCCGTCGCCGCCGCCGGAAGCCGGGTCGACACCCGGCTCGACGATCCCCGCGACGAACTCGTCCAGGCCGCCCGTGACCTTTCCCATGACGGTGTAGCCGCCCGCGGCATCGCCCGGGAGGATGGTGTCCTCGTAGACGATGAAGAACTGGCTGCCCATGCTCTCGGCGTTGCCGCCCTGGCGAGCCATGGCGATCGTGCCTGCGGGGTAGACGCCGTCTTCCGGCGCATTCTCAATGGGACCCCAGCTGTAGCCGGGTCCGCCGGTCCCCGTTCCTGTCGGGTCGCCGCACTGCAGGACGAAGAGTCCCTCGGTCGTGAGTCGGTGGCAGGAGGTGTCGGTGAAGTAGTTCTGGCCGTTGAGCGAGACCATGTTCGCCACTGCCTGCGGGGCGGCTGCGCCATCGAGCTCGATGCCCAGCGTGAGGTCGCCGTTGAAGGTCATCTCGCCCGTCCAGGTGCGTCCCTCGGCCAGGGCCGGGGCCGGTACCTCGCCGGACGGCGTGGCCGCCGGGGACGTCGTCTCGTCCGCGGCGGGGGCTGGCGCTCCTGGACCGCCCGTGAAGTAGAAGACCTGCAGTGCGCCGACGACGAGGGCGACCACGACAAGAGCGATCGTCCACGTGCGGTTGTCTCGGCTGCGGCGCCGGACGCCGCGCTCGTGGACGGCGACGCGCGCCTCGTACTCGCGGGTCCGCCGACGCTGTTCGCGGGAGTTCTTGTCCGAAGTTGCCACTGTGCCTCATTCGCTTGTCTTCAGCATGCCGTGCAGGCACCAGAGGGGAGTTTACTAACATCGGGCTTCATGACAGGTGACGCGCCAAGCCTTGCGGGCACAACTGCGCCCCTCGCGGTGCGGATGCGCCCGAGATCCCTCGACGAGGTCGTGGGTCAGCGGCACCTGCTGCGCCCCGGCTCACCCCTGCGCGCCCTCGCCTCACCCGAGCAGGACACGCGTGCGGGAACGTCCGTGATCCTCTGGGGGCCACCCGGCACGGGCAAGACGACCCTCGCCCAGGCCATCGCGCACACCTCCGGCAAGCGATTCACGCAGCTCTCCGCCATCTCCGCCGGCGTGAAGGACGTGCGGCAGGTGATGGATGAGGCCCTCACCCAACGTGACCTGTACGGCATCCAGTCGGTGCTGTTCCTCGACGAGATCCACAGGTTCACCAAGGCGCAGCAGGATGCGCTGCTTCCCGGCGTGGAGAACGGCTGGGTCACGCTCGTCGCGGCGACCACGGAGAACCCCTCGTTCTCGGTCATCAGTCCGCTGCTCTCCAGGAGCCTGCTGCTCACCCTGCAGCCGCTCGACGAGGCAGACCTCATCGAGCTGCTCGACCGCGCGACCACTGACAAGCGCGGCCTCGGCGGCGCCTTCGAGGTGGCGGATGACGCCAAGCGCGCGATCGTGCAGTTCTCCTCCGGCGACGCACGACGAGCGCTCACGACCTTGGAAGCGGCGGCGGCCGCCGCTCAGGCCTCCGAGCAGACGACGATCGATGCCGAGATCGTCTCGAGTGCCTCTGACCAGGCGCTGCTCCGCTACGACCGGGACGGCGATGAGCACTACGACGTCATCAGCGCCTTCATCAAGTCGGTGCGAGGCAGCGATCCAGATGCGGCACTCCATTACCTGGCTCGCATGATCGTCGCGGGGGAGGACCCGCGTTTCATCGCCCGCAGGCTCATCGTGCTCGCGAGCGAGGATATCGGCCTCGCAGAGCCGCGGGGGCTCGAGATGGCCGTGGCCGCGGCCGACGCCGTCCAGCTCATCGGCATGCCGGAGGGACGCATCCCGCTCGCGCAGGCGACCGTCTTCCTGGCGACTGCCCCGAAGTCGAACGCTGCCTACTCGGGGATCAACGCGGCGATCGCCGACGTCAAGGCGGGCGGCATCGGCCGCGTGCCGAAGCACCTCAGGGACGCGCACTACGCCGGGGCGAAGCGCCTCGGCCACGGCAAGGGCTACCGGTATCCGCACGACGACGCACGGGGGGTCTCCGAGCAGCAGTACCTCCCCGACGAGCTGAGCCAGCGCGAGTACTACTCGCCGACCCGGTTCGGAGAAGAGCGGGAGATCGCCGCGAGGCTCGAGAAGCTGCGGGCCATCACGAAGCCAGGACTCTGAGTGCGGCTGCGGCTGTGCTAGTCTTTCTCGGTCTACCTCCCGGGGTTGCGTGCGGCTGCGCGTCCGAGAGCAAGGCGTGCAGTCTGTAGCCGACGCACGCGCGACACTGCTCAAGTTTGACGCCGGGGCATGGCCTTGGCGGAGAGCAACTTCATTTCTGCGCGCTCACGCGCGCCAAACTTCGCTCGAAAGGCAATTGTGTCCAAGACCTCACGTTCACGCAGCAAGGTGCGCCTCAGCCGCGCACTCGGCATCGCACTCACCCCGAAGGCAGAGCGCGCGCTCGAGAAGCGCCCGTACGCACCGGGAGAGCACGGCCGCACGCGTCGCAAGACCGACAGCGACTACGCCGTCCGTCTGCGCGAGAAGCAGCGTCTGCGCGCCCAGTACGGGCTCCGCGAGAAGCAGCTTCGCATCGTCTTCGAAGAGTCGCGTCGCGCGGCAGGCCTGACGGGTGAGAACCTCGTCGAGCTGCTCGAGATGCGCCTCGACGCGCTTGTCCTGCGTTCGGGCTTCGCCCGCACCACGGCACAGGCTCGTCAGCTCGTCGTGCACCGCCACATCCTCGTCGACGGCAAGCTCGTCGACCGCCCCAGCTTCCGCGTGAAGCCGGGACAGCTCGTCCAGGTCAAGCAGCGCTCGGAGGCCCTCGAGGTCTTCCAGGTCGCCGCAGCCGGTGGCCACGCGGACGTCCTCCCCAAGGTCCCCGCGTACCTCGATGTCGACCTCGCAACGCTCCAGGCGCGCCTCGTGCGCCGTCCGAAGCGCGTCGAGGTCCCGGTGACGTGTGAAGTCCAGCTCGTCGTCGAGTACTACGCTGCTCGCTAGCCAAGCAGGCGCTCCGGTTCGCCGGAACTGGCAGTTCGGGACAGTCCGAGCCGCGAGAGCCAACTAGCATAGGGGCGGGTCATCGCAAGATGGCCCGCCCCTTTGTCTGTCCTGCGGCACTGTGCCGCTCGTCTACGCGTGCGGCAGCCCCGTTCGTCTATCCGTGCGGCAGCTCGCTGCACTCAGTAAGGAGCACCATGTCTGGTGGCGACATCGCCGGCCTCATCGCGGCCGGAGTCTTCCTCGTCCTCGTCCTTCTGCTCGCGGTACCTCTGCTGAAGCTCGGCGGCGTCCTCGACGAGGTGCGCAGCGGCATCCGCGAGTCCGTCGATGCGATCACCCCGACGCTCGCCGAGACGCAGGTCACCGTCCTCGAGGCCAACAAGCAGCTCGCGAAGATCGACAGCATCACCACCCACGTGTCCGAGACGACGAGCAACGTCTCCAGCCTCGTCGCGCTCACCGCCGCCAGCGTCGGCGGCCCCCTCATCAAGCTCGCCGGGTTCTCCGCGGCAGTCCGCGCCGGCATCTCGAGCTTCAAGAGCGACGGGCCGACCAAGTCCAAGGTCAAGTCCACGCCGAAGAGCACCCCGAAGAAGCCGAAGCCGCGCGCTACGCGCTGACCAGTCCGACCCCCTCACCCCTCTTCACAGGAGTTCGCATGCGCACAGCACTCAGCATCATCGGCGGCATCGCCGCAGGGTTCGCCCTCGCTCACCTCGTCAACTCGACTCCGGCAGGGCGCAAGTTCTTCGCCGGCGTGAACGGTCGCGTCGACGAGTTCACCGAGGCCGTCGCCGAGGGCTACCGGGCCCGCACGCAGGACCTCTCCGCGGCCATCGCCGACATCAAGTAGCGCGACCAGCACATCCCCCGTCGCCTGGGCGACCTTCGTCGCCCGTCGCCAGAGAAAGAGCCACACCGCACGATGCAAACCGCTGAGATCCGTCGCCGCTACCTCGACTTCTTCGAGAAGCGCGGGCACACCGTCGTCCCTTCCGCGCCCCTCGTCAGCGACGACCCGACGATCATGTTCACGATCGCCGGCATGGTGCCGTTCATCCCGTACTTCACCGGGATCGTGCCGCCTCCGTTCGATCGCGCCGTCAGCGTGCAGAAGTGCATCAGGACCAACGACATCGAAGAGGTCGGGAAGACGCCTCGGCACGGAACCTTCTTCCAGATGTGCGGCAACTTCTCGTTCGGCGACTACTTCAAGCAGGGCGCGATCGAGTTCGCCTGGGAGCTCCTCACCTCCCCGGAGAGCTCCGGCGGTCTCGGCTTCAAGCCGGAAGACCTCTGGATCACGGTGTACGAGAAGGACGACGTCGCTCGCGGCATCTGGCGCGAGGTGACGGGCTTCAGCGACGACCGCATCCAGGGCCTCGGGATGAAGGACAACTTCTGGTCGGCCGGAGGCCCAGGCAGCCCCGCTGGCCCCTGCTCGGAGATCTTCTTCGACCGTGGCCCCGAGTACGGCGTCGACGGCGGCCCCGCAACCGATGACGACCGCTACGTCGAGATCTGGAACCTCGTCTTCATGCAGTACGAGCGAGGCGCAGGCACGACCAAGGACGACTACGAGATCGTCGCCGACCTCCCCAAACAGAACATCGACACGGGCATGGGTCTCGAGCGCATCGCGTTCATCAAGCAGGGCGTCGACAACATGTACGAGATCGACCAGGTTCGGCCCGTGCTCGACAAGGCCGCCGAGATCTCCGGCAAGCGCTACGGCGCGGTGCACACCGACGATGTGCGGATGCGCGTCGTCGCCGACCACGTGCGCTCGTCGCTCATGCTCATGGCCGACCGCGTGGAGCCGGGCAACGAAGGACGTGGCTACATCCTGCGTCGCCTGCTCCGTCGAGTCGTTCGCGCCATGCGCCTCCTCGGGTTCGAGGGGGCGAGCCTGCCGCAGCTGCTCCCAGCGTCCAAGGACGCCATGCAGGACGCCTACCCGGAGCTCGTCGATGAGTTCCCGCGCATCTCGCGCCTCGCGTACGCCGAGGAGGAGACCTTCCTCCGGACGCTCACGGCCGGCACCGCGATCCTCGACACCGCGGTCACCGAGACGCGGGCCAGCGGCGTGCAGCACCTCTCCGGTGAGACCGCGTTCAAGCTGCACGACACCTTCGGCTTCCCCATCGACCTGACCGTCGAGATCGCCGAGGAGGCAGGGGTCAGCGTCAACCGCGAGGCCTTCGAGCGCCTCATGAGCGAGCAGCGCACGCGGGCGAAGGCGGATGCCAAGTCCAAGCGCTCGGCCCTCGCCGACGTCTCGGTCTACAGCGAGTTCCGCTCGCTCGGCGAGACGACGTTCGTGGGCTACACCGATCTCGCCCACGAGAGCGAGGTCCTCGGTCTCATCGTCAACGGCGTCCCCGCCGCCAGCGCAGGCGCCGGTCAGCAGGTGGAGATCATCCTCGCGAGCACCGCGCTCTACGCGGAGTCCGGGGGACAGGAGGCCGACTCCGGCCAGATCACCTCCGCAGCCCGCGGACTCGTTGCCGACGTCGTCGACGTCCAGCGTCCCATCGCCGGACTCGTCAGCCACACCGTCACCGTCGTCTCCGGCGAGGTCGCTGTCGGCGACCGAGTGGAGACGATCGTCGACCCCGCCTACCGACGCAGCGCCAACCAGGCTCACACGGCGACGCACCTGCTGCACGCCGCGCTGCGCGACGTCCTCGGGCCAGACGCCCACCAGTCCGGCTCCTACAACAAGGCCGGCTACCTGCGGCTCGACTTCTCCTGGAGCCAGGCGCTCACGGTCGACACGAGAGCCGAGCTCGAGGGCATCGTGAACGACGCCATCCGCGCCAACCATGTCGTCTCGACCCGGGAGATGGACCTCGACGAGGCGAAATCCCTCGGGGCTCGCGCCCTGTTCGGCGAGAAGTACGGCAGCCGCGTGCGGATGGTGGATATCGGCGGACCGTGGTCGCGCGAGCTCTGCGGCGGCACCCACGTGGGCAGCTCTTCCGAGGTGGGGATCGTCAACCTCGTCGGTGAGTCGTCCGTCGGCTCCAGCAACCGACGCATCGAATCGCTTGTGGGCCGCGATGCCTTCGCGGACTTCGCCGTCGAGCGCGCCATCGTCTCGCAGCTCACGAGCAGCCTGAAGGCGCCGCGGGAGCAGCTTGCCGATCGCGTGCAGGACCTCGCCGCGAGCCTCAAGACCGCGCAGAAGCGCATCGCGGAGCTCGAGGCGGCGGAAGCCATGCAGCGCGTACCGGCTCTTGCCGCCGAGGCGAGCACCGCGGGGGGCGTCGTGCTCGTCGCGAAGCACCTCGGTGAGGTTCGGAGTGCCGATGAGCTCCGCTCGCTGGCGCTCGCCGTCCGCGAGCAGCTCGGTGAGCGCCCGGCCGTCGTCGCCCTCGGGGCCGCCTCGAACGGCAAGCCGATCGTGCTCGTCGCGACCAACGCCGCCGCCCGGGACACCGGTGCAGCGGCAGGCGCTCTGGTCCGTATCGCCGCCCCGATCCTCGGTGGCGGCGGCGGCGGCAAGCCGGATGTCGCCCAGGGCGGCGGCACCGACGTCGAACGGCTCGACGACGCGCTTGCCGCCATCCGCTCAGCACTGGCGAATGACTGAGTTCCGGATCGGCACCCGACTCGGCGTCGACGTGGGCAAGGCCCGCGTCGGCGTCAGCCGGAGTGATCCGCACGGCATGCTCGCCACCCCTCTCGAGACCGTGCCGCGCGACGGCGCCAAGGGCGACGCGCACGCCAGGCGCATCGCGGAACTCGTCGCCGAGTACGACGCCATCGAGATCGTCGTCGGACTGCCCCTGTCGCTGTCGGGTGCGGAGACCGCCTCGACCGCCGACGCGAGGGCGGTCGCAGAGCAGATCGCGTCGAGCTCTCCGGTGCCACTCAGGTTGGTGGACGAGCGTCTGACGACGGTGAGTGCAAGCCGCCAGCTCCGAGACGTCGGCCGGAAGGCCTCCAGGTCTCGGCACATCATCGATCAGATGGCCGCGGTGGTCATCTTGCAAACCTCGCTCGACGCGGAGCGCCAATCCGGACGTGCACCGGGTGAGCTCCTCTCCCGAAAGGATCAGGACTCTGTCGGACAACCAGACCCCCAGTAGCCACGACGGACGAAAGCGCTTCACACCTGACGACCCATTCGGCGATCTCTTCTCCGACGAGGCGGCCCCGGCAACGGATGCCGGTGCTGCCAGCCCGCGGAGGGCAGGCGGCAGCCGACGCCGCGAGTCGACCGCGGCACGCCGTGGCAAGCGGAGTCTGCTCGTCATCCTCGTGCTCGTGGTCGTCGTCGCCGTGAGCGCGGCGGTCGTGTGGTTCGGGTTCGGCTCGCAGCTGCGCAGCATCTTCGGCGGCGGCGCCGCCTCCGCCGACTTCGAGGGGTCGGGAAACGGCACGGAGCTCGCCTTCACGATCGAGTCCGGCGACACCGGGACCTCGATCGGAGAGCGCCTCGCCGACGTGGGCATCGTGAAGACCTCCGGTGCCTTCGTGGATGAGGTGCTGGCTCAGCCCGAGGACCCGGTGTTCATCCCGGGCAGCTACGGCATGCAGGCGGAGATGAGCGCGGAATCAGCGCTCGTGTCGCTCCTCGACCCCGCGAACCGTCAGGAGTCGACGGTCGTGATCCCGGAGGGGACCGCCCTCCAGGACGTCTACGCCCTCATCGAGGGCGGCGTCGGCATCCCCGTCGCCGACCTCGAGGCCGCCGCGGTTCCCGCGAACTTCGGCCTCCCTGCCGAAGCCACGACCCTCGAGGGTTTCCTGTTCCCGGCGACCTACAGCTTCGATCCGGGCGTCGATGCCACGACGGTGCTCAAGACCCTGGTGGACCGCATGTTCCAGTCGCTCGACGAGCACGGAGTCGCTCCGGAAGCCCGCTGGGACACGGTGCGCCTCGCCTCGCTCATCCAGAAGGAAGCCGGGCTCAGAGAGGACTACTACAAGGTCTCGAGGGTCTTCCTGAACCGACTCGACATGGGCATGCTCCTCCAGTCGGACGCCACGGTGGCCTACGGAACGGGCAACACGCACCGGGTCTCGACGAGCGATGCCGAGCGCGCCGACGCGGCGAACGCCTACAACACCTATGTGCATCCCGGGATGGTGGTCGGCCCCATCTCGAACCCCGGCGACATCGCGATCGACGCGGCGGTGAACCCTGCGGACGGCCCCTGGGTGTACTTCGTGACCTGGAACCTCGACACGGGGGAGACCATCTTCTCCGAGACGTTCGAGGAGCACGAGGTCGCGGTCGCCAAGTGGCTGGCGTGGATGGCCGAGCACCCCGAATATGGGTGAGGCTTCGACGAGGCTCGCCGTCCTGGGGTCTCCCATCGGGCACTCGAAGTCTCCAGCGATCCACTCGGCAGCGTACGAGGTCCTCGGTCTCGACTGGAGCTACGAGCGCTTCGACGTGCCGCAGGGTGGGCTGGCGGGTTTCCTCGCGTCGAGGGGGCAGGGATGGCGCGGGTTCTCCGTGACCATGCCCCTGAAGCACGAGGCTCGCGCGTTCGCCTCGACGCTCGCGCCCGCCGCATCGGAGATCGGCGCCGTCAACACGCTGGTCTTCGACGCTGCGGACGCGGGCGCCCCGGCTCGAGGGTGGAACACGGATGTGACGGGCTTCGTCGCGGCGCTCAACGAGGCGGGTGTCCTCTCGGCTCCTCGGGTGCGGCTGCTCGGCGCTGGCGGCACGGCGGCCGCCGTCATCGCAGCGCTGCCCTCGCTGGCAGCGACCGAGCTCTCCATCGTCGTCCGAGCGCCGGAACGAGCGCAGGGCATGGCGGCGCTCGCGCGCTCGCTGGGGGTCGAGGTCGAGGTGCTGACCTTCGCTGAATTCGACGCGCTTCCCCCCGAGGCGCGCGCCGCGGAGCTCGTCGTCAACACCGTGCCGGGGGACCGGGACCACGTCGGCATCGACGCATCGTGGGTGCAGGGGGCGGTGCTCTTCGACGTGCTCTACGACCCGTGGCCCACGAAGCTCGCGACGCGCTGGCAGTCCGCCGGTGGTCAGGTGGTCTCGGGACTCGAGCTCCTCCTGGCCCAGGCACTCGTGCAGGTTCGGCTCTTCACCGGCCGCGATGAGTCGGAAGTCCTCCCCAGGGAGGCCGAGGTTCGCTCGGCGATGCGAACCGCCGCGCTGCGCGTGTCAGAATAGTCCAATGCTTCGATGGCTCACGGCCGGGGAATCCCACGGCCCAGAACTCCTTGCGATCCTCGAGGGACTCCCAGCTGGCGTCCCGCTTTCCCTCGACGATCTCCGCACCGACCTCGCCCGCCGAAAGCTCGGCCACGGCAGAGGCGCACGAATGAAGTTCGAGCAGGACGAGCTCACGCTGTCCGCCGGCGTCAGGCACGGTTTCACGATGGGGTCGCCGATCGGCATCCGCATCGGCAACACCGAGTGGCCCAAGTGGGTCGAGGTCATGAGCCCCGAGCCGGTCGACGCGGCTGTGTTCGACACGGGACGCGGTGCGAAGCTCACGCGCCCGCGACCGGGGCACGCCGACCTCATCGGCATGCAGAAGCACGGCTTCGACGAGGCGCGCCCGGTCCTCGAGCGCGCGAGTGCACGCGAGACGGCGGCGCGTGTCGCGCTCGGCGCGATCGCGAAGCGCTTCCTCTCGGAGCTCGGGATCACGACGTTGAGCCACACGCTCGCCATCGGGACGGTCCGTGTGCCGGAGGACGCGCCGCTGCCCGCCTACGGCGACCTGGCCGCCATCGACGCGGATCCGGTTCGCGTGTTCGACGAGGAGACCTCCGCTGCTGCAGTCGCCCTCATCGATGAGGTCCGCAAGAGCGGCGACACGCTCGGCGGCGTGACCGAGGTGCTCGTCTGGGGCCTGCCGCCAGGCATCGGCTCCTACGTGCACTGGGATCGCCGCCTCGACGCGCGACTCGCGAAGGCGCTCATGAGCGTTCAGGCGATCAAGGGGGTTGAGGTCGGCGACGGCTTCGAGACCACACGTCGTCCAGGCACCGCGGCGCACGACCCGCTGTACGTCCGCGACGGCTCCATCGTGCGCTCAAGCGACCGTGCGGGTGGCATCGAGGGCGGCATGGCGACCGGCACGGTGCTCCGAGTCCGGGCCGGCATGAAGCCGATCGCGACCGTCCCGAAGGCCCTCCACACCGTCGACGTGGCGACGGGCGCGGATGCGGCTGCGCACCACCAGCGCTCCGACGTCTGCGCGGTCCCAGCGTCCGGTGTCGTCGTCGAGGCGATGGTGGCCCTCACGATCGCCGACTCCATCCTCGAGAAGTTCGGGGGCGACTCCGTCGGCGAGACGAAGCGGAACATCGAGAGCTACCTCGCGAGCATCCCGCCGCTGCTGCGCACGTCGAGCGAGTCCGTCTCCGAGGCCGAGCTGCAGGCCGGTCCCGTCGACGAGACGCCGATGGGGGACTCGCTCAGCGAGTGGCGCGTATGAGCGTCGTGCTCATCGGCCCGCCTGCCGCGGGCAAGTCGAGGGCGGGCCGACGCCTGGCCAAGGTGCTGGACGTGAGCTACGTCGACACCGACAAGGTGATCGTCGCGCGCCACGGCGCGATCCCCGAAATCTTCGTCGAGCACGGGGAGGCCGAGTTCCGGCGTCTCGAGCGGGACGTCATCGCCGAGCACCTCGAGACCACCGAGGTCCTGTCGCTCGGTGGTGGTGCCGTGATGGATGCGCAGACCCAGTCCCGCCTCGGCGGGCACACCGTCATCCTCCTGACGGCGACTCCCGCCGCTATCGCCGAGCGCATCACCGGCAACGCGAAGCGCCCGCTCATCACGGGCATCGAGAGCTGGACCCAGATCTACGAAGCACGCCGCGAGACCTACGAACGTCTCGCGGATGCGACGTTCGACACTTCATTCCGGCCCATGGTCCGCGTCGTCGAAGACATCGCGGAGTGGCTGGAGCAGCAGACCAAGGAAGGACCAAGCGACGTTGCCTGAGATCATCGAGGTTCCCGGCGCCCACGGCGACATCATCATCGGGGCTGGTCAGTTCCGCGAGGCGGCTGCGGTCATCCCCGGCCTCCTCGGGGAGGGCGTCGCCAAGGTCCTGATCGTGCACGCGCCCCACCTGGCGGATGTCGCCGAGCGGGTGCGCGAGCAGCTTGTCGGCGAGGTCAACCAGGTGCTCATCGCGGAGATCCCGGATGCCGAGGGAGCGAAGCGCATCGAGGTCGCGGCGTTCTGCTGGCAGATCCTGGGCCAGGCCGACTTCACGAGGTCCGACGCGGTCATCACGATCGGCGGGGGAGCGACGAGCGACATCGGCGGCTTCATCGCCGCGACGTGGCTCCGGGGTGTCAAGGTCGTGCACATGCCGACGACGGTGCTCGCCATGGTCGACGCGGCCATCGGCGGCAAGACGGGCCTCAACACCAACGAGGGCAAGAACCTCGTCGGCTCCTTCCACCCGCCGGCGGGGGTCGTCATCGACCCGGAGATCCTGGCCGGACTCCCTCGCAACGAGCTGCTGGCCGGCTTCGCCGAGGTCGTGAAGGCCGGCTTCATCGCCGAGCCCGAGATCCTCGACATCATCGAGCGCGACCCGGAGCGCGCGACCGACCCGACCACGCCCGAGTTCCTGCGGGTGCTCGAGCTCGCGATCCGCGTCAAGGCGAGGGTCGTCGGCGAGGACTTCACCGAGCAGGGCCTGCGCGAGATCCTCAACTACGGGCACACGCTCGGCCACGCCATCGAGAACGCGGAACGGTACCAATGGCGTCATGGCGCCGCCATCTCCATCGGCATGGCGTTCGTCGCCGAGCTGGCCCGCCTCTCGGGGCGCCTCGACGACGCCACGGCGGATCGACACAAGTCCATCCTCGAATTGCTCGGCCTGCCCACGAGCTACCCGGCAGGCCGCTGGAAGACGCTCCTCGCGACGATGCGTCGGGACAAGAAGGCTCGCGGAGCCATGCTGCGCTTCGTCGTGCTCGACGGGCTCGGCCGTCCCACGATCATGCAGGCGCCGGACGAGAGCCTGCTGTTCGCCGCGTACCAGGAGATCGCGAGCTAGGTCTGCGCCGGCCGCCGGTCAGCAGCAGCTCACGCGCTCCGGCGCCTGCAGGTAGGTGAACGAGCTCAGCGCCGTGAAGCCTGCTCGGTGGAACAGCCGCCGGGAGACGGCGTTGCTCTCGACCACCATCGCGAGGCAGGAGGTCGCACCGCGCTGAGCCGCTTCCTGCTGGGCATGGCGCAGGAGCAGCCGACCGTGGCCTCGCCCTCGGTGTGCGCTCTGGGTGACCAGGCAGTCGATGACCCCGGTGCCGTCGACCACGGTGACCCGAGCGAGCGCCACAAGCGTTCTCTCCTGCCGGACGCCGAGGAAGCTCGACCCTCCTGAGCTGAGGATGCGCGGGGCGAGGCGCCGGTCGCGCGCCAGTCTGCGGTCGCTCCAGCTGAGCCAGGCGTCGAGCCAGTCCGGGGGGAGTTCGGGACCAGCCTGCGTGACCGCGACGAGGTCGCCGGTCGACTCGCCGCCGCCCGACTCGCCCTCGAGAGCTGCCGGTTCTCCACCGCGAAGCGAGCGGCAGAGGATCCTGCCCGTCAGCGTGGGGGAGTAGCCGAACGCCTCGAGGGCGGCGACGTCGCGGGGATCCGCCGACCCCGTCGCGAGGAACTGGCTGGGGAGGCCACGAACGCGGTATGCCTCCTCGACGGCGCCGAGCGCGAGCTGCGTCTCCCCGGCGGGGCCGAGCATCCACACGCTGTTCGCGCGCCTCGTGAATCCCTCTGCGAATCCGAGGCGCCATCCGCCGATTCGCCGCTCATCCAGAGCGGGCCAGCTCGCCATCAGCGCGGAGGTGGCCTGCCCGACCGTCGGCAGCAGCGCCGGCTCCTCGGTGGCTGGTCCAGGTTCCGCGGTCATGGATTCGAGGCTACGGGCAGGCGAGCAGCCGCGCCAGCATGCTCGGCCGGGACCGCTCGCGACATCGTCTAGCCTGGACGGCGGACCTGACGGCATGCCTCGCTCGCGCGGGACGCAGACGCAGTGACCGCATCCATCGAGCAAGAGGATCCACAGTTGACCAGGCGCATCGTCTTCCTCGACATCGACGGCACGCTCATCGACGAGCGGGAGCACATCCAGCCCTCGACCGTCGAAGCCGTGTCCCGAGCCCGGGACGCGGGACACCTGCTCTTCATCTGCACCGGCCGGTCCCGCGGCGAGATCTACCCGCAGATCCTCGACCTCGGCTTCGATGGGATCGTGAGCGCCGGCGGGAGCTTCGTCTGGCTCGACGGCGAGACCCGCGTCTCGCGGACCATGTCCCTCGAGGACGCCGCGTTCGCCATCGACTTCTTCACGGGCGCCGGCATCGACTTCTACGTGCAGAGCGACGCCGCCGTCGTCGCCAGCCCGGGGTTCCGCGCGCATCTGCGCCAACTCCTCGCGGCCGAGGTCGCCGACTCGAACCGCGTCGAGTCTGACGGCGAGCTGCAGTTCGAGAAGTTCTTCGACGATGGAGGCGATGTGCTGCGCGACGACATCGGCAAGATGTGCTTCCTGAGCGCGGCCACGTCGATCGCCGAGATCCGCGCCGCGTTCGCGGGGCGCTTCGACGTCATCAACGCCACCGTGCCGGTTCTCGGTCCCCAAAGCGGGGAGCTCCTGCAGCTCGGCGTCAACAAGGGGAGCGCGATTCTCGAGGTCTGCGGGATCCTGGATCTGGACCCGGCTGACACGATCGGCATCGGCGACAGCATCAACGACGTCGAGATGCTCCAGGTCACGGGCATCGGCATCGCCATGGGCAACGCCCCGGACGCCATCAAGGCCCACGCTGACCAGGTCACGACGGGCGTCGACGACAACGGGGTGTGGAACGCGTTCGTCAGCAACGGCCTGATCACCGCAGACGCATCGGTGGCGCCGACCGCCGCGTACGCCTGAGGCCGATCGCTAGACTGGCCGGCATGCGCATCCTCGTCCTCGGCGGCCCGAACCTCAACCGGCTCGGCACCCGCGAGCCCAAGACCTACGGCACCCAGACCCTGGACGACATCATCGAACTCCTCCGCGAGCGAGCGGGGAGCGGCGTCGAGATCGATGCCCGCCAGTCGAACTTCGAGGGGCAGCTCGTCGAGTGGCTGCACGAGGCGGCCGACGCACGCACCCCGGTCATCCTGAATCCCGCAGCCCTCACGCACTACTCGATCGCGTTGCGCGATGCGGTCTCCATCGTGACGGAGACCGGCACCCCGCTCATCGAGGTGCACCTCTCGAACCCCCATGCTCGTGAGGTCTTCCGTCACACGAGTGTCATCTCGCCGGTCGCGACCGGCGTCGTCGCAGGGCTCGGCGCAGGTTCGTACCTCGCCGCGCTCGAGGCCATTCGGGCGATGAGCGAGGCGACGAGGCCCTCTCCAGAGACCCTGCACTAGACTTCTCCGGGGCCGCTGGGGCAAACGCCTCGCGCCGACAGCTCGCGCGTACCTCAACCAGGTGCCAATAACTGAAGAATCCCGCAGCACCGCGGGATGGACACGGAGAAACTTCCATGGCAACTACGGCAGACATCAAGAACGGCGTTGTACTCCTCATCGAGAAACAGCTCTGGCAGGTCATCGACTTCCAGCACGTGAAGCCCGGCAAGGGCGGTGCGTTCGTGCGCACCAAGCTCAAGCAGGTCGTCAGCGGCAAGACCGTCGACCGCACGTTCAACGCTGGCGCCAAGATCGAGACCGCGACCGTCGACCGGCGTGACTTCCAGTACCTCTACCGCGACGGAGACGGCTACGTCTTCATGGACCAGAGCGACTACGACCAGATCACGCTCGACGAGAAGATCGTCGGCGACGCCGCGAAGTACATGCTCGAGCAGCAGAGCGTCCAGATCGCGCTGAACGAGGGCGAGCCGCTCTACATCGAGCTCCCGCCGTCCGTGGTCCTCGAGATCACGTACACGGAGCCGGGCCTCCAGGGCGACCGCTCGAACGCCGGCACCAAGCCTGCGACCGTCGAGACGGGTGCCGAGATCCAGGTCCCGCTCTTCCTGAACGCCGGCACCAAGGTCAAGATCGACACCCGCACGGGCGACTACCTGGGCCGCGTCAACGACTAGTGAGCGCGCGCACGAAGGCGCGCAAGCGCGCCATGGACATCCTGTTCGCATCGGATGTGCGGGGGACCCCGATTCCGGAGCTCCTCGGACAGGAAGCAGAACGGGCAGCAGATGAGCCCGACCGCGCCGCGAGCTGGCGCTACGCCAGGGAGATCGTGCTCGGCGTCATCGAGCACGCCGACGAGATCGACGGCTACATCGTCGAGACGGCCCGCGACTGGACGCTCGAGCGCATGCCGGCCCTCGACAGGTCGATCCTCAGGGTCGCCATCTGGGAGCTCAAGTACAACGACGAGATCCCCGCTGCGGTCGCCATCACCGAGGCGGTCAGCGCAGCTGGCGAGTACTCGACGGATGCCTCGGGCAAGTTCATCCACGGAGTGCTCGGCCGCATCAGCGAGCAGTAGCCCGGTGCTAGGCTGGTGGCCTGGGTCGATGCCGCGAGAGCGGTGGAGGCCCAGGCCCCAGTCGGGTTCCGGCCGACCGGATCCCCTGCAGCTCGCCTGCAGTCCCGGCGGCTCCAGTCCAGACATCCTTTAACACCGTCCAGTGAGGCGGGGAAGGAGGTCGACGTGTCCCAGCGAACCGTGCTGAATCACGACGACGTTCACAGAGCCCTCGTGCGCATCGCGCACCAGATCCTCGAGCAGAACCGCGGGTCGAAGGACCTGCTCCTGCTCGGCATCCCGAGCCGCGGAGTTCCCCTCGCGAAGCGCCTCGCCAGCCTCATCGCTGGCTTCGAGGCCTCGAACGGAACCCACGTCGAAGCCGGCGATATCGCCGGTGCTCTCGACGTCACGATGTACCGCGATGACCTGCGGAGGGGCCCGGCTCGCGTCTCGCAGCCGACGCACATCCCCGTCGGCGGCATCGACGGCAAGACGATCGTGCTCGTCGACGACGTGCTCTTCTCGGGTCGGACCGTGCGCGCTGCGCTCGACGCGCTGAGCGACACCGGCCGCCCGCGCGCGGTGCAGCTGGCCGTGCTCGTCGACCGAGGCCACCGGGAGCTGCCCATCCGCGCCGACTACGTGGGCAAGAACCTGCCATCCGCACGGAGCGAGCGAATCGGCGTGGAGCTCACCGAGCTCGACGGCGGCGACCGCGTGGTCATCACGGACGGAGCTCGCGCATGAAGCACCTGCTCTCCACGAAGGGCATGTCGCGCGACGACGCCATCATGCTCCTCGACATGGCCGAGGACATGTCCGACGTCGGCGACCGCGAGGTGAAGAAGCTCCCCGCCCTGCGCGGTATCACCGTCGTCAACCTGTTCTACGAGGACTCGACGCGCACGCGGATCTCCTTCGAGGCAGCCGAGAAGCGCCTGTCCGCCGACGTCATCAACTTCGGGGCCAAGGGCTCGAGCGTCTCGAAGGGAGAATCGCTCAAGGACACGGCCCAGACCCTCAAGGCCATCGGCGCCGACGCCGTCGTCATCCGGCACCCCTCGAGCGGGGCCCCGCAGCTGCTGGCCGAGCGCGACTGGATCGACGCCCCCATCCTCAACGCCGGCGACGGCATGCACGAGCATCCGACGCAGGCCCTGCTCGACGCCTTCACGCTGCGCCGACGTGTCCACGGGCGCGCTGCGGCACGCGGCAAGGGCCTCGACGGCTGCCACGTCGTGATCGTCGGCGACATCCTGCACTCCCGTGTCGCCAGGTCGAATGTCTGGCTCCTGACCACGCTCGGCGCCGAGGTCACGCTCGTCGGACCCCCGACGCTCGTCCCGGTCCGCACGGAGGCCTGGCCAGCGACCATCACGAGCGACCTCGACGGCGCGCTCGCGACCAAACCCACCGCGGTCATGCTCCTGCGCATCCAGGCTGAGCGGATGCACGACGCGTTCTTCCCGAACACCAGGGAGTACGCGAAGAACTGGGGCCTCGGCGAGGCCCGCTTCCGAGGCCTGCCCGAGACTACGATGGTCATGCATCCGGGCCCGATGAACCGAGGCCTGGAGATATCCTCCATCGCCGCCGACTCACCGCAGTCGACAGTGCTCGAGCAGGTCGCGAACGGCGTCGCCGTCCGCATGGCAGCGCTCTACGTGCTCTGCTCAGGCGAACGTGCGGGGAGCGGCTCGTGAACCAGGGCCAAGGAAACGAGAGAGGCACCATGACCACGCTGTACCGAGGCGCCCAGCTGCTTGGCGTCGACCCCGTCGACGTCCTCGTCAGCGGGACGACGATCACCGAGGTCGCGCCGGCCGGCACGATCGGCGTCGAGAGCGTGGAGAGCGTGATCGATGTCGAGGGACTCGTCCTGCTCCCCGGGCTCGTCGACCTCCACACCCACCTGCGCGAGCCGGGCTTCGAGTCGAGCGAGACCGTCCTGACCGGCACACGCGCAGCGGCCTTCGGCGGCTACACGACGGTGTTCGCAATGGCGAACACCTCACCGGTGCAGGACACCGCCGGCGTCGTCGAGGCGGTAGCGGCGCTCGGCCGATCCGCCGGCTACGCCGACGTGCGACCGATCGGCGCCGTCACGGTCGGGCTCGGGGGAGAGCAGCTCTCGGAGATCGGGGCGATGGCTCAGTCGAACGCCGAGGTCCGGGTGTTCTCGGATGACGGCAAGTGCGTCTTCGACCCCCTGATCATGCGCCGCGCACTCGAATACGTGAAGGCCTTCGGCGGCGTCGTCGCACAGCACGCGCAGGACCCGCGCCTCACGGCCGGCGCGCAGATGAACGAGGGCGCCCTCTCCGCAGAGCTCGGTCTCGGCGGGTGGCCCGCCGTCGCCGAATCGTCGATCATCGCGCGCGACGCGCTCCTCGCCGACCACGTCGGGTCGCGCCTCCACGTCTGCCACGTCTCGACCAGGGAGGGCGTCGACGTCGTCCGCTGGGCCAAGTCGCGAGGCATCGACATCACTGCGGAGGTCACGCCTCACCACCTCCTGCTGACCGAGGAGCTCGTCCGCGGCTACGACGCGAGGTTCAAGGTCAACCCGCCGCTGCGCACCCAGGATGACGTGATCGCCGTGCGCGAGGCGCTCGCCGACGGCACGATCGACATCGTCGCAACCGACCACGCACCGCACCCGGTTGACGCCAAGGAGACCGAGTGGGATCAGGCTGCGATGGGCATGGTGGGCCTCGAGTCAGCCCTGCGCGTCGTGCAGCACACCATGGTCGACACCGGCGCGCTCACGTGGGCGGACGTCGCCCGGATCATGTCGGAGACCCCAGCCCGAATCGGCGGCGATGCCATCTCAGGCCGCCCCGTCGCGGCCGGCGAGCTCGCCAACCTCGTCTTCTACGACCCCGCTCCCACCGCCGACTTCACGACGGACTCGCTCGGCGGGAAGAGCATCAACTCGCCCTTCCTCGGCATGCCGCTGCCCGGCCGGGTCGTGCACACGGTCTACCGGGGCACACGCACCTTGGACGATGGCGCGCTGCTGTCCGCCGAGGGTGCCGCTGACGCCGCCAAGGCCAGAGCGAAGGACCTCGCCTGATGGACGATCGCGTACTCCCAGCGACACTGACGATCGTCGCCTTCCTCATCATCGTCGTGCTCATGTGGCTCGGCTGGCGACGCCGCGTGCGAGGGCAGGCCGGAATCTCGTCGCCCCTCGAGGCGCCGCACTCGACCCAGCAGCCGCTCGGACACTGGCACGACGTCCACTACGTCTCGACAAGCCGCACTGGCGATGCGCTTGACCGGATCGTCGTGCCCCCGCTCGGCTTCCGAGGACGAGCGGAGGTCACCGTGCTCCGTGAGGGGCCAGTCGTCCGGATCGCCGGAGAACGCGCCTTCTTCATCCCAGCGGGAGACATCGAGGCGACGATCGACGGCACCGTGACGATCGACCGCGTGGTCGAGAACGGCGGCCTCACGATCATCCGCTGGCTCCTGCCCGCCGACGAGCACGCGAACCCGCGCGTGAGCGTCGAGACTTCACTCCGAGTTGTCGACGCCACTGCGCGCGAACAGCTCAAGACCGCGCTGCACTCGCTGCAGCTGACACCAGCCCCCACGACCGAGGAGTCCTCATGACGCCACCAATTCCCGCCGTGCTCGTTCTGGAGGACGGCACGCGATACGAGGGCGACGCCTACGGCGCCGTCGGCGAGAGGCTTGGCGAGGTCGTCTTCTCGACAGGCATGACCGGCTACCAGGAGACCCTGACCGACCCGAGCTACGCGGGCCAGATCGTCGTGCAGACGGCCCCGCACATCGGCAACACCGGCGTCAACGACGAAGACATGGAGTCGCGCCAGATCTGGGTCGACGGCTACGTCGTGCGCGACCCCTCCCGCGTCGTCTCCAACTGGCGCGCTGAGGACACCCTCGAGAACGCGCTGACGTCGACCAGCATCGTCGGCATCTCCGGTGTCGACACGCGGGCGCTCACGCGCCGCATCCGCAGCGAAGGCTCGATGCGGGGCGGCATCTTCTCGGGAGACGCGGCCGCGGCCGACGACGACACCCTGCTCGAGAAGGTACGCTCCCAGCCGACCATGGCGGGACGCAACCTCAGCGACCTCGTCTCCACGCCGGAGGCCGTCGTGCACCCCTCCACGGGAGCCGAGCGCATCGGATCCGTCGCGATCATCGACCTCGGCATCAAGACCGCGACGATCAAGGCGCTCGCCGAACGCGGCTTCGACGTGCACGTGCTCCCGCACGCCACGACGATCGAGCAGCTCCGCGAGCTCGCACCGACCGCCGTCTTCTACTCGAACGGACCGGGAGACCCTGCCTCGAGCGAGGCCCACGTCGAGCTGCTCCGCAACGTCCTCCGCGACGGGACGCCCTTCTTCGGCATCTGCTTCGGCAACCAGCTGCTCGGCCGCGCACTCGGGTTCGACACCTACAAGCTCCCCTTCGGGCACCGCGGCATCAACCAGCCCGTCGTCGACACGTTCTCGGGACGCATCGAGATCACCGCGCAGAACCACGGCTTCGCGGTCCAGGCGCCCCTCGACGGGCCCGTCGAGACGCCAGCAGGCTTCGGGCGCGCCCAGGTGAGCCACATCGGACTGAACGACCAGGTCGTCGAAGGCCTCCGCTGCCTCGACATCCCGGCGTTCAGCGTGCAGTTCCACCCAGAGGCGGCGGCGGGCCCCCATGACTCCGCGCCGCTCTTCGACCAGTTCAGGGAGATGGTGCTCGAGCACCTCGCCTCCCCATCCACCCACACCAACGGCCAGGAGAACGCGTAAGCATGCCAAAGCGCTCAGATATCTCAAGCGTCCTCGTCATCGGCTCCGGCCCCATCGTCATCGGCCAGGCTGCCGAGTTCGACTACTCGGGCACGCAGGCCTGCCGAGTGCTCCGCGAGGAGGGCGTCCGCGTCATCCTCGTGAACTCGAACCCCGCGACGATCATGACCGACCCGGACTTCGCAGACGCCACCTACGTCGAGCCGATCACCCCCGACATCATCGAGTCGATCATCATCAAGGAACGCCCCGACGCGATCCTCCCCACCCTCGGCGGACAGACGGCGCTCAACGCCGCCATCGCCCTCCACGAGCAGGGCATCCTCGAGCGCCACGGCGTCGAGCTCATCGGCGCCAAGGTCGAGGCCATCCGCCGCGGCGAGGACCGCCAGATCTTCAAGGACCTCGTCATCGAGGCCGGCGCAGAGGTCGCGCGCTCGCACATCGCGACGAGCGTCGAGCAGGCCATCGGCTTCGCCGAGGACCTCGGCTACCCGCTCGTCGTGCGGCCGTCCTTCACGATGGGCGGCCTCGGTTCGGGCTTCGCCTACAACGAAGAGGACCTGATCCGCTTCGTCGCCGACGGAGTCCAGTCGAGCCCGACCGGCGAGGTGCTCCTCGAGGAGTCGATCCTCGGCTGGAAGGAATACGAGCTCGAGCTCATGCGAGACACTGCCGACAACACGGTCGTCGTCTGCTCCATCGAGAACGTCGACCCCGTGGGCGTTCACACGGGCGACTCCATCACGGTCGCCCCGGCCCTCACGCTCACCGACCGCGAGTACCAGCGCCTTCGCGACATCGGTATCGCGATCATCCGCCTCGTCGGCGTCGACACGGGCGGATGCAACATCCAGTTCGCCATCGACCCCTCCAACGGCCGCATCATCGTCATCGAGATGAACCCGCGCGTCTCCCGCTCGTCGGCGCTCGCCTCGAAGGCCACGGGCTTCCCGATCGCGAAGATCGCCGCCAAGCTGGCGATCGGCTACCGCCTCGACGAGATCCCGAACGACATCACGAAGGTGACGCCCGCCAGCTTCGAGCCGACGCTCGACTACGTGGTCGTCAAGGTGCCGCGCTTCAACTTCGAGAAGTTCCCCGCCGCCGACACGACGCTGACGACGACCATGAAGTCGGTCGGCGAGGCCATGGCCATCGGCCGCAACTTCTCGACGGCGCTGCAGAAGGCGCTGCGGTCGCTGGAGAAGCGAGGGTCCTCCTTCACCTGGGCTGCCGACGAGGCTTCGGTCGAGGAACTGCTCGAGATCATCAAGGTCCCGACCGACGGCCGAATCGTCAACGTCCAGCGCGCGCTCTGGAAGGGTGCGACGCCGGAGCAGGTCTTCGAGTCCACGGCGATCGACCCCTGGTTCATCGACCAGATCGTGCTCATCAACGAGGTGGCCGATCAGATCGCCTCCGCCGACGTCGTCGACGCGCGGCTCCTCCGCAACGCCAAGCGACACGGGTTCTCGGACGCGCAGATCGCCGAGCTTCGCGGGCTCAGCGAGGACGAGGTCCGCGCCATCCGCCACAACTTCGGCGTGCGCCCGGTCTTCAAGACGGTCGACACGTGCGCCGGCGAGTTCCCCGCGTTCACGCCGTACCACTACTCCAGCTACGACCAGGAGTCGGAGGTCACCCCGAGCGACCGTCGGAAGGTCATCATCCTCGGCTCCGGCCCGAACCGGATCGGCCAGGGCATCGAGTTCGACTACTCGTGTGTGCACGCGTCGTTTGCACTCTCGGACGCCGGCTTCGAGACCATCATGATCAACTGCAACCCGGAGACGGTCTCGACCGACTACGACACGAGCGACCGGCTGTACTTCGAGCCGCTCACGCTCGAGGACGTGCTGGAGATCGTCGAGGTCGAGCGCGGAGCAGGCGAGCTGCTCGGCGTCGTCGTGCAGCTCGGCGGTCAGACGGCACTCGGCCTCGCGAAGGGCCTCGAGGCCGCTGGCGTGCCGATCCTCGGCACCAGCCCCGCCGCCATCGACCTCGCGGAGGAACGCGGCCTGTTCTCGGGTGTCCTCGACCGCGCTGGCCTGATCTCCCCGGAGAACGGCACAGCGACCGACCTCGACGGCGCGCTCGAAGTGGCCACCGGCATCGGCTACCCGGTCCTCGTCCGCCCGAGCTTCGTCCTGGGTGGCCGAGGCATGGAGATCGTCTACGACGCCGAGCAGATGCGTGACTACTTCTCCCGCATCGAGGGCCAGGCGATCGTCGGCCCCGCCCACCCGCTGCTCGTCGACCGCTTCCTCGACGAGGCGACCGAGATCGACGTCGACGCGCTGTTCGACGGCGACGAGCTGTACATCGGCGGCATCATGGAGCACATCGAGGAGGCGGGCATCCACTCGGGCGACTCGGCCTGCACGCTGCCTCCCGTCACGCTCTCGAGCGCCGTCCTCAACAACGTCCGCGACGCGACACTGGCCATCGCGGAGGGCGTCGGGGTGCGCGGCCTGCTCAACGTCCAGTTCGCCCTCTCCGGAGGAAAGCTCTACGTGCTCGAGGCCAACCCGCGTGCCTCCCGGACCGTGCCCTTCGTCTCCAAGGCGCTTGGAACCCAGCTCGCCAAGGCCGCCGCACGCGTCATGACCGGCGTGAGCATCGCGGAGCTCAAGGCGGAAGGCCTCCTGCGCGAGCAGGACGGCACGCACCAGCCTGCGTCGAGTCCCGTCGCGGTGAAGGAAGCAGTGCTCCCGTTCAAGCGCTTCCGTACGAAGGACGGCCGCATCGTCGACTCGCTGCTCTCCCCGGAGATGCGCTCGACCGGCGAGGTCATGGGCATCGACACGGACTTCCCGACCGCCTTCGCGAAGAGCCAGCTCGCCGCCTACGGTGGCCTCCCGAAGTCGGGCACGGTCTTCGTGTCCGTCTCCGACCGCGACAAGCGCGCCATCGTCCTGCCCGTCGCGAAGTTCGTGGAACTCGGGTTCTCGATCGCCGCCACCGAGGGCACCGCAGCGGTCCTCGCCCGCCACGGCATCTCGGCGAAGGTCGTCGGCAAGTTCACCCCGGACTCTCCGGATGGAACGACGCCGGGCCAGGACCGCAACATCGTGGACATGATCCACGGGGGAGAGGTCGACATGGTCATCAACACCCCATCCGGCCGGGCGTCTCGAGCCGATGGCTACGAGATCCGCATGGCTGCGGTTTCCGCCGACCTGCCGATCTTCACGACGATCTCGGAGCTCTCCGCCGCCGTCGGCTCCCTCTCTGCTCTCCGCAGCGGATTCACCGTCACGAGCCTGCAGGAGTACAACACCCAGAGGGGGGAAAGCTAGTTGACTGCAGCGATGGCGTCGCGTGCTGGAGTGGGCGGGTTCGGCCCGCGACTCCAGCACGCCGTGGAGGAGCGGGGCCGACTCTGCGTCGGCATCGATCCGCATGAGTTCCTGCTCGCCTCGTGGGGGCTGCCCGACACCGCGACCGGAGCCGAGGAGTTCGGCCTTCGCGTCGTCGAGGCCGCTGCCGGGCGCGTCGGCGTCGTCAAACCGCAAATCGCCTTCTTCGAGCGCTACGGCTCTGCGGGGTTCTCGGCGCTCGAGTCCGTCCTCGCGGCGGCTCGGGACGCGGGCCTGCTCGTGATCGCCGACGTCAAGCGCGGCGACGTCGGCACGACCCTCGAGGCCTACGCGAAGGCCTGGCTCGAAGCGGGGTCTCCGCTCGAGGCCGACGCGATGACGGTGAACCCCTACCAGGGCTTCGACTCGCTCGCCGCGGCGCTCGAGCTCGCCGAGCGGCTCGGCAAGGGGCTGTTCGTGCTCGCTGCGACGTCGAACCCAGAGTCGACCTCGATCCAGACGGCTCGCCGTGATCGTGGAACGCAGCGCGGTGAGACCGTCGCGGGAGGCATCGCAAGTCGTGCGGTCGCCTGGAACGCGCAGCACGCGAGCGGTGACCTCGGCTCGGTCGGGGTCGTCCTCGGCGGCACCGTCGACTTCGACACCCTCGGCGTCGACCTCCCCGCCCTCGGCGGCGCACCCCGTACCCCGATCCTCGCTCCGGGCTTCGGCCACCAGGGGGCCGAGTTCGCGCAGATCAGAAGTACGTTCGGTGCAGCCACCGAATCACTCATCGTGAACGTCTCCCGGAGCGTCCTGGCTGCAGGACCCGATGGCATCGCCGGCGCCATCGACCAGCAGACCGCAGAGCTGGAGAACGCCCTCTCATGACCCAGGTGCCACCCCCCGTCGACCGCGTCGCCGCTTCCAGGGCCGCGGTCCTCGCCCGCCAGGCCCGGGCCGAGGTCAAGCGAGCGCTCGCCACCGGAGCTCGCAGCCCCATCTCGGTGCTCGACGCGAGCCAGTCCCCGGAACACGCAGCCGAGCACTCGCTGCGCGTGACCCAGTTCCTGCTGAGCATCCCGCACATCGGAGCCACCAAGCAGGCCCGCATCCTCGAGGAGCTGGCCATCTCGCCGTCCAAGCGCCTCGGTGGGCTCGGCCGCAACCAGCGCATCCGCCTCCGCGCCTTCCTGGAGGAACGACTCGGTGCGCAGAGCACCGGGAATCGCCTCGTGGTCCTGGCTGGCCCCACGGCAGTCGGCAAGGGCACGGTCGCCAACTACATCCGCGAGCACTACCCAGAAGTGGAGCTCTCCGTCTCCGCCACGACCCGCTCGCCCCGGCCCGGCGAGGTCGACGGCGTCAACTACCACTTCACCGACGACGCCGGCTTCGACCGGCTCGTCGATCAGGAGCAGCTGCTCGAGTACGCGACCGTCCACAACGCCTTCAGGTACGGCACTCCGCGCGGCCCCATCGACGAAGCCATCTCCTCCGGCCGGTCCGTCCTCCTCGAAATCGACATTCAGGGCGCCAGACAGGTCAGATCGCGCATGCCTGAGGCTAGACTGGTATTTTTGTTGCCTCCGAGCTGGGACGAGCTCGTGCGGCGCCTCGTGGGGCGCGGCACGGAATCACCCGAAGAACAGGCTCGGCGCCTCGAAACCGCGAAGATCGAACTCGCCGCCCAGGACGAGTTCGATGCACTGGTCGTCAACGACTCCGTGCCTGAGGCTGCGGCACGCGTAGTCGAACATCTGGGACTGAACAAGGAGCACGCATGATTGAGAAGCCCAAGGGCATCATTGACCCGCCCATGGACGAGCTGCTGCAGCGCGTCGACAACAAGTACCAGCTGGTCATCTTCGCATCGCGTCGCGCGCGTCAGATCAACGACTACTACTCCGACCTGCACGACGGTGCGATCTACCAGAACGTCGGCCCGCTGATCGACTCCTCGATCGACGACAAGCCGCTCTCGATCGCGCTGCACGAGATCAACGAGCAGAAGATCGTCATGGTCGAGGCGCGTCCGCTCGAGACGCCGGACGACGTCATCGTCTTCGACGACGAGATCAACTTCGAAGACGACGCACCGCAGGCCTAGCACGACCGTGAGCGAGATCGCTGGCGCGCATCCGGCTGCCGCCCACCAGACCGATGCGTCTGACGGGCAGCCGATGCGCGTCGTCATCGGCGTGACGGGCGGCATCGCCGCCTACAAGGCGGTGCAGGTCATCCGCGATCTCGTTCTCCTCGGCCATCACGTCGACGTCGTGCCCACGGAGTCCGCGCTGCGGTTCGTGGGCCGTCCGACGTTCGAGGCCATCTCGCGCAATCCCGTTCGAACCGACGTCTTCGACGACGTCGCGGAGGTTCGGCACGTCGCGCTCGGCCAGCAGGCTGATGTCATCGCCGTCGTGCCGACGACCGCGAACTCCATGGCGAAGATCGCCGCCGGTCTCTCCGACGATCTGCTCGGCACGACGATCCTGGCGTCGACGGCCCCGCTCATCCTCGCGCCAGCCATGCACACGGAGATGTGGCTCAACCCGGCGACGCAGGCCAACGCGGCCCGTCTCGACGCACGTGGAGTGGTGCTCGTCGGTCCGGCCGACGGACAGCTGACCGGCAACGACTCCGGGCCAGGTCGCCTGGCGGAGCCCTCCGAGATCGTTGCGACGATCCTGAGCGCCGGACGCGGCGAACGTCGACGCCGCCGCGAGGCGGAACTGGTGAGCGACCTCCGCGGGAGGCGCGTCCTCATCACTGCAGGAGGCACCCGCGAGCCGCTCGACCCCGTGCGGTTCATCGGCAACCGATCGAGCGGGAGGCAGGGCTTCGCTCTCGCTGAGCGTGCCCTCGCGCGTGGCGCTGAGGTCACCCTCGTCGCCGCCAACGCGGAGGTCCGGCCACCCGACGGGGTCAAGCTCGTCACCGTCTCGAGCGCGCAGCAGCTGGCGCAGGCCTGCGCCGAGATCGCCCCACGTCACGATGTCGTCATCATGGCCGCGGCGGTCGCGGACTACCGGCCACTGACCGTCGCCGAGGGCAAGATCAAGAAGGAGCAGGCGGGCGAGGAGCTGACGCTCACCTTCACCCGCAATCCCGACATCCTGCAGGATCTGTCCGCGTCACGTGGTGCCGATCAGGTCATCATCGGCTTCGCGGCCGAGACCGAGACCGACGACGCTGCGCTCCTCGAGCTCGGTCGGGCCAAGATCGCGAGGAAGGGATGCGACTACCTCGTCGTCAACAGGGTCGGCTGGAGCCTCGGCTTCCAGTCGGACGACAACTCGGTCTTCATCCTCGCAGCGTCTGGCGACGTTGTCTCGCGTCACACTGGCGACAAGATGTCGGTGGCCGATGTCATCCTGGACCTGCTCGCCAACGTCTAGTCACGCCGGCGTCGCCAACCAGCAGCCGCAACACTCACCGCAAGGGGTTCTTCTTGTCTTCTCTTCGCCTGTTCACCTCTGAGTCGGTCACCGAGGGTCACCCCGACAAGATCTGCGACCAGATCTCCGACCGCATCCTCGACGACCTCCTGACCCAGGACCCGGCGTCCCGCGTCGCCGTCGAGACGCTCGTGACGACGGGCCAGGTGCACGTCGCCGGTGAGGTCACGACCAAGGCGTACTCCGACATCGCCGGCATCGTCCGACGCACCATCAGCGAGATCGGCTACACGTCGAGCGACGTCGGCTTCGACGGCTCCTCGTGCGGCGTCTCGATCTCGGTCGGAGAGCAGTCTCCCGAGATCGGCGAGGGCGTGACGACCTCGTTGGAGCACCGCTCCGAGAGCTCGGAAGACGCGATCGCCAAGCAGGGCGCGGGAGACCAGGGCATCATGTTCGGCTACGCGACCCGAGAGACCGAAGCCCTCATGCCGTTGCCGATCCACCTCGCGCACCAGCTCGCGCAGCAGCTCGCGGCCGTCCGGAAGTCCGGCGAGGTCGCCTACCTGCGCCCAGACGGCAAGACGCAGGTCACCGTCGGCTACGAGGGGAGCGTGCCCCGCTCCATCGAGACCGTCGTGGTCTCCACGCAGCACGACCCTGGTCTCGAGCAGGCGCAGATCCGCGAAGACGTCATCAGGCACGTCGTCCGCCCGGTACTGGAGCGCAACGGCTTCGCTGACGCCGAGCCCACCTTCCTCGTCAACCCGTCAGGCAGCTTCATCGACGGAGGGCCCCGCGCCGACGCTGGCCTGACCGGACGCAAGATCATCGTCGACACGTACGGCGGCATGGCGCGCCACGGTGGCGGCGCCTTCAGCGGCAAGGACCCCTCGAAGGTCGACCGCTCGGCCGCGTACGCCATGCGATGGGTGGCGAAGAACGCCGTCGCGGCTGGACTCGCCGATCGCCTCGAAGTGCAGATCGCGTACGCCATCGGCAAGGCTGAGCCGGTCGGCCTCTACGTCGAGAGCTTCGGCACCGGCACGGTGGCGGACGCCACGATCATCGAGGCGATCCTCTCGACGTTCGATCTCCGCCCAGGTGCGCTCGTCGAGGACCTCGACCTGCGTCGCCCGATCTACGCCCAGACCTCCGCCTACGGCCACTTCGGTCGCGAGCTGCCCGACTTCACGTGGGAGCGCACCGACCGGGCCGAGGAGCTCCGCCGAGCCGCTGGTCTCTGATCGCAGAGCCAGCTGTGGACGACACCCTGCCGAGGGTCGCGCGCGTCGTCGTCGCCTCCCCGCTTCCGCAACTCGACCGGGAGCTCGAGTACGAGATCCCCGTCGAGCTGCGCGGGAGCATCGGCGTCGGAATGCGGGTTGCGGTTCCGCTTCGCACCTCGAACCGCCAGTTGCAGGGGTTCGTCGTGGCCGTCGAGCGAGTCGCCGAGTACACGGGCAAGCTCGCGCCGATCATCGAGCTCGTCTCGACTGCCAGGGTACTCACGCCCGAGATCGCCGGCCTCGCCCGGGCCGTCGCCGACCGGCAGGCCGGATGCGCGGCGGACGTGCTGCGCCTCGCCATCCCGGCGAGGTCCGTGCGCGTCGAGCAGCGGTGGCTGGAGGCACGCGCCCAGGCAGCTCCAGCGACGGCCGGAGCTCTTGGCGGCGAGGACGCGCCGTCGAGCGATGCCGACGAGACCGCGTCCACAGCGGACGAGGTCCGCGATGCCCCGGAGGCGACGCTCGTTCCCATGTACGGGGCAGAGGCAGCCGAACTGCTCGGACGGGGTCCGGCGGCGAGGTTCGCGGTCGACGCCCCGGTCGGCGTCGACGGGGGAGTTCCCCGCTCGCTCCTCGCCCTCGCAGCGATCTCAGCGGTTCGCGTCGCCGCCGGGCAGTCCGTCATCCTGGCGGTCCCCGACTACCGCGACGTCGAGCTGGCCCTCCGCGCGCTCGGCAGGTTCCTCGATGCCGGGCGGGTCCGCCGACTCGACACCCGCGCCAAGCCCGCTGACCGCTACGCGGCGTTCCTCGCCTGCCTCGACGAGACACCGGGTGTCGTCGTCGGCACGAGGAGCGTCATCTACGCTCCAGCCTCGAACCTCGGGGCCGTACTCGTCTGGGACGACGGCGACGAGAGCTTCACCGAGCAGCTCGCGCCATACGCCAGCACCCGCGATGTCGCCCTGCTCCGCGCTGAGCGCGAGTCGCTCACGCTCATCTTCGCGGCGCACACCCCGAGCCTGGAGGTCGCCCGCCTCGTGGGCATGCGGTGGCTCACTCCGGTGCCGCTCGCGCGACCGGAGGCTCCCAAGGTCATCTCGGGCAGCCAGGCTCTCGCCGAGGAGACGCCGGCGGCGCACGCGCGCATCCCAGCGCTCGCCTGGCAGGAGGCGAGGCGCGCGCTCGAGCACGGGCCGGTGCTGCTCCAGGTCGTGCGTGCCGGCTACATCCCGAGCCTCAGCTGCGCCAGGTGTCGCACACCAGCTCGCTGCACGGTCTGCGGCGGAGCCCTCGAGTACTCGCGTCCGGGAGCGCCCCCTTCCTGCAGGGTGTGCGACGCCCTCCACCCCGAGTGGCAGTGCCCCGAGTGCGGCGACCGGCGCCTCCGGAACACGTCACTCGGCGCGGAGCGAACCGCAGAGGAGCTCGGACGCGCCTTCCCCGGCACTCGTGTCGTCGTGGCCGATGGAGCCTCAGAGACCGTGACGATCGACGACCGCCCCTGTCTCGTCGTGGCAACGCGCGGCGCCGAGCCGGTTCCGAGCTCCGGCTACGCCGGCATCGTCCTGCTCGACACGGAGCGCTCGCTCGCTCAGGAGCGCCTCGACGCTGGCGTCGACGCGCTCCGCGGATGGTCGAACGCCGCGGCGCTGGCGTCGGGCGGCGCCAAGGTCGTCATCGTCGGAGCCGACAATCCGGCAGCGCACGCGCTCCGCACCTGGCAGCAGCCAGCCTTCTCGACGCGCGAGCTCGAGGAGCGGCGCGATCTCCACTTCCCACCGGCGATTCGCGTCGCCGCCATCTCCGGGAGCGACGAGGAAGTCCGCCACGCCATCGCGACCGTCGAGGCCTCCGCCGAGCTCAAGCAGGCTGGGGCCATGCAGATCCTCGGACCGACGCCCCAGGAGGTCGGAAGCCGAGCAGTTCTCAAGTTCAGCTACTCGCTCGGCGCCCCGCTGGCGAAGCTGCTGAAGAGCGAGCTCGTCCGAGCAGCAACAAGCCGGCGCCCGCGCGTCGCGGGTCGCGGCGGCGGGCACGCCTCGACCCTGCGCGTACGATTTGACCCGCCGGGCATCTTCTGACCCGCGCTCCAGCACCACACTCGCACCAACCTCGAGAGGCACCAGCTATGCGGCTCGTCTTCGCCGGCACCCCATCCACCGCCGTCCCCAGCCTTGAGGCGCTCGTGGACGACGGTCACGAGATCGCGGCGGTCCTCACGCGCGACGATGCCAAGGTGGGTCGTGCGAGGGCGCTCACGCCATCCCCCGTGGCGGCCCGCGCGGCGGAGCTCGGCCTTCGGGTGATCAAGAGCAACCGCATGTCCCCGGACGTGACCGCTGAGCTCGCGAGCCTCGATGCCGAGCTCGGCGTCATCGTCGCCTACGGGGCGCTCATCGACGCCGCGACGCTCGATGTGCCCGGGCGCGGCTGGATCAACCTGCACTTCTCGCTGCTCCCCGACCTGCGCGGCGCCGCCCCGGCCCAGCGTGCCGTCATGCGTGGCGACTCGTCGACGGGTATGACCATCTTCCAGCTGACGGTCGGCCTCGACGAGGGGCCGGTCTTCGCGACCCAAGCTTCGCCGATCGGCGAGACCGAGACCTCGGGGGAGCTCCTCGAGCGCCTCGCGGGGGAGGGAGCGGCCTTCCTCGCGGAGACGGTGCAGGGGATCAGCGAAGACGCGCTGATCGCCAAACCGCAGGTCGGCGAACCCACCACCGCGGCGAAGCTGCGGAAACAGGATTCCGCGGTCGACTGGGCGGCTCCGCTCGTGAGCGTGGACGCGCACATCCGCGGCGTGACTCCAGAGCCGGGCGCGGTGGCGCACGTCGACGGACAGCCGTTGCGCATCCTGCGCATCGCACGCCCGAGCGAGGCCATCGACGTGCCGCCGCTTGCACCGGGGCAGCTCGCCGTCGTCGGCCAGGACGTCTTCGTCGGCACGGGCACGCAGCCCCTCCAGCTCGTCACGGTCCAGCCCGCCGGGAAGAAGCCGATGCCAGCGCGAGACTGGCTCCGCGGCAGGCGCGATGCCGAGACGCTGGTGCTCGCATGAGCCCGGCCGATGCAGGGGGACGCCGCGGGAACCGCCCCTCGGAGGGCAGGCGGCGCCCTGATCAGCCGACCGCCGGTCGCTCGGTCACTCGCTCACGCCAGGTGGCGTTCGAGGTTCTCAGAGCTGTCGACGAGGACGACGCCTACGCCAACCTCCTGCTTCCGCACCGGATCTCGGCGGCACGGCTCTCCCCGTCGGATGCGGGCCTTGCGACCGAGCTGACCTACGGCACGCTGCGTCGTCGAGGCACGTACGACGCGATCATCGCCGAGGCCTCCGGACGCGACGTCCGCGATATCGACCCGCCGATCCTCGATGTCCTCCGGCTGGGCGCGCACCAGCTGCTCAGTATGCGCACGCCGAGTCACGCTGCGGTCAACGAGTCGGTCGAGCAGGCCGCCCGCATCGCGTCCCGAGGCGCCTCCGGGTTCGTCAACGCCATCCTTCGGAAGATCTCGCGCACCGGACTCGACGAGTGGCTCGACGAGATCGCGACGGGGCAGAGCGAGGAGCAGGCTCTCGCGGTGCGCCACTCGCATCCGGACTGGATCGTGCGCGCACTGCGCGACTCGCTCGCGGCGGAAGAGCGCGGCGACGAGCTCGCCGCGACACTCGCCGCCGACAATGTGTCGCCAGCCGTCAGCATCGTGTCCCTCCCCGGCTTCGACACGCCCGGCGAGCTCATCGAGACGAACCCCGATCTCCTCGGGCCAGGCCGAGTCTCGCCTCGCGGGCTGACGCTCGCCTCTGGCGACCCGTCCTGGGTCCCTCAGGTCAAGGCGGGCAGGGCACGCGTCCAGGACGAGGGCTCGCAGCTGGTCACGCTCGCGCTGCTCGAGGCGGCGCCGGTCCTCGCCGGCGAGCGCTGGCTCGACATGTGCGCCGGCCCCGGGGGCAAGGCTGCGCTGCTCGCTGCCAGCGCTACCGAGCTCGGCGCCAAGCTCACCGCCAACGAGCTCGTGCCGGCTCGCGCCGGGCTCGTCCGCACGGCGCTCGCCCCGCTCGCGGCTCCCGTCTCCGTCACCAACGAGGACGGACGCTCATTCGCCGAGAGCCACCCTGGGGAGTTCGATCGAGTCCTCCTCGACGCCCCCTGCACGGGCCTCGGCGCGCTGCGGCGCAGGCCGGAGGCTCGCTGGCGGAAACAGAGCAGCGACGTGAGCGAGCTCGTCCAGCTGCAGGAGCAGCTGCTCGAGGCGGCGCTCGCCACCGTGAAGCCAGGCGGCATCGTGGCCTACGTCACCTGCTCGCCCCACCAGGCCGAGACGACCGGTGTCGTGCGCCGCGCGGTTCGGCTGTCTGGCGCTGAGGTGCTGGACGCGGCCGCGATCGTGAGCCGCGCCTCGACGACCGGTGAACTGGACCTCGGCGAACGCCCCCTCGGCGACGGCACGCTCGTGCAGCTCTGGCCCCACCGCCACGGCACCGACGCCATGTTCCTCGCTCTCCTGCGCCGAGCACCCGCTCAGCAGGAGACCCCGACCCCGTAGGATCGCCCCGTGAACGCGCGCATCAACCCCAGCATCCTGGCCGCCGACTTCGCCAACTTCGAGCGAGATCTCGGACGCATCGCCTCAGCCGATGCGGCCCACGTCGACGTCATGGACAACCACTTCGTGCCGAACCTCACGTTCGGGCAGCCGATGGTGGAGCGTCTGCAGGAGATCAGCCCCGTGCCGCTCGACCTGCACCTCATGATCGAGGACCCGGACCGCTGGGCTCCCCAGTTCGCGGAGATGGGCGTGTTCTCGGTGACCTTCCATGCGGAGGCCGCGACGAGTCCCGTGACCCTCGCCAAGCGGTTGAAGGAGCGAGGCGCGCGCGCTGGCATCGCCATCAACCCGGCGACGCCCCTCAGCGCCGTCGAGGAGATCCTGCCCCACTTCGACCAGCTGCTCATCATGACCGTGGAGCCCGGCTTCGGCGGTCAGTCCTTCATGGCGGACATGATGCCGAAGCTGGCGAGGGCCGACAGGCTCAGGAAGTCGCACGGCCTCGAGACCTGGCTCCAGGTCGACGGCGGGATCTCGCTCGACACGATCGAGCTCGCGGCAGCGAACGGCGCCGATACCTTCGTCGCCGGATCGGCCGTGTTCCGCGGTGATCCCGGTGAGCAGATCGCGGCGCTGCGCGCCGCTGCAGCGGATGCCCGGCACGCGCACTAGGCGCCAAGCGACTACGCTGTGCCTGTGAAATCCTTCGACACGCTGTTCGCAGAGCTCTCCGAGAAGATCGCCTCCCGACCAGAGGGTTCAGGCACGGTCCGAGAGTTCGACGCGGGCGTGCATACGATCGGGAAGAAGATCGTCGAGGAGGCCGCTGAGGTCTGGATGGCCGCCGAATACGAGAGCGACGAGGAGACGGCTGAGGAGATCTCGCAGCTGCTCTACCATCTGCAGGTCCTCATGCTCGCCAAGGGCCTCACGCTCGACGACGTCTACCGCAACCTCTAGCAGGCACGAGCTCTCCGCTCTCGACCGGCCCGCGCGAGACGTGCGCAGACGCCGGTGACGTCACCGGGCAGCGCGCACCCACCCCGATTCATGACTCCCAGAACCAAGGACGTTCCAACAATGCTTCGCATCGCCGTGCCAAACAAGGGCATGCTCGCCGAGACGGCCAACGAAATGCTGCAGGAGGCCGGCTACCGCGGCCGCGGCGACAGCCGTGAGCTCGTCGCCATCGACCCGATCAACGATGTCGAGTTCTTCTACCTTCGGCCTCGTGACATCGCGACCTACGTGGGCTCGGGTGTCCTCGACGCTGGCATCACGGGCCGCGACTTTCTCTTGAACACCGAGTCGGCCGCCAAGGAGGTCCGTGCGCTGGACTTCGGCGACTCGACCTTCCGATTCGCGGGCCCCGCCGGCGAGTTCACCGATGTCAGCCAGTTGCAGGGCAAGCGCGTGGCGACGAGCTACACGGGCCTGCTCGGCTCCTGGTTCGCCCGGGCGGGCATCGAAGCTGAGCTGGTACCCCTGGAGGGAGCGGTCGAGTCGGCCATCAGGCTCGGCGTCGCGGATGCCGTGGCCGACGTCGTCTCCACGGGTGGCACGCTGCGCAAGGCCGGCCTCGAGGTCTTCGGTCCGGTCATCCTCGAATCCACGGCGGTCCTCATCTCGACGCCGGAGAAGGAGCACGCTGCGCGTCGCCTCCTCGGCCGCCTCGACGGTGTGCTCGTCGCGCGACGCTACGCGATCATGGACTACGACATCGAGTCGTCGAAGCTCGACGCGGCTCTGGCGATCACACCCGGCTTCCAGTCGCCGACGATCTCCCCGTTGCGCGACTCGGACTGGGTCGCGGTGCGCTCCATGGTGCCGCAGAACGAGCTCAACCAGGTCATGGACCAGCTCCAGGATGCTGGGGCCAAGGCCATCATCGTGACGGCGCTGCAAGCCGTCCGGGTGTGATGATGACCGTCTCCTCATCCGCCCAGAAGTCCACGGGGCTCGCAACGCGCGTCATCCCCTGCCTCGATGTGGCCGAGGGGCGTGTCGTCAAGGGCGTCAACTTCCTGGATCTGCAGGATGCGGGCGACCCCGTCGAGCTCGCGGCGCTCTACGCCGAGCAGGGTGCGGATGAGCTCACCTTCCTCGATGTGACCGCCTCGAGCGAGGGACGGGGGACCACCTACGACCTCGTCACGCGGACGGCGGAGCAGGTCTTCATCCCGCTCACCGTCGGCGGTGGGGTGCGCAGCGTCGAGGACGTTCGCGTGCTGCTCGCGTGCGGCGCCGACAAGGTCGGCGTGAACTCTGCGGCGATCGCACGGCCGGCGCTGCTCGATGAGATCTCGTCGACGTTCGGCAACCAGGTCCTCGTCCTCTCGCTGGATGTGAAGCGCTCGGCATCGACCGAGTCCGGGTTCGTCGTGACGTCCCACGGTGGGCGAACAGACACTGGGATCGACGCGCTCAGCTGGGCCCGCGAGGCCATCGAGCGCGGCGCGGGGGAGCTCCTCGTCAACTCCATGGACGCTGATGGCACGAAGGCCGGCTTCGATCTGGAGCTGACCCGCCTCGTCCGCGAGCTGGCGACGGTCCCCGTCATCGCGTCCGGCGGAGCGGGTGCGCTCGAGCACTTCGCTCCCGCCGTCGAGGCCGGCGCGGACGCCGTGCTGGCCGCGAGCGTCTTCCACCACCGGCAGTTCACGATCGGCCAGGTGAAGGACTCCCTGGCCGAAGCAGGAGTCACCGTCAGGCGGAGCGTCCGATGACGGCATCCACGTTCCCCGTTGCCGCGCGGCAGATCGACGAGATCCTCTCGCGCGTCTCGTTCGACGACCGCGGCCTGGTTCCGGCAGTCGTGACCCAGCACGACACCCGCGAGGTGCTCATGCTCGCCTGGTTGAACGCGGAGTCACTGCGCATGACCCTGACCGAGGGGCGGGTCGTCTACTGGTCGCGCTCTCGTTCGGAGCTGTGGCGCAAGGGCGACACCTCCGGCAATACGCAGCGCCTCGTGAGCTTCGCGCTCGACTGCGACGCCGACACGATCCTCCTGGGCGTCGACCAGCACGGCCCTGCCTGCCACACCGGTACCCGAACCTGCTTCGACGGCGACGACCTCGCGCTCGAGTTCCCGGCCCATGACGTCGCCTGACGCTGCGGGCAAGCGCGGCAAGCGCGGCACGCTCCTCGCGATCGTCGTCGGCGCGGGTCTGGCGATCCTCGCCTGGTCGCAGGTGTGGTTCTCGTTCGAGGTGTCCCTCGGGGCGCAGACGTTCGCGGGCGAGGTCCGCGGAGACGTCGCAGCCCCGGCCGTCATGGCGCTCGCTCTGGCTGCCCTCGCCGTCCTCGCGGCGCTGGCCCTGGCGGGAGTCGTGTTCAGATACGTGCTCGGCGGGCTGCTCACGCTCGTCGGCGCGGTCCTGGTGCTGCAGTCCTTCGTCGCGGTCGGCAACCCGGCCCCGGCCATCGCACCGGAGGTGACGGCAGCATCGGGACTCGCGGGCGAGCAGACGATCGCGGATGCGGTCGCCGCCGGAGCGGTCTCCGTCGGATTCTGGCCATGGCTGGCCGTCGTCGCCGGCGCCGTCCTCGCCTTCGCCGGCGTGCTCGCGATCGTCACGGCCCGCCGGTGGCCGACGAGTGGACGGCGCTTCTCGACGACTTCACTGGAAGCGGCCGACGAGATGCCCGAGAATGGACAACCGGCGGGTGACGTTCGCGCGGACGCCCCGGCGGGCAGCGATCAGCGTGTCGAGCAATGGGATGCGCTGAGCCACGGCGACGACCCCACCGACGCGGGTGGCTCGCGAGCATCCAGCTAGACTTATCCCAGCGCACGTGACAAGGAGCACCCTCATGACTGAACTGGCCGCGAAGACGTCCCACGAACCCACGAGCATCGAAGAGGCCGAAGAGGTCCAGGAGGCGCCGCTGCAGGAGCCTCACGAGAGCCACGGCCACTCGGTTGCCGCGTGGACCGGAGTCCTCATCATGCTCGTCGGCTTCACCGTCGGCACGCTCGGCATCTGGTTCGACCAGAACATCGTCACCTGGGTCGGCGTCGTCGCGATCGTGATCGGGGCCATCGCGTGGCCGCTGCTCGCTCGTCTCGGCTTCGGTCCGAAGGCGCACTAGCTTGCTCGAGTCGCTGTACCACGGCGCTCTCGAGGACGCGGCTGAACGGCGGGAGCGCACTCCCTCGGGCGTCCTCGAGGCTCGAATCTCCGACGTCGCCCCTGCGCTCGATGCGTACGGGGCGCTCGCCCGCTCGGAGCGCGTCAACATCATCGCGGAGGTCAAGCGAGCCAGCCCCTCTCGGGGTCGCCTCGCCGACATCCCCGACCCCGCTGTGCTGGCGGCGTCTTACGAACGTGGGGGAGCAGCCGCGATCTCCGTGCTCACCGAGCAGCGCAAGTTCCTCGGCTCGCTCGACGACCTCCGCGCGGTGCGCGACACGGTCGCCGTGCCCGTGCTCCGCAAGGAGTTCATCGCAGAGGAGTACCAGCTGCTGGAGGCCCGCGCGTGCGGGGCCGACCTGGCCTTGCTCATCGTCGCGGGGCTCGACCAGTCGACGCTCGTCCGCCTCGCCGAGTTCACGGAGCAGCTCGGCATGACGGCGCTCATCGAAGCGCATTCGAAGGACGAGCTGCTGCGCGGTCTCGACGCCGGCGCAAGGATCCTCGGCGTCAATGCTCGCAACCTCGCGACCTTCGAGCTCCACCCGGAGCTCTTCGGGGAGCTTGCTCCCCTCTACCCGAACGATGTCGTCAAGGTCGCCGAATCGGCGGTCCTCGAGCCAGCTCACGTGCGTCGCTACCGCGACGCCGGCGCAGACGCCGTTCTCATCGGGGAGGCGCTCGTGACGGGCGGCAACCCGGAATCTACTTTGGAGACCTTCCACCTCGCATGAGCACCTTGCCCCCAGACACCACATCGCTGCGGAACGCCTCTGGCCCCTACTACGGGGAGTTCGGCGGCCGCTTCGTCCCGGAGAGCCTCATGGCGGCTCTTGACGAGCTGTCGAGCGCCTGGGAAGCGGCGAAAGCCGACGATGAATTCTGGGCTGAGCTCTCCCGACTGCACCGCGACTACTCCGGTCGCCCCTCGATCATCACCGAGGCGCCGCGGTTCGCAGCGCACGCTGGCGGCGCCCGCATCATCCTCAAGCGCGAAGACCTCAACCACACGGGTTCGCACAAGATCAACAACGTGCTCGGTCAGGCCCTGCTGACGAAGCGCATCGGAAAGACGCGAGTCATCGCCGAGACCGGCGCAGGCCAGCACGGCGTCGCGACTGCGACCGCGGCGGCGCTCTTCGGGCTCGACTGCACGATCTACATGGGTGCCGTCGACACGGCGCGTCAGGCGCTCAACGTCGCTCGGATGCGACTCCTGGGGGCAGAGGTCGTGGCCGTCGAGTCCGGTTCGGCGACGCTCAAGGATGCGATCAACGACGCCATGCGCGACTGGGTCGCGTCCGTCGACACGACCAATTACGTGTTCGGCACTGCCGCGGGCCCGCACCCGTTCCCCGCGCTGGTGCGCGACCTGCAGGCCATCATCGGCGAGGAGGCGCGCCAGCAGGTGCTCGACCTGACCGGTGCCCTGCCCGACGCCGTCGTCGCGTGCGTCGGCGGCGGGTCCAACGCGATCGGCATCTTCAGTGCCTTCCTCGACGACCCCTCGGTAGCGCTCTACGGCTATGAAGCCGCTGGCGACGGTGTCGACACACCACGGCATGCCGCGACGATCGGCGCCGGTCGCCCTGGTGTGCTCCACGGTGCTCGCACCCTGCTCCTGCAGGACGTCGACGGACAGACCATCGAGTCGCACTCGATCTCGGCCGGCCTCGACTATCCGGGCGTCGGACCAGAGCACGCCCACCTCGCCGCCATCGGCCGCGCAACGTACCTCCCGGTGACGGATGCGGCGGCGATGGAGGCCTTCCGGCTGCTCTCGCGCACCGAAGGCATCATCCCGGCCATCGAGTCCAGCCACGGCCTCGCCGGCGCGCTCGAGCTCGGCAAGGAGCTCGGTCCGGACGCGACGATCCTCGTCTCGCTCTCGGGGCGCGGCGACAAGGACATGGAGACCGCGGCCGAGTACTTCGGCCTCGGCAACCCGGACCGCACCGAGGGAGAAGTCAAGTGACCTCAGCATCGACCACCGCGGCTTCCCCGATCCCGTCCGCGACCTCCGCCCTCGAGCAGGTCATCGACACGGCGAATCGGGACCGCAGGGGCGCGCTCGTCGCCTACCTGCCCGTCGGATTCCCCGACTTCGACACGTCCGTGGCCGCAGCCATCGCCGTCGTCAAGGCGGGCGTCGATGTCATCGAGCTCGGCATGCCGTACTCGGACCCGGTCATGGACGGCCCCGTCATCCAGGCTGCAGCTGTTCAGGCGCTCGAGGGCGGCTTCCGCACGGAGCACGTCTTCGAGGCCATCCGCCAGATCCGCGCCGAGGTGGACGCGCCGATCGTGGTCATGACCTACTGGAACCTCGTCATGCAGTACGGCGTCGACGCGTTCGCCCGCGACCTCGCGGCAGCGGGTGGCAACGGACTCATCACCCCCGACCTCGTTCCCGACGAGGGTGGCGAGTGGATCGCCGCCTCGCAGGCGCACGAACTCGACCGCGTCTTCCTCGCGGCCCCCAGCTCGAGCGACGCGCGCCTCGACCTGGTCATCAACTCCAGCAGCGGCTTCGTGTACACGGTCTCGACCATGGGCATCACGGGAGCCCGGGCGGACGTCGACCAGGCCGCTCGCTCGCTCGCGGACCGACTCCACGCGCACGGCTGCACACGAGCCTGCGTCGGCCTCGGCATCTCGACCGCAGAGCAGGTCCGCGAGGTGCTCGCGTATGCGGAGGGCGCCATCGTCGGATCCGCGCTGGTCAAGGCCCTCGCCTCCGGCGGCGTGCCCGCTGTCGCCGAGGTCGCCGCCCAGCTCGCGACCGGAACCGCTCTCGACGCTTCATCTTCGAAGGAACAGGCATGACGCCACTGACCGGAATCCCCAGCCCGCCCCTCGAGTGGGCGAGCTTCGAGGTCGGGCCGCTCACGGTGCACCTCTACGCGCTCTTCATCGTGGCGGGCATGATCCTCGCCGTGCTGTGGACGGACCGACGGCTCACCGCGCGTGGCGGTGAGAAGTGGATCACGGTCGACTTCGCCATCTGGGCCGTGCTGCTCGGGCTGCTCGGCGCGCGTCTGTACCACGTCTTCACGCATCCCGCCGACTACTTCTTCGAGGGCGCCAACTTCTGGCGCATCTTCTTCATCTGGGAGGGCGGCAACGCCATCATCGGCTCCCTCATCGGCGGAGCGATCGGGATCTTCATCGCGAGCCGGATGACGGGCATCCGCATGCTCGCGTTCTCGGACGCGCTCATCCCCGGCCTCCTCCTGGCACAGGCCGTCGGGCGCCTCGGCAACTACTTCAACCATGAGCTCTACGGCTGGCCCACCGACCTGCCGTGGGGCCTGCAGATCGAGGCGAGCAATCCAGCCTTCCCCGTCGGCTTGCCTGAGGGCACGCTCTTCCACCCGACGTTCCTGTACGAGATGCTCTGGAACCTCGCGGGCATCGCCCTCATCGTGCTCCTCGAGCGCATGTTCCGGTGGCGCACGGGCAAGACGCTCGCCGCCTACCTCATCTGGTACGGAACGGGACGCATCTGGATCGAGTCCATTCGCGTCGACTACTCCGAGGTGATCCTCGGGATGCGCTCGAACGTCTTCGGGGCCCTGTGCCTCGTCATCGTCGGCGTCGCGCTCTTCATCTACGTCTCACGCCTGCCGGTCTCGCAGCTGAGCACGAGCATCTACCTTCCCGGGCGCGATCCGGAGTCCGAGACAGCCAGGGCCACTGAGGGCGCTGATGGTGCTGAGGCCGACGAACTCGACGGCGACGACGAGCTCGACGCCGAGGAGGAAACCTCCACGCAATCTTCGGTTCACGACGAGGAAACTTCCGAAGCCAAGCCTAACTCGGGCGACGTGGAAAATACCCCTGATGAGAGCGAAGAAGTCTCCACGCCCTCGAAGAGCTGAGGCGAAACACCCCACCCCTCTCGGGCCTTGCACGTGCACCTCGAAACACAGAAGTAACACAGCGGTCGTAATCTGCTGAATGGACCGACGGACGCCTGTAGGCACCCGCCCCGAACGGGCTCCGTCAACATCAGTCTTCTGTCGAGTCCGCCAAGCGACCCATGGCACCACCGACGAGGGGACGAGTTATGACCTCCGCCGCCTTTCCAACGAATGGCTACCCAGCAGCAGCCGGTCTGTACGACCCTGCCAACGAACGCGATGCCTGTGGGCTCGCGATGGTCGCCACCCTGCGTGGCACGCCGGGTCACGACATCATCGACCACGCGCTCGACGCGCTCCGCCACATGGAGCACCGCGGCGCTGTCGGCTCGGATGCGGGCACCGGAGACGGCGCTGGCATCTTGACGGCGATCCCGGACGACTTCTTCCGCGCGGTCAGTGGCTTCGACCTGCCTGCCGATGGCCGCTACGCGGTCGGCAACGCCTACCTTCCCGTGGACGCCGACGAGCGGGCCAGGGTCAAGGCTGGCATCGCCAAGCTCGCGGCAGAAGAGGACCTCCGCGTCATCGGCTGGCGCGAGGTTCCCGTGCAGCCCGACGAGCTCGGCAAGCTGGCTCGGGCCGCGATGCCCGTCATCGAGCAGCTCTTCGTGCGCAGCGAGCGCCAGAACTTCCGAGGGAACCCACGCAAGGGCGCGTCCCTCGACCGGCAGTGCTACCGGATGCGCAAGCGCGCCGAGCATTCGCTCGGCGTGTACTTCATGTCGCTCTCGTGCCGCTCGATCACCTACAAGGGCATGGTCACGACCCTGCAGCTGGAGCCGTTCTACCCGGACCTGAGCGATGAGCGCTTCGCCTCCAAGCTCGCGATCGTGCACTCGCGCTACTCGACGAACACGTTCCCGTCGTGGCAGCTCGCGCAGCCGATGCGCATGATGGCGCACAACGGCGAGATCAACACGGTTCGCGGCAACCGCAACTGGATGCGCGCCCGGCAGTCGCAGCTGCGCTCCGAGATCCTCGGCGACGTCGCAGACCTGTTCCCGATCGTGACCGAGGGCGCCAGCGACTCGGCATCCTTCGACGAGGTGCTGGAGCTGCTCACCCTCTCGGGCCGCTCCCTCGCGCACGCCGTGCACATGATGGTGCCGGCAGCGTGGGAGACCGCAGAGGATCTGAGCGCCGAGGTGCGTGACTTCTACGAGTACCACTCGCTCATCATGGAGCCGTGGGACGGGCCCGCGGCGATGGCCTTCACCGACGGCCGCTACGTGTGCGCGACGCTCGACCGGAACGGACTTCGCCCCGGCCGCTTCGTGCAGACAGCCGACGGCCTCATCGTGCTGGGCTCCGAGGTCGGGGTCGCCAGCCTCGACCCCGCGACCGTCATCCGCAAGGGGCGTCTGCGCCCAGGACAGGTGCTCCTCGTGGACACCGAGGTCGGCCGCCTCATCGAAGACGATGAGGTCAAGCACGACCTCGCGGAGCTGCAGCCGTGGGGGGACTGGCTCGATGAGGGTCGCATCAACCTCGCCGAGCTCCCGGAGCGCGAGCACGTCACGCACACTCCGGCCTCCGTCGAGCGCCGCCAGCGCACCTTCGGCTACACCGAGGAGGAGCTGCGCATCCTGCTCGCTCCGATGGCGAAGAACGGTGCTGAGCCGATCGGAGCCATGGGCACGGACACGCCCATCGCAATCCTCACGGACCGACCGCGGCTCGTCTTCGACTACTTCACGCAGAACTTCGCGCAGGTGACGAACCCGCCGCTCGACTCGATCCGCGAGGAGGTCGTGACGAGCCTCACGACGAGCATCGGGCCGCAGGAGAACCTCCTCAGCGCCGGCCCTGAGCACGCGCGTCAGGTCGTGCTGGACTTCCCGGTCATCGACAACGACCAGCTCGCGAAGATCCAGCACATCGAGCAGCGCCCCGGTATCGACGCGGCGGAGACGCTCCGCGGCTGCTACCGGGTCGACGACGGCGTCGAGGGGCTGCGCAAGCGGCTCGAGGAGCTGTGCGAGGAGGCCGACCGCGCGATCGACGCCGGCGCCGGCTTCATCGTGCTCTCCGACCGCGACTCGAACCGCGACTACGCGCCCATCCCCTCGCTGCTCATGACGAGTGCCGTGCACCACCACCTGATCCGCACGGAGCGCAGGATGCGCGTCGGCCTGGTCATCGAGGCGGGCGACGTCCGCGAGGTGCACCACGTCGCAGTGCTGCTCGGCTACGGCGCTTCCGCCGTCAACCCGTACCTGGCGATGGAATCCTGCGAGGACATGGTCCGTCAGGGCAAGCTCACCGGAGTCTCCGAGGAGAAGGCGGTCGCCAACCTCATCAAGGCGCTCGGCAAGGGCGTCCTGAAGATCATGTCGAAGATGGGCATCTCAGCGGTCTCCTCCTACGCGGGCGCGCAGTGCTTCGAGGCCGTCGGTCTCTCCAACGAGCTCGTCAGCGAGTACTTCACGGGCACGGCGAGCAAGATCTCCGGAATGGGGCTCGAGGGCATCGCCCGCGAGAACCAGCTCCGCCACCGCCACGCGTACCCGGCCCAGGCTGCTCCCGCGTCGCACCGCCCCCTCGACATCGGCGGCGAGTACCAGTGGCGCCGTGAGGGGCCACCGCACCTCTTCAACCCGAACACGATCTTCCGTCTGCAGCACTCGACGCGCGAGGGCCGCTACGACATCTTCAAGGAGTACACGAAGCTCGTCGACGACCAGGCCGCGGAGACGATGACGCTGCGTGGGCTCTTCAAGCTCAAGGTGGGCGACCGGACTCCGATCCCGATCGACGAGGTCGAGCCGGCTTCCGAGATTCTCAAGCGCTTCCAGACCGGTGCCATGAGCTACGGCTCCATCTCGAAGGAAGCGCACGAGACGCTCGCCATCGCGATGAACCGCATCGGCGGCAAGTCGAACACGGGCGAGGGTGGCGAGGACGTCGAGCGCCTCCTCGATCCCGAGCGACGCAGCGCCATCAAGCAGGTCGCCTCGGGCCGGTTCGGCGTCACGAGCATGTACCTGACCCACGCGGATGACATCCAGATCAAGCTGGCGCAGGGCGCGAAGCCGGGCGAGGGCGGGCAGCTGCCTCCGACGAAGGTCTACCCCTGGGTGGCTCGGACGCGCCACGCGACACCCGGCGTCGGACTGATCTCCCCGCCCCCTCACCACGACATCTACTCCATCGAGGATCTCAAGCAGCTGATCTTCGACCTCAAGCGCGCGAACCCGTCGGCGCGCATCCACGTGAAGCTCGTGAGCGAGAACGGCATCGGCGCGGTTGCCGCCGGTGTGACGAAGGCGCTTGCCGACGTCGTCCTGGTCTCGGGCCACGACGGCGGCACGGGCGCCTCGCCGCTCAACTCCCTGAAGCACGCGGGAACTCCGTGGGAGCTCGGTCTTGCCGAGACGCAGCAGACGCTCATGCTCAACGGCCTGCGCGACCGCGTGGTCGTGCAGGTGGATGGTCAGCTCAAGACGGGCCGCGACGTCATCGTCGGCGCCCTGCTCGGCGCCGAGGAGTTCGGCTTCGCGACCGCGGCGCTCGTCGTCTCCGGCTGCATCATGATGCGCGTCTGCCACCTCGACACGTGCCCGGTCGGCGTCGCCACGCAGAACCCTGAGCTGCGCGCCCGCTACACGGGCCAGGCCGACCACGTCGTGAACTTCTTCGAGTTCGTCGCGCAGGAGGTCCGCGAGTACCTCGCGGAGCTCGGCGTGCGCTCACTGGACGAGATCATCGGGAAGCGCGAGCTCCTCGAAGTCGACGAGGCGATGCATCACTGGAAGACCGAGGGGCTCGACCTCTCGCGCGTGCTCACCGGCCACGAGTTCGGCGATGCGCCGACTCGGAGCCTTGTCACCCAGGAGCACGAGCTCGACCAGCACTTCGACCAGCAGCTGCTCACGCTCGCCGAGCAGGCGCTCGAGCGCGGCGAGTCCGTCAAGGTGTCGATGGACGTCATCAACACCGATCGCGCCGTCGGCACGATGCTCGGGCACCACGTGACCCTCAAGCACGGTGAGCACGGCCTGCCAGCAGGCACGATCGACATCGAACTGCGGGGGACCGCGGGGCAGTCGCTTGGCGCGTTCCTGCCGAACGGCATCCGCATCCGGCTCGTCGGCGACTCGAACGACTACGTCGGCAAGGGACTCAGCGGTGGCGAGATCATCCTCAGGCCCGACGAGCGTGCGCCGTTCAAGTCGCACGAGAACGTCATCGCGGGCAACGTCATCGGCTACGGCGCGACGAGCGGAACCATGTTCCTGAGCGGCGTCGTCGGCGAGCGCTTCCTCGTCCGCAACTCCGGCGCCACTGCGGTGGCGGAGGCCGTCGGCGACCACGCGCTCGAGTACATGACCGGCGGACTCGCCGTGATCCTGGGGGAGACGGGCAAGAACTTCGGTGCGGGCATGTCCGGTGGCATCGCCTACGTGCACAAGCTCGACCCGAAGCTCGTCAACCCCGACATGGTCTCGACGGGGGAGCTCGGCCTGACGACGCTGACCAGCGCCGATGCCGACATCCTGCGCGACATCCTCGAACGCCACTACGCGGAGACCGACTCGCAGCTCGCTCGCGAGATGCTCGAGGACTTCGACGCGGTGTCGAAGGAGTTCACGAAGGTGCTCCCGCGTGACTACGCCAAGGTCACCGAGATCCGCAACGCCGCCATCGAACGCGGTGGCGACCCCGATGACAGCACGACCTGGCACGAGATTCTGGAGGCAACCCGTGGCTGACCCGAGAGGATTCCTCACCAATCGCGAACGAGAGCTCCCCAAGCGTCGGCCCGTTCCCGTGCGCATCATGGACTTCAGCGAGGTCTACGACCCGCAGGAGCCCACCCAGCTGCGCCGGCAGGCCGGACGCTGCATGGACTGCGGTGTTCCGTTCTGTCACCAGGGCTGCCCGCTCGGCAACATCATCCCCGAGTGGAACGACCTGACGTTCCGCGGTGACATGGCGGGCGCGAGCGAGCGCCTGCACGCCACGAACAACTTCCCGGAGTTCACGGGACGCCTGTGCCCGGCCCCGTGCGAGTCGTCGTGCGTGCTCGGCATCAACCAGCCGGCCGTCACGATCAAGCGCGTCGAGCAGTCCATCGCGGACACCGCCTTCGCCGAGGGCAACGTCCGTCCGCACCCGCCCGAGCGCCTCACGGGCAAGACGGTCGCCGTCGTCGGATCGGGGCCAGCGGGCCTCGCCGCCGCCCAGCAGCTGACCCGCGCCGGCCACACGGTCGCGGTGTTCGAGCGTGACGACCGCATCGGCGGGCTGCTGCGCTACGGCATCCCGGACTTCAAGATGGAGAAGTCCGTACTCGATGCTCGTCTCTCGCAGATGCGCGCCGAGGGCACTCGCTTCCGCACCGGCATCGAGATCGGTCGCGACATCACGTGGGACAACCTCCGCCAGCGCTACGACGCCGTCGTGGTCGCCACCGGAGCGCTGGTCCCGCGCGATCTCCCCGTGCCGGGCCGCGAGCTCAAGGGCGTCCACTACGCGATGGACTTCCTGACGCAGTCGAACCGCGTGGTCGCGGGCGACGACCTCGCCTCGCAGATCCACGCCGAGGACAAGCACGTCATCGTCATCGGCGGTGGAGACACCGGTGCAGACTGCATCGGCACGTCGCACCGCCAGGGCGCGGCCTCGGTCACGAACCTCGCCATCGGCAAGGAGCCGCCGACCGAGCGTCCCGCGCATCAGCCGTGGCCGACGACGCCGACCCTCTTCGAGGTCTCGACCTCGCACGAGGAGGGCGGAGAGCGCGCCTTCCAGGCGTCCACGGTCGAGTTCATCGGCGACGAGTCCGGTCGGGTCCGCGCGATCCGGCTCGCCGAGACCGAGTTCCGCGCCGACGGCTCGCGCGGCCCGAAGGCGGGCACGGAGCGCGAGCTTCCCGCCGACCTGGTGCTGCTGGCCATGGGCTTCACGGGCCCGGAGCGGCACACGATCGAACCTCAGCTGCAGCTCCCGTTCACCTCACGGGGGGCCCTCGACCGCACTGCCGAGTACGAGACGGAGCTCCCTGGAGTGTTCGTCGCGGGCGACGCGGGCCGCGGCCAGTCGCTCATCGTCTGGGCGATCGCCGAGGGACGTGCGGCAGCCGCCTCCGTCGACCGGTATCTTGAACAGTCGACGGAGCTTCCGGAGCCGATCCTCGCCACCGAGCGCGCGATCTCCCTCTGAATCCGCCACCACGCGCCTCTCGGCGCACCACAGTTTCGACGAACCGGAGTTAATGCATGAGCCGTAGAGCGAAGATCGTCGCCACCCTCGGTCCAGCCGTCAACACCCCTGAAGGGATCCGCGCCCTCATCGGCGCCGGCGTCAACGTCACGCGCTTCAACCTCAGCCACGGCGACCACGCCGTGCACACCGAGAACTACACCCTCGTCCGGGACGCCGCCGAGGAGCTCGGCGTTCCCGTCGCGATCCTGGTCGACCTGCAGGGACCGAAGATCCGTCTCGAGAAGTTCGAGGACGGCCCCCACCACCTCGCGGTCGGGGACATCTTCAAGATCACCTCCCAGGACGTACCCGGCACGAAGGACCTCGTCGGCACGACCTACAAGGGCCTGCCCACCGACGTGAAGCCGGGCGACCCGCTGCTCATCGATGACGGCAAGGTACTCGTGCGCGTCGTGGAGACCGACGGCGTGACCGTCACGACCCGCGTCGAGGTGCCAGGAAAGGTCTCGAACAACAAGGGCATCAACCTGCCCGGCGTCGCCGTGAACGTGCCAGCCCTCTCCGAGAAGGACGAGGACGACCTGCGCTGGGGTCTGCGCATCGGCGCCGACATCATCGCCCTGTCGTTCGTGCGCTCGGCGGAGGACATCAACCGCGTCCACGCGATCATGGACGAGGAGGGCATCCGCCTTCCCGTGATCGCGAAGATCGAGAAGCCGCAGGCCGTCGAGAACCTCAACGAGATCGTCGACGCGTTCGACGGCATCATGGTCGCCCGCGGCGACCTCGGCGTGGAGCTTCCGCTCGAGCAGGTCCCGATCGTGCAGAAGAACGCGATCCAGCAGGCTCGCCGCTGGGCGAAGCCCGTGATCGTCGCGACGCAGATGCTCGAGACGATGATCGAGAACCCGCGCCCCACCCGCGCAGAGGCATCCGACTGCGCCAACGCCGTCCTCGACGGCGCCGACGCGCTCATGCTCTCCGGCGAGACCAGCGTCGGCGCGTTCCCGATCGAGGCGGTGCGCACCATGGCGCGCATCATCGAGTCGACCGAGACGCACGGCCTGGACCGCATCCCGCCGCTGGGCACGAAGCCCTTCACGCAGGGCGGCGCGATCACCCTCGCCGCGTCCGAAGTGGGCGAGTTCCTCAAGGCGAAGTACTACTGCGTGTTCACGGAGTCCGGTGACTCGGTGCGGCGCATGGCGCGCCTGCGCACCGAGATCCCCGTGCTCGGGTTCACCCCGTCGCCGCACATCGCTCGTCGCATGAACCTCTACTGGGGCGTCAAGGCCGCCATCGTGGAGCGCGTCACGCACACCGACGAGATGATCGGGCAGGTCGACAAGTACCTCATGGAGAACGGCCTCGCCCAGGCGGGCGACGTCGTCGTGGTCGTCGCCGGCATGCCCCCGGGCCGCGCTGGCACCACCAACGACCTCCGCGTGCACCGCGTGGGCGTCGATGACGACCGCGTCGTCCCCGCGTACGAGGGCAAGCACACCCGCTAGCCGCACGCCGCCGAGAGGCCGGTGAGGACCCAACGGTTCTCACCGGCCTCTTGTCGTCGGTGAGAACCCGCGGCGGCCCCACGTTGGGTATCGTTTCACCATGTCGATCGTCGAGGCGCGGAGCGAGTCGTGAGTCCGGTGCAGGGGTCCACCGCGCTGGACGTCAGAGATGCGCTTGTCGCCGCCACGGAATGGCGACCGGATATCCTCGGTTCCGGCTTCTCGGCCCTCGACCTGCCGCTCAAGCCCGACCATGAGGGCCAGGTCGTCGCGACGCTCGTTCGCGGGCCGCGGGCGGACCGCTTCGCGCGGGGCCCAGCACGTGGAGCTGACATCCTCTACGTGCACGGCTGGTCCGACTACTTCTTCCAGAAGCACCACGCGCACTACTGGGCGAACGAGGGCGCACGCTTCTTCGCGCTCGACCTGCGCAAGTACGGGCGCAGCCTCCGCGACTACCAGACCCCCGGATTCGTCACCGACCTCGCGACCTACGACGAGGAGCTGGAACGCGCCCTCGAGGTCATGGGGCATGGGCCAGGTGGGCACCGCCGGGGCAGGCATCCGCTCATCCTGATCGGCCACTCCACGGGTGGCCTCACGCTGAGTCTCTGGGCGGACCGGAACCCCGGTCGCGTGGATGCGCTCATCCTGAACAGCCCGTGGCTCGAGCTGCAGACCAGGGCCGCAGTGCGCACGGCGCTGACCCCGCTCATGACGCTCGCGGCCCAGCTGCGCCCCACGGACACGTTCAACAACATCGACTTCGGCTTCTACACGCGGGCGGTGAAGAAGGAGCTGGGTGGCGAGTGGGAGTTCGACGACCGCTGGCGGCCGACGCCGAGCTTCACCGTGCGAGCTGGCTGGCTCCACGCGATCCTCGCCGGCCACGCGGCAGTCGCCGTGGGGCTCGACATCCGGGCCCCCGTCCTGACGCTCCTGTCATCGCGGAGCACACTGTCGCCGATCTGGCATGAGTCGATGCGCACCTCCGATTCCGTGCTGCGCGTCGACGACATCGCGCGGCGCTCGCTCAATCTCGGCGACACGGTCACGGTTCGTCGCCTGGACGGCGCGCTGCACGACGTGCTGCTCTCCGCCCCGCCGGTGCGGGCTGAGGCGTTCGCGGCCATGACTCGGTGGCTCAAGGCGTACCTCCACTGATCCGCAGCGGGAACAACAGCGGCCGAATCGCTGTTGGACCGCGTGTGCCCCAACGTCGAAAGGTCAGCATGAGCCGTCTTCTGTCACCCGTCACCCTGCCGAGCATGGAAGGTGGCGGCCTGCCGTTGCGCAACGCCACGTTCCTCGCACCGATGTGCCAGTACTCGGTGACGCGCCGGGACGGTCTTCCCACGTCCTGGCAGCTCGTGCACCTGGGTGCGCGCGCGAGCGGCGGGTTCGGGCTGGTCTGGACGGAGGCGACAGCGATCGTCCCCGAGGGCCGCATCTCGCCGGAGGACACGGGAATCTGGAGCGACGAGCACACGGAGGCGTGGCGCCCCATCGTCGACTTCCTGCATGAGCAGGGCGCTGCTGCCGGCATCCAGCTCGGCCATGCCGGCGGCAAGGCATCCGCCTACCCGGCTCTGCCGGAGACGGCACGAGGCACCGTTCCCGCGGACGAGGGCGGTTGGAGTGCGCAGGCCCCGTCGAGCACCGATGTCTTCGGGCTCGCGGCGCCTGCCGAACTCACCGTCACGCAGATCTCGGACCTCGTGACCGACTGGGGCAGGGCGGCCCGCCGCTCCGACGACGCGGGTTTCGACGCACTGCAGATCCACGCGGCTCACGGCTACCTGCTGCACGAGTTCCTCTCACCGCTCTCGAACGAGCGGACCGACGAGTACGGCGGCTCGTTCGAGAACCGCACTCGCTTCGTCCTCGAGGTCGTCGCCGAGGTGCGGCGCAACTGGCCAGCCGAGAAGCCTCTCGCGATCCGCTTCTCCGGCGAGGACTGGGTGGAGGGCGGCTGGACCATCGCCGAGACCGTCGACCTCGCGAAGCTCGTGCACGAGCTGGGCGTCACCGTGTTCGACCTCTCCAGCGGCGGCATCGGCGCCTTCACCGGCCCGGTCGGCCCCGGCTACCAGGTGTCGCTCGCCCGGGCGGTCCGCGAGGCGCTCCCCGCGGAGACCGCATTTGTGACGGCGGTCGGCCAGATCACGGAAGCGCGCCACGCCGAGGCGATCCTGGTGGGCGGCGATGCCGACGGGATCACGATCGGCCGAGCCGCGCTCGCCAACCCGAACTGGCCGGTGCACGCCGCGGTGCAGCTGGGAGACGGGCAAGTCGGTCTCGTCGCGCCCCAGTACTGGCGCGCGACCATGGGCTAGCTGTACTGCTAGCGGCGCTGACCCGCATCACGCCGTTCCGTTCTTCATCCGCGCCGACGTGGCGGCGGAGGTCGGTACGCCAACGCCCCGAGTGCTCGCATGCATCCATTGACCGTCCGAGCCAAGGGCGTCACGGGAGGCGACGCACGTGAGTACGAAGCACTTCGGCGGCGAATCGTGCGGCTTCCTCGCTTCCGAAACTCACGTGAAAATCCGGATTCGACTCGTACTGGTCCGCGATGCCGAGCACCATTGCGGTAGACCTCTCCGTGTCGCCAGCATGCGTTGGTGTTCCAGGGATCTGGGCGAACCAGTCCAGGTGAGCGGTCGCCTGCGTCCGGGCCGCTGCGGAATCGGGCTCGTGACCTGCTTCCTGCAGTTCTCGCCAGCGCGCCAGAAGAGCCTCCGTGTCAGCTTTCCACGCGCGTTGTTCGCGAACGGACTTGCCGTGCCACCACTGATGAGAGGCGTCGAACGCGTCGCGCCCCCAGCGCTCGACGACCTCGGCTTCGTAGGCGTCGTTGAAGCCCTGAAGCATGACGTCCATGCGAGGCTCACGGCCTTCCTGGCGCATCGCCAACGTGTGCTGAACCGCGGCAATGCGCCGCTCAAGCGTCGCCTTGTCCGCATTCAGCTGCTGCAGGTGAGTCTGCAGCGCTTCTCGCTCTGCGAGCGGTGTCTCGGGCGCATCCAGCACTGCAGCGATCTCAGTCAAGGCCATCCCCGTCTCGCGAAGCAGAAGGAGACGTTGCAGTCGAGCGACCGAAGTGGGCCCGTAGTAGCGGTAGCCGTTCGACCCGACGCGGTCCGGATGGAGCAACCCGATGCGATGGTAGTGGCGCAATGCAGCGCCGCTTATGCCCGCTCTCTCGGCGAGCTCGTTGACCGTCCATTCCATACGCACTCCTCAGAGTCTCTCGACCGTCAGCTCCGCTCGGAACCTGCAAGACCGAGGCGAGGCAGAGCCCGCAGCAAGATCTCCGCCGCAGGGGTCCGCACGTTCTGCGCCGCCGTCGTGCCTGTGGCCTCGACGTACGCTGCAACGATTCGTGCTCCAGCGGCGTAGCCCGCTCCAGTGGGCAGACCCACCGGGGAACCCCCCATCAGTCTCGCCGTGGCATCACCGAGAACCCAACCGGCAAACTCCTGCATTCCGGTGATTTCAAGCCCGGTCGCGACCTTTGCGAGCACTTGGTCATCAGAGCGAGTCGCGTCGGTGACGAAATGGGTGTGTCCAGCGCCGCCGTAGAGTTCCGTCGCGAAGGTGTCCGCGAGTCCTTCGGAGATGACGTGCTCTCCTACCGTCACCGTGGCAGGGTTCCAGGCAATACCGCCTGGCGAGTAGCGGATATTGTGATGGAGCTCATGGACGGCGATGGCTTCGAGTCGGTCGAGGACACGCTGAGTGGGCCACACGGTGATAGCTATGAAGCCGCTGATCCCGCCGAACCCTGATAAGCCCTGAACCTCGTTGAGGAAATGCTCGCTGGTGGGATCGCCGAGCAGGAGCAGCACCGTGAGATCCGGCACGAACACGCTCGGGTCCGCGGCCTTCAGCGCGGCTGCTCCCGCTTCCAGGGCCTCGGCCACACGGGTCCACGCAGCAGCATCCACCAGCATCTGCAATCCCTCACGCAGCTGGTCCGAGGACTTCTCCCAGTCGAAGCCGAAGTTCTGACGGTGAATCGACACCATATCCAGTTGGTCGGGAATGAAGTGGTACATGCCCGCCATCGGCGCCCACATCTCGCGCACGAGGTCCGCACGCTTATGAGGGGTCTCATCCAGAACCCGCGCCATCGCAGAGGCGCTGTCAATCAGTGAAATGGTCATGGCATTCGACTGTAGACATTGACCTAGGTGCAAGGTCAACCATCGCGTCGATGCGTGTCCCCGGCCGGTGCTCCTCGGCCGTGTCTGAGGTGTCGAGCTAGCTGCGGGGCCCGCGCGCCCCCTCGGCCCTGGCTGTGGTCGAGTCGTCGAGGAGCCGGGTGAGCGTGTCTTTGAGCGCCTCGAGTTCCGGGAGGGTCCATCCGAGCTCCGCGACGACCTTGACCGGCACCTCCTCGGCCTTGGCCCGCAGCTCGAGGCCCGGGGGAGTGAGTCGAATCTCGACGGCTCTCTCGTCGTCTGGTCGCCGGCTGCGGGTGACCAGGCCAGAGGTCTCGAGTCGTTTCACGAGCGGGCTGAGCGTGGCGGGTTCAAGATGCAGGGCCCTCGCGAGCTGGCCGAGTGTCTGCCCGTCGTTCTCCCAGAGCCCGAGCATCACCAGATACTGCGGATGCGTGAGACCGAGCGGCTCGAGGATGGGTCGGTAGAGCGAGATGACGCTCCGGCTGGCCGCGGCCAGGGCGAAGCAGAGCTGCTTGTCGAGTGCGAGGAGATCCACGGGTCCAGACTAGTCGCGCACACAGACCACGAATAGTTAGTACACTAACGATCATGGCCAGCGACAGACTCCCGAACCCCTACAAGGGTCAGCCCGGATGGTGGAATCGGCTCAACCAGCTGCTGTTCCCGTTCATGGGGCCGGCACAGGTGGGCACCGGGGGAGTCGCGCGAACGGATCCCGTCCGAGCACCCGCGTCCTGCCGGGACTGCGGACACCCGTACTCCGAGCACGAGATCAGGCGAGGCATCGGCGCCAATCAGCCGAGCAGCATCCTCTGCCCGAGCGACGAGCGACGCGAGCCAGGTTCGAAGCGGACCTCCGCGTAGCTACTCCGGGCAGGCGCAGATCGCGCCGAAGGCACCTCGGACGTCGGCGGAGAGCGCTTCGGGGTCGGAGGTGCCACCCGCGGCCGCCGTGAAGAGCAGCCCGACGAACGCGAAGTACAGCGCCCCCGCTCGCGCGGCGGCGTCTTCCTCGGCGGTGCATCCGCGCTCGGTGATCACGGTGCGGAACCTCTCGGTGAGGCCGGTCGCCAGATCCGAGAAGAGTCCCGCTTCACGCCCGCCCGAGATGAGGATGGACGCGTAGGCGCGCGCAAGCTCGTCGTGGCGCGTGAACAGCGCGACGAGCGGTGCCGTGAGACCCACGAGCCTGTCCGGGCAATTGCCCCCAGCGTCCGTCCCGGCGATATCGGCGAACGCGGGGCGCTGAGTTCCTGCGGGACGAGCCTGATCGACGGCAGCAGACCGCTCGGCAACTTCCGCCTCGACGAGGAGATCGAAGACCCGCACCAGCAGCGCGCTCTTGTCGCCCACGGACATGACCGTGCCGACGCTCACGCCCGCCGCCTGCGCGATTCCGCGGATGCTCGTGCCAGCGAACCCCTTCTCGACGAAGAGGTGTGCGGCCACATCGACCACGCGGGAGTGCGTGAGCCGCTTGACCTCTACGCGTGGTGTCGACATGCCCGAAGGCTACCTCGAACAAGTTCAGTGAACGCGTTCACACACGCCGACGTACCGGCTGGAGAGAATACTGCTGACGCGGCATGGCGACTCTGGGGACGGGACTACCGGAGAATGCGGTCGACGAACTCGTCTATAGCGGCATCGACGGACAATCCAGTATCGATCGGTGCGGTGAGGTGGTCGAGCATCAATCCGTCGATGGCGTAGTGGAACAGGGCGATCTCCGTCTGCCCTCCTGGCAGGCCAGAGTCTTCGTTGAACGAGACATCCTCCCGGAAGGCTCCCTGCCGCCACGCTCCGAGCGCCTTGGCCACAGCAGGACGTCGTCCGGCTTCTAGCCGCAGCTCGAAGAGGGCGAGCGACACATGTGGGTCAATGCCGAGGCGCCTGACGACGTCACGCAGGTAGTCGGCGAAGAGCTCCCGGTCGGGTGGCCGAGCGGTACGCGAGGAAACAGCCTCGGGATCGGGTGTCAGCCTCTCTCCGATGCGGTCGACGAGCGCGGAGATGAGATCGTCCCGGGTCGGGAAGTAGTTCGAGGCTGTACCGCGGGGCGTGCCTGCGGCGGCGTCCACGGCGCGGTGGGTGAGACCACGGGCGCCTTCTTCTGCCAACACGCGAATCCCGGCGTCGGCAAGTGCTGTGCGTCGTTCTTCGTTGCGGGCCATGCCGCCCATGGTAGCTAGACCACAACTCCTGTTGTACTTTAACTACGACACTTGTCGTGATTGGAGATGCTGTGAGGAACCTCGTCTACTACGTCGCCGTCAGCATCGACGGGTACATTGCTGACCCAACCGGCGGGTTCGATGCGTTCCTCGTCGATGGCGACCACGCATCTGTGGTGTTCGGTGAGTATGCGGACGCGCTGCCCGCGCACGTGCAGGCCGCACTGGGAATCGAACCGCCCAAGACGCGATTCGACACGGTGATCATGGGGTGGAACACGCTGGCCCCCGCGCTCGATATCGGAATCGACCGTCCCTACCCCCATCTGCGTCAGATCGTTGCGAGCCGCCGGGCACACGACCTCGACCCGGAGATCACCGTCACTCACGATCCGCTCGCCACGATCCGCGGCCTGAAACGGGAAGACGGCTTGGACGTCTGGCTCTGCGGTGGTGGGGAGCTCGCCGGCGCACTCCTCCCGGAGATCGACCGCCTCGTCTTGAAGCGCAATCCCGTCATCTTCGGCTCCGGCATCCCCATCTTCGGGAGTGCCCTCTACGAGCCGCGTGCGTTCACCTTGACCGGAACCCGCTCCTTCGAGTCGGGTGTCGTGGTCGAGGAATACGTCTCCAGCGGCAGAGCGTGAGCATCGTGATCGCGCGGACGTCGCCCCCACCGCTGTGTCAACGACGTCCTGGTGTCAGACCCCCAGCGCGACCGGGCCAAGTCTCCCGAGTCCCTGTCGACGACCTCACGCAGCGGGCAACGACTCCAGCATGTGCTCCCAGGCACGATGCACATCGGCCGAGACCAGCCCGAGCTGCGTCACCACGGCGACGCAGCGAGCGCGCTCATCGTAGAGTTCCAGCGTCGACGTGCGACCCAGCGGCCCGCAGGCCGCCACGAGCAGACACGAGCGCACCGCGCCGAGATCGAGCTCGATGACGCCGTCCCCGAGCGAGACGACCAGGAGCGCGCCGACACGTTCCACGAGGTGCACCAACCCCGCGCCCAGCTGCAGCACAGCACTCGACGGAACACCCACGCAGACCGGCAACCCGACCGAGCTCAGGTGCTCGAACACCGCGGGGAGCAGCGAGGGATCCACGGCGCGGCTGTTGCCGACGCCACCGACACCCCAGCCAGAGCGAGCAGCGTTCCCGCGCACCAGCGCGGCGTGTCGATCGGACCCACCCGCATCGAGGATCGCATCCAGCTGCGCGAGCTGATCGCCGTCGCGCCAGTCCGCCGCGGCCTCCCCAGCCAGCTGCAGGATGCGCAGCTGCGCCTCGCTCGGCAGCCGAGAACGTCCGAGGCTCGCGAGCAGCCCGGCGTCCTGGGCAGAGTGGACAAGCACCCGGTGCACGAGGCGACCGTCGATGGAATAGACGTACAGACTGGGGAGCGCGCCCTGCACGCCCTCCTCGTGGGCGATCACCGCGACGCCGAGCGACGCCGGACGAACCCGCAACGTGATCCAGGCGGACGGCGCGCGCAGCGCCCGACCACACGCCGTCGGCAGGTCGTAGCTGCCGATCTGGTGGATCGTGCACGCGCCATTGCTGGTGGTCGCCGTCGCCGTGCCGAACCCGACAAGACCGTAGGCGAGGGCCCCCGGCGACAGCTTCACCTTGCGGAGCATTGTGTGCGGCGACGACAGCAGCCGATCGAGCGTCCCAGCGTTGAGCGCGCTCACCTGCCGGGAGTGGGCCGCGCCGACTGCGCCATCGCGCCCGAGACCCTGGAGCCCACCGCCACGACGCCGCGCGCACGGGCAGTCCCCGCTCGCCCCGCAGACCTCATCCCGGCCCGCGGTGTCCTCCGGCAGCATGGCTCAGTACACGTCCCTCACGTAGCGCTTCTGGCGCTTCAACGCGGCAACGTACTCTGCCGCGCCTTCAGCCGTCACTCCTCGCTCCTGCGCGACCACCGCGTGGAGGGCGTCGTCGACGTCTCTCGCCATGCGCGATGCGTCACCGCAGACGTAGAAGTGCCCACCCTCCTCGAGCCAGGCGTAGAGCTCGGCGCTGTGCTCGAGCATCCGCGTCTGCACATAGATCTTCTCCGCCTGGTCGCGCGAGAACGCCAGGTCGAGGCGGTCGAGGACACCGCGCTCGGTGAGCCCCGCGAGTTCCTCCTCGTAGATGAAGTCGCTGTCGCGGTGCTGGTCGCCGAAGAGCAGCCAGTTGCGTCCGGATGCGCCGCGCGCCTCACGCTCGTGCAGGAAGCCGCGGAACGGGGCGATCCCCGTGCCTGGGCCGACCATGATCATGGGGGCGTCGTCATCCTCAGGCACGCGGAACGCCGCGTTCGGCTGCAGGAACAGGTGCACGGGGTCGAGGTCGCCGACACGGTCCGCGAGGAACGTTGAGCACACGCCGCCGTACCGGCGGGCCTCGGTTCCGTACCGCACCGAGGCCACGGTGAGGTGGATGCGGTCCGGGCTGGCGAGCGGGCTCGACGAGATCGAGTAGGCGCGGTGCTGCATGGGCCGCAGCAGCGACGCGAACTCATCTGCGGTGAAGCTCACTCCCTGCGCAGCCCGGAGCACGTCGAGCGTGTCCCGGCCCCACAGCCAGCTGTCCAGCTGAGCCTTGTCGCCGCGCTGCACGAGCTCCGCGACGGCTCCGCTCGGCTCCCGAGCGGAAAGCTCCGCGAGCAGGTCCTTCGAGGGGGCCGTGATGTCGAGCTCTCGCTCGAACGCCGTGCGCAGCGTCGAGCCGCTCTCGAGCGCTTCGTCACCGGAGAAGCCGAGGTGCCCGAGCAGCTCGTCGACGAGACCGGGCTCGTTGACCGGCACGACCGCGAGGGCGTCGCCCGCCGCGTACGTGATGCCGCTGTCGCCGAGATCGAACTCGTAGTGGCGGATCTCCTTCGAGCTTCGTGGCCCGGAGAGGACGCGGTTGACGGCGAGGCGCGACGGGTACGGCGTCTTCTTGTTCCACGGCGAGCGCACTCGAGCCGGTGCGGCGGCAGCGGCTGGTGCCGGAGCGGCGGTGTTCGGCTGGAGGGCCGCGAAGTGCTCGACCACTTCCGCGATCCACCCGGCGGCCGCATCCTCGTAGTCGACGTCGCAGTCCACGCGCGGCACGACACGCGTCGCCCCGAGCTGCTCGAGGCGCGTGTCGATGAGCTTCCCGGCCTGGCAGTAGTCGTCGTAGCTGCTGTCTCCGAGCGCGAGGACCGCGAACTTCGCTGACTCGAGGCGCGGAGCACCGTCAGCGGACAGCTCCTCCCAGAACAGCTCGGCGTTGTCCGGCATCTCGCCCTCGCCGTACGTGGACGTGACGACGACGATGTTGCGTTCGCCGTTCAACGCCTCGGGGGAGACCGAGTCGAGCGGGGCGAGCGTCGCCGCGAGGCCTGCGGCTCGGGCCGCCGCCGCGAGGTCCTCGGCCACGAACTCGCAGTTCCCGGTCTGCGTGCCGATGAGGATCTCGAGCGTCAGCGTCGCGGCCTGCACCTCCTTGTCGGCGGTGGGGATCGCGGCGAGTCCCGCCATGAACCCGGAGAGCCATGCCTGCTGCTCCCGGGTGAAGGGGGCGTCGACGGGGATGAACGGCGCGCTCATGCGAGGCCACCCGCCGTCGCGGCCGTCGGCTGCTGGCGCTTCTCGGTGACGACGAGCTCGCGGGCGATGTCGACCATCGCCGCGGTCGCGAGGATCTCGTCCGTACCCACCGACTGGAGGAGCCGGCGGTTCTTCACGTTCTGGTGCATGATCCACCCCGTCGTTCCTGGCGCGTCGATGCTGCGCACGTTGCGCAGGCGGAGGGCGTCCTTGTAGTCCTCGAGGCGCTTCGCGGCGATGAGAGCAGCGAGCTCGGCGTCCTCGAACCGGTCGAGTTCACCGCGCAGGTACTTGTTGACGCGCTGCATGACGAAGAAGTCCTCGGTGAGGATGAGCTTCCGGACCGCGTCGACCACCCTGGGGTCGTCGGGCCCGCTGGCGTCTGGCACTCGGGTGAGCGCGATGTCCTGCGAGATGTTGAGCACCGCGTAGGAGGCGAGCAGAGCGAACCTGTCGTCACGGTCGGACTCCGAGCCGCCGGGGGTGCGCCCGCCGATCACCGGGTGACCGCCGCGGTAGGCCTCCTTGAAGAGGCGGATGCGCTGGGTTGCGATGGAGGTGGAGAGCTCGTCCAGCAGCTCCTTGCGTCCCTTCGCGGCGAGGATCTTGTCGGCGTCCTGGTAGAGCAGGAGCGCCCGCGGCATACCGCAGAAGAACCTGCTGCGCTCGGACTCCCAGTCGCGGAGGATCTGCGCAGCGAGGGGTGAACCGGTCGCGTCGAGGTGCCACTGCAGGAGGAGCTTGACCGCGGCCTCGTGGAAGTCGCCGTGGCTGGTATCGGTGATGGGGAACACGAGCAGGGAGTCGGCGCTCACGTTCTCGCGCGTCGAGCCGTCGGCGTCGTACTGGTAGACGAACCCGCCGCTCATGCCGTTGCCGAGGCCCTTGCCCGCGCTGCCGAGATTGAGGACGGCCCCGTTGGTCATGTACTCGCAGCCGAAGTCGCCGATGCCCTCGACGACCGCTGTTGCGCCGGAGTTGCGCACCGCGAAGCGGTCGCCCGCCTCGCCCTGCACGAACGTGCGTCCGCCCGTCGCACCGAAGAGCGCGAAGTTGCCGATGAGCACGTTCTCGCCGGGCTCCGAGCCGCCGCCGCCGGGGGAGAGCACGACGATGGTTCCGCCGCCCTGGCTCTTGCCGACGCCGTCGTTCGCGGTTCCCGTGTGCACGAGGCGCATGCCGTCGTTGCTGAAGGCCCCGTAGGACTGTCCGGCGGATCCCTGCGTCGTGACGATGATGCTGCCGTCCACGAGCGAGCGCCTGCCTCGCTCGTCCTCGACGACTGCGGGGAGCCCTGCGACCGTCTCGGCATCGAGCTCGTAGTTGAGCATCCGCTCGATGTCGATCGACAGCTGACCGCCGACCGACTTGAAGCGGTTGCCCATCTCGACGCCTTCGATGAGGATCGACGGCTCTGCTCGGTCGACGAGGGCGGCCCGGATCTGCTCGACGAGGGAGTCGTCGATGCTGAAGTCCTTCTCGAGGTAGATGGGGTTGGCGACGATCTTCTCGGGAACCTTCGCGAGCATGTCGCGAACGTCGAGGTCGCCGACGCTCGCGGGGTGCGCGAGGAGCTGCAGCAGGTCGCCGCGCCCTCGTGCCTCCCCGAGCGAGCGCAGCCCCAGCGAGGCGAGGATCTCCCGCACCTCGTGCGAGATGTTGAGGAGGTACTGGGCGAGGGCGCGCGGGTCGCCGTCGAACACCTCGGGGTTGGTCGTGAGTCCTGCGGGGCACTTGATGTTGCAGTTCTTCGCCATGACGCAGCCGAGCATCATGAGCGCTGTCGTGCCGAATTCGAAGCTGTCCCCGCCGAGGAGCGCGGAGGTCACGACGTCGCTTGCCATCTGGTGGGCACCGGAGCAGCGCAGGACGACCTTCTGCCTGAGTCCGTTCGCGAGGAGCGCCTGGTGGACTTCAGCGACGCCGATCTCCGCCGAGCGTCCCGCGTACTTGAGGCTCGTGACGGCGGCCGCCCCCGTGCCTCCCGTGTTGCCGGCGACGTTGATCACGTCGGCGCCCGCCTTGGCGACGCCGACGGCGATCGTGCCGATGCCCTCCGACGAGACGAGCTTCACGACGACCCGCACCCGGGCGGCCTTGCAGTCGTGGATGAGCTGCGCGAGGTCCTCGATGGAGTAGGTGTCGTGGTGCGGCGGCGGCGAGACGAGCTCGACGCCTGGGGTCCCGCCTCGGGCCGCGGCGATGTCGACCGTGACCTTCGGCGCCGGCAGCTGGCCGCCTTCGCCGGGCTTCGCGCCCTGCCCGATCTTGATCTCGAGCTCCTGCAGCATCGGGTCGGCGAGGTAGCCGGCCCAGATGCCGAAGCGGCCGGACGCGAACTGCTTGATGCGCGAGCCCCGGATCGTGTTGTAGCGGGTGATGTGCTCGCCGCCCTCGCCGCAGTTCGACATGCCGCCGACCATGTTCGTGCCGTGCGCGACGGACTCGTGGGCGGTCGCGACGAGCGCCCCGTGGCTCATGGCGCCGGATGCGAGGGTGCGGGCGATCTCGTGAGCGGGCTGCACCTCGTCGAGCGAGATGCTGTCCGGGGCCGTCCTGAGCAGGCTCAGGATGCTCGGTGCGCCCGGGGCGACGCGCACCTCGAGCTTCGAATCCGTCGCGGTCGTCTCGGTGATGGCGTCGCCGTCGAGGGCCGTGAGGACCTGCGCGAGCGCGTCGTATCGCGTCGATTCGTCGTCGAGGGGCCCGGTGAGCTTCAGCTCGTAGGTGGAGTTCTCCGTGTGCTCGATCTCGAGGCCGCGCACGCGGACGTCGCTGTTGCCCTCGAGCGAGAAGCGGCTGAGCTCCCGCGCGAACTCGGAGGGCGTCGAGGCGAGGCGGACGTCTGCGGGCAGCGAGAGCACGTCGCGGAGCGCCGAGGGGCGCCGCGTGCGCTCCTGGATGGTGTTCGTGACGAAGTCCCGGTAGCCGGGGGTGATCTCGAACGCGTCGATCTGCTCCGGCGTGAGCGCGCCGTATCCGCTGTACGTGTACGCCTTGTCGTCGAGTCCGAACGCGTCGCCGAGCTGGCCGAGGGTGAGGAGTCGCAGCGAGTCGTGCCCTGGGTGCGGTTCGTCGCTCGCGGCGGGCGCTTCCGGCGCCTTCGTGGTCTCGAGGATGCGCGGCTCCTCGGTCATGTCGATGAACCCGCGCACCGCGGTGGTGCCGAACGAGTGGCCGGCGCCTTCCTGGCGCTCCTTGAAGAGGCCGAGGAGGGGGATCTGCTTCTCGTCGGCGACCGCGACGGCCCGCTCGTGCCACTCGGCGACCGCGAGGGCGATGCGCTCGAAGCGCACGCCACCGACTGGGGCGGCGAGGTGGGGGAAGTAGTCGGCGAGGACCGGGTCCTTCGTGTCGAGGTAGTTGGGCTCGAAGAACTCGCCGCCGATGTAGCTCTCGACGGTGCACAGGCCGACACGGCCCATGGTCTTCATGAGCGACTTCTCGGCGGCCTTCGCGAAGCGGGCCACGGCGAGGTCCGTGTCCGTGATCGTGTCGATCGAGGCGGCGCCGCTCGGGTAGCGCTCCTCGGCGCGCAGGCGCACGCAGAGCGGGTAGACCGCGGCGGCGCCGAAGCCGAGCGCGGCGGCGATGTGGTGCGAGGAGGGCAGCTGGCCGCTCTCCGCGATGATCGACACCCGCAGGCGCAGGCCCTCGCGGATGAGCCGCTGGTTGACGGCCGCGATGACCAGGATGAGGGGGATCGCGGCCAGCTCGCGCGACACGTTGCGGTCGGTGAGCACGGCGATGCCGCCCTGGGCGCGCGCGAACGAGGTCACGGCGTCGCACACGCGCTCGACGGCGTCGCGCAGCGAGGCGGCGTTGGCGGGGGCGTCGCCCTGCACGGGCGCGTAGAGGATCTCGAAGCGCTCGAGCGGCGCGAGGCGCTGCTCGCGGAGCGCGACCATATTGAGGTGGCTGAGGATGGGCGAGGGCACGACGATCTGCCGCGTCTGGTTGCCGCCGTCGGGCTTGGCGCCGAGTGCGACGCGCAGCGTCATGCCGTCGGCCTCCCGGATGCTGTCGAGCGGCGGGTTCGTGACCTGCGCGAAGCGCTGCGAGAAGTACTTCGCGAGCCCGCCTTCCTGGTCGGAGAGCGCGTTGATGGCGTTGCCGTAGCCCATGGCGGAGATGCGCTCGGTGCCGTTGGCGAGCATCGGGTCCATCATGAACTTGAAGCTCTCCTGGTTCAGCGAGTACGCGACGTACCTGCCGGCGGGGGAGAGGTCCCCGTCGTAGCCGAGCGTGTTGCTTCCCCGGTCGATCTCGGGCAGCTCGATGTCCTCGATGTTGACGCGCGCGGCTTCGAGGTCCGCGCTGTAGTCGCGGCGGAGGGCGAGCTGCTCGAGCGCCTCCCACGTGCGGAAGCTGCGCCCCTGCGTGTGGTCGAAGTAGAGCATCCCGCCCGCTTCGATGCGCCCGCGGCGCACGATGCTGCCCGGTGCGAACTGGATCTGCCCGGCCTCTGAGCTCACGACGAGGTAGTCGTCGGTCTCGACGGTGCGCAACGGGCGCAGCCCGAGGCGGTCGAGGCGCGCGCCGATGATGTCGCCGTTGCTGAAGACGAGTGCTGCCGGTCCGTCGTTCTTCTCCTCGTAGAGGGAGAAGAACTCGAGCATGTCCCGGACCTCCGGGGTGAGCGTGCGGTCGTTCTCCCACGCCGGCGGCATGGTCGAGACGACGGCCTCGACGAGCTCGAGCCCGTCGTCGAAGACGCGGCTCTGCAGGGTCTGGTCGAAGCGGCTGCTGTCCGACTGCCCAGGTGGATGCACGATGACGCGTCCCCGCGCGGTCGCGAGCGCGTTCTCGGAGAGGCGGTTCTTGCGGTCGGTGTTGAGCTCACCGTTGTGCGCGAGCATGCGGAACGGCTGCGCCATGCTCGGGTGCGGCTCCGTGTTGGTCGAGAAGCGCGTGTGGAAGAAGAGCGTGCGAACCGACTGGCGCTCGTCGAGCAGGTCGGTGAAGTACGGGATGACCTCGTTCGAGTTGAGGCGGCCCTTGAGCGTCTGCGTGCGGGCGCTCAGCGACAGGGGGTAGAGCCCCTGGAGTGCGGCGTTGGAGTAGGCGATGCCCTCGATGTCGAGGAGCGCGGCGTTGGCCGCGGCGTCCATCTCGGCGCGGCTCCAGCCCTCGGCCGCGAGGAAGATCCACTGGACGATCGGCAGCTGGTAGTGCGCCGCGGCGGGGCGCGCGACGGTGGCGTCGACGGGCACGTCGCGGATGAGGATCGGCTCGATGCCGTGCGCGCGCAGCGTGCTGGAGATGAGCTCGTGCGCCACGTCGAGCTGTTCGACGTCGCTCGGCATGAAGAAGTTGCCCACGCCGAAGAGGCCCGACTCGAGCTCGCGCCCGACGAGCGAGCTGAAGAACTCGACCGACAGGTCGACGTTGATGCCGGCGCCGTCGCCGACACCCTCGGCGGACATGCCTCCGCGGTGGGGGATCGCGCAGAGCGCCTCGTTTCCGAGCCGGATCACATCATGGTGCTGCACGCCGTCCTTGCGCGTGATGAAGCCGACGCCGCAGTCGCTCTTCTCGAGCTCGGGACGGTACAGACCAACGGTTTTTTGCGACACGAAGATGCCTCCAAGGGACAGCAGCGAGGGGAAAGGCGACGCGAACACTGCAACATTGAAGGTTTCGTCTGCGGGAGTCGTCACTTGGTGCGGTGCGGGGTTCCCAGCGGCATAGCGGTATACGTACGGTAAGGGTTGCCTAAAGCTGACGCAAGGCCACGCGCCGATGATTGATCGACGGATTTCGCGGCCGCGGCACTCGGACGGGTGGCTCCGGCTGCCCACGTCCGCCCCTGCATCCGCGTCCTCGTTCTCCGGCTGAGATGATGGAGGCATGAGCGACGTCAAGACATACATGCGAACTGCCTCCGCGGAGGCCGACGCCGGCGAGGACACCCTCGCGGAGGTCACCGACAGGCTCGTGCAGCGCCTCGTGGAGGCCGCTGCCGCCGACGGCATCACGATCCCGGAGGGCGAAGTCGAGGTCGACGTGCTCGTCGACGACACGCTGAACCTGTGGGACGCGACCGCGACCTGGTCCGGATCCGGTGCAAGCGCCGCGGATGCTGAGGCGACGGTCACCGACATCGGCTAGCGCCGAACACGACACACGCGCGCGAAGCCCCGGTTCGGCCAGTGAATCACTGGCCGAACCGGGGCTTCCCTCTGTGCACGGACTGCGGACTTCGGACTCCCGTCGAAGGACGGTTGCCGGCTCGTCTCGGCGACGCGCCGTCACCGAGACTCGATCACCGGCCGGATACGGCCCGAGAATCGAGCCCGGACGACGCGATCACTCGCCGTGGCTGCGCCTCCGCATGAGGAGCAGCATGGCTCCCAGCCCGAGGAGTGCCGTCGCGCCGAGAAGACCCGGCCCGAGGGTGTCGGAACCCGTCGACGCCAGCTTTCCCTGATCTCCGGCCTCGGGCGGAGTGCCGTCTTCGACGGTGACCACGGTGGGGGTTCCGACCGGCGTCTGCGGCGGCGCGTCTGTCGCGCCTGGAGAGGACATCGGCGGTGTGGCTGAGGGCGCCGGCGATGTCGTGGACGTTGGAGTCGGTGTTGGGGCCTGCGTGGACGGTGCGACGGACTGCGTGGGGACAGGCAGCCCAGTTGAAGGATCGGTGGGTCCGGCCGTGGACGAGGCTGTCGGCGCAGGTGTCGATGTGCCGGTCTCCGTCGGTGACGGGCTCGCCGTCGGAGAAGGCGCCGCGCTCTCCGTTGGTGAGGGCGTCGCGGTCGCGGTCGGCGGGGTCGCAGTCGGGATCGCGGTCGCGGTCGCGGTCGCAGTGGGGGTCGCGCTCGCAGTCGGCGTCGCGGTCGCAGTCGGCGTAGCGGTCGGCGACGGGGGCGCGGTCACCGTCGGCGAGGGTGACCGCGTTGGAATGGGTGCGCTCTGGTCGAGGACGATCATCGGTGGCAGCCCGGCAATGATGGGATGGTCTGATGACAGCGTCGTGACGTTGCCGGACTCGTCCGTGAACGAAGCTCCGACAACTCGGTACTCGCCTGTCGACCACGCAGGAGACCCGGGACTGAGGGGAGGCATAGGCTGATACACCTTCGCACCGGCGGACCCGTAGATGATGTCGCCCAGCCGGTCGCGGTCGTTGCCAGCGATCTCATAGCGCTTTCCCCACTCGGCGTCCAGGTAGAACGTGGCGTCCACGAGCGCGCTCTCATCGCGGATCGTCCAGTTGATGAGCTCGACCTCGTCGCCCATTCGGATTGTTGACTGCTCGAATCCAGCCGAGAGCAGCTCCGGTGCAGTGACGTCTGGTCCGCCAGCGTCGACAACCGTGAAACTCGCCGCAGAAGCCAGTGCGTCGCTGTTGGCCGCCGTGGCGACAGGGCTGGCGCTCCCATGCTCGTCTTCCGAGAACACGCTGAGCACGCGGTACTCCCCAAGCGCCCAGGTGGAGTTGTTGACGGTGAGTCGCAGCGACCCGGAGACGAGGTCTCCGTCCCTGGAAGTGGTGTTTCGGTCGAAACCTCGAGCCTCGTATTCGCGCCCGTCGGGGCCGACGATGGTCATTATCAGCCTGACGACTCGGCTCGATTCACGCATCGTCCAGTTGAACCAGATGACGTCGCTCTGGCGGACTTCGTCCGGCGCGACCACCTCGAGGGCGACGAGCTCGGGGGATTCCTGGTCCCCGTCCGTGCCGACGTCGATCTGGAGCCTGGGCAGGGCCTGAATGATGGGACTGAAGTCCTCGGACGCGTATCCGAATACGCCCAGCACATCAAAGAAATAGAGTTCGCTTACCCGCCATTCGCCTGCCGCCCACTCTGAACCGCCAGTCGTGCACGTTGTCGTGCCGCTGACGATGTCTCCGTCTCGCACCGCGACGACAGCATCGAACTGTCCACATGACTTACTTTCCCGAGACGAAGTCCCCTCCCCGGTCTCAAGAGCGATGCCGCCTATTCCGATGTCGTGGGGATGGCGCACGCTCCAGTTGATCCGGATCCCGGCCCCGCCTCCGACAGTCGTGGGCGTGACGAGCTCGGCGGATATGAGTTCGGGTCTGATGTCGAACTCGTTGCCTTGGTCCGCAGCCGCCGGAAGGGCTGGCAGCAAGACCACAGAGAACAGCAGCGCGGCGAGGCAGGCGCAGAGGAGGGCAGAGAGCTTCTTCATGTGTCTCCGTCGACAGAGGGCGGGGGTCCGCAAAGACTAGTGCGGATGTGCAAACGCTCGGGGCCGCGCTCTCCGCTGAACCTCGCTCACATCTCTGCGACTGTGGGCAAAGTGTGGGCAGAGCACGCATCCGGGGAATGACGAAGGCCCCCAGTTGCCAGTGAATCACTGGGAAGTGGGGGCCTTCAGAACCGTGCCGGCTGTGGGATTCGAACCCACACGCCCTCTCGGACAGAGCATTTTGAGTGCACCGCGTCTGCCATTCCGCCAAGCCGGCGCTTCACCTCGGACACAGTATCGTAAGCTCACTACGTGACTGAACAGGAAACCTCTCAAGCCCCGCGACGTGTTGTCGTCGCCGAAGACGAGTCGCTCATCCGGCTCGACATCGTGGAGATCCTTCGCGACAACGGCTTCGACGTTGTCGGAGAGGCCGGCGACGGTGAGACCGCGGTCGCCCTCGCGAAGGAGCTTCGCCCCGACCTCGTCATCATGGACGTCAAGATGCCGCAGCTCGACGGCATCTCTGCCGCCGAGCAGCTGTCGAAGGACAGCATCGCCCCGGTTGTGCTCCTCACCGCGTTCAGCCAGAAGGAACTGGTCGAGCGCGCGACGGAGGCGGGCGCCCTCGCCTACGTCGTGAAGCCGTTCACGCAGAACGATCTGCTCCCGGCCATCGAGATCGCACTGGCTCGCCACGCGCAGCTCATCGCGCTCGAAGCCGAGATCTCCGACCTCAACGAGCGCTTCGAGACGCGCAAGCAGGTCGACCGCGCCAAGGGCCTCCTCACGCAGAAGATGGGCCTCAGCGAGCCAGAGGCGTTCCGCTGGATCCAGAAGGCATCCATGGACCGTCGCCTCACGATGCAGGAGGTCGCGCAGGCGGTCATCCAGCAGCTCTCGGCGAAGAAGTAGCCGAGCCCCGATCAGCAGAAGCCCTCACCGCGTTGACGCGGTGAGGGCTTCTTCGCATTCGCCTGACGCTACTTGGCGGTGCGGATGAGGTTCGTGATGCGGACCGTCGAGCAGCGCTTGCCCGCCTCGTCGGTGATGACGATCTCGTGCACCGTCATCGACCCGCCGAGGTGCACCGCCGTGCACTCGCCCGTGACCCAGCCGCTCACGGCGGAGCCCGTGTGGGTCGCGTTGATGTCGATGCCGACCGCGAACCTTCCCGGACCGGCGTGCACGTTCGCGGCCATGGACCCGAGCGACTCGCCGAGCACGCAGTAGGCGCCACCGTGCAGGAGGCCGATCGGCTGCGTGTTCCCCTCGACCGGCATGACGGCCACGGCACGCTCGGGGCTCAGCTCGACGCAGAGGATGCCCATGCGCTCGGCGAGCGCCCCGAAGCCTCGGCCGTAGGTGACCTCGTGCTGGTCGGGGATGCTGAGCCCGTTGACCGTCGTCGGCGTTTCCAGGTGCGTCATCAGGCTTCCTCCTCGAAGAACGCCCCACAACACGCGCGCATCGGCGCAGTGTCTGGGGCGGCAAGTAGGCTGACCGTGTGTCAGCGCAAAATCAGCCTACCCTCATGGTCATCGACGGCCACTCGCTTGCCTTCAGGGCGTTCTTCGCCCTGCCGGTCGACAGCTTCGTGAACGCCGAGGGGCAGCACACGAATGCCATCCACGGCTTCGTCTCGATGCTCCTCAACCTGCTGCAGAACGAGAATCCGAGCCACATCGCCGTGGCGTTCGACATCTCCCGCAGCTCGTTCCGCACCCGCGAGTACCCGGAGTACAAGGCGGGTCGGGAAGCGACTCCCGTCGAGTTCAAGGGTCAGGTCCCGCTGCTCCGCGACGCGCTGCACGCCATGGGCATCACGACGATCGTGAAGGAGGACTTCGAGGCCGACGACATCCTCGCGACCCTCGCCAGGCAGGGGCGCGAGCAGGGCTTCAAGGTCCTCGTCGTCTCTGGCGACCGCGACTCGATCCAGCTCGTCACCGACGACGTCACGCTGCTCTACCCGTCCACGCAGGGCGTGACCAAGCTCACGCGCTACGACCCGGCCAAGGTCGAGGAGCGCTACAGCGTCCGCCCGGAGCAGTATCCAGACGTGGCGGCCCTCGTCGGCGAGAAGAGCGACAACCTGCCCGGCGTGCCGAAGGTCGGCGAGAAGACCGCGGCCAAGTGGCTCGCCCAGTACGGCTCCCTTCAGGGCATCCTCGACCACGCGGACGAGATCGGCGGCAAGGTCGGCGAGTCCTTCCGCGAGCACCGGGAGAACGCGGTGCGCAACCGGAAGCTCAACCGCCTCGTCGACGACGTCGAGCTGCCCGTCGCCCCCGAGCAGCTGTCCCGCGGGGCGATCGACGCGGATGCGGTTCGCGAGATCTTCACGAAGCTCCAGTTCCGCACGCTCCAAGACCGCGTCCTGAAGCTCGCCGACGAGGCTGGCGACGACATCACGCCAGCGGAGGCCGTCGCGGCGCCCGTGCGCCCCGAGCTCCTCGATGAGGAACTCGAGCAGTGGCTCGCGAAGGCGGTCGAGGCGACTCCGGAGGGTCTCGGACTCACGGTCTCCCACGGCACCGACGGCACCGTCGTCGCGGTCGGCATCTCCACCGCCGCCGAGGCGACCGAGCTCCGCTGGATCCCGGAGCGCCTCGACTACGCCCCCTTCGAGGCGTGGCTCGCAGGCGACGCCCCCAAGCTGATGTTCGACGCCAAGCCGCAGCTGAAGGCGCTCACCATCGCGGGGCTCGACGTCGGCGGCCAGGTCAAGGACGGCCAGCTCGCCGCCTGGCTCTACCGCCCGCAGAACGCGCCGAAGCGTCTCGCCGAGCTCGTGCAGATGCGTCTCGACGAGCAGCTGCCCGAGTCCGACCCGAACCAGCTCCAGCTCGAGGACGAGTCCTCGCTGGTCGCCAGCGACGCCTGGTACACGCAGCGCGCGACGACCGCAGCGCTCGAGATGCTCGAACCGGGCACCCTCGCCGTGTTCACGAGTATCGAGACGCCGCTGCTCGCGACTCTCTCCAGCATGGAGCTGCAGGGCGTCGCCATCGACCGGGAGTTCCTCCAGGGCCTCGCCGACGACCTGTCCGAGCGCATCCGCACGTACGAGCAGGAGGCGTTCGACGCCATCGGCGGCACCGAGATCAACCTCGGATCGCCCAAGCAGCTGCAGGTCGTGCTGTTCGAGACCCTCGAGATGCCGAAGACCCGCAAGACGAAGACCGGCTTCTCCACCGACGCCGAGTCGCTCGCCGATCTCGAGCGGAACAGTCCGCACCCCTTCCTCGGCGCGCTCCGCAAGCACCGCGACTCGGTCAAGCTGCGGCAGATCATGGAGTCGCTGCTCAAGGCGGTCGACGACAGCTCGCGCATCCACACGAGCTACCACCAGATCGGCTCGGCGACCGGCCGTCTCTCGTCGAACGACCCCAACCTGCAGAACATCCCGATCCGGTCCGACGAGGGACGCCGCATCCGTCGCGCGTTCGTGCACGGGCCCGAGTTCGAGTCGCTCCTCACCGCCGACTACTCGCAGATCGAGATGCGCATCATGGCGCACCTCTCCGGCGACGCCGCGCTCATCGAGGCGTTCAACGCGGGGGAGGACCTCCACCGCTTCGTCGGCTCTCGCGTGTTCGGCGTGGAGCCGGCCGACGTCACGCCAGCCATGCGCTCCAAGGTGAAGGCGATGTCGTACGGCCTCGCCTACGGACTGTCGGCGTTCGGCCTCTCGAAGCAGCTCCAGATCGAGGTCGCCGAGGCCAAGAAGCTGATGATCGACTACTTCGAACGCTTCGGCAAGGTGCGCGATTACCTCCGCAACGTCGTCGTGCAGGCGAAGGAGGACGGCTACACCGAGACGATCTTCGGCCGCAGGCGCCCGTTCCCCGACCTGCACTCGACGAACCGCATCGCCCGCGAGAACGCCGAGCGTCAGGCGCTCAACTCGCCCATCCAGGGGTCGGCCGCAGACATCATCAAGCGGGCGATGAACTCCATCGAGGAGCGCATCGGCGCCGAGAAGCTCTCATCGCGGATGCTCCTCCAGGTGCACGACGAGCTCGTGTTCGAGGTTGCCGCTGGTGAGGGGGAGACGTTGGAGGCGATCGTGCGCGAGGAGATGGCCGGCGCAGCCGACCTCACCGTGCCGCTCGAGGTGCAGATAGGCCGGGGACCGAACTGGGACGAGGCCGGCCACTAGCCGTCACCGTCCGCCCCATCCGCGGCTCCCTGTAGCAGGCACACGGGGCTCGCCTCTCGGTGATTCTTCCGAGGGGCGAGCTTAGGCTTGGGGGATGACGACTTCCGCTCAGCACCACCAGAACACCAGTCAGACACGACCGCAGACCGACATCGACCGGCTCGCGGAGGCCTGGGTCGCCACAGAGATCGAGCTCTCTCCCGAGCGTCGCGTGGAACTCGGCGCAGACGGCGACAAGGCCGAGTACGGCGACTACTCCTCGGCCGCGGCGCCCCGCAAGCGCGCCGCGATCGTCGATGTGCTCAGCAAGCTCGACACGCTGACCGAAGCCGACGAGGTCGACCGGGTCACCGCGCTCGAGCTCCGCCGCAGCCTTGGCCTCGAGATCGAGATGATCGATGCCAAACTCCACCTGCGCGAGCTCTCGAACATCGCGTCTCCGGCACAGGACATCCGCATGGTGTTCGACCTCATGCCGCGCGAGACCGTGAGCGACTTCGAGGACATCGCGCGGCGCTTCGAGAACCTCCCCGCCGCGATCGAGGGCTACACAGAGCGTCTCAGCGCGGGCATCGACGCCGGCGTCGTGCCAGCGAAGCGCCAGGTCCGCGAAGTTGCGATGCAGACAGGCGAGTACGCGGCCAGCGGCAACTTCTTCGAGCAGCTCGCGGCATCGAGCCCGGCGACCGGCGAGGTCTCGGACGAGCTCCGCCAGCAGCTTCGTCACGGTGCGCAGCTCGCTTCCGCGGCGTACGGCACGTTCACGACGTTCCTCCACGAGGAGCTCCTCCCCGCTGCGAGCAACACGGACGCCGTCGGACGCGAGCACTACGCGCTCGCCTCGCGAGGCTTCCTCGGCGCGGCAGTCGACCTCGACGAGACCTACGAGTGGGGTCTCGCCGAGCTGGCGCGCATGAAGGCCGAGCAGGAGGCCATCGCCAACGAGATCCTTCCTGGTGCGACGGTCGCAGAGGCCATCGCCCACCTCGAGCTCGACCCCGCCCGCAAGCTGCACGGCACGCCCGCCCTGCAGGCGTGGATGCAGGAGACGAGCGACCGCGCGGTCGCCGAGCTGGCCGAGAGCCACTTCGACATCCCCGAGCCGATGCGTCGACTCGAGTGCATGATCGCCCCGACCGAAGAGGGCGGCATCTACTACACGGGCCCATCCGAGGACTTCACGCGTCCGGGACGCATGTGGTGGTCGGTCACCCCCGGCGTGACGGAGTTCGACACGTGGCGCGAGCTCACGACGGTCTACCACGAGGGCGTCCCGGGTCACCACCTGCAGATCGCCCGTGCGACCCTCAACCGCGACCAGCTCAACACCTGGCGTCGCAACAACTGGACCTCCGGGCACGGCGAGGGCTGGGCGCTCTACGCCGAGCGCCTCATGGAGCAGCTCGGGTACCTCGACGAGCCGGCAGACCGCCTCGGCATGCTCGACGGGCAGCGGATGCGCGCGGCTCGTGTCGTCCTCGACATCGGAGTGCACCTCGGCAAGACGGTGCCGGAGGGCGACAAGGTCTGGGACTACGAGTACGCGCTCGATTTCATGCGTCAGCACGTGAACATGCCTGACGGCTTCGTGAAGTTCGAGGTGAACCGCTACTTCGGCTGGCCGGGCCAGGCGCCGTCCTACAAGATCGGGCAGCGGATCTGGGAGGAGCTCCGTGCAGATGCCGAGGCTCGTGCCGGTGACGACTTCGACCTCAAGGCGTGGCATTCGCGTGCCCTCGACCTCGGTGGACTCGGCCTCGACACGCTTCGCGAGGTGCTGAGCACCGACTGATCGGAGCTCCCTTCGGCCGGCCGCTGCTTGCCACGGGAGAACTCAGGCGGAGTCGCCTAGGCTCGCGGCAGCGGGTGCATCGACGCACTCGCTGCCGCGAATCCGAGGAGGCTGCGAGGTGCATCCGCAGAGTGGCGAGATAGCCGGCCTTGACCAGGCTGCCGCAGCATCCGCACACACCCTGATCGACGCGCATGGCAGTCTGGGCGCCTCCGCTGAGCTCCGCTCGGCGGTCGCCGGACTCCGCAGCGTGGTCCGCGACTCCTGGCTGAGATCGCTGCAGCTGCTCGGCAGCCCTGCGAACGCACGGGCCCGGGATCTCGACCAGTTCGAGCCGCTTGCGGCGGCGCGGGAGCGCAGCCCCCTGCAGCGTGTCCTGCCCGTGCTCGATCGTCTCCTCGTGGAGCCGGCGCGAGACACTGGCTTGATCGTCGCGATCACGAACGAGCAGGGGCGACTGCTCTGGGTGCGGGGTGACAGCGCCACACTCCGTCGGGCCGAGCGCATGGACTTCGTCGAGGGCGCCGACTGGTCGGAGGCCGCCGTCGGGACGAGCGCCCCAGGGACAGCGCTCGCCTCGGGTCGGGACGTCCAGATCGCAGGCGCTGAGCACTTCGCGCCAGCCGTGCAGCTGCTCAGCTGCACCGCAGTGCCCATCCGCGACCCGTTCTCCGGCATCGCGGTCGGTGCCATCGACCTCACCGGTGATGAACGAGCCGTCGGCCCGCACTCGCTTGCCCTCATGCGCGCCGCCGTCGCGGCCGCGGAGGCGGAGATGCGGCTCGCCGTGCTGCTCTCGCGCCACTCGACGCAGCCGGGAGTTCACCCAGAGACACCCGCGACGGCGAGCACCGTCGCGGCGGGCAGGATCAGCACGCTCGGCGTCCACCGCGCCAGGCTCACCACCGTCGATGGTGCACCGGTCGAACTGAGCGGTCGGCACGCTGAGATCCTGACGCTCCTCGCCGCACGGCCCTCGGGTCTCACCTCGGGCGAGCTCGCGCTCCGAATCTACGGCGAGAGCGCCAAGGAGGTCACTCTCAGGGCGGAGATCGCGCGGCTGCGGCCGGTGCTCGCTGAGCGCGGTCTCGACCTCGTGCCCCGCCCCTACCGGGTGGCGCAGGGCCTCGCGAGCGATGCCGTCGACGTGCTGGACCTGCTGGAGGCAGGTGACGTGGCCGCGGCCGTCGAGTCCTACCGCGGGGAGCTGCTGCCCACGTCGGAGGCCCCCGGTATCCGCGAGCTGCGCGCGGAGCTCTCGGCGACCCTCCGAGATCAGGTCCTCAGCTCCGCGGAGCCGGCCACGCTCCTCAGGTATCTCGAGCTGCCGGAAGTCGCGCAGGACGCGCAGGCCTTCCGCACGGCGCTCACGGTCCTCCCACCCCACGCGCCCGCCCGGTCGAGGCTCGTGGCGAAGATCGAGGCCCTCGAGTCCTGAGTGCCCTGCGCGGAATCGCGGCCGCCTCGAGTGCAACCCGATTGCAACGTCGGGGCTCCTACGCTTCCAGGGAAGAGTTCCCTCGGACAAAGGAGTCCTCATGACTGTTTACGCGAAGCCGGGCACAGACGGGTCCCTCGTCTCGTTCAAGCCCCGCTACGAGCACTACATCGGCGGAGAGTGGGTGCCGCCTGTCAAGGGCGAGTACTTCGAGAACATCACACCGGTCACGGGTCAGCCGTTCACCGAAGTGGGGCGGGGAACCGCCGAGGACATCGAGGCTGCACTGGATGCGGCCCACGCGGCGGCCCCTGGCTGGGGCAAGACCAGCCCTGCGGAACGTGCCATCATCCTGAACAAGATCGCCGACCGCATCGAGGAGAACCTCGAGTACATCGCCGTCGCCGAGACCTGGGACAACGGGAAGCCGATCCGCGAATGCCTGGCAGCCGACATCCCGCTCGCCATCGACCACTTCCGGTACTTCGCCGGCGCTATCCGGGCCCAGGAGGGCACGCTGAGCCAGCTCGACGAGAACACCACGTCCTACCATTTCCACGAGCCGCTCGGCGTCGTCGGCCAGATCATCCCGTGGAACTTCCCGATCCTCATGGCGGTCTGGAAGCTGGCCCCCGCGCTCGCCGCCGGCAACGCGATCGTCCTCAAGCCCGCTGAGCAGACGCCGACCTCGATCCTCGTGCTCTTCGAGCTCATCGGAGACCTCCTGCCCCCCGGAGTCGTCAACATCGTCAACGGCTTCGGCGCGGAGGCGGGCAAGCCGCTCGCCTCGAGCTCCCGCATCCGCAAGATCGCGTTCACGGGGGAGACCACGACTGGGCGCCTCATCATGCAGTACGCCTCGCAGAACATCATCCCCGTCACGCTCGAGCTGGGCGGCAAGAGCCCGAACATCTTCTTCGAGGACATCGCGCTCCGCGACGATGCCTACTACGACAAGGCGCAGGAGGGCTTCACGCTGTTCGCCCTCAACCAGGGTGAGGTCTGCACCTGCCCCTCGCGTGCCCTCATCCAGGACTCCATCTACGACCGCTTTCTCGAGGACGTGACGGAGCGCACGCGCAAGATCGTCCAGGGCAACCCGCTCGACACCGATACCCAGGTCGGGGCTCAGGCGTCGAACGACCAGCTCGAGAAGATCCTCAGCTACCTCGAGATCGGCCGCCAGGAAGGTGCGAAGGTGCGCATCGGCGGCGCTCGGGCCGAACTCGAGGGCGACCTGGCCGGCGGCTACTACGTGCAGCCGACGATCTTCGAGGGCCAGAACAGCATGCGCATCTTCCAGGAGGAGATCTTCGGCCCGGTTGTGGCCGTCACCAAGTTCTCCGACTACGACGATGCGATCTCGATCGCGAACGACACCCTCTACGGGCTCGGCGCCGGCGTCTGGTCGCGCATGGGGAACACCGCCTACCGCGCCGGCCGCGACATCCAGGCCGGACGAGTCTGGGTGAACCAGTACCACGCCTACCCGGCGCACTCCGCGTTCGGCGGGTACAAGTCCTCCGGCATCGGCCGCGAGAACCACCTCATGATGCTCGATCACTACCAGCAGACGAAGAACCTGCTGGTGAGCTACAGCGAGGACAAGCTGGGCTTCTTCTGATTCGCCGCGCGCTGATGCCGCGCGCCTGACTCAGACAGCATGCGCAGAGCGCTGACCCGCGGGGATCACTCCTCGCGGGTCAGCCATGCGACGATGACGTCGCCGATCAGGCCCCGCTGGTGGTCCTGACGCGACGGGTCCTGCAGCTGCACGTCGAAGAGGTACCCGAACGTGTACTGGTTCGCGAGCAGGAAGACGCAGTACGAGCTGATGAGCAGGTGCACGTCGAGCGCGTCGACGTCTGCCCGGAACACCTGCGCCTCCCGCCCCCGTTCCAGCAGCCCGTCCAGGAGCGTGAGGGCGGGGGTGCCGAGCTCTCGCAGCGAGTCGAGCTGCCGGATGAACCGACCCCGGTGGATGTTCTCGATCGCGACGAGGCGGATGAAGTCCGCGTGCTCTCGGTGGTGGTCGTAGGTGATCTCGGCGAGCTTCCGCACCGCTTCCAAGGGGGCGAGTCCATCGACCTGCAGCTTCTGCTCGGCCACGCGGATGCCACGGTAGGCCTCCTCGAGCACCGCAAGGTAGAGCTGCTCCTTGCTGCCGAAGTAGTAGTAGATCATCCGCTTGGTCGTGCTGCTGCGCTTCGCGATCTCGTCGACGCTCGTGCCCGAGTAGCCCGTCTCCGCGAACGCCGATGTCGCTTCAGCGAGCAGCTCGGCCCGGGTTCGCTCAGCGTCTCGCTGCTTCACCCTGTTCTCGGTCATCTGTGTATCTTCCCGCGTGGTGCAGCTGAGCCGCAAACCGGACCGGGGTACTGGCTGCGCCGTATCCGTCGTAGGCGCCGCGGCGCTCGACGATCTCGAAGAAGAGCCCGTCGATGGTGGGGGTGTAGAAGTGGACGAACGCGCCCTGCTCATCGCGGTCGTAGAGGAGGTCGAGTGATCGCAGCTCGTCGAGGGCCACGTGCTCGAGGCCGAAGCGCGCCTGGAGGTCGTCGTAGTAGTTGCTGGGTATGGGCAGGAAGGGCAGGCCGCGCCCCCGCGCAGCTCTGGCAGCGGCGACGGCGTCGTCGACGCGGATCGCGATGTGTCGGGGCTGGAGGGGCGCAGTCGGCGGGGCCAGGTTCATGGCGAGGCGAACTGCCCCGTCCGGTGTGCGCATGACCTGACTGCGCACGAGACCCCGTGGGCCAGGAAGCTCCGCGACGGGCTCCGCGTCGAGCGCGAGGACGCTCCGGAAGAAGAGCACTGCCTCATCGAACTCCTGCCACGGGTAGGCGATGTTGAGATGGTCGACGACCCCGTGCAGGGACGAGGCCGTGCTGTCGTCTTCGGCGCCGCCCACGAATTCCGGCAGCCAGGAGTCGCCCGCCGACCGTGAGTTCCAGGCGACCTCGGTCCCGTCGGGGGCCTCCACACCGCGCAGCTCGTACTCGCCGGCGGAGCTGCGTCGGAAGACGGCAGGCGCGCCGATGGCGTGGGCGCGCCCGGCTGCCGCACCGGCGTCTGCGACCTCGACGCCGAGTCCCGAGAGCCGCGCGTCCTTCGTCCGCCGCTGCTCGTTGAGGATGATGCGCGCGGCACCCGCCTGCCAGAGTCGCACGGGCTTGGTGCGGTGTCTGCCTCCGAAGGCGAAGCCCAGCTGCTGGAGGGTCGCCTCGACCGCGGAGAGGTCCTCACCGGCGATCTCGACGAAGTCGATGGCCCGTGGAGGCTGGGGTGGGGCGAGCTGCTGGTCGTCCCAGCCGTTGAGCGCCGCCGAGCGGTCGAACAGCCACCGGAGCGACCTGAGCGCATGAGCGGCGGTGCGCTTGGCATCCGTCTGGCGGAACGTGTCGTTGAAGACCTCGAGGGAGAGGGGGCCGCGGTACCCGGCGCGGAGCATGTGCGAGAGGAACCGGGTGAGGTCGAAGTCGCCCTCGCCTGGGAAGAGCCGGTGGTGGCGGCTCCAGGACAGGACGTCGAGGTCCATGTCCGGTGCATCGGCGAGCTGCAGGAAGAAGAGCTTGTCTGCATCGATGCGCTCGATAGCGGCCGGATCGTGTCCTCGCGACAGCACGTGGAAGCTGTCAAGGCAGACGCCGAGGTTCGGTCGATCCGCGAGGCGCACGAGTTCCCACGCGTCTCGGTAGTCGTCGACGTAGCGGCCCCAGGCAAGCGCCTCATAGGCGATGTCGATGCTGTACTCGGCGGCGAGATCTGCGAGCATTCCGAGCTGGTTGGCGGTGGTGGTGCGGTCCGAGATGGTCGCGGTGCCGACGTTGCTGCAGAGCAGAATCATGGAAGCTCCGAGGCGTCGCATGACCTCGAACTTGGCCTTCGCGCGCCGGAGGTTGTCCGCGAGGGTCGCATCGTCGACGCCCTCGAAGTCGCGCAGTGGTTGGAACAGATCGATGGTCAGGCCGAGGCGGTCGCAGAGCGCGCGGATCTCCTCGGGCGATTCGTAGGCGGCGGTGAGGTCTGCATCCATGATCTCGATGCCGTCGAAGCCTGCTTCGGCGCAGGCGTGCAGCTTCTCGACGAGAGTTCCGGCCAGACAGACGGTGGCTATGGAAGTACGCATACCGCAATGTACCAAATGGTTAATTAAGTCACCAGACACTCTGCAGCGCACTTGACAGGCGTGTGCGACAACGTAAACGATGTACTCACCGTTTAGTACATTAGGCGGTCTGGGACAAAGGAGTACCTTGATCAACCATCGCGCCACCCTCATGGGACTCGTCGGGACGGGAGTGACCCCGTCGCTGACGCCGCCCATGCACATGGCGGAGGCACGCGCGCAGGGCATGGACCTGCTCTTCCGCCCGCTCGACCTGACGACCCTCGACCTCGAGCCCGAGCGACTCCCCGAGATCCTCGACTGGGCCGAGCGCCTCGGCTTCGACGCGCTCAACATCACCCACCCGTGCAAGCAGAGCGTCATCCCGCTGCTCGACCGGATCGACCCGCTCGCGCGAGCGCTGGGCGCGGTCAACACCGTCCTCCTCACCCCGGACGGACGCGTGGGCTACAACACCGACACGACAGGCTTCGAGGGCGCCTTCCGCGGCGGCCTCGGGGGAGTGCAGACGAACTCGGTTGTCCTCCTGGGCGCGGGCGGAGCGGGCTCGGCAGTCGCCGATGCGCTCATCCGAGTCGGCACACGCCTGCTCACGATCGTCGACCTCGATGCGCAGCGCGCTGAGCAGCTCGCGCAGGACCTCGCCGAACGGCACGCGACTGCAGCAGGCGGACCCCGCATCCGAGGCGGGAGCATGGGCGCACTGCCAGAGCTGCTCTCGACGGCAGATGGAGTCGTGCACTGCACACCCGTCGGGATGCACGACCACCCCGGGATCCCCTTCCCCGCCGAGCTGCTCCGACCCGAGCTCTGGGTGGCCGACATCGTCTACCGCCCGCTCGAGACGCAGCTGATCCTCGCGGCGCGCGCACTCGGGTGCCGCACGCTCGACGGCGGCGCTATGGCCGTCGGCCAGGCGGTCGACACCTTCCGCCTCGTGACGGGCAGGGATGCAGACGCCACCCGGATGCACCAGCACTTCCAGAGCCTCGTCAACGACGAAGAGGCACGATCCGAGACATGGAGGTCTCAGAAATGACCGAAACCACGACCGCCAAGCGGACCCCCGTGAAAGCTGCCGCGGCCAGCTTCATGGGCAGTGCCGTCGAGTACTACGACTTCTTCATCTTCGGATCCGCGGCCGCGCTGATCTTCCCGATCATCTTCTTCCCGGACGACGACAACGCCGCACTCGTGATGTCGCTCGCCACGTTCGGCTTCGCCTACATCGCGCGCCCGATCGGCGCCGTGGTGCTCGGCCACTTCGGTGACCGGATAGGACGCCAGCGGGTCCTCATGTTCACGCTCGTGCTCATGGGCCTGTCGACGTTCATCATCGGCTGCCTGCCGACCTTCGACCAGATCGGCTGGTTCGCGCCAGCCCTGCTGGTGCTCTGCCGCCTCGTGCAGGGGCTCTCCGCCGCTGGCGAGCAGGCCGGCGCTGCGTCGCTTTCACTCGAGCACGCTCCCGACAACCGCCGCTCGTTCTTCACGTCGTGGACGCTCACCGGAACCCAGGGTGGGCAGATCCTCGCCGCCCTCGTGTTCATCCCGGTCCTGAGCCTCCCCGACGAGATCAAGTACAGCTGGGGCTGGCGCGTCCCGTTCTGGCTGAGCGCCGTCGTCGTCATCGTCGCGTTCTTCATCCGTCGCACCCTCCATGAGACGCCGACGTTCCAGGATGCGAAGGCGCAGGGCGAGATCGCCCGGATCCCGCTCATCCCGCTCATGCGCGACCACTGGCGCGACGTCCTGCGCGTCATCTTCTGCGCGTTCATCGCCGCCGTCTCGACCGTGTTCGGCAACCTCGCGCTCGCCTACGGCAAGGAAGTCGGGCTGGCGGAGAACCTGACGCTCTGGCTGGTGGTGGTCGCCAACATCGTGGCGCTGGGCACGCAACCGCTCTTCGCGATCCTCGCCGACCGGATCGGACGCAAGCCCGTCTTCGTCTACGGCGCGATCTCGTCCGCCGTGGTCATGCCGTTCTACATGCTCTCCATGTCGTCGGGGAACACCCTGCTCACCTTCGGGCTCGCCATCCTCGTGTTCTCGTTCGGCTACGCAGCGGCCAACGCCGTCTGGCCCTCGTTCTACGGCGAGATGTTCAGCGCCCGCGTCCGCTTCTCTGGCATGGCGATCGGCACCCAGCTCGGCTTCCTGATGGCCGGCTTCGCCCCCTCGATCGTCGCGGCCCTCGGCGGCGTGCAGGAGGGCGGCTGGGTCGTGATCTCGGCGTTCACCGGCGCCATCTGCCTCATCGCCGCGATCTCGGCGCTCACCGCGAAGGAGACGAAGAGCGTGCCGACGGACACCCTCGGCATCCGCGTCGTGGCATAGGCGCTGCCCCCGGAGCGGCTCAGATTCTCGCGAACACACCTTGACCACAGTCTCACGACGTACGGTCACGGAACCAGCGAGGTCCGGGCACGCTCCGGGCGCCGCACTCTGAAGGAGGGAACTGACATGCACAAGGAAGTGCAGACCGAGCCGAGACCCGAAGCCAGGGGAGCCGGGCTCATCGCAGAGCCGACAGTGCCTGGCGAGACCTTCTCGAGGGTCGCATTCACCCAGGACGCGGTCGACATGATCTCTTCGCTCGGGCGCCGCCACGGTCCGCTCATGTTCCACCAGTCCGGCGGCTGCTGCGACGGCTCATCGCCGATGTGCTACCCGGCGGGCGACTTCCTCACGGGCGACGCCGACGTGCTCCTCGGCACGACCGAGATCCCGGATGCGGGCAACGTGGAGTTCTGGATGTCGCGAGAGCAGTTCAGCTACTGGCGGCACACGCGCCTGACGATCGACATCGTCCCAGGACGGGGCTCAGGCTTCTCGCTCGAGGCACCGGAGGGCAAGAGGTTCCTCATCCGGTCCCAGCTCATGAACGAGGACGGCAGCGACGCGACCTCGCTGGCGGCGTCCTGATCCGAACTCACCAGGGAGCACAGGCGGCGACTCGCCGCGAAACTCGGGGGAACTCGCCGCGCGCGGCACTTGCCTCCGCTTGACCTTGCCGACTAGGCTGACAGAGCACTTTTCTGTGTGCACGTATCCGTATTCCCGGATGAACCCCGTTGCCCTTGGCTTCACGCCCCGAGCAGCGCATCCGGGCCGACTTATAGCCCACCTGGAGCATTACCTACATGACCACCACCACGACCGAAAAGGCAACCAAGCAGGTCGCCATCAACGACATCGGATCTGCTGAGGACTTTCTTGCCGCGGTCGAAGAGACGCTGAAGTTCTTCAACGACGGGGACCTCATCGAGGGCACCGTCGTTCGCATCGACCGCGACGAGGTCCTCCTCGACGTCGGTTACAAGACCGAGGGTGTCATCCCCTCGCGCGAGCTTTCGATCAAGCACGACGTCGACCCCACCGAGGTCGTTCAGGTCGGCGACACCGTTGAGGCACTCGTTCTCCAGAAGGAGGACAAGGAAGGCCGTCTGATCCTGTCCAAGAAGCGTGCTCAGTACGAGCGCGCTTGGGGCGACGTGGAGAAGATCAAGGAAGAAGACGGCGTCGTCACCGGCACCGTCATCGAGGTCGTCAAGGGCGGTCTCATCGTCGACATCGGCCTCCGCGGCTTCCTCCCGGCCTCGCTCATCGAGCTCCGCCGTGTCCGCGACCTCACGCCGTACCTCGGTCAGGAACTCGAGGCCAAGGTCCTCGAGCTCGACAAGAACCGCAACAACGTCGTCCTGTCGCGTCGCGCTCTCCTCGAGCAGACGCAGTCCGAGACCCGCTCGAACTTCCTCAACAACCTCCAGAAGGGCCAGGTCCGCAAGGGTGTGGTCTCCTCGATCGTCAACTTCGGTGCGTTCGTCGACCTGGGTGGCGTTGACGGCCTCGTGCACGTCTCCGAGCTCAGCTGGAAGCACATCGAGCACGCTTCCGAGGTCGTCGAGGTTGGCCAGGAGGTCACCGTCGAGATCCTCGAAGTCGACCTCGACCGCGAGCGTGTCTCGCTGTCGCTGAAGGCAACGCAGGAAGACCCGTGGCAGGTGCTTGCTCGCACGCACGCCATCGGCCAGATCGCACCGGGCAAGGTCACGAAGCTCGTTCCGTTCGGCGCGTTCGTCCGCGTCGCAGACGGCATCGAGGGCCTCGTGCACATCTCGGAGCTCTCCAGCGGACACGTCGAGCTCGCCGAGCAGGTCGTGTCGGTCGGCCAGGAGCTGTTCGTCAAGATCATCGACATCGACCTCGACCGTCGCCGCATCTCGCTCTCGCTCAAGCAGGCGAACGATGGCGTCGACCCCGAGGGCACCGAATTCGATGCTGCGCTCTACGGCATGGTCTCCGAGTACGACGCCGAGGGGAACTACACGTACCCCGAGGGCTTCGACCCCGAGACCAACGAGTGGAAGGAAGGCTTCGACACGCAGCGCGAAGCCTGGGAGCAGGAGTACGCTCTCGCCCAGACTCGCTGGGAAGCGCACAAGAAGCAGGTCGCCTCGGCAGCCGAGATCGAGCAGAACGTCAGCGCAGTCGCGCCGTCGAGCTCCTCGAACTCGTTCACGAGCGAAGCAGCTGGCGCAGGAACGCTTGCCGACGACGAGTCGCTTGCAGCCCTCCGCGAGAAGCTCGCAGGGAACTAGTTCCCAGCAGCCTCACTGCACCGAAGGCCGGTCCCATCTCTGGGGCCGGCCTTCGGCCGTTCCGGCGGCGCCGCGACGTCGGCTTCGTCGTGCTGCGCAGAGACCTCTGGCCCGGCTGGTTCTCCAGCCGGGCCAGAGGTCTGTGCGAGCGTCAGGCAGAGAGGCCAGGGGCCGGGGGAACTGGGGGAGCGGCTGGCCTGGTCCGCGCGGCGCGCGCATCCCGGACTCGTTTGAAGCTGCGGAAGAGCACCCAGGCCAGCACGCCGATCAAGGCGAGCATGACCACGACGAACAGCGGCACGAGGATCGCGGAGAACAGCAGCCCGACGCTGAGGGCGTCCTCGCCGACGCTGAGCACCGGTGCGGCGGCTCCCGCGGTGACGACATTCGCAGCGGCTCTCGTGCCGCTCTTCGTGAGATGTGTCACCAGCGCCACCCCGATGCCGATGACCACGGGAACCCACGCATTGCTCGTGAAGAACGATTCCGGGTCCTGGATGGCAGCGGTGGAGCTCGCAGTGCCTGCACCGAAGACGATCCCGCCGGAGGTGGGGCGGATGACCGTCTGGATCCAGTCGTTGACGTGGTCGAGTGCCGGGACCTTGTCGGCGACGAGCTCCAGCACCAGGAGCACGCCCACGATGATGAGCACCCAGTCATTGCTGAGCCACGCCCAGCCCGCCGGCAGCGCGATGAGGTCGGTGAATCGGGCGAGGAGCCCGATTCCCAGGAGCGGGATGAACGCGTTCAGTCCGCTGGCCGTCGCGAGCCCGAGACCGGTCAGAATTTCAAGCATGATGTGAGTGCCTCCTGGCCCTCAGTCTGGCATGCGGATGGGTCGAGCGCGGCTTGGGGAGAGCGCACTGCGCTCGCTGCCTCAGCGCAGTAGCGTTGGCTTCACGGCGATGCCCGCAGCGGGTATCCGCAGATGAGAGGACGGCACATCATGGTCACCATCGCTCTGACCGGAGGCATCGGCTCGGGAAAGACGACCATCGCCAAGCGCCTCGAGGAGCTCGGCGGCGTGATCCTCGATGCGGACGTGTTCGCGAGGGAAGCCGTGGCGATCGGCTCGCCGGCGCTCCGACAGATCGAGGCTCGCTTCGGACACGGTGTCATCCTCGACGATGGTGCCCTCGACCGCCCTGCCCTCGGCGCGCTCGTCTTCGGCGACGACGAGGCCCGCGGCGCCCTCAACGACATCGTGCACCCGGAGGTCCGTCGCCTCACCGGCGAGCGACTCGAGGAGGTGCTGCGCGATGACCCCGCCGCTCTGGTCGTCCACGTCATCCCACTGCTCGTTGAGTCGACGAGCAACTACGACTACGAGGAGATCTGGGTCGCGGATGCCCCCGCGGCTGTTCGAGAGGAGCGGCTGGTCGAGAGCAGGGGGATGTCCCTTGCCGAAGCCAGGGCGCGCATCGCCTCGCAGGCGAGCGACGAGGAGCGGCGGAAGATCGCCGACGTGCTCATCGACACGAGTGCGCCGCTCGATCAGACGCTCGAGCAGGTCGACGAGGAGTGGAGACGCCTCGCCGCCGTCGCGCTGCGCGCACCGGAGACGCAGACCTACGGGGTCTGATGCGCTGACGAGACAGGGCGGGATGCGGTCCCGGATGCCCCCGTCGTCGGTGCCTCAGCTCAGGTCGACCCATTCGGTGCCGAGCGGGACGAGCGTGCCCTCACCAGCGGTGATCGAAGCGACCTCAGAGGCGAGGCCGCGTCTCGCATCCGCCGCGTCGGGAACGGCGAGGCTCAGCAGTGCCGTCGACCCCGCATACTCCATTCCCGTGACGAGCACTCCGCGAGTTCGGAGCTCGTTCTCCCACCGGCCAGCGGTGGCGTGCGGCGCCTCGAGCCCGAAGATCGCCCTCGACTCGCGCTTCGCGAGCCGAGCCAGCTGGAGCGTGGAGGACACGGACTCCGAGTAGGCGCGGACGAGCCCGCCCGCCCCCAGCAGCACACCTCCGAAGTACCGCGTGACGACAGCCACGACGTCACTCAGGTCCGCTGACTCGACCTCGCCGCGCACTCGCTCGTGGAGCACGAGGGCTTCGAGCATGGGGACGCCCGCTGTTCCCGAGGGCTCACCGTCGTCGTTGGATCGCTGCACGCCCCGGCGGGCACCGAGCACAAAAGCGCTGCAGTGGTGGCGGGCAAGACGATGCGCGGAGCGACGGTCGGCGATGACCTGCCTGGCTTGCTCTTCGCTCTCGACGCGCTCGAGGCGGCAGATGAACCTGGACCGACGGATCTCGATCTCGTGGTCGATGGGAGTCCGTGCAGCGAGGACCCCGTAGCTCGGTGCAGTCGCGGGACCCCGCTCGTGCAGCTGGGTGCCCTCGGACTCTTCGCGGCGCATCGGGGCAGTCTACGTCCGTCCCCTCGCCGACCTGCACGTCTTCCGACCAAACGTTCAGACCGGGCTGACAGTGTTGGTCATCCCGCAACGAACGGGACTCACTGATCGGGAGACGCGCGACGCGCTCCCAAGAGAGGACTGACATGACCACGACAGCCTCAAGCCAGCACACCGAGAACGGCGAGTACACGGTTCCCGGACTCTCGCTCGACAAGGGACACGAGATCGGCGAGCTGCTCCAGCTCCGCCTCCACGCGCTGAACGACCTGCACCTGACGCTCAAGCACGCGCACTGGAACGTCATCGGGCGCGACTTCATCGGCGTGCACGAGATGCTCGACCCCCAGATCGAGCTGGTCCGCGGCTACGCTGACGAACTCGCAGAGCGCATGGCAGCTCTGGGCGTACCCCCGAACGGGCTCCCCGGAGCACTCGTCGAGGCCCGCACCTGGGGCGACTACGAGGTCTTCAGGGCCGGCACGCGCCAGCACCTCGAGGCACTCGACCACGTCTACGTCGGCGTCATCACCGACCATCGCGAGGCGATCAAGCGGCTGGACGACCTCGACCTCGTGACGCAGGACCTCGTCATCGGCCAGGTCTCCGAGCTCGAGAAGTTCCAGTGGTTCATCCGGGCACACCTCGAGAACACGCAGGGCGTGCTCTCGAGCGAGGACTAGTCCGCGCCGGCTGCACCTCGCTTCGGGGCCTCCGTGATCGCGCAGAGCGCATCACGGAGGCCCCGAAATGTCGCAGCCGCCACGTACACTTGTTCTATGCAAGCAACACGCAGCGTACGTCCCTTCGAAGTCGTCAGCGAGTACACCCCAAGCGGCGACCAGCCGAAGGCGATCGCAGAGCTTGCCAGCCGCATCAACGCGGGCGAGCCCGACGTCGTGCTCCTCGGCGCCACGGGAACCGGAAAATCGGCAACGACGGCCTGGCTCATCGAGAAGCTCCAGCGCCCCGCGCTCGTCCTGGCCCACAACAAGACGCTCGCCGCGCAGCTCGCCACCGAATTCCGCGAGCTCATGCCGAACAATGCGGTCGAGTACTTCGTCTCGTACTACGACTACTACCAGCCGGAGGCCTACGTCCCCCAGACCGACACCTTCATCGAGAAGGACAGCTCCGTCAACGAGGAAGTCGAGCGCCTGCGCCACTCGACCACCAACTCGCTGCTGAGCCGACGCGACGTCATCGTCGTCTCGACGGTCTCCTGCATCTACGGACTCGGCAAGCCGGAGGAGTACTTCAACTCCATGCTCGCCCTGCACGTCGGCGACCGTATCCCGCGGCAAGAGCTGATCCGCCGCTTCGTGACGATGCAGTACCAGCGCAACGACGTCGCGTTCCAGCGCGGCACCTTCCGCGTCCGCGGCGACACGATCGAGATCATCCCCGTCTACGAGGAGCTCGCGATCCGGATCGAGATGTTCGGCGACGAGATCGAAGCCCTGACAGCGCTCAACCCCCTCACGGGTGACGTCGTCAGGTCCATGGACTCCGTGAGCGTCTTCCCGGGTTCGCACTACGTCGCAGGAGCCGACGCCATGCAGCGGGCGATGGGCCAGATCCGCGACGAGCTGGATGACCGTCTGGGCGTCTTCGAGCGCGAGCAGAAGCTCCTCGAGGCGCAGCGGCTCCGCATGCGCACCTCATTCGACCTCGAGATGATGGAGCAGATCGGCTTCTGCTCCGGCATCGAGAACTACTCGCGCCATATGGATGGCAGGGCGCCGGGTGAGGCTCCCCACTGCCTCATCGACTACTTCCCCGACGACTTCATCACGGTGATCGACGAGTCCCACGTCACTGTGCCGCAGATCGGCGCGATGTACGAGGGCGACGCCTCGCGCAAGCGCACCCTCGTCGACCACGGCTTCCGCCTGCCGAGCGCTCTCGACAACCGCCCCCTGCGCTGGGACGAGTTCAGCGACCGGGTCGGCCAGACCGTCTACCTCTCGGCGACTCCCGGCAAGTACGAGCTCGCTCAGGCGGATGGCTTCGTCGAGCAGATCATCCGCCCGACGGGCCTCGTCGACCCGCAGATCGTCGTGAAGCCCTCGAAGGGGCAGATCGACGACCTCCTCGAGGAGATCCGACTCCGCGCGGATCGCGACGAGCGTGTCCTCGTCACGACCCTGACGAAGAAGATGGCAGAGGAGCTCACCGACTTCCTCGGCGAGAACGGCGTTCGCGTGCGCTACCTGCACGCAGACGTCGACACGCTGCGACGAGTCGAGCTGCTCTCGGAGCTGCGCGCAGGGCTCTACGACGTCCTCGTCGGCATCAACCTGCTGCGTGAGGGACTCGACCTGCCAGAGGTGTCGCTCGTCGCGATCCTCGATGCAGACAAGGAGGGGTTCCTGCGCTCCAGCACGTCCCTCATCCAGACCATCGGCCGCGCCGCCCGAAACGTGACGGGCGAAGTGCACATGTACGCCGACCGCATCACCGACAGCATGGCGAAGGCGATCGAGGAGACCGACAGGCGCCGAGACCGGCAGCTCGCCTACAACGCGGAGCACGGCATCGATCCGACGCCGCTTCGCAAGAAGATCGCCGACATCACCGAATCCCTCATGCGCGAGGGGCAGGACACCGAGAAGCTCCTCGCCTCCCGCGGCAAGGGAGACAACAAGCGTCAGACGACACCTAAACTCAAGCGCGAGGGCCTGGCCGCCTCCGGCGCCCGGGAGCTCGAGAACCTCATCTCGGACCTCAACGCGCAGATGCTCGACGCGGCCTCAGAGCTCAAGTTCGAGCTCGCCGCGCGTCTGCGCGACGAGCTCTCAGCGCTGAAGCAGGACCTGCGAACCATGGAACGTGCCGGCCACGTCACCAAGGGCTGAGCACGGCCGCCCGCCGATGACGGGCGCACAGAGCATCCACACGAAGAGAGAACCCGAAAGAGCTATGGCCGTCCTTCCTCCCACTTCGCAGCTGCGCGTTCAAGGCGCACGCGTGCACAACCTCAAGAACGTCGACCTCGAGATCCCGCGCAACAGCCTTGTCGTGTTCACGGGCCTCTCCGGTTCGGGAAAGTCCTCGCTCGCCTTCGACACGATCTTCGCCGAGGGACAGCGACGCTACGTCGAGTCCCTTTCCGCGTACGCGCGCCAGTTCCTCGGTCAGGTCGACCGGCCGGACGTCGACTTCATCGAGGGCCTGAGCCCTGCGGTCTCCATCGACCAGAAGTCGACCAACCGCAATCCGCGGTCCACCGTCGGCACGATCACCGAGATCTACGACTACCTGCGACTGCTCTGGGCACGCATCGGCGTCCCCCATTGCCCCGTCTGCGGCGAGGTCATCCAGCGACAGACGGTCCAGCAGATCGCCGACCACCTCATGGAGCTCGAGGAGGGCACGAGGTACCAGGTGCTCGCGCCCGTCGTGCAGCAGAAGAAGGGCGAGTTCGTCGACCTCTTCCAGTCGCTGTCCGGACAGGGCTACGCTCGGGCGATGGTCGACGGGGAGCGCGTCCAGCTCACCGAACCGCCGAAGCTCAAGAAGTCGTTCAAGCACGACATCTCGGTCATCGTCGACCGTCTGGTCGCGGCCGAGGACGTGCTCGGTCGACTCACCGACTCGCTCGAGACCGCCCTGCGCCTCGCCGATGGTCTTGTGCAGATCAACTTCGTGGATGCGGAGGGAGACGACGCCTGGACCACCTTCTCCGAGCAGCTCTCCTGCCCCAACAACCACCCGATCGCGCTCACGGAGATCGAGCCGAGGACGTTCTCGTTCAACGCCCCGTTCGGCGCCTGCCAGACCTGCGACGGCCTCGGCACGCGCATGTCCGTCGACCGTGAGCTCCTGATCGGAGACCCGCTCGCCTCGATCGCCGACGGGGTCATCCTGCCGTGGAGCTCGCAGGGCAAGAGCCTCTACCAGTACTACGAGCGGCTGCTGCTCGGCCTGTCCGAGCAGATCGAGTTCAAGCTCACGACGCCGTGGAAGAAGCTCCCGGAAGAGGTGCGCGAGGCCATCCTCGAGGGGCGCGAATACGAGGTCAGGGTCAAGTACCGCAACCGCTTCGGCCGCCAGATGACCTACAGCTCCGGCTTCGAGGGCGTCATGCCGTACATCGAGCGGCAGTACGCCGAGGCCGAGACCGACGCGACGCGGGCACGCTGGGCCCAGTACCTGCGCGAGATCCCCTGCTCGGCCTGCAACGGCGCGCGTCTGCGCCCGGAAGTGCTCGCCGTCAAGGTGCACGGTCGCTCGATCGCCGACGCGACGACGCTCAGCCTCGCCGACTGCCTCGACTTCATGAACACCGTCGAGCTCACCGACCGCGAGGCGAAGATCGCCGCGCAGGTGCTGCGCGAGATCCGGGCTCGGCTCGACTTCCTCATCGAGGTCGGCCTCAGCTACCTCGACCTCGCACGCGCGGCTGGCACGCTGTCCGGCGGCGAGGCGCAGCGCATCCGACTCGCGACGCAGATCGGGTCCGGGCTCACCGGAGTGCTCTACGTGCTGGACGAGCCCTCGATCGGGCTCCACCAGCGAGACAACCGCAGGCTCATCGAGACGCTCGTGAAGCTGCGAGACCTCGGCAACACGCTCATCGTGGTCGAGCACGACGAAGACACCATCCGCACCTCGGACTGGATCGTCGACATCGGGCCAGGCGCGGGCGAGCACGGGGGAGAGGTCGTCCACAGCGGATCCGTCGCCGACCTCGAGAAGAACACCAGATCGATCACCGGCGACTACCTCTCGGGACGCATGGGCATCACCACGCCCAAGAAGCGTCGCAAGTACGACAAGAAGCGCGAGCTGACGGTCGTGGGCGCCAGGGCCAACAACCTCAAGAACGTCCAGGTGAGCTTCCCGCTCGGCATCCTCACCGCAGTCACTGGCGTCAGCGGCTCCGGCAAGTCGTCCCTCGTGAACGACATCCTCTACCGCGTGCTTGCCGCCAAGCTCAACGGCGCACGCGCCGTCGCGGGCAAGCACACGCGCATCACCGGGGTCGACCAGCTCGACAAGGTCATCCACGTCGACCAGAACCCGATCGGCCGCACCCCGCGATCGAACCCCGCGACCTACACGGGCGTCTTCGACCGCATCCGCACCCTCTTCGCCGAGACGAGCGAGGCCAAGGCGCGCGGCTACCTCCCCGGCCGCTTCAGCTTCAACGTCAAGGGCGGCAGGTGCGAGGCCTGCTCTGGCGACGGCACGCTCAAGATCGAGATGAACTTCCTCCCCGACGTGTACGTCCTCTGCGAGGTGTGCGGCGGGTCCCGCTACAACCGGGAGACGCTCAGCGTGCACTACAAGGGCAAGAACATCGCAGAGGTCCTGCAGATGCCCATCTCGGAGGCGGCTGACTTCTTCGAGCCCATCACGGCCATCCACCGCTACCTCTCGACCCTCGTGGAGGTCGGCCTCGGCTACGTGCGGCTCGGGCAGTCCGCCACGACGCTCTCCGGTGGTGAGGCGCAGCGAGTGAAACTCGCGACCGAGCTGCAGCGGCGCTCCAACGGGCGCAGCGTCTACGTGCTCGACGAGCCGACCACGGGCCTCCACTTCGAAGACGTCCGCAAGCTGCTCAAGGTCCTCGGCGGCCTCGTCGACAAGGGCAACACCGTCATCGTCATCGAGCACAACCTGGATGTCATCAAGTCCGCGGACTGGCTGATCGACATGGGCCCGGAAGGCGGCTCCGGCGGAGGAACCGTCGTCGGCGTCGGTACCCCGGAGAAGATCGCCGGTATCTCCGACAGCCACACGGGCCAGTACCTGAAGGAGATCTTCGAGCGGGAGGCAGCTGCGCGCTGATGGCGAACGTCCTGCCATATCGCCCCGCGACGGGCGACATCCCCACGAGCCCCGGGGTCTACAGATTCCTCGGGGACGACGACCGCGTGCTCTATGTCGGGAAGGCGAAGAACCTCCGCGCGAGGCTCAGCAACTACTTCGCGCCGCTCGAGCGCCTGCACGAGCGAACACGGCACATGGTGACGACGGCGACCCGCGTCGAGTGGACCGTCGTCCGCACGGAGACCGAGGCCCTGCAGCTCGAGTACACCTGGATCCAGGAGTTCTCGCCGCCCTTCAACGTGAAGTTCAAGGACGACAAGAGCTACCCGTTCATGGCGGTGACGCTCGGCGACGAAGCGCCCCGCGTGCTCGTGACTCGCAACCCCCGCATCCGCGGGGCGCGCTACTTCGGGCCGTATCCCAAGGTCTGGGCGGTGAACGAGACCATCGACCTCATGGTCAAGGCCTTCCCGATCCGCACCTGCAACGACTCGAACTACAAGCGAGCCATGCAGAGCGGCCGACCGTGCTTCCCCGGGCAGATCGGCCGCTGCGGGGGACCCTGCAGCGGACGCGTCACGATCGAGGAGCACCGTGTCATCGTCAACGAGTTCGTCCGCTTCATGGAGAGCTACGACCGCAGCCTCCTGACGACCCTGCAGGACGAGATGAAGCTCGCGGCCACCGAGATGAGGTTCGAGGACGCGGCGAAGCTCCGTGACCGAATCGGCGCGCTCGAGAACGTGCTCGAGAAGAGCGCCGTCGTGCTGCCGGACAACGTCGACCTCGACCTGTTCGGCATCGCCGAGGATGAGCTGAGCGCCTCCGTGCAGCAGTTCACCGTGCGGGGCGGACGCATTCGCGGAGTCCGCAACTGGGTGCTCGACAAGGAACTCGACACCGACATCGGCACGATCATCGACCAGACGATGCAGCGCGTGTACGGCAAGGATGGGCTCTTCCCGCCAGGCGAGATCATCGTGCCGGCTCTGCCAGAAGACGCGGACGCGCTCTCCGAGTGGCTCGAGTCCACACGGCAGGCCAGAGTCAAGCTGCGCACCGCGGTGCGGGGCCCGAAATCGGAACTGCTCAAGACCGCGACGATTAACGCCATGGGAGCACTCGCGCAGTACAAGCTCAAGCGCAGCAGCGACTACGTCGCGAGATCCGACGCGCTGACCGAGCTGCAGAACGCGCTCGGTCTCGGCGAGGCCCCCCTGCGAATCGAGTGCTACGACATCTCCCACCTCCAGGGCACCGGCATCGTCGGCTCCATGGTGGTCTTCGAGGACGGACTCGCACGCAAGTCGCACTACCGTCGCTTCAACATCGCCTCGTCGACCGACGACACCGATTCCATCCACCAGGTGCTCACGCGCCGACTGGCCTACCTCCGCGACGACGCCAGTCCCGCCGAGATCGTGGAAGACACTGCCCTCTCCGCGGGCCCCGTGAAGGCGGCCGCCCAGGAGTCCACTCGAGCCAAGTTCGCCTACCGGCCTCAGCTCCTGCTCATCGACGGCGGCGTCCCGCAGGTCAACGCCGCGCAGCGGGCCCTCGAGGAGTCGGGGGTTCGCGGCATCGCCGTCGTCGGCATCGCCAAGCGCCTCGAAGAGCTGTGGCTGCCAGACGACGACTTCCCGGTCATCCTCCCGCGCGGCTCTGAGGCGCTGTTCCTGGTGCAGCGACTCCGCGACGAGGCGCACAGGTTCGCGATCCGCCACCAGCGCTCGAAGCGCAAGGCAGACATCGGCACGGTGCTTGCGGACATCCCCGGCCTCGGGCCGACCCGGGTCGCCGCACTGCTCAAGAAGTTCGGCTCCGTCAAGCGGCTGCGCGCGGCGACCGTCGAGGAGCTCACGACCGTGCAGGGCATCGGCGAGGCGACGGCCAGTGCGATTTCGGAGCGGTTCGCACTCGATCAATCGACAGAAGCGTGAGAGACGCACGCTCGGGCTATGTAGGCTGGTGTTTTAGTCCATGGGAGGTGACCTGCGCATGAGTTCGGCGGAGATCGACGGCGAAGGACGCCAGCACATCATGATCGTCACGGGCATGTCCGGTGCAGGGCGATCGACAGCTTGCAAGGCGTTCGAAGACCTCGACTGGTTCGTGGTCGACAACCTTCCCCCGCAGATGATCCGGCCCCTCATCGAGGTTGCCGGCAAGGCTCGGGACTCCCTCCCGAAGCTCGCCGTCTCGGTCGATGTGCGCGGCGGTCACCTGCTCGAGGAGTTCACGGCTCTCGTCGGCGGACTCCGCGAGACGCACGAGGTCGACGTGCTCTTCCTCGATGCGACAGACGGCACCCTCGTCCGGCGGTTCGAGGCAGTGCGGCGCCCGCACCCGCTGCAGGGCAACGGGACGATCCTCGACGGAATCGCTCGAGAGCGCAGCCGCCTGCAGGACATCCGCGAGGCGAGCGACATCGTCATCGACACCTCTGAGCTGAACGGCCACCAGCTCGTGACCCGGATCGTGAAGCGATTCGGCGAAGCCGACCAGAACAAGGTCGCCGTGACCGTCCAGAGCTTCGGCTTCAAGTACGGCATCCCGACAGACGCAGATCTTGTCGTCGACATGCGCTTCCTCCCGAACCCGTTCTGGGAGCCGGAACTGCGCGCGTTCAACGGTCGCGACAAGCGGGTCTCCGACTACGTCTTCGACCAAGAAGGTGCGGACGAGTTCCTGACCCACTACATTGAGATGCTTGACCCCGTCCTGCGGGGCTACGAGCGGGAGAACAAGCGGCACGTGACGCTCGCCGTCGGATGCACCGGCGGCAAGCACCGCTCGGTCCCCATGACCGAGCGCATCGCGAGCCTGCTCCGCGAACGCGATGACACGATCATCAGCGTCCGGCACCGCGACCTCGGTCGCGAGTGACGCTCGTTCCATCTCGCACTCGCGACGACGATTCGTCGCGCCCACTCACTCTGATCCCTGGAGGTACCCCGGTGACGCTCACCGCCGATGTCAAGCACGAGCTTCTGCGCACTCGCGCGGCCACAACCCAAGCTCGTGCTGCCGAGGTCGCGTCGCTCCTGCGCTTCGCGGGCGGTCTGCAATTGATCTCCGGACGCATCGCGGTCGAGGCTCAGCTCGATTCGGAGATGCTCGCGCGTCGTCTGGGCCGCGAGCTCCTCGAGCTCTACGGCGTCCGGGCGAAGATCTCCATCGTCGCCGGCTCTGGGGCCCGCCCGGGGGAGAGCTACCTCCTCCGCGTGCTCGAGAACGGCGAGACGCTCGCCCGCCAGACTGGCCTCATGGATGCGCGCCGGCGAACCGTCCGCGGTCTCCCGAACCGTCTGACGACGGGCAGCCAGGACGACCTCACCGCCGTCTGGCGTGGTGCGTTCCTCGCCGCCGGCTCCCTGACCGACCCGGGCCGGTCCGCGTCGCTCGACATCATCACGCCGAACTCGGAGACCGCGATGGCCCTCGTCGGAGCGGCCGGACGCCTCGGGGTGTCCTCCAAGGCCCGTGAGGTCCGCGGCGTGCACCGTGTCGTCATCCGAGACGGCGACGCCATCAGCGCGATGCTCACCGTCATCGGTGCCCACGCGACCGTGGAGAGCTGGGAGAGCCTCCGCCAGCGCCGTGAGACCCGTGCCACCGCCAACCGTCTCGTCAACTTCGACGACGCGAACCTGCGTCGTTCCGCCCAGGCCGCTGTCACGGCCTGCACCCGCGTCGAGCGTGCGCTCGAGATCCTCGGAGAGGGTGCGCCCGACCACCTCAAGTACGCCGGGCAGCTTCGCCTCGCGCACCGGGAAGCCTCACTCGACGAGCTCGGCCGCTACGCGGACCCGCCCATGACGAAGGATGCGGTCGCTGGGCGCATCCGTCGCCTGCTGGCTCTCGCCGACAAGCAGGCCTCTGACCGTGGCATCCCGGGCACGGAGTCCAATCTGCCCGTCCTCGACGAGCTCTGATCCCCACGCCGAACAGCTCACCCCATTTGGTCACCTGGGCGCACGCCCATGGGACTAGGCTGACGATGTTGAACGGGCTCGCCGAGCAGACCGTTCCCCCGAACTCGGTGCGATGGTGCACCCGGCCCTCCAAGGCCACACAGTCCTGTCAAATCGGAGAAACAACAGGAAAAAGGAGCATCACGTGACGAAAATCGCCATCAACGGTTTCGGACGCATCGGACGCAGCTACGCACGCGCACTGCTGCAGGATGACAACAACCTCGAGCTCGTTGCAATCAACGACCTCACCGACAACAAGACGCTTGCACACCTCCTCAAGTACGACTCCACGGGTGGCAAGCTGAAGAACGACATCTCGTTCGACGAAGACGCCATCTACGTCGACGGCAAGAAGATCACGGCGACCGCAGAGCGCGACCCCGCGAACCTGCCGTGGGCCGAGCTCGGTGTCGAGATCGTCATCGAGAGCACGGGTCACTTCACGGACCCCGACAAGGCTCGTGCGCACATCAGCGCAGGCGCCAAGAAGGTCATCCTCTCGGCTCCGGCCTCCGGACCGGCACCGACCTTCGTCTTCGGCGTCAACCACACCGAGTACGACCCCGAGAATGACGACGTCATCTCGAACGCATCCTGCACCACGAACTGCCTCGCGCCGCTCGTGAAGGTCTTCAACGACAAGTTCGGCATCGAGTCGGGTCTCATGACCACGGTTCACGCCTACACGTCCGACCAGAACCTGCAGGACGGCCCCCACAAGGACCTCCGCCGTGCGCGCGCAGCAGCGCTCAGCATCATCCCCACCTCGACGGGTGCGGCGAAGGCCATCGGCCTCGTCATCCCCGAGCTGGCGGGCAAGCTCGACGGCTTCGCTCTGCGCGTCCCCACCGAGACTGGCTCGATCACCGACCTCACCGTCGTCTCCAAGACGCCTGTGACCGTCGAAGAGGTCAACGCCGCGTACAAGGAAGCTGCTGAAGGCGAGTTCAAGGGCCTCCTCATGTACAACGAGGAAGACATCGTGTCGCGCGACATCGTCGGGGAGAACCACTCCTCGATCTTCGACGCACCGCTCACGAAGGTCATCGGCAACCAGGTGAAGCTGTCGTCCTGGTACGACAACGAGTGGGGCTACACGGTCCGTCTCGTCGACCTGACCGAGTACGTCGCAAGCAAGCTCTAACCACTTCGGCAAAAGAGGAAGGAACGCCAACATGGCGCTTCGCACAATCGAGACCCTTGGCTCCCTCACGGGAAAGAAGGTCATCGTTCGCTGCGACCTGAACGTGCCGCTCAAGGAGGGCGTGATCACCGACGATGGTCGGATTCGCGCCTCCCTCGGTACGCTCCGCCTCCTCCTCGACCAGGGTGCGCAGGTCATCGTGATCTCGCACCTTGGTCGGCCCAAGGGGGCACCAGAACCGCAGTACTCGCTCGCGCCGGCAGCTGCCAGGCTCGGCGAGCTGCTCGAGATCGATGCCCCGCTTGCAGCCGACACCGTCGGCGAGGATGCAGAACGCCGTGTTGCCGGGCTCGAGAACGGCCAGCTCGTCGTCCTCGAGAATCTGCGTTTCAACCCGGGGGAGACGAGCAAGGACGACGCTGAGCGCCGCGCCTTCGCAGAGCAGCTCGCGAACTTCGCGGACGCATTCGTCTCCGATGGCTTCGGGGTCGTGCATCGCAAGCAGGCTTCCGTCTACGACCTCCCACAGATCGTGCCGAGTGCCGCGGGACTCCTCGTGGCGAACGAGCTCGAGGTCCTCGAGCGGCTCACTTCCGCGGTCGAGCGCCCCTACGCGGTCGTGCTCGGCGGCTCGAAGGTGTCCGACAAGCTCGGCGTCATCGAGCACCTCCTGCCGAGGGTCGACTCGATCCTGATCGGCGGGGGAATGCTCTTCACGTTCCTCGCCGCTCAGGGACACAAGGTCGGCGCCTCCCTGCTCGAGGTCGACCAGCTCGACACTGTCCGTCGGTATCTGGCGGACGCCCAGGAGCGTGGCGTCTCGATCGTCCTCCCGACGGACATCGTGGTCGCCGCCTCGTTCTCGGCGGATGCCGATCACGAGGTCGTCCCCGCCGATGGCATCGAGGGCAGCGCGTTCGGCGCAGACGGAATCGGGCTCGACATCGGCCCGGAGACGGCCACGGCATTCGCCGCGGCCATCCGCGAGTCGAGCACCGTGTTCTGGAACGGCCCCATGGGCGTGTTCGAGTTCCCCGCATTCGCGGAAGGCACTCGCACCGTCGCTGAGGCACTCACCAAGGTTGACGGCCTCTCGGTCGTTGGCGGCGGTGACTCCGCGGCAGCCGTGCGCACGCTCGGCTTCGCTGATGACGAATTTGGCCACATCTCTACTGGTGGTGGTGCGAGCCTCGAGTTCCTCGAAGGCAAGCAGCTGCCCGGATTGCAGGTTCTCGGATGGTAACGACTCGCACCCCGCTCATGGCGGGCAACTGGAAGATGAACCTGGACCACCTCCAGGCCATCGCGTTCACGCAGAAGCTCGCTTGGGCGCTGAAGGACGCGAAGCACGACTTCGACGACGTCGAGGTCGCTGTCTTCCCGCCCTACACCGACCTCCGAAGCGTCCAGACGCTCGTGGACGCCGACAAGCTGTCGCTCAGCTACGGTGCACAGGATGTCTCGGCGCACGACTCCGGTGCCTACACGGGGGAGATCTCGGGAGCTTTCCTGAGCGCTCTCGCCTGCAAGTACGTCATCATCGGTCACTCCGAGCGACGCACCCTGCACGCGGAGACCGATGAGGTCGTCGGCAGCAAGGTCAAGGCGGCGATCAAGCACGGTCTCGTGCCAGTCCTGTGCGTCGGCGAGACGTCCGAGGACCTCGAGAAGTTCGGCGCGAGCGCCGTTCCCGTGGCTCAGCTCAAGGCAGCGTTGGAGGGCGTCGAGGGAACACCTGACCTCGTCGTCGCCTACGAGCCGGTCTGGGCGATCGGTTCCGGCCAGGCGGCAACGCCCGAGCAGGCGCAGACCGTCGCGAACGCTCTTCGCGTCGCGCTCGAAGAGCTCCTGGGCGAGTCCGTGGCGTCAGCCACGCGCATCCTCTACGGCGGCTCGGTCAAGTCCGACAACATCGCCGGCTTCATGCGCGAGCCCGACGTCGACGGCGCACTCATCGGCGGCGCGAGCCTCAAGGTCGACGAGTTCAGCGCCATCGCGCGGTTCCGTCAGCACGTCGGTTCCTAGTCGCAAACGCGAACCATCTATACTCGGACGTGGCCTGTTCACTCAGGCCACGTCCGAGTCCGTTCATCTGAGAGGGATTCCGTGGATATTCTCCTCGTCATCCTGCAGGTCGTGCTGGCCATCACCAGCGTCCTGCTGATCCTGTTCATTCTGTTGCACCGCGGACGAGGCGGCGGACTCTCCGACATGTTCGGTGGCGGCATGGGCTCCAATCTGGGCGCTTCCGGCGTCGCGGAGAAGAACCTGAACCGCATCACGGTGACCCTCGCGGTCATCTGGCTGCTCGCTATCGTCGCTATGGGCATCATCACCCGCATTCAAACGGTTGTGGTGAGCTAATGGCCCAGGGGGGATCTGCGATCAGGGGATCGCGTGTCGGTGCCGGTCCTATGGGGGAGACAGATCACGGGGTGCACGCTGCGCGCGTGTCGATCTCGTACTGGGACGCGCACGGCAACGAGACCGTCAGGCACTACTCCGCGGAGATCGCGGAGGACGACATCCCCGACCTCATCGACTGCCCGATCTCCGGCCTTCCGGCCGGACGTGACCGGGAGAACCCGCCGGCAGCCGTAAAGGTCGCGCCGTACAAGACGCACCTGGCGTACGTCAAGGAACGACGCACGGCCGAGGAAGCGGAACGCCTCCTCGAGGAGGCGCTGTCGAAGCTGCGCGAGCGTCGCGGCAAGACGACTTCGAAGTCCTGAGCACCGCAGCTTCACACTGCTGAGCAACGAACAACGGCCCCGTCCGAGAGTCTCCTCTCGACCGGGGCCGTTGTTCGTGCGCCGAACTGGCGCCTAGCCGAGTGCCTCTGCGGCTGCGGCATCAAGCAGCAGCAGCGTCTCGAGGCGACCGGTCGCGGCGCCGAGTGGTGATTCCTTCGCGGTGACTCCCTCGGTGGCGGCGAGGCGAACGGCGTCTGCCTTCTCGGCACCGGTGACCACGGCCCAGACACGCGCGGATTCGCGGATGGCCGGGAGGGTGAGCGTCACCCGCTCGGGAGGCGGCTTCGGCGAGTCACGGATACTGTCGACAAGCGCCGAGGTCTCCTCGAGTCCCTCCGTTCCGGGGAAGAGCGACGCGGTGTGTCCGTCTCCGCCAGCACCGAGCAGCACGAGGTCGAGCGACGGGATGCCGCCGGGGACCCCGTCGGCCGGCGGGACGAGTGCACGCAGCTCAGCCTCGTAGGCTGCGGCGGCATCCTCGAGGGACTCTCCGCTGTCGCTCGCGAGCGTCGCGTGCAGGCGTGCCTGCTCGAAGCCGGCCGCACCCTTCAGCGCCTCGGCGACCGCGACGACGTTCCGCTCGTCGTGGCCCGTCGGAACGAATCGCTCGTCGGCGAACCAGACGTGCACGCGCGACCAGTCGAGGCCCGCGCGCTCCACCGCGGCGACGAAAGCGGGGAGCACTTTCGTCGCGACGGAGCCGCCGCTCACGGCGATGTGGAGCTCCGCCGTCGTGGAACCCAGCAGCCGCGCGAAGCGCTGCGCCGTGTGCTCGGCAACCGCCGAGACGGAGGGCTCGACGTGCCTGCTTCGAGCGGCCTGTGTCATGCCTGCACTCCCTCGTTCTCCGCCGATTCGTCCGTCGTGGAAGCGGTCTCTGCAACCGCGAGCTCCCGGGCTTCCGTCTCGGCGGCCTCGGCGAGCACCTCGCCGAAGACGCGGTCGGGACCGAGCGAGCGGAGCTCCTCTGCAAGGACATCCGGGAGGTCCCTCACGGGCATCGGGATCTTCTGCTCCGGCTGACCCGGCTGCGTGAGCACGACGGCGGAGTCACTGACCCGCTCGAACGTGACCACGCCGCTCGGGCGGGTGAGCTTGATCGCACGGAGCTGAGCTCGGCCGAGCTCTCGCTCCGTCGCCTGGGCGAGCCGGACCGGAACCTGCAGCGCCAGCTGCAGCCAGGCCGCCATCAGGAGGGTCGACGTGTGCGAGGGACGCCCGATCACCTCGACTTCCTGGATGGGCTCGTACGGGGGCTGGTCGAGCACCGCGGCGATCTGCGCGCGCCAGCTCGTGAGCCTGGTCCACGCGAGGTCGCTGTCGCCGTCGCAGAAGCCCTCCGCGAGCTTCGTGACGGTCTCACCGCCGTTGCTGGCGCTGCCGGAGTCGACGATGCGCAGCTGGGCGATGCGACCGAGCGACGAGGCGCTCGGGGCGCCGAGCGCGGAGTCGGGCCACCAGGCGACCACCGGGGCGTCCGGCAGAAGCAGTGCCTGCACCAGGGTCTCGGGATCGTCCGCCGCGGGTCCGGAGACGTGCAGCACGATGACCTCACTCGCCCCGGCGTCTCCGCCGACTCGGATCTCCGCGTCCATGTTGGAGGTCTTCGCGGTGCGGTCGACGACGTGGATGACGATGACGCGCATGGGGTGCTCGCCTGAGGCGGAGTTGGCTGCGGCGATCGCGGCCTCGCCTCGCCGCTCGCCGGTCGAGATGACGAGCGTGAGCACGCGCCCGAGCGCGACTGCTCCGCCTTCTTCTCGCATCGACACGAGCCGCTTCGAGACGGCTGAGGTCGTGGTGTTGCCGAGTTCGATGATCACGGGCGCCTCCAGGTGCGGCCATCGCGGGCGAGGAGGGCTGTGGCCGAGGCCGGACCCCAGCTGCCGGGTTTGTAGAGTTCGGGTTGTCCCTGCGTCGCCCAGTACTCCTCGACGGGGTCGAGGATCTTCCAGGAGAGCTCGACCTCCTCGTGGCGCGGGAAGAGGGGCGGGTCGCCGAGCAGCACGTCGAGGATGAGTCGCTCGTAGGCTTCCGGGCTTGACTCGGTGAACGCGTGGCCGTACCCGAAGTCCATGGTCACATCGCGGACGTGCATGCCGGACCCCGGAATCTTCGAGCCGAAGCGGATGGTGACGCCTTCGTCCGGCTGCACGCGGATCACGAGGGCATTCGGCCCGAGCGACGTCCGCTGCGCCTCCTCGAACAGGTACAGCGGACCCTGCTTGAAGGTGACGGCGATCTCCGTCACGCGGCGGCCAAGGCGCTTGCCCGTCCGAAGGTAGAACGGCACCCCAGCCCAGCGGCGGGAGTCGAGCTCCACGCGAAGGGCGGCGTAGGTCTCCGTGGTCGACTGCGGGTTCATGCCGTCTTCCTCGAGGAAGCCACGCACGAACTCGCCACCCTGCCATCCGGAGCCGTACTGGCCTCGGGCGGAGGCGAGCGACAGGTCGCGGGGGAGCCGGACCGCTGCGAGCGCCTTCTCCTTCTCCTGGCGGAGGTCCTTGGCGTTGAAGGAGAGCGGCTCTTCCATCGCGGTGAGCGCGAGCAGCTGCAGGAGGTGGTTCTGGATGACGTCGCGTGCAGCGCCCACTCCGTCGTAGTAGCCGGCGCGACCGGACACGCCGATGTCCTCCGCCATGGTGATCTGCACGTGATCGACCGTGTTGGCGTTCCAGAGCGGCTCGAACATCGAGTTCGCGAAGCGCAGCGCGAGGATGTTCTGCACCGTCTCCTTGCCGAGGTAGTGGTCGATGCGGAAGATGGCGTCGCTCGAGAAGACCGACTCGACGATGCTGTTCAGCTCGCGAGCCGACGCGAGATCGTGCCCGAACGGCTTCTCGATGATGACTCGGCGCCAGGAGTCCTCTCGCTCATCCGCGAGTCCCGAGCGTCGCAGCTGGGTCGTGACCTCGGGGAAGGATCGCGGCGGGATCGACAGGTAGAAGGCGTGGTTGCCTCGCGTGCCCTGGTCCTCGTCGAGCTCGTCGAGCACTGACTTCAGCGAGTCGAAGGACTCATCGTTGTCGAACTCACCCGAGACGAAGCGCATGCCCTTCGCGAGCTGCGTCCAGACCTCCTCGTTGAACGGGGTCCTCGCGTGCTGCTCGACGTTCTCCTTGACGAACGCACGGAACTCGTCGTCCGACCAGGGCCGGCGCGCGAAGCCGACGAGTCCGAACGAGGGGGAGAGGAGTCCGCGGTTGGCCAGGTCGTAGACCGCTGGCAGGAGCTTCTTGCGGGACAGGTCGCCCGTTACTCCGAAGATGACGAGGCTCGACGGTCCCGCGATGCGGCGGAGTCGCCCGTCGTCGATGGACCTGAGGGGGTTGTTGTCAGCGCTGATGTCGACTGGCGTCACAGCGTCGCCTCCTTTTTTGTGTAGGCACGAGTGTTCTGTTCTCCGGGGAGACCCGGAGACGGGGCGGGGACGCGAGGGGTCTCGCATCCCCGCCCCGATGATCGATCAGCGCGAGATGGCTCCGAGGAGCGCGTCGAGCCCGTGTCCGCCTTGCCCGAGGTCGATCCGCAGGACTGGCTGCGAGTGCGACTCGAGCACGGAGGCGTCGCCGGCAGCCTGCGCGGAGATGAGCGTCCCGAAGGTGAAGGGGCGCTCTGGGATCTCCAGGTCCTGCGGCTCAGCCGAGGTGATCTGGAGGAACGCCCCGACCTTCGGGCCGCCCTTGTGGAACTGGCCGGTGGAGTGCAGGAAGCGAGGGCCCCAGCCGAAGGTCACGGGGCGGCCTGAACGCTGCGCGAGCTCGTCCCGGAGCGCCTCGAGTGCCCCGAAGCGGTTCCGGTCGACGTAGGCCTGAACCGACAGGTAGCCGTCCGACGGGATGAGCTCCACGAGGGCGTCGATGGCGCCGCTCAGCGTGCTCTGCCCCTCGACGACGGACTGGGTGCCGCGCACCTCGACGCCGTCGACCGCGAAGGCCGCCGGAGTCGGCTCCGGTGTCGCCTCGAGCAGACCGCGTGCTGCGACCTTGGCCGATTCGACATCGGGCTGGTCGTACGGGTTGATGCCGATGACGGCTCCCGCGACGGCGACTGCCGTCTCCCACAGGACGAACTGGCCGCCGAGGGTGCCGGAGACGGCGATGTCGTCGCCGCCAGCCGGGGTCGCCTCGGCGTCGTCGACGACCCGAACGAGCTGCAGGTCAGCGGGGCGCGCGGCGACTTCCGGCGCGCGGGAGGTGAGGACCACGGGGAGGATCCCGAGGTCGTCTTTCCCCGTCGACTCGGCGATGAGCTGCTCGACCCAGTCGCCGAAGCCGACGATGGACGTGCCGTCGTCGAGGACGCCGAGGAATCGCTTGGCGGCGATCGCCGCGCCGAGGACGAGCGCGGGGTTGCTCTCGTCGTCGACCGAGACGACGGTCGCCGCGACGCCTGCGTCGTCCAGGAGGCCGGCGATGTCGACGCCCGCGAGCCCGGAGGGGACCAGGCCGAACGCGGTGAGTGCCGAGAAGCGGCCACCGACGTGAGGGTCGGCCAGGAACACCCGGTAGCCGGCCTCACGTGAGGCGGCTTCCATGGGCGAGCCCGGGTCGGTCACGATCACGATGCGGCTGGCCGGGTCGATGCCCGCCGCCTCGAAGGCGTGGGCGAACGTCCGGCGCTGCGAGTCGGTCTCGACCGTCGAGCCGGACTTCGAGGAGACGATGATGGCCGTCTTCTCGAGGCCATCCTCGACGGCGGCCCGGACCTGAGCCGGGTCGGTCGAATCGAGGACCACGAGCTCGACGCCGGCGGTGCGCGTGATGACCTCCGGAGCGAGCGACGATCCGCCCATTCCGCAGAGCACGAACCGCGTCACGCCGGCGTCCGCGAACTCGGCCTTGAGAGCCAGGATGCCCTCAACGAGGTCTCGGGAGACCTCGTGCGCGCGAGTCCAGCCGAGTCGAATCGCGGATTCGGCCTCAGCAGCGGCTCCCCACAGGGTCGCGTCCTGCGCGAACAGGCGGGAGGCGAAGCGATCGCCGACGAGGGCGCCGACCTTCTCGGCGGCGGCAGCGGAGGCCGCGCCCGAGGTGCTGACCTTGATGCCCACGGCCCGGACCTACGCCTTCGCCGCTGCAGCCTGGAGCTGCGAGTCGACGGTTGCCTTGAGCTCCTGCCAGGAGACGATGAACTTGTCGACGCCCTCGGTCTCGAGCTGCTCGGTCACCTCGACGTAGCTCACGCCGATCGCCTCGAGCGCGTCCAGCGTCGTGTTCGCTGCGTGCGCGGTGCCGGCGACGGTGTCACCGGTGATGACGCCGTGGTCGGCGACAGCCTCGAGGGTCTTCTCCGGCATGGTGTTGACGGTGTCGGCCGCGACGAGCTCCGTGACGTAGAGGGTGTCGGGCAGCGCGGGGTCCTTGACACCGGTGGAGGCCCAGAGCGGGCGCTGCTTGTGCGCACCTTCCTCGAGCAGGAGCTTCGCGCGCTCGCTCGAGAATTCCTCCTCGAAGGCCGCGTAGGCAAGGCGTGCGTTCGCGAGAGCCGCGAGGCTCTTGAGCGCGATCGCGTCGTCGGTGCCGATCGCGACGAGACGCTTGTCGATCTCGGCGTCGACACGCGACACGAAGAAGGAGGCGACGGACCGGATCGTCGACAGGTCGTGTCCACGCTCACGCGCCTGCTCGAGCCCGGAGAGGTACGCGTTGACGACCTCCCGGTACCGGCTCAGGCTGAAGATGAGGGTGACGTTGACGCTGATGCCCGAGGCGATGACCTCGGTGATCGCGGGCAGGCCCTCGACGGTGGCCGGGATCTTGATCATGGCGTTCTTGCGGTCGACCGTGGCCCAGAGTCGCTTGGCCTCGTCGATGGTCGCGTCGGTGTCGCGAGCGAGCTCGGGGGAGACCTCGATCGAGACGCGCCCGTCGAGTCCGTTGCTCGCCTCGTAGATCGGCAGGAAGAGGTCGCAGGCCGAGCGCACATCGTCGGTCGTGATGTCGAAGATCGCCTCGTCGACGCTGGCACCGCGGGCCTGGAGCTCGGCGACCTGCGCGTCGTATGCCTCGCCCTTGCTGAGCGCGCCGGCGAAGATCGTCGGGTTCGTGGTCACGCCGACGATGCCCCGCTCGGCGATGAGACGCTCGAGGGCGCCCGACTCGAGGCTGGAGCGGGAGAGGTCGTCGAGCCAGATGCTGACGCCGGCCTCGGCGAGTGCTGCTGTTGGTGTTGAAGTCATTGCTGGTGTTCCTTCGCGTTGCTGGTGAAGAAGTGCTGGGTGCCGCTGCGTGGGCGAACGGTGTGCCGCCCGTGGACGGCTAGCGCGCGAGCGACTCGAGCGCTGCGTCGACGACGGCGTCCGCCGTGATGCCGTAGGCCTTGTAGAGCTCGGGCTGGTCAGCGGATGCGCCGAACGTCTCGATGGAGACGCTGCGGCCCTTGGGGCCGACGAACTGGAGCCAGGGGAGTGCGAGGCCTGCTTCGATGCTCACGCGAGCCTCGACGGCCGACGGCAGCACGTGCTCCCGGTAGGCGTCGTCTTGCTCGGCGAACCACTCGAAGCTCGGGACGGATACGACTCGCGTCGGGTGTCCCTGAGCCTGCAGGGTCTCGCGGGCCTCGAGTGCGTACTGCACCTCGGAACCGGTGGCGAGCACGATGACCTCAGGCGCTCCGCCGGCAGCCTCCGCGAGCACGTAGGCGCCGCGCTTCGTGCCAGCAGCCGAGCCGAACTCCTGCTCGTTGGCGTCGCCGGAACCGCGTGCGATGACGGGGAGGTCCTGACGCGAGAGGATGAGGCCGGTCGGGCCGCCTCGACGGCTCACGACCTCGAGCCAGGCGGCAGCCGTCTCCGGGCCGTCGGCTGGGCGAACGACCGCGAGGTTCGGGATCGCGCGGAGCGCGGTCAGCGACTCCACAGGCTGGTGCGTCGGCCCGTCGCCGCCGAGGGCGATCGAGTCGTGCGTCCAGACGAAGATCGACGGGATGTTCATGAGCGCGGCGAGACGCACCGAGGGGCGCATGTAGTCGCTGAACATGAGGAAGGTGCCGCCGAAGGCGCGCGTCTTGCCGTGCAGGGTGATCCCGTTGAGGATCGCGCCCATGGCGTGCTCGCGGATGCCGAAGTGCAGCACGCGGCCGTACGGGTTGCCCGTCCAGCTGGACGTCGAGAACTTCTCGGGGATGAACGACGCGGCCTTGCTGATGGTCGTGTTGTTCGAGCCGGCGAGGTCGGCAGAGCCACCCCACAGCTCCGGCAGGTGTGCCGCAAGCGCGTTGATCGCCTCACCGGAGGCCTTGCGGGTCGAGACCTTGGCGACGCCCGCGAAGTCGGGGAGCGCATCCGCGATGCCCTCTGGCAGCTCATCGGCCTCGAGGCGCTCGAGGAGCTGCGCGCGCTCCGGGTTGGCGCTCTTCCAAGCGTCGAAGCTCTGCTGCCACTCCGCGCGAACGGGCGCGACGCGGTCGGCGAGACCGCGGGTGTAGGCCAGCACGTCGTCGGCGACCTCGAAGCTCTGCTTCGGGTCGAACCCGACGAGGCTCTTGACGGCCTCGAGCTCGGTCTCACCGAGCGCGGAGCCGTGGATGCCGCCCGTGTTCTGCTTGGTCGGGCTCGGCCAGCCGATGATGGTCCGGAGCACGATGATCGAGGGGCGGCCCGTCTCGGCCTGCGCCGCGAGCGTCGCGTCGTGGAGAGCCGCGAGGTCCTCGTGGTACTGCTCTCCAGCGGTCCAGTCGACCGTCTGCACGTGCCAGCCGTAGGCCTCGTAGCGCTTCGCGACGTCCTCGGTGAAGGCGATGTCGGTGTCGTCCTCGATGGAGATCTGGTTCGCGTCGTAGAACACGATGAGGTTGCCGAGCTCCTGGTGTCCGGCAAGCGAGGATGCCTCGCTCGTGACACCTTCCTGGAGGTCGCCGTCGCTCGCGATGACGTAGACGCGGTGATCGAACGGGCTCTCCCCGACCGCGGTCTCTGGGTCGAACAGGCCGCGCTCGAAGCGCTGCGCGTAGGCGAACCCGACGGCGGACGCGAGTCCCTGGCCGAGTGGGCCGGTCGTCATCTCGACGTGGTCGGTGTGCCCGAACTCGGGGTGCCCAGGCGTCTTCGAGCCGAACTGGCGAAGCTGCTTGAGGTCATCGAGCTCGAGGCCGAAGCCGCCCAGGTACAGCTGGCAGTACTGCGTCAGCGAGGAATGCCCTGCGGACAGGATGAAGCGGTCTCGACCGATCCAGTGCGGGTCCTTCGGATCGACCCGCATCACGTGCTGGTAGAGCAGCGTCGCGAGGGGAGCAAGGCTCATCGCCGTGCCGGGGTGTCCACCCTTCGCCTTCTCAACTGCGTCTGCCGCCAAGATCCTTGCTGTGTCGACTGCACGTCGATCGAGCTCGGACCACTCAAAATTCGTCACACTGCGTCCCGTCGTCGTTGGGAAAGGGCCGCCTCACAGCTTATCGCCACGACGGGTCCGCGCGGGGGGAACGTCGTTCAGTTCCCGGTCATGTTTCTCCGTGCGACGAGCCTCACAGCGCTTTCAGCCGGGTGTGAGGCTGGCCGCACCCAGGAAACGGGACGGCTTCTGGGCAAGAGCAGATAGAATTGCCAGCAGATTTCGAGCGAAGAGGAATTGGTGGCTTTGTCTGTCGATGAACTAGTGGCCGTGGCACCCCCGGAGCGGAAGCCTTTCGGGCGCAAGGTACGGGCCTACGTGGCGCTGACGAAACCTCGAATCATCGAGCTGCTCCTCATCACGACGGTCCCGACGATGTTCCTCGCCCACGGTGGCGTCCCGAACCTGTGGCTCGTCCTCGGCGTGGTCCTCGGCGGAGCGATGTCCGCGGGCAGCGCGAGCGCCTTCAACTGCTACATCGACCGCGATATCGACCGCCTGATGAAGCGCACCGCCAAGCGTCCGCTCGTCACGGGCGAGCTCTCAGACCGAGAGGCTCTCGTCTTCTCGTTCGCCCTCGGCATCCTGTCGATTGTCGTGCTCTGGCTCGTCGCGAACCCGCTGACTGCAGCGCTCTCGCTCGGCGCGATCCTGCTCTACGTCGTCTTCTACACGATCGTGCTCAAGCGCCGCACGGAGCAGAACATCATCTGGGGTGGCGTGGCTGGCTGCATGCCCGTCCTCATCGGCTGGGCCGGCGTCACCAACTCGCTCAGCTGGGCGCCGTTCGTGCTCTTCGCGATCATCTTCCTGTGGACTCCGGCCCACTACTGGCCGCTCTCGGTGAAGTACCGAGACGACTACGCCAAGGCGAGCGTGCCGATGCTGTCCGTCACGGAGGGCGAGCTCTCGGTCTCGCTGCAGACCGTCCTCTACGCATGGGCGACGGTCATCTGCTCGCTCCTGCTCGTGCCGGTCGCGGGGATGGGCTGGCTCTACACCTCGGTCGCGCTGCTGTCGGGCGGCTGGTTCCTCTACGAGGCTCACGTGCTCTACTACCGCACGATCACCGGCAAGGGCGGCAAGCCCATGAAGGTCTTCCACCTTTCGATCACGTACCTGACGCTCGTCTTCGTCGCGGTCGGAATCGACCCGCTGATCTCCTAGATCACGGTTGCCCGCGAGGTCAACACCCAGCCCGAGGTCAACACTCAGATCGCTCGCGACCGCGTGCGATCGCGCAGGAAGCGACCACGGCGAGCGGGCCGGGTTCTCGCGGTGGTCGCAACACCGTGGTGCATCAGATCGATTCCAGCAGGCGCCCGGCTTGGAGTCTCCCCACCGCCGGTGGGAACTGGTCGCCCTCGCTCCTCGTCCAACGAGCCTCGCCCTCGCCCCACCCCTCTTCAGGCAACTGCGCCTCCCCGCCCTACCGCCCTACCGCCCTTCATCCGCTCGCCCAAAGCGGAGTTGTGGTCGTGAAGACTCGCTCAAAGCAACCACAACTCAGCTCTCGGCGGACTGCTGGGGCGCGGGCCCGGGCGCGGGCGCGGGCGCGGGCGCGCGCCCTGGCGCAGGGTTGTGGCCAGGTGTTGTTGCCACTTGCCCCGACCGCGTTTCGCCACAACTCTGCGCGCACTCGCCGGGTTTGGAGGCGCGCCCGCGAGGTGCACGGCACGGCGCGGCGGGCAGCTTGCGGGCGGCAGGGACATGCAGCGGCCCCGGCGAGCAGTGCTCGCCGGGGCCGCTGCATCAGCCGATCCCGATCAGACGCGCGCTGGACGTCCTTCGCGACGGATCGTGGCGACGGCGGTCGTGGCGACCGCGATGGTCGTGACCGAGAGCACCATGTGGACGATGACGAGCGTGATGGGAAGTCCGGTGCGCGCCTGCCAGATGCCGACGGCCGCTTGCGCGACGATGAGGCACAGCAGGCCGATCGAGACTCGCCGCGTCGCCGCGAAGCCCCGAACCGAGGCGACCACGACGAAGATGAGCGAGCAGGCGAGCAGGATGTAGGCCGGCCAGGAGTGCACGTGCTGCATGATGACCGGATCGAGGCCGTTCCGCGAGGCGGCCGAGTCTCCGGCGTGGGGCCCAGAGCCAGTCGTGAGTGCGCCGACGAAGACCGTCACCCACACCCACACGTTGACGACGACGCTGATCGTGAGCACGAGGCCGGCGCGGCTGACATCGAGCCGGGTCCCCACCTCGGGGACGGGCTCGCCGCTTCGCACGCGGAACAGCAGCACCGCTGCGATGGCGCAGATGAGGCCGGAGATGAGGAAGTGGAGGCCGACGATGTCGGGGTTGAGCCCCGTGAGCACCGTGATGCCGCCCACGATCGCCTGCAGGATGATGAGGAGACCGATCGAGAACGCGGGGACGGCGAGGCGCATGCCGCGGGGGCGCACGCGCAGCACGGCGAGGAACAGCAGCAGGGCGATGATGCAGAGGATGCCCGTCAGCAGGCGGTTGCCGAACTCGATGACGCCGTGGATGCCCATCTCGGGCGTGTTGATGAGCGACCCCTCCGTGCAGTACGGCCAGGTCGGGCAGCCGAGGCCGGAGCCGGTGAGTCGCACGAGTCCGCCCGTGCCGACGATGGCGATGTTCGCGACCAGGCTCGCCCACGCCAGGAAGCGCGTGTACCGGGTGATGCTGGTCGGCAGCAATCGCGCGCGGAGGTCATCCGCTCGTGAGGGACGGACGGGAGCGACTTGCGCGGTCACGAGTTCCTTTCAGACGCCTGGCATGTCTGGCGTAGGATAGAAGTTGTTGTCTTCGCTCGGGACGTGCGCCCGAATCGCGGCGCAGGGAACAATGGAGGCCCCTCGCGGGTTCCATTCTACGAGAGGTAGACGCACGCCGTCTGCCCGAGCGACCGCGGGCCCACCGGCCGAAGACCCCACACGCGAGACGATCGACGGCGACAGGCCCCAGAAGCAGCCGCGTGTGGAGAACGACTTCAGAGATGAGAGAGACGAGGCAGACATGTCAGATGTCCTGATCGATCGCCCAGAACTCGAGGGCCTCGGCCGCTATGAGTTCGGCTGGTCCGACTCCGATGTTGCGGGATCGTCCGCGAAGCGAGGCATCAGCGATGCCGTCGTGGCCGACATCTCGCAGCTGAAAGGCGAACCCGAATGGATGCTCAAGACGCGTCTCAAGGGCTACAAGATGTTCGAGCGCAAGCCGATGCCGAACTGGGGAGCTGACCTCTCCGGCATCGACTTCGACAACATCAAGTACTTCGTGCGCTCGACGGAGAAGCAGGCGCAGACCTGGGAAGACCTCCCGGACGACATCAAGAACACGTACGAGAAGCTCGGCATCCCCGACGCAGAGCGCCAGCGCCTCGTCGCGGGCGTCGCCGCGCAGTACGAGTCCGAGGTCGTGTACCACCAGATCAACGAGGAGCTCGAGAAGCAGGGTGTCATCTTCATGGACACCGACACGGCGCTTCGCGAGCACCCGGAGTTCTTCGAGGAGTACTTCGGCACCGTCATCCCCTCTGGCGACAACAAGTTCGCCGCGCTCAACACCGCCGTGTGGTCGGGTGGCTCCTTCGTGTACGTCCCCAAGGGCGTCCACGTCGAGATCCCGCTGCAGGCCTACTTCCGCATCAACACGGAGAACATGGGCCAGTTCGAGCGGACGCTCATCATCGCCGACGAGGGCAGCTACGTGCACTACATCGAGGGCTGCACGGCTCCCATCTACAAGTCCGACTCGCTGCACTCCGCGGTCGTCGAGATCATCGTCAAGAAGAACGCGCGAGTTCGCTACACGACCATCCAGAACTGGTCGAACAACGTCTACAACCTCGTCACGAAGCGCGCGATCGCCGAAGAGGGCGCCACCATGGAGTGGGTCGACGGCAACATCGGGTCCAAGGTCACGATGAAGTACCCGTCGATCTACCTCGTCGGCGAGCACGCCAAGGGCGAGACCATGTCCGTCGCGTTCGCAGGTCCCGGCCAGCACCAGGATGCCGGCGCGAAGATGATCCACATGGCTCCGTACACGCAGTCGTCGATCACGTCGAAGTCCATCGCGAGGGGCGGCGGTCGAGCCGGCTACCGCGGCGAGGTGCGCATCGACGCGAAGGCGCACCATTCCTCGAACAGCGTCGTCTGCGACGCGCTGCTCGTCGACACGCAGTCGCGCTCCGACACGTACCCCGCGATCGACATCCGCGTCGACGACGTGCAGCTCGGCCACGAGGCGACGGTCACGAAGGTGTCCGAGGAGCAGCTGTTCTACCTCATGAGCCGCGGGCTCCCGGAGACCGAGGCGATGGCCATGATCGTGCGCGGCTTCATCGAGCCCATCGCGCGCGAGCTGCCGATGGAGTACGCGCTGGAACTCAACAAGCTCATCGAGATGAGCATGGAAGGATCGGTCGGCTAGATGACGACGCAGGTGACGAGCGAGCAGATCAACCCGCTCGGTCTCAACAAGCACAGCCACGGGCCTGGGTCCGAGGTGCCGGTGCAGACGAGGTCGGAGCGGTTCACCTCCTTCGACTTCGCCGACTTCGCACCGCTGAGTGGTCGCGAGATCGAGTGGAAGTACACCCCCGTCGCGAAGCTCGATGGTCTCATCAACGGCGAGCTCACGGGCTCACGTTCCGAGCTCGAGTTCTCGGAGACCGAGGGGGTCGCAGTCAGCTGGATCCCTCGCTCGGATGCGCGGATCGGATCCGCGGGTAAGCCGGAGGACCGCGCCTCGGCGAACGCCTGGTCGAACTTCGAGGAGGCGCTGCTCGTCGAGGTCTCCGGTGAAGACGACAAGCAGTTCGTCCTGGACCGCAAGGGCTTCGGCAGTGCTGCTGTCGCCGCCCACGTCGTGGTCGACATCAAGCCGCACGCCAGGGGCCTCATCATCCTGCGCCACACCGGCGCGGCGACGGTCGCGGAGAACGTGGAGATCCTCGTCGGCGACGGGGCGAACGTCACGGTCGTCTCCATGCAGGAGTGGGAGGACTCGGCGCAGCACCTCTCGTCGCACTTCCTGTCTGTCGGGCGCGACGCCTTCATCAAGCACATCGTGGTCTCGCTCGGCGGCGGCATCGTCCGCCTCAACCCGACGCTGCAGCTCAACGCGCAGGGCGCTGACGGCGAACTGTACGGCCTCTACTACTCGGACGCGGGCCAGCATCTCGAGCACCAGGTGTTCGTCGACCACAACGCGCCGCACACGCGCAGCCGCGTCAACTACAAGGGCGCACTGCAGGGCGAAGGCGCGCGTGCCGTGTGGATCGGCGACGTCCTCATCCGCCGGAACGCACCGGGCACCGACTCCTACGAGCAGAACCGCAACCTCGTCCTCTCCGAGGGCACACGCGCCGACTCGGTCCCGAACCTCGAGATCGAGACAGGCGACATCGAGGGCGCCGGCCACGCTTCGGCTACCGGACGCTTCGACGACGAGCAGCTCTTCTACCTGATGAGCCGAGGCGTCTCCGAAGCCATGAGCCGCCGCCTCGTGGTCCACGGCTTCCTCAACGAGATCGTCCAGCAGATCGGCAACGAGGAGATCGCCACCCACCTGCGGGATGCGCTCGAACGCGAGCTCAACGAGGGCGCAAGCCCCCTGCTCGTCGCCGAGCGATGACCTCGGTGCGTCTCTGCGCGGCAGATGACGTGAAGGTCGAGTCGCCGCAGCGCTTTGAGATCGAGGGCCAGGCCATCTGCCTGGTCCGAGACTCGGCCGGTGAGCTCTTCGCTCTCGGCGACCGTTGCTCGCACGGAGACATCTCGCTCGCCGAGGGCTTCGTGGAGGACGACTCGATCGAGTGCTGGGCGCACGGCTCCCAGTTCTCGCTCAAAACCGGCTGGCCACGCACCCTCCCCGCCTACGAACCAGTGCCCGTGTACCGCATCCAGGTGCAAGCGGGCGACATCTACATCGACCCCACTCCAATCTTCGAGGAGAAGAGCTAGCACATGTCCACGCTGCAGATATCCGACCTCCACGTCACGGTCGAGACCGACCAGGGCACCAAGGAAATCCTCCGCGGTGTCGACCTGACGATCAACAAGGGCGAGATCCACGCCATCATGGGGCCGAACGGCTCTGGCAAGTCGACCCTCGCCTACACGATCGCGGGCCACCCCAAGTACGAGGTGACCAGCGGCTCGATCACGCTCGACGGCGAGGACGTCCTCGAGATGTCCGTCGACGAGCGTGCCAAGGCTGGCCTCTTCCTCGCGATGCAGTACCCGGTGGAGATCCCCGGCGTGACGGTCGCGAACTTCCTGCGTACCGCCAAGACCGCGGTCGCCGGCGAGGCTCCGCCCCTGCGCCCGTGGCTCAAGGAGGTCAAGGCCTCCATGGCGGCGCTCCGCATGGACCCCGTGTTCTCCGAGCGCAACGTCAACGAGGGCTTCTCCGGTGGAGAGAAGAAGCGCAACGAGATCCTCCAGCTCGAGCTCCTCAAGCCCAAGTTCGCCGTGCTCGACGAGACCGACTCTGGCCTCGACGTGGACGCGCTCCGCATCGTGTCGGAGGGTGTCAACCGCGTCAAGGAGAACACCGGCCTCGGTGTGCTGCTCATCACGCACTACACGCGCATCCTGCGCTACATCAAGCCTGACTTCGTGCACGTCTTCGTCGCGGGCAAGGTCGCAGACCAGGGTGGACCCGAGCTCGCCGATCGCCTGGAGAACGAGGGCTACGACCGCTACCTCGCCCAGCAGGTCGAGGCGTAGGATCTCGCCATGGCACTGACGACACTCGAAGCGACACGCTACGACGAGATCGAGGAAGCGCTCAAGGAGGTCGTTGACCCGGAGCTCGGCGTCAACATCGTCGACCTCGGGCTCATCTACGACCTCAACTGGGACGACGACTCCGACGCGCTCGTGATCTCGATGACGCTCACCTCGGCGGGCTGCCCGCTGACCGACGTCATCGAGTCCGAGACCGCCGAGGCACTCGAGGGTGCTGTCGAGCGCTTCGTCATCAACTGGGTCTGGATGCCGCCGTGGGGTCCTGAGAAGATCACGGACGACGGCCGCGACATGATGCGCGCGCTCGGGTTCAACATCTGAGCTCGGTCCCGCAGTGAAGAGCCCCGCCCCGGCGGGGCTCTTTCGCGCCTCGTCTAGACTGGGCAGGTTGTCGGCTATGGGGCCAGGCTCGGTTCATGCCGCGACCTGGCCCCGCACCGTTTCCCGACAGACCACACGACTCACCCCGAACGCCCGCACTTCACCGAATGGAATCACTTCTTGCTCGCCGTACATGACCTCGAAATCACCATGGGTGCCCGCACCCTCATGTCGGGAGTCGACTTTCGTGTTGCCGCTGGCGACAAGATCGGCCTCGTCGGCCGCAACGGCGCGGGCAAGACGACGCTGACGAAGATCCTTGCCGGCGACACGCTCCCGACGGCCGGTCGGATCGAGCGTCGCGGCGAGATCGGCTACCTGCCGCAGGACCCGCGGAGCGGCGACCCCACGCAGACTGCCCGCACCCGCATCCTGGACGCCCGCGGGCTCGGCGAGCTGCGTCTCGGCATCGACGAGGCGACCATGGCGATGGCCGAGGGCACCCCTGCTGAGCAGGAGTCCGCGATGAAGAAGTACTCGCGCCTCGATGACCGCTTCCTGGCGCTCGGCGGCTATGCCGCAGAAGCCGAGGCGGCGGCCATCGCCAGCAACCTCAAGCTGCCTGACCGGATCCTCGACCAGGAGCTGCAGACGCTCTCCGGAGGACAGCGCCGACGCATCGAGCTCGCCCGCATCCTCTTCTCGGGTGCCGAGACCATGCTGCTCGACGAGCCCACGAACCACCTCGACATCGACTCCGTCATCTGGCTGCGCGAGTTCCTCAAGGGGTACGCGGGCGGACTCATCGTCATCTCCCACGACGTGGAGCTCGTGGGGGACACCGTCAACCGGGTCTTCTACCTCGACGCGAACCGCCAGGTCATCGACGTCTACAACATGGGCTGGAAGCACTACCTCCGCCAGCGCGAGGCAGACCAGGAGCGCCGCAAGAAAGAGCGCGCGAACATCGAGAAGAAGGCCTCCGTCCTGCAGCAGCAGGCGGCGAAGTTCGGCGCCAAGGCGACGAAGGCCACAGCGGCGCATCAGATGGCCAGGCGCGCCGAGAAGATGCTCTCGGGTCTCGAGGAGGTCCGAGTCGCGGATCGCGTCGCGAAGCTGCGCTTCCCGACGCCCGCGGCGTGCGGAAAGACGCCGCTCCGCGCATCCAACCTCTCGAAGTCGTACGGCTCGCTCGAGATCTTCACCGCCGTCGACCTGGCTATCGACCGCGGGTCCCGTGTTGTCATCCTCGGCCTCAACGGTGCAGGCAAGACGACGCTGCTGCGGATGCTCGCCGGCGTCGACGAGCCCGACACCGGCGCGCTCGAGCCCGGGCACGGCCTCAAGATCGGCTACTACGCGCAGGAGCACGAGACCCTCGACGTCGCGCGCAGCGTGCTGCAGAACATGGTGAGCGTGTCCAGCCATCTCACCGAGACCGAGGCACGCAAGGTGCTCGGCTCGTTCCTGTTCTCGGGTGACGACGTGCACAAGCCAGCCGGTGTGCTCTCCGGCGGCGAGAAGACCCGCCTCGCGCTTGCGATGCTGGTCGTGTCGAGCGCCAACGTGCTGCTGCTCGACGAGCCCACGAACAACCTCGACCCGCTCAGCCGCGAGCAGATCCTCGACGCGCTCGCACACTACGAAGGCTCTGTCGTGCTGGTCAGTCACGACGAGGGGGCCGTCGAGGCGCTCAACCCCGAGCGCGTGCTCATCATGCCGGACGGCGTGGAGGACCACTGGACGCCCGATTACTTCGACCTCATCACGATGAACTAGGCAGGGCGTCCCAGCAGCAGGGTCGCTCGCTGCAAGGAAGAGCGCATGCTCCCAGCCGGGGGCATGCGCTCTTCGTGTTTGCGGGTGCTTCGGCGATCAGCCGCCGGCGCGATCGAGGATCTCGTCCTCGATCTCGGCGTCGGTCTTGCGGCGTCGTCCAGCGCGCTCTCGCTCGCGCGAGATGGCCTCGCGCACCTTCGGGTCGTCCGGGTTGCGGTCGCGGTACTCGGCCCGCAGGCCGAAGATGAGGCCGAGGAGCGCGATGATGGCGAAGATGATCCACTGGAACGCGTACGAGAGGTGGTTGCCCTCGCTCAGCGCGGGCTTCGTCGTGAGCGCGCCCGTCTCAGCGTTGGGCCGCTCCGCCGAGAGGAGTCCGTACGCGCCCGTGTAGACGCGGTCGGTGCCGAGCTCGTCGGCGAATTGCGGCAGGTGGATGGTCGCGATCTGTCCCGCGGGCGCCGTTCGTCCGGGGATCTCGGGTTCGCCGGGCTTGAGGCGAGCGACGATCGTCGCCTCGCCTTCGGGGGCAGCCGGGATGTGGTCGGGGGAGTCCTGCGCGTCACCCGTCGGAATCCAGCCGCGGTTGACGATGAACACCCGCCCGTCGTCGGTCTCGAATGGCGTGAGGATCTCGAATCCCGGCAACCCGTTGTGGGGCCGCGACCTCGCGAGCAGCTGCTCGTCGGTGAGGTACCGGCCCTGCAGGAGCACGGGAGTCCACTCCTGGTCGATCGAGAAGTCGTCGAGCGCCGTGATCTCGCTCTCGAGGGGAACCGGCTCCCGGTCGAAGTTGCCGGTGATCCGCGCGTTCTCAGAGACCCGCTCGTCGCGCCGCTCGAACTGCCAGTGGCTCAGGAAGCCGCACGCGATCGCGAAGACGATCAGCAGGCCGAGGTAGCCGAGCCAGCGCTTCGAGAAGGCGAAGCGCCAGCGACGCTCGCCGCTCACGCGCGCCCGTCCACATCGTCGTCGAGCTGCCCGGCCGAGATGGCCGTGGCTGTCACCGGGAAGTCACGCTGGCGGAGGAAGTCTGCGAGGTAGCCGGCGTGCTCGTCGCAGGCGAGCCAGATCTTGCGACGCGCCTCGTCGTGGATGCGCGGATTCCGCCACACGATCCGGGTCGTCGCGTCGGAGCTGCACCCGGCCCGCGAGCATCGCGGCTCGGCTTCCGCGGCATCGAGCCCGCCGTTCTGGAGCGCGCCGAGCAGGTCGAATCCCTCACGCATCCGGCTTGCCTCGTCGCTGCAGGAAGCTCGGCCGTTCCACCTTCCGCGTGCGCCGCTGCGTGGCAGCGTTCGCGATGACGACAGCGAAGTAGGGGAGGAAGATCGCTCCGGCCGCGAAGACGAACATCCACGGTCCGCGCACCCAGATGAGCGCGACGAAGCAGGCCACCCTGATGAGCATCATGATGGTGTACTTCCTCATGCGGGCAGCGCGCTCGTCGTACTCGCTGTCCCCCATGGAGGTGACGTTCGTGGTGTGTGATCGCACGGTGGCAGGTGCTCCTCTCGGCGATCTGCTCAGCTTACTCCTCGCCCCTAGACTGGAGCGAACCGTCTCAAGGGAGCAGCATGACCCAAAGAACCGTCCTCGTCACGGGAGGAAACCGCGGCATCGGCTACGCCATCGCCGCACACTTCGTCAGCCTGGGCCACCGCGTCGCGGTGACCTCGCGCTCGGGGGAGGGCGGCCCTGAGGGCGCTCTCACCGTTCGGGCGGACGTCACCGACGCTGCGAGCGTCGACGCGGCCTTCAAAGCGGTGGAGGAGCAGCTCGGGGCCGTCGAGGTGCTCATCGCGAACGCCGGCATCACGAAGGACAATCTCCTGCTCCGCATGTCGGAGGACGACTTCCAGCAGGTCATCGACACGAACCTGACCGGCGTCTTCCGCGTCCTCAAGCGCTCCTCGAAGGGGATGCTCAAGGCTCGCTTCGGCAGGGTCGTCTTCATCTCGAGCGTCGTCGGGCTCTTCGGCTCGCCCGGCCAGATCAACTACTCGTCCGCGAAGGCCGGCCTTGTCGGCATGGCCCGCTCCCTCACCCGCGAGCTCGGCTCGCGGGGCATCACCGCGAACGTCATCGCCCCGGGGTTCATCGAGACCGAGATGACGGCGGTGCTTCCCGAGGAGACCAAGAAGGAATACCTGTCTCAGATCCCGGCGGCCCGTTACGGAAGCGTCGACGAGATCGCCAAGACCGCCGCCTGGCTCGCCAGCGATGACGCCGGGTACATCTCAGGCGCCGTCATCCCGGTCGATGGCGGCCTCGGCATGGGGCACTAGCGGCACGTCGTCGGCCCGACGCACAGAAATCAACGAGCAGAGCGGGCCGAGCGGATGCATATCCGCTTTGCTCGTGAGTCTCTGCACTCGGTAGTCGCCCTGTTCGGTCGTCAGCCCTCGAGGCCAAGGGCTGCGAGCACCTGCCGCATGTCGCGATCGGGGAGGCTGACGTGCGCCTGTTCCCGGACAACCGGCTTCGCGTCGAACGCGATCGAGAGACCAGCAGCCGACATCATGCCGAGATCGTTGGCGCCGTCGCCGATCGCGACCGTGCGGGACGGGTCGATGCCGAGCTCGTGAGCCCACTCGAGCAGCGTCTCGCGCTTCGCCTCGCTCCCGATGATGGGCCCGGACACCTTGCCCGTGAGCTTGCCGTCGACGACCTCGAAGCGGTTCGCGCGCCAGCGGTCGAGGCCGAGCCGCTCTGCGAGCTCGTCGAGGATCTCGTGGAAGCCTCCCGACACGGCCGCGATGGAACCGCCGGCCGCGTGCACGCCGTCGATGAGCTCTGGGACGCCGTTCGTGACGACGACCCGATCCACCACCGACGCGACATCCGTCGAGGAGACACCCTCGAGGAGCGCAACGCGGTGGCGCAGGCTCTCCTCGAAGTTCAGCTCACCCGCCATGGCTCGCCCGGTGACCTCGGCAACCTCATCGGTCACCCCGGCGTAGTCGGCGATCAGCTCGATGACCTCGTCTTCGATGAGGGTCGAGTCGACGTCGAGGACGACCAGGAATGGAGACCGGGGGGACGTGCCCGAGGTCACGGCTCGACGATCCCGAACTTCTCCACGACCGTGAGGCCAGAGTCGGTGACCGTGAAGCCGCGTCGGAGGTCGTGCTCACGGTCGACGCCGACTGAGGCGCCTTCCTTGACGATGACGTTCTTGTCCAGGATCGCGCGACGCACGACAGCACCAGCCTGCACGTTGACTCGGTCGAAGAGGATGGAGTCGACGACTGCGGCTCCGGACTCGACGTTGTCCCACGGACCGAGCACGCTCCGCTCGATGTGCGCACCGGAGATCACCGAGCCGAGCGAGATGATCGAGTCGATCATCGTGCCCGTGGACCCACGGCTGTCCCGCACGAACTTGGCCGGGGGAGAGTTCAGCTGCTGCGCGAAGATCGGCCACTTCTCGTTGTAGAGGTTGAAGATCGGCAGCGTGGAGATGAGGTCCATGTGAGCGTCGTAGAACGAGTCGATCGTTCCCACGTCGCGCCAGTAGTCGCGATCGCGTTCCGTCGACCCTGGGACGATGTTGTCCTTGAGGTCGTAGACCCCGCAGTCGCCCTGATCGACGAAGCTCGGGATGATGTCTCCACCCATGTCGTGCTTGGAGTCCTCGAGCGTCGAGTCGCGGATGACGGCTTCGACCAGCTTGTCGGCCGTGAAGACGTAGTTTCCCATCGAGGCGAGGATCTCGCCCGGGCTGTCCGGCAGCCCCTGAGCGTCTTCCGGCTTCTCGAGGAACTCGCGGATCAGCGTTCGGTCGTCCGGGTCGACGTCGATCACGCCGAACTGGTCCGAGAGCGAGATCGGCTGGCGGATCGCGGCGACCGTCGCGCTGCGCCCGGAGGCGATGTGCGCCTCGATCATTTGGGAGAAGTCCATGCGGTAGACGTGGTCCGCGCCGACGACGACCACGATGTCCGGGGACTCGTCGTTGATGAGGTTCAGGCTCTGCCGGATGGCATCTGCCGAGCCGGAGAACCACCGCTTGCCGAGTCGCTGCTGCGCTGGCACGGAGGCGACGTAGGAGTTGAGCATCGCGGGGAGACGCCACGTGTGCGACACGTGACGGTCGAGAGAGTGGGACTTGTACTGCGTCAGGACGACGATCTTGTGGAGCCCGGAATTCACCAGGTTCGAAAGCGCGAAGTCGATGAGTCGATACTGGCCTGCGAAGGGCACAGCGGGCTTTGCCCGGTCTGCGGTGAGCGGCATGAGCCGCTTCCCCTCACCACCAGCGAGAACGATGCCGAACACCTTTGCCTGTGACATGACTCGAGCTTAGGGGTTCCCAGCCCCGCTGTACTACCGTGGAGACCGTGAGAGTTGATCTGGTAACACGCGAGTATCCACCGGCCGTCTACGGCGGGGCCGGAGTCCACGTCACCGAGCTCGTCAAGGCGATGAGACGCGACATCGACGTCAACGTCCGCTGCTTCGGAGAGGCGCGCGACGAGCAGCAGACCTATGCGTACAACACGCCCCCTGCCCTCCGATCCGCGAACCCGGCTCTCGGCTTCCTCGGCACCGACCTCGAGATCGCGAACGACATCGCGGGTGCCGACCTCGTGCACTCGCACACCTGGTACGCGAACGCCGCGGGCCACGTCGCGAAGCTGCTGCACGGCATCCCGCACGTCATCACGGCGCACAGCCTCGAGCCGCTCCGCCCCTGGAAGGCAGAACAGCTCGGAGGCGGCTACCGCCTCTCCAGCTGGATCGAGCAGGTCTCCTACGAGCACGCCGACCGCATCATCGCCGTGAGCCACGGGATGCGCGCCGACATCCTCCGCGCCTACCCGAACCTCGACCCGGAGAAGGTCGAGGTCGTCTACAACGGCATCGACCTCGAGACCTGGCAGCGCGTCGAGGACCCTGAGGCCGCACGTGCCCTCGGCATCGACCCCGACCGCCCCGCTGTCGTCTTCGTCGGCCGCATCACTCGGCAGAAGGGTCTCCCGTACTTCCTGCGCGCCGTGCGCGAGCTGCCACCTGAGGTGCAGGTCATCCTGTGCGCCGGCGCCCCGGACACCCCCGAGATCGAGGCAGAGGTCGCAGGTCTCGTCGAGCAGCTGCAGACCGAGCGCGATGGCGTCCTCTGGCTCGCGCGCCACCTCAGCAAGCGCGAGATCATGACCGCGCTCTCGGCATCGACGGTCTTCGCGTGCCCCTCGATCTACGAGCCGCTCGGCATCGTGAACCTCGAGGCCATGGCCTGCGGCACAGCCGTGGTCGGCACGGCGACCGGCGGCATCCCCGAGGTCGTCGACGACGGGGTGACCGGACGCCTCGTGCCGATCGAGCAGGCAACCGACGGCACGGGAACCCCGCTCGACCCAGACAAGTTCGTCGCCGACCTCGCACGAGTGCTCACCGAGGTCGTCAGCGACCCCGAGACGGCCGCTCGCTACGGCAAGGCGGGGCGCGAGCGCGCCGAGCGCGAGTTCACCTGGCGCCGCATCAGCGACGAGACGATCTCCATCTACGAGCAGCTCGTTGGCTGACGCGGTGCGCCGCCGAAGCCAGCGCACGAGCCGCGTCTAGGCTGGGGCATATGGCAACGGTTCTCGAATTCAACGACGCTACGGTCGTTCGCAACGGTCGTCCGATCCTCGACCATGTCACCTGGTCCGTCGACGAGACGCAGCGCTGGGCGGTGCTCGGCCCGAACGGCGCCGGGAAATCGACGCTCCTCTCGCTCGCCTCGGCGACGCAGCACCCCACGTCAGGAGAGGTCGACGTGCTCGGGGAGCGCCTCGGCCGGACCAACGTCTTCGACCTTCGTCCTCGCATCGGCGTCGCGTCGAGCGCGATGGCGAGGCGCATCCCCGAAGACGAGCGAGTCATCGACGTCGCGCTGACCGCCTCCTACGCGGTCACGGGCCGATGGAACGAGGCCTACGAGGAGATCGACGAGCGCCGGGCGCAGCGTGTCCTCGAGGAATGGAACCTCGGCGAGTTCGCTGAGCGCGACTTCGGCACGCTCAGCGACGGCGAGCAGAAGCGAACGCTCATCGCACGGGCGATCATGACCGACCCCGAGCTGCTCCTCCTGGACGAGCCCAGCGCGTCCCTCGATCTCGGAGCTCGCGAGAACCTCCTCGCTGCGCTCTCCAGCTTCGCGCAGAGCGAGTTCGCGCCCGCGATCGTCATGGTCACGCACCACGTCGAGGAGATCCCAGTGGGGATCACCCACGTGCTCCTGCTGCGCGAAGGCAAGGTCGTCGCGGCTGGCCCGATCTCCGAGGTGCTCACGAGCTCGAACCTCGAGACGACCTTCGGACTTCCCCTCCACGTCACCAACGCCCAGGGCCGGTACGCCGCCCGCGCGTCGAACTGACACCCACGGGCTCCTATCTGCTAAAGTTGTCCTTTGGCTCAGGACCCGTGGTCCGATTCTGCTCACCAAACTCGTTGAAGGAACCCTTATGAAGGCTGACGTCCACCCCACCTACAACACGGTGGTGTTCAACGACCTCGCATCGGGGGAGAAGTTCCTCACCCGTTCCACGGTCTCGAGCGCCAAGACGATCGAATGGGAAGACGGCAACACGTACCCAGTCATCGACGTCGAGATCTCCAGCGCCTCGCACCCGTTCTACACGGGCAAGCAGCGCATCATGGACTCCGCAGGTCGTGTTGAGAAGTTCAAGAACCGCTACGCCAAGTTCGGCGGCGGCAGCAAGTAGTCCATTGCTCCACGAAAGGGCGGCACCGTTTCGGTGCCGCCCTTTCGCGCGTCTGCTGGGTGCCTCACCGAAGCCCGTCGCCGGTCAGGGAGCGCTGCGCACCGGCCACGCGCCGTCGGCGGTGAAGTCCGGGTCTCGATTGGCGCGCATGTACGCCTCGAAGTCCCTGGCCTGGTCCGCCGCCCACGTGACCTGCTTCGTGTGCAGCTCCTGGAGCGGCAGCCCGAGTTCCGCGGGATACTTGGCCGCCAGTGCGAGCGCAAGCTGGCCCGCGGCGACGGCGTCGTCACCCGCGGAGTGCGCGTCGATCAGTTCCACGCCATAGAAGAGGGCGGTGTCGGTGAGCGTGCGCTTGCCCTTGCGGTACTTGTCGAGCGCCCGGTCGATGACGAGCGGGTCGACGACCTGCTCGGCGAAGACAATCTGCTCCAGGCCGTGACGCGCGCACTCCCGAGCGAACAGGGTGAGATCGTACGGCGCGTTGTAGATGACCAGCGGAACACGGTGCCGGGCGATCCAGTCGAGCGCAGCCCGAAGCTCCCCGACGACCTCGCCTGCCGGCCGCCCCTCGGACTGGGCGATCTCCGTGGTGATGCCGTGCACGGCCGCCGCGCGCTCGGGGATGGGGACGCCCGGGTCCGCCAGCCAGTCCGTGCCGCGCTCGATCGTGCCATCGCCATCGATGAGCCCGACGAACGCCGTCACGATCCGGTCGTTCTCGACATCGATGCCGGTCGTCTCGAGATCGAACACCGCGATCCGCTTCGTCCACTCGGTCATTGCTTCCTCATCCCGCCTCGACGTCCTCTTGCAGGCACCTCCACCGCGCGTCGCACGGGAGCGCCTGAGCACGGCTTCCCGCCCTGCTCGGTACACTCTTGCACGATGCCTTCCTCCGCTCTCGCAGCCACTCCCGAGTCCCCGTCGCTCGCCCGCACAGCGCATGTCCTGGGCTCCGAATGCGCCTGGTGGGAGATCGGCCCATCGGCCGGCGACGCCCGCGCGACGGTTGTGCTGGTCCATGGCTTCCGCGGCACCCACCACGGGCTGCTCCCCGTCGTGGAACGGCTCCCGAACGTTCGCTTCCTCGCACCCGACCTGCCGGGTTTCGGGGAGTCGCGGCCACTCGCAAGCGGACACACGCTCGACGACTACTCAGCCTGGCTCGAGGCGTTCCTCCATGAGGTCGACCCGAACGGGGCCGCCATCGTCCTCGGCCACTCGTTCGGCTCGCTCGTGATCGCCCGGCGCCCCACCGCGATCGGCGATCGGCGCCTCGTGCTCGTCAACCCCATCGCCGCGCCCGCCCTGGAAGGTCAGCAGGCGATCCTCACGAAGCTCGCGATCTTCTACTACTGGCTCGGCTCGAAGCTGCCAGAGTCGGCGGGCAGGGTGCTGCTCTCGCATCCGCTCATCACACGCGTCATGAGCGAGGTCATGGCCAAGACCACCTCGAAGCCGCTCCGAGCCTGGATCCACGCCGAGCATGAACGGCACTTCTCGGACTTCTCCGACCGCGACACGCTCCTCGCCGCGTTCCGTGCATCCGTCTCCGACTCGGTGCTCGCCCATGCACACGAACTGCCAGCGTCCACCGCGCTCATCGCTGGCGCGCTCGACGACATCGCGCCGCTCGAAGCGCAGCTCGAACTCGCGAGGCTCGCCGAGCTGCCGCTGCACGTGATCGCCGGCACGGGTCACCTCGTGCACTACGAGACGCCGATCGCAGCCGCCCGCCTGCTCTCCGAGTTCATCGACGGGAACTCCACACCCGACGATCCGGAGCGCAGCCGGTGAAACTCCTCTTCGACTGCAGGTACGTTCGGATCGACCGCCACGACGGCATCTCGCGGTACTCGGCTGAGCTCGTGCGTGCGCTCTCCGAACTGCACCCGGTCACCATGCTCATCTCCGACGAACGCCAGCTGCCCATGCTGCCGGACCTTCCGCACGCGCTCATCAGCGCGCCGACGTCGCCAGCGGAGCCGTTCGTCGCTCGCCAGATCAACGCGCTGCGCCCCGACGTGGTCGTGAGCCCCATGCAGACGATGGGCTCGCTCGGGCGGCACTACGGGCTCATCCTCACCATCCACGACCTCATCTACTACGAGCACCCGAAGCCCCCGCAGTTCCTCCCCTGGTACGTGCGCGCGCTGTGGCGGGTCTACCACCTGTCCTTCTGGCCCCAGCGGCTCCTCCTCGCCGGTGCGGACCAGGTCGCGGTGGTCTCGGCGACGACCCGCGGGCTGCTCGAGTCCAAGAAGCTCACCCGCCGCCCCATCCCGCTCGTGCCCAACGCGCCAGATCCGGCGTTCGCTGCGCCGGCGAGGACCGAGCCGCCGAGCGAGCCCAATCTCGTCTACATGGGCTCCTTCATGCCATACAAGAACGTCGAGACGCTGGCGCGCGCCATGCGCGACCTGCCTGGCTGGCGACTCCACCTCTGCTCGAAGGCGGATGCGCGCACCCTGGCGGCGCTCGAGGATCTCGCCCCCACGGGTTCGATCGTCGCCCACCAGGGCGTGAGCGACGACGCGTACCGTGCGCTGCTCGCCAACGCCACCGCCCTCGTGACCGCGTCGAAGAGCGAGGGCTTCGGGCTGCCGCTCGTGGAAGCCATGTCCGCAGGCACACCCGTTCTCGTGAGCGACACCCCGATCTTCCGCGAGGTCGGGGGAGCTGCAGCCGGGTACTTCCCGGCCGATGACGCGGCGCTGCTCGCGACGAAGGCGAGGCAGCTCCACGGCAGCGCGCAGGCGTGGGCTTCCGCCTCAGCTGCTGGCGTGGCCAGGGCCGCCGAGTACGCGTGGGAGCGATCCGCCGCCGCGCTGCTCAGCGCCTGCCAAGAGGTGGCAGAGCAGCGACAGCGCTGACGGCTTCCGGCCGGCCTCGGGGTTCTGGGTCGGCCTAGGAATCCGACGTGAGCCGGGCCGCGAGGTCGGCGAGCGACTCGGAGGTGCCGCCGTCGACGTAGACGTAGGCCAGGTGCTCGATCGCGGCCCCGCCGCGGTTGAACAGCACGACCGGCTTGCCAGCTGCCACGGCGCGATGCACGAGCCTGCGTCCAGTGTTGACGACCAAGGACGTACCGGCGACCAGGAGCGCGTCGGACTCGTCGACGAGGTTGCGGGCACGCTCGGCGACCTCGGGACGAACGACGTCACCGAACATCACGACGTCCGGTTGCAGGATGCCCCCGCAGACCGGGCAGCTCGGGAGCTCCTCGATCTCCGCGCCGCTCGCCTCGGCGTCACCGTCTGGGCGGCTGCTCGCGTCGGCCGCCAGCTCGGCGATGCCGGGGGAGGACGCGATGATGTCGGCGAGCAGCGAGGCCCGTGAGACCTCGTGCCCGCACTGCGTGCAGCTCGCGGTGCGCATGCTGCCGTGGAGCTCGACGACGTTGCGGCTGCCTGCGCGGAGGTGGAGGCCATCCACGTTCTGCGTGGCGACCCCCGTCGCGGCGCCGTGTCGCTCGAGCTCGGCGAGTGCCAGGTGGCCCGCGTTGGGCTCCGCTCCGGAGAACCGTGCCGCACCGAGCGCGGCGCCGGCCCAGTAGCGCCTGCGCGTCGCCTCGTCGGACATGAACTGCTGGATCGTCATGGGCGAGATCCTCGGCGCCTTGCCGTCCCCGCGGTAGTCGGGGATGCCAGAGTCCGTCGAGAGCCCGGCTCCGGTGAGCACCGCGAACGCCCGATCCGCCAGCACATCCGCGGCACGTGCAAGACCCTCAGCTCGCGACCGCTCCGCCATGGCACCGCCCGCTTCTGACAGGATTGCCTCCATGCGCCTGACCCCTCTCCAATCGACCGATTGGCCACGTGCGGCCCCATCCGTCCGTTCACTCGAACAGTCTGGACTCGACGACTATTCCCGCCTGACCGACGTGGCCCTCCGCCGTCGCCTCGAGCCGGAAGGTGGCCTCTACCTCGCCGAGTCGCCGAAGGTCATCGAGCGGGCGCTGCGAGCCGGCCACACGCCCCGTTCCCTCCTCCTCATGGAGCAGTGGCTCCCGACCGTCGAGCCACTGCTCGAGGCGTTCCCCGACGTGCCCGTGTACGTCGGTTCCAGCGAGCAGCTCGAGCAGCTGACCGGCTTCCGCATGCACCGGGGAGCCCTGGCCTCGATGCACAGGCCCCCGCTGCTCGACCCCGCAGACCTGCTCGCGACGGCGAAAACCGTCGTGGTGCTCGAGGATCTCGTGGATCACACGAACGTCGGCGCGGTGTTCCGGGCTGCTGCCGGTCTCGGGGCCGACGCGGTGCTCGTCACCCAGGAATGCGCCGATCCCCTCTACCGGCGCAGTGTGCGCGTCAGCATGGGCACCGTCTTCCAGGTGCCGTGGACCCGGCTGCCGGTGTGGCGGGAGGCAGCCACGCTGTTCGCAGACGCCGGCTTCGACGTCGCAGCGCTCGCCCTGGACGACGACGCCGTCTCGCTCCGGGACTACGCCGCGGACCGTCCCGAGCGCGTCGCGATCCTGCTCGGCACGGAGGGGGACGGCCTGAGTCGCGGCGCCCTCAGCGCTGCGACGACGACCGTCACGATTCCGATGCTCCACGGCGTCGACTCGCTCAACGTCGCTGCCGCGAGTGCCGTCGCGCTCTACGCGCTCACCGGGTAGGGCTCTGCGCGCTCACCCGAGAGGGGAGTCGATGTCGGTGCCGAAGGAGAAGGGCTCGGCGAACGGACGCTTCGCGATCACGTTGTCGCCCGATGACTCGTTCCTGAGGCGCCGCAGCACCCACGGAACGAGGTGCTGCCTCGCCCACACCATGTCCTGGGCGCGGGCCTCGCGCCACCGCGAGGGACGGGCCGGTGCAGGCTGCATGGCCACGAGCTCGTTCTCGACGTTCAACGCGGCGAGCACCATGCGAGCCACCTCGTGGTGCCCGTAGGCGTTGAGGTGCAGGCGGTCGCTGACCCACATGCTGGGGCGCTGGATGGAGCGAAGAGCCCACTGGTCGGCGACGATGCAATCGTGGTACTCGGCGATCCCGCGGATGTGCTCGTTGTAGATGGCGATCTTGCCGCGCATCGATGAGAATACCGGCGCGAACTTCGTGTCGACCCCGGTGAACACCACGACGGTGGCGCCGCTGGCACGCAGCGAGCCGACGAGTCGCGAGAACCGCGCGGCGATCGCGTCCGGGTCCGCGCCCGGGCGGATGATGTCGTTGCCACCAGCGGAGACCGTCACGAGGTCGGGCTTCAGCTCGAGCGCCGGCCCGAGCTGCTCCTCCGCGATCTGATCCAGCAGTCGGCCGCGGATGGCCAGGTTCGCGTAGGCGAAGTCGGAGCGGTGTGCGGCGAGTTCCTCTGCCACACGATCGGCCCAGCCGCGGAGACCGCCTGGAGCGGTCGGCTCCGGGTCGCCGACGCCCTCGGTGAAGGAATCGCCGATCGCCACGTAGCGGCTCCAGGGTATGAGTTCGGGTTCTGACATCTCGCCGTTTCTCTCCTCGATCGGAACTGAAGACTAGACCGTCACAGACGCTGTCGTGGTCATCGAGGTCGAAGCCGTGACGAGTACCGTGGTGGACATGCCAGCTTCAGACCCGAGATCCATTTTGGCCGATGACCTGCTCGAGGTGCTCAATCAGCGCGCGAGCCGCCACGACGCGGAGAACTCCTTCCCCGCGGACGACCTCGAGGCGCTCCGCGAGATCGGCTACCTGCGGCTGCTGGTTCCCCGCGACTTCGGCGGCACGGGGGCATCCCTCGAGCAGGCCGTGCGATGCCAGGCACGTCTCGCGGCCGCGGCTCCAGCGACGGCCCTCGCCGTGAACATGCACCACGTGGTCGCCGGCATCGCCCGCGCGAGGCACGAGGCGGGCGAAGGGGCCCTCGACTGGATGCTGCGCGAGATCGTCGCGGGGGAGACCTACGCGCTCGCCATCTCCGAGATCGGCAACGACGCCGTCCTCTACGACTCGAATGTCCGGGCCGAGCCGGAGGCCGACGGGGGCTACCGGCTGCACGGCATGAAGATCTTCACCTCGCTCTCTCCCGTCTGGACGAGCCTCGTGACCTTCGGCCGGGACGACAACGGAGCGGAGCCGGCTCTCGTCCACGGGGTGCTGCGACGCGGCGACGACGGCGTGCGCATCCACGATGACTGGGACACGCTCGGCATGCGGGCGACGCAGAGCTGCTCCACCTCCCTGGACGGTGCCCGTATCCCCGCCGAGCGCGTCATCGCTCGGCTCCCGGTCGGACCGAGCAGCGAACCGCACATCTTCGCCGTTCACTCGAACTTCCTCCTCCTCGTCGCCTCGTGCTACGTCGGGATCGGCGACCGCGCGCTCGAGCTGGCGATCGAGGCCGCCGAGCACCGGACGAGCTCGACGCAGGGCGGGATCCGTCTCGCCGACGACGTGCAGGTTCGAGAGGAAATCGCCAGGATGAGCATTCGACAGCTCGCAGCGCGTACCCTCGTTGAGTCCATCGCTCGCGATGTCGACGAGGGGGCGCCTCACGGCGACGCCTGGTTCGCGCGCCTGACGATGGCGAAGTACGAGGCGGTGGCCGCCGCGGCGACCACGACGCAGGACGCGCTCGGGATTGTCGGCGGCAGCGGCTACCGTTCCGGACATGAGCTCGCGCGACTGCTGCGGGACGTGCTCGCAGGCGGTTTGCACCCGTCGAACGAGCGAGCCGTGCGCCGGCTGCACGCCAGCCACCGACTCGGACCAATCCAAGACCCACCCGCACGGCGCTGACCGGGCGACTGCCCTGAGAGGAACTCGACGCAGCCATGACCGAACGCGAAGCCGTCCAGGAAGCTCATCCCTCCAGCCACGACGGCTCACGCTACGGTCACCAGGTCGGCACCTTCGCTGCCGAGCACCTCTCCCCGTCGTTCCCGCAGCGAGCGCCGTGGGGCACCGCCGGGAGGCTGCGTGCCTGGCAGGCTGAGGCGCTCGACGTCTACTTCGAGTCCGAGCCTCGAGACTTCCTCGCCTCTGCGACGCCAGGCGCTGGCAAGACGACCTTCGCTCTGCGACTCGCCACCGAGCTCCTCCAGCGCCGCTCCGTCGATCGCATCACGATCGTCGCGCCGACCGACCACCTCAAGACGCAGTGGGCGGAGGCTGCCGCTCGAGTCGGCCTCCGCATCGACCCGCGCTACGGCAACAACCAGGGCATCCACTCACGTCAGTTCCACGGCGTGGCCGTGACCTACGCGCAGGTCGCGATGAAGCCGAGCGTGCACAGCCACCTGACGGCCTCCGGACGCACGCTCGTCATCCTCGACGAGGTGCACCATGGCGGAGACGCGCTGAGCTGGGGAGACGCGATCCGCGAGGCCTTCGGACACGCCGACCGCCGACTCTCGCTCACGGGAACGCCCTTCCGCTCCGACTCCGCGCCGATCCCGTTCGTCACCTACGCCCCGAATGAGGACGGCATCCGCACATCCCTCACCGACTACTCCTACGGGTACGGCCGTGCGCTCGAGGACGGCGTCGTGCGCCCAGTGCTCTTCATGTCCTACGCCGGCAACGTGCGGTGGCGGGACACGCAGGGGGAGGAGATGTCAGCGGGCCTCGCGGAGGACAACACGAAGGACATCGTCTCCCAGGCGTGGCGCACCGCCCTCGACCACGAAGGGCAGTGGATCCCCCAGGTCCTGCAGGCGGCCGACCAGCGCCTCAGCGAGGTCCGCCAGGAAGTCCCGGATGCCGGCGGCCTCGTCATCGCCACCGACCACGCGGCGGCAAAGGGCTACGCGGCGATCCTGAAGACCATCACGGGAACCAAGCCCGCGCTCATCCTCTCCGACGACAAGGGCGCGTCCGACCGCATCACCGAGTTCTCCGCGAGCGACGAGCGGTGGATGGTCGCCGTCCGCATGGTGTCGGAGGGCGTCGACGTGCCTCGGCTCGCTGTGGGCGTCTACGCAACCAACGCGTCGACGCCGATGTTCTTCGCACAGGCCATCGGCCGCTTTGTGCGCGCCCGCAAGAAGGGCGAGACCGCGACGGTCTTCGTGCCGAGCGTGCCGCAGCTCACGAAGCTCGCGCACGCGCTGGAGATGGAGCGCAACCACGCGCTCGATCGGCTCGCTGACGCCGACGACTCCCGCGCTCCGGAAGAAGACATGATGGCCGCCGCCGAGCGGCCGGACAAGACCTCGGACGAGCTCGGGAAGTTCACGTTCGAGGCGATCTCGAGCGAGGCGCTGTTCGACAAGGTCCTCTACGACGGCGGCGATTTCGGCTACGCGGCCGAAGTCGGCAGCGAAGAGGAGCTGGAGTTCCTCGGGCTGCCCGGGATCCTCGACGCCGACCAGGTGCGGTCGGTGCTGTCCCAGCGCCAGGCGAAGCAGGGGCGCATCCAGGAGTCGCGCGTGAAGGCAGGCCCACCGGCTCCCGCGCCACCCCAGGCGCTCCACCGAACCCTGAAGGAGCAGCGAACGCTGCTTAACAGCCTCGTCTCGGTCTACGCGAAGCAGTCGGGGGAGCCGCACGGCATCGTGCACGCGGAGCTGCGACGCAGCTGCGGGGGGCCAGCGGTGGGACAGGCGACCGTGTCGCAGATCCAGGCGCGTATCGACGTGCTCCGGCGGCGCATGCGCTCCTGAGCCGTCAGCCGACCTGAGCGCGCGCGCCTTCAGGCCGAGTGGCCGCCGCGGTGCACCCGCCCGCGGATCTTCACGACCAGGAACCAGATGATCGCGCCTCCCACGAGGGCGTACACGAGGTACTTGAGCGCGTCTGCGTAGATGAGGATCTGCTCCCAGGAGTCGCCGAGCAGGTAGCCGGCCATCACGAACACGGTGTTCCAGATCGCGGAGCCGGCGAGCGTCAGCAGGCCGAACTGGAGTGCGGGCATCCGCTCGATGCCGGCCGGTATCGAGATCAGACTCCGGAAGATCGGCAGGAACCGGCCGAAGAAGACGGCCTTCTTGCCGTGCTTCTTGAACCAGTTGGTCGTCTTGACGACGTCGGCCGCGTCGACGAGCGGGATCTTCCGAGCGAGCCACACCATGCGGTTGTGTCCGAGCCAGCGACCGAGCCAGTACAGGGCATAGGCACCGACCACCGAGCCGATCGTGGTCCAGATGATCGCCTCGAGCACGGAGAACTTGCCCTGGTGCGCTGCCAAGCCTGCCAGCGGCAGGATGATCTCGGACGGGATAGGCGGGAAGAGGTTCTCCAGCGCGACGGCGATGCCGGCGCCGGGAGCTCCGATGGTTCCCATGATCTCGATCGCCCAATCGGAGATGACCCCGAAGATGCCGCCGGTCGCCTCATCGACGGCGCTCCCCCCTGAGCTTGCGGCGTAGAGGAGTGTCGTGGCGAGGCCGGGCATGGTTCGAGGAGGTCCTTCTCGGTCTGGGGGCGTGGAGGCAGTTCATGCGCCAATCGCTCGTCACAGTGCTGCGCCCCCAAACTACCCGACCGCCCCACGAGTCCCTCTCAGCTGTGCGGGGCGCCGAGCTTTCGCCACACGCGGTTGCGGTAGACGACCCCGTCGTCCTCCAGCGGGGCGCCAGCACTCCCGTCCCTGGCCTCGACGATGTCCAGGACGACGAGAACCGCGCCGTCCACGTCGAGCGTGCTGCGGACGCTGCCACGCGCCCAGCGCGTGACGGCCCTGTAGTGCGGTTCTCCGCTCGGGAGATAGCCCCAGCTGTCTCGGTCTGCGAAGCGGTCGATACCGCTCGTGGCGGCCACCTGTGCCACCGCGAGCGACGCCTCGTCGATGAAGTGCACGAGCACGCTGGACGATCCCAGGATTCCGGGCGTCGCGGACGAGGCCTTCGACAGCGAGAAGGCGACAAGCGCGGGGGAGGCGTTGACCGACGTGAGCGACGTGATCGTCATCGCGACCGGACCGGCTTCGCTCTCAGCCGTGAGCACCGCGACACCCGAGGGGTGCTGGCGGAACAGCGAGCGGAAGCTCTCGGAGAGCTCGGTCTGATCGATCTGCGTGTGGTTCGCGAGCGACGTGGTTTCAGCAGGCACTGGTGCACTCCAGGGATGACGGTGGATGGGCCTCCTCGAGCGTCACCCGCAGAGCGTGTCCTGGCAAGCCAACGTTGCCGAGTGTTTCCCTCCGCGCCGTCTCACTACGCAGTGCGTCAGGAAGCGAATCGCAGATGACCTGAGGGACGAAACAGGAAGCTGCGCCAGGGAACACGAAAGGCCCGGGAGAAAACTCCCGGGCCTTTCAACCTGTGCGCGAGGGGGGACTTGAACCCCCACGCCCTAATACGGGCACTAGCACCTCAAGCTAGCGCGTCTGCCATTTCCGCCACCCGCGCAGGTTGTGCTGTTGAGCACGAGGAGAAACATTACCAGGATTCCGGCGAAACGCTAATCGAGGCCGAAAAGCGTGCATCCCGGGCGCGTCGCAGGAACTATCTGGGGGACTCCGCGGCGGTAGCGTTGGGGGCATGGCTGACTCCCTCGAACTCGATCCGACCGTCACGACGACCCAGGACCTCATCCGCCTCGACACCACGAACTACGGCGAAGGCCGCTCCAAGGGCGAGACCGAGGCTGCGCAGTACCTGGAGGCGCGGCTCCAGGCTCTCGGTCTGGACGTCACGACGATCGAGGCGGCCCCAGGACGCCCGAGCATCTTCACGCGCATCCCGGGGCGCAACCCGGAGAAGCCGGCGCTCGTCGTGCACGGCCACACCGATGTCGTCCCGGCGGAAGCTGGCAACTGGAGCGTCGACCCATTCGCCGGCGTCATCAAGGACGGCCTCCTGTGGGGGCGCGGTGCCGTCGACATGAAGAACATGGACGCCATGATCCTGACCGCCGTCGAGGAGATCCTCGGCGCGGGCGAGCTGCCGGAGCGCGAGCTGATCCTCGCGTTCTTCGCCGACGAGGAGAACGGCGGCCAGTTCGGATCCGAGCCCATCGCCCGCGACCATCCGGAGCTCTTCGCTGGCGCGACGCAGGCGATCTCCGAGGTCGGCGGCTATTCGATCACGGTCGGCGGCAAGCGCGCCTACCTGCTGCAGACGGGGGAGAAGGCGCTCCTGTGGCTGCGGCTCCACGCCAAGGGGAGGGCGGCTCACGGCTCACGGGTCATCCCTGCTGAGGAGAACGCCGTGACGCGCCTGGCCCAGGCCATCGCGAAGCTCGGGTCCCACGAGTGGCCCGTGCTCCTCAACGACACGACCTCCTCGATGATCACGGAGCTCGCTCGCCTCCTCGAGGTCGACCCGCAGGAGACCACGCCGGGTGCAATCGTCCTCGCGACCGGCAGCGCGTCCGGGTTCCTCACGGCCAGCCTCCGCTCGACGACGAACCCAACGATGCTGAACGCCGGCTACAAGCACAACGTCATCCCGGAGTCGGCGAGCGTCGCCATCGACGCGCGGCCCTTCCCCGGAGCCGAGGACGAGCTCCTCGCGGAGATCCAGGCCATCATCGGCGACGACATCGAGATCGAGACCGTGTTCCGAGGCATCGGCACGCAGGCTCCCGTCTCGGGCCCGATCGTCGACGCGGCGACGGCGGCCCTGCAGCGGCACGACCCCGAAGCCGTCGTCGTGCCGTACTTCCTCTCCGGCGGAACCGACAACAAGGCGCTCGCGACGCTCGGCATCGAGGGCTACGGCTTCGCCCCGCTCCGCCTCCCTGAGGGCATCGACTTCCCCGCGATGTTCCACGGCGTCGACGAGCGCGTGCCGCTCGAGTCGCTGGTCTTCGGACGCAAGGTGCTCGGGGACTTCCTGCGCAGCTACTGAGCGCTCGGTGGGCGTGCTCGATCCGGGCACGCCCACTGTCCGCATCCATTCGGCTCCGGGGTGCCATCCGCGCCTGACTGCCGGATTCGTGTTAGCGTGCGCCGGGCCCGACGTGACCTCGACCGCGGCCGCAGCAGGAAATCTCTCTCGAAAAGGCAGTGGCAATGAACTGGTTTGACGCCGTCATCCTCGGACTCGTGCAGGCGCTCACTGAGTTCCTCCCGATCTCCTCGAGCGCGCACATCCGCATCGTCGGCGAGTGGATCGGCGTGCAGGACCCTGGGGCGACGTTCACCGCCATCATCCAGCTGGGCACCGAGGCCGCCGTCCTGGTCTACTTCTGGGGCGACATCAAGCGCATCATCTCGCGCTGGTTCGGCTCGCTTCGCGGCAGCGTTCCGCGGAGCGACCCAGATGCGCGCATGGGCTGGCTCATCATCTTCGGCTCGATCCCGATCGTCGTCCTCGGCTTCCTGCTGCAGAGCCTGATCCGGGACCAGTTCAGGTCGCTCTGGATCGTGGCGTTCACGCTCATCATCTTCGGCGTCATCCTCGGCCTCGCCGACATCTTCGGGAAGCGCGCGAAGGCGCTGCAGGACCTCAACACGAGGGACGGCATCGTCTACGGGTTCGCTCAGGCGCTCGCCCTCATCCCCGGCGTCTCCCGCTCTGGCGGCACGATCACGGCCGGACGCATCATGGGCTACGACCGCCCGTCGGCCGCCCGCTACAGCTTCCTCCTGGCCGTGCCAGCCGTCTTCGGCTCCGGCTTCTACGAGCTCGTCTCCGCGTTCGGGGAGACGGAGGGCGCGCAGGCGCCCGTCGTCGGAACGATCATCGCGACGATCATCTCGTTCGTGGTCGGCCTCGTGGTCATCAAGTACCTCATGGCGTACCTCAACAAGGGCAGCTTCCTGCCATTCGTGGTGTACCGCATCGCACTCGGCACGCTCATCATCATCCTGCTGTCGTTCGGGCTCATGGACCCGACGAGCGGTGCCGCCTGACGCTGACACGCGGTGGGGAGTCCCACTCGACGGTGAAGGCTGGGGCGCGACATAGGATGTCCCGGTGCGAACCGTTCCCTCGTGGCCCATCCCTGCAGTCCCCTCGGTAGCCGGCAACGGCGGTGGTCCGATCAGGGTCTTCGACTCGGCGAGCGGACGTGTGCAGGACACCGTCACCCCCGATGGGATCGCGACCCTCTACGTCTGCGGGATCACCCCATACGACGCGACGCACCTCGGCCACGCGGCCACGTATCTCGCGTTCGACACCCTCGGACGCGCCTGGCGCGATGCGGGTCTCGAGGTCAGGTACGCGCAGAACATCACGGACGTCGACGACCCGCTCCTCGAGCGCGCCGCCAAGACGGGGCGCGACTGGCAGGAGATCGCGACCTCGCAGACCGACCTCTTCCGCTCGGACATGGCCGCGCTTCGTGTGCTGCCGCCCGACGCGTACGTGCGGGTGCAGGACAGCATCGCCGAGACGGGCGAGGCCATCGCGAAACTGATCGACGCGGGACTCGCCTACCGGGTCACCGTCGCGAGCGACGCGGCTCCCGCTGCCGTCACCGAGCTCGGCGACGTGTACTACGACGTCGCAGCCGCCGAGACAGCCAGCAGCTGGACGATGGGCGACGTCTCCGGGTACACCCCAGCCGAGATGGAAGCCGCCTTCCTCGAGTTCGGGGGAGACCCGGACCGTGAGGGCAAGCACGGCCCCTTCGATCCGCTGCTCTGGCGCAGCGCGCGCGACGGCGAGCCCGCCTTCGAGAGCGCCGTGGGACTCGGTCGTCCCGGTTGGCACATCGAGTGCTCCGTCATCGCGACGCGCACGCTCGGGGCCCCGATCTCGGTGCAGGGCGGCGGCCGCGACCTTCGCTTCCCCCACCACGAGCTCTCGGCCGCGCACGCCATCTCGCTGACCTCGGCTGACTCGAACGGCTCGGCCGACGACTTCGCCCGCGCGTACGCGCATGCTGGCCTCATCGCCTACGACGGAACCAAGATGTCGAAGTCCCTCGGCAACCTCGTGCTCGTCTCGAGGCTCACCGCCGATGGGGTCGATCCCATGGCGATCAGGCTCGCGATGCTCTCCCACCACTACCGGAGCGACTGGGAGTGGACCGACGCGGAACTCGAGCGCTCGAGTGAGCGCCTGTCTGCCTGGAGTGAGCGAGCACGGCGATCGATCGCCGGAGGAATCCCGTCCGAGCAGAGCAGCTTCGTCACGCGGATGCGGGCGGCGATCGCCGAGGATCTGAACACCCCAGCGGTCGTCGAGATCGTCGACGAGTGGGTGCAGGCGCCTCCGGCCGCCGGAGACGGCGACGTCGTCAGGCTCGTCGACGCCCTCCTGGGTGTGCGCCTCACCAGCGAGTAGCTCCGAGCGGGTCCCGGCCCGGGACCAGCTGCTTGGCTGGGTCAGTCCTCGGAGTCCTCGGGTGCCTCGGTCTCCTCCGCGGCAGGAGACTCCGACTCGGCGGCGTCCGCATCCTGATCGTCACCCTCGGGCGCCACTCGGCGATCGCCTCCCATGGGCCGCTGCGCGGTCCCGGAGAGATCCGTCGGGAACGCTCCTGGCCCCGGCTGCGGCTTCTTCCCGGCCGCCTGCTCGAGGAAGCGCTCGAACTCCTGCGCGATCGCCTCACCGGACGCCTCAGGCGCCTCGACCATGTCGCGCGTGCGCTCGAGGTAGCCGACGTACTGCGCGATCTCCTCGTCCTGCGCAGTCGCCTCCGTCACCTCCGCCTCCCATTCCGCGGACTCGGTGACGAGTTCGCCGTGGGGAATCGAGACATCGACGATCTCGGTGAGACGGTCGACGAGGGCGAGCGTGGCCTTCGGCGAGGGCGAGTGGTGCGCGTAGTGGGGAACGGAAGCCCAGAGCGAGAGCACCAGCATGCCGCGCGAACGCGCTTCCTCGCCGATCGCCGACAGCACTCCCGTCGGACCCTCGTACTCGCTGCGGTCGATGTCGAGCTCCTCGCGGACCGCCGCGTCGTCGCTCGACATGAAGATCGTGATGGGTCTGGTGTGCGGCACGTCAGCGAGGAGCGCCCCGACGAGCACGACGCGCGTGATGCCCTCCCGCTCGCACAGGTCGACGACGTGCTTCGTGAAGCTCCGCCACCGCAGCGTCGGCTCGGGCCCGATGAGCACGAAGACGTTCTCACCGTTGTCGGAGCTCACTGAGAGCCCCGCATCTGCTGCGAGCTCGGTGGTCTCGGCCGGGGCGTCCGTCGCCGAGGCCTCACGCAGCGGGATGCCGCTGAAGGCGACGCTCGGCCATTGGATCTTCCGGATCCCCTCCACACCAGCCTTCATGACCGGGCGGTGGATCGAGTAGTCGAAGAAGGACTCGTCGTCGATGTCCTCGATGAGGCGGTCCGCGCCGATAGCCTCCTGCAGCGATCGGACGGCGCTCGATGCCGCGTCGCCCGCGTCGTTCCAGCCGAGCAGGGCGACCACCAGCAGTCTGCCTCGCGCAAATGGTGTGGTGGCCTCGCTGTGATCCGTCACCGTGCTCCTCGCCATGGATGGACTGTCGTCCAAGGATACGCGGCGGGGCGTCGGCAGCCGCCCTGCCGCCCCGTAGACTGTCGCCCCGTGGCTCCTTCGAAACTTCCCGCCGCCGTCCTGTGGGACATGGACGGCACCATCGTCGACACCGAGCAGTACTGGCAGACCGCTCAGCTGAACCTCCTCAGCGACCACGGCCTGCCCCCGCTCACCGAAGAGCAGGAGCTGGGGATGGTCGGCTCGAGCATGGCCGACGCGTCCGAGTTCTTCGCTCGCCTCGGCGTCAGGCTCGAGCCGCAGGAGATCGTGGACCACATGAACTCGACGGTCATGGCGAGCATCCTCAGGGAGCTCGACTGGCGGCCCGGCGCTCTGGAGCTGCTGACGGACCTGCACGCTGCAGGCATCCCGAACGCGCTCGTGACGAACTCGACGCGCATCCTCGCCGACGCAGTCGTCTCGACGCTCGACGCCCCGCTGTTCACGATCGTGATCGCAGGCGACGAGGTCGACAACGGCAAGCCGCACCCCGAACCGTATCTCCGCGCGGCAGAGCAGCTGGGCGTCGCCCCGGAGAGCTGCATCGCGGTCGAGGACTCACGCCGCGGCCTCGAGGCCGCTCGGGCCGCCGGATGCGCGACGATCGGCATCCCGCACGGCCAGACGCTCGAGGCGCACCACGCGCATCTCGTGACGCACACACTCGAGGGCATCACCCTCGATGAACTCGGCGAACTCGTCGAGCGCGTCGCAAGCGCAACGGCGACGGCGACGGCGACGGCGACGGGACAGGACGCACAGACGGCACACGACGCCGCCAACCGAGAAAGCGAAGCACAGCTATGACCCAGACCGACATCGGCGGACCCTTCCGCGCTGGAGACCGCGTGCAGCTGACCGGCCCGAAGGGACGCGTCAGCACCCTCTACCTGGAGCCGGGCAAGCGCTACTTCATGCACAAGGGCATGATCGACCACGACACGATCATCGGCGTCGACGAGGGCTCGGTCATCGCCGCGACCGACGGCGGCCAGTACCTCGCGCTGCGTCCGCTGCTCGAGGACATCGTCATGTCCATGCCGCGCGGTGCCGCCATCATCTACCCGAAGGATGCCGCGGCGATCCTCGCGAAGGCCGATATCCGCCCCGGTGCACGCGTCATCGAAGCCGGCGTCGGCTCAGGCGCGCTCTCGCTGTGGATCCTGCGCATGCTCGGGGGGACGGGCTCGCTCACGTCCTTCGAACGCCGGGAGGAATTCGCCCAGGTCGCGGAGGGCAACGTCATCAGCGTCATGGGCGAGAAGCCGGACAACTGGAACCTCGTGCTCGGCGACCTCGCCGAAGCGCTGCCCGAGCAGCACGCCGACGGGACCGCCGACCGGGCCGTGCTCGACATGCTCGCCCCCTGGGAGTGCCTCGAGGTCGTCGCGGACGCCCTCAAGCCCGGCGGAGTGCTCCTCTGCTACGTGGCCACTGTCACCCAGCTGTCCCGCGTCGCCGAGGCCATCCGCGCGACCGGCCTCTTCACCGATCCGAACGCCGACGAGACGATGGTCCGCGGGTGGCACGTCGAGGGCCTCGCTGTGCGTCCCGACCACCGCATGATCGGCCACACCGGCTTCCTGCTCACGGCCCGCCGCCTCGCGGACGGCGCCGTCCTGCCGAACCTCAAGCGCCGAGCCTCGAAATCTGACTTCAGCGACGAGGACGTGGAGATCTGGACGCCGGGATCGCTGGGCGACCGACAGGTGAGCGACAAGGTGCTCCGCAAGCGCGCCAGACTCGCGCAGCGCGGCGCCGCCATCACCTCAGGACAGGGCAGCGAGCCGGAGCCCTCCGAAACGCAGCAGGACGACACCGACGCGCAGAGCACCGGACCAGAGGGAGAGAGCGAATGAATCGCACAGGAATCCGACTCGTGGGGGCCGCGATGACCGCGTCCGCCGTCGCGATCGCCCTCACGGGCTGCGTCACCTGGCCGGAGAGCGAGCTCGACGTCGCGGCGTGCGAGCTGCCCGGCGTCGAGGGCACCGCTTCGACGAGCATCACTGCCGACGGCGCGTTCGGCGAGCTCAGCGGCGCGACCCTGCCGCATCCCCTCTCGGTGACTGCTCTCGAGACCACGCGTGACGGCGTCGGAACCGGCGACCCGGTCACGCCGTCCGGAGTCGTGCGCGCGAACTTCGAGCTGCTCGACGGCGCCGGCGGCGAGGTCCTCGTGCCCTACAGCCCGACGGTCGCGGATGAGTCCGGTGCCTCCGCGCCGACGAGCGTGGCGACGATCGCGAACACCTTCCCCGGACTCGCGGAGGCCATCGAGTGCTCGCAGACCGGCGAGCGCGTCGTCGCCGTCATGCCCGCGAGCGTCCTGTTCGGCGAGGCGGCGGCATCGACGGGGGTCGACCCGGCCATGACGATCGTCGCCATCGCCGATGTGCTCGACGTGTACCCATCGAGTGCCGGTGGGCGCATCGCCGCCCCCGAAGACGGCATCCCGGCCGTCGTCACGGCACCGAACGGCACCCCTGGTGTCACCATGCCAGCCCAGGACCCGCCCGCAGCCCCGAAGCGACACGTGCGCATCGACGGCTACGGTGCCCCGGTCGCCGAAGGCCAGGCCGTGACGATGCAGCTCTCTGCCTTCGACTGGACGACCGGTGAGCAGGTCGCATCCACGTGGACCCCCGGCAACAACGTGCTCCAGCTCACCATGGCACCCACCGACGGCCTCTTCGGTCTGAGCCAGGAGATCGTGGGCACCCCCGTGGGCTCGCAGCTCGTCGTCGTGCTTCCCCCCGAGCGTCTCGCGTCCCAGCCAGGGCCGTTGAACGCAACGGCCACGCAGGGACGCACGCTGGTCTTCGTGATCGACATCCTGGCCGCCGAGTAGCGACCAGGCTGACTTCCCACCTCCCTCTCGATTCCACGCAAGGCGGATCAATGCAACGACGTCTCCCCGCGATCGCCGCGGCCCTCCTCCTCTCGCTCGGCCTGGCCTCGTGCGCCGGCAGCTCGACCCCCGCAGCGAGCGGAGACGCGCTCAACGGCGTCGAGGTCAGCGGCGAGTACGGCGCAGCACCGACCGTCGAGATCGGCGATGTCGCAGGTCTCGGCGAGGAGATGGAGCGCCGCGTCGAGATCGAGGGTGACGGCGAGGAGATCACCCTCGATTCCACGGTCGCCGCGAACCTGACGGTGTACGACGCTGGCACGAAGGCCGAGGAGAGCCCGTACGCACCGCTCGGGCAGGTCCTCGACCTCGACGCCGAGGGCATCCCGGGCTACCTCACGGGGCTCTTCGACGGCGTGACCTCCGGTTCGCGCGTCGTCGCCCTCATCCCCGCGGCCCTGCTCCTGGAGGGAACCGCCAACGCGGGAGCAACGGACACGCCTCCCGCGCTTGTCGTCGCCGACGTGATCGAGGTGCCCGAGACGCGGGCAACCGGAGCCGAGCAGGCGTCCACGCAGTCGCTCGTCACGGTCACGGATGCGGCCGAGGGCGCCCCGCAGGTCACGATCGTCGAAGGTGCGACTGCGCCGGACGAGCTGGTCCTCGAGACACGCAAGCTCGGCACCGGCCCAGTCGTGGCAGAGGGCAGCTCCGTCGTCGTCCAGTACACCGGCGTCCTCTTCGCGACGGGGGAGACGTTCGACAGCTCCTGGGACCGCGGCACCCCCGCCCAGTTCTCCACCACCGGCGTCGTCGACGGCTTCGCGCAGGCTCTGGTCGGACAGACGGTGGGCTCGCAGGTCATCGCCGTCATCCCGCCAGCCCTCGGCTATGGCGACCAGGCGAGCGAGGCGATTCCCGCGGGATCAACCCTGGTCTTCGTCGTCGACATCCTCGGCACGATCTAACATCGAGGCGTGGCAAGCGAGCGAACACCCCGAGCCAAGGCGCCCTCCGCTGCGGAGCGCCAGTTCTCGCTGGTCCTCGCGCTCCTGACGACCGAGCGAGGACTCACGAAGAGCGACATCTTCGAGACCGTCCACGGGTACTCGGGCGACAGCGGCGGGAGTGCGGCTACCGCGCGCGAGAAGCGATTCGAGCGCGACAAGACCGAGCTGAGAGACCTCGGTGTTCCCGTCGAGGTCATCGACGACCCGTCGGCGCCCGGCAACAACCAGCTCGCTCGCTACCGGGTGCCTCGAGGCGGGTTCTCCATGCCAGCAGGACTGGAATTCGATGCCGAGGAGACGGCCCTGCTCGCACTGGCCTCCCAGGTCTGGCGCGAGGGCTCCGTCTCGCAGGAGTCGAGGCGCGGCCTCATGAAGCTGAAGGCGCTGGGGGAGAGCACCAGCGAGGATCTCGTCGGCGTCGCACCGCGTCTCCGGGCGCGTGACGCGGCCTTCGAGCCCCTCTCGACAGCCATCGAGGAGGGTCGACTCGTCTCATTCTCGTACGCGAAGCCCGGCGAGGAAGCTGCGCGGGTTCGCCGGGTCGAACCGCTTGCTCTGGTGTTCGCCGACGCGAACTGGCTGCTCGTCTCCTACGATCTCGACCGAGCCAGCGAGCGCATGTTCCTCCTGGCACGCATCGTCTCGACGCCGAGGCCGCTCGGCGCCGTCGACACGACGCGCTACCCGGGGGTGACCCCAGAGCAGCACGCAGCACGAGCGCTCGACACGCTGGCGGAACTCGCACGCAGGCAGCGCGCGAGACTCGAGGTCCGTGAGGGCTCGGACGCCGAGGTCAGGCTCCGCTCCGTCGCGTCCACAGCTGACACCCCCTGGCGTGAGATCGAGCTCGGCTACACCGATGTGGACCTCCTCGCGAATCGCCTCGCGTCCTTCGGCTCGGAGGTCCGTGTGCTCGAGCCGGAACAGCTCGCCAGGCTCGTCGAGGCGCGCCTGACCGAGGTCGTCTCCGACCACAGCGAGGTCGCCCCGTGAGCCCCTTCGTCTCCGCCGACCGTCTCGCGCTCCTCGTGTCGCTCGTGCCGTACCTGCGCCAACAGGAAGCAGCGGTGCCCGTCGAGACCGCAGCAAGCCACTTCGGCGTGAGCGCGACGCAGGTCCGGGATGCGGTCCGACTCATCGCCGTGTCCGGCACTCCCGGCGATGCGGGGGTCTACAGCCACCTCGACCTCTTCGACATCAACTGGGATGCCTTCGAAGCGCAGGACCTCATCGAGGTGACCCACTTCGTCGCCCTAGAGGAAGCACCGCGCATGTCGAATCGAGAAGCGGCAGCCGTGATCGCCGGCCTCGGGTTCCTGCGCAGCCTCCCTCGACTCGTCGATGAGAACCGCATCGACGATCTCCTCCGGAAGCTCGGCGCGAGCGGCGCGGCGCCCCACTTCGCCTTCGGCTCGATAGCGGAGGCTCCGGCCGCCCGCGACGCGGTCACAGCCGCTCTCGCCACGAGGCGGCGCTTGCGCTTCCGCTACCGGCGCGAAGACGGCGACGAGAGCGTGCGCCACGTGGATCCCTTCACGCTCGAGACCCTGGGCGGGGACCTGTTCCTACGCGGATGGTGCCTGGAGCGCGACGCCGAGCGCGTGTTCCGGCTCGACCGGATGCGCGAGGCGGTGGTCACGGATGTTTCTGCCGAGTCTCATCCTGCGGCCGCGACATCCCGCCCGATCTTCACGCCGAGCGAGGAACACGTCCTGGTGACGATCGAGGCTGAGGCCGCCGTCCTGCCGCTCCTGCGCGATTACCTACCGCCGGGGCAGCCCGCGCCGACTGTCGACGACCGTGGACGCGCCACCGTGCAGGTCCGGATGGCCTCGATGCGGCATCTTTCCCGTCTTGTCGCCGGTAATGCGGGGGAGATGCGCGTCCTGGCACCCGCGTCCGCGCGTGCCGCCGTCGCCGATTGGGCCGCCACCGCGCTCCGCGAGCACGACGAGCGCTGAAGCTCGACGGCGAGCCAACGGCGGGTGACTGGCGATTCAGCTCAGACCAGGTATCGTTGGAGTCACTATGCCGTGGTGGAGTTGGGTTCTCATCTGGGTGGGCCTCGTGCTCATCCTGCTTGGCGTGCTCGGTGCACTGGGCTACTGGCTCTTCAAGAAGGTCGTCCTGCTGCAGGGCGAGCTGGCGGGCCTCGAGGTTCTCCTCGAGGCGTTCGAGAAGCGTGCGCAAACGCTCGTCTCGTTCACGCCTCCACGGAGCAATGCGATCGTTCGCGGTCTCCGCGAGGTCCAAGTCGAGCGAGGTGCGCTGAAAGAAGCGCTCGACGAAACCAAAGAGCAGCGTCACGAGCAGCGCCTGGAGCGTGGCCGTGAGCTGACGACCGCAGACCCGTTTCAATATGAACACCTTGTGAAAGGCAACTGACACCATGCCGAATCTGACTGGCCCACACCTCATCATCATCCTGGTGATCGTCCTGTTGCTCTTCGGCGCCCCGAAGCTCCCGGGCCTCGCGAAGAGCATCGGACAGTCGATGCGCATCTTCCGCGGCGAGGTCAAGAACATGAAGAAGGACGACGAGGTCGACGCCACGCCGTCCACGGACGTGTACTCGCAACCTGCCGCCGCTGCGCCGCAGGCACCCGCAGCCCCGCAGGCACCCGTCACGCCTCCCGTCCAGAACTCCGCTCCGGCAGCGCCGGCTCCTGAGGCCCCCGCGGCACCGAGCTCCGATGCCAGGGGCACCGCTGGTCCTTCCAACTGACGTGACCCTCCAGCCAAGCGAGGGGCCGTCTCCGGCAGGAGTGCCGAAGACGACGCCGAAGAGAGCGAAGAAGGACCGCAAGCGCGATCCTGACGGGCGCATGCGCCTCGCCGAGCACCTCATCGAGTTCCGCAACCGGCTCATCATCTCCGCGATCGGCATCGTGCTCGGCATGGTGGGTGGCTTCCTGCTCACGGACTGGGTCTTCAACCTGATGTCCGCGCCGATCCACGACATCGCCGTGTCGCAGGGTCGAACGGCGGACCTGAACTTCCAGAGCATCACGGGCGCCTTCGACCTACGGCTGCAGATCTCCCTCGCTCTCGGTGTGATCCTGTCCTCGCCTGTCTGGCTCTACCAGATCTGGATGTTCGTCGTCCCCGGGCTCAAGAAGAACGAGCGCTGGTACGCCATCGGCTTCGTCGGGACGGCGATCCCGCTGTTCCTCGCGGGCGTCTGGGTCGCGTGGCTGCTGATGCCCCGCATCGTCGAGGTCATGGTGAGCTTCGCGCCCTCGGACAGCTCGAGCCTCATCAACGCGGGCGACTACTACAAGCTCATCATGACGCTCTGCATCGCGGTGGGCATCGCCTTCGTACTCCCGGTCATCCTCGTCATGCTGAACTTCGCGGGCGTCATCACGGGTTCCGCGATTCTCAAGGGATGGCGAACTGCCGTGCTGCTCGTTGCGCTCTTCGCGGCGATGGCGACGCCATCGGCTGACGTCCTCTCCATGTTCTTCCTGATGGCCCCGATGCTCGGCCTGTACTTCCTCGCTGTCGGCATCGCCATGATCAACGACCGACGGCGCGCGAAGAAGCACAAGAAGTTCGAGGCCGAGCTGGCGGCAGCCGAAGCGTCGGCTGCATGACCCCGAGCCCGTCCGAGCGCTTCGCGGCCAGCAGGTCCCGCGCTCAGCTGCAGCAGTTCGAGCTGTTCCGTCGCGAACTCAGCTTCGACCTCGACGAGTTCCAGATCGCGTCGTGCGCGAGCGTCGAGGCCGGCAAGAGCGTGCTCGTCGCGGCGCCGACGGGCGCTGGCAAGACCGTCGTCGCCGAGTTCGGCGTCTTCCTGGCCATGCGCCAGCCGAATGCCAAGATCTTCTACACGGCGCCGATCAAGGCGCTGAGCAACCAGAAGTTCAGCGAGTTCGTGCGCCGCTACGGCGAGAGCGAAGTCGGCCTCCTCACGGGAGACGTCAACATCAACCCGCGCGCGCGGATCGTCGTCATGACCACCGAAGTGCTGCGGAACATGCTCTATGCGGGCAGCGATCTGCTCGACGACCTCGCGTACGTCATCATGGACGAGGTCCACTACCTCGCAGACCGGTTCAGGGGCGCCGTCTGGGAAGAGGTGATCATCCACCTTCCCAGCGAGGTGCGACTCATCTCGCTGTCGGCGACGGTCTCGAACGCCGAGGAGTTCGGCGACTGGCTGCAGACCGTGCGCGGCGACACCGACGTCATCGTCTCCGAAGAGCGCCCAACGCCGCTGTTCCAGCACGTGCTCGTCGGCCAGCGCCTCTACGACCTCTTCGAGACCCGTGACGGAGACATCGCCGACCGCGTGAACCCCGACCTCGTCCGGGCCACGCAGGGTGGCGGCGGGCGGCGCGAAGACGGCCGCGACCGCGACCGCGTCGGGCGCAGGGGCCGGGGGAGCAGCTGGAAGGAGCAGCGATTCCAGACGGCCCGGGCCGATCGAGCTGGCCTGACGCGCATGCTCGACGATGCCGACATGCTGCCCGCCATCAACTTCATCTTCAGCCGCAAGGGCTGCGACCAGGCCGTCTCCCAGGTGCTTCGCGCCGGCGTCTCGCTCACGACTCGCGAGGAACGCGACGAGATCCGCTGGATCGTCGAGGACCGTTGCCGCAACCTCCTCGATCAGGATCTCGCGGTCCTCGGCTACTACGAGTGGACAGAAGGCCTCGAGCGCGGCATCGCAGCCCACCATGCGGGGCTGCTGCCCGCGTTCAAGGAAGTCGTCGAGGAGCTCTTCCAGCGCAAGCTCGTGAAGCTCGTCTTCGCGACCGAGACGCTGGCGCTCGGCATCAACATGCCGGCTCGCACCGTCGTGCTGGAGAAGCTGGAGAAGTTCAACGGCGAATCGCGAGTGCCCATCACCCCAGGCGAGTACACGCAGCTGACCGGTCGAGCGGGCCGACGTGGCATCGATGTCGAGGGCCACGCCGTCGTGCAATGGGTCGGCGGGATGCATCCCCAGGCGATCGCCTCGCTCGCCTCGCGTCGCTCCTACCCGATGAACTCGAGCTTCAAACCGACCTTCAACATGGCGGTCAACCTCATCGACCGGTTCGGCCGCGCGCGCACGCGCTCCGTGCTCGAGTCGTCATTCGCGCAGTTTCAGGCGGACAGAGCCGTCGTCGACCTCGCGAAGCGAGTGCGTCAGCAGGAGGAGGCCCTCGCGGGTTACGAGGAGGGCATGAACTGCCACCTCGGCGACTTCTTCGAGTACTCGCGCATCCGCCGCGAGCTCAACGATCTCGAGCGCAAGCGCATCCCCCACGACGAGGCGCACCAGCACGCCGCGCGCGAGCGCAGGCAGGCGAAGCTGACTCAGCTCCAGACCGCCCTCAAGCGTCACCCGTGCCATGTCTGCCCGGACCGGGAGCAGCACGCTCGCTGGGGTGAGCGCTACTGGAAGCTAAAGCACGACAACGACAAGCTGACCCGGCAGATCGAGTCGAGGACCGGGGCCGTCGCCCAGGTCTTCGACCGGATCACCGAGCTCCTGCTCGATCTCGGCTACCTCGCCCCCGCAGACAGCGGTGACAAGGACCTCGCCGTGACCGACCACGGGCGCACGCTCGCGCGCATCTACGGCGAGCGTGACCTGCTCATCGCCGAGTGCCTGCGCAGACAGGTGTGGAACGAGCTGAACCCGCAGCAGCTCGCCGCCATGGCTGCCGTCCTCGTGTACGAGCCGCGCCGCGAAGAGGAGACCCTCGAGGAGTACCAGCTGCCTCGCGGGGCCTTCCGCGGTGCCATGCAGACCACCGAGAAGCACTGGCAGTCGCTCGACGAGCTGGCCGAGAAGTACCGTGTACCGCGCTCGTCACGCCTGGCGACGAACCTCGCCCCCGCCATCTTCCACTGGGCGCACGGCGCGGAGCTCGAGCGTGTCCTCGAGGAGTCGAACCTCGCCGCCGGCGACTTCGTGCGCTGGTGCAAGCAGGTGCTCGACGTGCTCGACCAGATCGAGAAGGTCGCAGAGGGCAAGTTCGCGACGACCGCGCGGCAGGCATCCAGCAGCGTGCGTCGGGGCATCGTGGCGTATTCGGGGGTGGGGTGAGGTCCTTCTGGCTCTCCCTGCTCGCTGCCGTTGCCGGCGGCCTGCTGCTGAGGGCCGCCTTCCCAGGACCCGCGCTGTGGCCGCTCGCCTTCGTCGGCATCGGGCTGGTGCTCTGCTCCCTCATGCACCGTTCCGCCGGAGGGGCGTTCCTCGTGGGCCTCGCCTCCGGACTCGCCTACTACTTCCCGCTCATCGCCTGGGCCTCGCTGTTCCTCGGCCCCGTACCGTGGAGTGCGCTGAGCGTCCTCTCGTCACTGTTCTGGGCCGGGGGAGCGGTGCTCATAGCGCTCGCCTACCGTCGCCTCACGGCACGCTGGGAGAGCGGCGCGAGACGCGTGATCTTCGTCGCGGCGGCGATCGCGGGACTGTGGACGCTGCGCGAAGCGATCTACTCGGCGTGGCCGTACGGCGGCTTCGCCTGGGGGAGAGTCGCGCAGTCGCAGTCAGCGAGTCCGTTCGCGGAGCTCGTGTCCTGGCTGGGACTCTCGGGCATGGGCTTCGTCATGGTCTTCCTCGTGGCGCTGACCCTCGAGCTGGGCCGCGCCCGAGTCAGACCCCAGACCTGGGTTACGGCGGCTGCGGCCGTGCTCGTGGTCGCGGTCGTTCCCATCTACCCGACGAACGAGATCGGTTCCGCCCGGATCGCCGCGGTCCAGGGCGACACCCCGGAGGCCGCCTACTTCGTCGACGGAGACCCAGGAGACGTCTTCCTCGGCCATGTCGACGCGACCCTCACCATCCCGGATGACGCCGACGTCGACGCCATCCTGTGGCCGGAGGGCTCGATCGATCTCGACCCGAAGACGTCGACCGGGGTGCGCCGCACGCTCGACCAGCTGAGCGAGCAGTACGGTGCCCCGATCGTGGCGAACGCCGTGACGGTCGAGGAGGGCGCGAGCGCCGACGACGACCGGTTCTTCAATTCGCAGTTCGTCTGGGACGCGGAGAGCGGCTGGGGCGATCAGTACGACAAGAAGCACCCGATTCCGTTCGGCGAGTACGTCCCGGATCGTGAGTTCTGGTACTCGCTTGCCCCTGACCTGATCGGCCTGATCGGGCGCGGCTACTCGCCGGGGGAGCGGGACAGCATCCTCGAGGTCGGCGACATCAGGGCTGGCACCTACATCTGCTACGACATCGTCGATGACGTGCTGATCCGCGACGCGGTCCTCGAGGGGGCCACCGTACTGTTCGCTCCGAGCAACAACGCCGACTTCGGGAAGACCGACGAGCCCGCCCAGCAGCTTGCGTTCGCACGGCTGCGCTCGATGGAGACGGGCCGCTCCATCGTGCAGGCGTCGACCGTCGGCCTGAGCGCCGTCTACTCTCCAGAGGGCAGAGTGCTCGCCGAGCTGCCCTGGTACGAGCCCGGTGTCATGATCGTGGATGTCCCGCTTGCCGACGGCCTCACCCCTGCGGTGCTCTTCGGGCGCGGCATCGAGGTCACGCTCGCTGCGCTCGGGCTGGGCCTGCTCATCGGCGCAGGAAGCTCCAAGACGCGGCGGATGAACACCGCGACCGTGCGCATCCCTCGACGCTAGCCGAGCCGGCCCAGTCCGAGACGGACCCGGCGGTGGCGCAGCGACCGGACACACGAAAGGGACGAAGCCAGAAGGCCTCGTCCCTTTCGACAGTCACGGTCGCTCGCTGAGCGACCTGCGGGGGTCAGACGTCTTTCGCGCCCTTGGTTCCGCGCCGTGAGCGCAGGAACGTGAGCCGCTCCTGGAGGACCTCTTCGAGCTCCTCCCGCGTACGACGCTCGAGCAGCATGTCCCAGTGAGTGCGCTGGTGCTTCTGCTCCGGCGCCTCGTAGGCGACCTGCTCGCCGCCCTCGTCGAGCAGACGACCCTCGTTGCCGCTCTTCGGCGATGCCCAGACCTCGGGCACCTCCGCTTCAGCGGCGAAGGTGACGGCGAAGCGCTCACCCAGGGTCGTCTCGTACGTTCGCACCTGGCGGTCGACAAGGACAACGCCCTCGTCACTCTGCAGGCTCTGTGCGCCGAGCCGCATTCCGCGCAGACTCCGATCAGCCATTGCTGACCTCCTCTCCTCGTCAGTGCGGTTCTACTTCTATCGTCCCAACGTCCTATTGTGCCGCGGTATTCCCGCGCGTTCGCCCTTTTCCTTCGAAACTCACACATTCCCGCGGCTTCGAACGACCTCGACGGCAAGATCCGCGCGGTCCGTCACGAGACCGTCGACGCCTCGCTCGAGCAGCTCCGCCATCTTCGACGGGTCATTGATCGTCCAGACGTGCACTTCCGGCACGTGGCGGTGGAAGGCTCGCAGCCTCGTGGGGGAGAGCAGGTCGATCCGCGCGGCCCGCTCGGGAATCTGCACCGCTGAGACGCCCCGGAGCGCCCGATGCAGCATCCCACGCGACCGCAGCGACACGCCGACGAGCGCGGCCGCGATGGCGGAGCTCGCGGCCCCGCGGGCTGCCTCTGGAATGAGAGTCGCGGTCAGCTGCAGACGACGAGCTGAGAACGACGTGACCAGCACTCGTCGCTGCGCGTTCGTCCGTCGAACGGCGGCAGCGACGGCGTCGACGGCATCCGCTGATTTGACGTCGATGTTGAATCGAGCCTGCGGGAAGGCGTCGAGCGCCTCGTCGAGGGGGAGCAGCAGCGCGCCAGGAGTGCGCCCGGTCGACGTCAGCCGCGTCAGCTCGGCGATGGGGGAGCCGGCGAGGCTCCGATCGCTCCCGTCGAAGCCCTGGAGGGTCGCGTCGTGCCAGAGCACCGCGCGCCCGTCCCTGGATGCACGGGCATCCGTCTCGATGTGGGTGGCACCGACGTCGAGGGCGGCGCGAAAGGCCTCGGTGGTGTTCTCCGTGGCCCGCAGCGCGAGCCCGCGGTGGGCGAGGACACGTGGGGGAGCGCCATCCAGGTACGGGTGCTGCATGCGTCCAACGGTAGTGCGCCCGGCTCTCGTCACGCCCAATAGAATCGAGCACATGGCTGAACAGATTCTCAACCCGCTGGCCGCCGGAGCACTCGAGGGCAAGCGTGCGCTTGTCACGGGTTCTTCCCGCGGCATCGGCGCGGACACCGTCAAGTTCCTCGCGCAGGCTGGCGCCAAGGTCGTCGTGAACTACCGCAACAAGGAAGCGCGGGCCGTCAAGCTCGTCGACGCGATCGCGGCCGACGGTGGTACCGCGATCGCCGTTGGTGCCGACCTCACCGACGCCGGGAGCCGCCAGGAGCTCTTCTCGACCATCGAGCGCGAGTATGGGGGCCTCGACGTGCTTGTCCTCAATGCCTCCGGCGGAATGGAGTCGGGCCTCGGAGAGGACTACGCGCTGAAGCTCAACCGCGACGCGCAGGTCGAGACGCTCACTGGCGCGCTTAAGCTCATGCGTGACGGGGGCCGTGTCGTCTTCGTGACGAGCCACCAGGCGCACTTCATCCGCACGACGCCCACGATGCCCGAGTACGAGGCAGTCGCCAGCTCGAAGCGGGCGGGGGAGGACGCGCTCCTCGAGCGAGTTCCGGAGCTCGCCGAGCGCGGCATCGAGTTCGTCGTCGTCTCCGGCGACATGATCGAGGGCACGATCACCGCGACGCTGCTCGACCGCCTCAACCCGGGCGCGATCGCCGCCCGTCGAGAAGAGGCCGGCAAGCTCTACAACGTGCAGGAGTTCGCGGCCGAGGTGACGAAGGCCGTCGTCGAGCCGGTTCCTGCCGACAACATCCGCCTCATCGGCGACACGTCGGGCTTCGCCGCCGAGGCCTAGACGCGGGGATTCTGCTGTCGCGAACGACGATGCCCGGACCAGGTGGTCCGGGCATCGTCGTTCTGACCAGCGTCGTCGTGAGCACCGCCGATGTTCGGCGATCAACGGCGACGTCAGGCGTTCTTGAGCGAGTTCGTCGCGAGCTTCCGGCCGGGTCCATCCTCGAACAGCTCCTGGAGCTGGAGGAGGTGCTCACGCCAGCCATCGCGGTACTTGGCCACGTGGATCTCGGCGTAGTCACCGCGGGGGAACCCCTGCTCGAGGACTCGCACCTTGCTCTTCTTGTCGTTCTGCTGGACGACGACGAGCACAACATCGGTCTCGAACTCGCCGGATTTCGTCTTCCACGTGAAGTGGAGTTCCTCTGGCGCGTCGATCTTGGTAATGTTTCCCGTGGTGATACGGGGTTTCTTCTTGCCTGGCCGGAGCGATCGAGCCGTGATCTTCGCACCGCGCTTGATCTTGAACTCAGAATCGGCCCACCAGAGCTCGCGCAGGTCTTCATCGACCAGCGCCTGCCAGATGAGCTCAGCTGGAGCCTTGATCCGGACGCTGATGTCGATGCTGGGGGTGAACACCGCGCGGGAGGCTTCGGTCGCTACTTGCGGCTTTGTCCCACGAGCTGCCACGGAATGAAGAGCGCCAGCGAGTTCAGCAGGATGCCGGCGAGGAACACGAGAAGGCGAAGCGTGTCGCCGTCGACCTGGAACGCCAGGCCGTAGCACCAGAGTCCGGCGCCGAAGATGATGATGCAACCGATGGCAATCAGAACGCTCACGAGTGTCGGCTCCCAGGATCTCGATGTGGCTCAGGCCACGAAGTCTGCCACGGCAAAGTACTCACCGTGCACTCACAGCCTACTTGATCACCGAGGCAGAACCCGCGCAGTCCCGGCCGAGTTTCACGACATCCGATAATGCACATTATGACATTATGAGCAGACGCCGGGCTCCTGCTGGTGCCCTGCGCCCGCGAGACGAGGCCTTTCGCCGCTTTACCGGTCTTTACGCCGCGTGACCCAGGCGCCATTCGAGCTCCCCGGCCAGCGGGATGCTGAGGACATCATGAGCGAGCCAGACACCCACCCCGTAGCCACCACCCGCAAGCGCCTCTCCTTCCTGGCCTTCGTCGAGCACACACGAGTGTCCTCGAACGCCTCGCTCGGACTACAGGAGGGCCTCGAGCTCTTCGAGTACGCGGAAGACCTCGGCTACGACACCGGCTACGTGCGCCACCGTCACCTCGAGACGTACCTCTCCTCGCCGTTCACGTTCCTCGCGGCGGTCTCGCAGCGTGCGAAGCGCATCAGGATCGGAACGAGCGTCACTCCCCTGCGATTCGAGCAGCCAATAAGGCTCGCCGAGGACGCGGCGACGCTCGACCTGCTCTCGGAGGGCCGGCTCGAGCTGGGGCTGAGTTCCGGATACGCGGCCACGGAGTCGACGTTCTCGCAGGCATTCGGTGAGATCGAGGGCGATGACATCAGGGCGCTCGTCGACGCTCGACTCTCGAGCTTCCTCGCAGCGCTCGAGGGGCGCACGGTCGCGACGGCCGAGTCGGATCTCTCGTTTGCCAAGGCGGGTGCCGAGCTCACCGTGCAGCCGCACAGCCCGGGCCTGCGAGACCGCGTGGCCTACGGCGCCGGTGGCGGCACCAGCGCGCAGAAGGCCGGCGCCCGCGGCCTCCGGCTCCAGCTGTCGACGCTCAACACGGAAATCGGCGAGCTCGGCTTCGAGAACACCCAGGCCCAGTCGATTCGCACGTACCGCGACGAACACGCCAAGGTGCGCTCATCCCCCGCCTCCCCCTCCTTCGCATCCGTGAGTCGCGCCATCGCGCCCTTCGACTCGGCGACCGAACGTGCTGAGCTGGAGTGGCTGCTCGAGCGCGACGCCGAGCGCGCAGCGAGTGTCGGCGAGGGGCCGCTGCCCTTCCAATTCGGGCGGGTCGCGCACGGATCTGGCGAGCAGATCGCCGAGGCGCTCATCGACGATGCCGGCATCCACGCGGCCGACGAGCTGGTCATCGCACTCCCCTTCGACTACCCGGCCGAGACGCAGCGGCGCATCCTGCGTCAGTTCGCGGAGGACGCCGCGCCCCACCTCCCCTACCTGCGCTGACGGGAGTCCCTGCCTGGGCACTACGGCGTTGCGGCCGAGCGGCAGGAGAGGCTCGGGTCGGGCCCGGGCGTGGCCCGGCGATCGGCCTTGCCGCTAGCCTGGGCGGGACCCCACACCACGAGGAGCGCCGTGTTCGCCAACGCCCTGCTGATCGCCGTCGCCATCCTCGCCGCCATCCTCGTTGGGCTCGTCGCCCGCCGGGTGCTCGGTGTGCCGATCGGCTACATCCGCTCGATCATCGTCGGCGCGCTCGTCGTGGTCGCCTCGATCCCGTTCGGCAACTGGATCATCCGCGAGACGGGCGTCGACCAGCTCGAAGACGGGGAGACCAACTTCACGGTCGTGGTCGTCGTCGTCCTCCTCGCCGTCTCGTGGATCTTCGCGCTCGGCGTGCTGATCCTCGTGGCCCTCGAGGCGACGATCCCGACGAGGGCCTTCCCCAACCCGATCGAGCTCGTGCGCTCCGCGATTCGCCGCCGGAGCCGCACGAGGCGATACTTGCAGATCCTCACGATCGCCTCGCGCGACGGCGCAGGGTGGCTCCTGCACGGACGCCGGAGCCCTGCCAACGAGGGGCGCACGACCGCCCAGCAGCGAGCGGATGCGCTGGTCACGACGATCAACAACGCCGGCGTCACCTTCGTCAAGCTCGGCCAGGTGCTCTCGACGAGGCGAGACCTCGTGCCCGAGCCCTACCTGTCCGCCCTCGCACGGCTGCAGTCGAACGCCACGACCGTGCCATGGCCCGAGATCAAAGCGGTGCTCAAGAGCGAGCTCGGGGTGCCGCTGGAGACCGTGTTCGGGGAGATCGACTCCACTCCCCTGGCCGCGGCCTCGGTCGCCCAGGTGCACCGCGCCCGGCTGGTCGACGGCACACCCGTGGTCGTCAAGGTCCAGCGACCTGACGCGCGGGCGCAGGTCGAGGCCGACGTCGACATCATCGGGCGCCTCGCGGACCGGGCGGAGACCCACACGGCACTCGGCAGGGAGATGCGCCTCTCCGCGATGGCCGCCGGCTTCACGACCACGCTCGCGGAGGAGCTGGACTACCGGGTCGAGGCCCGCAACGTGCACATGATCGAGAGCACGATGCGCGACATCCACGCGGGGTCGCCGAGGCTCCAGAAGATCGCCATCCCGTCCGTCTACTCCGCGGCGAGCACCCGCAGGGTGCTGACGATGGATGTCATGGACGGCAGCCCGCTGAGCTCGGCGGACGAGCGCCTCGGAGCGCTCGGCCCGGAAGCACGACACGGCCTCGCGCAGACGCTCATGGAGACGGTGATCGAGCAGATCCTCGTCTACGGCGTGTTCCACGCGGATCTGCATCCTGGGAACGTGTTCATCCGGGACGACGGCTCGCTCGGCCTGATCGACTTCGGGGCGATCGGGATCGTCCAGCGAAGCCAGCGCGAACATCTTGCGGCGTTCCTCCTCTCCGCGGCGAGCGACGACGACGTCTCCGCGGCCGATGCGCTCCTGCTCATCGTGGACGCGCCGGAGGACCTCGACGTCGACGCGTTCCGTCACGACATCGGGATAGCGCTCACCTCGGTCCAGCACTGGCCGCGCGGAGAGGGGTCGATCTTCACGATGATGCTCGACGTCATCCGGAAGCACCACCTGGCGCTCCCCTCCACTCTGGCATCCGCCTTCCGCAGCTTCGCGACGCTCGAGGGGTGCCTTCGAGTGATCGAGCCCGACTTCGACTTCGTGCAGCGGGCGCTGCCGTTCGTGCCGGAGCTGCTGAAGCAGCTGCTCGCCCTCAAGCGGGTCATCGGCACCGCTCAGGCGAAGGCCGCGGTCGCTGCCGCGTACGCGGCGCGCATGCCGAACCGCATCGACACGATCGTCTCTAAGCTCGAGGACGGCGAGTTGAGCGTGCGAGTGAGTCCGTTCTCCGACCGCCAGGACCGCAGCTGGCTCGGCGGGCTGGTGAGCCGGGGAATCGATACCGCGGTCGCGCTGACTGCGGTGATCCTCGCGATCGTGCTCGTGGTCGCCGGAGGCGGCCCGACCCTGGCTCCTGGCCTGGAGCTCTTCAACCTGCTCGGCGCCGTGATCGGCCTCCTCGGGTTCTTCGGGATCCTCCGCTCGATGCTGAGGTCCATCGTCGGCGCGCGCGGTCAGGCCTTCTCCGACTGAGACGGTGAGCGCTCCTCGACTCTGGCGCGCTCGACCCGCTTGCTGATCACGAACCGCCACATCAGCCCGAGGCCGAGGAACCAGAAGGGCAGGACGATGAGGCCCGCACGTGTGTCCTCCCCCAGGAACAGCGCGACCAGGATGAAGACGAAGAAGGCCAGCACGACCCACGGCATGAAGCGTCCACCCGGCATCTTGAACTTCGAGGCCTCATGGAGCTCGGGACGCTTCTTCCGGAACATGAGGTAGCTGACCAGGATGAACGTCCAGGTCGCGATGAAGTTCAGCGAGCTCACCGAGGTCACCACGGTGAACGCCGCCATGACGTTGTCGCCGAGAGCCAGCACCGGGAGGGCCGCGAACAGGAACGCCGTCGTGAAGAAGACGCCCTGCGTCGGCACGCCGCGTGCGTTCAGGAGCCCGAAGCGCCTCGTGGCCTGGCCGTCCTTCGCGAGGCCGTAGAGCATCCGCGTGGACGAGTAGAAGCCGGAGTTGGCGCTCGAGGCGGCAGACGTGAGCACCACCAGGTTCACGACGATCGCCGCGGCCGGGAAGCCGATGAGCTCGAACATGGAGGTGAAGGGACTCACCCCGGGCTCGATCAGGTTCCACGGAGTGACCGACATGATGATGACCAGGGCGCCGACGTAGAAGACGAGGATGCGAACGACCACCGAGTTGATGGCCTTCGGCAGGTTCTTCTCCGGGTCCTCAGCCTCGGCTGACGCCGTTCCGACGAGCTCGATGCCGACGAAGGCGAAGACCCCCATCTGGAACCCCAGGATGAAGCCGCTGATCCCGAACGGGAACATGCCGCCCTGATCCCAGAGGTGGGAGACGGACGCCGTCACACCGTCCGCGCTCGTGAACCCGGTCACGAGCAGGACGATGCCGACGGCGATCAGGGCGAGGATCGCGACGACTTTGATGATCGCGAACCAGAACTCCGTCTCGCCGAACGCCTTCACGGGCTGCAGGTTGAGGAGGAGCAGGCCGATGGCCGTCGCGATCGCCGGCACCCAGGCGGGGATGCCGTCGTTGAAGAACGCCACGTACCCGGTGATCGCCACGATGTCCGCGATGACCGTGATGACCCACGCCAGCCAGTACGTCCAGGCGACCACGTACCCGGCCCAGGGCCCGATGAGGTCAGCCGCGACATCCCCGAAGGTCTTGTAGCCGAGGTTGGAGAGCAGCAGCTCCCCCAGCGCGCGCATCACGAAGAAGAGCGCGAACCCGACGATCGCGTACACGAAGATGATCGAGGGGCCCGCGAGACTGATCGTCGTCCCCGAGCCGAGGAAGAGCCCCGTTCCGATCGCCCCGCCGATGGCGAGCAGCTGCAGGTGGCGGGACTTGAGCCCACGCCGGAGGCCGCCGTCGCCCGTCTCATCGCCACGTGGATGCTGCGCTTCGGTCTGGATAGCCCTGCTGGTCACCGGAACCCCCTCGATACTGGTCGATGCCGAACCCACGAATTCTAGTGGTGGCTCAGGAAGCTCGACTCCCGGGTCTACATTGGTCGCATGCACGATCTGCGCACTGCGCGACCCGAGGCCGCCGCCGCCTCTCACCCCCGCACAAGCGGCACCCTCCTCGCCCGCTCGGCGGTCGGCGTCGCCGCCATCGGCATCGTCTTCGGCGACATCGGCACGAGCCCCCTGTACGCACTGCGGGCGGTGTTCTCGGAGCACGATGGCGTCGTGCAGCCCAGCATCGCGCACGTGTACGGACTCATCTCGCTCATCATCTGGGCCGTGACGCTGCTCGTGACCGTCAAGTACGTGCTCTTCGTGCTCCGGGCCGATCACGAGGGCGAGGGCGGCATCCTCGCCCTCTCGACCCTGATCGGGCGCCGGCTCCGTGGGTCCAGGCGAGCCATGGCCGCGACGACCCTCGTCGGCATCATCGGCGCCGCCCTGTTCTTCGGGGACAGCGTCATCACCCCGGCCGTCTCTGTCCTCTCCGCAGTCGAAGGACTCGAGATCGCGCTTCCCGGCACCGAGGCGCTCGTCGTTCCCATCGCGCTCGTCGTGCTCGTCGGGCTCTTCGCGCTGCAGCGGTTCGGCACGGGCGGCATCGGTCGCCTCTTCGGGCCGATCATGCTGATCTGGTTCATCACCCTCGCGTGCCTCGGCATCCCCCACATCCTGGCGCATCCCGAGATCCTGGCGGCGTTCTCCCCGCACCACGCCATCGCCTTCATCATCGGCGAACCGCTCATCGCCGGCGTCGCCCTCGGCGCTGTCGTGCTGGCCGTCACCGGAGCGGAGGCGCTGTACGCGGACCTCGGCCACTTCGGCCGCTCCCCCATCTCGAAGGCCTGGCTCTTCGTCGTCTTCCCGGCCCTGACGATCTGCTATCTCGGGCAGGGCGCCCTCGTGATCGAGGATCCGTCGGCCATCGACAACCCGTTCTTCCGGATGGCGCCCACCTGGGCCGTGTTCCCGCTCATCGGCCTCGCGACGCTCGCGACGGTCATCGCGTCGCAGTCCGTCATCTCCGGCACCTTCTCGGTGGCGAGGCAGGCCATGCGGCTCGGCTTCCTCCCGAATCTCACGGTCAAGCACACGTCCCGAGCGTCCATCGGCCAGATCTACATCCCGGTCGTCTCACTGCTCCTGCTCGTGCTGATCATCGGCGTCGTCCTCGGGTTCCGGAACTCGGAGAACCTGGCGGCCGCCTACGGCCTGGCGGTCACCACGACGTTCCTGCTCACCTCCTCGCTGTTCATCGTGTACCTGCGCCTCGTGTGGGAGTGGCCCTGGTACCGAGTGCTCCTCGTGACGGTCCCCATCGTCGTCCTCGAGCTCGCCTTCTTCGTGTCGGGGCTCGTGAAGTTCTTCGCAGGCGGCTGGTTGCCGCTCGTCCTTGCCGGCGCCCTCATCTTGACCATGCTCACCTGGAAACGCGGTCGCGAGATCGTCACCGGACGACGGGAGCGCCTCGAGGGGACCCTGCAGGAGCTCATGCGCCGCCTGCTCCTGGACCAGCCGACCCGCGTGCCGGGATGGGCCGTCTATCCGCACGGCGGGGCGCGCACGGCTCCCCTGGCGCTTCGGCTCAACACCCGCGTCAACCACGCCCTCCATGAGCACGTGCTGCTCGTGCGAGTCGCGACCGCCGACGTGCCCCACATCCCGGAGCGCCGGCGCTGCACCATCGACGACATCGGGCCGGCCCCGGAGGGCCTCGTGCACATCACGCTGACCTACGGGTTCCTCGACCGGCGCGATGTCCCCCTCTCCCTCCGCGACGCGCGGCTCGCCGGCACCGTGTCGCAGTTCGACAACGAGAGCGCGATCTTCTTCCTGTCGCGGATAGCCCTCAGGCCGGGGCACGCGAGCGGCATGGCCCCGTGGCGCGCCAAGCTCTTCGTGCTCATGTCCCGCGGAGCCTCTTCGCCTGCCGCGCAGTTCGGGCTTCCCCCCGAGCAGACGGTCGAGATCTCCCCGCAGGTGCTGCTCTAGGAGCGGTCGGCCTCCGCCTTCGCGAAGCCGGTCAGGTATGCGGGCACCAGCACGGACGCCGTGAACAGGAGCGTGAGCACGAAGGTGCAGGTCATGACCGTGAGCAGGTCGTAGGCGCCACCGGAGATCCAGAAGCTGCAGAACGTCGCACCGGCTGCGGCGAGGATCGAATGGCCGATCGCGAGCGGCAGCACCCTCCGGCGCGTGTACGAACGCAGCCCGGTCGACACTCCCCGCTCAGCGGCGAGCGCCGCGACTGCACCCAGGATGCACAGCAGGAGCATCGCCAGCCAGCCGAGGAGCAGCGGCAGGAAGCCGCGCTGATCGAGCTGCACTCGACCGACCTCGGTCAGCAGCGCATAGCCGAAGAACATGACGAGGCCAACAGCCCCGAGGGTCGGGACGAGTCGGCTGAGCACCTCGCGCTGGCTGGGCCGGAACGCGGCGAGGGAGATCGACGGGGAATCTTCGAGGGGGGCGGCGCTCACGCGGGTCAGTGTATCCGCCGCAGACGACGAGACGGGGCGGCCCGTCGGGGCCGCCCCGTCTCGGGAACGGTGCTGCGTGTCTCGCGGTCGATCAGACCCCGGGAGTCGTGTCGCTCGTCGCGCCGGTCGGGTTCATGCCGCCCTGCTTCGAGAACGAGCCGACCAGCTGCTGCAGGTCGATGCCCGTGAGGGTCTTGAGCACCTCGGTGCCTTCGCCAAGCACGGAGCCGACCGTCTTCGTGACGGCGCTGGCGCCGTCCGTCGAGATGACGGTGAGCTTCTCGATGTTGCTGATGGGGTCGGCCGCGGCGCGGACGATCTCCGGGAGGCGGGAGATGATCTCCTGCGCGATGGCAGCCTCGCCGTACTTCTGGAGCGCCTGCGCCTTGGCGTCGGTCGCTGCAGCCTCGGCGAGACCCTCAGCCTGGATCGCAGCGGCGCGAGCGTCACCCTCGGCGCGGATACCTGCTGCGAGCGCGATCTGGCGGTCACGGTCGGCTTCACCGGAGTACCGCACGGCAGCGGCGGCTGCCTCGGCGTCCTGGACGGCGGCGACCTTGTTGGCCTCTGCCGTGCGCGTGCGCTTGTAGACCTCGGCGTCGGTCGCCGCGTTCTCGGTGTCGCGGATGGCGTTGGCCTGCTGGACCTTCGCGTAGGCGTCGGCCTCGGCAGGCTTGCGGATCTCGATGTCGAGTCGCTCCTGGGTCACGAGGGCCTGTTCGATGAGCGCCTCGCGCTCCTGCTGGGCGACGAGTCGGTCCTGCTCGGCGCGGGCGAACTGACCGGCCGCTTCAGCCTCTGCGTTCGCTCGGTCGGTCTCGGCCTTGATCGATGCCTGGCGCAGTCGGAGTTCCTTCTCGCGTTCCGCGATGCGCTCGGACGCCTCGATCTTGGCGAACTCGGAGACCCGAGCGGCCTCCGCCTCGCTGACCTCAGCGACCTGGCGCGCACGAGCGGACTCGGAACGCCCGAGGTTCTGCAGGTAGTCGCTGCCTGGGGTCGAGATGTCGGAGATGTTGAGGAGGTCGACCTGCAGGCCCTGCTCGATGAGGTCGGCCTTCGTCTCCGACACGACTCGGTCGGAGAGGCTCTTGCGGTCGGAGATGATCTGCTCGATCGTCATGTCTCCGACGATGGAGCGCAGCGAGCCCTCGAGCGACTCGCGGATGATATCCGTGAGGGCCTCCTGCTGGTCGAGGAAGCGCTGGGCCGCGCGGCGAACGCCTTCCTCGGTGCCGGACACCTTGAAGTTGATGGAGGCCTTGATGGCGATCTTGATGCGGTTCTTGTCGACACCCTCGACCTGGATGCCGATCTGACGCTGCTCGAGCGAGAGGGCGAAGCCCTGCTGGAGGATGGGCCACACGAAGGTGCGGCCGCCGATGACGACGCGCTGCCCCGTCATGTCGCTCTGCGCCTTCTGGCCGGCGCCGCGACCGACGATGATGAGCGCCTCGTTCGGCGGGACGCGTCGGATGCGCGACGCGATGAACACTCCGAGGGCGAGCAGCGCGATGATGATCGCGATGACGCCGATCACAGTGACGTTGGCAGTTATCAAGTCCATATGGTCGATTTCCTGTCGTGGAGGTCGTGGGTGGTCATGCTGTGGTCATGAAGCGCCCGACGGCGCAGGGAGTCGGCCAGCTGGGCGTCTCCCGATCAGATGGATTCGCGTTCGACTTTGACGCGCGAGCCGAGGTGCTGCACGACGCGGATGCGCGCGCCCTGCTCGATCTCACCGTCGGCGAACGCGAGGCGCCGCTCGATCTCGTGGGACCCATCGAGCGCGACCTCTCCGCTTGAGATCGTGATCTTGGACATCGCCGTGCCGGTGTCTCCCGTGACGTCCCGCGGCACGCCGTCGCTGCTTCTCGACAGGTTGCGCACGAGCAGCGACGAACCGACGTAGGCGATGAGGCCGATGACGATCGCGACGATGTAGGCCCAGAACTGCGGCAGGCCCATGCTGTCGGTGATGGCACCCGAGGCGCCGAAGACGACGAGCGCGACGGCCAGGCCGGGAACGGAGAGCAGCCCGCCAGCATCGACGTCGAGGACTTCCCCGAAGAAGAGCGAGAAGACCAGAAGCCCCAGGCCGATCGCTCCGATGATGATGAAGACGGTCATGACGGTGAGCTCCCTGGTGGCCGCGTGCGGCGGGGTGTCCCGCCGCCTCGCGTTGATTCTACCGAAGGCTGAGACACCGCGGCGCGGAGACCTCTCCGGCGCGGCGGCGCCTCAGCCTGAATTCTGACGGAGATCAGGCTTCTCCGAAGCCGGAGCTGATGAGCGCCGCGATCTCGGTGACGGCCTGCTCGGCCTCCGCGCCCGTTGCCGAGACCTCGATCTCCTGCCCCTTCGAGGCCCCGAGGGAGATGATCCGGAGCAGGCTCTCCGCGTCGGCCCCGCCGATCGTGATCTGCGCATCGAACTTGCCTGCCACCGAGACCAGCTGGGCCGCCGGCCGTGCGTGCAGCCCCTGCTCGTTGACGATCTCGACCTTGGTGCTCGCGCGGGGAGCCGCGGCCTCATCCGCTGCCGACGGTGCCGACGCTGCCGACTGCTCGGCTCCTGACGCGTCCTGCGCGGCGCCGTCCCTGTGCCACGCCGACTCCCCCGCCCGTGACACAGCGTCCAGCGACGCCCCTCCGGCCGCCGCGACAGCGGCAGCCACCGTGCCCTCGACGAGCGGCGCGTCCACGAGGCGCACGTCCCCGGCGTCATCGTCGAGCATCTCGAGCACGGTCTCGGCAGTGAGGACGGCGGACCCGAGGTCGGTGAAGACGGCGACTCCCTCGCCGGACTGCGCCGTCGCGACGGCGCGCTCGATGAGCTCGAAGCTCGTGCCGATTCGGCCGTCCTCGGTGCCGCCAGCAGGGACGATCGTCACGTCCTCCGCCATCTGACCCGCGAGCTCGACGAGACCCTCCGCGATCCGTGCAGAGTGCGATACGACGACGATGCCGACCGTCATGAAGCCGCCTCGACAGCGGCACCAAGGAGGTAGGCGGTCGACTGCGCGCCCGGATCCCGGTGCCCGGCGCTGCGCTCGCCCAGGTAGCTCGCTCGGCCCTTCCTGGCGATGAGCGGCTCCGTCGCAGCCGCGCCCTCCACTGCCGCGAACGCCGCGGCCCGGAGCACAGCGGCGCCGTCGTCGCCAGCGGCGGCCGCCTTGCTCGCGGCGGAAGCCGCGGGAGCCCAGGCGTCGACCATGGTCTTGTCGCCCGGCTGCGCCTTGCCACGCTGCTGCAGCCCTGCCGAGGCCGCCTCCACGAAGGCCGCCACGTCCGCGGGCTCCAGCTCGGGCTTGCCCTTGAGCGCGACGGCGCCCTTCAGGAACGCCGTCCCATACAGCGGGCCCGCCGCTCCGCCGACCGTGGAGATCAACGTCGTCGCGAGCAGCTTCAGCACGTCGGCCGGCGTCGCATCAGCCTCCAGTGAGGAGAGCTTCCCGAGCGCGGCCTGGAATCCGCGATCCATGTTCTCCCCGTGGTCGCCATCGCCGATGTTGCGATCCAGGTGGATGAGCTCAGTGCGGTTCTCGGCCATCGAGGTGGCAGAGAGCTCCACCCAGCGCCTCGCCCAGTTTCCGTCGAGTGTCATGTTCTACCTTCCCCACCGAAGTGCCGCTGTGTGCACCGGTGCATCCCACAATGCCGTGAGTTCGTCGTCGAGCCTGAGAACGGTGATCGAGCAGCCCTGCATCTCGAGCGATGTCGTGAAATTCCCGACGAGGTGCCTGGTTACTGTAATTCCGTGTTCCTTCAGCACCTGCGCGGCGCGACGGAACACGATGTAGAGCTCGATTTCGGGGGTGCCGCCCATTCCATTGACAAACAGCAGCACATTATCGCCGGAGGCAAATGGCAGATCCTCGAGAATCGGGGTGAGCAGCCGGTCGACAATCGCATCAGCAGGCTCGATCGCGATTCGCGCGCGACCCGGCTCTCCGTGAATGCCGATCCCGATCTCGATCTCGTCCTCGGCGAGATCGAAACTCGGCTCGCCAGCGTGCGGCACGGTGCAGGCCGAGAGGGCGACGCCCATGGACCTCGTGTTCGCGTTGACCCTGGTCGCGAGTTCGGCGACGGCGTCGAGGTCGTCTCCACGCTCTGCCGCTGCTCCGGCGATCTTCTCCACGAGCACCGTGCCGGCAACTCCCCGCCGACCGGCCGTGTAGAGCGAGTCCTTCACGGCGACGTCGTCGTCGACGAGCACCGTTCGCACCTCGATGTCCTCAGCCAGCGCAAGGTCGGAGGCCGTCTCGAAGTTGAGGACGTCGCCGGTGTAGTTCTTGACGATGTGGAGCACACCCCGACCGGCGTCCACGGCCTTCGTGGCCTCGAGGATGGGGTCAGGCGTCGGTGAGGTGAAGACCGGCCCTGGGACTGCCGCGTCGAGCATCCCGTAGCCGACCAGCCCGCCGTGCATGGGTTCGTGCCCTGAGCCGCCGCCGGAGACGATCCCGACCTTGCCCTCCACCGGTGCATCGTTTCGCACGAGGAATGCGGGCTCCGGGGCGACCCGGAGAATATCCGCATGGGCGAGCGCCATACCCTCGAGCGCTTCCTTGACAACGTCCTTCGGATCGTTGATCAGCTTCTTCACGATCATCCTCTCGACGAGATTTCGGCAGCAGCATTGCAGCCACGCTCAGCCTAGTGCCGATGGCGGGTCACAATTCGGGAAACTCGCTCGTAACACGCGCGTCGGAGTTGTTCCTGTGCCTATGGTGAGGAACCGCTCAATCGCGGCACGGGCTCGCCCCGTATCGAACTTCCCAGAAAGGCAATCCCGTGGATCTAGGATCGATCTTCTTGGCCGAGCTGGTGGGCACCGCAGTGCTCGTCCTCCTCGGTTGCGGTGTCGTCGCCAACGTCGTCCTCAAGGACACGAAGGGCAACGGCGGCGGCTGGCTGCTCATCAACTTCGGCTGGGGCTTCGCCGTCTTCATCGGCGTGCTCTCGTCAGCGGCGTCAGGCGGCCACCTCAACCCAGCAGTGACGCTGGGACTCGCGGCCAACACCGTCGTCACCGGCGGCTCTGTGGACGTCGCCGAGGTGGGGCTGCGCATCGTCGCTCAGCTCATCGGCGCCATCCTCGGTGCCGTCGTCGTCTGGCTCGCCTACAAGCTCCACTTCGACGACGAACCGGATGCGGGTTCGAAGCTCGCGGTCTTCGCGACGGGTCCGGCCAAGCGCAGCCTCGGCTGGAACACCGTGACCGAGATCATCGCGACGTTCGTCCTGGTGCTTGCCGTCATCGCGTTCCAGAACTTCCCGGCCTTCTCGATGGCGAACACGGACTCGACCGCGCCCGACATGGGCAGCCTCGGAAACCTCGCGCCGCTCGCCGTCGCGATCGTCGTGGTGGCCATCGGCGCGAGCCTCGGTGGGCCGACCGGCTACGCCATCAACCCAGCCCGTGACCTCGGACCGCGCCTCGCGCACGCCTTCCTCCCCATCAAGGGCAAGGGCGGCAGCGACTGGAGCTACTCCTGGGTTCCGATCGTCGGACCGATCATCGGCGGTGTCCTCGCCGGCCTCGTCGGCACGGCGATCCTGCCCGCCGCAGCTTCCGCCTTCGGCGCCTAGCACCCGCAGGGCGAACTCGACGCTTTCAGGGCCGGAGTCTTCACAGTTCCGGCCCCGAAACTGTCTGCAGGACACCACCAGCGATGCTCGCGCCAGTCCAGCATCGCGTTTTTCACCGCTGGCACATCAGCACCTCTGACAAGGGAGTCACTCCGTGAGCAAGTACGTCATCGCCATCGACCAGGGAACCACCTCCTCGCGAGCCATCGTCTTCGACCACTCCGGGTCGATCGTGTCGACCGGGCAGCTCGAGCACGAGCAGATCTTCCCCAAGGCCGGCTGGGTCGAGCACGACCCCAAGGAGATCTGGAACAACACGCGAGAGGTCATCGGCCAGGCACTCTCGAAGGCGAACATCACCAGGCACGACATCGCGACGATCGGCATCACGAACCAGCGCGAGACCGCCGTCGTCTGGGACAAGACCACCGGGGAACCCGTCTACAACGCCATCGTGTGGCAGGACACGCGCACGCAGCCCATCGTCGACCGGCTCGCGGCCGATGGCGGCGTCGAGCGCTTCAAGGACACCGTCGGGCTTCCCCTCGCCACCTACTTCTCCGGAACGAAGATCGTCTGGATCCTGGAGAACGTCGAGGGTGCGCGGGAGCGCGCCGAGGCCGGCGATCTCATCTTCGGCACGACTGACAGCTGGGTGCTCTGGAACCTCACCGGCGGCGTCGACGGAGGCGTCCATGTCACCGACGTCACGAATGCCTCCCGCACGCTCTTCATGGACCTCGAGACGCTCGCCTGGGATCAGTCGATCCTCGACGCGTTCGGGGTGCCGGCATCGATGCTCCCGGAGATCAAGTCCTCCTCCGAGGTGTACGGCCACGCCAGCACGCAGTCACTGCTGCGCGAGGTGCCTATCTCCGGCATCCTCGGCGACCAGCAGGCGGCCACCTTCGGCCAGACGGCCTTCTCCTCGGGCGAGGCGAAGAACACGTACGGCACGGGATCGTTCCTCATCTACAACACCGGCGAGAAGATCGTGAAGTCCGAGAACGGACTCCTCACGACGCTCTGCTACAAGCTCGGCGACGCGGCTCCCGTCTACGCGCTCGAGGGCTCGATCGCCGTGACCGGGTCGCTCGTGCAGTGGCTGCGCGACAACCTGGGCCTCATCAACTCGGCTCCGGAGATCGAAGAGCTGGCCAGCAAGGTCGAGGACAACGGAGGCACCTACATCGTCCCGGCCTTCTCCGGGCTCTTCGCCCCGTATTGGCGACCGGATGCACGCGGCGCCATCGTCGGCCTCACGCGCTTCGTCAACAAGAACCACATCGCTCGTGCGGCCCTCGAATCCACGGCATACCAGACCCGCGATGTCCTCGAGGCATCCAACGCGGACTCCGGCGTGCCCCTCGCGGAGCTGAAGGTCGATGGCGGCATGGTCGCGAACGACACGCTCATGCAGTTCCAGGCAGACATCCTGAACACGGACGTGGTGCGCCCCGTCGTCACGGAGACGACCGCGCTCGGTGCGGCCTACGCCGCCGGGCTCGCAGTCGGATTCTGGAAGGACCTGGACGAGGTGTCCGCCAACTGGCAGGAGGACAAGCGCTGGACGCCGCAGATGCCGGAGGAAGAGCGCGAGCGTCTCTACCGGAACTGGAAGAAGGCCGTCTCGAAGACCCTCGACTGGGTTGACGAGGACGTCAAGTAGCGCGCTGCGCGCTTCCCGACGACCGAGGCCCTCAACAGCTTGCTGCTGAGGGCCTCGGTCTGTCCTGGTGCGGCGTCGTCGCGTTGCTCACTCTGCCGTCCCGCTGCGCCGATCGGCGACTGGCTTCACGCCGAACGAGTCGCTGCCACCCACGCATCCAGCGTCTCGATCGCGCGGCCGGAGTCGATGCTGGACGCTGCGTCAGCGATGCGCGCCGCGAGGCGCTCTCGGAGGGGTCGCTCTGCCGCTTCCGGGGTCACAGCGAGGTCGTAGGCGACGAGGCCTGCGGCCGCGTTGAGCAGCACGATGTCTCGAACGGCGCCATGCTGCTTCCCGGACAGCACGGCGCGGGCGATGGCCGCGTTCTCCTCCGGCAGACCGCCGAGGAGCTCCTGCATGTCGTAGGTGCCGAGGCCCACATCCCGTGGGTGGAGATCGTGTTCGGTGATCGCACCGTTCGACACCTCCCAGATGTGGCTGTAGCCGGTGACGCTCAGCTCGTCGAGCCCGTCGTCACCCCGGAAGACCAGAGCGGTGGCACCACGGGTGCGGAAGACCCCGGTGATCAGCGGAATGGCGGCCTGGCGGGCGACCCCGACGGCCGATGCCTCGGGGCGAGCGGGATTCGTGAGGGGGCCGAGCAGGTTGAAGACCGTGGGAACCCCGAGCTCACCGCGCACCTTCTTGGCGTGGCGGAACCCCGGGTGGAACTGCGCGGCGTAGACGAAGGTGAGTCCGACTTCCTCGAAGATGCGTCCCACTCGAACAGGGTCGGCCGTGTGGACTGCGCCAAGAGCCGAGAGAACGTCGCTGGATCCGGACTTCGCGCTCGACGCCCCGCCCCCGTGCTTCACGACGGGGACCCCCGCACCGGCGCAGACCATCGACGCCATCGTCGAGACGTTCACGGTCCCGACCATGTCGCCGCCGGTACCGACGATGTCCAGCGCCAGCGGCGGCACCTCGAGCGGCACGGCGTGCTCGAGGATCGCGTCGCGGAACCCGACAACCTCCTCGACCGTCTCGCCCTTCGCGCGGAGGGCGACCAGGAAGGCAGCCAGACGTGCTTCGCTGACGTCGCCGCTCATGACCTGGCGCATGGCCCACGTGGCCTGCGCGACGCTGAGGTCATCACCGCCAAGGAGCTTCTCGAGCAATCCGGGCCAGGTCTCGGTCGATGTCATGCAGGAAACGATAGCCGTCCACCACCCAGGCACACCTAATCGGACGCGACCCGCCGGTCAGCCGTGCGTTGTCTCGGGAACCTGGGAAATCGGTCATAATGGTCAGGTGACTGCTGCAACCACCGCTCAGGCCGTGCACACGGTCCATCGCCCCAATACGACTGCCATCGGCGTCATCGTTTGGCTCGGTAGTGAGGTGATGTTCTTCGCTGGGCTCTTCGCGATCTTCTTCACTCTGCGCTCTATGGCGCCAGAGCAGTTCGCCGAAGGCCACAGTGCGCTGAACGTGCCCTTCGCCACCATCAACACGCTGATCCTCGTCAGCTCGTCGTTCACGTGCCAGTTCGGCACGTTCGCGGCTGAGCGCGAGCAGGCCCGCGCCACCGGCAAGAGCCCCAAGAACTGGGGCGCGATCGAGTGGTTCTACCTCACCGTCCTGCTCGGAGGCATCTTCGTCGCCGGCCAGGTCTGGGAGTACGCCACGTTCGTCAGCGAGGGCTATGTCCTCAACCTGAACGCGTTCACGAGCGCCTTCTACATGACGACCGGCTTCCACGGCCTGCACGTGACCGGCGGACTCGTCACGTTCCTCCTCGTGATCGGCCGCATGTACTCTGCCCGCCGCATGGGAACTCGCGAGGTCAGCAGCGCGCTGGGCATCTCCTACTACTGGCACTTCGTCGACGTGGTCTGGGTTGCGCTCTTCTTCGTCATCTACCTGCTGCCCTACTTCTCGTAGCCCGATCCTGGAGAACACACCAATGTTCCGAACGACCAAACCACGGACTGCGAAGACGGCGACCCGCAAGACGGCTCGCCGCCGCACCCCCCTCGCCACCGCGGCTCTCCTCGGCGCAGGCCTCCTGCTGACCGGCGGCGCGTACACCGCGATCGACACCGCAACCACGGCTGCTGCAGCCGAGGACGTGGCCCCCGCCAGCGCCGCAGACATCGAGAACGGCGCCGCGCTCTTCGGCGCCAACTGCGCCACCTGCCACGGCATGAACGCAGCGGGCACCGAGAACGGCCCGAGCCTCATCGGCGTCGGTGCCGCTGCCGTCGACTTCCAGGTCGGCACCGGCCGCATGCCCATGCAGGCCAACGCCGCCCAGGCCCCCGCCAAGCCCGTCCAGTTCGACGAGCAGGGCATCTCGGACCTCGGCGACTACATCGCTTCGCTGGCCCCCGGTCCCGCCGTCCCCGACGAGAAGTACCTGCAGGCCGATGGCGACGCAGCACGTGGAGCAGAGCTGTTCCGCATCAACTGCGCCATGTGCCACAACGTCGCAGGTGCGGGCGGCGCCCTCACCGAAGGGAAGTTCGCACCCGAGCTCATGACGGTCGAACCCGTCCACCTCTACGAGGCGATGATCACGGGCCCGCAGAACATGCCCGTCTTCAACGACGCGAACCTCACCCCCCAGGACAAGGCCGACATCATCACGGCGATTCGCTGGCAGACCGAGGTCACCGGCACGATCGGCGGCAACAGCCTCGGATCGCTCGGTCCGGTCTCCGAGGGCCTCTTCATCTGGATCTTCGGAATCGGCGCAGGCGTCGCGATGGCGGTCTGGATCGCCACTCGACCGAACTAGTGCCGGAAGCAACCCGGCCCGGGTCCAAACGACTTACTGCAGCTGAACAGACACACCCAGAAAGGGATCACCATGGCTGATGGCGAACACGGCGGAGAGCTTCGCACTGCTCCTTCGTCGGAGCGGGCGCCTCACATCGGGACCGCGATCCTTCCCAAGGACGGCTTCGAGAACCCTGGCATGCCGGCGCACCGCGACCGGATCACGGACGCGGACCCCGCGCAGGCGAAGCGCACTGAGCGCCTCCTCGTCGCGCTGTTCGTGTTCTCGGCACTCGCCAGCATCTTCGCTGTCGTGGCCTACTTCGTGTGGCCGATCAGCCGCGAGGACATCTCGACCGTCCGCCTGAACAACATGTTCCTCGGCATCGGCATCGCGCTCGCGATGCTCGCCATCGGCATCGGCACGGTCGCCTGGTCCAAGTACCTCATGGCCGACCACGAGATGGCCGAGGCCCGCCACCCGGGCAAGGGCTCGCCCGCCACTCGTTCGCGAGCGGTCGAGGTCTTCGCGCAGGCGAACGAGGAGTCGGGATTCAGCCGCCGCAAGCTGTTCCGCAACTCCCTCATCGGAGCCCTCGTCGCCATGCCGCTTCCCGGCATCGTGCTCTTCCGCGACCTCTACAACGGCAACAACCCGGACCCGGTCGAGTCGCTCTCCCACACCATGTGGGATGAGGGAACTCGTCTCGTCCGCGACCCCACGGGAACGCCGATCCGCGCCGCGGACGTCACCTACGGTTCTGCCTTCCACGTCATCCCCGACGGCCTGATAGACCTCGAGCACCACCTGCTCGAGGAGAAGGCCAAGGCAGTTGTCCTGCTCATGCGCTTGCCCGCTGACCAGCTCAACGAGCGCGAGGACCGTGCCGGATGGTCCTACGACGGAATCGTCGCCTACTCCAAGGTCTGCACGCACGTCGGCTGCCCGGTCGCTCTCTACGAGCAGCAGACGCACCACCTGCTCTGCCCGTGCCACCAGTCGCAGTTCGACGTCAAGAACCACTGCGAGGTCATCTTCGGACCGGCGGGACGCCCGCTCCCGCAGCTGCCGATCGCTGTCGACGACGAGGGCTACCTCATCGCGCAGAGCGACTTCACCGAACCTGTCGGACCGAGCTTCTGGGAGCGACGCCATGACTACAACGTATAAAGCTCCGGTACGCGAGGGCGGGTTCATCGCCGGCGCCGCCAACTACCTCGACGAGCGCACCACCATCTCCGGTGCGGTCAAGGAGTTCGGACGCAAGATCTTCCCGGACCACTGGTCCTTCATGCTCGGTGAGATCGCGCTCTACAGCTTCGTCGTCATCCTGCTCTCCGGAACCTTCCTGACGTTCTTCTTCGACCCGTCGATGGCCCACGTCGAGTACGAAGGCTCCTACCTCCCGCTCAAGGGCATGGGCATGTCGGCCGCTATGGCGTCGACGCTCGACATCTCCTTCGACATCCGCGGCGGACTGCTCATGCGCCAGGTGCACCACTGGGCAGCACTGCTGTTCGTGGCGTCCATCGGGCTCCACATGCTGCGCGTCTTCTTCACCGGAGCGTTCCGCAAGCCCCGCGAGCTCAACTGGGTCGTCGGCTTCGTGCTCTTCATCCTCGCGATGGCAGAGGGCTTCACCGGCTACTCGCTCCCCGATGACCTGCTCTCCGGCAACGGCCTGCGCATCATCGACGGAATCATGAAGGGCATCCCGCTCGTCGGAACCTGGGTCTCCTTCCTGTTCTTCGGCGGCGAGTTCCCCGGTACCGAGATCGTCGGGCGCCTCTACTCGCTGCACATCATGATCCTGCCCGCGATGGTCATCCTGTTCATCGCGTTGCACCTGGCGCTCATGGTGATCAACAAGCACACGCAGTGGCCCGGACCCGGCCGCACGAACGGCAACGTCGTGGGAAACCCGGTCCTCCCGGTGTTCGCCGGCAAGGCAGGCGGATTCTTCTTCCTGATCTTCGGCCTCATCTTCCTCATCGCGTCGTTCTTCTCGATCAACCCGGTCTGGAACTACGGCCCGTACGACCCCTCCCCCGTCTCCGCAGGAACCCAGCCCGACTGGTACATCGGCTTCGCCGACGGCATGCTGCGACTCATCCCGCCCGGCTGGGAGGTGTACTGGTTCAACCACACGTGGTCGTTCGCGATCCTGACCCCGCTGATCCTCATCGGAATCTTCATCGTGCTGGTTGTCGTCTACCCCTTCATCGAGGCGTGGATCACGGGTGACAAGCGCGAGCACCACCTGCTCGACCGCCCACGCAACGCCCCCACCCGCACCGCGATCGGCGCAGCCGGCGTCACGTTCTACGCCGTCATGTGGGCTGCAGCAAGCTCCGACCTCATGGCAACGCACTTCCACCTCGCCATGGAGCACGTCATCCACTTCCTGCAGGTGATGCTGATCCTCGGACCGGTCATCGCGTACATCGCAACGAAGCGGATCTGCCTCGGGCTCCAGAAGCGCGATCGTTCGCTTGCGCTGCACGGTGTCGAGTCGGGACGTGTTCTTCGACTCCCCCACGGCGAGTTCGTCGAGGTCGAGGTTCCGCTCGACAAGTACGACCGATGGGAGCTCGTCTCCTACAACGAGCAGGCGCCGATCATGCTCCGTCCGAACGAGGACGGAAAGATCACGGCTCCCATGCGCCTGCGCGCCGCTCTGTCGCGCTGGTTCTTCGAGGACCGCGTCGAGCCCGTCACGAAGACGGAGATCGAACAGGCACACCACGGCCACCACTAGGCCGTAGCAACTCCCTGAGCCTTCGGGCACACAAGAGGGGCTGTCATTCCGCATCAGCGGACTGACAGCCCCTCTTGTCGTCGGCGGTCCCTCCTGCGAGGGGGCGGGGGCAGCGGCGACCGGCTCCCCGTGGAGTCAGGAGCGGAGACCGCGCAGCCAGTCCCCCAGACCCCCAGCCCGCCAGCCCGCCAGCCCGCCTGCCGAGGACGCTCGGCCGAGACGGGATCTCGCCGAGCGCAGCGGCTTCTCGCCCTCGGCAGCCCACACGTGATTGGCCGGCACGCGGAGTCGCGCGAGGGCACAGAGACCCCAGGAGCCACCGGCACGAGCAGGGGGCGGCAGCGTTGCCGATCCCCGCGAGGTCCACCACCAGTCGACGTGGAGTCCGGTCACGGCGCCAACGGCACAGAGACTCCCGCACGGGCTCCACAGCCACTGTCGCGGCCCCATGGACGTGAGACGGGAGGGAGCTCGCCGTTTCCACTGCACTGCCCACGCTTCGCGCGCACCGAATGCAGGCGAGGAGGGGTCGGACTCAAGAAAGCAGCGCTCTTGCTCCGCCCGCGTCCGAGCGGGCTCCGAACGTGCGGGCATCCGGTAGAGGCAGAGGCAGAGTCCTCACGGCCCGAGGCGCGCGTGCTCCCTCAGCGCGCTCTGGGACCCTCATGTCCTCTCCGGGTGCACGAACACGCACCCTCGACTCAGGAGCGCCACAGGGGCACGTGGGGGCTACCAGAGTGGCGCCGACCTCGTCGGCGGAGACCGCAAAAGGCCCGCCCCTCTTGCGAGGGACGGGCCGGAAGCCTGCAGACGACGCCTAGTGGGCGTAGCGTCCGCGGTAGTACTCGAACACCCAGCCGACGATGGCGATGATGAACAGCGGCGCCGCGAAGTACGCGAACCACCATCCGCCGATCGACAGGCCGAGGAAGATCAGCCCGACGGCAAGGGCCAGCACGAACGGCCACCAGCTCTGCGGCGGGAAGAAGCCGAGCTCAGGATCAGCGTCAGCGATCTCGCCGTCGAGCCTGTCCTCGGGAAGGACGTGCACTCGGAACGGCTTCGCCGAGCTGCCGAGATAGAACGCGACGAAGGCCACGAAGATGCCGGACAGCGCCAGTGCGACGATGCCAACCCACTCGTAGTGGCCGAGGGCCGCATGAGTCCAGAGGGTGTAGACGACGGTCACGACCGCGTAGAAGACGGCGAGGACCCAGAGGAGGCGTGCTGAGGTCTTCACTCTCGTTCTCCGATCTTGTCGTTGACTGGCGTCAGGTCGCGGTAGCCGTGCGGTGCGACCTCGGGGTGGTTGAGGTCGAACGCCGGACGCTCCGAGCGGATGCGCGGGATGGACGTGAAGTTGTGACGCGGCGGCGGGCAGCTGGTCGCCCACTCGAGCGAGGAGCCGTAGCCCCACGGGTCGTCGACGGTCACCTTCGGTGCGTTGCGGGCCGTGATGAAGACGTTCAGGAAGAACGGCAGCAGCGAGATCGCGAGCACGAAGGCGCCGAACGTCGAGAGCTGGTTCATCCACGTGAAGTTGTCTTCGGGCTGGTACGTCGCGTAACGACGCGGCATGCCCATGACGCCGAGCCAGTGCTGGATGAGGAACGTCATGTGGAAGCCGATGAACAGCAACCAGAACTGGATCTTGCCGAGGCGCTCGTTGAGCATCTTCCCCGTCCACTTCGGCCACCAGAAGAAGAAGCCGGCGAACATGGCGAAGACGATCGTTCCGAAGATGACGTAGTGGAAGTGAGCCACGACGAAGTACGTGTCAGACACGTGGAAGTCGAGCATCGGCGAGGCCAGGATGACACCCGTCAAGCCACCGAAGACGAAGGTGACGAGGAAGCCGAGCGAGAACAGCATGGGCGTCTCGAACGTGACCGAGCCACGCCAGAGCGTTCCCAGCCAGTTGAAGATCTTCACACCGGTCGGCACCGCGATGAGCATCGTCATGAGCGCGAAGAACGGGAGGAGCACGGTGCCCGTCACGTACATGTGGTGAGCCCACACGGAGGCGGAGAGCGCCGCGATGGCGATCGTCGCGTACACGAGGGTCTTGTAGCCGAAGATCGGTTTTCGGCTGAAGGCCGGGAAGATCTCGGACACGATCCCGAAGAACGGCAGTGCGAGGACGTAGACCTCCGGGTGGCCGAAGAACCAGAACAGGTGCTGGTAGAGGATCGCTCCCCCGGCCTCGACGTCGTAGATGTGCGTCAGGAACACGCGGTCCATGAGCAGGCCGAACCAGGCAGCCGCGAGAACGGGGAACGCGAACAGCACGAGGATCGACGTGATCATCGCGTTCCAGGTGAAGATCGGCATGCGCCACATCGTCATGCCAGGTGCGCGCATCGTGATGATCGTCGTGATGAAGTTCACGGCGCCGAAGATCGTCGCGAATCCTGTCGCCGCGAGCCCGGCAACCCAGAGGTTGCCTCCGACTCCCGGAGAGTAGGTCATCGTCGACAAGGGGACGTAGGCCGTCCAGCCGAAGGATGCCGCACCTCCCGGCGTGAGGAAGCCACCGACCGCGATGAGCGCGCCGAAGGTGAAGAGCCAGAAGGCGAACGCGTTCAGTCGCGGGAACGCGACGTCGGCCGTGCCGATCTGCAGGGGCACGAGCACGTTCGCGAAGCCGGAGAAGAGCGGCGTTCCGAACATGAGCAGCATGATCGTGCCGTGCATCGTGAACAGCTGGTTGTACTGCTCTTTGGTGTCGATGATCTCCATGCCCGGCTCGAAGAGCTGGGTGCGGATGACCAGTGCCATGACTCCGCCGATGCAGAACCAGACAAAGCTCGAGATCAGGTACATGTACCCGATGGTCTTGTGGTCCGTCGAGGTGATCCAGGTGACGAGGACGTTGCCCTTGCGCTCGACAGAGCGGCTCGGAGCCGTGGTCGCCTCAGAGACCGGGGTGATGCCTGGACGGTTCAGCGTTGACGTCATTTTCGTCGCCCCTATTCCGACTCGTGGTTGAACTCGGGAACATCAGTGCCCGGAAGGTTCTGGTTGCGGTTGTAGTCGTCGCCGTGGGCGCCGACGTTGCCCGCCGCGCGCAGCTCGGCGATGTAGGCGTTGTACTCGGCCTGCGAGACGACCTCGACCTGGAAGAGCATCATCGAGTGGTACTCGCCGCACAGCTCGGCGCACTTGCCCATGTAGGTGCCTTCACGTTCTGGCACGAACGACATGGTGTTGGTGTGGCCGGGGATGTTGTCGATCTTGTAGTGGAAGTCGACGACCCAGAAGGAATGGATGACGTCGCGCGACTTGATGTCGAGCGTGACGTTCGCGCCGACCGGGAGGACGAGCTTGGGCAGCGCTGCCTCGTCGATGGTTCCGGTCGCAGCTCCGCGCTCTCCGTCGACAGACGGCTCGCGGTCTTCCTGCGCCTGGATGCCCTCGTAGTAGACGCCCGAGTCATACGCGGTGTTGCTGGTCGGCAGGTAGTTGAAGTCCCATGCCCACTGCTTGCCGTAGACCTCGATCTTCACGTCCTGCTCTTCTTCGGCGAAGTTCGAGACGACAGGAGCCTCTTCTCGCACCGTGAAGGCGAAGAAGCCGGCGACGAGGATGATCGGGACCACGGTGAAGAGGATCTCGATGGGCATGTGGTAGCGCAGCTGAGCTGGCAGGCCCTTTTCGCCCTTGCGGCGGCGGTACATCACGGATGCCCAGATGATGAGCCCCCACGTGATGCCGCCCACGACAAGCAGAATGATCCAGGAGTTGACCCAGAAGTTCGTAAAGGCGTCGGAATGGTTGGTGACGCCGGGGTCACCGGGCATGTAGCCCCGTAGTTCTTGCGACGTGCAGCCAGCCAGAATCAGAATCAGGGCTGCTGCAATCGGAGCGGCGAACCACTTCACGCGGCGGGTGTCTCGCACGGCAAACCTTTCGAGGTGACGCATACAGGTTGCTGTCAGTCTAGTGGGAATCTCGCGGGCGAACGACTCGGGGCGCGCGGAGACGACGAAACGGCGCGGTCAAAGACCACGCCGTTTCGGGTGTGTCGCGGGGCGCTGCCCCGCGTGTCGGGTCAGTGGAACGAATCGCCACAGGCACAGGATCCCTGCGCGCTCGGGTTATCGATCGTGAAGCCCTGCTTCTGGATCGTGTCTTCGAAGTCGATCTTCGCGCTGTCAAGGTAGGGGACGCTCATCGGATCGACGATGACTTCCACTCCGTCGAAGTCGACGGTCGCGTCGCCGTCGAGGATGCGCTCGTCGAAGAACAGCTGGTAGATCAGCCCGGAGCAGCCACCAGGCTGCACGGCGATGCGGAGGCGGAGTCCGCCCTCGCTCTCCTGGCCGATGAGGTTCTTGATCTTGTCGAGGGCCGCCTGCGTGAGGGTCACGGAGTGCGTGGCCTCGCTCACGGTGATGCCTTCAAGAACTGCGCTCATTGATTCTCCTCGTGCTGCTCGGCGGGACGACGTGCTCCCGCGCTCTTCACGTCGATAACGGCGTGTGAGCCAAGGATATTCCTCCCACGCACGAATCGCATCACCGGATGTCCGCGTCAGGGCGCGCGAAGCGGTGCAGGAACAGCGCCTCAGCCGAGATCGCCCGGCGGAGCACCCCGAGGTCCTGCGACTCGTTCGGGCTGTGCGCCATCGTCGCCGGATCCTCGACTCCGGTCACCAGGATCTCCGCCTCCGGGTACACCTCGGCGAGCGCGGCGATGAAGGGGATCGATCCCCCGATCCCCGTCTCCGCCGGCTGGGCGCCCCATCCGTCCTCCATCGCGGTCTTCATGAGACCGACGGCTGGTCCGGCCGTGTCGACGAGGAACGGCTGCCCCAGGTCCGGCTGGGTGATCTCGATGTGCGCCCCGAACGGCGCATGCTCGCGAAGGTGGCTCTCGATGGCCTCGAACGCGCGCGCGGCGTCGTCCCCAGGCGCGATGCGGGCGGACAGGCGCACCGAGACCGCTGGGAGGAGCGTGTTCGAGGCCTCGTCGACGCTCGGCGCGTCGATGCCCGTGATCGTGATCGCTGCCTGGTTCCAGAGCCGGTCGTGGACCGTGCCGGTGCCGATCGTGGTGACGCCCTCGAGCAGTTCCGCGTCACGGCGCACGTCGGCCTCATCGCCCCCGGAGGGTCCGTCGGCACGCGAGCCGAGCCCGGTGACCGCGACGGCTCCGCGCTCGTCCCAGAGGGAGTCGAGGAGCCGGACGGTCGCGAGCATCGCATCCGGCACCGCTCCCCCCAGCATGCCGGAGTGCGAGGCGTGGCCGAGCGTTCTCACGGTCACCTTCATCGTCACGTTGCCGCGCAGCGAGACGGTCAGGCCGGGGATGCTCGTGGACGGGTTGTCGCTGTCCGCGACGATGATGGCGTCAGCGCCGAGAGCCGCCTTGTGCTTCTCGAGGAAGTCGGCGAAGCTCCGCGAGCCGTTCTCCTCCTCGCCCTCGATGAACACCGAGATGCCGATCTTGGGTCGGCCGGCTGTCGCCGCGCTGAGCGCCTCGACAGCCGCGATGTGGGCCATGACCCCTGCCTTGTCGTCGCTTGCGCCACGGCCGTAGAGGCGGCCGTCCCGCAGCGTGGGCTCGAACGGCGGGGTCCGCCAGTCGTCGGCGCTGCCCTGCGGCTGCACGTCGTGGTGCGCGTAGAGGAGAACCGTCGGCTGGCCGGGCTCCGCCGCCCGCGTTGCGATCACCGCGGGCTGCCCTGCATAACCGTCGGCGGTCTCGACGCCGTCGATGTCCACGGATTCGAACACCCCCGTCTCGCGGAGCAGCTCGGCGGTGCGCTCGGCACTGCGTCGCACGTGGACTCGATCGAACGCATCCCAGGACACCGATGGAATGCGGACGAGCCCGGCGAGCCGCGCGATCGTGGTCGGAAAGCGGTCCTCCACAGCTCGGAGGAGGGCCTGTTCCTGGTCATGTGCATCGAGTGGGGCATCGGAGAGTGTCATAGCGGTTAGGCTAAATCACCCAGAGTTCTTGAGAGGCATCATGTCGAAGCACGAGTCCAAGAGCGCCGAGACAGTGTCGCTTCCCGCGAAGAGTCCGGCCAAGAAGCAGCAGCCGACCCCCACGAGGCGCGAGCGCGAGGCGCAGAACCTGCGTCCCCTCGTCCCCGAAGACCGCAAACAGGCCAAGCGCGAGATGCAGGCGAAGGTGCGCATCGAGCAGGCCAAGGCACGTGAGGGGCTCGCCAAGGGCGACGACCGCTACCTCCGTCCCACCGAGCGCGGCCCGCAGAAGCGCTTCATGCGCAACTACATCGATGCGCGGTACTCGATCGGCGAGCTCCTGCTCCCGATGATGTTCCTCGTCATCTTCGCCACCTTCATCCCGAGCCAGTCCGTCGGCATCTGGGCCATGAGCTTCATCTGGGCCTTCCTCGCCGTCTGCGTGCTCGAGGCCGTCATGATCGCGAACATCATCAAGCGACGCATCGCCGCGGTCGTCGGCAAGGACAAGGTCGAGAAGGGCATCATGATCGGCACGATCGCCCGGAGCCTGCAGCTTCGCGTCATGCGCATGCCGAAGTCGCAGGTCAAGCGCGGCGCGAAGATCGAGTTCACGGGCAAGTAGCCCTCGCCGGGACGGGCCTGCTCGTCTGCAGGACTCAGAAACCACAGGAACTCGACACCGCAAAAAACTCGAAGGCCCGAACGGTATTCCGCTCGGGCCTTCGCTGTTTCACAATCTAGACCTGCTCGGGGCCCAGCAGGTGTCAGCTGCCTGAGAATCGCGAAGACGGCACGATCTGCGAGCAGCGAGGCCCGGGCTCAGCGCCTCAGGCGCGCGAGCCCCCTGTTGATGCTGGCTGCCCAGCCGGGGCCGGCATAGAGGAACTCCGTGTACCCCTGCACGAGCGTCGCGCCGGCGTCGAGACGCCGCTGCACTTCGGCGGCGTCGGCGACACCTCCGACGGAGATGATGCAGAGGCGGTCCCCCGCCGTCTCCTTGACGGTGCGCAGCACCTCGAAGGAGCGTTCCGTGAGCGGGCGTCCAGAGAGGCCTCCTGCGCCGAACGCCTCGACGACCCGCGAGGATGTGCGCAGCCCCGACCTCGAGATCGTCGTGTTCGCGGCGATGACGCCAGCGAGCCCCTCGTCGATGGCCAGCTGCGTCACTTCGCGGATCTCGCCGTCCGTGAGGTCCGGTGCGATCTTGACCAGCAGCGGCACGTCTGGCGCAGCCTCACGGGCTGCCCGCAGGATGGGCGTGAGGGACTCGAGCGACTGCAGGCTGCGCAGGCCTGGCGTGTTCGGCGATGAGACGTTGACGACCAGGTAGTCGGCGACGTCCTTCACCGCCGATGCGGCTGCGGCGTAGTCGAGGTGCGCATCCTCTGCTTCGGTGGTCTTGTTCTTGCCGATGTTGACGCCGACGATGACGGTGCGGTTTCGGCGAGCCGCGATGTTCGCCGCCGCGAGCTCGGCGCCCCGGTTGTTGAAGCCCATGCGGTTGATGAGCGCGCCATCTGCGACGAGCCTGAAGAGGCGCGGGCCGGGATTCCCCGGCTGTGGGCGCGGCGTGACCGTGCCGACCTCGACGTGCCCGAAACCGAGGGCCGCAAGCCCGTCGATGTCTTCCGCGTCCTTGTCGAATCCTGCTGCGAGACCGAACGGCGATGCGAAGCGAAGTCCCATCGTCTCGACCGCCAGCGACTCGCCGGGGGCCGTGAACGTCGACGTCACCCTGGCCGGGATGCGACGCCCGAGAGTCCTGATGACGCCCGACGCGAGGGCGTGGGCACGCTCCGTGTCCATCTTCGACAGCACGTGGGTGAAGAGCAGGCGGTACGCGGCGTTCATCTGACCTCTTCCTCGATGGTGGACTCGCCGTCGGCAGACTCCGTGGCGTACTGCGCCCTGATGCCGTCCTCGTGCATCTGCTCGATGGCGGCTCGGAAGTCATCGAGGCTAGCGAAGCCCTGGTAGACGCTCGCGAACCTCAGGTACGCGACATCGTCGAGCTCGCGCAGCGGTGGCAGGATCGCGAGCCCGATGTCGTTGGCCTCGATCTGGGATGCCCCCGTCGACCTGATGCTCTCCTCGACCCGCTGGGCCAGCAGAGCGAGATCGGTGTCGGTGACGGGCCTCCCCTGGCATGCCTTGCGCACGCCGGCGACAACCTTGTCTCTCGAGAAGGACTCGACGACGCCATTGCGCTTGATCACCGCGAGGCTCGCCGTCTCGGTCGTCGAGAAACGGCGACCGCATTCGGGGCACTGCCGCCTGCGACGGATCGCGAAGCCGTCGTCGCTGGTCCGCGAGTCGATGACCCTCGAGTCGGGGTGCCGGCAGAATGGGCAATGCATCAGCTGAACCTCGCCGTCACTGCTTCGCCGTGCGCGGGCAGGTCCTCAGCTTCGGCGAGCGCCACGACGTGGCCGCTCACCGTCCGCAGAGCCTCTCGGTCATAGCGGATGACCTGCTGCGGCCGCAGGAACGTGTGTGCCCCGAGGCCGGGCGTGTGGGCGGCCTGCCCTCCCGTCGGGAGCACGTGGTTCGACCCAGCGAGGTAGTCGCCGAGGCTCACGGGCGAGTTCGCCCCCATGAAGATCGCACCGGCGTTGTGGAGCGTCGCAAGCACGGCCTCCGGCTCACGGGTCTGCACTTCGAGGTGCTCGGGTGCGTACGCGTTCGAGACCACGGCCCCCGCGGCGAGGTCGTCGACGAGGATGAGCGCGGACTGGCGTCCGCCGAGCGAGGTGCGGACCCGTTCGGCGTGCTTCGTGGACGCGGCTCTGGCGGCGACACGCTCGAGCACTCGTTCGGCCCACTCGGGGTCCGGCGTGACGAGGAGGGCCGAGGCGAGTTCGTCGTGCTCGGCCTGGCTGACGAGGTCGGCGGCGACGTGGTCGGGATCCGCCGAGTCGTCCGCGAGCACGAGGATCTCGGTGGGTCCGGCCTCGGAGTCGATGCCCACGAACGACTGCACGATGCGCTTCGCAGCCGCCACGTAGACGTTGCCAGGGCCCGTGATGACCTCGACGGGCTCGAGGCCGATGTCCGGGACGCCGTGTGCCAGCGCACCGATCGCGCCGGCCCCGCCCATGGCGTAGACCTCCGTGATGCCGAGCAGGCCAGCCGCACCGAGGATCGTCGGGTGGACGCTCCCGCCGAATTCGCGCTGAGGCGGCGACGCGATGGCGATGGATCTCACCCCGGCGGCCGCGGCCGCGCAGACGTTCATGACGACGCTCGACGGATACACGGCCTTGCCGCCTGGCACGTACAGGCCCACTCGGGCGACGGGGTGCCAGCGGAGCTCGACGATGGCGCCGTCGCCGAGCGTCGTCACACGCGGCGCGGGGACCTGGGCCGCGGATCCGGCTCGAACCCGCTCGATCATGGCTTCCAGGCCAGCGCGAACCCGAGGGTCGAGGCCAGCCGTCGCTTCGTCGATGGCCTCCTGAGGTACCCGCAGATGGGGTGGCTCGACGCCGTCGAGTCGAAGGGCCTGCTCCCGGAGGGCGGCCCCGCCTTCGTCACGGACCACGGAGATGAGCTCCGCTGCCGTGCCGAGGGCGCGCGTCACGTCGAGCTCGGCACGAGGGAGGATGTTCCGAAGCTCGGAGGCGCTGAGCGCAGAACCACGCAGATCGATGAGTTGCATCATGGTTTCTCCATCGTAGTCAGGCAGGAGGGAGTGCCGTCGCGAGAGCAACGGCCGAGGTGGGCTCTACTCCAGGCAGCTCGGCCCGAGGAGCGCCTTGAGCTCCCCGTAGAGGTCCTGCGTGATGCGCACGCGGTGCGGCAGCTCGAAGCGGCGGATGACACCGGGAGTCCGAAGCCTGAGCCGCACCTCGCTCTCGCCCGAGTGCCGCCGCAGCACCTTTCCGAGTGCATCCACGACGGGCTCGGTGGCGCGCGTGTCCGGGATCGTGAGCGTCAGCGTGCCGGCATCCTCGGCCGCGGAGATCTTCGGCAGGGTCAGCCCCTGCGCGTGGAGGTTCATGCCGTCGTCTCTCTTCGAGACACGGCCCTTGACGGCCACGATCACGTCTCCCTGGAGCTGCGTCTGGAACTCCTGGTAGGTCTTGCCCATGAACATCACGGTCATGGTGCCGCCGAAGTCCTCGACCTCGATCATGCCGTATGGGTTGCCCGAGTTGCGGGCGACCCGGTGCTGCACGCTCGTGATGAGGCCAGCGATCGTCACCTGGGAGCCGTCTTCGAGGTTCTCGGCCTGCGTGAGGTCGAGGATGCTCGTCGTCGCGAGCTTCGCGAGGTCGCGCTCGAGACCCGCGAGCGGATGGTCGGACACGTAGAGCCCGAGCATGTCGCGCTCGAAGGCGAGCTTGTCTCTGCGGTTGAACTCGGGGCGGACGGGAACGTCGTCCTCCTCCGCCTCGAACTCGTCGAGTCCCGCGAACAGGTCGACCTGGCCGTGCGCCTCGTTCCGCTTCCGCGAGACCGCGACGTCGATGGCGTTCTCGTGGACCTCGACGAGCGCGCGGCGGGTGTTGCCGAGCGAGTCGAACGCGCCCGCCTTGATGAGCGACTCGACGGTGCGCTTGTTCGCCACCGTCGTCGGCACCTTCTTCAGGAAGTCGTGGAAGGACGTGAACGCCGTCTTCGACTCCCTGGCCTTCTGGATCTCCTCGACCACGTTCGCGCCCACGTTGCGGACGGCGCCGAGGCCGAAGCGGATGTCCTCGCCGACCGCCGAGAAGTTGACGAAGGACTCGTTGACGTCCGGTGCGAGCACGGTGATGCCCATGCGGCGGCATTCGTTGAGGTACATGGCGAGCTTGTCGCGGGAGTCGCCGACGCTGGTGAGGAGGGCGGCCATGTACTCAGCCGGGTAGTGCGCCTTGAGGTAGGCGGTCCAATAGGAGACCACCCCGTAGGCCGCGGAGTGCGCCTTGTTGAAGGCGTAGTCGGAGAAGGGCAGCAGGATGTCCCAGAGCATCTTGACCGCTTCGTCGGAGAAGCCGTTCGCGTGCATGCCGCCCTGGAAGCCAGCGAACTGCTTGTCCAGCTCCGACTTCTTCTTCTTGCCCATCGCTCGACGCAGGATGTCTGCCTGGCCGAGGGAGAACCCCGCGACCTTCTGCGCGATGGCCATGACCTGCTCCTGATAGATGATCAGGCCGTAGCTGGTGGAGAGGATCTCCTTGAGGGGCTCCTCGAGCTGCGGGTGGATCGGCGTGATCTCCTGCTCGCCGTTCTTGCGCAGCGCGTAGTTGATGTGCGAGTTCGCGCCCATGGGGCCCGGGCGGTACAGCGCGATGACGGCCGAGATGTCCTCGAAGTTGTCGGGCTTGAGCAGACGCAGGAGCGATCGCATCGGGCCACCGTCGAGCTGGAACACGCCGAGCGTGTCTCCGCGGGTCAGCAGCTCGTAGGCGCCGACGTCGTCGAGTTCGAGATCTTCCAGAACGAGGTCGATGTCGCGGTTCGCCTTGATGTTGACCAGCGCGTCGCTCACGATCGTGAGGTTGCGCAGGCCGAGGAAGTCCATCTTGATCAGACCGAGGGACTCGCTCGCCGGGTAGTCGAACTGCGTGACGATCTGGCCGTCCTGCTCCCGCTTCATGATCGGGATGATGTCGATCAGCGGATCGCTCGACATGATCACGCCAGCCGCGTGCACGCCCCACTGGCGCTTGAGGTTCTCGAGGCCACTCGCCGTGTCGAAGACCTTCTTCGCGTCCGGGTTGCTCTCGATGAAGGCGCGCATCTCGGAAGCCTCCGAGTAGCGCTTGTGCTCCTTGTCGAAGATGCCGCTGAGCGGGATGTCCTTGCCCATGACGGCCGCCGGCATCGCCTTCGTGAGCTGGTCGCCCATGGAGAACGGGTAGCCGAGCACGCGCGACGCGTCCTTCAGGGCCTGCTTCGCCTTGATGGTGCCGTACGTCACGATCTGCGCGACGCGCTCCGAGCCGTACTTCTCGGTGACGTACTTGATGACCTCGGACCTGCGGCGATCATCGAAGTCGACGTCGAAGTCGGGCATGGAGACGCGGTCAGGGTTGAGGAAGCGCTCGAAGATGAGGCCGTGGCGCAGCGGGTCGAGGTCGGTGATGCCCATAGCGTAGGCGGCCATGGACCCAGCACCGGATCCACGGCCGGGGCCGACGCGGATGCCGTTGTCCTTCGCCCAGTTGATGAAGTCGGCGACGACGAGGAAGTAGCCGGGGAAGCCCATCTGGTTGATGACGCCGATCTCGTAGTCGGCCTGCTTGCGCACGTCGCTCGGGATCCCACCCGGGTAGCGCTTGCCGAGGCCGGTGTCGACCTCCTTGATGAACCAGCTGCTCTCCGTCTCGCCCTCTGGCACGGGGAAGCGCGGCATGTAGTTGGCGCTCTCGTCGAACTCCGCGGAGCAGCGCTCGGCGATGAGCAGCGTGTTGTCGCACGCCTCAGGGTGGTCGCGGAAGATGGCGCGCATCTCGGCGGCCGACTTGAGGTAGTACCCCGTGCCGGAGAACTGGAAGCGGTTCGGGTCGTCCATGGTCGACCCGGACTGGACGCAGAGGAGCGCAGAGTGGCTGTCGGCATCGTGCGAGTGCGTGTAGTGGAGGTCGTTCGTCGCGACCAGCGGAAGGCCGAGGTCCTTCGCGAGCTTGAGCAGGTCGGGCATGACACGGCGCTCGATGTCGATGCCGTGGTCCATGATCTCGCAGAAGTAGTTCTCCGCGCCGAAGATGTCTCGGAACTCCGCGGCTGCGGCGCGAGCTTCGTTGTACTGCCCGAGACGCAGCCTCGTCTGCACCTCGCCGGAGGGGCATCCGGTCGTCGCGATGAGGCCCTTCGAGTACGTGTTGAGCAGCTCGCGGTCCATGCGCGGCTTGAAGTAGTACCCCTCCATGGACGCGCGGCTCGAGAGCCGGAAGAGGTTGTGCATGCCCTGCGTCGTCTCGCTGAGCATCGTGATGTGCGTGTAGGCACCGGAACCGGAGACGTCGTCTCCCCCGCCGTTGCCCCACTTCACCCGAGTCCGGTCGCCGCGGTGCGTCCCCGGCGTCAGATAGGCCTCCGTGCCGATGATCGGCTTGATGCCGTGCTCCTTGGCTGCCTTCGCGAACTCGTAGGCGCCGAACACGTTGCCGTGGTCGGTCATCGCCACCGCGGGCATGCCCTGCTCGACAGCGGCCTTCATGAGCTCGCCGATCCGGGCTGCCCCGTCGAGCATCGAGTACTCGCTGTGGACGTGGAGGTGGGCGAACGAGTCTGCTGAAGGCAATGTCTCTCCGGGAAGAAGGGTGGATCGGCGCACCCATCTTAGATCGCCGGAGCGGGTCCGCGAGCGTGCCTGTGGACTACAGCTCGCCCTCGCGCAGCACCTCGAGCGAGTGCGCCAGGTCGTCGGGGTACTCGGTCGTGAACCGCACGGGCTCACCTGTTCTGGGGTGCGCGAACCCGAGCTCCTTCGCGTGCAGCCACTGGCGCTTGAGGCCGAGCTTCGCGGCGAGGATCGGGTCGGATCCGTAGAGCGGGTCGCCGATGCAGGGATGGCGCTGTGCGGCCATGTGCACGCGGATCTGATGTGTGCGCCCCGTCTCGAGGTGCACCTCGAGGAGGGCTCCACGACGGAACGCCTCCGTGGTCTCGTAGTGCGTGACGGAGGGCTTGCCCTCGCTCGTCACGGCGAACTTCCACGAGGACCCTGGGTGGCGCCCGATGGGGGCATCGATCGTTCCGGAGAGCGGATCAGGGTGGCCCTGGACGACCGCGTGGTAGACCTTGTCGACCTCGCGGTCGTGGAAGGCCTTCTTGAGCTGCGCGTATGCCAGCTCGCTCTTCGCGACGACCATGAGTCCGCTGGTGCCCGCGTCGAGGCGATGCACGATGCCCTGGCGCTCGGATTGCCCGGACGTCGAGATCGTGAAGCCCGCCGCTGCGAGCGCACCAAGGACCGTCGGCCCATCCCATCCGATCGATGGATGGGCTGCCACGCCGACGGGCTTGTCGATCACGACGAAGTCGTCCTCATCGTGCACGATCTTGAGGTCGGGCACCGCGATGGGCACGACTTCGACCGGCCCAGCCTGCTGCCATTCGACGGAGATGACGGAACCCGCCATCATCCGGTCGGACTTGCCGACCTGCTTGCCGTCGATCGTGATGCCGCCGGCTGCGGCGATGTCGGCCACCTGCGTCCTGCTGAGCCCGAGCAGCTTCGAGACTCCCGCGTCGACGCGGGCCCCCTCGAGGCCGTCTGGGATCGGGATCGTCCTGGATTGCATCACGCGTCCTTCTTCGCCTTTGGTCGGCGCTTGCCGTCGAATCCGATGTCGAACAGGGTGAGCAGCACGAACGCCGACATCCCCACGACGATGCACATGTCCGCGACGTTGTAGATCGCCGGCAGCATCCAGGGCGTGTAGATGAAGTCGATGACGTGACCGACACCGAAGCCCGGCTCGCGGAAGAGCCGGTCCCAGAGGTTGCCGAGCGCCCCGCCGAGCACGAGCCCGAAGACGGCGGCCCACAGCTTCGAACCCAGCTTCCTGGCCACGACGACGATGACGATCACCATGATGGTCGAGACGCCCGTGAAGATCCACGTCGAGCCTGCGGCGAAGGAGAAGGCCGCGCCGGGGTTCCTGACGAAATGCCATTGGAGGAATCCCCCGAGCACTTCGATGGTCTGGCCCTCGGTCATCGATCCGACGACGGCGGCCTTGCTGATCTGGTCGAGCGCAAACGCGCCGACGGCGACCGCGGCGAGCATCGCAAGAATGCGGATGCTCGGTCGCGATCGCCGTTCGGTGGTCTGCAGAGGTGTGTCCTCCACGTTCCGGTTGCTACTGGCCCGCTGGTGCGGAGCCTTCGAGGACGTCGCTGGCCTGACGGTTCAGGTCGTTGAGCTGTCCCTCGATGTAGGAGCGCAGGTTGTTGCGGTACTCGCGCTCGAAGATGCGGAGTTCCTCGATGCGAGCCTCGAGCTTCGTCTTGGTCTCCTCGAGGCGACCGAGGGTCTCGCGTTCCTTGGCCTCGGCCTCGGTGACGATCGTGCGGGCACGACCCTCGGACTCGGCCGTGATCTCGCGGGCACGCTTCTCGCTGTCGCCCTCGATCTGACGGGCGCGGGTCTCGGACTCGGCGACGATCTCTCGTGCACGGGTCTCGCCCGTTGCGATGATCTCGTCGCGCTTGCGGGTTCCCTCTTCGACGTGCTCGTCGTGGAGGCGACGGGCGAGCGCGATGAGCGAGCTGCTCGTCTCGGCCTCGTCTTCGCCCTGCGCGACGACGGGTGCGGGAGCTGCGGGCTGAGCGAGCGGAGCGATGGGCTCCGGCTCGGGCTCGGGCGCTGCCTCGACCTCGACGCTGGGCTCCTCGACCGGGGCGGGAGCGGCTGCGGCCGGCGCGTGATCGGCGCGGGCCTGTGCCTCTTCGAGCTGCTGACGAAGCTGCTCGTTCTCCCCCACGAGGCGGCGCATCTCTGCAACGACCTCGTCGAGGAAGTCGTCGACCTCATCTTGGTCGTACCCCTCGCGGAACTTGGTCTGCTGGAAGCGTTTGTTGATGACGTCCTCAGGAGTGAGTGCCATGTCGGCCACCTTTCGACTCTCTCTGCGATTGGTCTGTATCTGGTATAGACACTGAGTTTTACTTCAAGACTCTGGGCCTGACTTCAAGACATTGGATCTTGCTTCAAGACACTGGGTCTGACTTGACAACACTAGCGTTGCACAGGTGTGCGCGCAGAACGTTGCTGTGCTGCACAGCACATAGGTCACATTACGGCACTTGGGTCCCGCGCGTCACATTCTGCCGGGAAAGTCGGCATTGACCTCGTGGAATACGCCGATTCCGGCCATCCACGGGGCAGAACCGGGACCGGACGGCAGCCGCGCTCAGAGGAGACGGACGAGATTCGACGTGATGACGAGGGCGAACATCACGATGATCCAGGCGAGGTCGAGCGCGATGTTGCCGATGCGGAGCGGCGGGACGACCTTCCGAACCGCACGGAGGGGCGGGTCGGTCAGCGAGTACACGCCTTCGCAGAGCACGAGGACGAAGCCCTTCGGCTTCCAGCGCGGGGCGAACATGCGCGCGTAGTCGAGGATCAGCCGCCCCCACATCACCATGATGTAGAGGCCGATGATGAAGCCGAGGATCGCGCCGAGGATGTTCATTCGTTTCCTGAGATGTTGTCGCGCAGACACGGCGACGGTGCACCCACTGGATGCACCGTCTCACCGTTCGCGCGAATGCGGGCCGGTCCGCCTGGCGGCAGAGCCTGACTGGATGGGGCTACTGGAAGAACGAGGCTTCCTTCTCCGCCTCGAGCTTGCTCGACTCGCCGTGGACGGCGATGTGCTGCGGAGAGAGCAGGAAGACCCGGCTCGTCACGCGCTCGATCTTGCCATACAGGCCCTGAGAAAGTCCGCTCGCGAAGTCGATGAGGCGACGGGCTTCAGCCTCGTCCATCTCCGAGAGGTTCATGATGACCGGGACGCCATCGCGGAAGTTCTCGGCGATGACCTGCGCGTCTTTGTTGTAGGCCTTCGGGTGGACCGTGAGGATCTCGTTCATTTCCGCCATCGCCGGGGTCGAAGTGTGCTTGGGAGCTTTGGTGATCGGAGTCACTGGCGCCGGCTTGGGGCGCTCGGTGACCACCGGGGAGAGCTGCGGCGAGGGGGCCGCCGTGGGCGACTGCCTCTGCTGCTGCTGCGCCTGGGGCGTCGCGTCGTGCAGATTCTGCTCGTCTTCGTCAGCAAGGCCCAGGTAGACCATGGCATTGCGCAGCGGGTTGGCCATTGTGCTCCTCCGTGTGTTCGGCGTGCGTCCACGCTACGTCCGGTCGGGGCGCTTTCCCGTGATTGCCGCGCCGATCCTTAGGTGTGTCGCACCGTTTTCGATGGCTTCCCTGAAATCGTTCGACATGCCCATCGAGAGTGCGGTGGCAGCTGGCGCGAGCGCCTGGATGCGCTGGCCCAGCTCCCTGAGCTCGCCGAAGGATGCGCGCGGCTCCTCCCCCAGCGGGGCGACGCACATGAGGCCCTGCAGCTCGAGGGTCGGAGTGCGGAGCACGTGCTCGACGAGCGCGTCGAGCTCGTCGGGCTGGACGCCACCCCGGGTGGCGTCTGGCGTCATGTTGACCTGCACGAAGACGGGCAGCGGCCGCTCGCGCTCGATCGTCGACAGGGCGTCGACGAGGCCCGCGCGGTCGATCGAGTGCACGGCATCCGCGTACTGGGCGATCTGCCTGGCCTTCTTCGTCTGGATCTGACCGACGAAGTGCCACTCGAGCTCGGCGCGGCCGGCGAGCGCCTCGGCCTTGTCTCTCGCCTCCGGATGCCTGCTCTCCGCGAAGCGGCGCAGTCCGAGGTCGATGAGCTGGGCCACGAGCTCTGGACCGTGGAACTTGGTGACCGGGATGAGGGTGACCTCGGCGACGTCCCGGCCCGCGGCACTGCAGCTCTCGCCGATGGCCGCCTGGATCGCCGAGAGGCGCTCGGCCAGCGTCGAATGACCCTGGCCGAGCGCCTCCACTGCGTGCTCTGGCATGTGCGCCCTACTTGAGGAAGTCCGGGACGTCGAGGATGTCCTCGGCGTCGTCGTACGCCGCCTCTGGCTCGCGGCGCGGAGCGATCGTGGGAGCCTCAGCCGTCGACCAGGACGGGGCCTGCGCTACGGGGACCGGGGCCTGGACGGGCTCCCGTTCGATGGGCGCCGCGGGGGCCGATGCGACTGCGGCAGCAGCAGCGCCGAGCCCGATCGCTCCGGTATTCGCCTGCTGCACGGGAGCCGCGGCGACCGCCGGGGCCACCTGCTGCTCCTGGATCGTCTTGGGCTCGCCACCGGCGAAGCCTGCGGCGATGACCGTCACGCGCACCTCATCGCCGAGGGTGTCGTCGATGACGGCACCGAAGATGATGTTGGCCTCCTGGTGGACGGCCTCCTGCACGAGCTTGGCGGCGTCGTTGATCTCGAAGATGCCGAGGTTGGAGCCACCCTGGATCGACAGCAGGACGCCGTGGGCACCCTCGATGCTCGCCTCGAGCAGAGGTGAGGCCACGGCGAGCTCTGCGGCCTTGATGGCACGGTCCGCGCCTCGGGAGGAGCCGATGCCCATGAGGGCGGAGCCGGCACCCTGCATGACCGACTTCACGTCGGCGAAGTCGAGGTTGATGAGGCCAGGAGTCGTGATGAGGTCGGTGATGCCCTGCACACCGGCGAGCAGCACCTGGTCTGCCGTGGAGAACGCCTCGATCATCGAGATTCCGCGGTCGCTGATCTCCAGGAGACGGTCGTTGGGCACGACGATGAGGGTGTCGACCTCTTCCTTCAGGGTCGCAACGCCCTGCTCGGCCTGCTGCATGCGGCGGCGACCCTCGAAGCTGAAGGGCTTCGTGACGACACCGATCGTGAGGGCGCCGATGGACTTGGCTATGCGGGCGACGACCGGAGCGCCACCCGTTCCGGTGCCTCCGCCTTCTCCCGCGGTCACGAAGACCATGTCGGCGCCGGCGAGCGCCTGCTCGATCTCCTCGGCGTGGTCCTCGGCGGCACGGCGTCCGACCTCTGGGTCGGCTCCCGCTCCGAGCCCACGGGTGAGCTCGCGGCCCACGTCCAGCTTGACGTCGGCGTCGCTCATGAGCAGCGCCTGAGCATCGGTGTTGATCGCGATGAACTCGACGCCACGAAGGCCGAGCTCGATCATGCGGTTGACTGCATTGACGCCGCCGCCGCCGATGCCGACGACCTTGATGACGGCGAGGTAGTTGTTGGTGTTCGACACGTGTCCGGCCCCTCGTTGGCGTGTGGTGTGGATGAAGTACGGAGTGCACACCTCGGCGAGAAGCCCGAGAGCTTCAACCTCTACTTGAAGCTCAGAGATATGCGGTTTCCTGATTGCTTGCTTCGACGCTAGGTCGCGAAGCCCGCACGATCCGTGCAGTCCGCAGGTGTGTTGCGTTTTGCGCGGCGAATGACCGTGAGTCGCTTCAACCCCCACTTGAAGGTTTCCCCGTGACCGCCACCGCGGGCTCGCATCAGCGGGTGACGGGTGTCTCCGGACTCGACACGTCGTAGCTCGAGATGGACTGCTCGGCTGTCGCCGCGACGAGAGCCGCGAGCACCTCGGCCTTGCGGTCGGACTCCTCGGCGCTCCCCCAGACGACCTCCGCGCCGCTTCGCATCGTGAGGCGGACGTCGTCGATGCTCTTGGCCGTGACCGCAGCCACTCCGGAGCGGAACTCGACGGGAAGCGCGAGCGAGACCGCGGCTGCCGACGCGAACGCCTCGGAGTCGACTCCCTGCCCGTCGAGCTCGAGGGTGGGAATGTCGGCGGCGGGTTCCGGCTGCGTCCACAGCACGACTCCCGCTGCGTCCATGACGTCGTAGCCTGCCGGCACCTGGACGGTACCGATCGGGGAGCGCTCGACGATCGTCACGACGAGCCTGCTCGGAGGTTCGACTCGAATCGAGTAGCTCTGCACCAGCACGTAGGACTGCAACCGGGTCTCAACGTCCTCGTTCGTGACGAGGGCGAGCGGCTGGCCGTTGAGATCGGCGAGGGATGCGTCGACCTGCGCCTTGTCGACGCGCTCGGCGCCGAACACCACGATCTCCCGCACGGACATGATGGGGCTGTAGACGGCGACCGCCACGAACGCCACGAGGGCGGCGAGGGCCGCCGCGATCCAGAGCAGGATGCGACGACGCCGTCGCGCGCGCCAGGTGAATCGGCGCGCCTCGTCGCCGAGCACGCTCACGACTGGCCTTGCTCCTTCGCGCCGAGCGCGTCGAGGAGCTGGGGCACGATGAGGTTGACGTCGCCGCAGCCGAAGGTGATCACGAAGTCGCCGTCGCGGGAGATCTGGGCCACAGTGTCGGCAGCATCCTGCCAGTCGGGGCGATAGGCGACCTTGCTCTGGTCGACGAAGGCGTTCTCCACCAGGGCCCCGGTGACGCCCTCGATCGGGTCCTCCCGAGCTCCGCACACGTCGAGCACGACGGTCTCGTCGGCGAGGCGCTCGTAGACCTCGGCGAACACGTCGCTCATCGCCAGCGTGCGCGAGTAGAGGTGGGGCTGGTGGACGGCGATGAGGCGGCCGGAGCCGACGACGGTGCGAGCCGCGGAGAGCGCTGCCTCGACTTCGGCCGGGTGGTGGGCGTAGTCGTCGTAGACGCTGACACCGTTCACCGTGCCGTGCAGCTCGAAACGGCGCTTGGTGCCTCCGAACTTCGAGAGCGCGTCGAGGACGGCGGCGGGCTCGAAGCCGAGCTGCACGAGGACGACGAACGCGCCGGTCGCGTTCAGCGCGTTGTGGACGCCGGGCACGTGCAGGAGGGCCGGGTAGTCGACGCCCTGCCAGGTGACGGTGAACCGGGTCTCCCCGCCCTCGGACGCGATGTCGGAGACGCGCGCGTCGGCCGACGGAGCCTGGCCGAAGGTCAGGATGCGGTCGTGGGAGAGCTTCCCGGTCAGCTCGACGGCGAGCGGGTCGTCGCTCGAGATGACGACGGCCTCGGTGGCGGCGTCTGCGAACTGGACGAACGCGGCCTCGAAGGCCTCGACGGTGCCGTAATGGTCGAGGTGGTCGTTGTCGACGTTCGTGATGAGCGCGATCGCCGTGTCGTAGAACAGGAAGGACCCGTCGGACTCGTCCGCCTCGACGACGAACGCCTCACCGGAGCCCACCGCGGAGCTCGTGCCGAGCGCCGAGATGATGCCGCCGTTCACGAAGCTCGGGGAGGCATCGAGCGCGTCCAACGCCGTGACGACCATGCCGGTCGACGTGGTCTTCCCGTGTGCGCCTGCGACCGAGACGAGACGGCTTCCGCGCGTCAGCCAGACGAGTGCCTGCGAGCGGTGCAGGACGTTGAGTCCGCGCTGCTTCGCCAGGACGAGCTCCGGGTTGTCTGGCCAGAGGGCGCTCGTCACGACGATGGTGTCGGCGTCGCCGAGGTGCTCGGCGGCGTGCCCGATCTCCACCCGGGCTCCGCGTTCGCGAAGCTCCCTGGTCGCGTAGTTCTCGGTGCGATCGCTGCCGGAGACGGTGAGGCCACGGTCGAGCATCATGCGTGCAATGCCGCTCATGCCCGAGCCGCCGATGCCGATGAAGTGCACCGCGCCGATCTCATCGGGGATCTGCGCGGTGGCGTCTGGATTGATCATCTCTGCTCCTGGGTTCGCTCGGTCTTCGAGCTGCGCGGCGTATGCCACGTCGATGGTCGAGGGTACTCCGCCTGACCGAGGTGGGAAATCTAGCGCCCCTGAGGGCTCCGCAGCGCCTCGTCGAGGAGCGTGACGACGCGAGCAGCGCCGTCCCGCTGCGCGGACGCGAGGGTCGCGGCCTCCATGCGAGCGCGGCGCTCGTCGTCGCGAGCGAGCGCGAGGAGCTCTTTCGACGCCCACTCCGGGGAGAAGTCGCCGTCGGTCACGCGGAGGGCGCCGCCGGCAGCGAGCACCGAGCGGATGTTGATCGTCTGGTGATCACCCGTGGCCGCGGGGTACGGCACGTAGACGGCTGGGAGTCCGACGACGCCGAGTTCGCTGACCGTCGACGCGCCAGCGCGAGCCACGACCAGGTCGGCGGCCGCGAAGGCCAGATCCATTCGGTCGCAGTACTCGAGGACGTGGTAGCCGTCGAGCTCGTCGTGCTCGAACTTGGATAGCCCGCCGACGAGGTGAAGGACCTGCCACCCCTCCGCGATCAGCTCGGGGACCACGGCCCTCACCGTCTCGTTGACGCGCCTCGCACCGAGCGAGCCTCCGGTGACGAGGAGGGTGCGGCGTGCCGGGTCGAGTCCGAAGAATTCGACGGCCTCGCTCCGCTTCGCCGCACGATCGAGGCGCTCGATCTCGGCGCGCAGGGGCATGCCGACGGTCACGGCCCCACGGAGCGGGGTGCCGTCGAAAGCCACGCCGACCCGCTTCGCCCAGCGCGCGCCGAGCTTGTTCGCCATGCCGGGGAGCGCGTTCGCCTCGTGCACGACGATCGGCACTCGCCCCCGGGCGGCCAGGTAGGCGGGAGCGGCCGCGTAGCCGCCGAACCCTGCGACCGCATCGATGTCGTGCTCGACGAGCATGCGCCGGACGGAGGAGACGGTTTCGCGAAGCCGCGGCAGGAACGTGAGCACCTGCGCGTTCGGGCGTCGCGGGAACGGCAGCTTCGGGATGGTCAGGAGCTCGTATCCGCGGGCTGGCACGAGGCGCGCTTCGAGCCCTTCCTTCGTGCCGAGGACGAAGATCTTGGATTCCGGGTCACGGGCGCGCAGCGCATCTGCGACTGCGAGGAGTGGGTTGACGTGGCCGGCCGTGCCGCCTCCGGCGAGCAGGTAGTTGGTCACGTGCGTGACTCCGATCTCTTCGGGTTGCGGGCGATCGACAAGACTATGCCAATCGCGAAGAGTGTCGTGATGAGCGCGGAACCACCGGAGGAGACGAGCGGGAGCGGCACGCCGAGCACGGGGAGGAAGCCGATGACCACGGCGATATTCACGAAGGCCTGGAAGACGATCCAGGTCAGCACTCCGCCGACGATCGTCTTCGCGGTCCAGTCGCTCGCCTCGTGGTAGATGCGCACGAGCACGACGGCGAGCAGGACGAAGAGCCCGATCACCACGATCGCGCCGACGAGCCCGAGCTCTTCGCCGATGATCGCGAAGATGAAGTCGTTGTCGGCCTCAGGCAGCCACGACCACTTGGCCTTCGAGTTCCCGAGGCCGGAGCCGAAGAGGCCACCGGCGGCCAGCGCATAGAGGCCGTGGGCGCTCTGCCACCCCCACGACTCGTAGTCGACGTCGCCGCCGAAGAAGTTGGTGATGCGGGCCATGCGGTTGTCGCTGAAGACCGACATCAGCACCGCCCCGGCCACGGCGACGGCGAGAGCCAGCAGGAGGTATCTGGTTGCAACTCCCCCGAAGTACAGCGCACCGAGCACAAGCGCCCCGACCACGATGATGGTGCCGAGGTCCTTGCTCAGGAGCATGATCCCGAAGCAGAGGAGCAGGACGGGCACGATCGGGACCGCGACCTCCTTGCCGATGTGGAGCTTGCCCTGCTTGCGGCCGATGATGAGACCGAGCCAGAGCACAAGGGCGACCTTGACGACCTCCGCCGGCTGCATCGTCGTGAAGCCGAGGTTGATCCAGGCCCGGTTGCCGTTGATGTCCACGCCGATGGGCGTGAAGACGAGCGCCTGGAGGATGATGGCGACGGCGAGCGCGGCCCACGCCGACCTCTTCCAGAAGCTGAGGGGCATCCGGGATGCGAAGAGCATGAGCGGGATGCCGAGCGCCGCGAACGTCGCCTGGCTCACGAACCGTGACGAGACCGCGTTCCCTCCCGCGAATTCCTCGACCGAGGAGCTCGAGAGCACCATGACGATGCCGAAGCCGACGAGGAACAGCGTGATGGACAGCAGGAGCACGAAGTTCCTGTTGACGCCGCGGATGCGCTTGCCGAGGGAGACGACGACGGCGGTCGAGGAGCTCTTGCGGGCGGGCGCGGTGCGGGCGCTCGAGCCGCCAGGACTACTCGGGGGTGCGGTCCGGGGAGCCTTCTGTCTCGGCATGCAGGCCCCCTTCAAGATGCGACGCGACGGCCAGCGCGAATCGCTGACCACGGTCGCTGTAACTCACGAACTGATCCATGGAGGCGGCCGCCGGTGCGAGCAGCACGGTGTCCCCGTCCTGCGCGAGCCGAGCGGCTTCCGCCACGGCACGACTCATGATGGAGTCAGTTTCGCTCACGTCGATCTCGATGAAGGTGACCTGGGGCGCGTGTTGCGCGAACGCGTCGACGACCTCGGAGCGCGAGGCTCCGAGCACGACGGCGCCCCGCAGCCGCCCTGCATGCTTCGCGACGAGGGGTGCGATGTCGACACCCTTCAGGAGCCCGCCGACCAGCCAGACGACGCTGCGGTGAGCGGCGAGGGAGGCATCGGCCGCGTGCACGTTCGTGGCCTTGGAATCATCGACCCACAGGACGCCAGAGCGCTCGGCGAGGACCTCGTGGCGGTGCCGGTCGACGGAGAACGTCGAGAGCGCAGCCGAGATGGCGGAGACGGGAACACCGACCGCGCGGACGAGAGCGGCGGCCGCCAGCACGTCTTCGACGAGGTGCTTCGAGGAGAGCCCGCGCAGGCGCAGCTCATCCAGCGTCGTCAGCTCGAGCGCGGTGCGCGCTCGATCATCGAGGAACGCGCGGTCGACGAGGATGCCGTCGACGACACCGAAATCGCTGGGACCGGGCACATCCGTGCCGAAGCCGATCGCACGGCATCCCTCGATGACGTCGGCCGCCTCGACGAGATCCAGCGTGGCCTCGTCGCCCTTGTTGTAGACGCAGGCGATCTGGGCACGCTCGTAGACGCGCCCCTTCGCTGCTCGATAGGCCTCGGCTCCGCCGTGCCAGTCGAGATGATCGTCCGCGATGTTGAGGACAACGGCCGCGTGCGCCGACATCGAGTGCAGCGAGTGCAGCTGGAAGCTCGAGAGCTCGACGACGAGCAGCTGGAACTCTGCCGGGTCCCTGAGCACGTCGAGGACCGGCACGCCGATGTTGCCGCACGGCGCGGTGCGGATGCCAGCGGCGAGCCCCATGTGCGCTGCGAGCTGGGTGGTCGTCGTCTTGCCGTTCGTGCCGGTGACGGCGAGCCACGGCGCCGCCTCCCCGAACTTGTCGCGAAGCCGCCAGGCGAGCTCCACGTCCCCCCAGAGCGGAACGCCGAGCGATTCAGCCGCCGCGATGAGCGGGTGGCTCGGCGCGAAGCCGGGAGACGCGACCACGAGGTCGGCGCCGAGGCCCCGCAGCGCCTCGACCGCGACGTCGTCGCTCTCGGCGATCGTGACGGGGACGTCGAGGACGTCGAGGATGCGCTCGCGCTCCTCGTCGTGGGACTGGGCGATGACGTGCGGCCTCGCACCGAGTTCGGTGAGGGTGTCGGCGACCGAGAACCCGGTCTTGCCGAGTCCGAGCACTGCGACGGCGACGCCGTTCCAGTCGTCGTGCCAGCTTCGCAGCGCCTCGATGTCGCGGGTCACGTCGTGACCCCCCACTCCGCGTAGAAGAGGCCGATGCCGAGCGCGGCGCACAGCCCCGCGATGATCCAGAACCTGACGACCACCGTCGTCTCAGCCCAGCCCTTCAACTCGAAGTGGTGGTGGATCGGGCTCATGAGGAAGATGCGCTTCCCCTTGGTGAGCTTGAAGTAGATGCGCTGCACGATGACGGATCCGGTCGTCATGACGAACAGCCCGCCGATGAGGACGAGGAGCAGCTCGGTCCGGGTGATGATGGCGAAGGCGGCGATGGCACCACCCAAGCCGAGCGAGCCGGTGTCGCCCATGAAGATCTGCGCAGGCGAGGTGTTCCACCAGAGGAAGCCGATGAGGGCTCCCGCGATGCCGGCCGCGACGATCGCGACGTCGAGGGGCGCGTACGCCGTGTAGCACGCCGACTCGAGCGACTCCGCGAGACGCTCGGTCCCGCAGGCCTGGTTGAACTGCCAGTAGGCGATGATGCCGTACGAGCCGATCGAGATGATCGAGGCCCCCGTGGCGAGGCCGTCGAGGCCGTCCGTCACGTTGACGGCGTTCGATGTGCTCGTCGTGATGACGACGATCCAGATGATGAGCGCGATCGTTCCCGCGACGGCGCCGAGCGCCATGAAGTCGATGGGCAGGTCGCGGATGAACGAGATGTGCGTGGAGATGACCGGCACGCCGTCGTTGTTGCGGAACTGGAGGCCGACCACCGCGAAGAGCCCGGCGACGACGACCTGGCCGGCGATCTTCGACCATCCGCCGAGGCCGAGCGACTGCTGCTTGCGCACCTTGAGGAAATCGTCGATGAAGCCGATGACGCCGAGGCCGACCATCATGCCGAGGATGAGGAGTCCCGCGGCCGTGACCTGGTCGCCCGTCGCGAGCGTCGCCGCGAAGTACGCGAGCACCGACCCCACGATGAAGACGATGCCGCCCATCGTCGCGGTGCCCCGCTTCGAGTGGTGGGCCTGGGGCCCGTCCTCTCGGATGAACTGACCCCACTCGAGGCGATGGAAGAGCCGGATGAAGAGCGGCGTCATGAAGAGCGTGAACGCCAGCCCGACGCCCCCGGCAATAAGGATCGCTATCACGCGAAGTGCCCCCTGAGGTGCTCGGCGAAACGGTCCCCAAGGTGTCGGAGGCCCGCTGAGTTCGAAGACTTGACGAGCACGAGGTCACCAGGGCGGGTCTCCCGCACGAGGAGCTCGTAGGCCTCGTCCATGGACTCGACGAAGATGGACTCGCCGTCCCAGGAACCCTGGGCGATGGCGCCGAGGTGGAGCGCGCGCGCGTCACGGCCGACGACGATGAGCTGATCGATGCCGAGGCGGACCGCGAGGAGTCCGAGGCGGTCGTGCTCCTCGATCGACGCGTCGCCGAGCTCGCTCATGGCGCCGAGCACCGCGACCGTGCGCGACCCCGTCGGCGCGATCTGCGCGATGGTCTTCAGCGCAGCGGCCATGGAGTCCGGGCTCGCGTTGTACGCGTCGTTGATCAGGTTGACCTGGCCAGAGTGCTGGAGCTCCATGCGCCACTGTTCAGCGCGGGTGACGCGCTCGAGCGCGTCGCGGATCTCGGTCGCCGGAACTCCCTGCGTGTGGGCTGCGGCTGCCGCGGCGAGCGCGTTGGTGACGTGATGCTCCCCGATGACCCCGAAGCGCACCAGGACGGCGTCCTCTTCGGGCAGGTGCAAGGTGAACTGGGTGCCGGCGAGGCTCGTCGAGACGTCGCTCGCACGCACATCCGCTCGAGCTCCCCTGCCGAACCAGAGGACGTCGGCCTCGGTCTTGTCGGCCATCGAGGCGACCCGGCCGTCGTCGGCGTTCAGCACGGCGGTGTCGCCGGCGACGAGGCCCTGCACCATCTCGGTCTTCGAGGTCAGCGTCACCTCGATGCCGCCGAACTCGCCGGCGTGGGCGAGGCCGACCGTGAGCACGATCCCGACGTCGGGCTTGGCCATCGCGATGAGCCGGCTGATCTCGCCGGGTGCGCTCGCACCCATCTCGGCGATGAGGGTCTGCGTGCCCTCGGTCAGCTTGAGGAAGGTGAGCGGGGCTCCGACCTCGTTGTTGAAGCTGGCGACGGGGGCGACGGTCTCCCCTCGAGCCGAGAAGATCTCGCGGAGGAGGTTCTTGGTCGTCGTCTTGCCGTTGGATCCGGTCACGGCGATCGTCGTGAGCTCGCCGCGGGCCTTGACGCGGGTCACGACCGCTGTGGCGAGACGCCCGAGCGCGAGGACGGCGTCATCGACGACGACCTGGGTGACGGGGAGGTCGAGGATGCGCTCGACGAGCAGGAGAGCGGCTCCGTTCTCGACCGCCTTCGGCGCGAAGAGGTGTCCGTCGGTGAACTCGCCCGGCTTGGCGACGAAGATATCGCCGGTTCGGATGAGCCGAGAGTCGGTGTCGACGGTCCCGGAGAAGACGCTCTCGAGGGTGTCGCCTGCCGCCGGTCGGGCTTCTCCCCCGGTGATCTCTGCGATCTCGCGAAGTCGGAGTTCGATCATCCGCTCACCACCCTGCTTCCCTGAGCGCCGCTCTGGCCTCTTCTCGTGCCGAATACTGGATCTTCTTGCCCGCGACCTCGGTGTAGCTCTCGTGGCCCGGACCGGCAACGAGGATAGTGTCCTCTGCGCCCGCAAGCGAAACCGCCTTGCGCAGACCGAGGCTCGCGTCGGCGATCTCGTAGAGCTCGCGTTCGGGGTGGCTCGACCTGGCGCTCTCGACGAGGACGCGTCGGATCTCGTCCGGGTCCTCGGTGCGGGGGTTGTAGTCGGTGATGATGACGACGTCGCTGCCTGCGGCGGCGACTCGCGCCATCTCGGGCCGCTTCGTCCGGTCGCGGTCGCCGTCGGCACCGAAGACCATGAAGAGGCGTCCCGTCGTCATCGCGCGAAGCGCGCCGAGAGTCTGCTCGAACGCGTCCGGGGTGTGCCCGTAGTCGACGTACAGGCGAGGGCCTCGCTCACCGGAGACCAGTTCGAGGCGCCCAGGCACGAAGGCGTCGATGCCGCCGTCACGCTCGAGCACCTCGGCGATCTCGCCGAGGTCGTAGCCGGACTCGACGAGCATCGCGATCGCGAGTCCCGCGTTAGCCGCAGAGAACCAGCCGGGCATCGGGATGCTCGTGTGCAGGACCCGGTCATCTGGGCTCGTGAGCGTGAAGCTCGTGCTGCCTCCGCTGGAGTCGGTGACGACCAGGTTCCAGTCGGCGTCGGTCCCGGGCTTGGAGGAGATGGTCGTGACGGGGATGCGGGAGTCCTCGACGACGCGCGCGCCCCACTCGGAGTCGAGCGACACGACGCCGCGTCGAGCGCGCTCCGGTGTGAAGAGCTTGAGCTTCTCGCCGAAGTAGGCGTCGAAGTCGACGTAGTCGTCGAGGTGGTCGTGCGAGAGGTTGATGAAGCCGACGACGTCGAACTCGATGCCGTCGACCCGGTGCCTCGTGATGGCCTGCGCGGAGACCTCGATGCTGGCCGCGTGGACGCCGACCTCGCGCATGCGGGCGAGCAGCGCGTGCAGCTCGCTGGCTTCTGGCGTCGTCAGGCTCGCCTCGATGCGCTCTTCGCCGATGCGGCGCTCGACCGTCGTGGTGAGGCCGGTGACGACCCCCAGCTGCAGCAGGAGGCCGTCGAGGATGTAGACGACGGACGTCTTCCCGTTGGTTCCCGTGACGCCGAAGAGCTTCGGCTGGTCCGGGTCGGTGCGGTAGATCCACGCGGAGACGTCGCCGAGCGCGAGACGCGGCTCCTCGGTCACGAGGACCGGTACTCCGAGGTCGCCGGCCAGCTCGGCCCCGGCGGCGTCGGTGAGGACAGCGACGGCGCCGGCCTCGGCCGCGTTCGCGGCGTAGCTGGCTCCGTGCACGCGAGCACCGGGGAGCCCCACGTACAGGTCTCCGGCTTCGACGTCCAGTGATGAGATGGAGACGCCGGTCACCTCGACCTGGTCGACGCCTTCTGGGGCGTCGAGTCCGAAGTGCGCGCACAGCTCGGAGAGCGAGCGCGGCACTGGGTGGGATGGACGAATGCTTGCTGCGGGCATGACTTCCTGTGCAGTAGTGCGGATCAGAACGTGGTCGGGATCGTCGGCCACGGGCTCGGCGATGGTGCCACCCGGTTGGATTGGAGGACGTAGGCCATGACATCGTGCCATGCTGGCGCGGTGGCGGCGCTGCCCCTCATCGTAGTTGGGTTCATGATCGAGACCGTCACGACGTACTTGGGGTCGTCGATCGGAGCGACTCCCGCCATCGAGGTCATGAAGCTGCCGTCGACGTACTGGCCCTGCCCGTCAGAGACCTCGGCGGTGCCCGTCTTGATGCCGACACGGTAGCCGGGGATCGCCACCTCGTTCGCGAGGCTCCCGCTCTGCGCCGTGGCCTCGAGCAGCGTCAGCGTGTCGGTTGCGGCCTGCGCGGAGACGACCTGGCGCGGCTCACCGGGTTCGCTCGGCACGAAGCCGTCCTCGGTCTCGCAGCCCTCGACGAGCTGGACGGGAAGCCGCTGACCGCCGTTGGCGATGGTCTGGTAGGCGCTCGCCATCTGCGGGGCCGTGACCTGCAGGCCCTGGCCGAACATCGTGGCGTAGTTGGTCTGCGGGTCCCACTCGTCGTACGGGCGGACCGTTCCGGCCTCCTCTCCGAGGAAGTCGGCCTCGGTGTCGGCGTTCAGGCCGAAGTCGAGCATGTAGTCGTAGCGCTCGCCCGCGCTCAATCGCTGCCCCATCAAGGCGATGCCGATGTTGGAGGAGCGCGTCATGATGCCAGCAGCGGTCCAGCGTTCGTCGCCGTGCGCCCAGTCGTCGCCGAAGCTGACGTCGGTCTGCTCGAAGCGGCCGGGCACCGTGAACTGCTCAGCGGGCGTGGAGAGGCCCTTGTCGAAGACCATCGCTGCGGTGAGTGCCTTCATCGTCGAGCCGGGCTCGTACGGTGCTGTGAAGGCGCGCGAGCCGCGGTCCTCCGTCGCCGTGGCGCCAGGGTCGTTTGGGTCGACGGACGGGAAGTCCGCCGCGGCGAGGATCTTGCCGGTGCCGACCTCCTGGACGATGATGTGCCCCCATTGGCCACCCATCGCCGTGACCTGCTGCGCGAGAACCTGGAGTGCGTAGTACTGCAGGTCGGCGTCGACCGTGAGCTTGAGCGTGCCACCCTGCTTCGCCTCGGTCAGCGTGACCTCGGTGCCTGGGATGCGCACGTTGTCCGCGCTTCGCTCGTAGGTCTCCTCGCCGTCGACGCCCGCGAGGCACTTGTTCTCCGACAGCTCGAGTCCCGCAAGGGGCTCGCCGTCGGCGCCGAGGAAGCCGGTGAGGTTCCCGGCCACCTGCCCGTTGGGGTAGACGCGCGCCGCTTCCCGCTTCGGGTAGATCCATGGGATCTCGAGCGCGCGCACCTTCTGATACGCGGCGAGCTCGAGCCCCCGGCTGAGGTACGCGAAGTTGCTGTCGGGGTCGATGGCAAGCGCCCCGTCGATGACGCCGATGAGCTCGGCCTGCTGCTGCCCGGTGATGGCTGCGATCTCGCCGAGCGCCTGGTCCCTGGAGACCGTGGCGGTCTTGCCGTCGTCGCCCGTGCGATCGAACTCTGCGACATTCGCTGGGGCGACCGTCAGGTCGAATCGGTCGGCGGAGTCGGCGAGGATCTCGCCGTTGCGGTCGATGATCGAGCCGCGCTCGCTGAAGATGGTGCTGGAGACGCCGCGCTTCGATTCGGCGTCGGCGTTGATGGTCGACGCGGAGACCAGCTGCACGTCGATGAGACGCACTCCGAAGGCGACGAGCACCGCGGTCACCAGGATGATGACGAGGCCTGCCCTGCGCCTGGACACTTTCGGTGACACGGTGGTCCTCCCCCTCTGGCGTTGCTCTTGGTGGGTCTACCTCGTGGAGGGAGAACGCAGCTCGGTGACCGAGGGTACGGCAGGCGCGGCGGCCTGCTCCGCTGAAACTCCGTTGGGGTCGGCGACCGGTGCCGCTGGCTGCGTGACCTCGTTCGTCACGAGACCCGTGTTGATGGGAGCGGCGGTGCCGGTGGAGGCCGCATCGGTGGCGAGCGAGCCGCTGCCGACCTGCAGGAACGCCTGCGAGTCGGTCGGCACCATGCCGAGCTTCGTGGCCTCGACGGCGAGGTTCTGCGCCGACGACATGGCGCTGAGCTCCTCGAGCGCCGCTGACTCGGTGCGGGCGAGCTCCGTCTGCGTCTGCTCGAGCCCGCTCACCTCGTAGGCGCCCTGGGAGATCGCGATGCTCAGGGCGAGCTGCGTGACGAAGACCCCGGCGAGGACGACGAGGGAGATGAGCATCGAGCGGAGGCTCGGGAGCCGCCGGGCGCCAGGCGCCTCGACGAGTCGCAACCGCGGCGACGATGTCGCCTCCCTTGGGGCCGACTTCTGGCGACGCGTGGAGGTGGACCCGCGGAGGAGGCTTGTTGCTGCAGTCATGCCCGTGGGCTCCTAACTCTCGCCACCGCGCGCAAGCGCACGGGAAGTGCTCGTGGATTGATCTCGCCCTCGTCGGCGCCGGCCCGCTCAGCTCCGCGGACGAGACGTTCGAACTCGGGCTTGTGCTCTGGCAGCTCGACCGGGAGGCCGCTCGGCGCGGTCGAAGTGGTCTTCGCCTCGAACAGCCGCTTCACGAAGCGGTCCTCGAGGGACTGGTAGGCCTCGACGACGACGCGCCCGCCGAGGGCGACTCGATCGAGGGCCTGCGGGAGGGCACGCTCGAGCGCGCCAAGCTCGGCGTTGACCTCGATGCGGAGGGCCTGGAAGACGCGCTTCGCAGGGTGACCGGCATCGCGCTTCGCGGCTGGCGTGGCTCGCTGGAGCACGTCGACGAGCTGTCCGGTCGTCGCGATCGGGGCCTGGGCCCGCTCGCGCACGATCCAGCTCGCGTAGCGAGGAGCGAGCTTCTCGTCGCCGTACCGGTAGAAGAGCTGCTTGAGCTCCTCTTCACCGTACGTGGCGACGATCTCTGCCGCTGTGACGCCCTTCGTGGCGTCCATGCGCATGTCGAGGGGCGCGTCCTGGCTGTAGGAGAAGCCTCGGCTCGCTTCGTCGAGCTGGAGCGACGAGACGCCGAGGTCGAACAGGACGGCGTCGACGGTGTCGATCCCGAGCTCGACGAGCGACGACTCGAACTCGTCGTAGACGGCGTGCACGAGCGTGACCCGATCGCCGAAGCGAGCGAGGCGCCGACCGGCGAGGCCGAGCGCCTCCGAATCGCGATCGAATCCGACCAGGCGGGCGTTCGGGCAGCGGTCGAGGACCGCCTCGCTGTGGCCGCCCATGCCGAGCGTCGCGTCGACGTAGATGCTGCCTGGGGCCTGCAGCGCAGGCGCGAGGAGCTCCACGCAGCGCTCGAGGAGCACTGGCGTGTGCAGCGATGCCGGGTCGCGTTCGCTGCCGTTCTCCGGCTGTGTGTTCTGGCTGTTCTCTGTCATGACGATGCGGGTTCCTCCCTGATCACTGATTCCCATCCGTTCTCTCTCCCCGCGGCGATGCGCGAGGGGAGCGAAGTGGAGATTCCTTCTGCCGCCGGGGAAGTGGCTTCAGATGGGGCTCCGCGGTGCTGCTGAGCTCTGCTGCGAGGGAAGGCGCTTCAGAGCGGAACGGCTGAGAATCGGCGGTCAGGGTCAGAAGAGTCCCGGGATCACCTCCTCCGCGGTCTCGGAGAAGGCGGCCTCGTTGGCCGCGACGTAGGTGTTCCAGGCCTCTGCATCCCAGATCTCGGCGCGACTGCCCGCACCGATCACGGCGAGCTCGCGGTCGAGCCCCGCGTACTGCCTGAGCTGCTGCGGGATGGTCACGCGGTTCTGCCGGTCAGGCGTCTCCGCGTGGGCTCCGGAGAGCAAGAGGCGCAGGTAATCACGGGCCTGCTTGCTGGTGACGGGGGCCTGGCGGATGCGGTTGTGGAGCTCCTCGAACTCGCTCGTGGAGAAGACGTAGACGCAGCGGTCCTGCCCTCGGGTCAGCACGACACCCTCTTCGAGCTCGTCGCGGAACTTGGCCGGAAGGATGAGCCGGCCTTTCTCGTCGAGCTTGGGCGAGTACGTGCCAAGGAACATGCACGCCTCCCTCCCTGTCGCTGAATCCCCACATGCTCCACTTTACTCCACAACCCACCACACATCTACGCAAACGCGCCTTTTCTCGCCTGTGAATGCAGAAAGAGGCCAGTAAATTACTGGCCTCTCAACGGTGGAGGGAAGTGGAGCTGTTTTCACCTCACAAGCGCACAAAAAAGGGGACCGGCCAGGTGGCCGGTCCCGAGGTGAGGAAGTGAGGTGGGTGGGGGAAGGTGCGAAGTGGAGGGCAGTGGGAGGACTCCCCCGTTGCTACTCCCCTTGCTGCCGCTTGTCCCAGCGGTTGCCGAGCTTGTCCATGAACGAACCGTCGGACGACTCGCCGCTCTTCGGTGAGGGGCGACCGGTCGGCAGTGGGTCGGACTGCGAAGCCGCGCCCTTCGGGGCGGCGAACGCGTAGACGACTCCCGCCAGCATCAGGACGAACCCGACGACACCCAGGACCGGGATGTTGGTGGCGACGCCGGCGACGACGACGCCGATGCCGACCGCGACGGAAAGGAACGCGACCACGACGGCTCGCGTGGTGACCGCAGCGCCGCTTCTCGGCGATGTGGACACCACGTCCGCATCGTTCTGGTAGAAGCTGCGCTCCATCTCATCAAGCAGCCGCTGCTCTTGCTCAGATAGTGCCATGTTGACCTCGTGCTCAGGGGGCGATCGGAGCCCCGCTCCGAAGTATTGCGCCCATTGTAGGCGCGCGCACCTGGGTAGAGTGGTGTCGTGTCTGAGAGTTCTACGCTGTCCTCCAAAGTCCAGCGTCGTCTGGACGCCACAATTGCCGAGAATCTTCAGGTTCTGGGGCCGATCGGCGTCGATGTGCCCGCCTTCCTGGAGCAGGCCGGGGCCTTCACGACGGGCGGCAAGCGCCTCCGAGCGTCGTTCTGCGCCGCCGGATACAGCAGCGCCGCCGGCACGCCCGAGCAGAGTGAGGCGGTGATCCTCGCTGCGGCCTCGATCGAGCTCTTCCACGCCGCGGCCCTGGTCCACGACGACATCATCGATCGCTCCGACACGCGCAGGGGTGCACCCTCCACACACCGCGCCTTCTCGAAGCACCACCACGCCTCCGGCTGGGCTGGCGACGAGGAGCACTTCGGTCTCAGCGCCGCCATCCTGCTCGGCGACCTGCTGCTCGTCTGGAGCGACCAGCTCTTCGTGGAGGCCTGCGCCCTCGTACCCCCAGCGGACGCCGTTCGCGCACGAGCCGAGTTCAGCAAGATGCGCAGCGAGGTGACGATCGGCCAGTACCTCGACCTCGTCGAGGAGGTGGCGTGGCCGGTCGTGCCCATCGACGCACGCGCGTCCCGGGCGACGACGATCGCGATCTCGAAGTCCGCCAGGTACAGCGTCGAGGAGCCTCTTGTGCTCGGAGCGCTCCTCGGAGGTGCCTCCGATGCCCTCGTGCAGCAGATTCGCGCGTTCGGGCTGCCCCTCGGCCTCGCCTTCCAGCTCCGGGATGACGTCCTCGGCGTGTTCGGGGACGAGGCGGTCACCGGCAAGCCCAGCGGAGACGACCTCCGAGAGGGCAAGAGAACCCTCATGATCGCCGCAGCCCAGGAGCTCGCGTCGCCTTCGGACTCGGCGCGGCTCGACGAGCTCCTCGGAGACCAGGGGCTCGATGAGACGCAGATCGCCTGGATGCAGGCGCTCATCGCGGAGTCCGGCGGATTGCAGCGCGTGGAGGAGCTGATCAGCTCCTCGCTCGTCGAGGCGCTCGCCGGACTGCAGGGCCTCGAGCTCGACCCCGGGTCGCGGCGACTGCTCGAGCAGCTCGCGGAGCGCACGGCGCACCGGGAGCACTGACCAGCTGGCAACCCGCTCGGTGCCAGCAGCCGGCTGGCCGGCGGCGAGCCGCGCTGGTCGACTAGATGGCGAGCAGCTGGACGGCGTGACGCACCTGCGTCTTCCGTCCCTGCACGAGCGCGTCGAGGGGCGCGACACCGAGCGTCTCATCGACGCTCAGGAGCCACACCATCTGGTCGTGGGCACTGAGCCCCGCGTCGCCGAGCAGGAAGAGCGTTCCCCGGAGACCCGCCAGCGGCTCGCCGTCCTTGATGAACTCCTGCGGGATCCGCGGCTCTCGCTCGATGCGGAACGACAGCAGCTGCTTGTCCTCGATCAGGGTCGACACGCGCCCCGTCGAGACACCGAGCTCGGATGCTGCCTGGGGAATCGTGTACCACTCACGGGTACTGAAGACGTCGCTCACGCCTCACATGGTCGCAGACTCGGCGCATCGATGCGAGCCCGAGTGATTCCTCGATGCCGTGCGGTGTTTCATCCCGGAGGCGCGTGCCTTGTCGGGCTATCCTGCACGACGTGAGTCCCGTTGGTCCCGACGACATGATCGGCCGTCTGATCGACGGCCGATATCAAGTGCGCTCTCTGATCGCCAAGGGCGGCATGGCTACGGTCTATGTCGCCACTGATCTGCGCCTCGAGCGCAGGGTGGCGGTCAAGGTGATGCACGACCACCTCGCCGCCGACGAGCGCTTCCGCGAGCGGTTCATCCGCGAGGCGCGCTCTGCGGCGAAGATCACCCACCCGAACGTCGTGAACGTCTACGACCAGGGTGACGACGAGGTCTTCGCCTACATGGTGATGGAGTACATCCCGGGCATCACGCTCCGAGACCTGCTCCACGACCATCACCGACTCACCCCGGAGCAGTCGATCGACGTCATGGACGCCGTGCTCGCGGGCCTCCAGGCAGCGCACAAGCTCGGCATCGTGCATCGCGACCTCAAGCCCGAGAACGTCCTGCTCGCCGACGACGGCCGCATCAAGCTCAGCGACTTCGGTCTCGCCCGTGCGGCGAGCGCGAACACGGCGACCGGGCAGGTCCTGCTCGGCACCATCGCCTACCTGAGTCCCGAACTCGTGACCAAGGGCACGGCCGACGTGCGCAGCGACATCTACTCGCTGGGCATCATGCTCTTCGAGATGCTGACGGGCGAGCAGCCATACCGAGGCGACCAGCCGGTCAACATCGCGTACCGCCACGCCAACGAGACGGTTCCCGCCCCCAGCGAGGTCAACGCCAGCGTTCCGCACGAACTCGACGAGCTCGTCGCCTGGTCGACGGAACGCGATCCCGAGCTTCGGCCAGCGGACGCCGGCGTGATGCTCGAAGCGCTGCGTCGCGCAGAAGCCGAACTCGGCCAGTCGGCCCGGCCCATCGACCCGACGGCGGTGCTGTCCACCGCGAGCCAGAGCGACGTCGAGGACACCGACCCGACGGAGCTCGCCCTCATCACGAGCCAGGTGTCGTCCGCGTCCTCACCTCCGGAGTTCTCCGAAGGACACGTCGAGCCCTTCAGACCCGGAGACGCCCCCACCGTGGTCGGGGCCCCGATCTTCCCGGAGCCAAGCGCCGCGGAGCTCGAGCCATCGCTCCCGCAAGCCACCTCGACGGCCGAGCAGGGCGCCCGCAAGCGACGCACCTTCGGGGCGGTCATCGCCATCCTGGTCATCGCGCTCGTCGCAGCGGCCGGTGGTATCGGCTGGTGGTTCGGACTCGGACCTGGTTCCTACAACACCGTCCCCGAGGCGGTCTCCCTCACGCAGGCCGACGCGGAGTCGGCGATCACCGCAGCCGGCTTCACCGTCGGCGATGTCACGCAGGAGTTCTCGCTCGAGGTCGCTGCCGGCACCGTCATGGACATGGACCCGCAGGCCGGCACGTCGCTCGCCCCGGAGACTCCGATCTCCCTCGTCGTCTCCGCCGGGCCGGAGATGCTCACGGTGCCGGCCCTGGAGGGGCTGACCCTCGAGGCGGCGGAATCCGCCATCACCGAGGCAGGCTTCACCTACGACCAGGCCACGACCCTGCGCCAGTTCTCCGACGAGGAAGCCGACATCGTGATCGCAGCGACGGACACCACCGGCGCTCCACTCCCCTCCACGCTCGCCGAGGGGCAGCCCATCCGCCTCGTGGCCTCGGCCGGAATCCTGCCGGACGTCGCCGGTGAGACGGAAGCGAACGCGACGAAGCTCATCGAGGAAGCCGGTCTCGTCGTCAACGTGTCGAGCCGGGAATTCTCGGCCTCGGTCGCCAGCGGTACCGTCATCGCCTCCTCGACCACCACCGATCCGGTCGTTCCGGGCGACACCATCAACATCTCGGTCTCGAAGGGGCCAGCCCCCGTCGTCCTCCCCAACGTCGTCGGCGCACCCATCGGAGAAGCCATCGCGACGCTCGAGGGACTCGGGCTGACGGTCGGCCACAACGTTCCACCCGGCATCGTCAACGACCCGAACCCGGTCATCAAGTTCGTCGTCTCGACGCAGTCGCCCGCCGCCGGGGTCGAGGTACCGGCCGGGTCGAACGTCACGCTCACGGCCACCGCAACGCTTTAGGCGCTCTGCCGCTGGGGCGTGGCCCGGGCTCTCGCCTCCCGCGACCGAGCGCTAGGAGCGTGACGCCGACCGAAGTGCCGCGATGGGCTCAGGACGATGCACCCCGCGCATGCGGTAGCCCAGCGAATCCGATGCGTGAAGCAGGTCCGCGAGCAGCCAGATGATGCTCAGCCACATCTCGGTCCCCTGCAACCCTGGTTCGCCATCCTCCCCCGAGGAGCGCGGCGCGAACGCCATCCCTTCGCCAGGAACCCACTGGCCGAGCGCCTGTTCGAGCGCCCCGCGCGCCCACTCCGCGATCTCCCCGCAGCGGTGCTTGGTCTGCTGCGAAGCGAGCCAGAGCGGATGCGCGCTATCGAGCACGTTGCACGCCGTCCAGCCATCTGGCGTGGAGAGGTGGGGGTCCGCTGCGTGCAGCAGCACGGTGTCGATCGTCGCGACCGGATACGGCAGCGGCAGTCCGAACTGCGCGAAGAGTCCGCGGGTGAGCCGATAGAAGCCGTTCACGGCCTGCAGCCTTGGCGACTCCGCGCCGGGCAGCTCTTCCCCCCACAGGCCTGTTCGCGGGTCCGCGCGCGCGACCGCCCAGCCGAGCACGGTGAGGAGCGGCCCGACTCCCCCGTCGTCGAGGGCGTCGGAATGATCCAGCATGTTCGCGGCGCACGCCGTCGCGACCGCGTCGACCGCGGCACCGGAGCCCCAGGCGCCAGCAGCCCAGTCACGGGCGTCGAGTGCCGCCGTCACGTCGGTTCCCGTGAGCCCGTGCACGGCGCGGATCGGGTGGGGCATCCGCCCGCCCAGCAGCCGCACGGCGTAGCTGGCGCTGAGGACGTGGTAGCTCGCCGGCCCCTCGAAGGCCGAAAGCCGTTCCGACGACTGCGGATCCGGCGACGTCTGCGCTCGCTCGAGGCCGGCGTCCGAGAGATCGCCGTCGGCGACCAGGCCCGTCGCGGGATCCTGCCTCGCCGTCAGCCTCCGGAGCAGGTCCGCGGCGTCGAAGCCGGGCGGCGGCGCGTCCAGCAGCAGGTCGGCGAGCTCGACGGCGTCGGCCCAAGGTCGGAGGGTGGGCGCCGCAGCCGTGCCTGGGCGATCGACGAAGCGGCCGCCCTCGAAGCAGCGCGCGAGCACCGCCGTGATCTCAGCCCGAGCCGTGTCCCCGAAGCGTCGGAGCCCCTCCCTGAGCCCGGCTTCGCGTGCCGGCGCCCGGCGGTCGCGGAGGACGCGCGCAGGATTGCCCGCTGCGACCGCGTGGTCAGGGACGCTCTTCGTGACCACCGAGCCCGCGCCGATCACGACGTGGTCGCCGACCACCACCCCGTCGAGGATCGTCACCTGCGAGCCGATCCAGACATCGTCTCCGAGGACGATCCCTCGGCTCGACAGCCCCTGGGTGAAGACCGGAGCGTCCGGCTCCATCTCGTGGTTGAAGCCGAGGATCGAGGTGTGTGCGCCGATTCGGACGCCGTCGCCCATGTGCACGTCGCCGCGGACCACTGCGAAGGGGTTGACGGAGCAGTCCGCGCCGATGGCGACGTTGTCGGTCACGTAGGCGTTGGCGGCGATGTAGCTGCGGTCGCCGATCGACAGCCGATCGCAGAAGACGGCGGCGCTCGCCGAGACGAACACCCGGTCGCCGATCTCGGCACCCGACGCTGCCAATTCGCGCAGTCGCTCAGCTTGGGCGGCTCCGTCGGCGGAGTGGGGATCGTACTCCCATGGGAGGAAATCGACTCGGCGGACGCTGTCGGCGCTCATGCGCTCATCCTTTCACGAGCGATGCGGCGGCGGAGTTCGGGCTTCGTGCTCCCAAACGCCGAGAGAGGCCTCCTGGCGACGGCAGAGCTCGACAGCTCCACCATGCCAGGAGGCCTCGTCACGTCACACGACCCGAAGCGCCTTCGAGGTCACGACCGAGTCCCTCTAGTGCTTGCCCGCGCGCAGCTCCTCGGCCACGAGGAACGCGAGCTCGAGCGACTGCATGTGGTTGAGACGCGGGTCGCACAGCGACTCGTAGCGGGTCTCGAGGGTCTTCTCGTCGATGTGCTCGGAACCGCCGAGGCACTCGGTGACGTCATCACCCGTGAGCTCGACGTGAATGCCACCCGGGTGCGTCCCCGCGGCGCGGTGCGCCTCGAAGAAGCCCTTGACCTCGTCCACGACGTCGTCGAAGCGACGCGTCTTGTAGCCGTTCGGCGTCGTGATCCCGTTTCCGTGCATCGGGTCGGTGATCCACAGCGGCTGCGCATCGCTGCTCTTGATCGCCTCGAGCAGGGGCGGAAGCGCGTCGCGGATCTTGCCTGCGCCCATGCGGGTGATGAACGTGAGCCGACCAGGTTCGCGGTTCGGGTCGATCTTGTCGATGAGCCGCAGCATGGTGTCGGGCGTCGTCGATGGCCCGAGCTTCACGCCGATGGGGTTCTTCACGCGGCTGAAGAAGTCGACGTGCGCCTCGTCCAGGTCGCGCGTGCGCTCCCCGATCCAGATGAAGTGGCCGGACGTGTCGTACGGCAGACCGGTGCGGGAGTCGATGCGGGTCATGGGTCGCTCGTAGTCCATGAGGAGCCCCTCATGGCCGACGAAGAACTCGACGTCACGGAGTGCGTAGAAGTCAGCTCCAGCGGCCGCCATGAAGCGGACGGCACGATCGATCTCAGCCGCGAGCTGCTCGTAGCGCGCGTTGGCGGGGTTGGCGGCGAAGCCCTGGTTCCAGGAGTGCACCTCGCGGAGGTCGGCGAAGCCGCCCGTCGTGAATGCCCGGACGAGGTTCAGCGTGGAAGCGGCCGTGTGGTAGCCGCGGAGCATGCGCTCCGGGTCCGGGGTGCGGCCCTCCTCGGTGAAATCGAAGTCGTTGACGATGTCTCCGCGGTACGCGGGCAGCGTCACGTCGCCGCGCGTCTCGTTGTCGCTCGACCTGGGCTTCGCGAACTGACCGGCCATGCGGCCCATCTTGACGACCGGCATCGACGCGCCGTACGTCAGCACGACGGCCATCTGCAGGATCGTGCGCACCCGCGCACGGATCTTGTCTGCCGTCGCGCCCGCGAAGGTCTCGGCGCAGTCGCCACCCTGCAGGACGAACGCCTGCCCGGCAGCGGCCGTCGCGATACGGTCGCGCAGGCGGTCGACCTCGCCGGCGAAGACGAGTGGCGGCAGCGACGCGAGCTCACCTGAGACGCTCGCGACCTTGGTCGCGTCGCCCCACTGCGGCTGCTGCCGGATCGGCAGCTCGCGCCAGGCGTCGAGCCCCTCGAGCACGCCGGGGGGCGTCGGGATCGACTCTGTGTGGGTGGAGGTGAATTGGCTCATGCTCGCTTCTCTGATCTCATGTCTCTGATCTCATGCTGGCAGCTTGGGCGCTGCAGCGCTGGTGTGTTGCTGGATCTCACGCCGAACGGCCCCGACGATACTCGGGGCCGCGGCGCTCTGCTCTGTTGATCGCTCAGGGCTTCTCGAACGCTCGGACCTGCTCGGCGATTCAGTGCTTCTGCGCGGCGGCGAGCGCCTTGGCCTCTGCGTCCATCTTGGTTCGGATGGACGAGGCATAGATGTCGCGATAGTCCTGGTTGCTGAGGGCGTGCAGCTCGCTCATGATCTCGTCCGTGATGGAGCGGAGCACGAAGCGGTCGGCGGCCATGCCCTCGTACCGCGTGAAGGTGAGCGGCTCGCCGAAGACCATGCCGACCTTGCGGAGACGAGGAACCTTCGCTCCGATGGGCAGGACGCGCTCCGTGTCGACCATGACCACGGGGACGACCGTGACGGGCTTGTCCGCCTGCATGATCATGCGCGCGATTCCCGTGCGCCCACGGAACATCCGTGCGTCGGGGCTGCGGGTGCCCTCCGGATAGATGCCGAGCACCTTGCCCTCGCCGAGCACGCGCAGGCCCGTCTGCAAGGACGCCTCGCTCGCTGCTCCGCCACCCCGGTCGATCGGGAGCATGCCCGTCGACTTGAAGAACTGCGCCGTCAGATAGCCCTTGATCCCCGTGCCGGTGAAGTACTCCTTCTTCGCGAGGAAGTAGACGCGGCGGTCGATCGACAACGGCATGAAGAACGAATCGATGACCGACAAGTGGTTCGACGCCAGAATGACCGGCCCCTTCGCCGGTATGTTCTCGACGCCGCGCACCCAAGGGCGGAACGTTCCGCGCACCAAGGGACCTGCGAAGAGATGCTTGAGCACCCAATACAACATGCGTGGCCTCCCGATAGGCGATGGCACATCAGTGTACTCGGGACATGCCCGGCCCCGTTGCGCCGCTCCCCGTTTCCGAAACGGTAGGGTTGGAAGCCACGGAACGTGAAGTCGAATCGGTCCGGACGATGGGCGTTCAGGCGGCTCACGACCAGGACCACACTCAGGAGTTGCAATGAAGCTATCCGAGACCCCCGCCGTCGTCAGCCCGGAGCCGAGCTGGAACACCACAGATCTGCTCGAGTACCGACTTCGAGAATCGCCGGATCTCGCCCTCTTCGCCCTGCCGGAAGGCAGCACCTGGCGCGACGTGCCGGTCAAGGAGTTCCACGCGAAGGTGCACACCCTCGCCAAGGGCTTCGTCGCCGCTGGCATCGAGCCCGGGGAGCGCATCGCGTTCGTCGCGAAGACGAACTACGAGTGGACGCTCGTCGACTTCGCGCTCTGGTACGCCGGTGCGGTCATGGTGCCGGTCTACGAGACCAGCTCGTCAGCGCAGATCGAGTGGATGCTCGAGGACTCGGAGGCCGTCGGCATCATCTCCGAGCTCCCGGAGCACGACGACAAGCTCGACGAGATCTCGGACACTGTCGAGGCGCTGCGCGTGCGCTACGCGCTGCACGCCGGCGCGATCGAGGAGCTCATCCGGCTCGGGGCCGGCGTCGAGGACGCAGAGATCGAGCGCCGTCGTGGGATCGCGAACGGCGCTGACATCGCGACGCTCATCTACACCTCGGGATCGACGGGACGCCCCAAGGGGTGCGTCATCACGCACTCGAACTTCGTCGAGCTGTGCCGCAACGTGAAGGACCCGCTCGGCGCGCTCATCTACCCCGGCGCATCAACGGTGCTCTTCATCACGCTCGCGCATGTCTTCGCCCGCTTCATCTCAGTGCTCTGCATCTACGGCGGAGTCAAGGTGGGCCACCAGCACGACACCACGAAGCTCGTGGAGTCGCTCGGCACCTTCCACCCGACCTTCCTCCTCGCGGTGCCCCGCGTGTTCGAGAAGGTCTACAACTCGGCGGAGCAGAAGGCGGAGACCGGCGGCCGGGGCAAGATCTTCCGCAAGGCGGCAGACGTCGCGGTCCGCTACTCGGAATCGCAGGACGCGGGCCGGACGCCGCTTGTCCTCGGCCTCCAGTACAAGCTGTTCGACAAGCTCGTCTACTCGAAGCTGCGCGAGGTCATGGGCGGCCGGGTCAAGCACGCCGTCTCGGGTTCCGCGCCACTCGGCGCGCGTCTCGGCCACTTCTACCGGGCCATCGGCGTGAACATCCTCGAGGGCTACGGCCTCACCGAGACCACGGCCCCTGCGTCCGTGAACCTCGCGGAGAAATCGAAGATCGGCACCGTCGGGCCGGCGCTGCCCGGCGTCGCCGTGCGCACCGATGACAGCGGCGAGCTCCAGGTCAAGGGCATCAACGTGTTCCGCGAGTACTGGAAGAACCCAGAGGCCACGGCCGCGGCCTTCGACGGCGAATGGTTCAAGACGGGAGATCTCGGCTCGATCGACGACGACGGCTACATCACCGTCACCGGGCGAATCAAGGAGATCATCGTGACCTCCGGCGGGAAGAACGTCTCCCCCGCGGCGCTCGAGGACCCGATCCGAGCCAACCCGCTCGTCGGCCAGATCGTCGTCGTCGGAGATCAGCGCCCGTTCATCTCCGCGCTCGTCACGCTCGATCCCGAGATGCTCAAGACCTGGCTCTCCAACAACGGCGAGGACCCGAGCATCTCGGTCGCCCAGGCCGCGGAGCACCCGAAGGTGCTGGCCGAGATCCAGCATGCCGTCGACCTCGCGAACACGCGCGTCTCCCGGGCCGAGTCGATCCGCAAGTTCGTCGTGCTCGACGGCGAGTTCACGGAAGCGGACGGCACGCTCACGCCGAAGATGTCGATCAAGCGCCACGTGATCCTCGAGAAGTACCGAGGAATCATCGAGGGCATCTACAACGCCGCACCCGCGACGCAGGGCATCACGCTCAAGTAGCTCGAGCTCGGAGAGCTGGACCCTCGCGGCCAGCGCCTCCGGTCAGCGTCGTCAGAGCGACGTGCGGCCGAAGGCGCTGGCCTTCGCGGATCCAGCAGAGGGGGTCGCGGGCGCGAACCACTCGCTGCCCCGGATCTCCCGCATGGCTTCCTTGCGGTGCTCGGGCGCGAGCGTGTCGATGTACACGACCCCCCTGAGGTGGTCGGTCTCGTGCTGCAGCATCTGAGCCATGAGGCCGGAGCCCTCGAGGACGACGGGCTCGCCGTCCAGGTCGATTCCGGTGACCCGAGCGTGCTCGTACCGTGGCGTCTTGTTCCAGAGGCCGGGGACGGAGAGGCAGCCCTCGTCGATCTCCTCGACCTCTCCCCAGGTGCTCTCGAGGACCGGGTTGAGCACGTAGCCGGTCTGCCCGTCGATGTTGTACGAGAACGCGGCGAGCCCGACCCCGATCTGCGGGGCAGCCACCCCGGCACGGCCGTCGAGCGCCGTCGTGTCGAGCAGGTCGGTGACAAGACTGCGGATGCGGTCGTCGACGACAGTGATCTGCTCGGCGGGCGTGCGCAGCACCGGATCTCCGTAGAAGCGGATGGGGCGAACGGTCACAGTTCCTCCTCAGCGCGCAGCAGCGCGTTCTCGACCACCTCGCTAGCCGCGGGGTGGGGCCAGTACTGGCCGCGCGCGAGACCCCGGATGGAGTGCCCGAAGCTCGCCGCGAGGACGAGGGGCTGGAGCAGGACCGCCGCGTCTGGGCCCACGATGTGCGCCCCGAGGATGGTCGCGCTTCCACGCGCTATGACGAGTTTACAGAAGCTGCGCTGGTCTTCGAGCGCCCACCCCCAGGCGGTGGACCCGTACTCGTGCACGACCTCGAACGCGTCGTAGCCGAGCTGCTCGGCCCGCTCGAGGGTTGCTCCGAAGCTGGCGATCTGGGGCTCGGTGAACACCACGTCGGGGACCGGACCGAGGGTGTTCTTCATTAGGCGACGGCCGGGCTCGACGGCGATGTTGTGGGCGACGACCCGCGCCTCGTGGTTGGCGACGTGCTTGAGCTGGTGCTCCGAGTCGATGTCGCCGAGGGCGAAGACGCCGGGCACCTGGTGGCCGTCGCGGAGGACGCGCTGGTAGGCGTCCACGCGCAGCCGGCCGTCGTCGTGGTGGTCGAAGCCGACCTCGAAGGTCCCGAGCGTGTCGGTGTTCGGGATGCGTCCGATCGCGACGAGCACAGCGTCGACCTCGATGCGCTCTCCCGAGTCGGTCGTGAGTGTCGCGACGCCGCCGTCGTCGGAGAAGCCGACGACGGAGGTGCCGGTCTCAAGGCGCCAGCGCTCCCGTGCCGCGTCCGCGAAGGTCTCGGCGACGTCGGCATCGAGCGAGGAGAGCACGCGCCCGCGCACCAGCTGCGTCACCTCGGAGCCGAAGGCGCTGAAGACGTGCGCGAACTCAGAGGCGATGGAGCCGCCGCCGATGATCGCCAGGCGACGAGGCGCGTCATCGATGCGCATGATCGTGTCGGAGGTGTGGACGAGCGGCGAGCTGAGCGGAACGACGTCGTGGTGGCGCGCGCGACTGCCCGCGGCGATGACCAGCGTGTCGGCCGTGAGGCGCCTCCCGGAAGCCGTGAGCACCTCGCGGTCGCCGAGCATCTCGACTCGCTCTCGGACGAGCGTGACCCGAGGGTTGCCGCTCTCCCGGTAGTGCTCCCCGCTCTCGCTGATGTGGTCGATGCGGCCGAACACGCGGTCGCGCACCTCCGGCCACGACGGGCGCAGCCGGACGTCGTGGATGCCAAGGCGGTCGGCGTCGCGCGCGACCCGCACGATGTCCGCCACGTGGACGTACATCTTCGTCGGGATGCAGCCGACGTTGAGGCAGGTTCCGCCGAAGTGCGGGCCGTCGTCGATGATCGCGGTTTTCGGCCCGCTCTCGTCGCCTGGGGGGAGGGAATTCCCCGAGCCTGCGCCGATGATGATGAGGCCGAAGTGCTCGGCGTCGGTGCGCTCAGGCATCGGCGCTCTCGGCACCCGGACGCACGACGACGAGGAGGTCCCCGTTGCCGACCTCGAGCGGTGAGGAGATCGCGAGGCGCTCGACGACTCCAGCGACGGGTGCGGTGATCCCGGCCTCCATCTTCATCGCCTCGATCGTCGCGACGGTCTGCCCCTGGGCGACGCGTTCGCCGACGTCCACACGCAGCGTGACGACGCCGGAGAACGGCGCTGCCACGTGACCGGGATTTCCGCTGTCGGCCTTCTCGCGTTCGATCGTGTCGACCTTGATGCTGCGGTCGCGCACGAAGACCGGCCGCAGCTGACCGTTCAGGGTGGCCATGACGGTGCGCATGCCGTCCGCATCCGGTTCGCCGATGGCCTCGAGCCCGACGAAGAGCTGCACGCCCTTGCCGATGTGGATGACGTGCTCTTCGCCAGGCTCGAGCCCGTACAGGTAGTCGAGGGTGTCGAGCACGGACAGGTCGCCGAAGAGCCGGACCGTGTCCTCGTAGCTCGCGGTCGGCTGCGGGAACAGGAGCCTGTTGAGGGTGCGCCTGCGCTCGAGGCTGTCGCCGGCGAGGCCGGCTTCGTCGGCCGCGGAGAGCGGCGTGATCTCGATCTTCACGTCGCGGCCCTCGAGCACCTTGCTGCGGAAGGGCTCCGGCCATCCGTTGGGCAGCTCGCCGAGTTCGCCCGCCATGAAGCCGATGACCGAGTCCGGGATGTCGAACTTGCCTGGGTTCTCGGCGAAGTCGGCCGGGTCGGCTCCCACCGCGACGAGGTGCAGGGCGAGGTCTCCGACGACCTTCGATGAGGGAGTCACCTTGGGGATGCGGCCGAGAATCTTGTCGGCCGCGTCGTACATGTCCTCGATGCGCTCGAACTGGTCCGCGAGTCCGAGTGCGATGGCCTGCTGGCGGAGGTTCGACAGCTGGCCTCCGGGGATCTCGTGCTTGTACACGCGACCGGTCGGGCCGGGGAGACCCGACTCGAAGGGGCGGTAGACGAGGCGGACTGCCTCCCAGTAGGGCTCGAGATCGGTGACGTTCGTGAGGCTGATGCCGGTGTCTCGCTCCGTGTGCTCGAGCGACGCGACCAGCGCCGAGAGACTCGCCTGGCTCGTCGTGCCCGACATCGGAGCGCTGGCGACGTCGACAGCGTCGACGCCCGCCTCGCTTGCCGCCAGGAGTGTCGCCAGCTGCCCACCAGCGGTGTCGTGCGTATGCAGGTGGACCGGCAGGTCGAAGCGCTCGCGCAGGGCCGTGACGAGGATCGAGGCCGCCTGCGGGCGCAGGAGACCCGCCATGTCCTTGATCGCGATGATGTGCGCGCCCGCCTCCACGATCTGCTCCGCGAGGCGCAGGTAGTAGTCGAGCGTGTAGAACGGCTCAGCGGGGTCGGCGAGGTTGCCGGTGTAGCAGAGGGCGACCTCGGCGACGGCGGTGCCGGTCTCGAGCACTGCGTCGATGGCGGGCTTCATCTGCGAAACGTCGTTCAGCGCGTCGAAGATGCGGAAGATGTCGACGCCCGTCGCGGTCGCCTCGTGCACGAACGCCTTGGTCACGGCCTCGGGGTACGGCGTGTAGCCGACGGTGTTCCGCCCGCGCAGCAGCATTTGCAGCGGGATGTTCGGGACAGCCTCGCGGAGGCTCGCGAGGCGCTCCCAGGGCTCCTCACCGAGGAAGCGGAGCGCGACGTCGTACGTCGCCCCTCCCCAGGCTTCGATGGAGAGTAGCTCCGGCGTGAGGCGCGCGAGGTAGGGCGCCGCTGTGACGAGATCCCGCGTGCGGACGCGGGTCGCGAGGAGCGATTGGTGCGCGTCGCGGAACGTGGTGTCGGTCACGGCGAGTCGCCGCTCCGAACGCAGCTGCGCCGCGAAGGCCGTCGGCCCGAGCTCGAGCAGCTCCTGTCGGCGCCCGCCGGGCAGCGGGAGGGCGGTGTCGAGCTCAGGGAGCTTCGAGCGGGGCTCGACGGAGGTCGGCCGAGCGCCGTGCGGGGCGTTGACCGTGACGTCGGCGAGCCAGTTGACGATCTTGGTCCCCCGGTCGCCGGGTCGGCGGTACTCGAGCAGCCCTGGACGCTTCTCGATGAAGTCGGTCGCGACGTCGCCACGCTGGAAGTCGGGGTCGTCGAGCACGCCGAGGAGGAAGGGGATGTTCGTGGCGACGCCGCGGATGCGGAACTCGGAGAGCGCTCGACGGGCCCGCCGGACGGCTGCGGGGAAGTCGCGTCCGCGAGCCGTGAGCTTCATGAGCATCGAGTCGAAGTGCGGCAGGACCTCCGCGCCCGTTGCGATGGTGCCGCCGTCGATGCGGATGCCGGAGCCGCCCGCGGAGCGGTACGTCGTGATGACGCCGGTGTCGGGACGGAAGCCCTGGGAGGGGTCCTCGGTCGTGATGCGGCACTGCAGCGCGAAGCCGTGGAGTTCCAGCTGGTGCTGCTGGAGGCCCATATCGTCGAGGCGCTCGCCCGAGGCCACACGCATCTGCGCCTGGACGAGGTCGACATCCGTGACCTCTTCCGTCACGGTGTGCTCGACCTGGATGCGGGGGTTCATCTCGATGAAGACGTGCTGACCTGCGCGCGGCCCGGCTGTGTCCAGGAGGAACTCCACGGTGCCGGCGTTGACGTAGTCGATGGACTTCGCGAAGGCCACGGCATCCGCGTAGAGCTTGTCCCTGACCTCCTGCGGGAGGTTCGGAGCGGGAGCGATCTCGACGACCTTCTGGTGTCGACGCTGGACGCTGCAGTCGCGCTCGAACAGGTGCACGACGTTGCCGTGCTCATCCGCGAGGATCTGCACCTCGATGTGGCGAGGCCGCAGCACCGCCTGCTCCACGAACATCGTCGGGTCGCCGAAGGCGCTCTCCGCCTCCTTCATCGCAGACTCGAGCGCCTCGCGAAGGTCTTCGGGGCGCTCGACGCGACGCATGCCGCGTCCGCCGCCTCCGGCGACGGCCTTCGCGAAGATCGGGAAGCCGATCTCGTCGGCGGCCGCGCAGAGCTCGTCGAGATCCGTCGAGGGCTGGCTCGAGGCGAGCACCGGCACGCCGGCGGCGATGGCCTGGTTCTTCGCCGTGACCTTGTTGCCCGCGGACTCGAGGACACGCGGCGGCGGACCGATGAACGCGATGCCGGCCTCCTGGGCAGCGCGCGCCAGTTCCGGGTTCTCACTCAGGAAGCCGTAGCCGGGGTAGACGGCGTCAGCCCCCGACTCCTTCGCGACGCGGAGGATCTCGGCGACATCGAGGTAGGCGCGGACGGGCTGTCCGACGGTGCCGATCTGGTACGCCTCGTCAGCTTTCAGGCGGTGCAGGGAGTTGCGGTCCTCGTACGGGTACACCGCGACCGTCCGCGCTCCGAGCTCGACTGCGGCGCGGAATGCGCGGATCGCGATCTCGCCTCGATTCGCGACCAGGATCTTCTTGAACACCGGTGTTCCACCTTCCGACAACACGACAGGGGCATGCAGCAACGTGACCTCAAGCCTAGTGAATGTAGCCTGGGCTGGTGTTCGTCCTCAGCATCAGTTCTCTCAAGGGCGGCGTCGGCAAGACCACGGTGACCCTTGGCCTCGCTTCCGCCGCCTGGGCCCGCGGGCTCAGAACCCTCGTCGTCGACCTGGATCCCCAGTCCGACGTCTCCACCGGGCTCGATGCCCGCGCGCAGGATGGCGCCACGATCTCCGACGTCCTCCGCTCGCCGAAGCCCAGCACGGTTCGCGCCGCGATCGCCCGCTCGGCGTGGGGCGAAGGCAGCCGCGGCGTCATCGACCTCATGGTGGGCAGTCCAGCAGCGCTGAGCTTCGATACCCCGAATCCCTCGATCCGAGAGATCTGGCGCCTCGAGGAGGCACTTGCCGTCGTCGAGGAGGACTACGACCTCGTCCTCATCGACTGCCCGCCCTCGCTGAACGCGCTCACGCGCACGGCCTGGGCCGCCTCGGACCGTGTCGCGGTCGTCACCGAGCCCGGGCTCTTCTCGGTCGCCGCCGCCGACCGCGCGCTCCGGGCCGTCGACGAGATCAGGCGCGAGCTGTCGCCGCGGCTCCAGCCGCTCGGCATCATCGTCAACCGTGCGAAGCACCAGTCCCTCGAGCACCAGTTCCGCCTCGGTGAGCTCCGGGACATGTTCGGGCCCCTCGTGCTCTCCCCCGCGCTCCCGGAGCGCACCTCCCTGCAGCAGGCGCAGGGAGCGGCCAAGCCCGTGCACCTCTGGCCGGGAAGCTCAGCCGAGGAGATGGCGGCGAACTTCGACAAGCTGCTCGACCGCATCATGCGGGCCGGCCGGCTGGGCACCTACGCGGAAGCCCCCGCCACCGGAGACGACGAAGCCCCGGTGACGCGCGGGCGTCAACGGGGCCGGTCGAACAGGTAGCGAGCTCCTGAGAACCGGCGGCCTCGGCAACGGGGCCGCCTGCGGGTTCAGCTCGCGCGGCTGGCGCGGCGAGCTGCGAGCTCGTCGACAGGGTCGAGCGTCTGCTGCTCGAAGTCGACGAGTGTCGACTCGACCTCGCGGAGCACCTGGCCGACGAAGATGCCGAACACGCCCTGCCCGCGGTGCACGAGGTCGATGACCTGGTCGTTCGAGGTGCACAGGTAGACGCTTGCACCGTCAGACATGAGCGTCGTCTGCGCGAGGTCGACGACGCCGGTCTCGGCGAGCTGGTCGACCGCCGTGCGGATCTGCTGGAGCGAGATGCCCGTCTCGAGCAGTCGCTTCACGAGCTTGAGGACGAGGATGTCGCGGAACGAGTAGAGACGCTGGGAGCCAGAACCCTTCGCCCCGCGAACCGTCGGCTCGACCAGACCGGTGCGAGCCCAGTAGTCGAGCTGCCGATAGGTGATGCCCGCGGCACGAGCGGCAACGGCGCCACGGTACCCGGAGCCCGGATCGAGGTCCGGAATGCCGTCGGTGAAGACCAACTCGCCGCCGGTTGGCGCGTCGCCCTGTCCCTGCTCGCTCATGCCTGCACCTTTCACACGTTTTCGACCAACTCAGCGCCCCGTACTCCTGGAGCAAGCCCTGCGCTCCGGGGAGCAGATGCGCCCTGGGGAAGCCTTGTACCACAAGGGAACTTGAGGTAAGTCCCGAGCCGTCTGGGTCGATTCTATTGGAGTGCATGCCGCTCGGCTACTTCCGAACGACAACGATGTGATCCTGACCCGACTTGCCCCGGATTTCAGGCCTCCACGGCAGGCCTGCGGCGTGTCGTGGCACGAGATCGTGGCTCGAGAATCCACTTCACGTTCAAGTGGAGGATGAACCTACCTGCGACCGCGAACCGCTTGGCGGATGAGGGACCGGCGAACCGACCCGAGGTGCTCGGCGAGCTCGTTGGCACGCTCGACGGCCTCACCCTGCGAGCGTGCTCGCCGCGCGTTCGTCGAGAGCGCCTGCTCGATCAGCCCGAACTCGTGGTGAGCGGCAGCGCGGAAGGGGCGCAGGTGGCGGGGCTCGATGCCCACTCGCTCGAGCTCCACGAGCGTGCTCAGCATGGTGAGCTCGTCTTCCTGGTACCGACTCGCCGCTGGGATGAGTCCGGCGCTCACAGCCTGCTCGAGCAGCGCGGGCTTCGCCCCAGACCGCTCGAGAAGCTGCGCACGATCGAGGACCGTGCCAGCCGCGAGCATCGTCTGCCGCTGCGGTGCCCGCGATCCCGGAAGCTCAGGCTCGAGGCCGCGGTCGAGGTCGTCGAAGTACTCGGCGATCACCTTGAGCGGCAGGTAGAGGTCGCGCTGCATGGTGAGCACCTCGCGCAGGCGAGCGACGTCGGCCGCGGAGAACTTGCGATACCCCTTCGGCGTTCGCTCGGGGTGCACGAGGCCCTTGTCCTCGAGGAAGCGGAGCTTGGAGGGGCTCAGCTCCGGGAACTCGACGTTCAGCCGCTGCAGCACCTGACCGATGCTGAGCGTCCGACCGGGTCCCCGCGCAGAAGCCGCCGCCGCCATAGCGGCCACGATCAGTTCCCGGCAGACGCGGAAGTCAGGCTGGTGTCAAGCGGGGAGCTGTAGAAAGTGAGGCGGAATTTGCCGACCTGCACTTCACCGCCGTTGGTCAGGACGGCGGAGTTGATGCGCTCGCCGTTGTAGTACGTGCCGTTGAGCGAACCGAGATCGCGCATGTGGAACTCGCGGCCGTGCCGCGTGAACTCGGCATGACGACGGGACACCGTGACGTCGTCGAGGAAGATCTCCGCGTTCGGGTGCCTGCCAGCGACCTGGAGGTCGGTATCGAGCAGGAACCTGGCTCCCACGTTGGAACCGCGACGGACGATCAGGAGCGCGGATCCGGAGGGGAGCGCGCTGATGGACTCCATCTCCTCCTTCGACACGCCACCTGCGATCAGCGCAGCGAGCTGCGCGCTGAAATCACCGGTGAACGACATCGTCGAAGACTGCGTCTGCTCATCGACGACGCCGTCGCCTTCAGGGGTCCGCGCCTCAGCGTCAGAACCAGCCATATTTGCCTCCTCGAGTCGATGCTCAAGCGTAGCGGAATCGGGGGTGCCCGAATTCCGGTCGGTTAATTGCAGCAGCACCGCCTGCCATTGTGCGTCAGACGACTGAGTGTTGTCGAAACGAGCGGGGAAATCGAACCCCATTTTCACCCTCGGCGTACACTTTCGGGGTGCTAGACGTCTCCTCCTCCGGCGATCGCGCGAGTTTCGACGGCCGCGCTGGGTCCGATGACCGCTATGCGGGCGACCCCATCGCCCGCATGCGAGAACGCAAGTCCGCGCCGCTCACGCGCAAGGTGCCCATGGCGAGCGGCATGTGGCTCGAGGATGCGGCCAGCGGCTTCTACGGCCGCCTCGCGTCGGCGAACAAGCAGACGGTGACGCTGCAGGACTTCGACGGCCAGCGCAAGGCGTTCCCCGCCGATTCGATCTTCCTGCTCGAGGACGAGGCCGTCCTGCTCGGGCCCCCGGCGGCCAAGCAGCAGTCTGGGCGCGCACGCAGCGCGTCCGGCTCCTTCCACGTCGCCGATGCCAAGGCGAGGACCGCGAGGGCCGGGCGAATCTTCGTGGAGGGCAAGCACGACGCCGAGCTCGTCGAGAAGGTCTGGGGCCACGACCTGCGCATCGACGGGGTCGTCGTCGAGTTCCTGCAGGGTGCCGACCACCTCGCCGAGGTGCTGACGGTGTTCGGACCGAGCCCGACGCGCCGCGTCGGAGTGCTGCTCGATCACCTCGTCAAGGGCTCGAAGGAGCAGCGCATCGCCGACGACATCACGCGGCGCTTCGGCGCCTCGCACGTGCGGGTCGTCGGCCACCCGTACGTCGACGTGTGGCAGTCGGTGAAGCCCGAGCGCCTCGGACTCAAGGCCTGGCCCGTCATTCCCCGAGGGCAGGACTGGAAGAAGGGCATCTGCAGAGCGCTCGGCTGGCCCGCAGAGGAGCAGGCGGACACGGCAAGGGCCTGGCAGCGCATCCTGGAGCGCGTCCGCGACTACCGGGACCTGGAGCCGTCGCTGCTCGGCCGGGTGGAGGAGCTCATCGACTTCGTCACAGAGCCCGGCGGCGCAGGTACCTGACCGCGTAGACGGCTCCTGCTGCGACGTGCAGGACCGTCCCGATCAGCAGCATCCACCACGTGATGGTGCGCAGCGGCTCGGCGGGGACCTGCTCGGCGTACGACAGCAGGTGGAGCGGCATGGCGACCATGATGAACGCCGACCTGGCCTTGCCGAGCAGGTTCACGCGCCCCTCGCGGACCCGCTCGAGCCGCGCCAGCCCGATGACGAGCAGCGCCAGGTCGCAGAGGAAGATCGTAACCAGCACGAACCACGGGAAGTAGCCGAGGAGTGCAAGGCCGAAGCCGATGACGATGATGCCGAGCCGGTCGGCGACCGGGTCGAGGACCTCCCCCACTCGGGAGACCTGCCCGAGGCGGCGCGCGAGGAAGCCGTCGATCCAGTCGGTGGCCCCGAACGCAGCGAGGCTCAGGGTGGCGGCCAGCTCCCGGCCGTCGGCGGCAAGCCAGATGGTGAGGGGCACGAAGACCAGCAGTCGTGCCACCGAGATGGCGTTGGGCAGCGTCGCCCACCGCATCGGGCTCTCATGCCGGTCGCCTGCCATGACGTCATTGTCGCAGTGGCACGCCTCGCGCGTCTGTGCACGACCGCTGGGCGCAGCCGCGCGAACTCGATACGATCATCGGATGGACCGAGACGAGCACGGCTACCACCAGCCAGGACCCGCGTCCGTGCGGGTCGACGTGTGGCTCTGGGCGGTCCGCATCTACAAGACGCGCAGCGCCGCGACCGCGGCGTGCAAGGCCGGGCACGTCAAGATCGACGGCGATCGGGCCAAGCCAGCGCAGCGCATCCACGTCGGCGACGAGGTTCGGGTGCGGACCGACCGCGACCGGGTCCTCGTCGCGCAGGAGCTCCTCAAGAAGCGCGTCGGCGCGCCGATCGCGGCGAAGGCCCTCATCGACAACTCCCCTCCGCCTCCCCCTCGGGAGTTCGCCGCCCCCATCGCGTACCGCGACCGTGGGGCCGGGCGTCCGACGAAACGGGAGCGTCGAGAGATCGATCGCATCCGCGGCCGCGACGAACGGCCCCTGCTCGACCCGGACGAGTGATCGACCCGGACGAGTGATCGCGAACCGCGCTCCGAGTTGGGTTCCGTGGGGCGCGGTTCGCGATCGTCGTCAGCGACTGGACGTTGGCGTCAGGCTTTGATGGCGTTCCGCTCGCCAGCTCTGACCGGCACGCTGAGTCGGTTGTCGGCGGCAGGCGTCGGGCAGACGAAGTGGTCGCTGAAGGCGCACGGCGGCAGGTAGGCGCGATTGAAGTCGATCGTCGTCGCCCCGTCGGCCTCGGGGGCTGGGACGGTCAGGAACCGGAAACGGTAGCTCTCGACACCGCTCGTCGTGTCGGCGAACACGACTTGGAGTCCTGCCTCGGTGTGGTCGGCGTCGATCGAGAACGCCGAGCCGCCGAGCTCGAAGTCGAGCTTTCCGCCGAGGTCCTTCCTGGACACGTAGCCGTCCGCCTGGAGCACGTCGACCTGCTCGGTCGAGGGACGGAAGCTCGCGGACACGACGTAGTCGTCGTCGGGCTGGTAGCTGTCGATGCCGAGGAGCGCGGCTCGCCCCGACGCCTCGGGGTCGAGCACTCGGAGGGCGCGCTGATCGTCGCGCGCGAACGCCCGGAGGATGCGCGCACCGTCGCGGAGCTCCTCGCCCGTCTTCAGGGCCACGCGGTCGCCGACTCCGGAGCCGGAGGCGTCCACGTACCCGCTCTCAGCGAGCCCGCTGCCCACGACGGCGCCGTCGACGATGCTCCAGGTTCCCGCGACGCCCTCGAGTTCGAGCTCGACGCCGTCGGCGAGCCAGTTGGTCGCGACGAGGGCCGCCGGCCCGTACGGGGCACGGACCGCGCGCTCACGACTTTCGTGCCAGACCGCCCAGCGTGCGCTGAAGTGGTCTCCGGTAGTGGTGCTCTGCTGCGTGCTCATGCTGTTCCCTCTCCTCGTTCTCTCTGCTGATCTCGCCGACGAGTCTCAACGTACTCAGGGCGACGGCGTCGTTCTCGCGGAACGAGACGGCGTTGGTCCGGGGGCGGGAGAACGCCCCGACGAATGGATTGGACGTGTACGGGCCGATGGCGAACCGACGGGGATGCGTCGTCCCGTCTGCCTGCACGATCCTCGAGTCCTCGCGACGCACCTCGATGACGCCGGTGGCGAGGCTGCCCTCCGGGGTGGCGGCGATGCGCTCGCGCCCCTCGCCCGACTCGATGAGCTGCCTGAGCGCCAGGTTGTCGGTGTGGGCGACGTCGGCGTCGGGAAGCCAGGCGTCGATGAGCGCGCGGGCCGACACCTGTCGCTCGAGCGTCGTGCCCTTGGCCCGGAAGAGGCCTGCCTCCTCGTCCTCCCAGACGCGCAGCTCGCCGCCCAGGAAGTGCACGACACCGGCCTCGCTGAGCGCGAGGAGCTCGTCGAGACGGTGTCCTGGCGGGCCGGACGCGACGTAGCTGAAGAAGCCCTTCCACCAGACGCGAACGTCTCCGGCGAGCGAGGCCGGCGACCAGTTGGGGGCATCCTGGAACTCGACGAAGGTCATGAAGGAGAAGAGGAGGGCGAGGAAGAGCCCCTGGTTCTCGCTGTGCTGCTGGCTGTTCCTCCTGCGGAGGTCTTCCCGGATGTACTCGTGGAGGGCGACCGAGACCGAGCCGACGTCGGTTGCCGCGGCCCCGCGCAGGGGGTGGTCGAAAGTCTCGATGTCGAGCTCGTCGCTCGGGTCGACGAGCGCGGCGAGCACCGCCTCGTGGAGTTCGGGTGACTGCGCGGCGAATCGGTCGAGCTCGGCTCGGAACTCGACCCAGGACACGCGGACTCGGTCGGGGTGCCCCGTGAAGAGCTCGCGGTAATAGCCGTGCAGCATCTCCTTGGCGAGGAGCGGCCAGAAGTGCGTCCGGAAGTCCAGGATCTCGTGCTCGGCGACGATCTCGCGGGCGATGTCCGCGGTGAAGTAGCGGGTCTCGAACGGCTCCCCCTGGAGCACGCTCGTGACCTTGGAGTGGTAGGGAACGCCCCGCCTGGAGCCGACGAGGATGCGCGGCTCGCGGCCGGAGGGACGGTACTTGAGGCGTCCCGGCTCGTCTCCTGGCAGGAACGCTCCCCCGCGCCCTTCGGTGAGCAGCACGAGCAGGTCGACGGCGGCGAGGCCGAGACCGCGGACGATGACGGGCTCCCCGGCTTCCACTGCACTGAAGTCTGCGTCTGCCGTGAACGAGGGCGGCACGTAGGCGAGGTCGTGGCGGGCCGCGAACTCGCTCAGCTCGGCGGTTCTCGTCCCTTCGTGGACCAGGGTTCCGGAATGGCCGAGCGCGTACACGACGACGTCGACGGTGAGGCTGTCGCCCGTGTCGAGCTCGACGCGCTGCGCGCCGTTGTCGATCGTCGTGACGCCCGTCACCTCCGCGGCATGGACGAGGACCGTCAGGCCCTCCGGCGCCGAGTCCGCCGCCTGCTCGAAGAACCAGCCCAGGTACCTGCTCTGCAGGCGCCTCGTGGGGAAGCTCGCCGGACCGAGTGAGCGCACCTCGTCGGCCACCTGCTGGTCCTCCGCGTCGAGGTCGTACCCGTCCAGCTCGCCGCGGCTCGCGAGCTCAGCCCATTCGACGAGGGAGGGGCCCTGCCTGACCGGGCCCTCGATGGTGCTCGTCTCGTCGGTGAACATGGTGACGTCGGCCGCCAGCGAGTTGAGCTTCAGGAGCCCGGACTGGGCGTCTCGCCAGATGCGTCCGGCTCCAGGCGGGTGCGGGTCGATGAGGTGCACGACAAGCGGGCCCGTGGTGTCCCCGTCGTAGTTGGCGACGATGCGCTCGAGGAGCCCAGCTCCGCGAGGTCCGGCGCCGAGGACCGCGATGCACCTGGCTCCCCTGGTGCTGTCGATGTCGATGAGCCTGGCCGCGGATGTCATGCGATCGCCTCCAGGACGCGCTCGGTGGGCTTGCCCCCGGGGATGGCGTCGACGAGCGCTCGGGTGTATGCGTTGGTGCTGCGCTCGAAGACCTCGTCGACGGTGCCTTCCTCGAGCAGCTCGCCGCCGCGGAGCACGCCGACGCGATCGGCGATCTGGCGGACGACCCCGAGGTCGTGGGTGATGAACAGGTAGCTCAGCGAGTGCTCGGCCTGGAGGTCGACGAGGAGCTGGAGGATCTGCGCCTGGACGGAGACGTCGAGGGCGGAGACGGCTTCGTCGAGGACGATGAGCTCTGGCTTCAGGGCGAGTGCTCGTGCGATGGCGACGCGCTGCCGCTGCCCTCCGGAGAGCTGCGTCGAGCGCCGGTGCGCGAAATCGGCGGGGAGCGCGACGTCCTCCAGCAGCTCGAGCACCCGCGCGCGGCGCGACTGCTTGTCGCCGATCCCGAAGGCCCGCAGCGGCTGCTCGATGGAGTCCGCGACGGTGAAGCGCGGGTCGAGCGATGAGTAGGGGTCCTGGTGCACGAGCCCGGTCCTGCGGCGGAAGGCTCTCAGGGCGCTGCCTCTGGCGCCGGCGACTTCGAGGCCGTCGAGGCGGATGCTCCCCTGGTCCGGTCGTTCGAGGAGCAGGGCGAGGCGGGCGGTCGTGCTCTTGCCGGACCCCGACTCGCCGACGAGCGCGTAACTCTCGCCGCGGGCGATCGAAAAGGCGACGTCCTTGGTCGCGTCGACCCGTGCGCCTCCCGGCAGACGGAACGTCTTGCTCAGTCCCCTGACCTCCAGCACCGGGCGGCTGCGGTCGATGCCGAGGGTGCCGGTGGCCGGCGCGAGCCGCGTCGAGGTCCTGGTGGGTGCGGCCGCGACGAGTCGCTTCGTGTACGGGTGCTGCGGGTCCTCGAGGACCTGGGCGGCCGGGCCAGCCTCGACGATCGCTCCGTGCTGCATGACGAGGATGCGGTCGGCCCGGTCGGCTGCCACCCCGAGGTCGTGGGTGATGAAGAGCACGGCCGTGGATGCGACGGCGGCCCGTTCCGCGATGAGGTCGAGGATCTGGCGTTGGACGGTCACGTCGAGGGCGCTCGTCGGCTCGTCGGCGATGATGAGGCCGGGCGAGGCTGCGAGCGCGGCCGCGATGAGGACCCGCTGCCGCATGCCGCCGGAGAACTGGTGGGGGTACTGCGCCGCACGCTTCGCCGCATCCGGGATGCCTGCGTCCTGGAGGAGTTCGACGGCTCGCGCGCGTGCGTCCTTCTTGGTGGCGAGGCCGTGGATGAGGAGCACCTCGGCGACCTGCGCTCCGACGGTCTGCAGCGGGTTCAGAGACGCCGATGGGTCCTGCGGGATGAGGCCGATGCGTGCACCGCGGACGGCACGCCATTCGAGCGGCGTCAGGGCGGTGAGGTCGAGGCCGTCGTAGCGGAGGGCGTTCGCGGTCACCGCGGTGCTCGCGGGGAGGAGGTCGACGATCGACTTGGCGACGCTGGTCTTGCCCGAGCCGGACTCGCCGACGATGGCGACTTGCTCCCCCGGGTACACGTCGAAGGAGACGCCGGCGACGGCGAGCGTCGTGGCTCCCTTGTAGGCGAGCTGGAGGTCGCGGACGGACAGGAGCGGCTGCGGTTCGCCGCCTGCCTGCTGCGTCAGGGGTGTGGAGGTCATGAGCGGTCTCCTCGTTCTTGGAGCCAGCGCGAGATGCGCGCCGTGGAGAGCACGACCGCGACGATCACGAGTCCGGGCAGGGTGGTGAGCCACCAGGCGGCCTGCAGGTAGTCGCGGCCCTCGGAGATGAGGGCGCCCCACTCCGGCTGGGGCGGCGGGGCTCCGAAGCCGAGGAAGCTGAGGGCGGAGATGGCGAGCACTGCGGCGCCGAACTCGATGGCGGCGAGCGCGAGGACCGGGGTGATCGCGGCGGGGAGGACCTGGCGGAAGATGATGCTCGGCCAGCGAGCGCCCGAGAGCTTCGCCGCCTCGATGTAGCCGGCGGTGGCAACCGAGAGGACCTGCGAGCGCATGATGCGCGCGAAGGCTGCGGTGGACGCGAGGCCGACCGCGATCGCGATGTTGAGCGTCCCGAAGCCGAGTCCCGTGATGATGGTGAGCGAGAGCAGCAGGGCGGGGATCGCGAGGATGACGTCCATGAAGCGCATGATCGCCTCGTCGACGAATCCCCGGAGGTATCCGGCGAGGAGCCCGAGGAGCGCCCCGGTGCCGAGCGCGATGACGACGGCGAGGCCGGACGCGAGGAGGGTGGTCTGCGAGCCGTGGATGAAGCGCGCGAGGGTGTCTCGGCCCAGGTTGTCGGTGCCGAAGGGGTGCGCGGGGCTCGGCGGCTGGAGGCGGTCGAGGAGGGTGCCGTTGATGGCGTCGTACGGCGTGAAGATCGACGGCGCGATAGCCCAAGCGACGACGGTGGCGAGCACGGCGACCGCCAGGATGAGGGACGGCAGGCGCAGGAGGCTGCGGAAGCGCGCGAACGACGACGACTTCACGGCGGCAGGCACGGGCTGCGGGGTCCGCTCGGCGGCGGCGCCGCCGGCACTGCCCGGGGCAACGTACCGCTCGGTGCGACTCAGCACAGCGAGGTCCGACGGCGGTGTGAGGAGGGGCTGGTTCATGCTGCGACCTCGTTCGCTCGTGTCCTGCCGGGCTCCGTGGAAGCTGCGCCGGGCGCCGATGGGGGTGTCGGACGCCCCTTGGTCGCGGGGCGCTGCTTCGTGGAGTGCGAGAGGCGGGGGTCGACGAGCGGGTAGAGCGCGTCGACGATGAGGTTGGTGACGACGAAGATCGCGGCGGCGAAGACGACCGCGATCATGACGAGGGGGATGTCGCGGTTGGCGACGGCGGTCACGATCATGCGGCCGACGCCGTCGCGGGAGAAGACGGTCTCGGTGACGACGGTTCCCGCGAGGAGCTGGCCGACGAGCACCCCGCCGATCGTGAGGGTCGGCAGGGCCGCGTTCCTGAGCGCGTGGCGCACGAGGATGCGTGTGTCGCCGGCCCCCTTCGCCCTGGCCTGCTCGATGAAGGGCCGGGCGAGGGTCTCGTGCAGGCTGCGGGTGAGCACCTGGGCAAGGTAGGCGCCGGTTGGGATCGAGAGCGTCAGCGCCGGGAGGATGAGCCCCACGAACCCCGTGCTGCCGAAGGCTGGCACCCAGCCGAGCTGGAAGGAGAAGACCTGCAGGAGCAGGAGCCCGAGCCAGAACGTCGGAACCGCGATGGCGAGGGAGGGCAGCGATTGGAGGATGCCGCGCAGCCAGGAGGATCGGATGAGGTTGCTGACGAGCGCGAGTCCGATGCCGCCGATGACGGACAGCACGAGGGCCGCCCCGGCGAGGGTTGCCGTCGACGGGAGCGCGCGGGCGAGCACCTCGGTGGCGGGGATGCCGTTCTGCACGGAGCTGCCGAAGTCGAGGACCAGGGCTCCCCCGAGGGCGGCCAGGTACTGCTCGTGGAACGGAGCGTCGAGCCCGAGCTCCGCTCTCAGCGCCTCGATGGCGGCCGGGTCGGCGGCCCCCTCTCCGCCGCCGGCCGCGGCCACGGCCGCCGCGTCGCCCGGGAGGAGGTAGAGGAGGAGGAACGACAGGGTGAAGGCCGCCCAGAGGACCAGGATCCCCAGGGCGAGCCTCCACGCGAAGTAGCGAGCCATACGGTTACTCCGCGGCCTTCCAGGCTGCCGAGAAGTCGAGCCTGCTGGACGCCTCGAACTGCACTCCCTGGACGCCGGGCGCCTGGACGAGGTTCGTGGAGAGCTGGATGACGGGGACGGCGTAGCCCTCCTCGAGCAGCTGGGTGACAGCCGCGTCGACCTCGGTCTGGCGCGCATCCGCATCGACGATGGCGGCCTGCGAGTTGAGCACCTCGTCGATCGGGCCGACCTCGCGGTAGTTGTACTTGTTGCCGCCCTCAGCCGAGAAGAACACGCGGAGCGCGTCCGGGTCGGCGCGGGTGATGTTCGCCCAGGTGAACGGCTGCGTGCCGTCGTTGATCGCGGTCACGTCGGCGATGGGGGCCTCGCGGAGCTGGAGGTCGATGCCGACGGCGGCGAGCTGGACCTGCACCTGCTCGAGGACGTTGGTGGTCGGCTGCCAGTAGGCGAGCTCGAAGCTCAGCTTCTGGCCGTCCTTCTCGCGGATGCCGTCCGCGCCTTCGACCCAGCCGGCTTCGTCGAGCAGCTTCGCGGCGTCCTCGACGTTGTACTCGAGGATGTCGCTCTGGTCGCTGTAGTAGGGCGTCGACGTGGCGAGCACGCTCGTGGCCGGGCTGTCCTCTGGCGTCAGGAGGGCGAGGAGCTCCTCGCGGTTGATGCTCTTCTGCACGGCGAGGCGCACGTTCTTGTCGGAGAGGATCGGGTGCGAGGCATTCGGGATGAGGTTGTAGACGACACCGGGGTTGGCACGGTTCTGCACGTTCGCGCCGGCGCCCTTGAGTGCGTCGAGGTCGACGAAGGAGACGTCGGTCGAGACGTCGAGCTGGCCGGACTGGAGCGACCCGGTGAGCGTCGATGCCTCCGGGATGACGGAGTACGTGATCGTGTCGAGGTAGGGACGCTCGGTGTTGCCGGTCGTCGAGGCACCCCACGTGTAGTCCTCGCGGGCGGCGAGGACCGTCTCGGCGTTGGGGGTGTAGCTCTCGACGGAGAAGGGCCCCGAGCCGATGAAGTCGCCGGCGCAGCGCGCTTCCTGGCTGAGCTTCGTGCTCTCGGTGGAGACGAGCCCGAGCGTGAAGGTGGAGGTCGCCTGCAGGAACTGCGCGGACGGCTCGGCGAAGGTGTAGGTGACCGTCTGCGGGTCCACGACGGTGACCGACTCGAGGCCGGCGAGGTACAGATTGCCGAGCGCCGACTTCGCGCCGAGCGCCTGGACGCCCTCCGCGTTGGCCTTGACGGCTTCGGCGTCGATGGGCGTGCCGTCGGCGAAGGTCGGCCCCTCGGCGAGCCTGAAGGTGAACTCCCTCGCGTCGTCCGAGATCTCCCAGGACTCGGCGAGCCACGGAAGCACCTCGCCGGTCTCGACGTCCTGCGTCGTGAGCGACGCGACGGTCTGGCGGGCGATGTTGACGTTGTTGTTGTTGCCGACCTGGGCCGGGTCGATGCATCCGATGTCGCTGAGGATGCCGACGCGCAGGTTGCCGCCCTGAACAGGCTCTGCGTCGGCCGCCGCAACCGCTCCAGACTGCGACGCGCACGAGGCGAGCGCCATCATCCCGACCGCGGCGAGGGCGGCGGCGGAAAGCGGTCTGGTCGAGCGGGTCATCTGGACTCCTTCTCAGCGGAACGTACCCCGAGTGCGGGATCCGTCCCAGGTACGGGGATGTCCAGAGACTAGGAAGACGGCCGCCCACTCAGGTGGACGGCCGAAATCTCAGGTACCAGGAGGACACGCAGGGTCACATTGCGCGGAGGAACCCGGCGAGGTCTTCCAGCTCCTGCGGCGAGATGCCGTGCGCGAGGCCCGGGTAGGTGCGCTCGCTGGCCGTCGCGTGACCGGACAGCCACGCGGTGGTCCGATCGAAGGTGGCGTCGCTGATGATCTGGTCCCGGTCCCCGCGCCCGAAGAACACGGGTGGACGGATGCTGGTGAGCTCCTCGTCGCCCGGTTGCTCGCCCTGCAGGGAGAAGCCGGAGAGGACTGCCCCGCGCTCGAAGCGCTGCGGCTCCCGGCGCAGCAGCTGGGTCACCATGAGCCCGCCCTGCGAGAAGCCGATCGGGATGACGTTCGCGGCCGGTGCCGTGTTCTGGTCGAGCCAGGCGAGCACGGCGTCCGTGGCCGCTGAGGCCTTGGCCGGGTCGGGCAGGCCCGGGCGGTCGATGGGCACCCAGGCGTAGGAGCCGACCTCGGCGGGCGTCTCCTCGCGGAGGACGAGGGGCGCGCGCAGGGAGGCCCAGTCGAAGCCGTCGCCGAGGGACGGCAGGAGGCTCGTGAGATCGTCCTCGTGTGATCCGTAGCCGTGCATGAGCAGGAGGATCGGTCGCTTGCTCGAGGCGTCGATCGACGAGAGCGCCGTGCTGATCGCGAGCCCGCTCATGCCGCGACCGCCTGCGCACGCGTGCGGAGCACGACCTCGGAGCGCCAGGGATCCAGCACGGTGATGGTCGCGCCGTCGTCGGCGAACTGGAGGCCGGCGCCGCGGAGCCGGTCGGCGACCGCGTCGAGCTCGGTCCGTTCGGGAACCTCGATCGTGAGCTGGCCGAGGCCCAGGGTCGCGGCCCGGGGTCCGGCGCCCGCACTGTTCCAGACGTTGAGGGCGATGTGGTGGTGGTAGCCGCCCGCGCTCACGAAGAGCGCTCCTGGATAGGTGGTCGTCGTCTCGAAGCCGAGGGTGTCGACGTAGAAGCTCTTCGCGGTGTCGACGTCGCCGACCTGCAGGTGCACGTGGCCGACGTCCGCTGCGGCCTTCTGGGGCGCATCCGCGGTGTCTTCGACGAGGTTGGCTCGCAGGTAGGCGTTGGGATCGAGGAACTCGGTGGACATGGCGATGCGCCCGGCGGCGTCGAGCCACGTGTCACGTGGACGGTCGGTGTAGAGCTCGATGCCGTTGCCCTCCGGGTCGGTGAAGTAGAAGGCCTCGCTGACGTGGTGGTCGGAGGAGCCGACGAACTGGGAGCGCGGGTGCTGGGCCGCCCGGTAGACGGTCGCGGCGAGGTCGCTCGGCGTGTCGAACAGGAGGGCGGTGTGGAAGAGCCCGGCGGCACGGCGCGGCGCGACCGGGAGTCCGGGGGTGTGCCGGAGGCGCACGAGCGGGGCGGCTCCTCGACCGAGCGTGATCTCGCCGTCGGTCTCCGCGATCGGCTCGAGGGCGAGCGCCGTGCGGTAGTACTCGGATTGCGCGGCGAGGTCGCCGACGTGGAGTGAGACGAGGCCCATCCCGGTGCCTGCGTCGAGCTTGTCGCCATCTGTTGTCGTCATGGCACGAACCGTAGCACTCAAGAACTTGCATCTACAAGTAAAAGGCGCGAGGATGAGGGCATGACCGAACCCAGATGGCTCTCCGCGGACGAGCAGCACTCGTGGCTGCACTTCATCGGGGTCGTCGAGCTGCTCCCGGGTGCGCTCGACACGCAGCTTGGCAACGACGCCGGCATCACGCACTACGAGTATCTCGTGATGGCGGTCCTCTCGGAGTCGCCGGGCCGGAGCCTGCGCATGACCGACCTCGCGACGCGCACCAACGCCACGCTCCCTCGCCTCTCCCGTGTCGTCCTCGGCCTGGAGCAGCGCGGCCACGTCGAGCGCACGAGCCACCCTGGCGACCGCAGGGCGAAGATCGCGAAGCTCAGCGACAGCGGCATGCTGTTCCTCGAGGAGACCGCGCCCGGCCACGTCGGCAAGGTGCGGGAGCTCATCGTGGATGCCCTCACCCCCGAGGAGTTCAGCACGCTCGGCAGGATCTCCCAGAAGCTGCTCGACCGGATCGACCCCGAGGACCGCTTCGGCGTCCACCGGACCGCGACGGAGCCGTCGGGCTCGGACTCCGAGCCGATCGCCCGATTGGGCATCGGGGCTCCCGCGACCCGTGCGCTCGCCGGCGACGGGCAGACCCTGCTCGGCGACGTCGCCGGTGCGAGCCGCGAGCACCTGCTCTCCCTGCACGGCGTCGGCCCCCGCGCCGTCGGCATCCTCGAGGGTGCCCTCGAGGCGCGCGGTCTCGCGCCGCTGCAGCGCTGACGGTCCGCGCAGGGAGGCAGGCGGAGACCCCCGAACCACCAGCGCTGCTCGCGTGCCGCACATCGGCGAGCGACGGGCTGCCTCCCGCTCAGGCTGCGGCGAGGTGCGCCTCACGCTCGATGCTCCGCGCGACCGGCCGCTCGCAGAGATGGTGCGCGTAGGCGGGGATCGTCAGGAACGTCGGGAACTCGTCGTCCAACGAGACCCGTCGCAGGATCCGCGCGGCGGCCTCGAAGCGGTCGCCCTCGAAGCGATGCGCGTCGCCGAGGGCGCCGTCGAGCAGCGACTCGACCAGCTCACGCGTCACCACCGTGCCGGAGTCGGTCACCGTCTGCTGGGCGATCCACTGCCACAGCTGGGAGCGTGAGATCTCGGCCGTCGCCGCATCCTCCATGAGGTCGTCGATCGCGACGGCACCCACCCCGCGCAGCCAGCTCTCGATGTAACGCAGCGCGACGGAGACGTTGGCGCGCACCCCCTCGTCGGTGACGTGCTTCTCCAGCGAGCGCACGTCCAGGAGCTGCGCCGCCGTGACGTCGATCTCAGAGCGGTCTCGTCCGAGCTGGTTGGGTGCCCCGCCGAGCACGGCGTCGAATTCTGCACGCGCGACGTCGATGAGTCCCGGATGCGCGACCCAGGACCCGTCGAATCCGTCTGCAGCCTCCCTCGCCTTGTCGGCGCGCACCTTCTCGAGGGCACGCGCCGTGACCTCGGGCTCGCGGGAGTTCGGGATGAAGGCGCTCATGCCGCCGATCGCGTGGGCGCCCCGCGCGTGGCAGGTCCGCACGAGCAGCTCCGTGTACGCGCGCATGAACGGGACCGTCATCGTGATCCGGTCGCGGTTGGGGAAGACGTACTGGGGTCCGCGCGAGCGGTAGTGCTTGATGAAGCTGAAGATGTAGTCCCATCGTCCCGCGTTGAGGCCCGCGCAGTGCTCGCGCAGCTCGTAGAGGATCTCGTCCATCTCGAAGGCCGCGGGGAGCGTCTCGATGAGCACGGTCGCCCGGATCGTGCCGTGCTCGATGCCGATGGCCCGTTCCGAGAAGGTGAAGACGTCGTCCCAGAGGCGCGCCTCGAGGTGGTTCTCGAGCTTGGGCAGGTAGAAGTAGGGACCGCGGCCGCGCTCCAGCAGCTCCGTGGCGTTGTGGAAGAAGTAGAGCCCGAAGTCCACGAGCGAACCGGATGCGGGCCGCTGCTGGCCCGAGCGGTCGGTGTAGCTCAGGTGCTTCTCGACGAGGTGCCAGCCGCGGGGCCTGACGATGATGGTCGGCGTCTTGTCGGCGGTGACCGAGTACTCCTTTCCTTCCGGACTCGTGTACTCGATGCGCTCCCTGACCGCATCCAGGAGCGAGACCTGCCCGCCGACGATGTTCTGCCAGGTCGGGCTCGTCGCGTCCTCGAGGTCGGCCAGCCAGGCGTTCGCTCCGGAGTTGAGGGCGTTGATGGTCATCTTGCGATCGGTGGGGCCGGTGATCTCGATGCGGCGGTCCTCGAGGCCGGGGCCGGCGCCGGCGACTCGCCAGTTCGGGTCCTCCCGCACGGCGGCGGTCTCACTCAGGAAGCGGAAGTCGCGGCCGTTCTCGACGGCCTTCCGGCCGTCCATCCTGGCGAGCAGACGTTCGTGGCGCCTGCCCGCGAACTGGTCGTGGAGGCGCAGGACGAACTCGAGGGCTTCGCGGGTGAGGATCTCGTCGAAGCGATCGCCGATCGGCCCCGTCACCTTCAGGCGCGGTTCTGGTGTGCTGTTCATGGTCATGGCTGCTTTCTGCGTCGATGGGTCAGGGGGGTCGTCGTGGTCAGGGAAGTGGAGGGAGAGCGTGACGTCGCGCGGTTCAGTGGAACTGCTCGGACTCGGTGGAGCCGACGAGGGCGAGTGTGGAGCTGGCGGGGTTGAGGCTCGAGGACAGGCGGTCGAAGTAGCCGGTGCCGACCTCGCGCTGGTGCTTCGTCGCCGTGTAGCCGTCGGCCTCGCTTGCGAACTCGGCCTCCTGGAGGTCGACGTAGGCGCTCATGTGGCGGGCGCTGTAGTCGCGGGCGAGCGTGTACATGGAGTGGTTGAGCGCGTGGAATCCGGCGAGGGTGATGAACTGGAAGGTGTAGCCCATGGCAGCGAGCTCACGCTGGAACGCGGCGATCTGCTCGTCGTCGAGGTGGCGCTTCCAGTTGAAGGACGGCGAGCAGTTGTAGGCGAGCTTCTTGTCGGGGAACTCGGCGTGGATGCTCTCGGCGAAGGTTCGGGCCAGCTCGAGGTCGGGTTCGCCGCTCTCGACCCAGAGGAGGTCCGCGTACGGGGCGTACGCGTGCCCGCGGGCGAGCACTGTCTCGATGCCTGGCTTCGTCTCGTAGAACCCTTCAGCGGTCCGGTCGCCCGTCAGGAACGGTCGGTCGCGCTCGTCGACGTCGCTCGTGATGAGGTTCGCGGCGAGGGAGTCGGTGCGGGCGATGATGACGCTGGGCACGCCGGCGACGTCGGCGGCGAGGCGGGCCGCGTTGAGGGTGCGGATGTGCTGCTGGGTCGGCACGAGGACCTTGCCGCCCATGTGACCGCACTTCTTCTCGCTCGCGAGCTGGTCTTCCCAGTGCACGCCCGCGGCTCCTGCCTGGATCATGGAGGCCATGAGCTCGTAGGCGTTGAGCGGGCCGCCGAAGCCGGCTTCGGCATCGGCGACGATGGGCGCGAGCCAGTCGCGGCTCGGCGCCCCGTCCTCGGCGGTCTCGATCTGGTCGGCACGGAGGAGGGCATTGTTGATGCGGCGGACCACGGCCGGTACGGAGTTCGCCGGGTAGAGGCTCTGGTCCGGGTAGGTCTGGCCGGAGAGGTTCGCGTCGGCGGCGACCTGCCACCCGGAGAGGTAGATGGCCTTGAGGCCGGCGCGCACCTGCTGCACGGCCTGGTTGCCGGTGAGCGCCCCGAGGGCGGCGACCCAGCTGCCGTCGTCGTCGTTCACGAGGTCCCAGAGGCGCTCCGCTCCTCGGCGTGCGAGCGTCTGCTCCTCGACGACACTCCCCCGCAGCGCGACGACGTCCTCGGCGGAGAAGTCGCGTGTGATGCCGCTCCAGCGGGCTTCCGTCTTCCAGGCCGTCTCGATGCTCGCGGCCTTCGCCTGCACCGACTCGGTTCCATGAGGCGTCGTCTGGTCCATGATGAGCTCCTTTGCTCGAAGAACTGGTGTTGTGTCGATCCTGCGCCGCCCTGAACGCTCGAGACGAAAAGTCTCACTAGAAATCTGCCCGTTCTTCTAGCGCGCAGAAGGCTGCGTGTGGCACGGTTGCGCACATGGACATCGACGTTCTGACGCTCGGCCGACGCATCCGCTCGATACGGCAGGAGCGGGGCCTCACCCTCGAGGCGCTCGGCACCGCCATCAAGCGCGCACCCTCGCAGATCTCCGCCATCGAGACCGGGAAGCGCGAGGTTCGACTGACCGAGCTGCAGGCCTTCGCGCGCCTCTTCGGGGTGAGCGTCGACGAGCTGCTCTCCGACGCCCCGCTCTCGAAGCGCGCGTCCCTCGAAGTCGAGCTCGAACGCGCGCAGGCGGGCCGGATCGCCCTCGCGCTCGGCCTCGATCCGCTTCCCATCCGCCGCTCGCTGAGCGATGAGGCCATCGAGACGATCCTCGCTCTCTACCGGGAGCTCGCCAGAATCGACTCAGAGCGGGCGGCGACCCCCGAGGAGGCTCGACGAGCCAACACCGAGCTGCGGCGCGCCATGCGCGAGCGGGACAACTACTACGCGGAACTCGAGGAGCAGGCCTCTGCGCTGCTCACGAGCGTCGGGCACGAGGATGGGCCGCTCTCGCAGCGCACCGCGGCCGACATCGCGGCTCACCTCGGGCTGACGCTGCACTACGTGCGCGACCTGCCCGTCTCGACCCGTTCGGTCGTCGATCGGAGACACGGTCGCATCTATGTGCCCCTGGCCCAGTCGGCGGATGCCGACCCACGATCGATCATCCTGCAGACCATCTCGAGCTACGTGCTCGGCCACGAGGCACCGCGCGACTACGCCGAGTTCCTCCTGCAGCGCGTCGAGACGAACTACTTCACCGGGGCGCTCCTGATCCCGGAGCTGGGGGCCGCGAAGCTCATGGGTGCGGCCCAGCAACGTCGGGCGCTGTCGGTCGAGGACCTCCGGGACGCGTACGGGGTGAGCTACGAGACCGCAGCCCACCGGTTCACGAACCTCAGCACGCATCACCTCGGCATCCCGGTCCACTTCCTGAAGGTCAGCGAGTCCGGGGTCATCTCGAAGGCCTACGAGAACGACAGCGTCAGCTTCCCCACCGACGCGCTCGGCGCCGTGGAGGGCCAGTTCGTGTGCAGGCAGTGGAGCGCGCGGCGGGTGTTCGACGTCGAGGACCGCTTCAGCCCCTACCACCAGTACACGGACAAGCCGGTCGGCACCTACTGGTGCACCTCGCGCATCCAGAACACGCCCCTTGGCACCTTCTCGGTCAGCGTCGGCACGGCCTTCGAGCACGCGAAATGGTTCGCGGGGCGCGAGACGACGCGCAGGCACACCTCCACCTGCCCGATCGGCGACTGCTGTCGTCGCCCCTCTGAGCAGCTGTCGGCGAGGTGGGCGGGCGCGTCGTTCCCGAACGCCCGCCTCCACACCTCACTGCATGCGGCGATGCCGACCGGGGCGTTCCCCGGCGTCGACGAGGTGGAGGTGTACGAGTTCCTGGATCGTCACGCCCCGGCGGCACTGGCGGAGGCACCGCCCGCGCCGAGCAGCTGACCGCTGGGCGCATCCGCCGATGGCGGCTCCGCCGGCAGTCCGAGCGTCTCGCGGAGGGTGGCCCCAGGCGTGTACTCCTCGCGGTACACGCCGCGCTCCTGCAGCTCTGGGATGACGCCGTCGACGAAGCGGTCGAGCCCGTTGGGGATCAGCGAGGGCACGATGACGAACCCGTCGGAGGCGCCGCCCTGGACGTAGCGGGAGATCTCGTCGGCGATGTGCGACGCGGTCCCGACGAAGGTGTGCCGCGTGTTGAGCTTCACCATCAGCTCGCGCACGGTGAGCGAGTCCCGCTCCGCGATCTCCCTGAACCTGGAGATCTGGGCGCGCTGCTTGGAGAGGTCGTTCGCCTGACCGGCGCGGATGCGCTCGTCGCCAGGCTCGAGGTCGGGCAGCGGGCCGTCCGGGTCGACGCCAGACAGGTCCCTCCCCCACACCTGCTCGAGCATCGCGATCGCCGTCTGCGGGCTGACCTGGGCGAGGGCTTCCTCGCGGGACCGCTCGCGGGCATCCGCCTCAGAATCGCCGATCACGAATGTCGCGGCCGGCATGATCAGGAGGGAGTCGCGTGAGCGGCCAGCTGCGGGCAGGCGGCCCTTGACGTCGTCGTAGAACCGCTTGCCGTCTTCGAAGGCGGCGTGCAGGGAGAAGATGATCTCGGCGTTCGCCGATGCGAAGTCTCGCCCAGCCGGGGAGTCGCCGGCCTGCACGATGACCGGGTAGCGCTGGGGACTGCGTGGCACGTTCGGGATCGTCTCGACGTCGAAGTGCTTGCCGACGTGGTTGATGCGGCTGACCCCGCCGGGGCGCAGGTACTCACCACGGCCGGGGTTGGCGGCGATCGCGTCGGCCTCCCACGCGTCCCAGAGACGCTTCGAGAGCCGCACGAACTCCTCGGCCCGCTCGTAGCGCTCCGAGTACTCCAGGAACCCGCCACGGCGGAAGTTCTGGCCGTGGAAGGCGTCGCTCGACGTGACGACGTTCCAGCCGGCTCGTCCTTCGGAGAGGTGGTCGAGGGTCGCGAGCTGCCTCGCGAGATCTGCCGGCTCGTTGAAGGTCGAGGAGAGCGTGCCGACGAGTCCGATGTGCTCGGTGAGACTGGCGAGTGCGGCGAGGATCACGAGCGTGTTGGGGCGCCCGACGACGTCGAGCTCGTGGATGCGCCCCTTGTGCTCGCGAAGCCGAAGCCCCTCGGCGAGGAACAGGTAGTCGAACCTGCCGCGCTCGGCGGTCTCCGCGAAGGCCCGGAAGGAGGCGAGGTCGATCTGGCTTCCTGCATCCGGGTCGGTCCAGATGGTCGTGTTGTTGACCCCGGGGAAGTGCGCCGCGAGGTGGACCTGCTTGAGGGGCGTGCCGCTCATGCGCGCTGTGCCTTTCCATCGTTGACGAGGGCGCCGCGGCCGCGAGCCGCTTGGCGGTCTGCATGGGCTGCGGCGAAGCGGTTCGCGGGGCGCGGTTCGAGCCCGAGCGTCTTGCGCAGGCTCGGTGACTTCTCGCGGGGGTTCGGGGGCGAGACGATGCCTCGAGCCTCGAGCATGGGGCGCACCCTGTCGACGAACTCGGCGACGTCGCCGTGGGTCAGGGGGCGGACGCGCACGCCGTCGAGGCCGGCGTCCGCGTACTTGGCGATGAGCTCGGCGGTCGTCACGTTGGATCTGACCACGACTCTGGTGTCGCTGCGGTATCCGGAGTCTGCGCGGACGCGCTCGTCGAGCGCTCGGAAGTGCTCCTCGGTCGACCCGTCCTCGTCGCCGAGGAAGATCTCCAGGTCGGCGACGACGCGGAGGGGCTCGCCCGTGCGGCCAACGCGCTGCTCTGCCTCCCGGATCGCTGCGAGGAGCTCGGCGACCGTGGCTCGGCCGGGCGTGACGAACACGACGTCGGCCTGCCGCGCCGCGAACTCGAACGCGTCCTGCGTCTGCGCGAGCGCGAAGACCGGCGGCTGCCCCTGCGGCGAGCGCGGCACGATGGAGGGCCCCTTCACGCTGAAGTGCTCGCCCTCGAAGTCCGCGTAGTGCAGGCGGTCCGCGTCGATGAATCGGCCCGTCGGCTCGTCGCGGATGACGGCGTCGTCTTCCCAGCTGTCCCAGAGCCGCCGGATGACCTCGACCGAGTCCGCCCCTTCGGCGAAGATCGCGTCGAGGCCGAGTGAGCTCTTGCGTCCGAAGCTCGCCGCCTCCGCGGCACTCGCGCTGAGCTTGGCCCGGAGGCCCGCGCGGCCGAGCGACACGAAGTCGAGGGTCTGGATGCTCGTGGCAGCGTGGAACGGCTCCGCGTGCGTGAGGCCGATGGTGGGGACGAGCCCGATCCGCTTGGTGTGCGGGGCGAGGGCGGCCGCGAGAAGGGTCGCGTCGAGCGACACCTCGGCGAGATCGCGAGATGCCTCCCAGTCCGGGGCGCTCCCCTCGATCTGGTAGGCGTCCTCGAAGGTGACGTAGTCGATGCCGGCGCGCTCGGCGTGCTGGACGAGTTCGCGCCAGTAGCCGAGCTCCGTGAGCCGAGTCCCGTCACCGCGTGGCAGCACCGTCCACGCGGCTGGGTGCCAGCCTGCGCCCTGGAGCGCGAGCCCGACCGTGAATCGTCCGGGGCTTGGTCGTCTCGACATGATGCCTCTCTCACGGGATCCGGTGTCCGAGCACCGCGGAGCGCAGCAGCCGCGGTGTTCTGGGTTGCCCGATCGTAGTTCCGCGCGTCACAGCCGGGAGTCCGGGTGCGTCACCCGCCGAAATGGAGTGCAACATTGCGACGCGCGCGAGCGACCGGGATCACGGCCGTGGCCGATTAGTCTGCTGTTCCATGGAGCTCGAACTCGCAGTCTTCGGTGTGGCGGCGGTCCTCATCATCGTCGCCGTGGCCGCCATCGCGCCCAAGCTGGGGGTCGCGGCGCCCATCCTGCTGGTGCTCGTCGGCATCGGGGTCGGCTATCTGCCCGGGGTCCCTGACTTCGAGTTCCCCCCTGAGCTGATCCTCACGATCGTGCTGCCGCCCATCCTCTACTCGGCCGCCGTGAACGTTCCGCTGGCGGATTTCCGCCGCAACCTGCGTTCCATCACGGGACTGTCGGTGCTGCTCGTCATCATCTCGGCGTTCGGCAGCGGGCTGCTCCTCTACGCGCTCCTCCCCGACCTGAACCTCGCCGCCGCGATCGCGCTCGGGGCCGTCATCAGCCCGCCGGATGCGGTGGCCGCGACGGCGGTCGGCAAGCGGCTCGGCCTTCCTCCGCGCCTCGTGACGGTGCTCGAGGGCGAGGGCCTCGTGAACGACGCGACGGCGCTTGTCATGCTCCGCAGCGCGATCGCGGCGACGGCGGGAGCGCTGTCGTTCTGGGGAGCTGTCGGTGACTTCGTGCTCGCCGTGACCCTGGCCGTCGTCCTCGGCGCCGTGGTCGGCGCGGTCACCGTGTACGTGCGCTCCAAGCTCGACAGCGCCGTGCTGACGACGGCGATCTCGTTCACGGTGCCGTTCCTGGCCTACGTGCCGACGGAGGAGGTCGGTGGCTCCGGTGTGCTCGCGGTCGTGGTCGCGGGACTCATCACGGGGCACGCCAGTGCGAGCCGGTTCAGCCCGCAGGATCGCATCAGCGAGCGCACGAACTGGCGCACGGCGCAGCTCCTGCTGGAGAACGGCGTCTTCCTCCTCATGGGCTTCGAGCTGTCGGCGCTCATCGAGTCCGTGGACGGCGACGAGGACGGCATCGGGCTGCTGCACGCTGTCGGCATCGGCCTGCTCGCGACGATCGCGCTGGTCGTCATCCGGGTGCTGTTCGTCATCCCGCTCGTGCTGATGCTCCGCAGGGAGCAGCGCCGAGCCGAGCTCGTCGCGCCTCGCGTCGAGCAGTTCCTCAAGCGGGTGACCGCCCCCGGACTCGCGAGCACGCGGCCGCGCCTCGTCGACCGGGCCAAGCGCGCGAGCGCCGACATCGCGTTCTATCGCGACGAGGGGCTCGGCTGGCGAGGCGGGGCCGTCCTGGCGTGGTCCGGGATGCGCGGGGTCGTCACGCTCGCGGCGGCGCAGTCGCTGCCCGCGGATTTCCCGTACCGGCCGCAGCTCGTGCTGATCGCCTTCACGGTGGCGATCGTGACGCTCGTCGTGCAGGGCGGCACCCTCCCGCTTCTCATCAGGAAGCTCGGGGTCACCGGCACGGACGCCGACGCGGACGCCCGGGAGCTCGCGAGCCTCGCCGACGAGGTGTTCGACGTCGCGCGCGAGTCGCTCGCGAACCCGGAGCTTCGGCGTGCTGATGGCGGAGCGTACGACGCTGAGCTGCTCGAGCAGGTGCAGGCCGTCGCCTCCCGGATGAGCCGGCTGCTCTCCAAGCCCGTCGACCTCGACGAGGACGCGCAGGACACGCACGTGCAGCGGCGGGAGCTCACACGCATCCTGCTCGACAACGCTCAGCTGGCGCTGCTCGACGCGAGGTCGTCGGGGAGCTACTCGTCTCGGACCATCGAGCAGGCGCAGCACCGCCTCGATGCCGAGGCCCTCCGCTTCGGCGGCGCCTGACGCGAGTGTGGGAGGCGGGCCAAACGCGAGTTCGCGCGGCGCCCGACGCGAGTTCGGCGCCGCCCGATGCGACTCCCTCACACACGACGGCGGGGTGCGGGCTCGTCCTGAGCCCGCACCCCGCCATGTCGCTCGAGCACCCGTCGGCCGTTGCCGTGAGCGCTGTCGGTGCGGCTACGCCGTGGCGTTCAGTGGATACCGCAGCGTCGCGGCCACCTCGGCGCCGTCGACGAGGTCGCCACGCCGGACGGCCCTGACCTTGGCGCCGTGCTTGAGGGCGCGGGCGGCGATCTCGTCCACGATGGCGTAGGTGTGCGGGCCGGGCGTCTCGGCGCGCGTGAGCTTGCCGTCCTCGTCCAGCTCGCCCTCCAGGGTCGAGTCCATGTCGAAGTAGAGCTCGGCGACGGCGCCCTGCGAGGCCGCCTTGGCGACCTCGTTGATGGAGGTGGTCGCGTGGCCGTTGCTCCGCTTCGTGCCGAACTCCTCGCGCCAGTCGTTGATCTCTCCCCGGTAGTGGTCGTCGAGGATGCCGCGCGCCTTCGCGTCGAGCTCCCCAGGCGCGAGCGAACCCGGGTGGGCGCCGATGCGCTGCTCGAGGAGCCCCGGGTACTCGTTCACGGCCCGGTAGGCGGTGTCGAAGTCGCCGGTTGCGGCGAGGATGAGCGGGGCACCCGAGTCTCGGAGGATCGGGATGACCTGCTCCTGCACGATGCGCGCGAAGCGCTCGTGCCCGATCCGGTCGCCCGTCGTTCCCTGCGCGCGCTGCCGGTCGAAGCGGCCGCCGGTGGTCGTGTGCTCGAGCACCGTCGCGAGATCGTCGGGGAGCCCCTCGATGGGCAGCTGGCGCGGCTTCGCGTCGGCGAGCACCTCGAAGAGCGTCACCTCGCCTCGGGAGAGCCCGAGCACGAAGCCGCAGTTCGGGAACGTGGTCGCGCGCAGCAGTGCGCCGACGTCGAAGCGGTCGCCCACCGCGACGTGCTGGCCGAGGCGGTTGGCGAGGCGGAAGGTACGGAAACGGTCACTGGACGCGAGGATGACGAGGGAGCGGGATTGCGCCCGCCAGAACTCGGGATCGGACTCGAGCTGCTTCGCTGGATCGAGGATCTTCGCGATGCGCGTCCGATCCAGACCGAGGGTCTCGAGCTCCTTCGCCGCCTGGCTCACGGCGGCCCGCAACTCCAGTCGCAGGGCCTCCGACTCGCTCGGGGCGCTCGAGGCCGGGATGGCGATGCTCACGCTGCCCTCGCCCCGGTACTCGGTCAGTTCAAGCAGATCTTCATGGCTAGGAATATCACTTGGCAACATCTCTGCACGCTAATGATCGGGCCTGAGAGTTCGGTCATCGGCGAGCACCTAGACTGACGTGGTTACGCCCCTCCCTACTCTCTGCACGGCTCAGGACGCAAATCACATCTATGACAGGTAACGCGACTACTCGCTTCCACAACGTCTCGCTGCTGTCGGTCGCGAGCAGCCTTCCTTCGAAGGCAACGGCTTCGGCAGACATCGAAGGCAAGCTCTCCGCCGGCCTGAAGCGGCTCAGGCTCCCCGGCAACCTCCTCGAGCGCGTCGCCGGCGTGACCGAGCGACGCAACTGGGCTGAGGGGGAATCGTTCACCGAGGCGACCGTCGCCGCCGGCCACGAGGCGCTCCGCCGCGCGGGTGTGGACGCGAGCCAGGTGGGCCTGCTCATCAACACGTCCGTGACCCGCACCCATCTCGAGCCATCGGTGGCCGTGCGCATGCACCACGGCCTGGGTATGCCGAGCTCGGCTGTGAACTTCGACATCGCGAACGCGTGCCTCGGCTTCGTGAACGGCATGACGCTCGCGGCGCAGATGATCGAGGCTGGCCAGATCCGCTACGCCATCATCGTCAACGGCGAGGACGCCGACGAGATCCAGGTGAACACCATCAACCGGCTGCTCCGCGACGACATCGGGCGCGAGGACTTCATGAGCGAGTTCGCGAGCCTCACGCTCGGCTCCGGTGCGGCGGCGGCCGTGCTCGGACGCACGGATGAGCACCCGGAGGGGCACCAGATCCTCGGCGGCGTGACGCGAGCCGCGACCCAGTTCCACGAGCTGTGCGTCGGCAGCGTGCAGGGCATGTTCACGGATGCCAAGGCGCTGCTGCGCGGCGGCCTCGACCTCGTCGTGTCGGCCTGGAAAGAGGCGCAGACCGACTGGAACTGGTCGTCGATGGACCACTACATCACCCACCAGGTGTCGCGCGTCCACACCAACGCGATCGTCAAGGCCGTCGGCCTCGACGCGAAGCGCGTGCCGACCACCTACCCGACGCTCGGGAACGTCGGTCCCGCGTCCATCCCCATCACCCTCGACCTGCAGTCGAAGAGCCTGAAGCGCGACGACCGGGTCCTGCTCATGGGGGTCGGGTCCGGCCTCAACACGGCGATGATGGAGCTCAAGTGGTGAGGTCGGCCTCTCGCCCGCCCGCCGGCCTGCCCGGACTCCAGGAACGATTCAGCCGCCTCGTCGAGACGACGGGCGTCGGCGAGGACACCGGCTCGCGCCGCACCTGGCACCTCCTCGACACGGGGCCGATCCTCCATGAGCTGGGGATCGAACCCGTCGGCACGGTCCTCGCCGTGCACGGCAACCCCACGTGGTCGTACCTCTGGCGCTCGCTGGTGAGCGAATCGATCTCGGCCGCCGAGTCCGGGGCATCCGCGTGGCGCGTCATCGCGGTCGACCAGCTCGAGATGGGCTTCTCCGAGCGCACCGAGGTGCGTCGCACGCTCGAGCAGCGCATCCTCGACCTCGGCGCGCTGACCGACGAGCTCCAGCTCAGCGGCGACGTCGTGTCCCTCGGCCACGACTGGGGCGGGGTCGTCGCGCTCGGCTGGGCGGTCCGCCACCCGGAGCTGCTCACCGCGGTCGCCTCCCTCAACACCGCCGTCGACCAGCCGAGCGAGCTGCCCATCCCGGCCGCCCTGCGCCTCGCCCGCTTCGGCCCCGTGCTGCGCGCATCCACGTCGACGAGCCCGGCCTTCCTGGCAACGACGCTCGCCCTCGCGAATCCGCCGCTCACCCCCCAGGTGAAGGCCGCCTACTCGGCGCCGTACCTCGACCGGGCCTCGCGGCTCGGCATCGAGCAGTTCGTGGCCGACATACCGGTCGACGAATCCACCCAGAGCCACGCGGCGCTGCAGGCGGTCTCGGCTGGCGTCGCGGCGCTCGACGTGCCAGCGCTACTGCTCTGGGGCCCTCGCGACCCGATCTTCACCGACCTGTACCTGGGCGACCTCATGCGTCGCCTCCCCCACGCCGAAGTGCACCGCTTCGAAGGCGCGGGTCACCTCATCGCGGAAGACACCCCGTACGCGACGCATCTCCTCGCCTGGCTCGACGACGTCGCCGCGGGAACCGCTCGCCGCCGAGGCCAGCACGCTCCGGAGGCGAGCCCCGACGATGCATCCGCGCCCATGTGGGCTGCGTTGGACGAGCACCGTGACGACCCGAGCATCGCCGCCCTCGAGATGGGGCGCGGGGCGAACGGGGCCCCCCTGCGGGTCTCCTGGCGACAGCTTGCGCGCCGAGTCGACGAGATCGCGGCCGGCCTGAGCGCCGTCGGGGTGCGCCGGGGCGACCGCGTCTCCCTGCTCGTGCAGCCTGGCGTCACCCTCACCGCCATCGTCTACGCCTGCCTGCGCATCGGCGCCGTCGTCGTCGTCGCGGATGCCGGGCTCGGCGTCAAGGGCCTCTCCCGCGCCGTCCGCGGCGCCTGGCCCGACGTCATCATCGGCCAGGTCCCCGGCTTGACGGCGGCCAAGGCGCTCGGCTGGCCTGGCCTGCGCATCAGCGCCACGAGCATCCCCGCCAGCGCTCGAGCCACCCTCGGTGTCGCGCACTCGCTCGCCGAGGTGGCCGAGCTCGGGCGCGGCGCGGCGCTGCCCACTCCTCCCGGTCCCGAGGACCTCGCAGCGGTGCTGTTCACCTCGGGCTCGACCGGACCCGCGAAGGGCGTCGTCTACACGCACCGTCAGCTGCAGGCCGTGCGGGACACGCTCCGCGACACCTACGGGGTGACGGCCGAATCGGGCCTCGTCACGGGCTTCGCGCCCTTCGCCTTGCTCGGCCCGGCCCTCGGAACCCGGTCGGTGACGCCGGATATGGACGTCACCTCCCCCCGAACCCTCACGGCCACCGCGGTGGCCGATGCGGTCATGGCGGCGGATGCTCGCATCGTGTTCCTCTCGCCGGCCGCGATCCTCAACGTCGTCGCGACGCGAGACGACCTCGATGCGGCGCAGCGGGAGGCCCTCGGGAGCGTCGACACGTTCCTCTCGACGGGGGCGCCCATCGGGGCTCGACTGCTCGACGACGCCTGCGCCCTCATGCCGAACGCGGAGGCGCACACCCCGTACGGAATGACCGAGTGCCTGCTCGTCACCGACATCGACCGCGAGGGCATCTCCGCTGCCGCGCTCGCCGCTGACCACGGCGTCTGCGTCGGCACGCCGATCGGGCGCAACGTCGTCCGCATCAGCGCTCTCGACGAGACGGGTGCCGCGACCGGCGCCCCCTCAGACGAGGCTGGTGTGCTTGGCGAGGTCATCATCAGCGCCCCCCACCTCAGGGAGCGCTACGACCGCCTCGCCATGACCGATCGGGCCGCCGTGCGCGATCTGCCCCACCGCGGCGCAGAGCCCGCCGGCCAGGGACACTCAGATCACGCACATCCCGACCAGGATGACCTGGGCCGCTGGCACCGCACCGGCGACGTCGGCCACCTCGACGCGGAGGGGCGCCTCTGGATCGAAGGCCGCCTCCCCCACGTCTTCGTGACGGTCGACGGTCCACTCGCGCCGGTCGGCACCGAGCAGGACCTCGAGACGCTGCCGTGGGTGCGGCGCGCCGCGGTCGTCGGCGTCGGACCGGCCGGAACGGCGCAGGCGGTGGCCGTGCTCGAGACCAGGGAGCCCTCTCGCGGGGTCCGCGTGGCCGAGGCGGAGCTCGCCGACGCGCTTCGCGCCTCCACGACGCAGCCGCTCGCTGCCGCGCTCATCGTTCCCGAGCTGCCCACCGACATCAGACACAACTCGAAGATCGACCGGACAGCGCTCGCCAGCTGGGCCGAGCGCGCGCTCTCCGGGGAGCGGGTGTCGGCCCCGTGAGGGTGCTCGTCACTGGGGCGAGCGGCATGCTGGGACGTGCCGTCGCGACGCAGCTGCGCGACGAGGGCCACGAGGTCACGACGATGCAGCGCAGTGCGAGCGGCATCGACGGCGTGACGGATGCGCTCGGCTCGATCACCGACGATGCAGCCGTGGCGCGTGCCGTCACCGGGATGGAGGGGGTTGTCCACCTCGCCGCCAAGGTGTCGCTGAGCGGATCGGAGGCCGAGTTCGAGGCCGTCAACATCGCCGGGACCGAGCGTCTCGTCGAGCACGCGAAGACTGCGGGCGCGACCCGCTTCGTCATGGTCTCCTCCCCCTCCGTGGCCCACTTCGGTGCGGCCATCCACGGCGCGGGTGCTGATGCGGCCAGGCCCGACCTCGCCCACGGCAGCTACGCCCGGACGAAGGCGGAAGCGGAGCTGCGGGCTCTCGCCGCCGACTCCCCCGACTTCGCCGTGGTCGCGGTGCGCCCCCACCTGGTGTGGGGCCCCGGCGACACGCAGCTCGTGGCGCGCATCCTCGATCGGGCCTCGAGGGGCACGCTGCCGCTCCTCGGGCGCGGTGCGGCCCTCATCGACTCCTGCTACGTCGACAATGCCGCGTCGGGTATCGCAGCGGCGTTGCGGCGAGCGCCGGTCGCCCACGGGAACAGCTACGTCATCACGAACGGGGAGCCGCGGACCGTCGCGGAGCTCATGGAGGGGATCTGCCTCGCGGGTGGGGCTCCGCCGCCCCGCCTCCGGGTGCCTGCCGTCATCGCTCGGGCCGCCGGCTCCCTCATCGAGGGTGTGTGGCGCATCCGACCGGGGCAGGATGAGCCGCCGATGACACGATTCCTCGCCGAGCAGCTCTCGACGGCGCACTGGTTCGATCAGCGACGCACGCGCGCCGATCTCGACTGGGCGCCGGCTGTTTCGCTGGACGAGGGGCTGCAGCGCCTCGCGGATCACACCGCGGGTTCCAACCCGGGATCGGGCCAAGCGCGACGCTAGCTCGTGTCACACCGTGCCTAGTCGAGCAGGCCCCGCCGTTCGGCGGCGGCCACCGCGGACCGCCGGTCGCCTATCCCGAGCTTGCGGAACACGCTGCGCAGCTGAGCGCGCACGGTGTGCACGGAGACGAAGCGCTGGGCGGCGATCTGCGCGTTGGTCCAGTTCTGGCCCACGAGCCTGAGCACCTCGATCTCGGCGCTCGAGAGCTCCTCGCCGACCGTGAAGGCTGACAGCGGGCGGGAGTCGTCCGCGGCGACGACGAGCAGGGCGGCGATGCGGCTCGGGAGCCTGTCGCTGATGGACGCCATGAGGGCAGCGTCGCTATCCGTCGCGAAGCGCAGCGCGAACCGGGCGTTGCGGTCGTCGAGGCACTGGGTGGCGATCGTCGCGATGCGGTTGGCGGCGGCGGCCAGGTTGCCCATCCGCAGCAGGCACAGCGCCGTGATCGTTCGCCCGATCGATGCGAACCTCGGGGCGATCCGGGTGTCGGCCAAGGCCGCCTCGGCGTGCGCGAGGGCTTCCCTGTGCCGGCCGTTGGCGAGCTCGACGAGGCTCCGGGCGAGGCTGATGTAGCAGTCGCCCTGCGCACCTTCGTAGTCGGCGGCCAGCTGCGCGCGGGCGCTCTGGCCGCGCGTGAGGAAGAAGGTCGTCGCGGCGAACGTTAGCAGGGTGGAGGGTCGCCCATCGCGCCAGGCCTTCGCGCTGAGCTCGAGGAGTTCATCGACCTCGGCGATCGGGTCCTCGTCGCCGACGAGCGCTTCGATGAGGATCCGGACGCTGGCCGCCGTGTCCTGCGGCAGGACCGCTCGCGGCAGGTCTCGGAGCTGCCTGGCCAGGTCGAGCGCTCCCGCTTCATCGCCGTTGTCGAGCAGCTCGAAGCACTCGGCGAAGCCCGGGAGGCTCCGCCCGCTGAGCTTCTCCGTGTCGGCCTGGCGGACGCCGCAGATGATGCCGATGATCTCGACGTGCCGCAGCGCATCCGCGTCGGTTCGGTTGAAGCTCTCGCCCTGCTCGGCGGCGAGCGCGGCGAGCTCGAGTGCGAACGGCAGGTCGTCGGAGAGGATCGCGGCCCACTCGAGGACGAGGCAGTCGGCCGCGAACCGGCCCCGAGCGACGGGAGAGGCGGCGAGCGCGGCGAGCAGGGTCTCGTCGCCGTCGCGGAGGAGGGCCTTCGCGTCACGGAGACCCCGCCGGGCAGCCGCACGGTCGCCCCCGAAGGAGGTCGCAAGCGCGTGCCTGGTGATCTGGGCGAAGAGCCCGATGGGGTCGCTCGGGGCGATCCTCGTCGTCGCGAGGCTCGACTCGCGGAGGCTGAGCAGGACGCCGCGTGTCGCCCCGAAGCGCCGCCACTTGAAGAGCGCGACCAGCAGGCGCGTGCTCAGGAGGCGAGCGAGCACGCTCGTCGGGACGTGCACCATCTCCTCGACGGTCTCGCGGGGCGCGTACTCGTAGATGGTCCTGAAGTGGCGTTGCGCGATCGACTCGACCTCACCCCATGAGCGAGCTCTCAGGGCGAGGAAGAGCCGCTGCATGACGTTCTGCTCACCCGGGAAGGATGCGACGGCCGCGGCGGCGGACGCCCGCGCCTCGTGTGGGGAGCGGTCTGCGTTGAGGTGCCGGAAGGTGTCGGAGTGCCAGACGAACTCGACGTCGAGCGTGATGCGGTTCACCTCGGTGGTGCCGTACGGCGAGGAGGCGAGCTGGTCGAACCAGTGATCACCGGCGATCTCGGGGGCGAGCAGGTGGAGGTCGCCCCTCGAGAAGCGGCGCAGGACGCTCACGGCTCGCATCATGCGGACCGCGTCGACGCGGGCGAGTTCGGCGGGGTCGAAGCGGCGGAGCTCCTGCAGGGTCATGGCGGCGCTCGACGCACCGCTGACGACGGACCATCCTTCCGCATTCGCGTCGGAACGATACCGCTGCAGGGCTATGCGGGTTGTGAGGGGGTGGCCGGCGAACGCATCGAGGAGCCGCATCCGAAGCCCTGGCGGTGCCCCCGGCTCGTTGAGCGCCAGCAGCCCGTCGAGCTCGGAGATGTCGAAGGCGAGCTCGCTCGGATGGAGCACAACCCCGTCGGAGCCGAGCGAGGAGGCCCAGTCCGGCATGGAGAGGGATGCGACGAGGAACCGCACGCCCCGCTCGCGGTCGGGGCCAGCCACGAACCGCCTGATGTCCTGCCACAGTTCGTCGTCCTGCGCCACGATGACGTCGTCGAGCATGACCGCGGGGCGACCCGTGTGCGCCCCGGAGTCCAGCTCGTCGAGGATGCGAATCAGCTCGGCCCGAGAGTGGCACCAGAGGACCGTGGAGCCGGCCGCGCCGAGCTTGCCCTGCATCTGCCTGAGGAGCGTGGTTCGACCGCCGCCCGGCATGCCGACGATGAGGGTGAGGCGTTGTTCGGCGAGCGCGAGCTCGGAGAGCCGGTCGCGTTCGAGCGTGTGCCAAGGCTCTGCGGCCCGAGATGCATCAGTGAGCGTGCTGCTGGACATGCGTGTTCTCTCCTGCTGATTCCCAGCGCTGCGCGCTGCGGACTCCCCCCAGAGTCCTGCGTGGTCTCGGAGATCGTCCTCCTTCGCCACGCCTCGGCCCCACGATACGGTTTCGGAGATACACGCGTCGTATACGGTCCAGCGCTGTCCAACGGCGTCCACTCGATGCGACGCACGAACTCCGTTTCAGCTCGGGCGCGCCCCGCCTCGGGTGGAGCAGCAGGGTCGCTTCCGTCAGATGCCGAGCACGGATTTGGCGATCGAGAAGTAGACGATGAGTCCCGTCGCGTCGCAGAAGGTGGAGATGAAGGGCGTCGAGAAGACGGCCGGATCGACCCGGATGGACTTCGCGACGAGCGGCATGACGCCGCCGACGGTCGCCGAGATGGTGCAGACGGAGAGCAGGGTCAGGCCGATGACGGTGCCGATGCCGACCCCGTAGAAGAACGTCGCGACGGCTAAGGCCACCGCTCCCAGCGAGATGCCGAGCACGATGCCCGTGCGCAGCTCCTTGAGGGCGACGGGCCAGGCGTTCCTCGGTCGGACCTCCCCCATCGCCAGGGCCCTCGTCACGGTTGTCGCGGCCTGCGATCCCGTATTGCCGCCGATGCCGGTGAGGAGAGGGATGAACAAGGCGAGGGCAACCTGCTGCTCCAGGGTCGCCTCGAAGAGCTCGAGGACGCTCACGGTCAGGATGGCGGAGATCGCGAGCACGAACAGCCAGACCACGCGCGAGCGCACGACCGCGAAGACCGGAGTGGTCAGGTAGGGGCGCCTCAGCGGCTCGGAGGCGCCGGCGTGCGCCTCGTCCTCGTCGCGGGCGGCCTCGACCATGCGGTGTGCGTCGTCGCCCGTGAGGAGACCGAGGAGGCGCTCCTCGCGGTCGACGATGGGCATCGCCAGGACCCCACGGTCGACGAGCGTCCGGGCCGTCACCTCGGCGTCGTCATCGGCGTGCGCGTAGAGGGCGGTCGCCATGTGCGCCTCGACGGCGTCGTGCGGCGACGCGAAGAACAGCTCACGGAGACTCACGACCCCGAGGAGGCGTCGACCGTCGTCGACGACGGGGATCGTGTAGATCGTCTCGGCGTCCCCGCCTCGCTGCTGGATGCGCTCGAGCGCCACTCCCACGAGCTCGTGCGCGTAGACGTGCACGTAGTCGGGGGTCATGCGCCTGCCGACGGACCCGACCGGGTAGCCGAGGATGATCGCCGTCTCGCCGCGTTCATCCGCCGGCAGCTCCTGCACGAGGCGCTTCGCGATCTTCGCCGGGAGCTCGTCCATGAGGGCGACGCGGTCGTCGGCGTCGAGCTCCGCGAAGACCCGGGCCACGTCGGCATCGGAGAGCTGCGTGACGACCTCGCGCTGAGCTGGGGCGTCCATCCGCTCGAACACGGTCATGGCCTCGTCCTTCGGCAGCAGCCGGAACGCGACCCCGGCATCCCGGGCCGGGAGGCGCTCGAGCAGCACCGCAAGGTCCGGGAGCGGCGCGCTCGCCAGGGCGGTCGCGGCGGCGCTCAGGTCTCCGCGAGCGAGTTCGGTCGAGACGAGTTCGACGAGATCGTCGAGGGAGTGGATCGGAGGCATGGGGGCATCGAAGCACACCCTGCCCTCGGGATCGTGGCTCGCGCCTCGGCGGGTCGCTACGATCGCGGCATGCATGAAACCATCCGCGTGCGCGGCGCTCGTGAGAACAACCTCAAGGGAATCGACGTCGACATCCCGAAACGCAAGCTCACGGTCTTCACGGGCGTCTCCGGATCAGGCAAGAGCTCGCTCGTGTTTGGGACGATCGCGGCCGAGTCCCAGCGACTCATCAACGAGACGTACACGGCCTTCGTGCAGTCGTTCATGCCGAGCCTCGCCCGGCCGGACGTCGAGGTGCTCGAAGGGCTGAGCGCGTCCATCGTGGTCGACCAGGAGCGCATGGGGGCAAACGCCCGCTCCACGGTCGGCACGGCGACCGACGCGCACACCATGCTCCGCATCATCTTCTCCCGCCTCGGGGCTCCGTCAGCTGGACCAGCCGGCCACTTCAGCTTCAACCTCGCCGAGGGCATGTGCCCTCGCTGCGAGGGCATCGGACGCGTCACCGACCTCGACATCGACGAGGTCGTCGATCGAACGAAGTCGCTGAACGAGGGCGCGATCACGATTCCCGGCTACAAGGTCGATGGGTGGATGGTGCGCGGATACTCGGACGCGCCGTTCCTCGACGGCGACAAGAAGATCGCCGACTTCTCCGAGGCCGAGCTGCAGGACTTCCTGTACAAGGAGCCGACGAAGGTCAACATGCCGGCTCTCAACATGAACCTCACCTACGAGGGGCTCATCCCCCGCATCCAGAAGTCGATCCTGTCGAAGGACCCGGAGGCGGTGCAGCCCGCGATCCGCGCCTTCATGGACCGAGCGGTCACGTTCACCGCCTGCCCGGAGTGCCGAGGGGCGCGCCTGAACCAGACGGCCCTCGCGAGCCGCATCCAGGGCAGGAACATCGCGGACTGCTCGGCGATGCAGATCAGCGACCTCGCGGCGTTCATGAAGGGCGTGCAGGACCGGCAGGTCGCCCCGGTCATCGCGACCCTGCAGGAGACGCTCGACTCCCTCGTGAACATCGGGCTCGGCTACCTGAGCCTCGACCGGGAGTCGGGGAGCCTCTCGGGTGGCGAGGCGCAGCGCGTGAAGATGGTGCGGCATCTGGGCTCGAGCCTCACCGACGTCACCTACGTGTTCGACGAGCCGACGGTCGGGCTCCACCCGCACGACATCCAGCGCATGAACGAGCTCCTGCTGCGCCTGCGCGACAAGGGGAACACGGTGCTGGTCGTGGAGCACAAGCCCGAGACGATCGCGATCGCCGACCACGTCGTCGACCTCGGTCCCCGTGCGGGCTCCGATGGTGGGGAGCTGCAGTTCGCGGGCACCGTCGAGGGCCTGCGCGCGTCGGGGACCCTCACGGGCAAGCACCTCGACGACAGGGTCTCGCTCAAGGAGGAGCCGCGGAGTTCGAAGACGAGCCTCGAGATCCGTGGGGCGACGCGTCACAACCTCAAGGACGTGGACGTCGATATCCCCCTTGGCGTGCTGACGGTCGTGACGGGGGTCGCAGGCTCGGGGAAGAGCTCCCTCATCCACGGGTCGATCCCGAAGTCGGCCAACGTGGTCGTCGTCGACCAGACCGCCATCCGCGGCTCCAGGCGGAGCACACCGGCCACGTATACGGGGGTCCTCGACGCGATCCGGGCGGCCTTCGCGAAGGCCAACGGCGTCAAGCCGGGCCTCTTCAGTGCGAACTCCTCCGGTGCCTGCCCGAAGTGCAACGGCCTCGGGGTCATCTTCACCGACCTCGCCATGATGGCGGCGGTGTCGACGGTGTGCGAGGAATGCGAGGGCAAGCGCTTCCAAGCTGAGGTGCTCGCCTACACGCTCGACGGCAAAAACATCAGCGAGGTGCTGTCGATGTCGATCGCGGAGGCGCACGAGTTCTTCGCGACCGGTCCAGCCAACAAGGTGCTGGGGCGCCTCGTCGACGTCGGGCTCGGCTACCTTGGGCTCGGGCAGCCGCTTACGACGCTCTCGGGTGGCGAGCGCCAGCGGCTCAAGCTCGCGATCCACATGGCCGAGAAGGGTGGCGTGTACGTGCTCGACGAGCCGACGACGGGCCTGCACCTCGCGGATGTGCGGCAGCTGCTCTCGCTCCTCGATCGGCTCGTGGACTCGGGCAAGTCGGTCATCGTCATCGAGCATCATCAGGCGGTCATGGCGCACGCCGACTGGATCATCGACATCGGCCCCGGCGCTGGTCACGATGGCGGCTCGGTGGTGTTCGAGGGGACGCCGGCGCAGCTCGTGGCCGATTCGTCGACCCTCACCGGCAAGCACCTCGCGAGCTACGTGGGCGCCTAGCTGCGAATCGCTTCGAGCTCGCCCTCGAGGTTTCGTCTCGCGCGTTCCTCCCAGTCCTCTGGGGCCGCGGGTGACACGAAGAGGCGGGGCGTCGCGAGCAGCGTCTCGAGCACGGACGCGCGGCCGGCGCGCCACTGCTCATCGGTGACGTGCGCGTAGTCGCGTCTGACCAGTTCGACGTAGCGCGCGTAGCCGTCCTCCGAGCGGGCGAGGACGGCGAGGTCGGCGTCCATGAGGACCTGGCCGGCCGTGTCGCTCTCCGCCACCGCGTGGACGATGGTCGCGAGCACGAGGCGCTCGACGTCGCCGACGAGGGCGGGGTCGACGCCGAGGGCCGTGAGCCGCTCGACGGCGAGGTCGGCGCTGGCGCGTTCGTCGTCGCCGGCGGCGCCCTCGTAGACCGCGTCGTGGAACCAGGCGGCGAGCCTGGCGGTCAGCAGTTCGCGCTCGGCCAGGGGCGCCCGGGTCCCGGCCGCGCGGAGGCGCATGATGTCGATGGCGTCCAGCACCGAGAGCAGGTGCGTCGCGTCGTGGTAGTGACGGGAGGGAGCCGACCAGGCGTCCAGGAGCTCGTCGCGGAGTGCATCCGTCGCCGGCCGCCGGTCAGCAGTCACGGGCAGCTCGAGCTCGGCCCAACGTCGGATGAGGGTGAGCCGGGCTCGCTTGGGCCTGTCGCGGGCGGGCACGCGCACGCCTCCCGCCACGAGTCGGCGCACGAGCTCGGAGCCCCCGACGGGTTCGGCCCCGAGCGCGACGAGGGCGTCGTACTGCTCGGCCGGGACGTCGTAGTGGTCGACGTCGAACGCGCGGTCGCGGATGCCCGCCCTCCGGGCGAAGGCGTGCAGCTCGTCGACGGAGGCGTCGGACACGAGGTGCGAGAACGTCGTGCCGTGCGCGGGCCAGACGGGCGGATCGATCAGGATGACCATCCAGAGAGACTACGACTACCCTTGCCACATGGTCTCCCGTGTCAAAGGTGCAGTTGTCCGTGGCAAGAACGAACCGGTGTCGATCGAGACGGTGCTGGTCCCCGATCCCGGGCCAGGCGAAGCCGTGGTCGACATCATCACGAGCGGTGTCTGCCACACCGATCTCCACTATCAGCAGGGCGGGATCAGCGATGACTTCCCGTTCCTGCTCGGCCATGAGGCCACCGGCCGCGTGTCGGCGGTCGGCGAGGGCGTGACGGAGGTCGCGGTCGGCGACCGGGTCATCCTGAACTGGCGCGCGGTGTGCGGCGAGTGCCGTGCCTGCGCGAAGGGGCAGCCTCAGTACTGCTTCAACACCCACAACGCGACGCAGAAGATGACGCTGGAGGACGGCACGGAGCTCTCCCCGGCACTCGGCATCGGCGCGTTCATCGAGAAGACGCTCGTCGCCGCCGGTCAGTGCACGAAGGTCGACGAGGAATCGGATGCGGCTGCCGTCGGCCTGCTGGGCTGCGGTGTCATGGCCGGTATCGGTGCCGCCATCAACACGGGCGAGGTGAAGCGCGGCGAGTCGGTCGCGGTCATCGGCTGCGGCGGGGTGGGCATGGCGGCGATCGCCGGGGCCGCCCTCGCCGGGGCGACGACGATCATCGCCGTCGACATCGACCCAGCGAAGCTCGAGCGTGCCGCCCACTTCGGGGCGACGCACACCATCAACTCCCGCGAGGAGGACGTCGTCGAAGGCGTCAGGGCCCTCACGGGCGGCTTCGGAGCCGACGTGGTCATCGAGGCCGTGGGTCGCCCCGAGACGTACAAGCAGGCGTTCTACGCTCGCGACCTCGCCGGTCGGGTTGTGCTCGTCGGGGTGCCGACGCCTGAGATGACACTCGAGCTCCCGTTGCTCGACGTCTTCGGCCGCGGCGGCGCTCTGAAGTCGTCCTGGTACGGAGACTGCCTCCCGAGCCGCGACTTCCCGATGCTCGTCGAGCAGTACCGCCTCGGCAGGCTCGACCTGGACGCCTTCGTCTCGGAGCGCATCGGCATCGACGACATCGAGGCGTCGTTCGGCCGCATGAAGGACGGCACGGTTCTGCGTTCGGTGGTGGAGCTGTGAGCGGCCACGGCAAGGTGCGCATCGACCGCGTCGTCACGAGCGGCACGTTCTCCCTCGACGGGGGCACGTGGGACGTCGACAACAACGTGTACCTCGTCGGCGACGACGAGGACGTCGTCGTGATCGACCCGGCCCACGACGCCCAGGCGGTGCGCGATGCGGTCGGCGACCGCCGGGTGCGCCGGGTGCTCCTGACGCACGGGCACGACGATCACATCGCGGCGGCGCAGGAGTTCGCGACGCTCGTGGACGCGCCCGTCGCCCTGCACGACGGCGACCGGATGCTCTGGGATGCCGTCTACCCCGACTCGGCTCCCGACATCGAACTGGCGGACGACGACCGCATCGTGATCGATGAGGTCGACCTGCAGGTGCTGCACACGCCGGGCCATTCGCCCGGGTCGGTCTGCTTCTACGCCCCGGCCCTCGGGGCGCTGTTCAGCGGAGACACGCTCTTCAGTGGCGGGCCCGGGGCCACGGGTCGGAGCTACAGCGATTTCGGGACCATCATCGCGTCGATCTCGGAGCGCCTGCTGACGCTGCCGGCCGAGACCAAGGTCTTCACGGGTCACGGGGACTCGACGACGATCGGGGCGGAAGCGCCGCACCTCGAAGAATGGATCGCGCGTGGCCACTGAGTCTCAGGCCTCGTCCGAGGCGAACGTGCCTCCCACGGGTGCTACGACGTTCGACGTCATCGTCATCGGCGCGGGCCCCGTCGGGGAGAACGTCGCCGACCGCACCGTTCAGGGTGGCCTGAGCACCCTCATCGTCGAGAAGGAGCTCGTCGGCGGTGAGTGCTCGTACTGGGCGTGCATTCCCTCGAAGGCGCTCCTTCGGAGCGGGGCTGCTCTGCGCGCGGCGCGTGCCGTGCCGGGCAGCCGCGAGGCGGCGACGGGAGACCTCGACGTGTCGGCGGTCCTCGCTCGTCGCGACTCGTACGTGTCCGAGTGGAGCGACGAGGGCCAGGTGGCCTGGCTCGCGGACGCTGGCATCGAGCTCGTGCGCGGGCATGCCCGCCTGGCGGGTGAGCGTGAGGTGACGGTCGGCGAGACGACGTACTCGGCGCGTGTCGCCGTCGTCGTCGCGACCGGGTCGGCGGCACTGCTGCCCGACATTCCGGGGCTCGCTGACGCGGAACCGTGGACGAGCCGAGAGGCGACGTCCCTCGAGCGCATCCCCGAGTCGATCACGATCATCGGCGGCGGCGTCGTGGCGGTCGAGATCGCGACGGCCTACACCGATCTCGGCTCCCAGGTGACGCTGGTCGCACGGAGCACGGTGCTCGGCAGCTTCGAGGCGTTCGCCGGTGAGGCGGTCGTGGCGGCCCTGCGTTCGCGTGGGGCGACGATCATCACGGGTGCGGCGCCAGCTGGTGTCGTCCGGGATGCGTCCGGTCGGGTCACGGTGACGCTCGACGACGGCCGCACACTCGAGAGCAGTGAGCTGCTCGTGGCGACGGGCCGGGTCCCGCGCACGGGCGATGTCGGTCTCGAGACGGCCGGGCTCGAGTCCGGGGCCTGGATCGATGTCGACGACACGATGCTCGTCCGCGGCAGCGACTGGCTGTACGCGGCGGGCGACGTCAACCATCGCGCCCTGCTGACGCACCAGGGCAAGTACCAGGCGCGGGCGGCGGGTGATGCGATCGCGGCGCGCGCCGCGGGGCGCACCCTCGACGATGGACCCTGGGGCACGCACGTCGCGACGGCTGATCACGCCGCGGTGCCTCAGCTCGTCTACTCGGACCCTGAGGTCGCCGCTGTCGGGCTCACGGCTGGTGCCGCCGAGAAGCAGGGCCTTCGGGTGCGCGCCGTCGACGTGCCCATCGGCAACGTGTCTGGGGCTTCGCTGCACGCGGAGGGCTACGAGGGAACGGCCCGGATGGTCGTGGACGAGGATCGCCAGGTTGTCGTCGGGTTCACCATGGTGGGCCCCGACGTGGGCGAGCTGCTGCACGCGGCGACGATCGCGGTCGTCGGCGAGGTGCCACTGTCACGGCTGTGGCATGCGGTTCCGTCGTTCCCGACGATCAGCGAGCTCTGGCTGCGACTGCTCGAGGGATACGGGTGTCCGCAGTAGCAGGCGACTCAAGCGCACGCCCACCGGCGGAGGGCGCGAGCGGGTTCTGCGAGCCCCTCCCGCCGGTACGGGGTATTGGCGCGAGGTGCTGGTGCCGGGTGCTGCTGCGGGCGGGTGGTTGGGCGTCAGCAGACCGGCGGCTCGGCATCACCAGACCGCAGGCTCGGCGTCAGCCGACCGGCCACTCGGCGTCACCAGACCGGCGGCTCGGCATCACCAGACCGCAGGCTCGGCATCACCAGCCCGGCGGCTCGGCATCAGCAGCCCGGCGGCTCGGCATCAGCAGCCCGGCGGCTTGGCATCACCGAGCGTCGGCTCCGTGTCACCTGACGGGCGGGAACCCGGCATGTGCGAGGCAGTGTGCATTCCAGGTTGGGCCTCGGCTCTGGCACTCGCGCTCGCTTCGGTACTCGCTCCGACCCAGGTCTCGCTCTTGCTCTGAATTCTGCTTCGGCGACGGCTCCGACTTTGACTTCGGCACCGGTTCTGACTTTGCCACCGACACCGACACCGGCACCGGCTTCGACTTCGCTTGTCTCAGCCGCCGTGGTCGCCGGAGAAGACCTGACGAACTGTCGGCGCACCCTCATCAGCAGTCTCGAGGACTTCGACGATGTCGCCCGCCGCGATCTTGCCGTTCTTCGCGACGCGCAGGTAGGCGCCGACGCGGGCGGCTGCGCTGAATCGCTTCACCCAGCCACGTTCGTCGTCTCCCCCGACCCACCTGGCGAAGGTCTGGCATGGGACGCGCGGGGCGGTCACGACGAGTTCGACGACGCGGGATGAGCCCGCGGCGGTGAGGTCTCCGATGCGGAGGGTGTCACCGATGTGGAGGTCGTTGACGTCGAGCCCGTCGATGCGGAGGTTCTCGCCGAAGAACCCCGGAGGGAGCTGGCGGCCGAGTTCCTCGGCCCAGTGGTCGGCGTCAACCTGCGAGTAGGCGTAGACCGCCTGGTCGAGGCCGCCGTGGTGCTTCCGATCGGCCTGCACGTCGCCGTAGACCCCGTAGCGCCCCACCTTGACGGGCCCCTCGAGGGTCCGCTTGTCGATCGCGGTCACGCCGACGGCACCCGGGTCCCGGCGGAGCTGCGCTACGGCGCAGACGGCGAGCAGCTGAGCCAAGGTCGGCTCAGTTCTTTCGCTTCGCGTGCAGTTCGGCGACTCGGGCGTTCTCGGCGCGGACCTTCGCCTGGACGCCTCGCTCGTGGGAGAGCCACGATGGGGCGCTTTCGAGGAGAGCCTGGATCTCTTCAGTTGTGAGCGCTTCGGTGACGCCGCCACGGGCGAGGCCGGAGTTGGTAATGCCGAGCTTGCGGGCGACGATGTCGCGCGGGTGGGGACCGGTGCGGCGCAGCTCCTGCAGCCATTCGGGTGGGGTCTCCTGCAGCTCGAGGAACTCGCTGCGGGTGAGCGGGGCCTCCTGGAATGCTTCTGGGGTTGCCGGCAGGTAGATGCCGAGCTTCTTGGCGGCGGTCGCCGGCTTCATGGTCTGGTCTGACCCGCGGTCGGCCGCGGTGTGGCTCTCGGCCGAGTTGCCTTCTGATTCGCTCATCTGAGCATCGTACCCAGTAGCCTTGCGGGCATGGAGACTCCGACGCACCTCACGGTCGCTCTCGCCCCCGGCATCAACCCACGGAAGTGGTCTCGAGTGTGGGAGGAGCGGAGAGCAGAGACGCCGCTGGAGTTCGCGACCCTGCACTCGGCCGAGGCCAGGCAGCTCGTTCTCGACGATGGCGCGCAGGTCGCCTTCGTGCGGCATCCCTTCGAACGTGAGGGGTTGAACGCGATCGACCTGTTCGCCGAAGATGTGGTCGCTGTGGTCGCTGTCGAGTCGGATCTCGACATCGATGAACCGTTGCGGTTGGAGGAGCTCGACGACTGGCAGCTGGTGCTGGCCGCTTGGACCCCCGATTGGGCGGAGGCGGCAGAGCGCCTGGGGCTCGACTCGGGCGAGGCGGCCATGACGACCGATCCGGCGGACGCGATGGAGCTTGTAGCGGGCGGGGCCGGGGTGGCGATCGTCCCTCAGTCGGTCGCGAGGCAGCACGCCCGCAAGGACGTCACGTATCGGGTCATCAGCGACCTCCCTCGGGTTCCCGTTTCTGTGGTTTGGGCGGTCGCCGATGACCGTCTCGACACCGAGGAGTTCGTCGGCATCGTCCGCGGGCGCACCGCGGGGAGCTCGAGGGGACGCACCGGCGCAAAGTCTGCCGCGCTGCAGCGGGAAGAGCAGCAGGCGCTGGCGGAGGCCGAGCGCCGCGTGAAGGAGCAGCAGAAGAAGCGGGCGACCGCGAAGCGAATCGGCACCTCCTCCGGGACGAGCCGCGGCGCCCAGCTCGCCGCGAAGCGCGCAAAGGCGGGCGGATCGGGCGGCAAGCGCAAGCGCCGCTAGCGCTGGCTGGGTGGCTGGCTCGCTGGCTTGTTGGTTCGCTCGCTTGTTGGCCGACCGGCTGCGTGCTCGCCTGCCAGACAGATGAGCCAACAAACCAACAGGCAGGCAGGCAGGCAGGTACGCACGCACGCACGCAGGCGGGTAAGCAGGCAGGCAGGCCGAGCTCTTGCCGACTTCTCTGACAGGGTTCGGGTGAAATCCAGCGGCAGCGGCAACAGCAACGGCAACCTTCTTGACATCGCGCGGCACCGAGCATAGAAGGGCGGCAATTCGTCTGCGCTCCCCCGCTGCTCCGGCTCATCTGGGGCTGGCGCCTCAACGTTGCTGTTCTGCTGAGACGTTGGCCGCGGCATCGCCATGCCTGTCGCGGCGCGGCCGTCGCGCGCCTCATCGCTCGGCCTGAATTCGATGTTGGTGTTGGCGTGGGTGTCGTGGTGTTCGGGCTGGTCGGTGTACGTCTTGCCACTGGGGGTGCGCCATTCGAGGACGCCACCGCCGAGTTGTCTCACGGTCCATGCGGTGGCGTGTTTCATGACGTGGTGCTCTCTGCACAGTCCGCAGAGGTTGTCGATGCTGGTGGTGCCGCCGTGTTCCCAGGCGTGGGTGTGGTCGAGGTCGCAGCGCGCGGCGGGTTGCCGGCAGCCGGGCCAGCGGCAGTGAATATCTCTCGCGGTGAGGAAGGCCCGCATCGCCGCGGTGGGACGGTAGGTATCGACGGCCGCGACCGCGCCCGTGATGGGGTGGGTGAGGATCCGCTGGAATGAGGGAGCGTTCGCCGCGAGTCGTTTCGCTTCCTCGAGCGGAATGGGTGACATGCCGTTCAGCAGCGCGGGCGCCGGAGTCAGGCGATCAGTGTCCGGGGCGACAGCGCGGTCAGGGCCGAGGAGCGTGAGGATCGGGATCGTGAACTGCACGCTCGCCTCTATCCCCGCAGCCGCGCCGTTGGAGGTGGGCGTCGAGGTGAGGAGCACGTCTGCGAACAGGTCGGCCTTGACCTGGTCGACCGTTCGCTCATCCGGAGCCTCGTCCGTCATCTCGCCCGGCATCACGCCCGGCCCCTCATCCCGAGTCGCGTCCGCCCCCTCGGCGCGGGCCCCGCTCGCGGCGCTCTCGCTGATCCCAGTACCCCCGGTGCTCTGGGTGCTCTGGGCGTTCTCGGTGTTCTCGGTGTTCTCGGTCCTCTGGGCGTTCTCGGTGTTCTCGGTCCTCTGGGTGTTCTCGGCGCTCTGGGTGTCCCCGGCCCTCCCGGCAGTCCCGGCCCTGCCCGTGATGCCGGCGGGTGCAGGCCTCGCCCGGATCACGGCCTTCGCCTGCTTGCGCAGGCGGTCCGCGATCGCCTTGCCCTCGATGAGCGGCAACCGAGCTCGCAGCAGGCACATGCCGTTCTCCGCCTCGGTCACCGACACGTACCGCGTCTTCCGCGCCCGCGCGAACCGCTCGCACACCGACTCCTGCGTCAACGACTCCGCGACCCTCGCCGCCGCCACCCGCAACGCGCGGGGCGGCAGCACCCGCGCAACAACCTCCGCGAGCATCACGCGGACGAACGCAGCCCGGCGTGCTGTCTGCTCCCCCGCATTCACGTGCGACACCGACAGGCCTGCCTCGGTCAACACCCGCAGTTGCGCCTCGCTCACCGCGCCCGCCCCCAGTGCGTCCACGAGCCCCGGGAACTCACGCACCGCGGTCACCGCCTCCTGCAGGAGTCCCTCCGCGACCGACTGCCCAACCTGTTCGACCAGCGCCACCTCGGCTGCCAATGACCGCACATGCAGACCGTGTTCCACCGAGCCCTCAGCCGCATCCAAGGCCGCCGCGATCTCCGCCAGCTCAGCCCGAACTCGCACCTGCGCCGCCGAGACCACAGCCGCCGCTGCCATCAGCCCCGTCTCCCTCGCCAGGAGCAGCCGACGACGCGCAGCGACCGACCCCGGATCGCGGGGATCGCACCCCAGCCCGGTCGGCGTCACATCATCGTTCGAAGTCATACCCGAATCTTGGACCGGACCACCGACAATTGGCCCCCGGGGGCTCACCGTTCAGCGAAACCCCAGATCAAACGGCGAGTTTCCGGGAAGCAGGGAGACGACCGGCCCCCGGCCGGTGGTAGCTTGAAAGGCACGAACAAGGAGGTTCGCTGATGCGCAAGGTCACCTACTCGCTGGCCCTCACCCTCGACGGGTACATCAAGGACTCAGACGGCAGCTTCGACTGGGGAGACCCCAGCGAGGAGGTGTTCCGCTTGGCGACCGAGGAGGTGCGAGCGGCCGACTTCCACCTGATGGGTCGCCGCCTGTACGAGACGATGGTCTACTGGGAGCCGACCGACGAAGCCCGGGAATATGGGGAGCTCGAGACGGAGTTCGCCGAGCTCTGGCGCGCCCTGCCGAAGATCGTGTTCTCGAACACGATCACCGAGGTGCAAGGCAATACCAGGATCGCCGAGGACGGGCTCGCCGAGGAGATCGAGCGCCTGAAGGCCGAACCGGGAGAAGGACCGATCGCGATCGGTGGAGCAGAGCTGGCGCATCAGGTTGCTGATCTCGACCTGGTCGACGAGTACCTGCTGCGCATATGTCCCGTCCTCGTCGGAGGCGGCACGCCGTTCTTCTCACAGAACGACCGCCGCACGAACCTCGAGCTGCTCGACTCGCGAACCTTCGAGTCGGGCGTCGTGCATCTCCGATACCGCGTCCTGCGCTGACCCGCGCTGTCGACTACCCCTCGCGCGACCAGCCGATCGCCGGAGCGATGTGCTCGGCGATGGTGGCGAGCATCCGCGTGTTGTAGGCGACACCGAGCTGGTTCGGCACGGTCAGCAGCAGGGTGTCCGCCGCCTGGACGGCAGCATCCGCCGCGAGCTCCTCCGCGAGACGATCGGGAGTGCCCTGGTAGGTACGACCGAAGCGTGAGCGCATCCCGTCGAGTACACCGACCTGATCGCCCTCCCCGCCGCCTCGCCCGCCGAAATAGGTCACGTCCTCGTCGGTCGTGATGGGGATGACGCTGCGGCTCACCGAGACCCGGGGCTCTCGACGGTGTCCGGCGGCCGCCCACGCGTCCCGGTACCCCTGGATCTGCTCGGCCTGCAGCTCATCGAACGGAACGCCCGTGTCTTCCGTGAGCAGCGTCGAGCTCATGAGGTTCATGCCCTGCTCCGCAACCCACACGGCACTGGCTCGGCTTCCGGAGCCCCACCAGATGCGGTCGTCCAGGCCGGCGGACTGCGGCTGGATGGGGAGCGGCGCCGTCGAGCCTGTCATCTGGGGGTTACCGGCAACGAGCCCCGCACCGGTGATCGCCGCGCGGAACAGCTCCGTCTTCGCGCGGGCCAGCTCGTCATCGGTCTTGCCCTCAGGCGGAGTGAAGCCGAACGCGTGTGCGCCGTCCTGGGCGGGCTCGGGTGAGCCTCGGCTCAGACCGAGCTGGAGCCTCCCCTCGCCACCGGCGTGTGCGCTGATGAGGTCGGCAGCGGCAGCCTCCTCCGCCATGTACAGGGGGTTCTCGTAGCGCATGTCGATGACGCCGGTGCCGATCTCGATGCGGCTGGTCCGAGCCCCGACGGCTGCCAGGAGCGGAAATGGGGCAGCGAGCTGTCGCGCGAAGTGATGCACGCGGTAGTAGGCGCCATCGATGCCGAGCTCTTCCGCCGCGACCGCGAGTTCGATGGACTGCACGAGCGCATCACCGCCCGTTCGCGTGCCCGATTGCGGAGACGGGTGCCAGTGCCCGAACGAGAGGAAGCCGATTTTCTTGCGCATGCTGAGCACAGCGTCTGGGATGCATGTCGCATTCCCGAGACCGCTCGCGTGTCGCCTTCTCCCGATTGTCGGAGGTCGGGGTTACCTTCCTCGCATGACGAACGTGATCTACAACACCGCCACGACCCTCTCCGGCTTCATCGCCGACGACAACGACGCTCTCGACTGGCTGTTCGTCGTCGACCAGCCCGACGACGACAGCTTCGGCTCGTTCCTGGCGAGCGTCGGGGCGCTCGTGATGGGATCGACCACCTACCAGTGGGTCTACGACCACGAGGGTCTCGACGAGCATCCCGAGAAGTGGCGAGCCTCCTACGCCGACCGTCCGACGTTCGTGTTCACGAGCCGCGACCTGCCCGTCCCTGAGGGACTCGACATCCACCTCGTGCGGGGTGCCATCGCCGACCACATCGGCGCCATTGCAGCGGCCGCCGGCGACCGCGATATCTGGGTCGTGGGTGGCGGAGACCTCGCCGGCCAGTTCTACGACTCAGGCCACCTGACTGAGGTCCGCCTCTCCATCGCGCCGGTGACCCTCCCCTCCGGAGCTCCGGTGCTCCCCCGCCGCATTGAAGCGGATGCACTGCGCCTGACCTCCGCGCACGCGCGGGGACAGTTCGTGGAAGCGCGCTACGAGGTGAGCTACCCGCGGAGGTGACGAAGGCGTGACCTCGTCGCCAGAGCGAGCACAAGCGCGCCCGCGACCAGAAGCACGATCGAGACGACTGGAAGGCCCACAGCCCAGAGCATCGTCGCGGCCAGCCCGAGGAGCCCCGAGATGATGACCGAGTCGAGCTGCCAGACGAGCCTCGCGAGCACGGACACGTCGCCGACCTCGCTCGGCATGGGCGTCAGGAGCAGCGGAGGGAGGTGCCCGCGGCCCGCTTCGTAGGCGCGCACGGCGACCATGGCGAGGCTTGCGAGCAGGGGCGCGGCACCACCACCGCCACCCGAGACGAGGAGCGTGACTCCGACGACAAGGACGACGACGACCAGCGGGAACGCGGCGTGTAGGAGGAACTGCTCGCCCGTCGGCGTTCCGAAGACGGCGGCCCCTGCGGCAGCGTCGGCCGCATGCCGGAACCCCTCGGTGAACGGGGCCAGGGCGAGGAACATCAGAATGGAGCCACCGAGCGCGGCCAGCGCGGCGACCGCCGACGGGCTGACGGCCAACCCCAGGAGCAGGGCCGCGGCCACAACCCCGACGAGCCCGAACACGGTCCGCTGCGGTGTCCGCAACGCACCGACCCCATCGCGGACCAGCATGGACAGCACGCGCGGCCCGCCGACGACGGCTCGAAGCCCCCTCCCCATCGAGGGCACCTCGCGGTACGCCGCCGATGCGCCCGCCAACTCCCCTGCCGCTGCGGCGAAGGCGGCAGCCTCACGGCGCCGTGCCTGCCGGAGGAGCTCGTCACCCCGCAGTCGATCCAGCAGCCGAGGCACGGAGGCGAGCGCAACCGCAAGGACCCCGAGGAGCACCAGTGCACCGACGAGAACGAGACTCAGGCCCGCGTCATGCCCAAGCCAGCCCTCGAGGGCCGAGTGGAGCCCTCGACCGTTCCCGCCGCTCAGGCCGACGACGCCGGTCCAGATCGACCCGAACCATGCCCCGACCCCAAGGGGCGACACCCCGAGAAGACCGAGAGCGATCGCCGCCACCCACGCGCGCAGGCTGCCGATGACCTGGCCTACGAGCGCCGCGATCACGCCGAGGCACGCCAGGGCGACGGACGCCGCCACGAAGCACGCCACTGGCACCAGAGGGGCCCCGACGCCCACGACCAACGCGGCCCCCAGGAGACAGGCCAATAGCCCCGTCCCCGCCGAGGCTGCGAGTGCACTCCGCCGGAACGGCCGCCGCAACGAGACGCGCCTCGGCACGTCATTGGAACCGAGGGTGACCGTAGCGAAGGGATCAAGCAGGGCCGGACCACGAGTCGTCCCCACCAGCAGACCGAGGGGTACCACCGCGGCAGCCACGATCCGAAGCTGCTCTGCGAACGCCGGAGACGTAAGCCAGGCGATCGAGGCAGGTTCCAGGAGCGCGATGAACAGCATCCGCGCCAGTGGCGCGACCGCGACGAGCACCACCGCTCCCGCGAGGTAGGCGCGGTACGCACCCTCACGCCGCCGCACGCCCACCGCCCTGGTCGTCGCCATCGCGTTCGCGTTCGCCGGCAAGCCGCAACTCGTCCGCACCCAGCGCCTCGATGAGCGCTCGGCTGTGGGTCGCGACGATGATCGCCGCGCCCCTGTCTCGCTCTTCCACGAGGATGCGGGCAAGCAGCTCACGTCGCTCCTCGTCGAGACGCTGCTCGGGTTCGTCGAGCACGAGCACGTCGAACGGACGCGCCAGAACGGTGGCCAGTGAGAGCAGCTGGAACTGCCCGGACGAGAGCTCATGCGGGAACCGCGTGGCCAGATGCTCGATGCCGAGGCGCGCCAGCACCGTATCTGCGGAACGCTCCCCCTCGAGCGTGGTGGTCCCCCACGATGCTGCGACGGCCGTCAGATGCTCTCGTGCACTCAGGGTGAGCGAGAAGGGGACCGACCCGAGCAGAGCCGCGAGGCTGCGCCGGAACCGCGGACTCCGTTCATCCACCGGCCGGTCGTCGAGGAGGATTCGGCCCTCGCTCGGCGTGACGAGCCCGGCCAGCGCGCGGAGCAGCGTCGTCTTCCCTGAGCCGTTCGCCCCCGTCAGGCACAGCACCGATCCGGCCGGCACCGCGAGATCGACATCGGAGAGCACCCGCGTGCCCCCGCGCTTCACCGAGAGACCCTCGACGCGGACGACTGGCACGCAGCCATCCTCCGCTCGACCAGGACCGCGATCACGTCCCCCAGGGCCGGACCCGCTCACGGCCGCAGCCCCTCGACGAACGCTTCGAGGCGGCGCAGCCCTTCGACGAGCTCCGCTCGCGAGGCGGCATAGGAGAGTCTGACGTGGGTCTCGCCCGTGTGCGCTCCGAAGTCGCGGCCAGGTGTCAGCGCGACCTGGGCCTCCTCGAGCGCCCGTCCGCAGAAATCCCACGAGGACAGACCGGTCCGGGACACGTCGAAGTACACGTAGAAGGCTCCGTCGGGCAGGACTGGAACCGGGAGACCGATGCGCTGCAGGCCCTCGAGCACGAGTTCGCGACGATTGGCGAGCTCGACCCGGCGCTCCTCGCAGATCGACAGCGACTCGGGGGTGAACGCGGCGAGAGCGGCAAGCTGCGCCGGTGCCGACGCCGACAGGAAGTAGTTCGTCGCGAGCTTCTCGACGGCCGGGACGAGAGCCTCAGGGAGCACGGCCCAGCCGAGTCGCCAGCCGGTCATGCCGAAGTACTTGGAGAAGCTGTTGATGACGATCGCTTCCGGGTCGACGCTCAGGACGCTCCGCGGAGGGGTGCCGTCCTCGCCCGGGTCGGAGAGGTTCAGGTAGATCTCGTCGACGATTCGCCACGCGCCCCGCTCTCGGGCGAACGCGCAGAGGGCACCGAGCTCCTCGAAGGGCACGGAGGTGCCGGTCGGGTTCGACGGCGTCGCGACCATGATCGAGGACGTCCGCTCACCCCAGACCGCTTCGGCGCTGGGCACGTCGAGCTGGTAGCGGGACTCGATGCTCGTGGGCACGCCGACCACCCGTCCGCCGAAGCTCTCGACCAACTGCCGATTGCAGGGGTACGACGGATCGGCCATGACCACATCGTCACCGGGGTCGGTGGTGGCGGCCACGACGACCAGGAGGGCCGCCGAGGCGCCCGAGGTCACGAGGATGCGGGCCGGGTCGACCTCGACGTCGTGACGGATGCGGTAGAACTCGCTGATCGCTTCGCGGAGCGCTGGGAGCCCGAGCGCGACGGTGTACGGGAGCGGCCGACCATCCATGGCATCGCGCATCGCCTCGCGAACCTCAGGCGGCGCCCCGAAGTCGGGTTCCCCCAACGAGAGCTTGACGACGCGCTTGCCCTCCGCTTCGAGGGCGGCGGCACGCTGCCCGAATGCCATGGCGTGGAACGGCTCGACCGTCTGGGCGCGATGCGAGAGCTTCATACCCCAAGGATGCCAGGTGGCCCGGCCTCAGGGCAGTTGGGGGGGGCGTCCGCCGAGCAACGCGACGCTCAGCTCCTGGTGGCGCCAGCCCCGGTGCGCGCGCCCTGGGACGGTGAAGAGGCCTGGGACGGTGAAGAGGCCTGGTCGTCCGTGATCGCTCGCACTCGCGGGCTCCTGCCCGCTTGGGTGTGCAGCCAGGCGCCCGCCGGGACGGTCTTGATCGACTGCCAGGCGTCCCGGTCGAGGTGCGCAGAGCGGGGCGAGAAGACCTCCTCGAGAAGTCGGGGGTCGTCGCTGATGAACGCCGACGTGCCTTCCTCCAGCCACACCGGTCTGCTCTCCCCTCGTTCTCCGGGGCGTGCGCCTTGGACCCGCAGCGCCCCGGCCCGGTCCTTGGCGATCATGATCGCGGATGGCACGAGCAGCTCCGGGAGATCGTCGAGCTCGTCCAGGAATCGTCGCCCTTGGGCCCGCAGCACGACGGACGTCGCCGGCTCGCTGGAGAGGCGAGTGAGGAAGATGAGGTCGAGGTGCCTCGTTCGGACCTCGGTGAGCGCCCGCTCCAATGGTCGCGCGAGCAGCCACGGTGCACCCGAGCCGTGGTCGGCGACAACTCGAAGACGCTCTTCAACGATCGCCAATCGGACGTCAGGATGCACGTCCTGGTCCGGATGTACGAGTACTCCCACGGCTCTCCAAACTCACGAGCGGTGTTGCTCCGCACTGAAAATCTCCGCGCAACGTAGCATGCTGACGGAGCAGTGTCGGCGCGTTCGCGACGAATTCGTCTTCACATATGGCCGATACCGCCATCCTCGCCACACCCCGAACGGGGTGCGGTACTGCCCCGATCGTCACTACACTCACTGGCTATGAATGCCCTCGCCCGATCGGCCGGCGGACCCCAGCAGCAGCGCAGCATCCAGACTCGGAGTCGCCTGGTGCTCGCAGCGGCCACCACCTTCGTGGAGTACGGCTTCGCCAGCTCGACCCTGTCGCGCATTCGGGCGAACTCGGGAGTCACGAACGGGGCCTTCTACCACCACTTCGCGACCCGCGAGGCGGTCGCCGAGGCGGTCCTCGGCGAGTACGCGGCGCGGGCATCGAATGCGGTGGCCGAGGCCACGAGGTCGGCGGCAAGCGGCATCGACGCGCTCCTGAAGGTGTCCGTCGCGTTCGCGAAGCTCCTGCAGAGCGATGTCGTGGTCCTCGCAGGCGTCATCGTGACGTCGGAGATCGGCTCGAGCTTCCTGTCGCACGGCTCCTATCTCGACTGGCTCGCGCGCATCCGTCCCGTCATTCGGATCTGCCAGCGAGAGGGCAGCATCCGCGGCGACTTCAGCGCCGACCACGTCAGCTCGCTCTTCGTCTCGTCCTTCACGGGCACGCAGCTGCTCTCTGGGGCGCTGACCGACCGGCAGGACCTCGTGGAGCGTATCGGCGTGCACTGGCGGATGATCCTGCTCGGCCTCACGACGCCCGAGAGCGCCGAGCGCGTCGAGAAGCTCGTGGACTCGGCCTTCGGCGACTACCAGACCACCGGCGTCTCCGAGATGACTGACGACGCGCTGAGCACGTCGCGCGCGGAGGAGGCTCAGCATGCCCTTCGCTGATGAGCTCCTCGGAGCCCAACAGGCTTCCGCGATGGTGCAGCTGCTGCAATCGGCGGCCGGAGGCCATCAGCTCTCCGCGACGCGGGCGACCGCTGATGGCCTCGACGGGCTCGCCCTCGGCGCGCGGAGCTCCCACCTCGCTGCATCCATCTTGGAGGACCTCCCGGTCGGCTACCCCGAGTTCGCCGCGATCATCCGCCGTGCGCTGGAGTCGTCCGCCCTCGAAGGGTGGATGGTGTGGCCGATCTCGAATGCGGTTTCCGCTGCCGCCATCGTCGATGGCGGCGCTGCGGCGTTCGACGACGGCATGCAGCTCCTCGCGGAACTCACCCCTCGGCTGACCTGCGAGTGGGCGGTGCGGCCCATGCTGCGGGCGAGGCTCGAGCGGGCACTCGAGATCATGCTCGAGTGGACCAGGAGCGACAACGAGCATGTGCGTCGGCTCGCGTCTGAGGGGACACGGCCGTACCTGCCGTGGGGCACTCGGGTCGCCGAGATCACCCGCGATGCGCGCCTGTGCATCCCGATTCTGGATGCGCTCTACCGCGACGACAGCGAGGTCGTTCGCCGTTCGGTCGCCAACCACCTGAACGACATCAGCAGGCACGACGCGACCCTGGTCTGCGAGACGGCCGCCGCGTGGCTCGCCGACGGTGACGAGCACACGCCGAGACTCGTTCGCCACGCTCTCAGGACGCTCGTGAAACGGGGAGACCTCGACGCCTTGGCGCTCCTCGGCTTCAGCTCGGCGGAGGTCGTCGTGGAGGGGCCCACGCTCGATCGCGCGAGCATGGTGCTCGGCGAGGAACTGCTCATCACCGCCAGCATCACGAATCGTGGTGAGGTCGCGGCGGATCTCGTCGTCGACTACGTCGTGCACCACGTCAAGGCGGACGGCAGCCGCACCCCGAAGACGTTCAAGATCTCGACGACGACACTCGCACCGGGCGCCACGCTCAGCATCAGCAAACGGCACGCCGTCAGACCCATCACCACGCGCCGCTACCATCCCGGCGTGCATGCCATCGAGCTGCAGGTCAACGGTGTCCGGCACGGATTCGCCGAATTCGACCTGGTTCTCGACCCGGTGTGCTGAGATACCCGCATGCCCGAAGAACCCTCCGAAGCAGTCGCCACCGAGACCATTCGTCTCGAGCGGAGCGTGGACGCCGCTCGGGAGGATTTGTGGCTGTGGTTCACGGCGAGCGAGAAGACGGCCAAGTGGATCGGCCCGTGGCACTTCACTGACGAGCAGCGCGGCCGGATCGGGCTGCAGCTCGTGGCCGAGGAGGGTGCCCGGGCAAGCGCGGCGACGATCCGGCGCTGCGAGGCCCCGAGCCTGTTGGAGGTCACGACCGAGGATGCAGCCGGATCGTGGCACCTGCGTGTCTCGCTGGCGGAGTCCGGGGTGCGGGGCGAGGCCACTCGGCTCGTCTTCGAGCACTTCGAGGTGCCCGTGGCGATGCTCTCGGATATCCGGGCAGGCTGGAACTACTACCTCGATCTGATGCTGGCGGCCAAGGACGGCCTCGAGACGCCCGTCTTCGAGGACTACCTGGATGCCCCCTCTGCAGAGGCCTGACCGACCGCGCGATCCCCACTTGTCCTCGCATCACCCGAGCGGATGTCATTCCCGGTCATGATGGATGCCGTGTCACATTGTCGATACACAGCATCGGTAGCCTGGGCTCATGCTCGAAGCCCCAACGAACTCCCCCGCCAGCCGCACTGAGGCTGGCGCTGAACTGCCAGATGAGCTGCGCTCTGACGTGCACCTCCTCGGCACCCTGCTCGGCCAGGTCCTGACAGAGACGGGAGGCCCCGAGCTCCTCGACGACGTCGAGCGACTGCGTCGCCTCACGATCTCGGCCTACGAGCACGACGGCGCGGCCGCGAACGACTCGTTCGCCTCCGCCGAGGAGCTCGTGGATGCGCTCTCACCGGCACGAGCAGACGAGGTCGCGCGGGCGTTCACCTGCTATTTCCACCTCGTGAACCTCGCCGAGGAGCACCACCGCGTGCGCGTGCTTCGCGCCCGCGGCACCTCACCATCGAAGCAGCAGGAAGACACGATCTCGCAGGCGTTCGCGCGCCTGAGCGACGAGATCGGTGCGGAGGCCGCGTCGGTGCGGGTCCGCGCCCTGCGTTTCCACCCCGTCTTCACGGCGCACCCGACCGAGGCCCGCCGACGGGCTGTCTCCTCCGCGATCCGTCGCATCAGCGACCTGCTCGAGGAACGCGACGAGCAGCGGCTCTCGGGTGGCGCATCCGAGGGCAGCCCCGCCGCTCAGGAGCTGACCCGTCGCCTGCTCGAGGAGATCGACCTGCTGTGGCGCACCTCGCCGCTGCGCAGCGACAAGCCGACGCCCGTCGACGAGGTGCGCACCGTCATGGCCGTCTTCGACGAGACCCTCTTCACGACGGTCCCCCGCGTCTACCGCCGAGTCGATGAGGCCCTGCAGGGTGCGCTCTCTGGAACGTCGAAGCCCATCGCCGAACCCTTCGTGCGCGTCGGCTCCTGGATCGGCGGCGACCGAGACGGCAACCCGTTCGTGACCGCGAAGGTCAGCCGTCAGGCCGCCGTCATCGCATCCGAGCACGTCCTCCTCGGCCTCGAGCGCGCCTCGGCTCGAATCGGGCGCACGCTCACGCTCGGCGCCGACACCACGCCCCTCGACGCGGCCGCCGCGACCCTACTCGCGCGCCTCGGCAGCGGCGACGAGAGTGCCGCGGCCGAGATTGCCCAGCGCTCGCCCGGAGAGCCGCACCGCCGCATCCTGCTGCTCATCGCCCGCCGCATCGAAGCCACCCGGAGACGCAACGCGGACCTCGCCTACAAGGTGCCGGACGAGCTGCTGCGGGAGCTGCGCATCCTGCAGGCATCGCTCGTCGCCGCTGGCGCTGGCCGGCACGCCTCCGGCGAGCTGCAGCACCTCATCTGGCAGGTCGAGACGTTCGGCTTCCACCTCACCGAGCTCGAGGTGCGCCAGCACTCGCAGGTGCACCGCAAGGTGCTCGCCGAACTCGCCGAGCAGGAGGCGGGCGCGGAGCCCAGCGAGCTGACCGCCGAGGTGCTCGACGTGTTCCGCTCGATCGCGTTCATCCAGGAGCGCCACGGCCCGCGCGCGGCAGGCCGCTACATCGTGTCCTTCACGCAGTCGTCCGAGGACATCGCCAACGTCTACAAGCTCGCCGTCGCGGCGACGGGCCCCGGGGCGACTCCCCCCGCGCTCAACGTGATCCCCCTCTTCGAGACGTTCGCCGACCTGCAGGCGGCTCCTCGCATCCTCGCCGAGATGCTCGAGCAGCCCGAGGTCGTCGAGCTGCTCGCCGGCAACGGGCGCAGGCTCGAGGTCATGCTCGGCTACTCCGACTCCTCGAAAGACGTCGGGCCAGTGGCTGCGACGCTCGCGCTGTACGAGGCGCAGAGCCAGATCGCCGCCTGGGCCCGCGAGAACGGCATCGAGCTCACCCTCTTCCACGGCCGCGGCGGTGCGCTCGGCCGCGGCGGCGGCCCCGCGAACGTCGCGATCCTGGCCCAGCCGCCGCACTCCGTCGACGGTCGCTTCAAGCTGACCGAGCAGGGTGAGGTCATCTTCGCCAGGTACGGCGACCCGGACATCGCGGCCAGGCACATCGACCAGGTCATCTCGGCGACGCTCCTCGCCTCGGCCCCGTCGACGGAGACCCGCAACGCGGATGCCGCCGAGAAGTACGCAGGGGTCGCCGCGACCATGGACTCCGCGTCACGCGAGCGGTTCTTCGCGCTCGTGAAGGCCCCCGGGTTCGCACCGTGGTTCGCCAGAGTGACCCCCATGGAGGAGGTCGGGATGCTCGCCCTCGGGTCGCGCCCCGCCCGCCGCGGCCTCTCCGTTGAGTCCCTGGAAGACCTGCGCGCCATCCCGTGGGTGTTCGCGTGGACGCAGGCGCGCATCAACCTGACCGGCTGGTTCGGCCTCGGCACGGCGCTCGACGCGGTCGGCGACCTCGACCAGCTGCAGGCCGCCTACGCCGAATGGCCGCTCTTCAGGTCGATGATCGACAACGTCGCGATGAGTCTCGCGAAGACGGACGGACGCATCGCCCGCCGCTACCTGGAGCTCGGCGACCGCCCGGAGCTCGCCGAGCTGGTGACGAGCGAGCTCGATCTCACGGCGAGCTGGGTCACCCGGATCACGGGTGGCGCCGAGCTGCTCGAGCGCAAGCCCGTGCTGCAGCGCGCCGTGAAGATGCGCAGCCCCTACGTGGACGCGCTCTCGCTCCTGCAGCTGCGCGCGCTCCGCAGGCTGCGTGACGACGCCAGGAAGCCGGACGGGGATGAGGCCGCCGAGCTCCAGCGACTCCTGCTGCTCTCCGTGAACGGCGTCGCCGCCGGTCTCCAGAACACCGGCTGACGCCGCCGGCGACTCGTGTCGCCGACGCAGCGAGAGGTCGTCATCCCCGCGGGGATGGCGGCCTCTTCGTCGTTGTGGCCCGGCTGGCTGGTGGAGACACGAAAGGGCAAGTCCCTCCCAGGTGCGCGCCTCAGTCGCGGATGACCCTGCCGTCGACGTAGACCCAGCGCCCGTCGCTTCGCCTGAAGCGGGCGCGCTCGTGGAGGAGACCTGCACCGTCGGCGTCACGGTACGACGCCCGGAACTCGACGACCCCCGTCGAGTCGCCCTCTGCGCCGTCGAACTTGTCGACGATCTGCAGACGCCGCCACACCGTGCCGTCTTCGAGCTCGAGGTCAGCTGGGCGGGTCTCCGCGTCCCAGGTCGCGTTGAGATAGTCCGGCAACCGGCGAGCGAACGCCGAGTACCGGGATCGCATGAGCGCCTCAGCTGTCGGAGCTGGGGCGCCTGCGTGGAAGACGCCGCAGCACTCGGCGTACGTGGCCCCGCTTCCGCACGGACAGGGCTCCGCCCGAGACTGGGTCTCGGGCTGGGTCTCCGTGCCCGGCGCCGCGTCGTGGGACGCTGCCGTTGCCTCGCTCATTCGCTCGCCGCCGAAGGCTTGGTGGCCTTGCCATCCAGCCACAGGGTGTCCGACTCGTCGCCGTGCGGGCCCGCCTTTCCGACGTGCTTGTCGCTGATCTTCGGCCCCTTCTTGATGACGTGCACCAGCGCCATCCCGTGGCCTCGACCGAGGTCGTAGTCCTCCTTGAGCCAGGCGAGGATCTCCCCGGCCTTCGTGGCCTCGGCATCGAGACCCTTCTCCTTCGCGATCGCGATGAACTGACGCGGCGTGAGGCCCGTCTTCTCCTCGATGTTGTCGAGGTACGACTGGAACGACATGGATGCACCCTCCCTGGGCTCGCCTCTGGCCGGAGAACCGTGCTGGCATCCTAACGACCCGACCTTCCTTCCAAATGCCTGCGGATCGGACCGGGCCCGCCAGAGCAGGAGGAAGATGAGGCTATGTCGCACCATCCAGCACTGTCGCGGCCGCTGTTCCACGACGCAGACCAGAACTTCGAGGCCAAGGTCGTCCTCGGATCCGTCGGTGCGGGTGCCGGCGATCTGGGCGAGATCTTCGCAACGCTCGCCGCCATCGAGGACGGGAAGCGGGAGTCGTGGATCAGGGCATGGTTCGCCCGAGCCCAGGTCACGCGGCAGCTTGCCGAGGTCTCGACGGACAATGGGCGAACAGCGACGGCCGCCGCCCAGTGGCTTCGCGCATCCGCCTACTACGGCCATGCCTTGAACGCGATCGCTGCGATCGGCGACGATGGCGGTTACACGAACGCCTTCGCGCTGCACCGCGCTGCCTGGGACCGCTTCGCGGACATCCGGCGAGTGCCGCTGGAGCGACTCTCGATCCGCTTCGGAAAGGGCGGCCTCCCCGGCTACCTGCAGCGTCCCGAGGTCGGTGCCGCGGACGGGCCGTCTCCGCTCCTGGTGCTCGTGAACGGCAGCGACGGAACACTCACCGACCTCTACTCCACGATGGGAGCATCTGCCGCCGCCCGGGGCTACGCCGTGCTGTACTTCGACGGCCCCGGCCAGCAGAGCCAGCTCGTCGCCGGGTCGCACTTCAGGCCCGACTTCGAGGCTGTGCTGACGCCGGTCGTCGACACGGCGCTCGGACTCTCAGGCGTGGATGCCTCACGAGTCGCGGTCTACGGCGTCAGCCAGGCCGGCTACTGGGTGCCACGAGCGCTCGCGTTCGAGCACCGCGTGGCCGCGGCCATCGTCGACCCCGGGGTGACGGATGTGTCGACCTCATGGCTCTCGCACCTGCCCGCTCCCCTGCGCCACGAACTCGCGAAGGGCGATTCGAAGCACTTCGACCAGTACATGAAGCTGGGTCTCGGCCACAGCGCTGCGGAGCGCGCAGTGTGGAGCTTCCGCGCGAAGCCGTACGCCAGCACCGGCTACTTCGCCGTCTACCGGGAGGTCGAGAAGTATCGCCTCACGGCTGAGCTCGCCAGCTCGATCACGACGCCACTGCTCATCACGGCACCGGAGAACGAGCAGTTCTGGCCAGGACAATCCGAGGAACTCGCGTCGCTTGTCCCCGAAGCAGAGCTCGTCCGCTTCACCGCCGTCAACGGCGCCGACGCACACTGCGAGCCGCTCGCTCGCACCGCGGTCAACGAGGTGCTCCTCGATTGGCTCGATGCGCGCCTCGTTCGCTAGCCTCTCGGCGCTACTCGCTGCGCTTCGCGACGAGCCCGTCCCGCACCTGTCGACGGAGCACCTTGCCGATGAGCGACTTCGGGAGCTCGTCGACCTGCACGACCCGCTTCGGCACCTTGTAGGAGGCGAGGCGGGAGCGGCAGAAGTCACGAAGGGCATCTGCATCGAACGCGGCGCCCTCCCGGAGGACAACGGCGGCAGTCACATCCTCGCCACCGGAGCTGCGGGGCAGGCCGACGACTGCCGCCCCCTCCACGTCGGGATGCGCCGTGAGCGCCTCCTCGACCTCTGAGGGGCTCACGTTGAAGCCCCCCGTGATGATGAGCTCCTTCATGCGGTCGACGACCGTCACGAACCCGTCGTCCGAGACGGTGACGATGTCACCCGTGCGAAGCCAGCCGCCCGCGAGCAGCACCTCCCGCGTCTCGTCGGGGCGCTTCCAGTAGCCCTGGAAGACCTGGGGGCCGCGGATGAGCAGCTCGCCCGGTTCACCGAAGGCACGCTCCACACTCGGATCCTCGGGGTCGACGACGCGGATGTGCGTGCTTGGGAACGGCACCCCAACCGTGCCGGGGCGGCGGCTCGGACCGACCGGGTTGCCGAGCGCGACCGGTGAGGTCTCGGTCATGCCGTACCCCTCGACGAGGAGTCCGCCGGTGACCTCCTCCCACCGTTCGACGGTCTTCACGGGCAGGCTCATGGCCCCGGAGATCGCGAAGCGGATGCTCGTGAAGCTGACGCCCTTGCGGGAGGACGCCCGCGAGAGCGCATCGTAGATGGGCGGAACCGCGGGCAGGAACGTCGGCGGCGACGCCTTCGCCGCCGCGACCACGAGATCGACGTCGAATTTCGGGAAGAGAACGAGCTTGGCGCCGAGGCTCATGGCGAAGGTCAGGCACAGCGTCATACCGTACGCATGGAAGAGCGGAAGGACGCCGTAGAAGGTCTCGCGCCCCTCGGTGAGGCCCGGCACCCAGGCGCGTCCCTGCGCCGCGTTCGCGCGCAGGTTGCGGTGCGTCAGGATCGCCCCCTTGGGGTTGCCGGTCGTTCCGCTCGTGTACTGCAGCAGCGCGACGTCATCGATGCCGGGATGCGGCACTCGCTTCGAGATGCGCTTGGCGTTCGCGATGCGCTCCCACTTGAGCACCCTGCGGTCCGAGGGCGCTGCCGTCATGGCCTCGCGCGACTCGCGGGCCTTGGCGATGGGCAGGCGCAGGGCGAGTCGCTTCCCGAACGGGAGCGCCGAGGACATGTTGACGGCGACGATCGTCTCCGGCACCACATCGCTCGGCAGCTCGGAGATGAGGTCCGCGACCTTGTCCCAGACGATCGCGAGCTTCGCGCCGTGGTCTTCGAACTGGTGCCGCAGCTCCCGGGCCGTGTAGAGCGGGTTGTGCTCGATGACGATGGCACCGAGACGGAGCGCGGCGTAGAAGGCGACGACGTGCTGCGGGCAGTTGGGGAGCACGAGCGCCACCCGGTCTCCGGCCCCGACTCCGAGCTTGCGGAGCCCCTCAGCAGCCCGAGCAACCTGCTCGCCGAGCTCGCCATAGCTGGTCTCCGCCCCGAAGAACTCGAGCGCGGGTCGAGACCCGAACCGCTTGACCGCGTTGTCGAGCAGGTCCACGAGCGATTCGCGAACCTCCGGGATGTCGTGGGGCACGTCCTCCGCGTAGGCGGCCAGCCATGGCCGGGATGCGAGGGCGGAAGTCTTGCTGGTCTCGTTGGCGTCGTTCACCGGGGTCCCTTCGACGATCACGGCTGCGCGCACAGCGGTGCACTCGAACCTTATGACGGGGCGGTTGTGCTGGAGCCGTGCGTCGGTCAGGGCCGTGCCATAGACGGGTCGCGGATGAAAGCACCAGTCCTCTTCTCAGACGAAGGTGACGCCAAACCCATAGCTCGTCCATAGAAAAGTGCTTCAAGCTACAACTATGAAGAAGCCATCGAAGAAAGCCACCATCGGCATCGTCATCGCGGCTGTCGTCGTGGTGATCGGCATCGCGGCCGCAGTGTTCGGCCCCATGATCTACCGCGATGTCATCGCCGCCCCCGCAGCTGAAGCTCCTGCCCTCGAGATCGAATCCACGACCCCGAGCAGCGCGGATGTCGGATCGCTCGCCGGCTCCTGGACCGTCGCCGCTGGCTCCTACGCGGGCTACCGCGTCGACGAGGTCCTCAACGGCACGGATGTGACCGTCACCGGACGCACCGAGACCGTCTCCGGCACCCTCACGACCACCGACACCGAGCTCACGGCCGCCGACATCACGGTCGACGTGGCGTCCATCGCGACCGACGAGCAGCGCCGCGACGAGTACTTCCGCACCGAAGCCATGGACACGACCACGAACCCGGAAGCGACCTTCACGCTCGACGAGCCCGTCGCAGCACTCGATGGCCTCGCCGAAGGCACGCAGGAGACCATCCCGGCGACGGGCACGCTCACGCTCAACGGCGTCAGCCAGCAGGTGAGCATCGACATCACGGCCGGCCTCGACGGCGAGACCGTGCAGGTCGCAGGCAGCATCCCCGTGACCTTCGCCGACTACGGTGTCGAGGCGCCGAACCTCGGGTTCGTCTCCGTCGAGCCCACTGGCGACGTCGAGTTCCTCCTGGTGCTCGAGCGCGCCTAGCCTTCATCACCCAGCCGACACCTCCGGCCTGGGCTTCGTCCCCAAGCCGCCCCACACGCCCGTCCTCACACTCCATCCGCTGACCAACTTGCGTGACAGAACCGGTGCATCCGGCCAGAACTTGGCCCGGGCAGCCCGCCTGTCACGCAAGTTGGTCGTTTCTGCGTGACGCGGCTTCAGCGCGACCCCGGTTTCAGGCCCCGAGCGCGTCGAGCTTGCCTTGCAGCACCCGGCGCTGCCGTTCGTTGCCGCTCAGCTGGATGGCGACCAGCAGCTCCGAGCGAGCCTCATCCACCCTCCCGAGCTGCACCAGCAGCTCCCCGCGGACGCTCGCGAGCAGCGGACCGCCGGCGAGAGCACCGGATGCACCCAGCCGGTCGACGATCGCCAACGCGCTGGCGGGTCCCGTCGCCATCGACACGGCCACCGCACGGTTGAGCTCGACGATGGGGCTCGGCGCGATGCGTCCGAGGACCTCGTAGAGCAGGACGATCTGCGGCCAGTCGGTGTTCGCAACGGATGGTGCGACCGCATGACGCTCGGCGATGGCGGCCTGCAGACAGTAGGTGCCTCGCCCCTTGCCCAGCGCATCCGCTCGCGCCAGGAGGGTGCGACCGCGGAGGATCGCAGATCGGTCCCAGCGGCGACGGTCCTGGTCTGCGAGGAGGATCGGGGTGCCGTCCGCTGCTTCGCGCGCCGCGAAGCGCGAGGACTGCAGTTCCATGAGCGCGACGAGCCCGAGCACCTCGGGCTCGCGCGGCAGCATGCTGCTCAGGGCGCGGCCGAGGCGCAGCGCCTCGGCCGCGAGGTCGGATCTCAGCCAGCGGTCGCCGGAAGTCGCCGCGTACCCCTCCGTGAAGATGAGGTAGATCACGGCGAGGACCCCCTTGATGCGGGCGGTCCATTCGCTGGGGTCGGGCGTCTCGAAGGGCACCTTGGCGGCGCCGAGGCTCCTCTTGGCGCGCACGATGCGCTGCTGCACGGTCGCGACCGGCAGCAGGAAGAGGCGCGCGATCTCGCCAGTCGTCAGGCCACCGACGATGCGCAGAGTGAGGGCCACCTGGGCTTCGCGGGAGAGCGCCGGGTGGCAGGCGACGAACATGAGCCGAAGGACGTCGTCGCCGATCGGCTCCCACTCGTCGCTCGCAGATGCATCCGCTTCGCTGAGGTCGCGCGCGATGGCGCTGTAGCGCTCGTCGAGTCGCTCGCGCCGCCGCCATCCGTCGATGGCCTTGCGCTTGGCGACGGCCGTGAGCCAGGCACCCGGGTTGAGCGGGACGCCCGACGCTGGCCACTGCGTCAGCGCGTCGGCGACCGCTTCCTGCGCGAGGTCCTCTGCGAGGGAGACGTCGCCGACCATCCTCGTCAAGGTGGCGACGATTCTCGCGCTCTCGATGCGCCAGACCGCATCGATAGCCGCCACGCTCGCACGCGGAGCTTTGCTGGCGTCGACGTCGACGTCGACCTCGACACCAACGGCAGCGGAAGCGGCAGCACCCCCGGCGGAGCCGCCGCGCGTCTCAGGTTCGTGGCCGTGCTCGGAGGCGGTCATGGCCGGTGGCGAGGTGAGGACTCGAGACGTGCCGGGTCTCAGGCGCCCGCCTGTTCCTCGCGCCAGCCCTCTTCCTTGCGGAGGTACTCGTTGTCCTCGTGGCCTTCGAAATCGCTCATGTCGGTGACGCGGCGAACTTCGAGCTTCGACCCTGGACCCTGGAGCGGGGCGCGGGACGCCCACTGGATGGCTTCGTCGCGGGTTGCGGTCTCGATGATCCAGAAGCCGTTGAAGAGCTCATGCGTCTCGCCGTATGGGCCGTCGGTGACGACGGGCTGCTCGCCGGTGAAGTCGACGACAAACGCCGTGCTGAGGTCGTCGGCGAGGCCTTCGCCTGCGAGCAGGACACCGGCCTCCATCATCGACTCGTTGTACTTGCCCATGGCGTTGATGATCTCGGTGAAGTCGGTGTTCTCGTACGAGGCCTTGGCTTCGTCGGTGGCGCGCATGATGAGCATGAACTTCATGATGGTTCTCCTTGTCTGCGACCCATTCGGGGCCGGTTTCAGGGTGCCGGTCAGCACCCTTCTACTATTGCGTCGAACGGGAGCCGGCGGAATCGACACACGTCGGAAACTTCTTTGGATTTTCTTCTGCAGGCCGGTCGGCGCATCCCCACCTCGGGTTGTTACCTTCCGGTCATGACAAGCGATTTCGAACCACGCGTCGACCGGGTCTCCCGGGTGCTGCCAGCGAGCGCATCCCATGTCTATGGGGCTTTGCTGGACCAGCGGGCGCTTGAGTCCTGGTTGCCGCCGCAGGGCATGTCGGGGAGGTACCTGAGCTTCGAGCCCTGGGTGGGCGGGCGCAGCGTGCTCGAGCTCACCTACGCGGAGGTGCCGGCGGGTGGCGGGAAGACGTCCGAGTCTCGGGATGTCTCGGCGTCTGTACTCGTGGAGCTCGTCCCCGACGAGCGGGTCTCGCAGCAGGTCGTGTTCGAGTCGCAAGACCCCGCGTTCGCTGGAACGATGACGATGGTGTGGGAGCTGGCGGAGTTCCCTGGCGGGACCTTGGTGACGGTTTCGGCGTACGACGTGCCGAGCGGCATCGCTCAGGCGGACCACGTCGACGGTATGTCGTCGTCGCTGGAGAACCTGTCGGCGTTTGTGGGTCGCTCGTGAAGCAGCAGGTGAACTTCGTGACGTTCGCGACTCGTGATCTGGACGAGGCGCGGCGCTTCTACTCGGAGGCGCTGGGGTGGGAGCCGTTGCTGGATGTGGTGGGCGAGGTGCTGTTCTTCCAGATCGGGGCCGGTCAGGTGCTGGGTTTCTTCGATGCGGAGAAGTTCGACCGTGACCTGGGCACGGGCGAGCAGCGGTCGACGGTGTCCGGTGTGACGCTGGCGCACAACGTGGGCAGCCGGGAGGAGGTCGTCGCGGTGGTGTCGGCGATGGCTTCCGGTGGCGGGGTGATGTTGAAAGTGCCGCAGGAGGGTGAGTTCGGCGGGGTCTTCCATGGGCTCGTCGAGGACCCGAATGGCGTCGTCTGGGAGGTGGCGCACAACCCGGGCTGGGCGGTGCTGCCTGACGGTTCCGTCGTCTTCGATCAGGCCGGGCAGGAGTAGCCGGCCTCGAGCTGGGTTCGAGTTCGCGTTCGCGATTGCTCGCCTTCGCTCGCGACGGTCGTTGTCTGGGGCTGGTCAGCAGCGGGGCTGTTGCGGGTGCTCGCTGCAGTCGCCGACGGTGATGACGGTGTCGGCGGTGAAGAGCTCGATCGGCACAGCCGCGGAGGCTCGGTCGAGGGTGCCGGTGACGGGGATGCTCGTACCGTTCGCGAGGGTCACGCTCGCCGTGTAGACGACGGTCACGGAAGCTTGCACGGTGGCCTTTTCGCGGTAGACGTGGCTGGTTGCCGTTGCGGTGAAGTCCTCTTGGCCGAGTGCCGCCCAGCTCGCCCCGGGCGTGGTCGTCTCCCTCGTGGTGCCGTCGCCGGAATTCCATCGGTAGGACACGGGCGTGAAGGTCACGGTGATGGGGTGCCCGAGGACGGTGCCTGCAGCGGCGTGCTTAGTCGCAGTGGTGAAGAAGTTCGTGTGGGACCCGACGATGCTCCACGTGGACGGCTCCGCCGTGAGCGTCACCGAGGCCGGTGCGAGCGTGAGCACGTCGCTGATCGTGAAGCTCCTGGGCGGGGCCGGCACGGTCGGTCGTGCGCCTCCCCCGCCGCCGCAGCCTCGGCACTGCACCGGCGTGAGGAGCGAGCTCATCGGCGACGCCAGAGCCCTCACGCTGGGCGTGAACGGAGGCGGGCCGCCCGGGGCAGCTGCATCGCCACCATCTCCGCCGCTCTCTCCGTCGTCCCACCCGCCCCCGCCGCCGTCGGAGAGGTCCGGAGATGTGGACTCGTCCGAGTACGTCTCTTCCACCTGAATGTTGACGCTGTCGCCACCATTCGATGCGCCTCCGCAGCTGCCACCCTGGAAGGCGAAGACCGTGCACGTAGGCAGGAGATCAGGTGTTTCAACCAGGATGCCCGCGGCCAGAACCGAGGCCACTAACAGGACGTGGAACTTGGCCACGGCGAAGTCTCCATTAGCTTGAAGTCCAACGGGTCAGTTTGCACGCGGAACACCACAGGTACGCGCACCGGCACTTCTGAACCTCTAACATTTGTGCCGGTCGCGTCCACAAGTTGAGTCGACGAAATGTCATAGCACCCGTAAGTGCGAATGACTACAAGCCCGTGATCGACGCTCACGCTCTGAACCGCGAACGAATCCACGTGGATTTGACCTGTTATGTGGAGCGACTCTGCCGCCATGTTTTCCGCCCCGGTACGTGCTTCAGTTACATAGTCGGGGCCCGCCAAAGTCTCAAGTTCCGCAAAGTCGCCGGTGGTTCCTGCGCGGACCTCAGCCGCGATCGCAGCGGGCACGAGCTCCTCCACGATCGCGAGGGCTTCTTCGTTGGTCGGCAGCACGGGCGCGGTGCCGGGCGGCGCGCTGAGCGTTGGACTGGGGGTTGGCCCTGGGGCCGGTTCCCGGGGCGCGCATCCGCTCACCCCGATGGCCGACCCGACGCTGAGCATGACGAGCAGCGCGGCCCTGACGGCACGCCTGCTTCTCTCCCCTGAACGCATGGGCGTCAACGTAGTGGCCTCCGAGAATTCGCGCAGAAGTTATCCACACCTCGCCAACCGTCTCCGGCGGCTGGCTAGCATCGACGCATGACTGCACCCAGCGAATGGATCGAGCACCGACGAGGAGACGGCGAGCTTCTCGGGTGGATGTGCCCTCGAGGCGACGGCTTCGTCGTCATCGACCTGCTCGGGCGGGAGCGCTCGGATGCCATCGACTGGCTGGAGGCCGAGACCCTCCTGGAGGAGACCGGCATCGGCTACCTCGCCGACGCCTACGAGCTGCGCCTCGAGGACGGCCACTGGACTCGGGTGCGCATCACGGAGGTGTCGGCGATCCGCATCCGCGTGAAGCGCGAGGACTGGGGCGACATGACCGTGCCGCACAACGAGTACCTGCTGCCGTTCCCACCAGCAGGTGACCTCCGCGCAGTCCAGACGACCTGACTCACCTCGACCACGGCCCCCACCAGTCCTCGCCCCGCCCGCTGAGGCTCTCGCCTCCGCACTCAAGACGGCGACGCTCGGAGCCTTCCGGCGTCACAGTCTCGGTTCGCGGTCAGGCGCGTGTCCTTGGATTGTCTCCGCGACGCCTCGCCGCACGATCTCGTCGCGGGGCCGGTCGCATTCGCCACGATGAAGGGAGCACCGCCATGGGCTACATCAAGGTCGGGACGCAGAACAGCACGGACATCGAGCTCTACTACGAGGACCACGGCGCGGGGCAGCCGGTGGTCCTCATCCACGGGTACCCCCTGAATGGGGCGAGCTGGGAGCGGCAGACGCGAGAACTGCTGGCCGCTGGCTACCGCGTCATCACGTACGACCGCCGCGGCTTCGGTGAGTCGAGCAAGGTGACCGAGGGCTACGACTACGACACGTTCGCGAACGACCTGAACGTGGTCCTCGAGACCCTCGACCTGCGCGACGTGATCCTGGTCGGCTTCTCGATGGGCACCGGCGAGCTGGCGCGGTACGTGGGCAAGCACGGTCATGACCGTGTTGCGAAGCTGGCTTTCCTCGCCTCGCTCGAGCCGTTTCTCGTGCAGCGCGACGACAACCCCACGGGCGTTCCGCAGGAGGTCTTCGACGGCATCTCCGACAACGCGAAGGCCGACCGTTTCGCCTGGTTCACGAACTTCTACAAGGACTTCTACAACCTCGACGAGAACCTGGGCTCGCGCATCAGCCAGGAGGTCGTCGACGCGAACTGGACGACGGCAACCCAGTCGGCGCCGGTCGCCGCCTATGCCGTTGTGCCCACGTGGATCGAGGACTTCCGCGAGGACGTCGCGGCGGTGCGCGCGAGCGGCAAGCCGTCGCTCATCCTGCACGGCACGAGCGACAACATCCTGCCGATCGACGCGACGGGGCGCCCGTTCCACGCGGCGTTCCCTGAGGCCGAGTACGTCGAGGTCGACGGCGCCCCGCACGGACTCCTGTGGACCCACACCGAGGAAGTCAACGCGGCGCTCCTGAAGTTCGTCAAGGCCTGACAGACCGAGCAGTCCGCACGACGTCGCGCCCCGCGCCTCCGCAGATATCAAAGATATAAAGCGGATGCGCGGGGCGCGATCGCGTGGCGAAACAGTCGCTGCGGACCCATGCAGCTCGCGAAAGCGACCGACGCGGTCAGCCTTCGACGTGTTGCCCATCTCGTTCTCTAGGCTGGCCCCATGCCCCGCACTCTGATCCTTCTCCGCCATGCCAAGGCCGAGCATCCGATGACGATCGACGACCGCCAGCGATCGCTCGCCGACCGGGGCGTGCAGGAGGCCGCGGAGGCCGGCGACTGGCTGCGCGCGAACGCGCCGAAGGTCGACAAGGTGCTCTGCTCGCCGGCTGCCCGCACGCGGCAGACGCTCGAGACCGCCGAGATCCTCGCTCCCGCCGAGTTCCCGAGCACCCTCTACATGGGCGGCGAGGACGACTACCTCGAGCAGGTCAAGGAGACCGACGCCGAGGTGCAGACGCTGCTCGTCATCGGCCACGAGCCGACCGTCTCGGGCACTGCGATCGCGCTGGCCGCCGACAAGGACTCGGAGTTGGCGCGGGAGATCCGGCACGGCTACCCCACTTCGGGGATCACCGTTCTGACGTTCCACGGCGAGTGGGATGCGCTGCGCTGGAACTCCGCGAACATCACGGCCTTCCGAGCGCCGCGCTGACCTCTCCACACGAGCGCCGTCTCTGACGGTCGCCGCACCTGACGGCCGCCATCCCAGACTGTTCGGTCGAAGCCCCGTGTCCCGTCAGCAATCTCGCCGCGTCCCTGCAGCAATCCCGCTGCGTCAGACGTTGGCGCTCTCGTGCCGCTTCGCGTCCGCTGGCCGCAGTGCCATGCCGAGGATGGGGAAGAGCAGCACGGAGAGCATTCCCGCTCCGACGAGCGACGATGCGAGGCCGGGGTCGAGGACCTTCTGGTCGACCCCGATCGCGGTCACGGCGACGATGATGGGCAGGGCTGTCGCGCTGAGGAGGCCGATACCCGCCCGTTCGCGGTTGCCCGCGCCACGCGGTGCGACGAGCTGGGCGGGCAGGCCTCTGATCGCCAGCAGCAGGATGAGGAACACCGGCAGCAGGATGAGCGCGAGCTGGCTGCCGAGGAGCGCATCGAGGTTGAAGGTGACGCCCGTGTAGATGAAGAAGAGGGGCACGAGGAAGCCGAAGGCGATCGCCTCGATCTTGCTCTCGACCTGCTCGCGGTCGGCCTCCGGCGCGCTGCGCATGATGATCTGCCACATGACGCCGGCGGCGAAGGCGCCGAGGAGGATGTCGAGGTCGAGCATCGCGCTGAGGGCCACGAGGCAGGCGAGCGTGAAGATGACGACGCGCACCGCGAACTGACCTGAGGTGTGGAGGCTCGCGCTCACGAGTCGATGCAGGTGCCCGTGCTGCATGCGCACCGCGACGAAGATCGCGACGCCGGTGATGACGACGAACAGCGCGAGCACGAGCGTGGAGACGCCCGGGGAGCGGGTGCCGAGGAAGATGGAGATCGCGACGAGGGGCCCGAACTCGCCGACCGCTCCCATCGCGGTCGTCGCCTTGCCGAAGGGCGAGCTGAGCTCCCCCGCGTCCCGGAGGATGGGGATGAGCGTGCCGAGCGCGGTCGAGCTGAGGGCGATCGCGATGATGACGGCCGCCTCTCCCGGCGCGATGAGGAACCCGGCGGCGAGCCCCATGACGAGGCTCGCAACCCAGGCCAGCGATGCGCGGGCGAGTGGGCCGCCGCCGAGGCTGCGGAAGCGGATCTCGTTGCCGGCGACGAAGAAGAGGGCGGCGAGGCCGAACTCGGAAAGCCAGTCGAGCAGGTCCGATTTGTCGACCCAGCCGAGGAAGCTCGGCCCGACGGCGATGCCCAGGAGGAGCTCGAACACGACGATGGGCACCTTCACCCAGCGCGAGATGCTGCGCGTGAAGAGGGGGGCCAGCACTGCGAGGGCCGGTATGAGGAAGACCCCGGGTTCCGACACGCGCTCAGAGTAACAGCGGGCACGCGTAGCGTGGGCGGCGATTCGGACACGAGCACTGGAGCGGATGCATGAAGCTGCACACGATCACCACCGGCGACGGCCCGCGGAAGGTGGCGCTGGTGCACGGCATCGGCGCGAGCGCCGACCTGTGGGGCTCGCTGGCCGGGCGCATCGCCGAGTCGGGCGAGTACACGGCCATCGCCGTCGACCTGCGCGGCCACGGCGAGAGCCCGCGGGCCGAGAGCTACCGACTCGACGAGTTCGTCGATGACCTGATCGAGACGCTTCCGCACGATCTGCACAGCGCGGTCGGGCATTCGCTGGGCGGTGCCCTGCTCGTGCGGGCGGTGCCCCGGCTTCGCCCCGAACGGGCCATCTACCTCGATCCGGGGTTCAAGCTCGGACTGCCAAGCGAGGGAGTCGGAGCGCGCGTGTTCTGGGCGCTGTCCGGAGTGACGCTGCCGCTTGTGATCCTGGCGGGCGCCGCATCGGGCACGAATGACACCAAGCGGTACTCGGCAGAGACGCGGGAGCTGAACGCTCGGGCGAAGAAGCGCTTCGACGGGAAGATGACGGTGGGCATCTTCGATCAGGTCGCGCATGCTCCGTACACGCCTGCCGTCCCGGTCGTGCCATCCACGATCGTGCTCTCCGCCGAGGGGAAGGCCGTGGTTCCCGCCCCGATGCCCGCCGAGCTCGAGGCTCTCGGGTGGCAGGTGCGTCAGCTTCCCGAGGTCGGCCACCCGTTCTGGCTGCACGACGTGGATGCGAGCTACGGGGCGATCCGCGACCTGATCTGACGAGGAGTCGGGGCACTTCTCCCCCGCCCCGGGGCGGCTCGCTCCCCTAGGCTGAGCCGCACATCGATGAACGATGAAGGGGTGCGCATGCTGTCCGTCGAATTCCCGAGAGATGTCATCTTCACTGCGTCCCTGTTCGGCTTCGCGACGTTCGTCTGGGCGGGGTGGGCGCAGGAGCGGCCCCGACATTGGGCCTGGCGCATCGTCTTCGGGGTGCTGAGCCTCGCCGGCGTCGCACTTATCGGCATCACGCTGCCGACGGCGATCAGGAACTGGACGAGCGCGACGGCCCTGCGGGTCGACTCCGTGCCGTTCGCGGTCTACATCGCCATGGTGGCGGTCGAGGTCGTCGGCGGCCTCATTGCCGCGATCATCCTGTTGCGGAAGAAGAAGGGCGAGCTCATGGCGCCCGTCATGCTGCTCATCGTGGGCCTGCACTGGGTGCCGATGATCTGGGTGTTCGAGCAGCCGTTCCTGGCCCCGGTATCGCTGTGGGCGATCGCGGTGGCGATCGTCACCTTCTTCCTGCCGAGCGAGAAGCAGGCGCCGAGTTTCTGGTGCGGCATCCTGGGGGCGCCCGTGTTCCTCATCACCGGCGTCGTCTTCGCGGTCGTCGGGCTGAACCAGTTCGCGAGCATGACCTGCGCCTGCTGAGCGAGGTGCGACGACGCGGTGACCTGGCGTTCACGGAGCGCGCGTGACACCCCGCGTCGGGTCTAGCATCAGCCCTCATGGACTTCTTCCCGATCTTCGCCGTCGCCGCACTCTTCGCCGTGCTCGGGGTGTGGCAGGCCGGCTGGCCGGCGGCTGCCGCATCGACGGGCCAGCGGTGGATGTTCCGCGACCGCGAGCCGAACTGGAGCGACGCGTACCTCGGCTACATCAGGTTCGGCGGCGTCGTGTTCTGCCTGCTGGCGATCGCGGCCACGATCTTCGGGGGCACGCTCGTCTTCCGTTCGACGCTCGCTGAGCGGTGCCAGACCGAGCTGAAGCCGGCGCTGGATGCGACCCGCAGCCAGGAGGGCTGGACTGCGTCCTCCATGCAGGCGTTCGCCGACGAGCACGAGCTGACGCTGAAGACGGACACCGAGAAGCTGGAGCTCCCCGACCTGCCCGACTTCGGCGCGGTCTACGGACTCGACACGGAGGCGCCCGCGAAGCCGACCCCGCTCGTCACGACGACGTACACGTTCTCGACGATGGGGACGGCCATCGTCGCCGGCTCGGTACAGACCGGCGGCTATGACTCGTCGGGCACCGACCTCGAAGAGGACAGCGCTGTCTGCATGCCCTGAGCGGCGCATCCGCGTCGCCGTCGGCGGCGACGAGAACGCGACTTGTTAACCTGGTGGTCAGTACAGCGTCATACGTAACTCGACCAGACATACAGAACCAGGGAACAACAGAACATGAGAATTGCGATCATCGGTGCGGGCCCGAGCGGCATGGCACAGCTTCGAGCGTTCGAGTCGGCGGCAGAGCAGGGGCGGGAGATCCCGGAGATCGTCTGCTTCGAGAAGCAGGCGGATTGGGGCGGCCAGTGGAACTACACGTGGATGACCGGCCTCGACGAGCACGGCGAGCCCGTCCACTCGAGCATGTATCGCAACCTCTGGTCGAACGGCCCGAAGGAGGCCCTCGAGTTCGCTGACTACAGCTTCGACGAGCACTTCGGCCGCCCCATCTCCTCGTACCCGCCGCGGCCGGCCCTGTGGGATTACATCTCGGGCCGCGTCGAGCGCGCAGGGGTGCGCAAGCACGTGCGCTTCAACACGGTGGTGCGCTGGGTCGACTTCGACGAGGCGACGCAGCAGTTCACGCTCGTGAGCGAGGACCTGGAGTCGAAGAAGACGAGCCGTGAGGTGTTCGACCGCATCGTCGTGGGATCCGGGCACTTCTCGTTCCCGAAGATGCCGACGTTCGAGGGCCTGGAGACGTTCCCCGGCCAGGTGAGCCACGCGCACGAGTTCCGCGGCGCGGAGAACCTGCGGGGCAAGGACGTGCTGGTCATCGGCTCGAGCTATTCGGCGGAGGACATCGGCAGCCAGGCCCACAAGATGGGTGCGACCTCGGTGACCGCGAGCTACCGGACGGCGCCGATGGGCTACGACTGGCCGCTCGGCTTCGAGGAGCGCCCGCTCGTGACGCGGTTCGACGGCTCGACCGCGCACTTCGCGGACGGCACGGAGAAGGACTTCGACGCGGTTGTCCTGTGCACGGGCTACCTGCACAAGTACCCGTTCCTCCCGAGCGAGCTGGCGCTCGACTCCCCCAACAACGTGTACCCGGAGGGCCTCTACAAGGGCGTGGTGTGGGAGCAGAACCCGCACCTCTTCTACCTGGGCGCGCAGGACCAGTGGTTCACGTTCAACATGTTCGACGCGCAGGCCTGGTTCGTGCGCGACGTGATCCTGGGCGACGTCGTGCTGCCGAGCGTGGATGCGCGCCGGGCCGACATCGAGGCGTGGCTCGAGCGCTTCCACGCGATCGGCGGGGCAGCGGATGAGATCCGCTTCCAGGCCGACTACGTGCGTGACCTCATCGAGGCCACCGACTACCCCATGTTCGACCTCGATGAGGTCGTGGAGATCTTCCTCGAGTGGAAGCACGACAAGGCGGAGGACATCATGGGGTACCGCGACCGCGCCTACCGTTCCGTGATGACGGGCACGATCGCATCCACGCACCACACGAAGTGGGTGGATGAGCTCGACGACAGCCTGGCCAGGTACCTCGCTCCGCTGCCGGCTGCGAACACGGCCGCGGACTCCGCCGGTGCGGCTGCGCTCTAGGCTGGCGGGATGAAGCTCAGCCGACATGATGCAGCGATCCGCCTCGACATCCCTCTGGAGATGGCGAAGCGGAACGGCCTGCCCCCGTACATCGCCGAGGAGGCGTTGGCGGAGCTGGACGCGAACCCGCCGGCGTGGCTGGCGCAGTCGCGGGCGAACCGCACGGGCAAGCGCCCCGTGTGGGCGACGCTGACGTGCGAGGTGTGCGGGACGGTGGAGAAGGTGCGGCCCAAGAAGTGGTGGCCGGAGTTCACGTACGTGTCGTGCGACAACCATGACCTCGACGAGTTGCCGGAGCCCGCCGCCGGAACGACCCGGGAGTTCTCGTATGGCATCGGGACCCGCTTCACGGGGGTCGTCGACGCGTAGGCGTCCCTGCTCCTCCTGTCCGACGCCCGCTCGAGGGCAGCCGGCGAGGGCATGACCTTTCTCTCGAAACCACTGCACGGCGTCCAGCGCCCGCTGTTCGGTGGCTTCGAGAGAACGCCGCCCCTCAGTCTCGCTCGCTGGACTTCCGGCTCAGGTGCTCGAGGTTCGTGTCGCGCAGCCGGCCGTCGCCGCGCGGACCCTCATCGCGGAAGGCGCGCCGTTCGAGCCTGCGGGCGACGCAGCTCGCGCATCCGCCCTGAGCCTCCCCCGCTCTCGTGAGCCAGACGCCGACCGCACTGGCGAAGTCGCCGTTCTCGTAGGCGGCGGGGATTTCCTTCCAGTCGCTGGGACGCAGGTGACCTGCCCGGTAGCCGATGCGCCCCTGCTCGAACCCGGCGCGCTCGAGCAGCGACGCGGGCGATGCCCCGTTCGGCGCCTTCTCGTGGGCTTCGAGCAGGAACCGCGCGCGGCTCTGCGCCGTCACGTTGAGCAGCAGGAACAGCATCGGCGAGAAGCCGAGCTGGTGCCAGCGCCCCGCGAACTCCTGCCAGTCGGGTTTGGTGTCCACCTGCCCCTTGCGGAACATGCCGGACAGGAACGCCATGGCGAAGGTCGGCGTGCCGTGCGAGTGGGGCGGCCAGCGCAGGACGGCGAGTAGCCACTCGCGGCGGAGCTCGTGGGGCAGCCCTCGGAACGCGGCCAGGGCGTCCTGGTCGAGTTCCGCGTCCCAGTCGCGCCTCGCGTGAATGAGGTGGATGCCACGCCGGTTGCGGGTGGTGTCGCCACCTGGGGTTGGTGTTTCGGGCATGGGTGCGCTCCTCGCGGGTACGCCACGCGTTCGGCGGATGCACGCGCGGGTTGCCCCGCTCGGCACCGGCTGGTGCGTGAACTGACTTGTCGCGCACCGGGCGGTGCCGACCCGTTCTTCCCCTGGGGCACCCCACTCAGGTGGAGGGTTGCCGTGCAGCTAGCCAGGTACTTGACGCTGCAGCTCGTGAACGTGGGATGGAGGCTAGCACGAGCGACGGACGGGCATGCGATGTCGGACGGTGACGAAATCCGGTCGTGTGTCCCGAGTCGGTCGCCCGCTGTCTCTAGACTTGCGCCGTGAATGACGCCTTCTGGACTGCCGAGCGGCTTGTGCGCGCCTTCGCTGCCGCCACGAACCTGGTGATCGCCGGGCAGCGCATCCACGTCGCTGGTGCGGGCGAGCTGGCCGGCGCGCTCCGCAGCCTGCTGCGCGCACTCGGCGGGGTCTCGAGCGAGTCCGAGCGAGCCGACTACGTCTTCCTGACCGCCGACGGGGCCAATCCGTCGGCTGCTGCAGCGGACGAGCTGCCGTTCCGCGACGGGGCGATCGTGGTCGACGCGAGCCACGACGGGGCTCTCGCAACCGCACTGGAGGCACTCGGCCTCGCAGAGCTCGCGACGCGACTGCCCTCGCGCCGCTATCGCCTCGCCGACGGCCGCGGCCTCGACGTGCTCCGGCTCGACCCCACAGCCCTGCGCCTCGACCCCGTCGCTGCGCGACTCGACTCCACTCGCCGCCGGGCCGAGGCGCTCGAACCTGGCTCCGACGCGGCCGCCCGGGACGCCGACCTGCGCCTCGACTGGGCTCGCCGGTTCATGCCAGCCTCCTCGAGGGTGGCCGCGTCGCTCGCGGCAGAGGGAGTGCTGCGGGGGCGTCGCTTCGGGGTGAGCATGGTGCTCGAGCCGAAGACGGCCGTGCTCTCGCTGCTGCTCGCCGAGGCCGGGGCGCAGGTGTCGCTCTACGCGCACAGCGACGAGACCGATGACGCCGTCGCCGATGCACTGAGGGCTCGCGGCTTCGCCGTGCACGCTGGTTCTGGTGCGGACGCCGACGGCCAGCTCGCGAACGCGCGCGCGTATCTCGCCGAGGGCCACGAGTTCCTGCTCGACGACGGCTCGCACCTCATCCGCCTCGCGGCCCACGACGGTGTCGAGCTGCTCGGTGCCGCCGAGGAGACCACGAGCGGCCTCCGCCCGCTGCACGCCATGGGCGAGGCGCTGCGCATCCCCGTCCTCGCCGTCAACGACGCCCGCGTCAAGACCCGCTTCGACAACCGGTACGGCACGGGCCAGTCGTGCGTGTTCGCGATCGCCGACCTCCTCGACCAGCTCGGCAGGGGCTTCGCGGATGCACGCGTCGCGGTGGTCGGGTTCGGCCCGGTCGGGGTGGGGGTCGCGCAGCACGCGTCCGCGCTTGGGGCTGTGGTCACGGTGTGCGAGCTCGACCCGGTGCGGGCGCTCGAGGCGCGGTACGCCGGCTACGACACGGCGCCCCTCGAGGACACGGTGGGCACCGCCGACGTCGTCGTCTCCGCGACCGGTGAGCCGCAGACGATCACCGCCACCCACCTGCGCGCGGCCGGCCCCGGCACGGCGTTTGCCGTCGCGGGCGGCGTGCTCGACGAGATCACGCTCGACGACGCGCAGTCGCGGGGTGCGCGTCTGGAATCGCGGGCGTGGAAGGTCGACGCGGTGCTCTGGCCTGGGGCCGAGCACGGCGACCGGGCGGGCGACGACGCGGCAGCGACATCCGCGTCCGGCTCCGGCTCCGCGGCCAGCTCCGTCTCCGGCGACTCCCCCGCACTGGTCCTCGATCGTGGCGGCTGCATCAACATCACCGCCGCGGAGGGCAACCCGGTGCAGATCATGGACCTCTCGTTCGCGGCGCAGCTCACGGCGGCCGGCATGCTGGCGCGCGGCGACGTGCGGGAGCCGGGCGTGCATCCGCTGCCCCCAAGCGCCGACGAGGTCATCGCGGCCGGGATGCTCGGTGCCGACGTCGGGCAGAGAAGTCCGGAACTCGCGGAGGCCGAGCCCGAGGCCGAGTTCGAAACCCGGCCCGAGCCGACGGCCCGGAACCCGCGCAAGAGCCAGACCGAGGGCCAGAGCCAGAGGCCCGCCTGGCATCCCACCAGATTCCCGAACGCATGACTGGAGCGCCCGTGCAGAACGCAGCGACGACCTCGACGAACGACGTCACGGTCTACACGGCGACGCTGGTCATTCCGATCACCGCGCCCCCGATCCTGGGCGGCGCGGTCGCGGTGCGCGGCGGCAAGATCGTGCACGTCGGCGAGCGCGCCTGGGTGACGGAGTCGCTTGCCGAGCAAGGCGTCGTGGCGCGGGAGGTGCACCACGACGGCATCCTGATGCCAGGGCTCGTCAACGCGCACTCGCACCTGCAGTACACGGGCATGGCCGCGGTCGGGCAGCGCCAGTACAACGGGTTCGAGGACTGGGCCGAGGCCTTCAACCGCGACTACGTGCTCCCTCACGACTGGTACGCCGACGCCATGGCGGGCGCGCAGAGCCTGTTGCGCGCGGGCACGACCAGCGTCGCCGATATCGTCACCGACCCGACGGCGATCCCCGTGCTGCACGAGTCGGGCCTGCACGGCATCACCTACTGGGAGGTGATGAGCTGGACCAACGAGGACTGGCAGGAGCGGGGCCGTCAGCTCATCGTGGAGGAGCTCGATCGCATCCCCACCACGCCCGGCGCCGGGCTCTCCCCGCACGCGCCGTATTCGCTCGACGCGATTCCCTTGCTCGATATCCCCGACATCGTGCGACAGCGCGGGCTGCGCACGCACCTGCACCTCGGCGAGGCCGCGTTCGAGGGTGAGCGCGATGGCAGCGGCGTCGACGGCGAGCCCTGGCAGATGGTGAAGCTCGAGAGCTTCCGGGCGATGCGCTCGGCGGGCTTCGGGATGAGCGCGACCGAGTTCGTCGACCAGCTCGGCGTGCTCGGCCCCGACTGCCACGTCGCGCACGGCGTGTACATGACGGCATCGGACCGGGCGCTGCTTCGCAAGCGGGGCACGAGCGTCGCCCTGTGCCCGCGGTCGAACGAGGTCATCGGCCTCGATGCGCCGCCGGTCGCGGAGTACCTCGTGGAGGGCAGCCCGATCGCGATCGGCACTGACTCGCTGTCGTCGAGTCCCTCGCTCGACCTCATGCACGATGTCGCGACGCTCGTCGAGGTGGCGCGCTCGCAAGGGTATCGGGGCGACGACCTGCACGAGCGGATCCTGTCGGCGGCGACGCTCGGCGGGGCGCACGCGATGGGCCTCGACCTCGGTCCCGACCGCACCGGGTACCTCGCCGTGGGCGCGCGCGCCGACCTGGCGTTCTTCGACGTGCCCGTGGTGTCGGTGGCTGACGGTATCGTCGCGCTCGCCGAGGCGGGGGCAGGCCGTGCGTCCGCGACCATGATCGGCGGCGAGCTCGTCTGGGCCGCCGACACCACTGAGCTGGAGGTTTCACGTGGCTGAGCAGGAGAACGCAGAGCAGCAGCAGGGCGAGACGCAGGCGACTGCAGCCGAAGGGGCAGTTACGCAGGGGCGTCATGATGCGGATGCGCGCGAGCCGTCCGCCATCCCCGCGCGCGCCAGGGAGCTGGGCCTCCAGCCGCACCCCGAGGGCGGCTGGTATCGCCGCACGTGGACGTCGGGCGACCGCCTGCAGACCCCGAACGGCGAGCGGCCCGCGGCCACGCTCATCCACTTCCTGCTCCCACCAGGCGAGTCGTCGGCCTGGCACCTCGTGACGAGCGACGAGATCTGGATGTGGCACGGCCCCGGCTCGCTCGAGCTGCAGCTGGGCGGCAACGGATCTGCGCCGGATGCCAGCGAGCCTGTCACGCTCGACCTCCGGCACGCGCAGGCCCTTGTCCCCGCCGGGCACTGGCAGCGCACGCTGCCGGGCAAGGACGAGGTGCTCGTGAGCTGCCTCGTCTCCCCCGGTTTCAGCTTCGACGATTTCACGCTGGTCGACGATCACGAGGCGTGAGCCTGCCTTGCCTGCAACCAGGCGTAATGGGCGCATGCCTGCGTGCGCCTTCCCTTATCTTCAGCAGTGAACGAAAGGCTTGTCATGACTCTCTCCTCCCGCATCCGCAAGGGCGCTGCCGCCGCTGGCGTCATCGCCGCGCTGTTCGCGCTTTCCGCGTGCTCCGGCACGTCCACGACTGAGCCGGCTGCCGAGGGTGACGGGCTGCAGACGCTCACGCCGGGCAAGCTGACGATCGCGACCGGCGAGCCGGCGTACTACCCGTGGGTCATCGACAACGCTCCGGAGACGGGCGAGGGCTTCGAAGCCGCCGTCGCGTTGGCGGTTGCCGAGGAGCTGGGGTACGCGCCGGAGGATGTGGAGTGGGTGCGCACGACCTTCGACAGCGCCGTCGCGCCGGGGCCGAAGGACTTCGATCTGAACCTGCAGCAGTTCACGATCTCCGAGGAGCGGAAGAACGCCGTCGACTTCTCGTCGCCGTACTACACGACGACGCAGGCGATCATCACGACCGAGGGGTCGAGCGTCGCCGGCGCTGCGTCGATCGCCGATTTCGCGGACGCCAAGGTGGGTGTCGCCGCGGCGTCGACGAGCTACTCGGTCGCGAAGGATGCCCTCGGCAAGGATCCTGAGGTCTTCAACTCGAACGAGGACACCGTGCTGGCGCTGAAGAGCGGCCAGATCGACGCACTGGTCACCGACCTGCCGACGGCGTTCTACCTCACCGGGGTGGAGCTCGAGGATGGCAAGATCATCGGCCAGTTCGACTCGACCGAGGGTGGCGACGAGTTCGGCATCGTGCTGCCGAAGGACTCGGCGCTGACGGCGCCGGTCGCGGCCGCCGTGGATGCGCTGCGTGACAACGGCAAGCTCGGCGAGCTCGAGACCGAGTGGCTCGAGACGTCGGTTGACGTTCCGACGCTGAAGTAGCTCGTGTCGCAGGTCCCTCCCCCTCCCGCCGACGTGTCGGCGAGCGCCGCGGCCGCCGAGCCGTGGTCGCCGAGTGCGATCGAGCTCGAGCGGCGCGCGTTCCGGCGACGCCAGTCGCAGCGTTCGGTGCTGGTGGCGCTCGTCTCGACGCTCGCGTTCGCGGTCATCGTCTGGGCGACGCTCATCAACACGCCTGGCTGGGCGGCGGTGTCGGAGACGTTCTTCGATCTCGACTACGCGATCGAGGTGCTGCCGACGGTGCTCGAGGGTCTGTGGTTGAACATCCGCGTGCTGGCCGTCGCCGTGGTGGGGGTCGCGATCTTCGCGACGCTGCTGGCAGTCATCCGCACGCTGCGCGGACCGGTCTTCTTCCCGTTGCGTGCCGTCGCGACGGTGTACACGGACCTGTTCCGGGGCATGCCGATCATCATCGTGCTCTACCTCGTGGGTATCGGCGTTCCGGCATTGGGCATCTTCCCTCGCGTGGATGCGGCCGTCTGGGGCACCCTCGCGCTTGTGCTCGTGTACTCGGCGTATGTCGCCGAGGTGCTGCGGGCGGGTATGGAGTCGGTGCATCCGACGCAGCGCGTGGCCGCACGTTCGCTTGGCCTCTCGCACGCTGCCACGTTGCGCCTGGTGGTGATGCCGCAGGGTGTGCGGAAGGTGACGCCGGCCCTCATGAACGACTTCATCTCCATGCAGAAGGACGTCGGTCTCATCTCGATCCTGGGTGCGGTGGATGCGGTGCGGGCAGCGCAGATCGAGACGGCGCTCACCTACAACTACACGCCGTACGTGGTCGCGGGTCTGCTGTTCGTGCTGATCAGCCTGCCGATGATCCGTCTCACGGATTGGTACACGGCTCGGGCGCAGAAGCGCGAGCAGATCGGGGGCACGGTATGAGCGACGTGTACGCGTACGACGACGAGCCTGCCGCCGCGGGCGCTGCTGCATCCGCTGGCACCACCGGTGACCTGAAGCCGGTCCTGGAGGTTCAGGGCGTGCACAAGCAGTTCGGTGACGTGCAGGTGCTGCGCGGCATCGATCTTTCCGTGCTGCCGCATCAGGTGATCGTGCTGGTGGGGTCGAGCGGTTCGGGCAAGTCGACGCTGCTGAAGACGATCAACCTGATCGAGCGGGTCGATGACGGGCAGATCTTCCTCGATGGCGAGGACATCTCCGACCCGCGCGCGAATGCGGACGCGGTGCGGAGCCGCATCGGTGTGGTGTTTCAGCATTTCAACCTGTTCCCGCACATGACGGTGCTCGACAACGTGACGCTCGCTGCCCGGAAGGTGCACAAGACGCCGCGGGCTGAGGCGGCGGCGCGGGGCACGGCCATCCTGGAGCGCGTGGGCCTGGGTGCGCATGCGACGAGTTACCCGGATCGCCTGTCTGGTGGTCAGCAGCAGCGGGTGGCGATCGCGCGGGCCATCATGACGGAGCCCAAGGTGCTGCTGCTGGATGAGATCACGAGCGCGCTCGACCCGCAGTTGGTGGGCGAGGTGCTGGATGTGGTGCTCGAGTTGAAGGAGCAGGGCGCGACGATTCTGATGGCGACGCACGAGATGAGCTTCGCGCGCCGCGTCGCCGACCAGATCGTGTTCCTCAAGGACGGCGTGCTCATCGAACGCGCCGCGCCTGAGCAGTTCTTCACCAACCCGCAGCGGCCCGAGACGGTGGAGTTCCTGTCGCGGGTGAACCTCGGGGCGTGAGGAGTAGATCGGGAAAGTCCTAGCTCTCGGTTGTCCGAAAGCTAGCTATGGCAGCGCGCAACTCGCACAGACGCAGCGGAGCTGGTCGATGGCTCGAAGACCGCGTTTGACGATGTCGCCATCGATCTCGCCTGTGACCTGGTCACGGCTCAGGACGTAGATCGGCAAAGCAGCACCGTCCCACGATCCCTTTCGGTGGGCTTCCGTCGAGGAGGTCAACGACCTGGAGTGGGGCGGATCAGACGTTCCCGCTGTCGCAGCACAGCTAGGACGCTTTCACTCATCACGGTTTCAGCCCCTGCTCCCGAGCGCCACTCGAATTGACGAGTACCCGCGTGCACCGGCAGTTTCATCGAGTGCGCCCCGATCCTCCCGCCCACAATGCCGTTGCTGCGTTGGCCCGACGTGCCCACACCCGCGCCACACTTTGCGGGAAGCGTCCGTGGGTGAAAACACATTTGAGCACGTCGCCTCCGTCACCGTCACATAAGTTGCGAAGCCATCTAGCCCTTGACGGCTCCGGCTGTCATACCTTTCGCGAGGAAGGGTTCGAGGAAGAGAAAGAGGATGACCATCGGGATTGTCGACAGAAGGCCAGTTGCCATGAGGCCGGACCAGTCGACGCTGAACTCGCCGATGAATGAAGCGATACCGACTGTGATGGTCCATCCGTCAGGGTTTGACATCAATGTGCGCGCGAACAAGAAGTCGCCCCAGGTCAGGATTGCGGCGTAGGTGAATGTTGCGGCGATGCCGGGCAGGAGCACGGGAAGGACGACGAGCCGGAGCGCTTCGAGCCTCGAGCATCCGTCGATCATGGCAGCCTGCTCGATTTCAACCGGGACCGAATCGATGAAGCCCTTCATAAGCCAAGTCGTGAATGGCACCGTCGCCGCGATATTCACGAGGATGACCGACCACAGGTTGTTGATGAGATGTGTCGTGGCGAAAACCATGAACAACGGAATAATAAGCAGGGTGCCCGGCAGCACCCGGCTCACGAGAAGACTGAACCCCATAGCCTGCTGCCCTCGCGTGCGGAATCGCGACAGGCTGTATCCGCCCAGCGTGCTCACGACGGTGGACACGACGGCGGCGCCGAGCGTCGACAGCGCGGAGTTCCCGAGCCACGTCAAGATCGGGCGGCCCGTGATGACCTCCGTATACGCGTCGAACGAGACCTCGTCCAACGCAGGGAAAAGTGGCGGGTTCTCCGTCAGGAGACTTCGAGACGGCACGAGGGACGTCATGACCATCCAGTAGATGGGAAACAGTAGGATCCCGCTCGCGACGAGAGCGATCGCAAGCAGCCCGTACTGCTGAGGGCGTGAAAGTTGACGCATGCTTCGTTCCTAACTCTGAGTGCGCAGCGAGCGCATGAAGAATGCGAGCACTGCCGTAGCGATGAGCATCGTGATGACCCCAAGGGCCGCAGCGAGCCCGAGCTGGAAGTACTGAAATGCCTCGTTGTAGATGCGTATCGCCAACGTCTGCGTGGCGTTGTTCGGCCCGCCCCCGGTCAGCGGGTAGATGAAATCGAACTCCCGGAAGATGCCGATAGCCGTGATGACGATGGAAAGCGCCGACGCAGTGCGCACGGCAGGCCAAGTGACGTAGCGAAATTGCTGCCTGGCCTTCGCACCATCGAGTTGCGCAGCCTCGTACAGCTCACCCGGCACGCTCTGCAGCGCGGCCAGCAACACGAGAGTGAAGAACGGGTAGTACTTCCAGACAGTCGGAATGATAACCGCCAGCATTGCCGAATCCGGGTCGGCCAACCAGGCAATGTTCTCCTGAATGATGCCCAGATTGCGGAGGATAGCGTTCACGATGCCGTACGACGCGTCCAGCATCCATGCGAATGCCGCGCTGACTGCGATGCCAGGCACGGCCCACGGCAGCAGCACGAGCGGCCGGAAGATCCTGCGCCCCGGGAAACTGCGATTCAACAGGAGCGCCAATGCGAGTCCGATGAGGAACGCCGGGATGAGCACTCCAAGCGTGTAGACGACGGACCGTCCGAGGTCGCCGAGCAGTTGAGGATCGGTAAGGATCTGCACGTAATTATCGAACGTCAACGGCAAGGAGCCGACCTCATCCAACGACTGCACGCGGCCGCCCCTGAACGACAGGTCGATGGCGACGTAGAACGGATACGCCATAAGCAGGCCAACCACGACCAGCGTTGGCGTCAGCGTCGAGTAAGCAAACAGTCCATCCCGTCGACGAGTCGGAGAAGCCTGCCGACCAGTCTTCGTCGCGGGTCGCGACCGCGGTTGCCGGTCAGAAGCTACGTTCACGCTCTCCCGTTCGCGTACATCAGTCACGAGCCGCTCCCGAATTCGCGCACCAACTGTTCCTGCAGGGAAGCTGCGACCTCAGGCGTGGGTGTGTCTGTGGTCGTGAGCGTGATGGCCGCCTCCGACACGATCTGACTGAGCCTTGTGAACTCTTCACGCTGCTGCGCATCCTGCGGGTAGATGCTCACAGCCTCATCCGCGAGCTCCTGGAAGAGCTCCAACTCCGGCCGGTCGGTTAGGGCTTCTTCGGTGATCGAACCAGTGCGCGGTGCAGGCACCGCCGCGAGCTCCGTGTAGCGTTCCTGCCACTCAGCGCTCGACGCGAGCTCGATGAACTCCCACGCCGCCTGCTCGGTCCGCTCATCCAAGCCCGCCGGCAAGTGGATGCTGTTGCTCACCCCGCCTGGGATGGTCTCGAATGGCGCAGCCGCCGTCTTCAGCGAACCAGCGACACTCTCTGCGGCTCCGTCGAGCTCTGCAACAAAAAAGGGCCCGTCCAACAGCATCGCGATGTTGCCGTTGAGAAACAGCTCGTTGCGCTGCTGCGTCTGGATACCCGCCGGTGCCTGCGCCAGCGCGGCCCTATACTGCTCCATTCCGGCGATAGCCTCAGGAGTGTCGACCGTAAACACGCTCCCGTTTGCGAGCGCACCCCCGTTGCCGGTGATGAACGACATCAGCTCGGTGTAGTTGTCTGGACTCTGCTGGGTTGTTGCACCGAATCCGTAGACGCCGTTGCCAGTTATCGCTTCCGCGGCGGCGACAACCTCTTCGCCCGTAGTCGGTACGGGTAGGCCGGCCTGCTCCAACAGATCCGCGTTGTAGTAGAGCGTGTAGCCATAGCCCAGGAGCAGCACTCCGTACGACTGGTCTTCCCACTCCATCTCCGTTTGCAGCGGCGTCCACGTTTCCGGGATGTCGGTGCCGTCAAGGTGCGCATCCAACGGAGCGAGCCAACCCCGGCTCGCAAACTCAGACGCGTTGCGCGCAGGCAGGTGCACAATCTCCGGTTGGTCGTTCGCGGCGAACCGAGTCGTCAACTGGTCAACGTAGCTGCCGAACGGGACCTGGTAGAAGTCGATGTCAACGTCGGAGTGTTGGGCTTCGTATTCGGTGATCACCTCGCTCCACCAAGCGCCGAATGCAGGGTCTTCGGCCTGCCAACTCGGGAACTCCAGGGTGATCGACCCCGTGGCATCCGGGGTGTCACCGGAGCCGCAGGCGGTCAGTCCGAGAACGGTGATCGCTGTGAGGGAGAGGATGCTGTTTCTTCGGGTTCGTTGCATGCTGCGACACTTCCTTGTGTGCTGAGGTGGGGATGATTGCTGAGCCAGCTATGCGCGGTGCGGGTGTTGGGTCGAAGCGCGGGGACCCAGATAGCCCATCGCTGTGCTGATGGAATCGGCAACCTCGATTGCCCGCTGGGCGATCTCCGACTCGCGAGTAGTCAGGTCAAGCGCGCTGAGGGGTCCTGAAATCGAAATCGCGGCCACAATGCCTCCTTCGGAGTTGCGGATGGGGGCGGCAACGCAGGATCGCCCCAGGGCCAACTCCTCGCGTTCCGTCGAGTAGCCGCTGCGGTGCACGGACGCGACTGCCTCATCAAGACGCTCATGGTCGACGATGGTGTGCACGGTGAACGGTTCGAGATCAGGCAGCAATGCACGGCGCTCGTCGCCGGATAGCCCTGCGAGCAAGCATTTTCCGAGAGCCGTCGAATGCAGAGGACTGCGATGCCCCATGAGTGTGAAGCTCTTCGGCGCGAGCGCACCCTCGAAATTCGAGAGGTAGTAGAGCTCCCCACCCCGACGGATGGCGACGTTCACGCCTAGCCCCAGCGACGCCGCGAGGTGCTGACCGGGTTGCCTCGCGTGCCGAAAAACGGACTGCTCGTTGAGCGCGGCACCGGCCATCGCCAGGAAGATCAACCCGAGACGATACGTGCCGGATTCCGGATCGCGCACGACGTAGTCGAGCAGCTCGAGCGAGGTCAGGAGCCGGGAAACCGTGGACTGTCCCAATCCTGTCTCCGTCACGATGTCCGCGACCCGGGAAGGCCCGCAGCGGGTTATCGCTTCTAGAACGGATGCAGCCCGCTCAAGCCCCTGATTGGCTCCATCTGCTGCCATGACTTCTCCCATCGCTAGACAACCTCGACAATAATGGATAGCGTAATCCGCACAGTGCATGACTGCAACCACTGATTGGATATATGCATGCGAATTGCGTCCGTAGAGGTCTTCGTCCTCAAGCTGCAGCACCGGGAGAACTACCTCGGGGCCTTGCAGGGTGGAGCCAGCGTGCCCGCTGGCTACCACGTTCGTGAACCGTGGCGGAGCCTGTACTCCCCACTTTTCGAGACAGTGCTCGTCAAGATCACCGCCAATGACGGCACAGCCGGATGGGGAGAAGGGCTCGCACCAGTTGGCCCGGAGATTCTGGCCATGATCATTCGGCGGCTCATTGCGCCGCAACTCATAGGCATGAGTGCCGTCGCACCACGACCAGCCTGGAACCGCACGACTTCTCTCATGCGTGAGCGAGGACACCTCGTGGGCCACCAGGCTGACGCGCTCGCAGCGATAGACATAGCCCTCTGGGACCTCGCAGCCCGTCTCCACGACGTTCCGCTCGTCGAGCTGCTCGGTGGAGCCTTCCGCGAAGAAGTTCCCGTGTACGTCTCCGGCCTCCCACGCTCAACCGACGCCGACCGCGCGCTACTCGCCCGCGAATGGCAGGACGCGGGCATGAGGTCCGTAAAACTGCACCTCGGCCTGGGTGTTGACCACGATCTGGCGACCGTCGCGGCAGTCCACGAGGCAGCGCCTCAGCTGCGGATCGCCGTCGACGCCCATTGGGCTTATTCGCCCCACGACGGCCTGCGCCTCGCGGAAGGGCTCAGCGCACTCGGCGGCTGGTTCCTCGAAGCTCCGCTTGTTCCCGAGGACGAGCAAGCCCATCGCGAGCTTGTTCGGCGCAGCCCCATCCCCATCGCCGTCGGAGAAACGCTACGCAACCGATTCGAGTTCGAACGCTGGACCGCACAGCGTGCACTCGACCTCGCGCAACCTGACGTCGGGCGCACGGGCCTCACCGAGGCTCTCAGCATCGCCGAAGTCTGCTCAGCCCGCCACTTGCCGACCGCGCCCCACCATTCAGTGGGCCTCGGCGTGCTCCTTGCCGCTGGCATCCACTTCAGCGCCGCAATCCCCGACCTTCTCGCTTTCGAATACCAGCCGACGAGCACCGAGATCGGCCAATCAATCCTGACCACCTCGCTCCTCCCGGACGGGGCGAGCTTCCGGATACCGAACGGCCCCGGCCTGGGAATCGACATCGACGAACCACACATCCGCCAACTCGCAAAGGAACACAGCTGATGCCAGCCCCCCAAGGCCTCATTCCCATTCTCGCGACGCCGTTCAATCCCGACGGCACGCTCGATCTCCCCAGCCTCCGCAGACTTACTGAGTTCTGCTTGGAAAGCGGAGTCGACGGAGTCGCTGTCAACGGCAACGCGAGCGAGGCCTTCGCGCTCACAGCATCGGAGCGGCGCTTGGTTCTCGAAGAAGTTCGCGCCGTGACTGACGGCGCCGTTCCTGTCGTAGCGGGAGTGAACGCCATGTCGACAGTTACTGCCGTCGAACAGGCGAGAGACTCCTCCGAGCAGGGCGCCGATGTACTGATGGTCCTTCCGCCGTTCATGGTGAAACCCACCCCACCGCAACTTCTCGACTTCTACGGCGAAGTCGCGAACACCTGCAGCGAGTTGGGTTCCGAGGTCATGCTGCAGGATGCTCCCGGCCCGACCGGAGTGCAGTTCCCAGTCGACACCATCGTGGAGCTGAGCCGAGTCACGGCTATCTCATCGGTGAAAGTCGAGGCACCGCCGACGGCAGAGAAGATCGACACTGTCGCCGCGAGCTGCGCTACACCCGAGTTCACCGTTCTGGGTGGGAACAACGCACAGCTCTGCCTCGAGGAATACGCTCGTGGCGCGACGGGCACCATGCCTGCGAGCGAATTCGTCGATGTCCTCAGACCTGTCCTTGATGCGTGGAACGCTGGAAATCATCTCGAAGCACGCCGCGGTTTCGCGTCCCTGCTGCCACTGATTCTCTTGGGTGTGCAACCCGGCCTCGCCTGGAGCGTGCACAAAGAAGTACTCGTGCTCCGCGGCATCATTGCTGCGGCGACCGTGAGGGCGCCCGCAAAGCCCCTGAGCGCTCGTTCGCGGGATGCACTCACAGCCGTCCTCTTGTCTCTCTCGATCCCAACTCCGGTATCGAGCCGGTGATGACCGTATGCGAGGATGCAGTCCGGCAGTCATGAACGACGCGTGGTTTCGTTTTCGCACCCCAAGCGCCGTGGCGACTTTCTCACCGTCGTGGATCTCCGCGCTCGGACGGTCGGGCTCGTAGCGGCGGACTGGTTCCACTGTCCGAACATCAACATGCGAGGGCCGATTCAAGCGAGCAAGGACCTCTCTGGTGCAGCGCGGAGTGGTAGCAGCGGCACGAAGCACCGAGAGGTCCTCACTCTCATTCCTTGCCTACAGCGAATCGTCACCCACCAACCAACTGCCTGAGCATTACAACTAGCCGTCGCGCGTAGCTTGGACCAGACTGTCTGGCGTGGCTATGGGACACGAGACAACGATTACAGTCGTCGCGGGCGTTTTTCTTCAAGATGGAAACGTGCTCGCTTGCAGACGAGGCTCGGACAAAAGTGGGGCCGGATCATGGGAGTTCCCCGGTGGCAAAGTGGAACCTGGCGAGACACACGAGGTGGCGCTTGCTCGGGAGATTTCGGAGGAACTTTCCATCCAGGTCAACGTTCTAGAACTCGTCGATCGTTCGAGGACGACGCTGCAAGATGTGACCATCGACCTCAGCTGCTATTTCGTCGAGGCTCTTGAAACTGAGCCCAGCAGCAGCACGGACCACGATCTTCTGCGCTGGGTCCCGATTAGCCAGCTCGCGGCTCTCGAATGGGCGAAACCAGATCTTCCAACTGTGGGGGCACTCATACGGAGCGTCGACTGAGCCGGAACGCCCCGTTCACCAGTCGCTTTCGACGAAACCCTCTCCCACGCGCGTGTGGACCCGAACGTTGAGCTCGCGACAGAGCTCTGAGAGGTCGTCTTCCATGCGACCTGGCATGAGGATCGCCGGTTTCACGGGGTAGCCGGCTCGCCGCGCATTGTGCGCGTAGTCGAGCGACTGCCCAATGGCCGTGCGAACGTACGAGCGAGCGGTGGATTTCTTCGCCTCGATGACTTCGCCCGCAGTGCTGTCGTAGAAGTCTGGACGGATCCGAGTGTTTCCGACTGTCAGCGACATGGACTGAACCACATGGTTCTTTGACTTCAGCCAGGTTCCGAATGCTGCCTGGAGATTGAATTCGACCCTCGATATCTCCAGTTCGCGAGGCTGCAGCTCGACAGTGAAGCCTCCCCATTCGGGCATGACCCAATCAGCGACGACGACTTGTTCAGCCTCGGGTGCGCCACTCGGCATGAGCCGCGCCACGTCCGCGTCGACCGGAGCGAGTAGGAAGATGATGCCGCGCCGGGATCCCCCCTCTACGTCCGGTATCTCCTGGTACTCGAACGCCGGGTCAGCAAGAGTGAAAGCGCCGACGTAGGTGGCATCAACTCCCCGCACTGTGAAGAGCCTGATCAGTCGACCATCTTGCACAGAGGACATGATGGCTGCGTTTCCGCGAAGAAACTGCTGATTACCGAGGGTTCCTTCACCCGTATACGCGTAAATTCCGTCGGCGCGGAGGCCTTCGTGGAGGTCGTACCCATATCGCTGCCCCTTCTTGGGGTCCGTGAAGATGAGGATATTCGGGTTTCCACGGGGAGTCGATATTCCCTGCTGTTGTTGCCCGCCCAGCATCTCGTGGATTCGGCGTCGCCGAAGGGTCTCACCGATGCGTATGGGCCAGGGGAAATCCACGTTTCTAGACTAGCGATAGCCGTGCACGAGGAAAAGCTCGCGGGTGCGTCGAGTTCAAGCCACACGCGCGTTCTCCCTCTCCGCTCAGAGCTGAGCACCCAATTCCCCAGCACCCGGGCATTTCACGACATGAACTCTGGTCGCATATGCTCGCCCGGTCTTCCTCGCTCTCCCCCATCTCTGGAGCCCCTCATCGTGCACTCCCCTCGCGCCCCTAAGTCGCGCCTGCCCCGCCACACCCTCTTGGCTGCGGCAGCGGCCCTTTCGATCGTCGCGTTCGGAGTGCTCAGTGGATGCGCGTCCGCGAGCGAGCCAGTCGCCGAGCCAGCCCCAACGGTCACCGTCACGGCGACGGCCACGCTTCCCGTCGAGACGGTGACAGTCACCGTCACAGCGACCCCTGAAGTTGTCGTCCCAGCTGAAGAATTCAGCGTTCCCGAAGCGGCGCCCGCGGCGCCGGAGCCCGCACCTGAACCCGAAACGGCGCCAGTGCCGCTCGCCGCGGAACCCGTCGAGCAGCCGTCAAACGTTTACTACAAGAACTGCACCGCGGCCCGCGACGCAGGCGCAGCACCCGTCTACTCCGGGGATCCTGGTTACGGCCCACACCTCGACCGTGACGGTGACGGCATCGGCTGCGAATAGCCAAATCGTCACCGAGCCTCGAACCAACAGCGGCTCAAGAGCAAGAGCGTTGAAACTGCAGTCGAGCAGTCGGATGCTCGAAGGACGCAATGATCTCAGCGTCTGATGCGGGGAGACCGAGCTCCACGAGGTTCGGCGGCCCCGGCACCTCAGGCTCGTCGACGAATTGGCCCGCGTCCCAGCGCTCTCGGGTAGCTTCGACAGCTCCCAAGTAAGAATCCCACTGCTCTGCCGTGGGCTCCGGGTCCGACGGCACCACCTGAATCTCGAGAGAGAACTCGGCCAGAACGTCGTCGACCGTCGGCTGCACAAGCATGCGAGTCAACACGAGACGTTGCCATTCGTTCTCGCAGGAGTCGACAACCGCGTCGAAGGCGCTCTGGGTCCGTGCATCCCATGCACGCGCGAAGAGTTCTCGAGGCAAACCGATTCGCCGCTCGACGTCCATGGGCGGGAAACGACCATGGATACCTTCGAAGCCATCCACATTCTGGTCTTGCTGCCCCCGCTCGAAGGCACGCATCTGCTCGAACGTCACGAACACGGCCGTCACCTCGCCGCTCTGCGTTCGCGAACCGATCCACTCCCCAAGGGCCTCATCAATTGGATCCCCCTTGGCTGCAGCTTCCACCATCACTCGTTCGGTGGCTGCCCTCCACTGAGCGTCAGCGTCGTCCGAGGCTTCAGATTTGTCTGTGAGCTCTGGGGCGTTCCCCGGCTCCGATTGTTCCTCTTCGCTCAATGGCGCAAAGTGCTCAGAACACCGCTCAGCGTCCGAACGCATCATGCGCTGCATCTCAGCGCGGCGTTCGATTGCGGCCTCGGCGCTCGCCGCCTGCTCGAGTTCAGGCAGACCGTTGACCGGGTTCAGCTGCAGCACCAAAGTGCGTGCCTTCTCTCGGGCGATAACTGCAGGCCATATCCCGGCGATTACCGCGGCGCTCGAAGCCGGCGACACCTCGAGCACGAAGACCAGCGCCGAATATCCGCCATCGAGAGCCACCAGTCGCGCCCGCGAGTCTGTTGCCCCGGGAACACGCTCAAACCCGGGCGCGGAATCCGCACCGAATTCGAGCATCCGCCTGACGAACGTCTCGAGGGCTTTTCGTGCCTGCGGGTCAGCTTCGATACTGCGCTGACGGTTGACATAGATCGACGTCATCAAGTTTCTCCCCCGCGCAGCGATCAGCTTCCAACCATAGAGGCGACTGGTCCTCGCGTGAGGGCGGGAAAACAAGTCAGCTACCCTGCACGCACCCCGGTGGCAGCGAGTTCCCGCTGATGGCGAAGTCGTCGCAGGTGAGGAAGTGCGCCTGGTTGAGGCCGAGCGCGTAGGCCACCACGACGATGCCGCAGACCACGGCGACGATCAACCAACGCCGACGCCGTGAGGTGCGGTCGACGAAGTCGGGCCACACGATGCGCAGCAGCACCCAGAGGGTGAAGGGCACGCACACGAGCACGACGAGGATCGCGGCGAGGTCTACGAAGGCGACACCGAGGTTGCCCGAGTCGTCGTCGACGAGGAAGTTGAGGACCAGCCACATCGTCGGCACGAGCAGCAGCCCCGCGCGCCACAGCCTGCCCCACACCCTCCGCCGTTCGAGGAGCACGAACACGAACGCGGCTGTCGATGCCGCCCAGAACCCGAGGATGTCGTCGAAGAACACCTCTCCCCACGCTCCGAGAGTGAACGCCGGCCACCAGGCGACCGCCGCCATGCCCACCATGACGACGCCGAGCGGCACGTCGCGCTGGCGCTCGTCGGCGGGCTCATCGACCTCTCTTGGGGTGCTCACCCTACGAAACGTAGCGCCGATGCCGCCGACTCGGAAGCCTCCGCGGCGACCCGCGGTCCCGGCCGAGCGCTTGTGCGTGATCTCAGCCCCGCATCCACCCATCGCCACCCAGCAATTCGCTCCGCCTTCGCGTGTAGCTTTCTCTCACCCCGTGTGAGAAGTTGAGTCCACCGGCACCCGAGATTCACCAGAATCCCCGTAGCGCTTCGTACGAAGGAGCACCAGATGTCGTTCCCCGCGCGCGCATGAGCGCCATTCTCGAGCTGCCCATCGTCAACTCACCCGCGATGTGGATCATCTACCTCGTCGCAGTTGCCCTCACGATCACGCTGCTCGTGCGGGACCCCGACCCGAAGTGGTTCGTGCGCGCCTCCATCGGCGCCGTCGCGGGAGCGCTGCTCGGCATGGGCATCTACTTCGCCGGCAACCTGCTCGACCTCTTCGGCGTGAACCTGCCCCTCATGGTGGGCGTGTGGACGACCGCCATGTTCGCGGGCGTAGGCCTCGCCATCGCCTCCTTCCCGGACGCGAAGCCGTGGCGCAAGGTCGTCGCGAGCGTCGCCATCCTCGCCTACCTCCTCGCGGGGGCAGCCGGCATCAACGCGTTCTACGGCCTCAACCCCACCCTCGGCTCCGTCTTCGGCGACGTCGAAGAAGCGCAGATCTCACTCCCGGACTCCAACCCAGACAACCGGGCCGCACCCGCTCAGCCCCTCGCGGCAACCTGGCAGGCGCCAAGCAACATGCCCTCCGTCGGCGAGCGCGGCTCGGCCCCCATCCCCGGGACCGAATCCGGCTTCGTGGCGCGAGACGCGGGCATCTACCTGCCCCCGGCTGCTCTGGTCGACAACGCCCCCGCTCTCCCCGTGGTCATCATGATGATGGGATACCCGGGAAACCCCGACGGCACCATCATCAGCGACGTGCTCGACGAGTTCGCCGCCAAGAACAACGGCCTCGCGCCGATCGTCATCATCGCCGACCAACTCGGCGCCGCCGGCGTCCAGGACCCGGCCTGCGCCGACTCCGCAATATACGGGAACGCCGAGACCTACATCACGACGGACGTCGTCAACTGGGCGAACACGAACCTCAACGTCATCAAAGACCCCAAGTACTGGACCATCGCCGGCTACTCGAACGGCGGCGGATGCGCCGCGAAATACGGCGCAAAGCACCCCGACCTCTTCAAGAACGTCATCAGCGTCTCGGGCGAGGAGTTCCCCGGTTCCGAGGGCGCGGATGCTGCGACCGCCGACATCTACGGCGGTGACACGACCGCTTTCGAAGCCTCCAAGCCCATCAACATCATGAAGGCTGCCCCCGCCGGCAGCTACTCCGGTATGACCGCGATCTTCACCGCCGGCAGCGAAGACCCCACGTTCGCCGCGGCGGCAACGGCCGTCTCGCAAGCCGCCGAGGCAGTCGGCATCGCCACAACCCTGTTCCTCGTGCAGGGCGCCGACCACGGCGGCGACGCCGTCAGCGGCGGCCTCACCGAGGGCTTCGACGTGCTCTACCCCGTGCTCGGACTCTCCACCGGCACCTGAACGAGCTCCCGCCAGCCTTCGGCCACCACGCTCACGAGCGACAGCTAGGGGCGGGCCGACCCCTCAGCGTCACGCGCTTCCGCAACCCGCCCCACCCGACGCCTCACGAGCATCCACGCGATGCCGAGAACGACGAACCACACCGGGGTCAGCAGCAGTGGCCCCCGAGTGTCGTCGAACATGCCGAGGACCACGAGCATGAAGACGAAGAACCCGAGCACCACCCACGAGAGCGGCACCCCGAAACGCAGCCGGTAGGCGGATGCGGCATGCAGCTCGGGACGGCGGCGCCGGTACACGAGGTACGACGCGAGGATCATCGACCACACGAAGATGAAGAGAATCGACGAAACCGCCGTGACGAGCTGGAACGCGTCGTCGAAGATCAACCCGAGCGATCCGCCCAGCAGCACGACCCCACACGACAGCAGCAGGGCACGGCCAGGCACGGCTGACCGTGTCAGCTTCCCGAACATCGCGGGAGCCTGCCTCCTCGTCGCGAGGCCGTAGGCCATACGACTCGAGGAGAAGAAGCCGCTGTTCGCGGCTGACACCGCCGACGTCATCACCACGGCGTTGATGAGGGCTGCCGCCCCACCGAGACCGATGAGCAGGAAGAGCGCCACGAATGGGCTCTCGCTCGGGTCGATCTCGCTCCACGGCGTCACGCACATGATGACGCCGAGCGCGAGCACGTAGAAGAAGAGGATGCGCATCGGCACCTGGTTGATCGCCTTCGGCAGGTTCTTCTCAGGATCCTTCGCCTCGGCCGCCGTCGTGCCGACGAGCTCGATACCCGCGAACGCGAAGATCGCGATCTGGAAGCCGCCAAGGAACCCGATGAGACCGTTCGGGAAGAAGCCGCCGTCGTCCCACAGATGCGTGACGCTCGCCGTATCCCCGTTCGGAGCCGTGAACGCCGTCGCGATGAGGAAGATGCCGACCACGATCAGCCCGAGAATCGTGACCACCTTGATGAGCGCGAACCAGAACTCGGCCTCTCCGAACGCCTTCACGGCGATGAGATTCAACGCCAGCACAAACGCGACCGCGATGATCATCGGCACCCAACCGGGAAGATCCGGCCACCAGAACCTCGCATACGTCTGCACTCCCACCATGTCAGCCGTCGCGATCGAGATGAGACACAGCCAATACGTCCAGCCGATGAAGAAGCGCGCCCATTCACCGAGATAGTCGGCGGCGAAGTCCTGGAAGGTGCGATAGCCGAGATTCGAGAGCAGCAGCTCCCCCATCGCCCGCATCATCACGAACAGCATCGCCCCGACGACGACATACACGAGCAGAATCGACGGGCCAGCCTTATGGATGCCGATGCCGGAACCCAGGAAGAGTCCCGTTCCGATCGCACCGCCGATAGCGATCAGCTGAATGTGTCGGTTGCTGAGACCGCGCTCAAGGGATGGCCCGGCAGTTGGGGAATCGCCTTCGATACCGCTCATGGCCAGAGCCTAGATCCAGTGAGAGGAAAACTCACCAGAAAAGATTGGTGGAGGACTCTGGAATTGCACCAGACAAGGCGTCTCAAGAACGCATCCCCCAAGGATTCGAGTGTAAGCCCATGATCGTTCCGGGAGCAAGTTGGAAACGCCGAGAACGGATGAGAGAACCGGCGCATTCCGCGCGTCAGCCGCCGTGTTTCTGCGCCTCGAGATCCCATACGAGCTCGAGCGGGGAGAAGCCCTCCTCACCATCGGAGTCTCGATACAACTCGACGAAGCGTCCGATGTCCTCCTGCCAGCTCACATTCGCGGGATCGACGTCGAGCGCGGCGATGGCCGCATCCCAGTCATCGCAGATCACGTCGTGGAAGAGCCGATGCCCGGAGCGGAATATCGTCCAGCTACGGATGCCGACCCGGTCGAACGCGGCCATGAGCTCGTCAGGCACGACGGCGTGGGTCGCGCGGTACCCCTCGATCGATCCCGGCTTGATCTCCGAGTGGAGCGCGACCCTCATCGTGGGACTCGCATCCAGCGCTCGCCGCGGGCTGGAGCACACGTCTCGTCTCGAAGAAGGGCTCCATCGGTAGCTTCCATACTCGAATGCTAGCGACATCGTGTCCCGCGGGAGCGCAGCACATGGCATGCAGAATGGCCCAGCCACCGCGGAAGCGGTGACTGGGCCATTCGAGGCAGGGACCTAGGCCAGGGCGGCCTGCTGGTTGCTCGCGTTGCGCGAGTCGATCGACTTGGCGAGCACCCCCGTGACGGCGATGAGGATCGCGACCGCAAGGGCGACGACGCCGACGAGCGTCGACTCGGGTGCATCCGCGAGCCGCCCGAAGCCAACCCAGGCGACACCCCAGATGATGGCCGCCGACACGGCGAGGTTCTTCCATCGCCACACGTAGAACGTCGCGAGTCCGAGGACGGCGACGAGGGCCGCGGTGGTCGAGATCTCGCCGAGCGTGCTCTCCGCAGCCACCCCGATCGAGACGATGGCCGCCCCGAGGTTCGCGAGGGTCGCAACCGACACCCAGCCGAGGTAGAGGCCGAAGGTCGTGTCGACCGCGAGGCGCTCGCCCCAGTTCTCGGCAGGGCGCGCGGCGATGCGGCTCACCAGCGCGATGCACACGGCGAGCAGCGCGACGATGACGACGACGCTCACCCAGATCAGGCCGAACTGAGTGACAAGGAGCCATCCGGCGTTCAGGAGCATCGACAGCGCGGCCAGCCAGCCCGTGGAGCGAGCCTTGGCCGACGTGGCCTGCTTCGGCAGCCACTGCCAGACGACGTAGGCGAACAGGCCGAGGTAGATGACCGACCAGATCGAGAAGGCCGTGCCGGCCGGGGCGATGAGCGTTGCGTCGGCGGAGAGGTTGCCGCTCGACGATTGATTGACCTCAGTGCCGCCGAAGAGACCCACCCCGTAGAGGGTCCCGACGACGCAGAGGATTCCGGAGACGGTCACGAACAGACGGCGGAGAAGATCGGAGGACATGCAAAGAAGCTAAACGATCTAACTGAATGCGGCGTGGATGTTGACACTCTCACGTGCCAGAGGCGATCGATGCGTCGCGGCCACGGCAAACGCCCCCGACCATGAACCGCACCGCGTGGTGCTCATGGTCGAGGGCGTCAGAGGAGTCCGGCTCCGAGCCGACTCCGCGCCGCTTAGAGCTGGACCTTGCCGCTGTCCCCCTCGATGGGCTCGCCGGAGACCTTCGACTTGATGAAGCTGAAGACCGTCGCGATGCGGCCGCCCGGGGTGTCCCAGTACTCGCCACCGCTCGCCGTGAACTTCAGGACGCCCACGTTCGGGTCCTCGGGGCCGTCAGGGAACCACGCCTCGGCCGCAGGGTTCCAGAGCTCGCGCAGCTTCTCCGGCGCATCCACGACCCCCGCCGTCCCGGAGAGCGAGACCCACGAGTCGTTCGAGCTCAGTGAGACCCCGGCGCGAGCATCCGCTGCGAGGTTGCGGACCGTCGTCGAGTCCTTCTGGATGAGGAACCACAGGTCGCCGTCGAACTCCGCCTCCTGAATCGTGAGCGGATGCGCGACCAGCGACCCCGAGCCCTCGATCGTCGTGAGCATGGCGAAGCGGAACTCCTTGACGAGCTTCGCGATCTTCGCAACCTCGTCGGCATGCGAAGCGTTCGAGTGGGTTCCGTGGCCGTCGTGCGTCGTGTGGTCGGTCATGTGTTGCTCCTCGGGGGATCAGATCGTGCGCGTCGTCGCGCCCGTCGTCGGGCGCTCCCGCTGACGGGACCCGGCGAACGTACGCACGGGGCCTCCGAATCCCCCTCGTGTCTCCCGGATGCCCGCCGTGCACTCCCGGCGCGGCGCCTGGGAGCGAGACGAAAGGCGTGTGCTCTAGCGGCGAGCGCCGTAGCCGATCAGCTCGCGCAGCCAGCCGACACCCTTCACGGTCGCGCCGACCGCCGCGACGCGTTCGCTGAGCTCGCGATCGCTCGTGGCGACCGTCACGGTCTCGCCCCCATCGACCCGGCGACGTGCCTCATCGACGATCGCGTCGTCCCCTGACGCACTCGCGCGCACCACTCGAACCTGGGCGTGCTGTGCCTCGTCGTCCGACGGGCCGCGGATCTCCCGCGCGGCGCCCTCGACGACAACCGCGAACTCCGGGAACCAGCTCGTGCCACCCAGCCCCAGATCTTCGGCCGAGACGCCGGACGTCACCGACGTGGATCCGGACGACACAGGCGAGGCCGCTCCGGCTCGAGCGAAGGCCTCGACCTTCGACAGCAGCCGCTCAGCTGCGCCCGCACGGTCCCGCCACCAACCGTCGGGGACCGAGCCGACCACGTTCGCCGCGTCGACGACAACCGCCGGACGCACCTCGAGGGCGGCCCGCAGCGCAGGCCAGGAGGCTGCGAAGCCGTGGTGCAGCGGCAGCGTGTCCACCTCGTCGATGGGAACCCAGCGCAGCTCGAGGCTCTCCGCGTCGGCGATGACGGGATCGAACGGCTCGACGACGCGAGCGACGAGCGTCGTGTACCGCCAGAAGCCCAGCTCCAGCACGCTCGTGAAGAGCGGCGAGACGGAGCCGCACGGCACACCCGCTTCCTCTGCGGCCTCGCGGAGGGCGCCGACGGCCGGGGATTCGCCCTCGTGCAGCGCCCCGCCCGGGATGCCCCACGTGCCGCCGTGATGGCTCCACTCGGCGCGATGCTGGAGCAGGATGCCGCGCTGCGGGTCGACGGCCACAAGCCCTGCGGCACCGAACCTGCCCCAGTAGCGCTGTCCGGTCTCGGAGTACACCCACGCGTCGCCGGGATCGCGCGGCCCATGCAGCAGGCGGCGCGAAACCTGGTTGCCGGCGGGGGAAGTCGTCACCCCGCCAGCTTCACACGGCGCGGCTCCGCTGCCAAGAGCCCAGCCAGACGGGCGTAACAGATGCTCTCGCATGGACCGTGCGGGCGAGAGGCGACTCCGCAGACGCGCGGCCTGTGGACGCATCCCTTCCACAGGCGCGAGGGCAGCGCGGTAACGGCCCGTTCGTCGCGCGCACACTCGTCGCATGACAGCGATCCCAGCCCCGATGACCGAGCCCATCATCACCGACGAGGAGGTGCTCCGTCACGTGACCGGCCTCGTCGGAGAGGCCTATCGGCGCCAGCTCTGGCTCATGTTCCTCGACGCCGACGACCTCGCCCTCCCAGTGCTCATGCCGATCGAGGCCTACCCGAACAGGCCCACGTATCCGCACCTCGAGAAGATCGCGGGCGCCATCGCCGAGATGGTCGCCGAGCTGCGGGCCGCGAGCATCATCCTCACGTGGGAGCGGCCAGGCCCTGGCGACTCCACGCCAGACGAGCGGCTGTGGGCAGCCGCGCTCGGCATCGCGTGCGAGGTGCGCGAGCTCTCCGTGCGCGCGCAGCTCCTCGCGTCGCGCGAGGGCGTGCGCCACTTCGACAAGGCCGAGTACTTCGCCGTGGCGGCGTGACCGATGCTCACGCTCCCTCCGAGGCTGTCGACAGAGGTCACACGAACCGTGGCGGCGAGACGAACCGCGGCAGCCACAGCAACCGCAGCGGCGACACGGTCCGCCGAGTCAGTCGGTGGTCAGCACCACGAGGCGCTGCGTGGCCCGGGTCATGGCGACGTACCGGTCGACGGCACCCTCGATCCCGGTCCCGAACTGCTCGGGATCCACGAGCACGACCAGGTCGAACTCGAGGCCCTTCGCCGTCTCCGGAGTGAGCGAGCGCACCCGGCCTCGGTTGTCGAACTCGACTCCGCTCGGGCCATCACCGCCACCGCTCTCGCTCCCGACGGCCGTGATGACGCAGGCGATTCCCTCGAGGTTCTCGTCCAGCCACGCATCCAGCACCTGCTGGAGGTCAGCGACCGATCCGTGCACGACGGGCAGCCCGCTGCTGCGCACCGACACCGGAACGTTGGCATCCGGCAGCGCCGCCAGGATGACGGGCGCAGCCTCAGCCATGACCTCCTCCGGCGTGCGGTAGTTGATCGTGAGCTGCGCCACCTCTACCTTCGGCAGGCCGATGCCTCGCAGACGCTCCTCCCACGTCTCGCGGAAGCCGTGCCTCGCCTGCGCCCGGTCGCCGACGACCGTGAAGCTGCGCGAGGGGCACCGCGCAAGCAGCATCGCCCACTCGGCATCGGTGAGCTCCTGCGCCTCGTCGATCACCACGTGCGCGAAGGGGCCAGCCAGCTCGTCGAAGTCGACCGGGGGCAGGGAATCCTCGTCGATGAGCGAGTGCTGCGCATCCTCGACCCGGAGCATCGTGACGACACCCTCGCCGTCGTCGTCGCCCTCGACGAGGTTGTCGACCACGTGCGACATGTTCTCCTGCTGCGACACCAGTGCCTCGGCCCGCCGGGCCCGCTGCCGGAACTCGTTCGGGTCGCCCGTGAGTCGCCTCGCCGCGTCGATGAGCGGGAGATCCGAGACGGTCCACGAGCGAGCATCCGCCCGCTGCAGCGCCCGCACCTGTTCAGCGCTCAGCTCAGGAGCGCACCACTGCAGGTACGCCGGCACCGACCAGAGGTCGGCGATCACGGAAGCCGGGTCGAGCAGCGGCCACGCCTTCGCGAACGCGGCCCGCAACCGCTCGTCACGCACCAGCGACGCCCGCACCGCGTGCTCCGAAGCCTGCGGCGAGCGCTTGTCGACGAGGAGCCGCAGCACCTCCTCCCACACCTGCTCACGAGCCTCGTTGTGCGTGAGCCCAGGCTCGTACGCCACGAACGCCTCCGCCCAGTCGCGGGCGTCCAGGGTCAGCTCCTGCGAGTCCGTCGTCGTCACCGAGAACGGCACCCGCGGTGGACGCTGGTGGTACCGCACCGCCTTGCCGACGGCCCGCACCAGGTCGAGCGACGACTTCAGCCGGGCGACGGATGCATCGGTCTCCTCCCGCGCGTCGGCCCCTTCCGGGAGCAGGTCGCGGAGCGTGCACAGCTGCACGCTGTCCTCGCCGAGGCTCGGCAGCACGTTCGCCACATAGTTCAGGTACGGGCGGCTCGGGCCCACGAACAGCACCCCGCCGCGCCCCTGCTTGAAGCGGGGGTCCGAGTACAGCAGGAACGCCGTGCGGTGCAGCGCCACAACCGTCTTGCCGGTGCCGGGCCCGCCATCCACGACCAGCGCGCCCCGCGAAGGGGCACGGATGATCGCGTCCTGATCGGCCTGGATCGTGCCGAGCACGTCCCGCATCTCCCCCGACCTCGCCGACCCGAGACTCGCGATGAACGACGACTGGTCGTCCAGCGCCACACGGCCGACGAGATCTCCGGGCACGAACACCTCATCCCAGTAGTCGACGACCCGCTCCACGTTCCAGCGGTACCGGCGGCGACTCGCCAGGCCGAGCGGATTCGCGTGCGTCGCCGCGAAGAAGGGCTCAGCCGCCGGCACACGCCAGTCGATGAGCAGTCGACGCCCGGCCTCGTCGGCGAGACCGAACCGGCCGACGTACACGTCGGGCGAACCATCCGCCGGCGTCATGCGCCCCAAGCACGCATCGACCCCGAAGCGCTCCAGGCCACGCAGCTGACGCGACAGGCGATGGATCTCCGTATCCCGATCAAGCGCCTGCTGCCCCGCGCCGCCCTCCGTCAGCCGCAGCTCGGCGAGCCGCGCCGCGAGCTCGCCCTTCTGCAGGGCCAGCGCCTCAGCGACCGCAGCGAACTGCTCAGCATCAGCACCCACCAGTTCCGGGTCGGACTTGAAAGAAAGGTGGGGCGGGAGGGCAAAGACTTCAGCAGAAGATGTCACGATCGCTCATTCTGGTGCCTCGACGGGGCCTTGCGGCAAGCCCCCTGGTGATTTATAACTTGGAAGAGGCAGGCAGGCGCTCGAGAACCACCGCGATTGCCACCGCGACAGCCACCCCGATGAGCGTCTCCACACCCCGCTCGAGCAGCAGCTGGCCGGCCGAGACATCCCCCGCGAGGCGCCCCATGACCAGCACAAGCGGCGTCAGGAACAGCAGCCCCAGCGTGTAGTTGCGCACGATGAACAGCTCGACCCCACCTTGCAGGGCGATCACCAGCAGCACCACGACCAGGCCGCTCGGCTCGAACGCCATCAGCACGGCCGCCGCCCCGAGGCCGAGCACCGTCCCCACAAGCCGATGCGTCGCCCGCAGCACTCGATGGAACCCCGTCGCCGCCGACAGACCGGCGATCGCGGACACCATCGCCCAGTACGGATGCCCGATGCCGATCAGCAGCGGAATCGCCCCAGCCACCAGCGTGCCGACCGCGAACATCCACGCACGCCCCAGCGGCGTCGACCTCGCCGGGCGAACCGACCTGATCGACCCCGTCGACAGCGAACCCGAGGCGGCGGCCCCCGAGGCGGGTGCACCCGTAGCGGAGGCCCCCGCTGCGGCTGGCCCCGGAGCCTGAGCAGGAGCACCGGCCCCGCCGGCCGCAGCTCGCGCCGCGCGGCCCCTGTCCACGAGCTCACCGACCCCGCCGAACGCGAGCCCGAGGAGCAGCGACCACACGGCCGTCACGACGGCCACGCCGAGACCACGCAGCAGCACCGCCCCGTCCACCGCGAGCGCCGCGATCGCGGCGAGGGCGAAGATCTGGAACATGGGGCCGGGAGGCGCCCACCGCACCCGGTCGCCGAGGAGGGACATGAGGAACGCCCATGCGGCGGCGATGGGCAGCACGAGCAGGCCGCGCTCGGGCGACAAGGAGATGAGCGCACCCACCCCGACGGAGACGAGCAGCGCCCCCGCGGCGATCGACTGCAGCCGGAGGCGAGCGAAGACGTCCAGCCCGCGACCGTAGACGCTCGTGAATGCGCCGAACACGGCGAAGATCGCCAGCTGCATGGATCCGGTCGCCCACAGGAGCACCAGTGGCGCGCCGATCGCCAGCGCAACCCGCAGCGCCACCCAGTGGTCACGTCGGTAGGGCCCCATCGTCACGAGGTCGCGCCAGCCAGGAATCAGCTCGTGTCGGGAAAAAGGCATTGCGCCATTATCTCCCCGCCCTGGGGACTTCTCCCCGTCTGCCACCCCTGACCACGTCCCCGAACTTAAGATAGGCTCGCCTTACTCAAAGCCGAGTCGCGTTGGACGTTCAGCGCGACGCGCAGGCTTGGCCCGTCCGCCACCAAAGCGCCCGTGCGGCCCCTGCAACGGCTCCACTCTCTGTGCGCGCAGCACAGCACATCCCCGAACCGAGGATCCGCCATGCCCGAAACGCTCACGACTTCCACGCGGCGCACGGCCGCCCGCATCCAGGGTGCCGGCCTGCTCGCCATCTCCGCGCTCCTCCTCGCCGGATGCGCCCCAGCGGCCACCGGCGCCGCGCCCGAAGAGACCGCCGCTGCATCCGGAACCGTCACCATCACCGACAACCACGGTGAGATCGAGGTTCCCGTCAACCCCGAGCGCGTGATCGCCCTCGACAACACGACGTTCCAGACCCTCAGCGACTGGGGCATCAACGTCGTCGCAGCCCCCAAGCCGCTCATGGAGAGCGTCTGGCCCGACCTCGCTGGCGGCGACGAGGTGCTCGACGTCGGCCTCCACCGCGAGCCAGACCTCGAGGCCGTCATCGAAGCCGAGCCCGACCTCATCATCGGCGGCTACCGCTTCCAGGACTACTACGAGGACCTCAAGGGCATCCAGCCCAAGACCATCGAGATCAACCCCCGCGACGGCGAAGAGGCCACGAGCGAGCTGAAGCGCCAGGTCGAGATCCTCGGCCAGATCTTCGACAAGGAAGCGGAAGCCGCCGAGACGGTCGCCGCGTTCGACACCGCCATCGCCGACGCCAAGAGCGCCTACAACGGCACCGACACGGTCGTCGGGCTCATCACCTCCGGCGGCGAGATCGCCTACGCGGCACCCGGCGAGGGACGCGGTGTCGGCCAGCTCTTCCCCACGATCGGCCTCACCCCCGCCATCGACCAGGCCGCTGAAGACGCCTCCCACGGCGACGACATCAGCGTCGAGGCCATCGCCCAGGCCAACCCCGAGTGGATGATCGTGCTCGACCGCGACGCCGGCACCGGCGAAGAGGGCGCGACGGCAGCAGCCGAGCTGATCGCCGGCGCCGAGGCCCTGCAGAACGTGCCAGCCGTGCAGAAGAACCAGATCGTCTACCTCGACCCGTCCTTCTACCTCGACGAGGGCATCCAGGCCTACACGGGCCTGTACACGGACGTCGCAGCGGCGTTCTCCGGCGCGAGCAGCTAGCCACGCTCCGGGCCTCGTGCCCCGCCGCTCCCCTGGTGCCCCCGCGGCACCCGAGCGACGGGGCACGAACCGGCCCCGGGCTTCCCGGGGTCTCCCGCCGCGACAGCCGCGCAAGCCGCGACTGCCGCACGGCATTCCTCCGCACGGCCCCCTTCCGCACGGCACCCCTCCGCACGTCACCCACGACAGCGAGCGAATGACAGCAACAGCCCCACCCCCAGCAGCGCCGGCGTCCCGAGCCGCGCCGAAGCCGCACGTGCCGCTCCTCAACCGGCGAGGGGCGCTCCCCATCGGCATCGTCACCGTCGCCGGTCTCGCCGTCCTGTCGCTCTTCGTCGGCGCCTACGACATCGCCGGCAACGAGTTCGGCGGCGAGATGATCTGGATCTCCCGGGTTCCCCGCACCGTCTCGCTCGTGCTCGCGGGCTGCGCGATGAGCGTCTCCGGCCTCATCCTGCAGCTGCTCACCCAGAACCGCTTCGTGGAGCCCACGACGACCGGCACCACCGAGTGGTCGGCCCTCGGCCTGCTCGTGAGCTACATCGTCGCCCCGGCGGCCGGCCTCACGACCCGAATGGTCATGGCCAGCGTGTCCGCCTTCATCGGCACCATGGTGTTCCTCGCCGTGCTGCGCCGCGTCGCCCTCCGCTCCGCCCTCATCGTGCCCCTCATCGGCATCATGCTCGGCGCCGTCGTCTCCGCCTTCACGACCTGGCTCGCCATCGAGACGAACTACCTGCAGATGCTCGGCACCTGGTTCATGGGCAGCTTCACGAGCGTCGTCCGCGGCCGCTACGAGGTGCTGTGGATCGTCGCCGTCATCGTCGTCATCGCGTACTTCGTCGCCGACCGCTTCACCGTCGCGGGCCTCGGCAAGGACATCGCCACGAACTTCGGGCTCAACTACACCCTCGTCATGTTCATCGGCACGGCCCTGGTCGCCATCGCCACCGGCGTCACCACCGTCGTGGTCGGCTTCCTGCCCTTCCTCGGGCTCATCGTGCCGAACCTCGTCTCCATGGCGCGCGGCGACAACCTCAGATCGAACCTGCCCTGGGTGTGCGTGCTCGGCGTCGGCATCATCATCGTCTGCGACATCATCGGCCGCGTCATCCGCATGCCCTTCGAGCTGCCCGTCTCCATGATCCTCGGCATGGTCGGCGCCGCCGTCTTCATCACCCTCCTGCTCCGGATGCGCCGCAATGGCTGAGACCGTGCCCCGCTCCCCGAGATCCACGTCCCGTCGCATCGGCGACCAGGTCAGCGACGCCAGCCGCCCCGCGAAGGCTCCCCGACTGTGGCTGCGCTTCAGCATCCTCGGCGCCCTCGTCATCCTCGCCGCCGTCGGCGTCCTCACCTACGACATCGCCATGGAGCCCGGCAGCCGCGGCTTCTGGCTCGCCGTGAACCTGCGCGTCGTGACCGTCGCGACCGTCATCGTCGTCGCCGCCTGCCAGGCCGTCGCGACCGTGCTGTTCCACACCGCGACCGGCAACCGCATCCTCACCCCCTCGATCATGGGGTTCGACGCGATCTACGTCGTCTTCCAGACCGCGCTCGTGTTCTTCCTCGGCGGCGCCGCCCTCGCCTCCACCGACGGCCTGCCCAAGGTGTTCCTGCAGAGCTTCCTCATGGTGGGCTTCGCGACGCTGCTCTACACGTGGCTGTTCTCCGGCAAACGCGGCAACCTGCACATCATGCTGCTCATCGGCGTCGTCTTCGGGGTGGGCTTCGGCTCGCTCTCCACCTTCATGCAGCGCCTCCTCACCCCGAGCGAGTTCGACGTGCTCTCCGCGAAGCTCTTCGGCAACCTCAGCAACTCGAACCCCGAGTACCTGCCGTGGGCTGCGCTCATCATCGCGGTCGTGCTCGCCTTCATCTGGCGCACCCGGAACACCCTCGACGTGCTCGCCCTCGGCCGCGACACCGCCGTCAACCTCGGCGTCGCCTACAAGCGCAAGGTCACGGTGCTCCTCATCCTGACGGCCGTGCTCATCTCCATCTCGACCACCCTCGTCGGCCCCATGACGTTCTTCGGGTTCATCGTCGCGACCCTCGCCTACCAGCTGACGGGCTCCTCCCTGCACAAGCACGTCATCCCGTTCGCGATGCTGCTCGGCATGCTGACGCTGCTCGGCGGCTACTTCGTGCTGCGCCACGTGTTCTACGCGGCCGGGTCCCTCTCGATCATCATCGAGTTCGTCGGTGGCCTGTTCTTCATCGTCTACCTGCTCCGCAAAGGTGCACTGTGACTCCGACTGGCTACCTCCTCCGAAAGGGTGCACTGTGATCTCGCTCTCGAACGTCACCAAGACCTACGGCAAGACCACCGTGCTCGGCCCCGTGACCCTCGACATCCCGGCTGGCGGCATCACGGCGCTCGTCGGGCCGAACGGCGCAGGCAAGTCGACGCTCCTCACGATCGTCGGCAGGCTGACGGATGCGAGCACCGGCACCGTCACCGTTGGCGGACACGACGTCACGAAGGCCAAGAGCCGCGACCTCGCGAAGGTCGTCTCGATCCTCCGCCAGGAGAACCACTTCGTCACCCGGCTCACGGTGCGCGAGCTCGTCGGCTTCGGCCGCTTCCCCCACTCGCAGGGGCGCCTCACCGCCGACGACAAGGTGCACATCGACCGGGCCATCGAGTTCCTCGACCTGGCGGCACTCGAGGACCGCTACCTCGACCAGCTCTCCGGCGGGCAGCGCCAGCGCGCCTACGTCGCCATGGTGCTCGCCCAGGACACCGACTACATCCTCCTCGACGAGCCCCTCAACAACCTCGACATGAAGCACGCCGTCGCCATGATGGGCCAGCTTCGCCGCGCCGCCGACGAGCTCGGGAAGACGTTCGTCATCGTCATCCACGACATCAACTTCGCGGCCGCCTACGCCGACAACATCGTCGCCCTCACCGACGGCCAGCTCGCGCACTCCGGCAGCCCGAGCGAGCTCATGACCACCGAGACGCTCGAGCAGGTCTTCGGCACCCCCATCCAGGTGCGCCACGACGGCGACTACCCGCTCGCCGTCTACTACCGGTAAGCACTCGCCGCAGCGCATCCCCCTCCCCATCCCACCCCACGGAAGTCGTTCACCATGCACACACGCACCACACGCAGAGCCGCAACGCTCATCGCCTCCGCAGCCCTCACGGGCCTGCTGCTCGCCGGATGCTCGGCCGGAGCCGCGGACGCCCCGACCGCGGGAGACGCGGACGGCACCGCATCCGGGACCCGGTCCGTCGAGCACGCCCGCGGCACGGCTGAGGTCCCGACCGACCCCCAGCGCGTCGTCGTCCTCGAACCCGTGGAGCTCGACACTGCCGTGGCCCTCGGCGTCACCCCAGTGGGGGCAGCAGTCGCGAGCAACGTCGCCGGCGTGCCCGAGTACCTGGGCGTCGAGGGCGTCGAACCCGTCGGAACGGTGCCGGAGCCCGACCTCGAGGCCATCGCCGCCCTCAAGCCCGACCTCATCCTCGGAACGGAGTCGCGGCACTCGAAGCTCTACGAGCAGCTCGGAGCCATCGCCCCCACCGTCTTCATGGCGAGCCAGGCCGACCCGTGGCAGGAGAACGTCCTCCTCATCGGCGAAGCCCTCGGGCAGCAGGACGAGGCACAGGAGCTGCTGACCGGCTTCAACGACCGCTGCGAGGAGATCAAGACCGAGTTGGGCGTCGACGGCAAGACCGCCAACCTCATCCGCCCCCGCGACGAGACCACGCTCAGCCTCTACGGTCCGACCTCGTTCGCCGGCGGCGCGCTCGAATGCGCCGGCCTCACCATCCCCGAGCAGGAATGGGAAGACGGACTCCAGGCCGACCTCTCCCCCGAGAACATCCTCGACGCCAAGGCCGACTACGTGTTCGTGACGACCGCCGACGTCGACGACGCATCGACCGTCCCCGCCGCGATCACCCAGAACGCCGCCGAGTTCCCCTCGGTGACCCTCGTCGACACCAGCTACTGGGTGTCCGGCGTCGGCCCCAAGGGCGGCGCGCTCGTGCTCGACGACATCGAGCGCTTCCTCGAAACCCAGCGGTGACGCTCCTCCACACCGATCGCACCCCGGCTCGACTCAGGGCGGGGTCACGAGCGCGCGCAACCATCGGCGCCCTCGTGCTCCTCGCCCTGCTCGTGACCGCAGTGGCACTCTCCCTCATGCTCGGCTCCAACGCGCTCCCGCCGCACGTCGTGCTCGACGTGCTGCGGGGCGGCGGCTCCTCCGAAGCGCGCTACGTCGTCGCCGAGCTCCGGGTGCCGCGCACGGTCACGGGCATCGTCGTCGGCGTCGCCCTCGGCGTCGCCGGATCCCTCATCCAGGCCTTCACCCGCAACCCGCTCGCCGACCCCGGCATCCTCGGCGTCAACGCCGGGGCCGCATTCGCGATCGCCATCGGAGTGGCGTTCCTCGGGCTGCGAGACATCTCGTCGTTCGTGTGGCTGGGGTTCCTCGGCGCCCTCATCGTGACCGTCGCCGTGTACCTCATCGGCTCCTCCGGCCGCGGCCCCGCCGACCCCATCCGCCTCACCCTGGCCGGGGTGGCCCTCGGCGCCGTGTTCTCGGGGATGACCACCGGCATGACCCTCAGCAACCCGGATGCCTTCGAGCGGATGCGGTCCTGGAACGCCGGCTCGCTGCTCGGCCGCGGCTTCGACGTCCTGCTGCCCGTGCTCCCCTTCATCGCGCTCGCAGTGCTCGGGGCGCTCCTGCTCGCCCCCGGCCTCAACGCCCTCGCCCTCGGGGAGGACGTTGCCCGCTCCCAGGGTGCCAACGTGGGCGCGATCCGAGTCGGCGTCATCCTCGCCGTCACCGTGCTCGCGGGAACCGCGACCGCACTGGCCGGCCCCATCTCGTTCATCGGCCTCATGGTGCCGCACGTCGCACGGTGGCTGTTCGGCGTCGACCAGCGGGTCATCCTCGTCATCTCCGTGGTCCTCGCCCCCGTCATCGTGCTCCTCTCGGACGTGCTCGGCCGCGTGCTCATCGCGCCCGCCGAGATCCCCGTCGGGATCGTCACGGCGTTCGTCGGAGCCCCGATCCTGATCGCCCTCGCCAGACAGCGGAAGGCGAGCACCCTCTCATGACAGCGACCCGCACCCCGACCCCCACCGAGGACCGCCTCGAGCCCGTCGACCTCGGCTACCGGCAGCTCCGCCTCGGGGCCGGCCCCATCGCCGTCTCCGTCCGCCTGCGCAGCGCCATCGTCGGTGCGGCCGTGGCCGCGGCCGTGCTGGTCCTCGGAATCCTGGGCCTGGGGCTCGGCACGTATCCGCTCAGCCCCGATGCCGTCGTCCGCGCCCTGCTCGGCGGCGGGGACGCACTCGACCGCACCGTCGTCTACGAGTGGCGACTCGCTCGGGTCATCGCGGCCATCACCCTCGGCGCCTTCCTCGCCGTTGCCGGCGCCCTCTTCCAGACGGTCACGAGGAACCCGCTCGCGAGCCCCGACATCCTCGGCCTCTCCAACGGCGCCTTCACGGGCATGCTCGTGAGCGTCGTCGTGTTCTCCGCCTCCTGGCCGCTCATGACCGCCGGCGCGGTGATCGGCGGCCTCCTCACGGCCCTCGTGATCTGGGCGTTCGCGCATCGCGGTGGCGCGCAGGGGTTCCGCCTCATCGTGATCGGCATCGGCGTCTCGGCCATGCTCGCCTCCGCGAACACGTGGATGCTGCTCGAGGTCGAGCTCGAGACCGCCATGTTCGCCTCCGCGTGGGGCGCCGGCACCCTCAACGGCGTGACCGGCCCGCCCCTCGCCGGCGCGATCGCCTGCGGCATCCCGCTGTTCGCCGTGCTGCTCTTCCTCGCCCCGCAGCTGCGTCAGCTCGACCTCGGCGACGACGTGGCCGCCGCGACCGGCGCCAGGCCGCAGCTCGTGCGCGCGCTTGTCCTGCTCGCCGCGGTCGGCCTCGTGTCGATCTCGACCGCCGTCATCGGCCCCGTCGCCTTCATCGCCCTGGCGGCTCCCCAGATCGCGCGCCGCATCGCGCGCACCCCGTACCTGTCGCTGCCGCTCGCAGCGCTGGTCGGGGCCCTGCTCCTCCTCGCCTCCGACCTCATCGCCCAGCACGTCCTTCCCGTCACACTGCCGGTTGGGGTCGTGACGGTCTCCGTCGGCGGCCTCTACCTCGTCGTCACCATCGTCCAGGAGATCCGCCGCCGTGCCTGAGCACCAGCCACCACCCACCGCCCGCACGACCCGAGAGCGTGCCAAGCTCCCCGCCTCGTCGCGCCTCGTCGCCGAGGACATCACCCTCGGCTACGACGGCAGACGGATCATCGAGCACCTGAGCGCCGAGATCCCCGACGGCTCCTTCACTGTCATCATCGGCCCGAACGCGTGCGGCAAGTCCACCCTGCTGCGCGGCCTGTCCCGCCTGCTCGCGCCGGACGCCGGCCGGGTCGTGCTGGACGGGAAGGCCATCACGAGCATGCGGGCGAAGGACGTCGCCCGTCGCCTCGGCCTGCTGCCGCAGTCGGCCCTGGCCCCGGATGGCATCACCGTCGCCGACCTCGTCGGCCGCGGCAGGTTCGCGCACCAGCGTCTCCTGCGCCAATGGTCCGAGTCCGACGAGCGAGCGGTCCGCGATGCCCTCGACGCGACGGGCACCCTGCCGTTGGCGTCGAGACGCGTCGACGAGCTCTCCGGCGGCCAGCGCCAGCGGGTCTGGGTCGCGATGGTCCTCGCGCAGGAGACCGAGCTCCTCCTGCTCGACGAGCCGACGACGTTCCTCGACATCGCGCACCAGGTCGAGCTCATGGAGCTCTTCGCGCACCTCAACCGGCAGGGCCGCACGGTCGTCGCCGTGCTGCACGACCTCAACCACGCCGCGCGCTACGCCGATCACATCATCGCGATGCGCGACGGGCGCATCCTCGCCTCCGGCACACCCCGCGACGTCGTGACGAGCGAACGGGTCGAGGAGATCTACGGCCTGCCGAACGTCGTCATCGAGGACCCCATCACGGGCGGGCCGCTCGTCGTGCCGCGCGGGATGCCCTACCCTCGCTCGACGGAGAGCTCACGGGCGGCCGGGGGCTCCCCCGCCTAGTTCCCGCTGGCGTCGTTCCCGCCGGATTCAGTCACGCTGGCGTCGAGGGGATCGAGCGCGTCGAGCCAGCCACCGACGACGGTCCTCGCGGCGGCCGTGAGTCGTGGCGTGATCGCGAGCGCATCCGCGCGGATCTCCCGCGGGTCGAGCTCGTGGATGGCCAGCTCGTAGGCGTTCGCGATGAGCCAGGTCTCGACCATCCGCGGGTCGACCTCGAGGTGGAACTGCAGGCCGAGCAGGTTCCGGCCCGCGGCGAACGCCTGGTTCGGGAAGCCGGGGGTCTCGGCGAGTCGCTCGGCTCCTGCGGGGATCTCGAACTGGTCGCCGTGCCAGTGCAGCACCGGCACGTCGGCGAGGCCGCCCAGCACCGAAGCTGCCCCATCCGGGGTGAACGTGAGCGGCGAGAAGCCGATCTCCACGCGCCCCGTCGGCGCGACCGCCGCCCCCATGGCTGCCGCCATGAGCTGGGCCCCGAGGCAGACGCCCAGCGTGGGCCGGTCTCTTTCGACGCGAGCCCTGATGGCGGCGATCTCGGGGGTCAGGAACGGGTACCGCTCCGCATCCCCCACCCCGATCGGCCCGCCGAGCACCACGACGAGGTCGGCATCGACGAGCAGCTCGGCAGTGATCTCGTCCTGCCCGGCCTCGAGGTAGCGGATGTTGTAGCCGCGCTCCGTGAGCACGTCACGAAGCAGCCCGAGGTCCTCGAAGACGACGTGGCGGACGACCAGAGCGGTGAGGGACACGGCGGGCTCCTTGGGGTTGGGTGCGACTCGAGGCGACGAGTCGGGCGTCGGGGCAGGGCGTTGAGTCAGCGCGTCGGGTCAGAGCGTCGGCGCCGGGGCGAGGCGCGCGTAGGCGGCGAGCACGGTGCGCTCGGAGCGCACGAGGTACTCGTCGAGCGCCGCCGCCGCCTCGTCCGTGTCTCCGGCGAGGTGGAGCTCCAACACGCGCTGATTGAGCTCGATGTAGGGCGCGTGCAGGTACTCGAGATCCTCGAGGAAGCCGAACGCGAGCCGCAGCTCCGCCGAGACGTTCGCGTAGACGCGGTCGAGGCGCTCGCTGTCCGCGAGCGCGACGATCGCCGTGTGGAACGCCATATTGGCGGTGCCGACCGCCGCCCAGTCGCCGGCCTCTCGCCCTCGGATGGCGTGCTCGACGGCCTCGCGCATCCGCGCCCCGGCCGGGTGCCGCCCCGGGGCGGCGCGCAGGGCCTGCACCTCGATCATGCGTCGGACCCGGTAGATGTCGAGGATCGAGGCCAGTGAGGGGATGGCGACGAAGACGCCCGCGTTGGGGCGCCGGGTGAGCAGTCGCTCCGCCGTGAGCATGCGGAAGGCCTCGCGGAGGGTGTTGCGCGAGACGTCGAGTCGCTCGGTCATGGCGCTCTCCGAGAGGCGCTGCCCTGGCACGATCTCGCCCGTGACGATCATCTGGCGGAGGCTCGAGGCCGCCCGTTCCGCCCTGTCGAGGGTCTCGTCGGCTGCGTTCACGCTTCGCACTCTACCGGCGGCACTCCGCGTCGACCCGTTCCGCGAAATACCCCCGATACATCTTGTAACAAGACATTTACGCGTCTATCGTTGAACAATCTGTTGCTCAGCGTTGAACAACCGTAGGGTTGCCGCAATCACTCGCTGCTCCCCTACCGAACTGGAACGAGTCATGACCTCCACACCTCCTCCCGCTTCCCCGGCGTCCCCAGCGTCCGGCTCTTCTGCCGCCGACGAGGCGAGCACCCCCGAGAAGCTCAAGCAGTACGCCAAAGCCCGTCGCACCTCGCTGGTCGGCGCGCTCTTCCTCATGGCCACCTCGGCCATCGGCCCCGGCTTCATCACCCAGACGGCGACCTTCACCCAGCAGCTCGGCGCCGCGTTCGCCTTCGGCATCCTCATCTCGGTACTCATCGACCTCGCCGTCCAGCTCAACATCTGGCGCATGATCACGCTCTCCGGGAAGCGCGCGAGCGCCCTCGCCAACGACGCCCTCCCCGGCAGCGGCTATGTGCTCGCCGTGCTCATCGTCATCGGCGGCCTCGTCTTCAACATCGGCAACATCGGCGGCGCCGGGCTCGGCCTGAACGTGCTGCTCGGCCTCGACGTCAAGGTCGGCGCCGTCATCAGCGCCGCCATCGCGATCGCCATCTTCCTCATCAAGCGCGCCGGCATCGTCATGGACCGGGTCGTCATCGTGGCCGGCGTCGCGATGATCCTGCTCACCGTCATCGTCGCCATCGTCGCGCAGCCGCCCATCGGCGACGCACTCCGCCAGACCGTCCTCCCCGACACCATCGACTTCGCGACCATCACGACGATCGTCGGCGGCACCGTCGGCGGGTACATCGTCTACTCGGGGGCGCACAAGCTGCTCGACTCCGGCAACGCCGGACCTGAGCACATCAAGGAAGTCAACCGCGCGGCCGTGACCGGCATCCTCATCACGGGCATCATGCGCTACGTGCTGTTCCTCGCCATCCTCGGCGTCGTCGCGAGCGGCGTCGTGCTCGACACGACCCTCAACCCGGCAGCAGACGCCTTCCAGGCAGCAGCCGGCGAGGCTGGCTTCCGTATCTTCGGCGCCATCTTCTGGCTCGCCGCCCTCACGAGCATCATCGGCGCCGCCTACACCTCGGTGTCGTTCCTGCCGGTCTTCTCGAAGCGCATCGCCGGTCGCACCGCCGACTTCTGGACCGTCGGCTTCATCCTCTTCTCGCTGGCCATCTACCTGTCGATCGGCACCCCGCCCGCGACGCTCCTCGTGTTCGTCGGCGGCTTCAACGGCCTCATCCTGCCGATCGGCCTCACCCTGTTCATGTACATCGGCTGGTTCCGCCCGTCGAAGCTGGGCGGCGCGAAGTACCCGAAGTGGCTGCTCATCATCGGCACGCTCGCGACGCTCATCACCTGGTACATGGCCGTCAACGCGGTCGGACCGATCTTCGACCTCCTCAACACCTGATCCGTATCCCGAGCGAAAGGCTGACCACATGAACGCACGCTCCATCGACCTCAACAGCGACCTCGGCGAGGGCTTCGGCCGCTGGACCCTCGGCGACGACCAGGAGATGCTCGGCATCGTCACGAGCGCGAACGTCGCCTGCGGCTTCCACGCCGGCGACCCGCGCGCCATCCGCGCCACCGTCAAGGGAGCAGCGGATGCGGGGGTCGCGATCGGCGCGCACGTCGGCTACCGCGACCTGGCCGGCTTCGGTCGTCGCAACATCGACGTCGCCTCCGACGACCTCGTCGCCGATGTGGTCTACCAGATCGGCGCCCTGCAGGCACTCGCCGCCGCCGAGGGGACCAGCGTGCGCTACGTCAAGCCGCACGGCGCCCTCTACAACACGATCGTGCACGACGAGCGGCAGGCGGCGGACGTCGTCGAGGCCGTTCGCCTCGTCGACCCGAGCCTCGTGCTCCTCGGCATGCCGGGCTCGGCCGTGCTCCGCCTCGCCACCGAGGCAGGCATCCCCACCGCGATGGAGGCGTTCGCCGACCGCGCCTACACGCCGCAGGGCACGCTCGTCTCCCGCCGGGAGCCCGGCGCCGTGCTGCACGACGTCGACGAGGTCGCGAAGCGCATGGTGCGCCTCGCGACCGAGGGCCTGCTGGAGGCGATCGACGGCAGCACGCTCGAGCTGCGGGCCGACTCGATCTGCGTGCACGGCGACAGCCCTGGGGCCACCGACATGGCGAAGCAGGTGCGGCTCGCGCTCACGGAGGCCGGCGTCGAGCTGCGCCCGTTCGCAGCCGCGCCGGCAGCCGCCGGAAAGCTGGCCTGACCCCATGAGAGTCCTCACCGCCCGCGACGATGCGGTCCTCATCGAGTGCAGCAGCCTCGACGAGACGATCGCGCTCTTCGACGCCCTGACCGCACTGCGCATCCCCGGTGTCGGCGAGATGGTGCCGGGTGCGCGCACCCTGCTCGTCCCGTTCCGGCCAGCCCGGGTCACCGCCGAGGAGATCGAGGCCGCCGCGGCGGCAGCCGACCTCAGCGGCGTGCGCACGGGAGAGCCGAGGCGCCTCGAGATCCCGACGCGGTACGACGGTGAGGACCTCGCGGAGGTCGCCGAGCTCCTCGGCATCTCCGCCGACGAGGTCGTGCGCCGCCACACGAGCTCGACCTTCACGGTCGGGTTCGTGGGCTTCGCGCCCGGCTTCGCGTACCTGACGGGCGACGACCCCGTGCTCGACGTGCCGCGCCGGTCGACGCCCCGCACGCGCATCCCCGCGGGCTCCGTCGCGCTGGCAGGCACGTACAGCGGCGTCTACCCGCGCGAGAGCCCCGGCGGGTGGCAGCTCATCGGCACCACCGAGGTGCCCATGTGGGATCTCGACCGCGACCCGGCCGCGTTCATGGCGCCGGGAGACCTCGTCACGTTCAGCGTCACCGCCGCGACCGAGCGGGCGCGCTCGACCCTGAGCGCTGCCAGGGCGAACGCGCCCCGGGAGGCTGAAGTCGAGCATCCCAGGGGCAACGCCGACCGCGGGTCCGCCCTCGAGGTGGTCTCCCCAGGCCTGCAGACCCTGTTCCAGGACCTCGGACGCGACGGCTACGCCGGCATGGGCGTCTCCGCCTCCGGGGCACTGGATGCGCCAGCCCACCGCCAGGCGAACCGCCTCGTCGGGAACGCTGCGGCAGCCCCCACCCTCGAGGTCGCCTACGGCGGGCTCGTGCTGCGGGCGCGCGGCCCGCAGGTCGTGGCGGTGACGGGTGCCGAGGTGCCCCTGACCGTCTCCGGCACCCTTCCCCGCACCGCCCCGTTCGGAGCGGCGTTCGCGCTGGACGACGGAGACGAGCTGCAGCTCGGCTCCCCTGCCGCCGGAGTACGCAGCTACCTCGCGGTGCGCGGCGGGTTCGACGCGCCCCCGGTGCTCGAGAGCCTCGCGACCGACCTCCTCGCGGGGCTCGGCCCCGACGCGCTGCAAGCCGGCGACGTGCTCGGCGTTCTCGCGCCGCACGCCACCCTCGTCGCTGCGAGCCCCGTCGCGGATGCCCAGCCGCGCGAGCTTCCCCGGGCCGGCGGCGACACCGTCGAGCTGCGCATCGTGCTCGGCCCCCGCGACGACTGGTTCTCCGCCGAGGAGATCGAGCGTTTCACGAGCCAGGACTGGCACGTGACGCCACAATCGAACCGGGTCGGCGTGCGACTCGACGGCGACGCCCTCACCCGAGCGAAGAGCGGCGAGCTGCCCAGCGAGGGCTGCGTCAGCGGGGCGATCCAGATGCCCCCGAACGGGCAGCCGGTGCTCTTCCTCGCCGACCACCCCCTCACTGGCGGCTACCCCGTGCTCGGGGCCGTCATCACCGATGACCTGCCCCTCGCGGGCCAGCTGCCCGTCGGCGCCGCCGTGCGATTCCGCATCGTGGCACCACGCACCCACACCCCACGCACCCAGACTCCAGGAGAACTCCGATGACCCGCATCGCCAAGGTCCTCATCGCGAACCGCGGCGAGATCGCCGTGCGCGTCGCCCGCGCCTGCGCCGACTACGGGGTCGCCTCCGTCGCCGTGTACGCCGACGGCGACGCCGATGCGCTCCACGTGCGCCTCGCCGGCGAGGCGGTGCCGCTCGACGGCACGACCTCGCGGGACACATACCTCGATGCCGAGAAGCTGATTGCTGCCGCGACGTCGACGGGCGCCGACGCCGTGCACCCGGGCTACGGCTTCCTCTCCGAGAACGCCGAGTTCGCGCGCGCCGTCGAGGGGGCGGGGCTCGTCTGGATCGGCCCGTCACCCGAGGCGATCGAACTGCTCGGCGACAAGATCTCGGCCCGCCGCCTCGCCGAGCAGGTCGGCGCGCCGCTCGTCGCCGGAACCAGCGGCCCCGTCGACTCCCCCGCAGAGGCGAGCGCCTTCGCGGAGGAGCACGGCCTCCCCATCGCGATCAAGGCCGCGTTCGGGGGCGGTGGCCGCGGCCTCCGCGTCGCGCGCCGCCTCGACGAAGTCGAGGAGCTCTTCGCCGCCGCCGGGCGAGAAGCCGTCGCCGCCTTCGGCCGGGGCGAGTGCTTCGTCGAGCAGTTCCTCGAGTCGCCGCGCCACATCGAGGCGCAGGTGCTCGCCGACGAGCACGGCAACGTCGTCGTCGTCGGCACCCGCGACTGCTCGCTGCAGCGCCGCAACCAGAAGCTCGTCGAGGAGGCACCTGCCCCCTTCCTGACCGCGGAGCAGCGGGAGCGCATCCACACCTCGGCCCGCGACATCTGCGCGGCCGCCGGCTACCGCAGCGCTGGCACCGTCGAGTTCCTCCTCGACGCGAACGGCGTCATCTCGTTCCTCGAGGTCAACACGCGCCTGCAGGTCGAGCACCCCGTCACCGAGGAGACCGCTGGTGTCGACCTCGTCGTCGAGCAGCTCCGCATCGCCGACGGGCTCACGCTCGAGGCAGCCGAGTTCACGCCCCGCGGGCACTCGCTCGAGTTCCGCATCAACGCCGAGGATCCGGCGCGCGGCTTCCTCCCGGGGCCGGGCACCATCTCGCTGTTCCGCGCACCGTCCGGACCGGGCGTCCGCGTCGACTCGGGCGTCGAGACCGGCTCCGTGGTCTCCGGCCAGTTCGACTCCATGCTCGCGAAGCTCATCGTCACCGGCGCGACCCGCGAGGAGGCGCTGCGCCGCGCGCGCCGCGCCCTCGCCGAGTTCGAGGTCGAAGGCGTGCCGACGGTGCTGCCCTTCCACCGTGCGGTGCTCGACGACCCGGACTTCGTCGGCAGCGAGAGCGCCGAGGGCGTCCGCGGCTTCGGCGTGCACACGCAGTGGATCGAGACGACCTTCGCCGAGCGGGTCCCCGAGCAGGCGCTCGCCGTCGAGCCGAGCGACCCCTCCGTGGTCTCGACGTGGGTCGAGCTCGACGGCCGCCGCGTCGCCCTCCGGCTCCCTGCGACGCTCTTCGCCGCCGGAGGCTCTGGCCCCGGGGCGTCACCGCTCGACGCGGCGGGTGGGGTCGAGTCGGCGGATGCGGGCGGCGCGTCAGCTTCGTCGGTCACCGCACCGATGGCCGGCACGCTCCTGCGCTGGCTCGTGGAGGACGGCGCCGAGGTCGAGGCGGGGACCGCCGTCGCCGTCGTCGAGGCCATGAAGATGGAGACGCCCGTTCAGGTCACGGCCGCTGGCGTCCTCCGCCAGCGCGCCGAGGCGGGGAGCCCCATCGCCGCTGGCGAGGTGCTCGCGGAGCTCGCCGCGGCAAGCTGATCTCCTGCCAGGCGACGGTGAAATGTCGGTGGCTGCGGGCAGACTGGTTGGCATGACGGAACCAGCAGCCCGCGCCCACCATTCCATCGACTACCTCGAGTTCGGAGTCACCGACCTCGCCGTGGCCAAGCAGTTCTACGGCGATGCCTTCGGGTGGAGTTTCAACGACTACGGCCCCGGCCCCAACTACGTCGGCATCCGGCGACCCGGCGGTGACGCGACCGACGAGGTGGGCGGCTTCCGACTCGACCCCCAGGTCACGCCAGGCGGGGCGCTCGTGCTGCTCTACTCCGACGACCTCGAGGCGAGCGTCGCGCAGGTGCGCGCGGCCGGCGGCGAGGTCGTGAGCGGGCCCTACGAGTTCCCCGGTGGCCGCCGCTTCCACTTCACCGACCCGGCGGGCAACGAGCTCGGGGTCTGGTCGAGCTCCTAGCGCGAGACCGAGCTGGAACGAGCGGCCGCGATGCGCGCCCGCACCTCGTCGAGCGTTCGCATGATGGCGATCGACTCGTCGAGCGGCATGCGCGGGCTCTCGAGCTCGCCGGCGCTGAGGCACCGTTCGACCTCGAGCGCCTGGAACTGCATGCCCCGACCCACGTGCTGCGGCTTGTCGAAGCGCAAGAGCTCCCGCTGCCCTCGTCCGCCGTCGTAGACCGTGAACGAGGTCGACGCGTAGAAGACCGAGTCGATGTCGATCCAGCCGTCCGAGCCGACGATGGCCGCGCGGTTCGAGCCGGGCGCATCCATGCGCGTGAGGGTCGCCGAGGTGCGGCCGGCACCATGACGCAGGAGCACGGAGGCCGAGAGGTCGACCCCGAGCTCCGAGGCCTCGCCGTCGACGAGCATCGAGGTGGGCTCGCCGAGGTACCTCGAGGCGAACGAGATGCCGTAGACGCCGAGGTCGGCCATGACGCCGCCGCCGAGCTGTGGGTTCCCGTGGCGGCTCGTCGGAGCCACGTCGAGGTTCTGGAAGTGCGAGCTCGAGACGCTCACGAGCTCGCCGATCGAGCCGCGCTCGAGGACGTCGCCGATCGCGTCGGCCGTCGGCAGGAAGCGCGTCCACATGGCCTCCATCGCGAACACGCCCTTGGCGCGGGCCGCCGCGACGACCCGCTCGGCTTCTGGGGCGTCGTTCGTGAACGACTTCTCCACGAGCACCGGCTTCCCGCCGTCGATCGCGAGCAGCGCCTGCTCGGCGTGGAACGCCTGCGGCGTCGCGATGTAGATGACGTCGACGCCGGGGTCGGCGACCAGGGCCTCATAGCTGCCGTAGGAGGTCGGAATCGACAGCTCGGCGGCGAACTCGGCGGCGCGCGTCGCCTCCCGAGAGGCGACTGCCGCCACCTCAAGGCCCTGCGCCACGAGGTCGCCCACGAAGGTCCTCGCGATGTTGCCAGCCCCGAGAATTCCCCACCGCACCCGTTCAGTCGTCACGGAAAAACCCTAGCCGGGCGCCGCGCGCACCGCGAGGGCTCCGCGCGTCGAGCAGGAGTCCTTCTCGAATGGCAAGACGGAGCAGTCCTTCGACGTCGCCGGGTGAGCCGCGTCTCGCGGATGCGGGCGCGCGTCAGTCGCTGAGCCCGGCCCGACGCGCGAGCACGGCGGCCTCCATCCTGGACACGACGCCGAGCTTCGCGAGCACCCGCGAGACGTGGGTCTTCGCCGTGGAGGCGCTGATGTGCATCCGCTGGCCGATGCCGGAGTTCGACAGCCCCTCGCCCAGTGCGGAGAGCACCTCCCGCTCTCGCGCCGTGAGCTCGGCGAGTCCGGGCACCTCCGGAGTCGGCGTCGGAGCGCCGTCACCCGTCTGCGCGAAGCGATCAAGGAGACGCCGTGTCACCTCCGGCGACAGGGCTCCCTCGCCCCGAGCCACCGCCTCGACTGCGGCCTGGAGGGCCGGCCCCGACGTCGTCTTCAGCAGGAACCCGGCGGCCCCTGCCCGCACGGCGCCGAACACGTACTCGTCGAGGTCGAAGGTGGTGAGCACCAGCACCTGCGCGAGCGAGTCGGCGACGATGGCTCGCGTGGCCTCGATGCCGTCGGTCCCCGGCATGCGGACGTCCATGAGCACGACGTCGGGTCGCAGGGCGCGCGCGTTCCTGATCGCCGCGGCCCCGTCGCCGGCCTCGCCCACGACCTCGACGCCGTGGGCCTCGAGCAGCAGCCGCAGCCCGGCCCGGATCGCGGCGTGGTCGTCGGCGACGAGCACACGGATGGGGCCGTCGATCTCCTCGGTCACGATGCGCTCCCCTCGGGTCGTTCAGTGGTCTGCGCCCTCGAGCCCGCGGTGCGCGGCACCGTCGCTGCGACTCGCCACCCAGCGCTCTCTGGCGTCGGCCCGGCTTCGAGGCGTCCGCCGAGGCGCTCCGCCCGCTCGCGGATGAGACCGAGCCCGTTGCCGGTGCCCGGCGCTGCCTCCATCCGGGTGCCGCCCGTCGAGGTCACGACGACGGAGAGCCAGTCCGCCCGCTCCTCGAAGCGCACCTCGACGACCGCACCCGGCGAGTGCCGCCCGGCGTTCGAGACGGCCTCGGCCACCACACGGGCGAGGGCCTGCTCAGTGGCGGCAGATGCACTCGGCACCTCCCCGACGATCCTCGCCTCGACCGACTCCGCCGAGGCCACGAGCTCCGCGACCTGAGCCAGCCTCGGCGGCGCCGCGACCTCCCCGTCGCCGGCACCGCTTCGGAGGATGAGGATCATCGACCGCATCTCGTCGAGCCCGTCGAGGGCCGAGTCGCGGATCGCCTGCAGCGCCCCCGCCTCCCGGCCTCGAACCCCGGACCCCGCGAGGGCCGCCTCCGAGGTGATGGCGATCGCCGAGAGGTTGGCCGCTACAACGTCATGGAGGTCGCGGGCCATGCGCTCCCGCTCGTCGCGCACCGCCTCCTCCCGCTCCAGCACGAGCAGACGCTCGGCGTCGTCCGCGCGCGCTTCCTGCACTCGCGCGAGTTCCGCGCTCTGACGCACCGAACTCGCCCACCAGAGCGGCGTGCCGAAGATCGCGAGGGCCTGCAGTCCGAAGAACACGCCCTGCCGCAGCGCCTCGCCAAGCAGCACGGGCACGGCGAAAGCCGCCACCACGGCCACCGCGACGAGCACCTGCACCGCTCGCAGCGCCGCCGGCGGGCTGTACCGGCCGACGATATAGAGGGCATCCAGCACCAGAACGGCCCCGCCGATGACGCCGACGAGCACGAAGGCGGACACCGAAATGGTCACGCAGATGAGCAGCACCAGCACGGGGAAGCGCCGCTTCTGAGTGAGCGCCAGCCCGCCGAGCGCAACCGCACCGAGGCTCAGCGCGATGTGCTGGGGCGAGTCGAAGAGCGCCAGCAGGACGGCAGCCGCGATCGCGAAGAGCGTGGTCGTCGCGTCCTCGTCGGGCCGCCAACCGGCGCGGAGGTGCCGGGTTCCCGGCGCGACGGCGCTCTGCGGTTCGGTCATGGCACCATCCCAGCACACGGACGCCAACGCGCGGTCACCCGAACGATGTACGCGAGCACCGCGGCTGGCATCTTTCAGCGGATGCGGCCGGGAGCCGGCGCGCAGGAGGGTTGCGGCATGTCCACTGAACTCCTGCTCTCGCTCCTCGGTCTCGCGCTCGTCGACAGCCTGAGCGCGGGCACGCTCCTCATCCCGATCTTCTTCCTGCTCGCGACCGGCCGCGTCCGCTTCGGACGCATCCTCACCTACCTGGGGACGATCGCCGGCTTCTACTTCCTCGTCGGGCTCGCCCTCACGGCCGGCGCATCCGCCTTCCTGGAGAACGCGGCTGCCGTGCTCGAGACCCCTGCGGCCTACGCCGTTCAGCTGGTGGTCGGCGGCGGACTGCTTGTTGTGGGCATCTGCATGCCGACCAAGAAGCGGGACCGGGTCGCGGCCGGGGCCGGGGCCGCCCAGGACGGGAGAGCGCTGCCGGCACGCCCCGGGGAGCCGGCGAAGCCCGCCAAGGGCAGGCTCTCCCGCTGGCGCGACCGCGCCCTCGGAGATGGCCCACCCGTGACCGTCATCGCGCTCGCGCTGGCGGCGGGGCTCATCGAGCTCGCGACGATGATCCCGTACCTGGCGGCGGTCGGCCTCCTCACGGGCTCGGGGCTCGGCATCGCCGGTTCGGCTCCGCTCCTCGCCGCCTACTGCGTGGTCATGGTCGCGCCGGCGCTGCTGCTGCTCCTCGGCCGCGTCGCCGCTCGACGCGCGGTCGAGCCGCGCCTGCGTCGGCTCGCCGACTGGCTGAGCCGCAACGCCGCGGAGAACACAGCCTGGATCATCGCCATCGTCGGCTTCTTCCTGCTCAGAGACGCGCTCGCGCATTCGGCGAGCTTCGACTTCTGGCCGTTCAACACCTGACGGCGCCGGTGCCGGCGCGGGTTGCCACCAAGACCGCCGTCAGCGCACGCTGAGCTCGATGAGCTGCGCCTCGACCGACTCACGCAGCGGGGACCCGTCGAAGCGACCGGCGCGGTTCCCGTCGGCGTCGAGGAGCAGCACCGTGGGGGTCACCACGATGTCGTAGGGCAGCACGAGTTCGGGCCGGATGCTCGTGTCGACTTCCGCGAGCACAACCCCCGCCGAGGTCGCCGCGACGTCCTGCAGCATCCACCTCGTGGCGGCGCACTCCGCGCTGTCGGGGGCGGTGAAGAGCACGATCGTCGCGCGGCGGCCGGGCAGCACGTCCTCGGGCAGGAGCTCGAGGTCGATCTCGGACTGCTCGGGCTCGGGCTCGCCTTCGCCGTCGAAGCGGCTCACCCCTCGTCGCGCGACCCACCCGACGACGGCGACGATGAGCACAAGCGCCATGATCACGAGCAACACCACTGATCCGTCCACGCGCTCAGCCTCCCATACTCGGGGGTTCGGAGGTCAGGTCCGCGGGCGTTCGCGTCACGAGCTGAGCTGCAGGAGCTGCGCCTCGAGCTCAGCTCGTCTCGGAGGGCCGCCGATGCGTGCGACCCGCTTGCCGTCGGCATCGAGCACCAGCACGGTCGGCGTCTGCCGCACGTCGTAGCTCCTGGCCAGGTCCTGACGGTCGGTGAGGTCGACCTCGGCCACGACGACGCCGGGGGCCGTCGAGGCGAGCTGGTCGAGCATCCGCTTCGTGGCGGGGCACCTCGCGCAGAACTCCGTGGAGAAGAGGATGATCGTGGCGCTGTCCCCCGGCTCGACGCCGGCCCCGAGGAGGTGCAGGTCCGTAGCCTCCGCTGCTGCACCGGCTGGGTCACGCGAGGCCTTCAGGCGACCGTTCGTCCGCTGCAGAACGACGCCGATCACGCTGGCGACGACGACGAGTCCCACGAGCACCATGACGGCGAGCGAAGCATCCACGGGCGACTCCCTCAGGCCTGCACGCCGCGCGGGCGGATGACGCCGACCCGAAGGAGCACGACGTACAGCTGGCAGCCGAGGCAGTAGCCGAAGGCGGCGTTCAGGAAGGCCGCGATGAAGGCCGCCCCCGCGGCCACAGGCACGGCGAGCGGAACACCGAGCACGTGCAGCACGACGCCGATGAGGGTCACCGCGAACCCGACTCCCTGAGCGAACGTCGGCGGCGCCGCCTCCTCCGTCTCGGCGGGTGGCGCGAGCCGCGGACGGATCACCGCGGCGAAGAATCGCCCGTAGGGGTGCCGCTGGATGCCCGCGAACGCGCCCCACGCGAAGAGCGCCGTCAGGGCGGCAAGGAGGAGGAAGCCGGGCTGCACGAGCCTGCCCGCCAGCGTTTCCGCCGCCGGGGCGACGAGGCCGAGGAAGACGGTGACGAGGAGCAGGACAGCCGTGATCGCTGCCCCGAACCGCGGCCCGCGTGGGTCGATGCGAGTCTGTGCCGACATGATGCTCCGTCTTCCGGGGGTGACCTCGGCGACGGCTTCAAGCGAAGCCAGCCCCGGGGTGGCAGCGGATGCTGTGCCGAAAGGGTAGGCGCGTGCGGCCCAAAGGGGAACGACTGTGACGCTCCGCGACGACCAGGTTCGGCGGGAGGTGGCTTGAGATGATGCCAGCATGAAGACCTTCACTCTCCCCCAGACCGACGTGCGTGCCTCGAGCATCGTCCTCGGTCTCATGCGCATCATGGACCTCGACGACGAGCAGCTGCGCACCCTCGTGGGCACGGCCCTCGACGCTGGCGTCAGCGTCCTCGACCACGCCGACATCTACGGCGGCGAGCGCCACGCCTGCGAGCGTCGCTTCGGCGAGGCCATCCGCCTGTCACCTGCCGAGCGCGAGCAGGTGCTGATCCAGTCGAAGGTGGGCATCCGCGAGGGCTACTTCGACTTCTCGGCCGAGCACATCCTGCGCACGGTCGACGAGTCGCTCGAGGCCCTCGGCACCGAGTACCTCGACGTGCTCCTGCTGCACCGTCCCGACACCCTCGTCGAGCCGGAGGAGGTGGCGACGGCGTTCAACGAGCTCCACAGCCGCGGCAAGGTCCGCCACTTCGGCGTCTCCAACCACACGCCCGGTCAGGTCGAGCTGCTGAAGTCGGTGGTCGCGCAGCCCCTCATCATCAACCAGGTGCAGCTCAGCATCACCCACGCTCCGATCATTGCGTCAGGGATCGCGGCCAACATGGTCGGCCTCGACCAGTCCATCGACCGCGACAACGGCATGCTGGACTACGCGCGCCTCAACGGCATCACCCTGCAGGCGTGGTCGCCGTTCCAGAAGGGGTTCTTCGACGGCGTCTTCCTCGGCGACCGCGAGCACTTCGCCGAGCTCAACGACGTGCTGGAGGCGCTTGCCGACAAGTACGGCGTCACGCCGATGGGCATCGCGACGGCCTGGATCACGCGTCACCCCGCGAACATCCAGGTGGTGCTCGGCACGACGACCCCGTCGCGCGTCGCCGAGTCGGCCGCGGGCTCGGACGTGCACCTGACGCGCGAGGAGTACTACCGCATCTTCACTGCGGCCGGCCACACGCTGCCGTAGCGTCGGCACGCTCCCGAGCCTGCTTGAGCCTGCTTGAGCCTGCTTGAGCCTGCTTGAGCCTGCTTGAGCCTGCTTGAGCCTGCTTGAGTGCAGAGTTGTGGCCCGGTGCTGCTCCCGATCTCGGGAGCAGCACCGGGCCACAACTCTGCGGGCGGGCGGCCGTGCCCGCGGTGCACAGCGCCGGCTCCTCGCAACCGGCGCCAGCGCCTCAGTCGACGGCGAGCGCCGCGACGGGCGAGACTCGGGTGGCTCGACGAGCCGGCAGCAGTGAGGAGGCGACGGTGATGAGCAGCGTCACGAGGAGCACGGCGGCGACGGTCACCCACGGAATGCTGGGCGGGACGAGCTGACCGACGAGCGACCCGAAGGTGGCCTGGGCGCCGACCCACCCGTAGAACACCCCGAGAAGCAGACCGAAGAGCGCGGATGAGGCGATCATGGCGACCGCCTCGGTCACGATCATCCGCCGCACCTGGCCGACGGTGAAGCCGAGCGCTCGCAGCAGCCCGAGCTCCCGCCGGCGCTGCATGACGCTCAGGGAGAGCGTGTTGACCATGCCGACGGCGGCGAGCAGCACGGAGAAGCCGAGGAGCACGCTCATGATGGCGGTCGTGACGTCGATGACCTGCTCGAAGGCGGCGTACATCTCGGGCTCCATCTGCCCGAACTGGAGGGTGATGGCGCGGAAGGTCTCGCTGGCGACCGCGAACATCGTGACGAGCGTGATGCCGATCACGAGGCCGATGACGGCGCGGCTGCTTCGCGCGGGGTTGCGCACGGCGTTGGCGGCGGCGAGGCGCGGCACCGGGCCGCGACCGAGGGCGCTGCCCACGAGGCTCATGAGGGGCGGGAGGATGACGGGAGCGCCGATGATGACGCCGACGAACGAGAGCATGCCACCGCCGAGGCTCACGAGCACGCCGCTCGGGCTCTGCAGGCCGAAGAACACGCCACCGATGAGCATGGCGATGCCGAGGGCGATGAGGATCGTCGCCGTGACGCTGCGCCCGCGACCGGCGCGAAGCTCCTGCATCGTGGGCTCTGCGCTGGACGAGGTCGCCGCGATCGGCGAGACCGTGAGCACCCGTCGCGAGCCGACCCAGGACGCGATGATGGTCGCCGCCGTGACGGCGATGACGGGTGCCAGGATCGCGGGGTGCACGATCGGGAACGGGAACGGGTCGAGCGCACCGTTCGTGATGGCGAGCTGCGCGCCGAGGGCCGTCAGCCCGACACCGAGGGAGGCCCCAGCAACGGCACCCGAGGCGCCCTGGACGAGCCCTTCGCGGACGGTGCGCCGGCGCAGCGACCGACCAGACGCGCCGATCAGGCGCAGCAGCGCGATCTCCTTGGTGCGTCCGGCGATGACGGTGGCGACCGAGTTCGACGTGACGACGGCGCCCACGAAGAGCGCGATCGCGAAGAACAGGGCGGCAACCGTGCCGAGCACGCTGGCGAGGGCGCCGATCTCGCTGAGGCCCATCGCGTCGAAGTACGCGGCCAGGTCGGCGACGATCATGATCAGCACCGTGCCGAAGGCCGCCGAGAGGGCGGAGACGAGCACGACGGCAGCGCCTCCGCTGCTCTGCTGGGACTCAGGGGCGCGCTGCGCCTTGGCGGCGCTGCTGGCCTGCGCCGCAGGTGCGGTGCTCGTGGCACTCATGCTGCCGTCTCCATGGAGAGCATGAGGTTCGCGATCTCGGCGGCGCTCGTGCGCGGACGATCGGCGACCACCTTGCCGTCGGCGAGGAACACGACGCGGTCGGCGTGGCTCGCGGCGATCGGGTCGTGCGTCACCATGGCGATCGACTGCCCGTACTGGCTGCTCGCCGTCGAGAGCAGCGAGAGGACCTCGCGGCCGGTCTTGGAGTCGAGGTTTCCCGTGGGCTCGTCGGCGAAGATGAGCTTCGGCCGGGTCCCGAGGGCCCGGGCGATGGCGACCCGCTGCTGCTGCCCGCCGGACAGCTCGTACGGGCGGTGGGCGAGACGCTGCGAGAGCCCGAGCGTCTGGATGAGGTGCGAGATCCAGGCTTCCTCGTCGCGCGAGACGGTCCGGCCATCGAGGTCGAACGGCAGCATGATGTTGCCGCGCACATCCAGTGTGGGCACGAGGTTGAAGGCCTGGAAGATGAAGCCGACCGCTCGGCGCCGCAGCACCGTCAGCTCGCCGTCGTTCATGCCCGTGATCTCGGTGTCGCCGAGGAACACGCGCCCGGACGAGGCACCGTCGAGGCCTGCCATGACGTGCATGAGCGTCGACTTGCCAGAGCCGCTCGGGCCCATGATGGCCGTGAACTCACCGCTTCTGATGCCGAGGCTCACGCCGTCGAGGGCGGCGACGCTGCCGTGGGTGCCGTAGATCTTCCGAACGTCGACGACGCTCGCGACAAGTGGGGGTGTGGTGTTCATGTCATCGACGCTACGGACGCGCCCCGCTGGGTCGCGTCCACCCCAGGTCGCGGCCGCATGCTCCTCTGGGATGACACGGGCGAGCCTCACGTCCAGCCAGCGAACGAGGTTCGCCCAATAGCCTTGCCGCATGGCCTCCCCAACGCTCGTCTGGTTCCGTGACGACCTGCGCATCCACGATCACCCGGCCCTCCACGTCGCGCTCGAGCGCGGTGGGCCCGTCATCGCCCTGTTCGTGCTCGACGAGGAATCCCCAGGCGTGCGCGCGCTCGGGGGCGCCGCGAAGTGGTGGCTGCACCACAGCCTGCTCGCCCTGCGCGAGCGCCTCGAGGAGATCGGCGGGGCGCTCGTGCTGCGCCGCGGCCAGGCCGAGGAGATCGTGCCAGCAGTCGCCGAGGACGCGGGCGCCGAGCTCGTCGTCTGGAACCGGCGCTACGGCGGGGCAGAGCGCGAGATCGACGCTCGCATCAAGCAGGGCCTCGTCGACGGTGGGATCGAGGCGCATAGCCTCCCCGGGTCGCTCCTCACGGAGCCCTGGCAGATCCAGACCGGCCAGGGTGAGGCCTACCGCGTGTACACGCCCTTCGCGAACGCCTGCCAGAGCCGCTTCCAGCACGAGCCGCCCCGCGTGCCGCTCGAGGCCCCGGATGCGCTGCCCCGCGGCTCGAAGGCGAGCTCGCTCGACTCCGACCCCCTCGACTCCTGGGAGCTGCTCCCCACACGACCTGACTGGGCCGAGGGCCTCCGCGAGGAGTGGACCCCCGGTGAGCACGGCGCCCACGAGCGTCTCGAGGCGTTCCTCGACGGGGTCGTCGGCGACTACAAGGCCGATCGCGACCGGCCAGACCTCGAGGGCACGAGCCGGCTCAGCCCGCACCTGCGCTGGGGCGAGATCTCCTCCGCCCAGGCCTGGCACGCCCTCGAGGGCCGCACGGGCGAGGGGGCGGCGACCTTCCGTCGCGAGCTGCTCTGGCGGGAGTTCGCCTGGCACACGCTCTACAGCTTCCCTGAGCTGCACACGCGGCCCTGGCGAGCCGCCTACGAGGACTTCCCGTGGCCCGAGCTCGACCGCGATGCGCTCGACGCGTGGCAGCGCGGCAGCACCGGGGTCCCCATCGTGGATGCCGGCATGCGCGAGCTCTGGCGCACGGGCAGCATGCACAACCGCATCCGCATGGTCACCGCCTCCTTCCTCACCAAGCACCTGCTCACCGACTGGCGTCGTGGCGAGGAGTGGTTCTGGGACACGCTCGTCGACGCCGATCAGGCTTCCAACCCCTTCAACTGGCAGTGGGTCGCAGGCTCCGGTGTGGATGCCGCGCCCTACTTCCGGGTCTTCAACCCGGAGCGCCAGGCCGAGCGCTTCGACCCGCACGGGGCGTACGTGCAGCGATGGGTCCCCGAGGCCGGCAGCGACGAGTACCCGGAACCCATCGTGGGGCTGAAGGAAGGGCGGGAAGCCGCCCTCGCCGCCTGGCGCGAGGTTCGCTGACACCCGAGGGCGACCCGTCCAAAGCACCTCCGGGAACTGTCGGCGGCCGGTGCTAGATTGCCCGCACGTTGCGCCGTCGACGGACCGGCATCCACCGGTCGCGGCCGAACGGCACACGAGGGGAACCAGGGGCATCATCATGGTTGAGTACCGCATCGAACTCGTCGGCGTTCCCGTCGCCGACGTCGACCGCTCGCGCGCCTTCTACGGCGAGACGCTGGGGTGGCCGGTCGACCACGACCAGGTGGTGAGCGACGAGATCCGGTTCGTGCAGGTGACTCCTCCGGGCTCCGCATGCTCGATCGCGTTCGGCATGGGCATCAGCGACATGCCTGCAGGTTCCCTGCGCGCGCTCCAGTGCGTCGTCGCGTCCATCGAGGAGGCGCACGCCGACCTCGAGAGCCGAGGCGTCGCCGTGAGCGACATCGACGAGCAGGCGTGGGGGCGCTTCATCTCCTTCGCCGACCCTGACGGCAATTCCTGGTCCATCCAGGAGCTGCCCGACTCCTCCAAGATGGCCTGACCCAGTTCCACCGAAACGCAAGATCACCGACGAAAGGGATGCACCACATGACGGAAAAGAAGAGCGGATACGAAGAGTTCAAGGTCTCCGGGGAGAACCTCCTCGGCAAGGTCAAGGAGCTCATCCACGAGGGCAACGTGCGTCGCGTGTTCATCAAGAACGACGACGGCACGACACTCCTCGAGATCCCCCTGACCGCTGGCCTCGCCGTCACCGTCGTCGCCGCGGCGCTCGCCCCGGTGCTCGTCGCGGTGGGTGCGATCGCAGCGCTCGTGACGCAGGTGACGGTCGGCGTCGAGCGCCGCGGCCCGGACTCCACCGACCGTGCGGGCAGCTCGGCTGACACCGACGGCGTGCCGAAGAGCGACGTCGTCGCGCCTGCGCCCGCCGCGGAGGCCACCGACCCGGACCTGGGACCGACGACGGCGTAGCTTGTCCTTCACACCGCCGGAGCTTCGGCTACCGGCGGTGTGAAGCTCGCGCTTGCTACTCTGTGGGTTCCCAGAGCCGAGAGGCGCGTGACCAGTGCCAGAACCAGAGACCGTCACCCCCAGGTCCGACGCGGAGATCGCCGTTGCTTCGACGCTCGCCGATCAGGCGGGCGACGCCGCCGAGCTGGGTGCCCGACTCCGGGTGCTCCGTGAGGAGGCGGGCCTCTCCCTCAGAGAGCTGGCGAGGCGCCTCGACATCTCCGCCAGCGCCGTCTCCCAGATCGAGCGTGGCGTCATGCGGCCGAGCGTGAATCGGCTGATCGCGATCGTCGGCGAGCTGGGTGCCTCCATCACGGATGTCTTCGCGGGCGGCACTGGCGCGCATGCCGAGCGTTCGAGCTTCGGCAGCTACAGCCTGCTCCGGCAGGGCGAGATCGCTCCCGTGGTGCTCGAGAACGGCGTGATCTACCGCCGCCTCTCCGGTTCGCGCACCTCCGGCATCGACCATTTCGAGTCGACCTTCCCGCCCATGACCTCCGCCTCTGCGGGCGACGCGAGCTCGTTCGCGACCCACACGGGCGTCGAGTCAGGGGTCGTCATCTCCGGCGAGCTCACCGTCGAGGTGCATGGCGACACCGTGACCCTGCGTGCCGGCGATTCCATCACGTACTCCTCGGAGACACCGCACCGTGTGAGCAACCGCTCGCCGGAGCCGTGCGTCGCGAACTGGGTCATCGCAAGGGCCCCGCACTCCGACCCGAGCGATCCGCTGTTCTCCGAGTCGCACACCGCGCGCAGCTGACGGCAGCTCACCCCTCCGCTGAGGCGGGCTCGTCGGCGCTGAGGTGAGCTCGTCGGCGGTGTTCTCGAAACGCATCGAAACCTCTCTTTTACCTCGCTGAAATCTCCCACGGGGCGTGAAGGGATAGCTTTACGGTTATCCGCCACGGAGGGATCTGCCTGTGCTCATCAGCGACTTCAATCGGCTCAGCGACGCCGATGCAGCCGACTTCGCCGCGACGCTCGTCGCAATACCCACCTTCACGACCACGATGGTTCGATCGCGACCGTTCGCCTCGAAGGCCGCCATGCGAGAGCGCGCCGCCGAGGCGGCGTCCGCCTGGAGCCAGGCTGAGGTGCAGCTCGCGCTGTCCGGCCACCCGCGCATCGGCGAGCGGGCCAGCGCCGCCGAACCGGGCGCCGGGCACTCCGCCAGGGAGCAGGGGGCAGTCGCCACCGCGGGCGATGAGCTCCGCGAGCGCATCGCCGAAGGCAACCGCCGCTACGAGGCGCGCTTCGACCGCATCTTCCTCGTCAGGGCGGCGGGCCGCTCCCCCGCCGAGATCCTGGAGCAGCTCGAGGCGCGCCTCGAGAACGACGACGACGCGGAGCTCGCCGTCGTCGCCTCGGAACTCCGCGACATCACCCTCCTCCGCCTCGACGAATCGGTGACCGAATGACCAGCCACATCACGAGCCACGTGCTCGACAGCTCTGTCGGACTGGCCGCCGCGGGTGTGCGCATCCGCCTCCGGACACTCGACGGCCGGGAGCTGGCGCAGGCGGTCACGGATGCGGACGGCCGCGTCACCGACCTCGGCCCGGAGGCCCTCCCCGCCGGCTCCTACGAGCTCGTCTTCGAGACGGGCGCGTACTTCGCCGAGCGCGGCGTCGCGACCTTCTACCCGCACATCACGGTGGCGTTCACCGTCGCGAGCGCACCAGGCACGCCCGGCGACGGCGACCCGCCGCATTGCCACGTGCCACTGCTGCTGAGCCCATTCGCCTACTCGACCTACAGGGGGACCTGACCATGACCGACGTCACCGTGAGTCTCGGCGCGAATAAGTACGGCAAGGCGGAGAACCGCCTCGTCAGGATCACCCGCGACACCGATCGCCACGAGATCGAAGACCTCAACATCACCAGCCAGCTGCGCGGAGCGGCCCTCGCCGGGTCCTACCTGGACGGCGACAACTCGCTCGTCGTCGCCACCGACACGCAGAAGAACACGATTTTCGCGTTCGCCCGCGAACACGGCGTCGGCTCCCCCGAGAGCTTCCTCCTCAAGCTCGGCTCGCACTTCGTCGAGGCGTTCGAGTGGATCGAGGGCGGCCTGTGGCAGGCCGAGCAGTTCGAGTGGGAGCGCATCCGCGTGGACGGCGCCGAGCACGACCATGCTTTCGTGCGCAAAGGCCAGGCGACCCGGCTCGCGACCGTGCAGAAGATCGACGGCGCGACCCACGTCACGGCCGGGCTCAAGGACCTGACGGTGCTCAAATCGACGGGCAGCGAGTTCCACGGCTTCCCGCGAGACAAGTACACGACCCTCGCGGAGGCGACCGACCGCATCCTCGCGACCTCCGTCACGGCGCGCTGGCGCTACACGCCAGAGGCCGTGGATGCGGAGCCCGACTACAACGCCCTCTACGAGGCGATCTCCGCGGTCCTGATCTCGACCTTCGCGACCGTCCACTCCCTCGCACTGCAGCAGACCCTGTGGCAGATGGGCAAGGCCGCGATCGAGCAGTTCCCCGAGATCGCGGAGGTCCGCTTCGCGATGCCGAACAAGCACCATTTCCTCGTCGACCTCTCCCCGTTCGACCTCGACAACCCCGGCGAGGTGTTCTTCGCAGCCGACCGCCCCTACGGCCTCATCGAGGGAACCGTCATCCGAGACGGCGTCGCACCGGCGCCCGAGGCCTGGGCAGACACGCCCGGGTTCATCTAGGGTCCTGCCGGCCAGCGAGCCGGCGTTCTCCGCACACCCTCAGCTCAGCGCTCCGCCCAGCTCCCGCGTGGCAGCGCTGCTTGACGACCCCAAGAGAGGTCAGCTCATGTCTCCCGATTCCCGCAGAAGCCAAGCGCCCTCGACTCCTCCGTCAGCGTCCGCATCACCGTCACCGGATGCTCGCCCGGAGGACGAACGGCTCAGCCCGGGCAAGACCGTCGGCTACGGCGTCCAGCACATCCTCGCGATGTTCGGCGGCGTCATCGCCGTTCCCCTCATCGTGGGTGGCGCCGCCGGCCTCGACGTCGGCCAGAAGGCGCTGCTCGTCGCCTGCGCGCTCTTCGTCAGCGGCGCGGCGACCGTGCTGCAGACCATCGGGGTGCCGTACTTCGGCTCGAGGCTCCCCCTCGTGCAGGGCATCTCGTTCGCGGCCGTCTCGACCATGCTCGCCATCATCGGCAGCAACGGGGAGACCGGACTCCAGACCGTGTTCGGCGCCGTCATCGTCGCGAGCGCCATCGGCCTCATCGTGGCCCCGTTCTTTGCCAGGATCGTGCGGTTCTTCCCTCCCGTCGTGACCGGATCGATCATCACCGTCATCGGCCTCTCCCTGATGCCGGTCGCGGGACGCTGGGTGACGGGCTCCGACCCGACCGCCGAGGGATTCGCATCCGCCGACAAGATCGGCCTCGCCCTGCTCACCTTCGCGGTGGTGCTCATCCTGAGCAAGATCCGCGCCCTCTCCCGGCTCGCCGTGCTGCTGGGCCTCGCGATCGGCACGGTCTTCGCGCTCATCCTCGGCCAGGCCGACTTCGACGCCGTCGGGTCCGCGTCGATCTTCGCGTTCCCGCAGCCCTTCGCCTTCGGCATGCCGATCTTCGAGATCGGCGCCATCGTCTCCATGACGATCGTGATCCTCGTCATCATGGTCGAGACGACGGCAGACGTGCTGGCCGTCGGAGAGGTCGTCGGAACGAAAGTCGACTCGCGCCGCGTCGGCGACGGGCTGCGCGCCGACATGCTGTCCTCGCTCATCGCCCCCGTCTTCAACTCGTTCCCCGCGACCGCCTTCGCGCAGAACGTCGGACTCGTCGCACTGACCGGCATCAAGAGCCGCTTCGCCGTCGCGGCCGGAGGCGGGCTGCTGGTCCTCCTCGGCCTCTCCCCCATGGCCGCCGCCGTCTTCAGCGTCATCCCGAGCCCCGTGCTGGGCGGCGTGGGCATCGTGCTCTTCGGCAGCGTCGCGGCCAGCGGCGTGCGCACCCTCTCGAAGGTCGACTACACCGGCAACAACAACATGATCATCGTTGCCTCGTCGCTGGCCTTCGGGCTCATCCCGGTCGTCTCGACGCAGTTCTGGCACGCGTTCCCCGACTGGTTCGTGACGATCTTCGACTCGGGCATCAGCGCGGCGGCGATCGTCTCGGTGGTCCTGAACCTCTTCTTCAACGTGTGGCTCCCCGGCACCCCGGAGCAGCCGTCGAACCTGGCGGCCGCCCCCGCACTCCGGGTGCAGACCGAGGAGCTGCGGGTGCTGAAGTCCGGTGGCTCACTCGACGAGCACTCCTACGAGCACAACCCGACGCCCGTCGAGCAGGGCACCCGCGCCCGCACGTCGGGGCCGGACGAAAGCTGAGTATCCGGTCGGCGGGTGCAACCGCCCGGAATGACTCCGACCCCGCCTCGGTTGCACCCCAGTGTCCAGTTCGACACAGCGGAAGGCGACAACATGAAGGTGTTCCTGACCGGAGCGACCGGCTACATCGGCTCGGCAGTCCTGCGCGCGCTCCTCGCGAACGGCCACGCCGTGACCGCCGCGGTGCGCAGCGAGGAGAAGGCGGCGCTCGTTCGAGAGACCGGCGCGAAGGCGGTTGTCGTCGACCTCACCGACCGAGCGGCGCTCGCCCCGCTGCTCCGCCAGGCGGAGGGCGTCATCCACACCGCATCGGCGCAAGACGTCGACCCCAGCTTCGTGCCCAACGTGCTCAACGAGCTGGTGCACTCCCCGACGCAGTTCGTGCACACGAGCGGCATCTGGCTGTTCGGCGACAACTCGTCCATCACGGAGGAGTCCGAACCCGACGCACCCGAGATCGTGTCGTGGCGCGTCCCCATCGACCGCCAGGTCATCAACAGCAACGTCAACACCGCGATCATCGCACCCGCGGTGGTCTACGGCGGGCAGGGCGGCGTCACCCAGCTCCTCGCTGGTGACGGGTCCGGCCCCGTGTCCCTCGTCGGCGACGGCAGGCAGCGGTGGACACTCGTCCACGTCGACGACCTCGCCGAGCTGTACGTCCGGGTCCTCGAGAAGGGTGCCGCCGTCGGCTACGTGATCGCGGCCAGCGGAGAGAACCCCACGGTTCGCGAGATCGCCTCGTCGGGGCACGGCACGGTCGAGCTCGTCGAGGAGACACCGGATGCGAGCCGCGAGCGGCTCGGCGCCCCCTTCGCCGACGCGCTCCTGCAGGACCAGGCCGCGACCGGGCAGTACGCGCGGGACGCCTACGGGTGGACGCCGACGTCCGGTGACTGGCTGAAGGCCGAGCACAGCTGAACGACGACCGCCGTGCGGGCGACATCCGCTCGGCTCCGTAGGCTGGTGCCATGAGCACGTTCGGCGCTCCGGAGGTCGACCGGAGGAGCCTGCCCCTCTATGAGGCAGGCTCCATCGACGTGCCGTATGTCATCGACGGCATGAACGAGGCGATCGAGCGCAACACGTTCTGGGAGGAGCACTCCCACCCCACGCACGAGCTCATCTGGAACACGCGCGGCGCGTCCTCGCTGACCGTCGGCCCACGCACGTGGACGATCACGCCGGCCGTCGGCCTCTGGATCCCCGCCGGGGTCAGGCACACGGCGTGGACGCCGGCCGGCACCTGGTACCGGACGGCGATGTTCAGCGTGCAAACGACGGCCCCCATCGCCGACGAACCTGTCGCGGTCGACGTCACCGACCTGCTGCGCCTGCTGCTCGACCGTCTCGCGGAGCCCGGACTCGACGACGCGTCCAGGGCGACGACCGAGGCGATGGTGCTCGACGTGCTCGCCCCCTCCCCGCATGAACTGCTGCTGCGCATCCCCGACTCTCCCCTGCTCGCTCCCATCGTCGACGCGGTCAGGGCGGATGTCCGCGACGCTGGCACACTCGAGGAGTGGTCGGTCGAGCTGGGTGTGAGCGCCCGCACGATCACACGGCAGTTCCAGTCGGAGACCGGCCTGGGCTTCAGCCGCTGGGTCGCAACGGCTCGCATCCAGCGCGCCATCGTGCTCCTCACTGACGGAGAGAGCATCGACGACGTTGCGGTCGCCACGGGGTTCCGGTCGGCGAGCGCCTTCGGCACCGCGTTCCGGCGGGTCACGGGGATGAGTCCGGGGCGGTTCCGGGCTCAGTAGCCCTGGCGGGCTGAAGCAGCCGCCGATCGCGACCACACGCACCACACGGTGTCCGTTTCGCAAAGAAATGTGTCGGTTCGCCTCGATTGCAAACGCGACGCGCGTCGCTTAGCTTTGGTAAGGCACTCCTAACAGGGCAAGCTCTCGGCCCTGCACGGCTGCCGCTGACTTCGACACCGCACCCCGCCTCTCCACCGCCAGACGGCGTTCATCGGCGTGCGCAAAAGGCTCAGCTCCCCCCTCGAAAGGACACCATGCCCCGCGCTTCCAAGCTCGTCGCCCTCGCCGCGACAGCGCTGCTCACGGCAGGCCTCGCCGCCTGCTCGACCACCCCCTCCGCCGGCACGAACGCGGAGCCGGGCGCAGCGAACGGCGACTTCACGCCGATCACCATCGAGCACGCCCTCGGCACGACGGAGATCACCGAGAAGCCCGAGCGCATCGCCACGGTCAACTGGGCCAACCAGGAAGTGCCCCTCGCCCTCGGCGTCGTGCCCGTCGGCATGGCCAGGGCCGACTTCGGGGACGACAACGGCGACGGCATCCTCCCCTGGGTGAGCGAGAAGCTCGAAGAGCTCGGCGGCGAGACCCCAGTGCTCTTCGACGAGACCGACGGCGTCGACTTCGAGGCCGTCGCGGACACGAACCCCGACGTCATCCTCGCCGCCTACTCGGGCCTGACGCAGGAGGACTACGACACCCTCTCCGAGATCGCACCGGTCGTCGCCTACCCGGAGACGGCCTGGGCGACCTCGTGGCGCGACATGATCCGCCTCAACAGCCAGGGCATGGGCCTCGAGGCCGAAGGCGACGCACTCATCACCGAGCTCGAGGGTGAGATCGAGGCGACGGCGGCCAAGTACCCGGCCATTCAGGGCAAGAAGACCATGTTCCTCACCCACGTCGACGAGACCGACCTCAGCCAGGTCAGCTTTTACACGACGCACGACACCCGCAGTGCCTTCTTCGAGGACCTCGGCATGACGTTCCCGCAGAGCCTCGTCGACGCGTCGGCATCGACCGACCAGTTCTCGCAGACCATCAGCGCCGAGCAGAGCGACACGCTCGCCGACGTCGAGATCATCGTCACCTACGGTGGCGAGGAGCTCGTCCAGACCCTCCAGGGCGACCCCGTGCTCTCGCAGATCCCCGCCGTCGCCAACGGCTCGATCGTCAACCTGCCAGGCACGGAGCCACTCGGCACGGCCGCGAACCCCACGCCGCTGTCCATCTCGTGGATCCTCGACGACTACGTCGCGCTCCTCTCGCAGGCAGCAGAACAGGTCAAGTGACCCAGACCGCTCCTCCCGTAGCCGCCGGGGGTGTCGCCATCGTGCGACGCCCCCGGCGGCTGCGGGCGTTGTGGTTCCTCCTCGCGATCTCCTCGCTCGGCGCGCTCATCGTGGTGTCCGTCATGATCGGATCGCGCGACGTGAGCTGGGCGGATGCGGTGGCAGCCCTCGGCGGATCGACGAACGGCTTCGACGAGGCGGCCGTCGCGAAGCGCATCCCCCGCACCTTCCTCGCCGTCGCCGTCGGGGCCGCCCTCGGCGTCTCGGGCGCCGTCATGCAGGGCGTCACCAGGAACCCGCTCGCAGACCCGGGCATCCTCGGCGTCAACATGGGCGCATCCCTCGCCGTCGTGACGGGAATCGCCTACTTCGGCCTGTCCTCCGCGTCGAGCTTCATCTGGGTCGCCATCTCCGGCGCGGCCCTCGCGGCCGTCTTCGTGTACGTCGTCGGCTCGCTCGGGCGGGGCGGGGCGACGCCGCTCAAGCTCGCCCTCGCCGGCGCGGCGACGTCGGCCGCGCTCGCGTCGTTCGTGACCGCCATCATCCTGCCCCGGGGCGACATCAGTCAGAGCGCCAGGTCGTGGCAGATCGGCGGCGTCGGCGGAGGCACCTGGGACAGCATCTCGCAGGTCCTGCCGTTCCTCATCGTCGGCTTCCTCGTCAGCCTCGCCTCCGCGAAGGGCCTCAACTCGCTTGCCCTGGGCGACGATCTCGCCGCTGGGCTCGGCGAACGCGTCGCGCTGACGCGCGGCGCGGCGGCCCTCGGCGCCGTCGTGCTCTGCGGCGCCGCCACCGCCGTCACGGGCCCCATCGCGTTCGTCGGCCTCGTCGTGCCGCACGCCTGCCGCCTCATGTTCGGCGTCGACCACCGCTGGGTGCTGCCCTTCTCCGCCGTCGTCGGCGCCTCCCTGCTGACGGGGGCGGATGTGCTCGGCCGCATCCTCACCCGCCCGTCCGAGATCGACGTGGGCATCATCACGGCCATCATCGGAGCCCCCATCTTCATCTGGATCGTCCGCCGCTCGAAAGTGCGCGCCCTATGACCGCGACCCGCCCTTCGGGCTCTGCCGCGCCAGCCTCCTCGCCGACCTCGCTCGCCCCGGCCTCCCCGAACTCCGTCATCGAGGCGACAGCCCGCGCCGTCGCGCGCAGCCGCGGCCGACGCAGCGCGCGACGCCGACTGCTGATGCTGGTGCTCGTCGCTCTCATCCTCGTCGTCTTCGTCGTCTCGCTCATGGTCGGACAGACCTTCTACGGCCTCGACCAGGTCATCGCCGTCGTCCTCGGCCAGGACGTGCAGGGCGCGACCTTCACGGTCGGGCGGCTCCGACTCCCGCGTGCCGTACTCGCGATCCTCGCCGGCCTCGCGTTCGGCCTCGCCGGCGTCACCTTCCAGACGATGCTGCGCAACCCGCTCGCGAGCCCCGACATCATCGGCATCTCCTCCGGCGCCAGCGCGGCCGCGGCCTTCGGCATCGTCACGCTCTCGCTTGGCGCGAGCGAGGTGTCCTTCTTCGCGATCTTCGTCGGCCTCGGCGTCGCCATCCTCATCTACGTCCTGTCGTTCAAGGGCGGCGTCACGGGAACGCGCCTCATCCTGATCGGCATCGGCATCGCCGCCATGCTCGACAGCATCACCAACTACGTGCTCTCGCAGGCCGCCCAGTGGGACCTCCAGGAAGCGCTGCGCTGGCTCAACGGCAGCCTCAACGGCGCATCCTGGAACGCCATCCTCCCGGTCGCGATCTCGATCGTCGCGCTCGTCCCGATCCTCCTCGCCCAGAGCCGCAGCCTCTCGGCAACGCAGCTCGGCGACGACACCGCAGCGGCCCTCGGGGTGCGCGTCAACCGCACGAGGCTCATCGTCATCGTCACCGCCGTCGGCGTGCTCTCGTTCGCGACAGCCGCCGCGGGCCCCATCGCCTTCGTCGCGTTCCTCGCCGGACCCATCGCCGCCCGGCTCTTCGGCGGAGGCGGATCACTCCTCATCCCCGCCGGCCTCGTCGGAGCCCTCCTCGTGCTCGTCGCCGACCTCGTCGGCCAGTTCCTCCTCGGCACCCGCTACCCCGTCGGCGTCGTGACCGGCGTGCTCGGTGCGCCGTTCCTCATCTACCTGATCATCCGCACGAACCGCGCGGGAGGCTCGCTATGACCGCAGACCACACCCTCATCGTCGAGCAGCTCAGCCTGGGCTACGGCGACCGAGTCGTCATCGACGAGCTCGACCTCCTTGTGCCGCCAGGCAAGGTCACGGCGATCGTCGGTGCGAACGCGTGCGGCAAGTCCACGCTGCTGCGCTCCATGTCGCGGCTCCTCACGCCTCGCGACGGGCACGTCCTCCTCGACGGCAAGGAGGTGCACAGGACACCCGCGAAGCAGCTCGCTCGCATCCTCGGGCTCCTCCCCCAATCCCCGATCGCCCCCGAGGGCATCACGGTCGCCGACCTCGTCGGCCGCGGTCGCCACCCGCACCAGAGCATCCTCTCCAGGTGGAGCCACGACGACGACCTCGCCGTCGCCGCCGCCCTCGAAGCGACCGAGACGACGGCTCTCGCCGACCGCCACGTCGACGAACTCTCCGGCGGGCAGCGGCAGCGAGTGTGGATCGCGATGGCCCTCGCCCAGCAGACCGACCTGCTGCTGCTCGACGAGCCGACGACCTTCCTCGACGTCAGCCACCAGATCGAGGTGCTCGACCTCCTCACCGACCTCAACCATGCCCGCGGCACGACCATCGTCATGGTGCTCCACGACCTCAACCTCGCAGCGCGCTACGCCGACCACCTCATCGCGCTCGCCGACGGCGGACTGCACGCAGCGGGCGAGCCCGGCGACGTCCTCACGGTCGACACGGTGCGCGCCGTCTTCGGACTCGAGAGCCTAGTGGTGCAGGACCCCGTCTCCGGCCGGCCGCTCATGGTGCCCATCGGTCGCCACCACTCGGCGGATGCACCCGTCACGCATCCCGAAGGTTCATCCGCGACAATTGGGGCTCGAACACACGCGTGATCGAGCGGGACCACACCCCGCTCTCTCCGCCGAGACGAAGGACAGGGTGCCGACCGTGAGCGATGCAGGCGTCGAGATCCTCGCTCCCCTCGGGCACCCGGAAGAGGTCGAATCCGGCAGCACGCCCAATGCGCAGCTCCCGGAACGCGCGGACGAAGCAGTCCCAGCCGGCTTCCCCTCACCCGCCCAGGGCTACTACTCCGGCCCCGTCGACCTCAACCGGCACCTCATCAACGACCCCGCCGCGACCTTCATCGTCCGCGTCAGCGGCGACAGCATGATCGGGGCCGGCATCTTCGACGGCGACGAGATCATCGTCGACCGCTCCCTCGAACCGCACGACGGCAACGTCGTCATCGCCGTCGTCGACGGCGAGCTCACCGTCAAGCGCCTGCGCTTCGAGCACGGCCGCGTGCGCCTCGCGCCCGAGAACCCCGCGTACGCCGACATCGTGCTCGAAGAGCTCAGCGAGCTCACCGTGTGGGGCGTCGTCACGAGATGCCTCCACCGTGTCTGAGATGACGGACGCGACGCGCGACTCGACCCAGGCCTCGCCGCTGGCGCTCCGGCAGCCCGCGATCGCCATCGTCGACGCCAACAACTTCTACGCATCCTGCGAGCGCATCTTCGACCCCAGCCTCGAAGGCAAGCCCATCGTCGTGCTCTCCAACAACGACGGATGCGTCATCGCGCGCTCCGAGGAGGCGAAAGCCGTCGGCATCCCGATGGGCGCCCCCTGGCAGGCCATCGCCCCGGAAGCCGCGATGAAGGGCGTCGTCGCCCGCTCCAGCAACTACGAGCTCTACGGCGACATCAACGCCCGCACCATCGAGCTCCTCGGCCGCTACACGCCATCGCAGGAGGTGTACTCGATCGACGAGAGCTTCATCCGGCTGCCAGGCGACCGCCGGGAGGCCCTCGCCGTCGCCCGCGAGATCAGGGTGGCGATGCGGAAGCTCATCGGCATTCCCGTCAGCATCGGGATCGCCCCGAGCAAGACGCTCGCCAAGCTCGCCAACCGCGGCTCCAAATCCGAACCATCGCTCGGCGGCGTCTGCCATCTCGGCGCCTACGGGCGCGAGCAGCTCAGCGGGATCCTCAGCACCATCGACATCGGCGACGTCTGGGGCGTCGGGCGCAAGATGGCCGCGAAATACGTGGGCCTCGGCATCCGCACCGCCCTCGACCTCCGCGAGTCCTCGCCCACCGCCATCCGCCGCCGCTACGGCGTCGTCCAGGAGCGCGTCGTCCAGGAGCTGCGCGGCATCGACTGCCTCCCCATCGACGAGGTCCCGTCGGAGCGCGAGCAGATCCAGTTCTCCCGCTCCTTCGCAGTGCCCATCTCGACGGTGCAGGAGCTCGAGGAGGTGCTCTCCGTGTACACGCAGCGCGCCTCCGCCCGGCTCCGCGCGCAAGGCTCGCTCACGCGGGCCATGAGCTGCTACGCGGCGACCTCCCCCTTCCGCGAAGGGCACGAGTCGCACGCCGTGTCCGTCGCCTTCCCGGAACCCACCGACGACCCGGTCGTGCTCTTCCGCGCAGCCGCCACCGCCCTCGGCCCGCAGCTGCGAGCCGAGCTGAAGTACGTGCGCGTCGGCGTCTCGCTCTTCGAGTTCGTCGCGCGAGACTCGTACGCGGCGCTCGACATCTTCGACGAGCGCGGCGAAGACAGGCGCGTGGGCGAGGCCCTCGACGCCGTCGCCGCGAAGTTCGGCCAGGAATCGCTTGGGCTCGGCATCGCCGGCCTCCGTAGCGGGCGGAGCTGGACCATGCGCCGCGACATGGTCTCACCCCGCGCAACCACCCACTGGGACGAGCTGGCGGTCGTCAAGGCGGAGTGAGTAGCGCAGTTCTCGGTTAACGTGAATTCTTGTTTTTAGCTCGCTGGATAGAACACATGTACCAACAACTGCTGAATGAAGTGCGCGTCGTATCTGGGGACAGACTCACTGAACCGCCAGCCGCACCCCAAGTGCTCCGAGAAAGTTATCCACCACCCTCTCGAATGCCGGTGGTCGTTCGTAGACTTTGGGCATGCAGCAGCGCGACAGACACGAGGGGTTGGGCACAGGGCCGAGCCCGGTTCCGGATCCGGGGTTCGACCCTTCGGACCCGGCTTCTGTCGCGGCTCGACGCTCGGAGATCCTCGCGATGGAGGAAGCAGCCGCGGCGATGCTCGCGGCCGGCACCGCCCTGCAACTGCGAGCCCACGCCGCCGCCTACGACTTCGGGCACGCCCTCGATGTCGCCGAGGGATGCGCGGAATCGGCCATGCACGTGCGATCGATCGCGAACGAGGTCGGCCTGCTCGTGAAGCTCGCCGCCGGCACCGCCCAGGGACACCTCGCGTCAGCATCGGTGACGCTGCGCGAGTTCCCGGCCCTCGCCCTCGCGCTCGAGAGCAATGCTGCGACGCCCGCGCAGGTGCACAAGCTCGTCGAGACCGGCCTGAAGATCAACCACGACGACCCGGCCGAGCAGACCCACCGGCGGGGCGAGTTCGTCCAGGTCATGCTGCAGCGCGTGCGCCGCGAGCCGCTCCCGCCGGCAGCGCTGCAGCACGCGGCCGAGCGCGTCGCGGAAGAGCTCACCGGGGAGTCCATCGAGCAACGCCACGAACGCGCCAAGCAACGGCGCCGCGTGAGCGTCGAGGACCTCGGCGACGGCATGAGCATCCTGCGGGTACTCATGAGCTCGTTCGTCGCGCACGCGATCCGCGACCGCGCGCGCAAGCAGAGCAAAGCCATCATCAGAGCCCGCCCAAAGCCCAGCATGCAGACCCCCGAGAGCAGCGAGATCGGAGACGCGGCAGCGCTCGACGAGCGCACCCTCGACCAGGTCATGTCCGACGTGATCGCCGACCTGCTCCTCACCAGCGACCCCACCGTCTCGAGCGCCGCGAAGGGCATTCAAGCCACCGTGCAGCTCAGCATCCCCATCACGACACTCCTCCCCGACCCGGCCAGGCCTGCACGCGCCCCGGCGCTGCTCGAGGGCATGTCCCCTATGCCCATCGAAGACGCGAAACACCTCGCCGCGACCGCACCCGCCTTCATCCGCCTCCTCACCCACCCCATCACCGGAGCACTCCAAACCGTCGACTCCTACACCCCCACCGCGGCCATGCGCGCCTTCCTGAAAGCCCGCGACATCCACTGCCGCTTCATCGGCTGCCGCCAACCCGCCACGAACTGCGAACTCGACCACACCATCGACCACCAATACGGCGGCACAACCGCCACCTGGAACCTCAGCGACTTCTGCAAAAACCACCACATCATCAAGCACCACACCGCCTGGACCGTCACCCAACACGACGGCGGCACCCTCGAATGGACCACCCCAAGCGGAAAAACCTACACAGACCACCCCGAACCCCACGGCCCCACCTTCACACCCACCGACCAACTGCCCTGGCGGCGAGGCGGCAAACCGCCCCGCGAACGAGACGAGGATCCCCCGCCCGCGGCACCCAGTGCCCCTGCGGAGCCACCGTTCTGACTCGACTCCACTCGAGGGTTGAGGAAGGGGTCCGTCGGCGTGCCGCCTGGGCCGTCGGCCCGCCGGCTTTACCCGGGAATAGGCGAGAAAGGGGCCCTGTTGCATTGCGTGTGACGACAGCAGCGCAGAACACATCTCAGGCCGCATCGACCCAGGCTCCGATTCGCATCGACATCTGGTCGGACATCGCCTGCCCCTGGTGCTACATCGGCAAGCGGAAACTGGAGAGCGGCATCGAGCAGTTCTCCGCGTCGGGTGACGCCCCGGCCGTGGAGATCGAATACCACAGCTACGAGCTGTCCCCCGATACGCCCATCGACTTCCACGGCTCGACCACCGAGTACCTCGCCGAGCGCAAGGGGCTCCCCGTCGTGCAGGTCGAGCAGATGCTCGACCGCGTCACCGGCATCGCGAAGGACGTCGGCCTCGACTACGACTTCGACTCCGTCCAGCATGTCAACACCGTGCGCGCGCACGAGCTCATCCACTTCGCGAAGGCCAACGGTCGCCAGCTCGACGCGAAGGAGCGCCTCCTCAAGGCCTACTTCGTCGAAGGACGCGACCTCAGCGACATCGCAGTGCTCGCCGACCTCGCCGAAGAGCTCGGCCTCGACCGCGCCGCTGCCGTGCACGCGCTCGAAGAGCGAGTCCACCACGACGATGTCCTCGCCGACCAGCAGCAGGCGCAGGCGTACGGCATCCAAGGCGTCCCGTTCTTCGTCATCGACGGCAAGTACGGCGTCTCCGGGGCCCAGGAGGCGGCGACCTTCGCGGATGTCCTGAACAAGGTCACCACCGACCGCGACAACACGACCGCGTGACCGACCACTTGACCGACGGCGTGAACGAGTCCGCCACCGCCACGACCGACGCCCCCACTACTGCTGCGGCCGTGGATCCAGCTGCGGCGGCTCCGGAGACGGCGACGGCGACTCCAGGTGCAACTGCGGATGCGGCCGCGACTGCGGGCTCGGGCACGGGCACTGGCACTGGCACTGGCACTGGCACTGGCACTTCGAGCGTGAGCACGGGCACTCTGAGCGCTTCAGGCGTGACGCCAGCTGCAGTGGACGCAAACTCGGACGCCGCTCCGGGCTCCGTTCAGGCAGGCGGCTTCACGATGCTGGGGGACGCAGGCATCGCCTGCGAGGGCGACGCCTGCCTGATCTGAGCAGAGCAGGGCAGAGCAGAGCAGAGCAGGGCTGCGTCCCGCACAGCAGCTCTGCTCTGAACTCCCCCGCCGCCGAGTCTGCAGGAAGAGCGCGAGTTGGCCCCGGCGCGCGTCTCCGCTCCTGAGCGGCGCGGGTGCTCCGGTGTGATGGACTCTCCCCATGGGATTCACGAGTTTCGTCGCCGTAGGTGACAGCTTCACCGAGGGCGTGGGCGATGAGCTGCCGGATGGCCGGGTGCGCGGCTGGGCCGACCTCGTCGCGCAGGGTCTCGCTGTCTCGTCACCGGAGCCGGTCACCTACGCGAACCTCGCCATCCGGGGGCGACTTCTCGACGCGATCCTCGAAGAGCAGCTCCCCGCCGCAATTGCCCTCAAGCCGCAGCTCATGAGCCTCAACGGCGGCGGCAACGACATCCTCCGCCCCCGCGTCTCCATCGATGACGTCGCCCAGCGGCTCGTCGACGGCGCCAAGCAGGCACTCGACGCCGGCATCCACGTCATCCTCCTCTCGGGCGCGAACCCCTCGGACCACCTCCCCATGGGTAAGCGCATCGCCGCGCGCGGAGACGCGCTCGCCGCCGCGGTGCACGCCAAGATGCCGCCGCAACCCGGCATCACCTTCGTCGACAACTGGGCGGACCCTGAGCTGCGCCACCTCGGCTACTGGTCGCGCGACCGCCTCCACATGGGGGTGAGCGGCCACCGGAGGGTCGCCGCGAACGTCCTCACCGCCCTCGACGTGCCAGCACCTGACTTCGGGCCCCAGACCCCCAGCATCCAGCGACCCCGCAACTCCGAGTACTGGCGTGAGTACGTGCTTCCCTGGATCGGCCGTCGGCTCACCGGCAAGTCGTCAGGTGACTCGCGCACGCCGAAGTACCCGACGCTCGACCCGGTCGCCACCGACTAGCAGCACGGTCAGCGAAAGAGGCGGCCCGCAGACGCTGCCGTCGATGTCATCGCTTATGAGAAAACCCTCTCATTCAGGCTTCGTGCCGTATAGTGGTTGAGTCGACGCATGGTCACCCCGCTTCTCGCGGACATTCCAGATCCTGCCTGTCGCCATCCGCGCCACCGGATCCGTGGCCACCAGGACCCAAGTCCGAGACGCCCACCCTGCTCACGAGCACGAGTCGGCTGACCAGCAGGCGCCCACAGCGGCGCACACATGCTTGAAAGAACGCGCCCCGCCAACGCTGGCGGGTTGCGCCGCAACGAAACGAAGAATCGCATCACACTCGCAATACCATTCACCCTGCCCGCACCTCGAGTCTCTTGGCGACAAGCCGACGACGACGTGTACGCGGCAACCATCAGCGACGAGTTCGCTGGCTTCATCACGATCGCAGACACCGGACTGCACACCCTCCAGGGCCCCCAGGGACAGAGCATCGGCGACTACGGGACGCTCGACGAAGCCCAGGAAGCCCTCTCCGAGGCGCTCTTCCCCGTCGAGCACGACCAGACGGACGTCGCGGCGGCACGTCCCCGGCGCCGCCGGACCGGACGCCGCGCGCCCGCCAACGCCCGCACAGCCGGATAGCGGAACCAGCCAGATGGCCTGACCAGCTGCAGAGCGGGCACATCTGCACAGTGGGTGCATCCGGACAGCGGGCTCATCTGCACAGCGGTGCGTCCGGATGGCGGGCCCAGCCGCAAGCGGGCGCATCAGGATTTCAGGTGCGTCCGGCTAGCGGCCCAGCCGCAAAACCGGCGCACCCAGCTGGGCTGCCCCGTGCGGCTGCGTCATACCGAGCGCTCCAGTCCAGGGCTGCCCCGCTCAGCGTCGTGCCGGACGCGATCTCGGACACGTCTCCTCCTGCGCGACCTCGAGTCCCACTGTCAGCGAGCGGCCCTGAGCTAGCGGGCCTGTTCGTCCGATCCGGTCGGCACCGGGGCGGGCGGCGTCACTCCATCGGGTGCCGCCACCGCTGACGGCGCCGAGTTCGGCACCACGGGGTCGGGACGCCAGCCGTGTGCGTGGAAGTGCGTGCTCTCACCGGAGCCGCCTTCGTCTCGCCACCTCTCCTCGCCCTCGGGAACTCCCTCTTCGATGTTGGTGACTCCCATGATCTTCGCCGCCTCACTGCGCTCGGATCCTCGCGGGCGACTGACTGCCGCCCCACTCACCCCAGGGAAGCACTCGAGGCTCCGAACGGCGTGCACGCGAGACGTGGACTCGCCCCGGATCCGCGCAACCGGCCAGGTGCCACGACAGCACCGGCGGGCCCATCAGACGGGGCCGGTCAATCCGCCCGGCGAGTCAGTCAACACCGCTCGAAACCCCGCCACCCACCCGGGGACGCCACCATCTGGGCGTGCCGCCCCCTTATGGCCGCTCCTCGAGCACCTCGATCTCGGTGATCTTCGCGGACCACGGGCAGTACACGTCGCTGTGGGTTGCGTCGAACATCCGCTCACGGCGACAGCAAGCCCGATTGTCGCGGCGAACGCAAGACCGACGGATGCGGGGCGTGGGAACTCGAGCATCAGGGACCTCCGTTGGTGGGCACGTGCCACTCGAGCCAGCGCTCGAGCTCGGGGAGCGCCTCGTAGGCGATAGTTCCGTGGCTCGCTCCGGGCACGGTCACGGCGTGAACTTCGATCCCGATCGATTCCTCGTGGGCGACGAACGCAGCCGTGTCGGCCGGGAGCACAAGCTCGTCGGCGCTTCCCTGCGCGACGAAGAGAGGCGCATCGATTCCCTTGCTCCCGGCCGAGTTGTCGCGCAGGAGAGTTGCCCACGGCTCCGCCGTAGTGGGGTCGCTCAGCGTGAACTCGCCGACGAGCGGCTGCCCGATGTCGTGCAGCTCGGTGAGGCTGCTCATCAGGCACAGCGAGTTCATCTGCGGAGCCCTGTCGATCGCGGCCGGGGTGAGGATGCTCGACAGCTCCGCGCCCGGCACACTCGCGTACACCTCGGCGAACGCCGGGAACGCGTACGAGCCGATCGTGACCCCGGAGATGTCGTCCAGGTGCGACCCCATGAGCCTCGTGAGGTCAGCGGCGGGTGCCGCGACGGCCACCGCGGCGATCGTGAGCTCCGGCGCATAGCTCGGCGCCTCCTGCGCCGCGAAGAGCGCAGCCTGACCGCCCTGCGAGTGCCCCCAGAGCACGACGTCGTCGCCTGCCTGCACTGGGTCGATCTGTTGAGCGGCTCGCACCGAGTCGAGCATGCTGCGCGCTGCCGTCTCCCCCACGAGGTAGGAGTCCTGCCCCGCCTGCGCTCCGTCCGCAGTGGTGACCCCCATGCCGAGGTAGTCGGTAGCGACGACCGCGTAGCCCCGGTCGAGCATGAGGCGCATCCCCTCGATGCCGATGAACGGATCGAAGGCCCGAGACGGCGCACACGATGGATCCGTGCCGGTCGTCGGATGACCCCACGCGAGTACCGTCCGCCCGTCTGCGGGGGCTTCGCCGTCCGGGACGATGACGACCCCGGACACGAGCACCGGAGCCCCGTCGAGGTCGGTCGACGAGTACAGGATGCGCCACGCCTGCGAGCCGATCGGGGTCCCGAGCAGCTGCTCGCTGCGCACCAGCGTCCCTGGCTCTGAGGGGACGTCCCCGTCCGGCTGCACGTAGAACGCAGCGAGATTCCCCTGCTCGATGGTGTCGCCGCTCACCCGCAGCACCTCGGCACCGAGGAGAACCGCGGCGACCGCGAGCGCCCCCGTCACGACGAACGCGACGACTCGCCTCGGTGAGCGCGAGCGTGAGCGTGAGCGTGAGCGTGAGCGTGAGCGTGAGCGTGACGCTGCGCCGCCCAGGTCAGGAGACCTCAGCACCCATCGCCGCGGAGGCTCCTGCGGCGGGTTCGACGGCGTCTCTGCCACTGGCTGTCCTCTCCCGAACCTTCTTCCACGGCCCGCGAGCCGGAAGCATCCGGAGACGAGCGGCAACGCAGCCAGCGAAGGTATGTCGGCTGCGAGTTCAGTGTCGACCCGGCCCCGCACCCGGTCAAGTAGTCACTGCCAAACGCAACGGAGGTGCGTGAGCCCGCGAGCCGTCTGCACGGGCTCCCAGAGTGCGCGAACATAGAGCAATGACCGCAACCCTCGTCGCCAAGGACCTCGCGGGTGGCCACGACCACCGCACGCTCTTCTCGTCCCTCGACCTCGTCGTCGCCCCCGGCGACGTGGTCGGCGTCGTGGGCGCGAACGGCGCGGGCAAGTCGACGCTGCTGCGCCTCCTCGCCGGCATCGACGAGCCCATGGAGGGCAGCGTGTCGCTCGCGCCGGCCGATGCCTTCATCGGCTGGCTCCCCCAGGAGCACGAGCGCGTCGACGGAGAGACCGTGGCCCAGTACGTCGGCCGCCGCACCGGCACCACCGAGGCCACCGCGGAGATGGATGCGGCAGCCGAGGCCCTCGCCGAGGAGGCGAAGCCAGGCGCCCCGGACCCCGGCGACGTGTACGCCGTCGCCCTCGAGCGCTGGCTCGCGAGCGGAGCTGCCGACCTCGAAGAGCGCCTCCCGGTCGTCCTCGCAGAGCTCGGACTCGAGCTGAACGCCGACGCCCTCATGACCTCGCTCTCCGGCGGGCAGGCAGCGCGAGTCGGCCTCGCCGCCCTCCTGCTCTCCCGTTTCGACATCGTGCTTCTCGACGAGCCGACCAACGACCTCGACCTCGATGGGCTCGAACGGCTCGAGGCCTTCATCCAGGGCCTCCGCGGTGGCGTCGTCCTCGTGAGCCACGACCGCGAGTTCCTCGCCAGGAGCGTCACCCGCGTGCTGGAACTCGACCTCGCCCAGCACAGCAACCACGTGTACGGCGGCGGGTACGAGGCGTTCCTCGAGGAGCGGGCAACCGCGAAACGCCACGCGCGCGAGGAGTACGAGGAGTTCGCGGACAAGAAGGCGGACCTCGTCGGGCGAGCCAGGACGCAGCGCGAATGGTCGAGCCAGGGCGTGCGCAACGCCATGCGCAAAGCCCCGGACAACGACAAGATCCGGCGGAAAGCGGCCACGGAGTCGAGCGAGAAGCAGGCGCAGAAGGTGCGTCAGATGGAGAGCCGGATCGCGCGCCTCGACGAGGTCGAGGAGCCGCGCAAGGAGTGGCAGCTGCAGTTCACGATCGGCACGGCTCCACGTTCCAGCTCCGTGGTCTCGACGCTGTCCCGCGCCGAACTGCACCTCGGGACCTTCACGTTCGGGCCCGTCTCCGTGCAGGTCGACGCCGGTGACCGCATCGGCATCACCGGCCCGAACGGCGCAGGAAAGTCGACGCTCCTCCGCCTACTGCTCGGGCACATCCAGCCGGACTCGGGAACCGCGAGCCTCGGCTCCAGCGTCGCCCTCGGTGAGATCGACCAGGCACGGGCCGCCCTCACCGGGCCAGCGCCGCTCGCGGAGCAGTTCGAAGCCCAGGTGCCCGACTGGCCAACCGCCGAGGTGCGCACCCTGCTCGCCAAATTCGGCCTCAAGGCGGACCACGTGCGACGCCGCGCCGACGAGCTCTCCCCCGGCGAACGAACCCGGGCAGGGCTCGCGCTCCTCCAAGCCCGGGGCGTCAACCTGCTGGTGCTCGACGAGCCGACCAACCACCTCGACCTCGTCGCCATCGAGCAGCTCGAGCAGGCCCTCGAGAGCTACGAGGGCACCCTCCTCCTCGTCACGCACGACCGGCGGATGCTCGAGACCGTGCAGCTGAACCGCGCCTGGCACGTCGAGGGCGGTCAGCTCACGGAACGGTGACCGTCGCGGCCGCGCACCCGGGAGCCTCCGAACGCAGGAGCCTCCGACAGCAGAGCCTCCCGACGACAGAGCCTCCCGACGCGCACGGCTCGGACCTGGACGCCCGCACGGCTCCCGCCGCTGCGCACGTCCTAGGCTGTGCCGCATGGCCACCGTCATCCTCGTCCGACACGGACGCACCACTGCGAACGCGAGCGGGCTGCTCGCGGGACGCACCCCAGGAGTCCTCCTCGACGAGACCGGCCGCGCACAGGCCGCAGCGACCGGGGCTCGCCTCGCCGCGGTGCCCCTAGCACGGCTCGTCACGAGCCCCCTCGAGCGCTGCCTCGAGACAGCTGCAGCCATTCGCGCCCAGCAGCCGACCGCACCGTTCGCGGATGCGCACCTGGAGCCGGCCCTCGACCTCGTCGACGACGACCTCACCGAGTGCGGCTACGGGGCCTGGCAGAACCGGAAGCTCGCCGATCTCGCCAAGGAGGAGCTGTGGGCGAGCGTGCAGACGCAGCCCTCCGCCGTCACCTTCCCCGACGGGGAGTCGATGGCGACCATGCAGTCCCGGGCAGTCGCCGCCGTTCGCCGCCACGACGCGGAGGTCGAGCGCGAGTTCGGACCCGGCGCCGTGTGGGTCGCCGTGAGCCACGGCGACATCATCAAGTCGATCCTCGCCGACGCCCTCGGCATGCACCTCGACCTGTTCCAGCGCCTCGCAGTCGGCCCCGCCTCCACCTCGATCATCAGCTACGGCAAGGCGCGCCCGAGCGTCCCCATCATCAACTCCGATGCTGGCGACCTCGACTGGCTCGTCCCGGCCCAGACTTCCCCGGATGGCGCGTCCCACTCGGGCGACGCGACCGTCGGCGGCGGCGCGGGCAGAGCGTCCTGAGCATAGGCTTGAGACCATGACGACCCTCGTGCACGAATTCGACTGGCCGGACCGATTCATCGTCGGCACGCTCGGCAAGCCCGGCGAGCGCACCTTCTACCTGCAAGCCCGCGACGGCGCCCGCGTCATCAGCGTCATCCTCGAGAAGGAGCAGTCGGCCCTGCTCGCCGAGAAGGTCGACGAGATCCTCGACCAGCTGATGCTCGAGGACGGGAACCGCTACAGCGTGCCCAGCTCGACCCCCATCGAGCTCATCGACGAGGAACCGCTCGACACGCCCGTCGACGGGCGCTTCCGCGTGGGAACCATCGGCCTCGGCTGGGAGCCGGCGACCGCGCAGGTCATCCTCGAGGTGATCCCCGTGGTCGAAGTCGAACTCGAGATCGACGCGGATGCGGACACCGAGGCCCTCGAGGCCGAGCTCGCCCGCATGGCGGGCCTCGACGAGCTCGTCGAAGCCGTCGAGCCGGAAGAGCTGCTGCGCGTCCGCATCCCCGTCGGCTCGGCCCGAGCTTTCGCGAAGCGCACCCTCGAGATCGTGGGCGCCGGCCGATCGCTCTGCCCGCGCTGCGGCCTCCCCAAGGACCCCGAAGGCCACGACTGCCCGGCCGACGACGGCCTGTGACCGACCCAGCACCGAACACAGAACCGAACACTGACGTGGCGCACGATGACACACCCGACGACGGGACCTCGTCGGTCGAGACGCCGAACGGGCCGACCCTCGAGCTCACCGCGAGGCTGATGGGCGCCTCCAACGCCTCCTTCGTCGGGAACTACACGGTGCCCGGTGAGGAACCCGTCGAAGTCGTCTACAAGCCCTCACAGGGCGAACGCCCGCTGTGGGACTTCCCGAACAACGACCTCGCCAAGCGAGAGGTCGCCGCCTACCTCGTCTCCGAGTGCCTCGGCTGGAACATCGTGCCCCGCACCTGGCTCGGCGACGGCCAGTTCGGGCCAGGCATGCTGCAGCTGTGGCAGGACATCGACGAATCTCAGGATGCCGTCGACCTCGTCGACGCCTCCGAGGTGCCCGACACCGGATGGCGGACCGTGCTCACGGGCGAGGACGAGACCGGTCGCGAGGTCGTCCTCGTGCACGAGGACTCCCAGACCATGCGCCACATGGCGATCTTCGACGCCATCGTCAACAACGCCGACCGCAAGGGCGGACACGTCCTCGCCATGGCCGACGGCCACCGCTACGGCGTCGACCACGGCCTCTCCTTCCACGCCGAACCGAAACTGCGCACCGTGCTCTGGGGCTGGGTCGGCGAGGGGTTCACGGGCGAGGAGCTGGCAAGCGTCCGGAAGCTCCGGGCGGCACTCGACGACAACGGCGACTCCGGGCTCGGGGCGCGGTTGTCCGAGCTGCTGTCCGACGTCGAGCTCCACGAGCTCGCAGCGCGCGTCGACCGACTGGTTCAGGACGGTGAGTTCCCCGCCCCTGAAGGCGACATGCCCGCCGCCCCCTGGCCGCTCTTCTGATCGCACCCTGCAGCCGCTCCGACCGGCCCGGACGACCTGACCGACCCGGGCACTCCGGACGCTCCGGATGCTCCGGATGCTCCGGATGCTCCGGATGCTCCGGATGCTCCGAGGCGACTCCAAACCGTGGCACCTAGCCTGCTGCCAGCTCGGCTCGCACGCTGACGAAACTGCAGCTGCCCTCGAGTCGACAGAGGCAGAGGAGAGACGCCATGACCAGTCCGGAAGCCGTCGCCCAACCCGAATTCACCCTGCACCGCAGCGTCGGGGCTCCCCGCGAGCGGGTCTGGCGTGCGTGGACCGACCCAGACGAGCTCACCCTCTGGCATCACCCGGCCGGGGTCTCGACGCCGCGGGACTCCATCGCCGTCGACGTGCGCGAGGGCGGCACCTACCGGTACACGATGGTGAACGACGTGGATGGTGAGGAGTATCCGACGGCGGGCACCTACCTCCTCGTCTCGGAACCCGACCGGCTCGTCTTCACGTGGGGCTCCCCCGACGACGACCCCGCGGAGTCCCCTGTCGTGACCGTCGACGTCACCGCGAGCGGCGACGAGACCGAGGTCGCGCTGCAAGTGCGAGGCATCGCGGGCGAGCCGGGTGATGACAACGTCTACGACGGCTGGACCCAGGCTCTCGAGAACCTCGCCAGGCACGTCGCTCGCTGACAGGTCAAGCGCTGCAGCGCGCGAGGGAGATCTTCCGCGTGCCGACCAGGCGCCCGCATGGGACGCCTGGTCGGCCCTGCGAGACGCGCAACGGCTGGCAGCCCATGATCTCTGCCAGCCCATGATCTGCCAGCCCGTCATCCGCCAGCCGTGGTGCATCAGCCTCGGTGCATCAGCCGCACGGGTTCAGCCGTCGCGCGTCAGCCTCGGGGCTTCAGGACGATCTTGATGCACCCATCCGTCTTCTTCTGGAACACCTCGTACATGCGGGGCGCGTCCTCGAGCGGCATGCGGTGCGTGACGAGGTCCTCGGTGCCGAGCGGATCGCTGCGGTCCTCGACGAGCGGAAGCAGCTCGGGGATCCACCGCTGCACGTTGCACTGGCCCATGCGCAGCGTCAGCTGCTTGTCGAACATCGTCATGAGCGGCATCGGGTCGGCCGTTCCCGCGTACACGCCGCTGAGCGAGACCGTCCCGCCGCGGCGCACCGCGTCGATGGCCAGCATGACGGCGGAGAGTCGGTCGACGCCGACCGTCTCGATGACCTTCTTGGCGAGCGCATCCGGGAGCAGCCCGGCGCCCTTCTGCGCGATCTCTGCGATCCCGCTGCCGTCACCGGCACCGTGCGCCTCGAGCCCGACCGCATCCACCACCGAGTCCGGTCCTCGCCCCTCGGTCGCGGCGCGGAGGGCCTCAGCGGTCTGCGAGTCGTAGTCGAAGACCTCGACCCCGTAGCGCTCCGCGAGCGCGCGACGCTCGGGCACCGGGTCGACCCCCAGCACCCGGTAGCCGAGGTGCTTCCCGATGCGTGCCGCGAACTGGCCAACCGGTCCGAGCCCGAGGACCGCGAGGGTTCCGCCCGCCGGGACGTTCGCGTACTGGACGCCCTGCCAGGCCGTGGGGAGGATGTCGCTGAGGAACAGGTACCGTTCGTCGGACAGCTCGTGGCCGACCTTGATGGCGTTGTTGTCGGCGAGGCGCACGCGCAGGTACTCCGCCTGCCCGCCTGGCACCGATCCGTAGAGCTCCGTGTAGCCGTACAGCTCGGCACCGGTGCCCTGATCGGTGTTCTGCGTCACCTCGCACTGGGTGGAGAGGCCGGAATGACAGGCGACGCAGTCGCCGCAGGCGATCACGAACGGCACGACCACCCGGTCGCCGACGCTGAGCTTCGTCACCCCGTCGCCGACCTCCTCGACGATGCCCATCGTCTCGTGGCCGAGGATGTCGCCCTTCGCGAGGAACGGTCCGAAGACGCTGTACAGGTGCAGGTCGGAGCCGCAGATCGCGGCCGAGGTGACGCGGATGATCGCGTCCCCCGTCTCTTGGATCAGGGGCTTCGGGACCGTCTCGACGGTGACCTTGCCGGTCGACTGCCAGGTGAGTGCGCGCATGAGGATTCCTCTCTTCGCGGGAGAACGGGCGCCTGCCTCGAGCGGGCGCCCGGAGATCCCTGGGGTTCGCCCCGAGGCTACGGACCGGCGCCTCTGCGCCGCGCGGGGTTGACTTCCCAGCCGCATCTGCGGCTCGCCGGGAGCTCGCCGAGGCGGTAGCGTCGTGCACGTGAGTCGATCGGGAGCACCCTGGAGCGTCGTGCACGCGGAGCGCGAGGCGCTCATCGCGGACCTCGAGCGGCTCGACGACACCGCATGGGCGACCCCCTCCCTCTGCACGGGGTGGACGGTGCACGACGTGCTCGCGCACCTGGTAAACGACGCGAAGACCACGCCGTTCAGCTTCGTCGCGCAGCTCGCGTCGGCGCGCTTCGACTTCGACGCCCTCAACCAGCGCGGAATGGAAGCCGAGCGGCAGGAGCATCCGCGCGACACGCTCGAGCGCTTCCGAGCCGCCGCCGGACGCACTTCGAGCGCACCGACGCCCGCGGCAACGCGCTACGTGGAAGCGTTCGTGCACGGCGAGGACATCCGCAGGCCCCTCGGCATCACCCACACGTACCCGCGCGCCGCGGTGCTCGAGGCGATCGCCCACCAGCGCAAGACGCCCGTCGCCATGGGCGGCGGCCGGGAGCTCGCCGCCGACCGCGCCCTCGTCGCGATCGACGCGGGTGCCTCACCAGACCGATCTCTGACGCTCGGCCACGGGCCGGCCGTCCGGGGAACAGCCATCGACCTGCTCATGTGGCTGAGCGGTCGCGATGTCGCACCGGAGGCGATCTCATGAACCAGCGGGAACCATCCACCGACAGCACAGCGTCCAGCTCCGAGCACCACGACAGGTCCGAGCGCCACGACTCCGCAGGTCACCTCACGAGCACCCACCTCGCGAGCGCCCTCGTGCTCGGTGAAGCCCTCATCGACCTCCTGCCGGGAGATGCCGGCTCCCCGGAGGGGCGCGCCCTGCCGGGCGGCTCCCCCATGAACGTCGCCGTGGGACTCGCGCGTCTCGGCCATCCCTCCCAGCTCGCCGCGCGCCTCGCCGACGACCAGCTCGGGCGCCTCGTGCTCACGCACCTCAAGGAGTCCGGCGTCGCGCTCGTCGAAGGAGCACTCGACGGCGAGCGCACCTCAACGGCGAAGGCCACCCTCGACGCGCAGGGCAGCGCCAGCTACGAGTTCGACCTCGACTTCTCGCTGCCGACGCCGCACCTCGATGGCGTCGACGTGCTCCACACCGGGTCGATCGGCGCGGTCGTCGACCCTGGCGGCGCCGTCGTCCGTGCGTCCTTCGCCGAGGCCAGGGCACGCGGCGGCATCCTCACGAGCTACGACCCCAACGTGCGCGCGGCGATCATGGGCGACCGCGATTCGGTGCGCGAGCGCGTCGAAGCCCTCGCCTCGCTCAGCCACGTCGTGAAGCTGAGCGACGAAGACGCCGAGTGGCTCTACCCGGGCGTCTCCCCCTCCGAGGTGCTGCGGCGCTTCACGACGCTCGGAGCGCGCCTCGCCGTCATGACCCGCGGCAGCGAGGGCGCACTCGCGCGCACGTCACGGCGTGAGCTCACCGCAGAGGCTCCGCCGGTCCGCGTCGTCGACACCGTCGGCGCCGGCGACGCCTTCATGTCCGGACTCCTGCACGCCGTCTCCGCCGCGAGCACCCGCCACGCGCTCGTCGAAGGCCTCGATGAAGATGCGTGGGCGGATGCGGCCCTCGCGACCGCGGCACGCAGCGCGGCCGTCACCGTGGCGCGTGCGGGCGCCAACCCACCCTGGCCGCGGGAGCTCGCCGGCGAGGAGCCAGCGCCCCGACTCGACTAGGGCGCCCCGGGTCTGTGCCTCGGGGGGGGTGGAGTCTGGTGCTCGGGCTCTGGCGCTCGGCGACAAGCGCGGGGTAACAGGCGCGCGGCAGCGGGCGCAGGCGCAGAGACACCGACCGACGGGCACCGAGCACTCCGTTGTCGTCACGACAGGACAAAACCGAGTTCGGGCCTAGACTTTTCTGATGCTCGAGCTGCTCCCCCAACTCCCCACGTTCGCCTGGGTGCTGCTCGCCGTCGCCGCGTTCGCCGTCGGCGTCTCGAAGACCGCACTGCCGGGGGTCACGACGCTCTCCGTCGCGACCTTCGCCGCGGTCCTCCCCGCCAAGCAGTCGACCGGGGCGCTGCTCGTGCTCCTCATCGTCGGCGACATGTTCGCCCTGTGGACGTACCGACGCCACGCCGACTGGCCGACCCTCGTCAAGCTGATCCCGGCCGTCGCCGTCGGCCTCCTCGCCGGCGCCGCGTTCCTCGCCTTCGCCGACGACAGCTGGGTTCGCCGTGTCATCGGCATCATCCTGCTCATCCTCGTCACGATCACCGTGTGGCGCCGCTACCGCACCCCGGAGACGCCGAGCGATCGGGCGGCGAAGGTCGCTCGCGCTGGCTACGGCTCGCTCGGCGGGTTCACGACCATGGTCGCCAACGCCGGCGGCCCGGTCATGGCGATGTACTTCCTCGCCGCGAAGTTCCCCGTGAAGGCCTTCCTGGGGACGGCCGCCTGGTTCTTCGCGATCGTCAACATCGCCAAGCTGCCGTTCTCGGTCGGCCTCGGGCTCATCACTCCGGGCACCCTCGTGCTCGACCTGCTCCTCGTGCCGCTCCTCATCGGCGGGGCCTTCCTCGGGCGCTGGCTCGCACCCCGCCTGAGCCAGAAGGTCTTCGACCGCATCGTGCTCGTACTCACGGTCGCCGGCGCCGTCTACCTGCTCGTCTGAGGTCCGAGAACGCTCCTCGGCTGAGCCCTGCGCTCGGTTGAGATCGCCACTCGCCTGGGGCGGGTGCTCGCAGGGGATCGCTGCCTGCCCGAGATCGCTCCTCGCCTCCGGCCGCCAGCCCGCACCTGCTAGGGCGAGCGCCGGAAGAGCGCCTTCAGGCGTGACACGTGGCGGTCGGTGAACTCGTTCGAGAGCTTCATGGTCTCGGCGGTCAGGTTGCCGCCCGACATGATCGACCGGAGCGTCGCCTCGGCGCGTTCCTGCTGGGTGAGCGCTGGCGGCTCAGTCTCGTCGGCGAGTTCGGATGGGACCTGGTCAGCATCAGCCATGACGGCAAGGCTACACAGCAGCCCGACGCCACCGCCGTGAGCGCGAGCGCTGGCTGACCTGACCGGCGGCCAGCAGCCAGCAGAGCAGTTAGGCAGCCCCTGCGGCCTCGCCATCGCAGGCTCCGCCGAACTCCCGCAGCCAGCGGATGCCCACCTCGCGCGTGCGACTGACGCCCTTGTACTCGGCCATGTCCTCCGGGAGCTCCTCGAGCACATCCGCCGTCCGCACCGCCCACTCCGGCACCGTCGCGAGCGCCGCGAACGGCAGCAGGTAGCTGCGGATCAGGAACATGATGGCGTTCGACTCTGGCAGGCGGATGAGGTGCTGCACCTCGGTTCGAAGGTGGAGTCGCGTGCCGACGTCCGCGAGCGGCCCGTCGACGAGCGAGGTCCTGTCCGGCCCCCACTCGGGGTACGTCTCCGTCGACGTGTCCAGCTTCCCATCCACGGTCAGGGTCCAGTTCGTGCGCCGGTAGCTCTGTCCAGGCTCGAGCCGCATGAGAAACGCCTGGGCCCGAGGGATGACCCCCTCGTCGTGCACGCGAGGCACCGGCCCGTGGATCTCGAGGAACGACATACCTACGTCGAAGCCGAACGACCAGTCCGCGGCGAACGTCACGAGCCCGGCGTCGGCCCAGAGCTCGTCGTCGCGCTGGTCGAGCAGCACGACGTCCTCCTGCATCTGCTGGCCGATGAACCCGAGGGGCCCCTCCGGCATCGAGGAGGACTCACCGACCGCGAAGCAGCGGTCGATGCCGAGGAGTCCGTTGTGCCAGTGCCAGCCCCCGCCCTCACGCGTGAGGCTCATGTGCTCGGGGTAGGCCTCGGAGAGCCGCTCCATGAGCACGAACATCGCATCCCACGCGGCGGGCACCATGTGCGGCAGGCACTGCAGCCGCGAGGGGTCGGCGCTGAGGATGCGGGCCCGCTCAGCGAGCTCGCCGCGGTAGGCATGGTCGATGTCGACCGGATGCTCGCCCCAGGAGCCGACCGGCGTCGCGCGGGGCACCGAGGCGGGCTCCACGTTCGTGCTGTACCGGTAGGTCTCCTTGGGGAACGGGAAGGGGAATCCGGCGACGGCGACCGAATGGTCGACCTCGCGGGCGGCGAATGCGGTCACAGTTCAAGCTCCAGGATCTCGCCTCTCGGGCGGGAGACGCACGGCATGAGGCAGTCGCCGCGGCCCTTCTCCTCTTCGGTGAGGAAGCTGTCGCGGTGCTCGATGCCGGCCATCTCCGCGCCGCGCGCCGGTCGGACGCCGACGCGACACTCACCGCAGACGCCCTGCCTGCAGAGGTTCGGCACCGGAACGTTCTCGGCGAGCAGGGCGTCGAGGAGCGTCGTGCCCGACTCGACGCGGATCGTCCGACCGAGGCCCAGGAGCCGCGCGTCGAACGCCTCGCCTGGCTCGAGCTCTGGAGCCGTGAAGGCCTCAGCGTGGATGCGCGCCGCGGGCCACCCGGCGGCGAGCGCCGCCCTGCGGACGGCGTCGATCATGGCCACCGGCCCGCACACGTAGAGGTGGGCACCGAGGGGCTGGTCGAGGAGCGCCTGGTCGAGGTGCTCGCTCAACGCGGTCCTGCTGCCGCACACGGTGAGACGCCCGCCGCTGAGGCGCTCGAGCTCCTCACGGTGCGCACCCCCGCCGTCGCCGAACGCGTAGACCACTTCGAACGAGCGACCCCACTCGGCCGCCGCCCTCGCATGGGACAGGATCGGCGTGACGCCGATGCCGCCGGCGACGAGCAGGTGATGCCGGGCGGACAGCACGGGCGGGAACGCACTCGAGGGCACGCTGACCGTGACGGGGTCGCCGATCCTGCGATCGTGCATCCACCGCGACCCGCCTCGCCCTCGGTCGTCGAGCCGCACAGAGACGGAGTAGTGGTCGGGGCGGCGACCGGGGCCGGTCAGCGAGTAGGAGTTGCGCGACCCGTCGCCGAGCTGCACCGCGATGCTGCTCCCCGGCGCGAACGACGGCAGCACGCGGCCCTCCGGATCCCGCAGCTCGATGGCGCGGACGCCGACGCAGAGCTCGCTGACACCGGCGACGACCATGTCGAGGACGGCGCCGCTCACGCGAGGGCCAGTTCTGAGCGCTCACGACTGACGGGGCGCCGACCCGCCGAGGAGTGCTCGGCAGGGTCCTGATCGGCAGGTTCCTGCTCGGCGGGCTCCTGCTCGGCACGGCCCTGCTCTGCGGCGGCGAAGTACCCCAGGTAGGAGCCCTGGCGACGCGAGTAGTGGTAGTACACGGTGAGTGCGATGCCGCATCCCCCGCAGGACACCAGCTCGGATGGCTTGGATGGCTCGGACGGCTGCGCCGGATCCGCCGGACCGTTCGCGCGCGCCGCCGTCGTGCGCGTCTTCGCGTGACAGTGACCGCAGTAGACCGTGACCTGCGCGTCGCTCTGCCCGGGAGTCGCCAGCACGAACTCGATCTCCTCGTCGAGCACACCCGCCTCGTGCAGGATCGCCCGCAACGCACCGAGAGCGGCCTCGTCGCCGCCGACGCGGAATCGCCACCCGGTCCGGGCCCGCGCGAGCGCGGCGTCGATCCGTGCTCGGGATGCGGGCGAGGCCACATCCCCGAGCTCGACGACGATGCCGGCGCCGGTACAAGCCCCATCCGCCGTGTCGACGAGGAACGTGATGCAGCGGGCGCGAGCGTCCTCACCCAGGTCGGGGTGCGCGTCCCGGCTGCTCCCCGAGGCCAGCAGCCGCCGCCAGCGAGACGAGCTCGTCGCGGCCAGGCTCACCCCCGGGGCGACCTCGGTCTCGACCGCTGCAGCGCCTGCCACCGGTTCCACGGCTGTCGCCTCCATCACGGTCAGGGCGCGACGGAGCGGTGGCCGACGTAGAACGCGAGCGCCGAATCCTCGGTGCTGAACAGGATGCGCGATCCCTTCGGGAAGAAGATCGCGTCCCGCGGGCCCGCGAACGAGACCTGCCCCGTGTCGACGTTCTCGAGGCGGAACGTGCCGGAGAGCACGACCTTCATCTCGTCGTAGTCGTAGAAGTAGTCGAGCGGCGCATCGGTGTGGTTCAACGCGAAGTAGCCCGCCGACATGGCGGAGCCGTCGGGGTTCGAGTAGACGTCCGCGATGTAGCCGTCGGTGCCCGGATACTGCTCGAGCGGCATCCGGGGCAGCTCGGACCAGAAGTCCGGGGTCACCCGGAACGGCGGTACGGCGGTGGTCACGGCGTCGACGCTCAGGAATTCAGTGCTCATGAACCAAGTATCGAGTGAACACAGTTTCCCACGTGTAAACAGTGGTGGTCGATCGTGTGGCGGTCGAGTCCTCAGGTGCCCGACTCGTCGAGGGCATCGAGATCCGTGAGCGCCTCCCGGGCGCGCTGCAGACGTGCCTCCTCCGGCTCCTCCCACCAGCGCGGGCCGCGCTCCCCGAGCCCGTGCTTGGCAAGGCCGACCCTCGTCCGGGCTTCCGCCACCGCGGCATCGTCACCTCGGCGCTTCGCAGCACCGACCCCGGAACGGCCGCGCCCGAGATGCGACTTCAGGCGCTCCACCATGTCCACAGGCAGCGCCGGGTCGGTGCGCCGCCAGCGTCGACCCTTGACGACCAGCCACCGCTCGTCGTCCTGCGCAGCATCGTCGCCCCGCGCAGGGTCGCCGTCCTGCCCAGCGTTGCCCTCCTGCGCAGCATCGCCGCCCTGTGCAGCGGCATCAGGCTGCTCAGCGCCACAGCCTCCGCGGCCCGCGTCTGCCTCATCTCCGTCGTCGCCCATGGGCGCCGAGCCTACGCGGCGTGCGAGCTCCCGTGCCCGGGGATGGCGTCGATGAGCTTGCGGGTGTACGGCTCCTGCGGCTTCATGAGGATGTCCCCGGTCTTCCCGAGCTCGACGAGCACCCCGTTCTTCATGACCGCGACCCGGTCGGAGATCTGCGCGACGACCGCGAGGTCGTGCGTGATGAACAGGTAGGTGAGGTCGTTCTCCTGCTGGAGCTCGGTGAGCAGGTCGAGGATCTGCGCCTGCACCGAGACGTCGAGCGCCGAGACGGCCTCGTCGAGGACGATGAACTCCGGCTCGAGGGCGAGCGCCCGCGCGATCGCCACGCGCTGGCGCTGACCGCCGGAGAGCTCGTCGGGCCCGCGGTTGAGGAAGAGCTGCGGCAGCGCGACCTGGTCGAGGAGCTCTCGCACCCGCTTCGCGCGCGACTTCGAGTCGCCGAGCTTGAACGAGACAAGCGGTTCCGCGATGAGCTGCTCGATCGAGAAGCGCGGGTTGAGGGAGGCGTACGGGCTCTGGTAGACCATCTGGAACCTGCGGCGGAGCGCACGCAGGCGCTCCCCCTCGAGGTCGGTGATGTCCTGGTCGTCGAAGACGATTCGGCCGGAGGTGGGCTTCTCGAGGCGCAGCACGAGCCGCGCGGTCGTGCTCTTGCCCGACCCGGACTCCCCGACCACCGCGAGCGTCTCGCCGCGGTGCAGGTCGAAGCTCATGTTGTCGACGGCCGTCAGGGTCTTCTTGCCGCCGCGCCCACCAGGCAGGGCGAACTCCTTCGTGAGGTTCTCGACCCGCAGGAGCGGCGAGCTGATGTCGGGAACGCCGGCACGCGCATCCGTTGCCTGCCCGCTCTTCGCCCCCGCGGCCGCTCCCGTCACCGCGCCTGCGGCCCTGCCCGTCGCCTTGTCCGTCACGAGCACGGTGCGCGCCTCGTGGCTGTGGAGGCTGGGCGCCGCGCGCAGGAGCTTCTTCGTGTAGTCGTGCTGCGGTCGGAGCATGACGTCGTCGGCGGTGCCCGTCTCGACGATCTCCCCCTTGCGCATGACGATGATGCGGTCGGCGCGGTCGGCGGCGACCCCGAGGTCGTGCGTGATCATGAGCACCGCGGTGCCCAGCTCCTGCACAAGAGAGTCGATGTGGTCGAGGATCTGCTTCTGCACCGTCACGTCGAGCGCACTCGTTGGCTCATCGGCAATGACCATCTCGGGCTGACCTGCGAGCGCCGTCGCGATGAGCGCGCGTTGCTTCATGCCGCCGGAGAACTCGTGCGGGTACTGCTGCGCGCGAGCGGCGGGCTCGGTGAGCCCCGCCATGTCGAGCAGGCGCACCGCCTCGGCGTGGGCGTCCTTCCGGCTCGCGAGTCCGTGGATGAGCAGCGGCTCCGCGACCTGCGCGCCGACCTTCGTCGTCGGGTTGAGCGACAGGGCCGGGTCCTGCGGGACGAGCCCGATGCGGCGACCGCGGATGCCGCGCCACTGCGCGTCGCTGAACCCCTGGATGGGCTCACCGTCGAACTTGATCTCGCCCGACGTCACGGTCGCGTTGGGGGCGAGCAGGTTGATGAGCGCGTGCGCGACGGTGCTCTTGCCGGAGCCCGACTCCCCCACGACCGCGAGGACCTCCCCCGCGTACAGCTCGAAGGAGACACCCCGCACCGCGTCGACGGCTCGGCCGCCGATGCCGTAGGAGATGCAGAGGTCGCGCACGGAGAGGAGCATGGGCCTCCCGGCCTTGTCGTCGTTCGCCACCAGATCGGGCTGGGGAGCCTCGGCTCGCCCCGCCGCCTCGGCCAGTTCTTCGGCCTGGAGCTGCTGCTGCGTCATTCGCTGGTCCATTCTCACACCTCGTCGTGTTGGATTGGTTGCTCTGGGAGCTCGTGCGTCGCCCGCTAGGCGCGGACGAGCGCCGGCCGCTTCGGGTGGAATGCCCACTCGGGCATGAAGGTCTTCATCGCGAACGCGTCGTCGCGCGCCGAGTTCTCGAGACCCAGGTAGAGCTCGTGCGCGCGGCGGACGGCGTCGTCGTCGAGCGTGACCCCGAGGCCGGGGGCCGTCGGCACGCGGATGACGCCGTCCTCGATCTTCGGGGCGGCCGTCGTGAGCTCCTCCCCGTCCTGCCAGATCCAATGCGTGTCGATGGCCGTCGGCGTTCCCGGCGCGGCGGCCGCGACGTGCGTGAACATGGCGAGGCTCACGTCGAAGTGGTTGTTGGAGTGGGAGCCCCAGGTGAGGCCGAGCTCGTCGCAGAGCTGCGCGACGCGCACGGAGCCGCTCATGGTCCAGAAATGCGGGTCGGCGAGCGGGATGTCGACGGCCTGCGAGCGGATGGCGTGGCCGAGCTCGCGCCAGTCGGTCGCGATCATGTTCGTGGCGGTCCGCATGCCCGTCGCACGGCGGAACTCGGCCATGACCTCACGGCCCGAGTAGCCGCTCTCGGCGCCGACCGGATCCTCGGCGTAGGCGAGGACTCGCTTGAGGTCCGGGCCGAGGCGCAGGGCTTCCGCGAGCGGCCAGGAACCGTTCGGGTCGAGCGTGATGCGGGCATCCGGGAACGCGGCGGCGAGGTCGGTGACGACCCCAGCCTCGACGGATGGCTCCAGCACGCCGCCCTTCAGCTTGAAGTCGCGGAACCCGTAGCGCTCCTGCGCCGCCGTCGCGAGTCGGACGACCCCGTCGCTGTCGAGCGCCGTCTCGCGCCGCACCCGACCCCAGACGTCGCTGTCGTCGTCGCCGCGCAGGTAGTCGAGGCCAGTGGCGTCGGGGTCGCCGACGAAGAAGAGGTAGCCGAGCACGTCGACCGTCTCGCGCTGCCTGCCCTCGCCCAGGAGGGACGAGACGGGCAGGCCGAGCTGCTGGCCGAGGAGGTCGAGCAGCGCGCACTCCCAGGCGGTGACGACGTGCACGGTGGTGCGGAGGTCGAACGTCTGCGCGCCGCGTCCCGCGCTGTCCTGCCAGGCGAATTCCTCGTTGATGCTGCGGAGGATCGCCCGGTAGTCGGCGACCGGCCTGCCGACGATGAGCTCCGCGGAGGCCACGAGCGTGGAGCGGATGCTCTCACCGCCCGGCACCTCGCCGATGCCGACGCGCCCGTCACTGTCCGTGAGCTTCACGAGGTTGCGTGTGAAGAGGGGCGCGTGGGCTCCGCTGAGATTCAGCAGCATGCTGTCGTGGCCCGCCACGGGAATCACGTCCCACTTCTCGACCGTCACCTGGTTCATAGCTCCGCCTCCATCGCCGCGCTGACTGGTCACGCGTGGCGTTGGCCACGGTGCCGTATTGCCACTCTAAAGAGCAGCATCCATTCGATCGAGGGCGAATTCGGCATGATCGGATGCGCCTTCGGCATTGATCGCGAAAGCCCGACCCTGGCCCCGGCGGCTCACGCGTGGCGCTGCATGAGCTCGACGACCGCCTTCACGAGGGGGTTCTCGGAATCCTCGCGCCATGCGATATCGAGATGCACGCGGTTGTAGGGCTCGGAGCGGTCACCGTCGGCGACCGGCCGGCAGATGACCCCATCCGGGGCGAGCTGCGTCGCCGACTCCGGGATGAGGGCCACGCCGATGCCGGCGTTCACGAGGGCGAGCAGCGCGGGAACCTGGCCCGCGTACTGCACGATGCGCGGGTGACTCGAGGAGGCGACGAACATGCTGAGCAGCAGGTCGTGGAAGTAGCGCGCACCGCCCGGCGAGTACATGAGCAGCGCCTCGTCGTTGAGGTCGCTCAGGAAGATCGGTCCACTGAACTCCGCGAGCCTCGAACCCTTCGGGAGGGCGAGGACCAGACGCTCCGTCAGCACCGTCGTCGACTGCACGCCAGGCCGGTCGCGCATGGGACGCAGCAGGCCGATGTCGACCGTCCCGCGCTCGAGCTCATCCATCTGGTCGACCGTCACCGACTCCTGCAGGATGAGCTGGAGGCCCGGCAGCTCCTCGGCCGCCGCCCGAAGCAGCTTGGGAAGCACGCTGTGCGCGGCGACCGCCGTGTAGCCCACCGTGAGCGTGCCCGTCGCCCCCTCGCCGACCGCGCGAACGTCGGCGGCAGCCTTCGCCGAGAGGTCGATGAGCTTGCGAGCACTCGGCAGCAGCGTGCGCCCCGCCTCCGTGAGCGCGACCCGGCGGCTCGTGCGCACGAACAGCTGCGTGTCGAGCTCGCGCTCGAGCTGCTGGATCTGACGACTGATGGGCGGCTGCGTCATCCGGAGCCGCTCGGCGGCCGCCCCGAAGTGCAGTTCCTCGGCGACGGCGACGAAGCACTCAAGCTGGACCAGGGTAAACATCAATTCACTCCCAACATTGATTCATCCACACTTTAGTTTGTTTGCGCATCCATAAGACCATAGCGTCGCAGATAGCCGGGCAAACAACTCGGAACAGCCGCACCGTGCAACGACGCACCGCGGAGACACGCAACTAAGGAGATCGACGTGCTCGACAGAATCCTCTTCTTCCCGGTCACCCCCTTCACGGCTGACGATGCCGTCGATGTCGCAGCCCTCGCGCAGCACCTCGAGCAGGGCCTCGCCCATGAGCCCGGCGGCATCTTCATCGCCTGCGGCACCGGCGAATTCCACGCCTTGAGCCTCGACGAGTACACGACCGTCGTCGACACCGCCGTGAAGACCACCAAGAAGGCGACCCCCGTCTTCGCGGGAGCCGGCGGCACGGTCGCCGACGCCAAGGCGCAGGTGCGCAGTGCGGAAGCCGTCGGCGCCGACGGCATCCTCCTCCTCCCGCCCTACCTCGTCGCAGGCCCGAGCGAGGGGCTCGTCGCCTACGTCGAGGAGGTCGCCGGGGCCACGACGCTCCCCGTCATCGTCTACCACCGCAGCACCGCCCGCTTCGACGAGCACAGCGCCGTCACCGTCTCGCGCATCTCGAACGTCATCGGCCTCAAGGACGGCGTCGGCGACATCGACCTCATGTCGCGCATCGTGCGCTCCGTCACCGACGACGCCCAGTCGCGCGGCGAGGACTTCCTCTTCTTCAACGGCCTCCCCACGGCCGAGATCGCGCAGGAGGCCTACAAGGCCATCGGCGTGCCCCTGTACTCCTCCGCGTCCTTCGCGTTCGCCCCCGACATCGCCCTCGCGTTCTACGACGCGGTCGAGTCGGGCGACAAGGAACGCCTCGCCGAGCTCAACCGCAGCTTCTACCACCCGCTCGTCCGCCTCCGGAACTCGGTTCCCGGGTACGCCGTCTCGCTCGTCAAGGAAGCCACCAAGCTGTCGGGCATCGACGCCGGCCACGTGCGCGCCCCCCTCATCGACGCCAAGCCGGAGCACGTCACCGAGCTGAAGCGACTCATCGACGACACGAGGGCACTCCTCGCGAAGCGCGCCGACTCCCCCACGGAGCAGGACCGCGTCGCAGCCACCGTCGCCTGACGCTGAGCTGAGGGCACCCGATTGTGCCCGTCAGGCACAATCGGGTGCGCCCATCTGACCACCGACCGCGACGTTCAACGACGAACCGAGGGAGACGACATGACCGCGTCGAGCACAACCACGCAGACCGCAGCCGCTTCAGCAGCAGAGACCGGGCTCCCACAGCCCTTCGACCGGAGCCCCGGGAACGAGATCGCGAGCGTCACGATCACGCCGGTCGCCTTCAAGGACCCGCCGCTGCTGAACACGGTCGGCGTCCACGAGCCGTACGCGCTGCGCGCGATCGTGCAGGTCCGGACACGAGCCGGGCTCACGGGGCTCGGCGAGACCTACGGGGATGCACCCCACCTGCACCGCCTCTCCCTCGCCGCGGATGCCGTCGTCGGCGTGAACGTGTTCGACACCAACCGGCTGCGTTTCCAGGTGGCCGCGGCCCTCATCGCCGACACCTCGCAGGGCGGGCACGGCATGAGCGGCATGGTGACCGGGTCGAGCACCGCCGACCGCGTCCTCTCCCCCTTCGACGTCGCCGCCCTCGACCTGCAGGGCAAGATCCTCGGAGTGCCAGTCAGCTCGCTCCTCGGGGGCGCCCTCCGGCCGGAGGTCGCCTTCAGCGGCTACTTGTTTTACAAGTGGGCCGGCCATCCCCCTGCTCCGAGTGGGTCCTCCAAGTGGGCCGGCCATCCCGGCGCTGGCGACGACGAGTTCGGCGAAGCCCTCACCCCCGAGGGCATCGTCGAGCAGGCACGCCAGCTGGTGGACGGCTACGGCTTCACGGCCCTCAAGCTCAAGGGCGGCGTCTTCGAACCCGACCAGGAGATCGCCGCGATCCTCGCCCTCGCCGACGCCTTCCCAGACCTCGGGCTCCGACTCGACCCGAACGCCGCCTGGAGCGTCGACACTTCTCTGCGCGTCGCCAAGGCCCTCGAATCTTCGCTCGAGTACCTCGAGGACCCGACCCCGGGCCTCGCCGGCATGGCCGAGGTGCGCCGCGGCACGACGCTGCCGCTCGCCACCAACATGTGCGTCGTGAGCTTCGCCGACGTGAAGCCCGCCGTCGAGCAGGGCTCCATCGACATCGTGCTCTCCGACCACCACTTCTGGGGTGGGCTCACCCGCTCGCGCACCCTCGGCGGGCTCGCCGAGTCGCTCGACTGGGGCCTGTCCATGCACTCCAACTCGCACCTGGGCATCAGCCTCGCCGCCATGGTGCACCTCGCCTCCGCGACCCCATCGCTCAGCTACGCGTGCGACACCCACTGGCCGTGGAAGCAGACAGACGAGGACGTCGTCACGCACGACCTCTCGTTCGTGAACGGCGCCGTCCGGGTGCCGACAGGCCCCGGCCTCGGCGTCGAGCTCGACGAGGACGGCCTCGCGAAGCTGCACGAGCAGTTCCTGGCGAGCGGCATCACGCAGCGCGACGACACCGGCTACATGCAGCGCTTCCAGCCCGACTACACCGTCGCCAGCCCACGCTGGTAGCCGCGAGCCCCGCCGCCCCTTCGAGAGAGCCGGAGACCGCCATGCGCATCCTCGTGACCGACCCGATCATCGCCCGCTTCGCGGAGCTCCTCGCCCGCACCGAGCGGGAGCACGAATGGAGCTTCGCGGCCGAGCTCGGCCCCGCGGAGCTGGAAAGCGCGCTCCGCGGGGCCGACATCGTCATCGCCTCCGTGCTCACCGCCCAGCAGGCGTCGTCGCTCCGACCCGACGCGCTCCTCCACGTCACCGGCGCGGGGGCCGACCGCGTGAGCGTCGACGCCCTGCCACCGGGGGTGACCATCTGCAACACCGGCCATCACGGCGCGGCCATCGCCGAGCACGTCGTCATGACGGCGCTCATGCTGCGCCGGCGAGCCCTGCAGGCGGATGCGCAGATGCGCGCGGGCGAGTGGCGCACCATCGGCAACGACGCGAGCGTCCCCTTCCACCCGATGCTGCGCGGAACCACCCTCGGGCTCCTCGGGGTCGGCGAGATCGGCACCGAGGTGGGTCGCCTCGCGCAGGCCCTCGGCATGCGCCTCATCGCGCTCCGGCAGCGGCCGGATGCTCGCCGCCCCGACGGGATCGACCTCGCGGAGGTCTTCGGGCCAGACCGGCTGCTCGACTTCGTGGCGGCGTCCGACGTGCTCGTCGTCTCCATCCCCCTCTCGGAGCGCACGCGCGGCACGATCGGCGCCGCCGAGCTCGCCGCCGCGAAGCCCGAGCTGGTGCTCATCAACGTCGCGCGCGGCGGGGTCGTCGACGAAGACGCCCTCTTCGACGCGCTCGCCGAGGGACGCATCGCCGGCGCCGGCATCGACGTGTGGTGGGGAGCTCCGGATGCGGACGGCCACGCTCCCGCGTCGGTCGAGCGCTTCTCGCCCCTCGCCAACACTGTGCTCACGCCTCACCACTCCGGCCACGCCCGCCAGGTCTTCGAGCTGCGGGCCGCCGACATCGCGCGCAACATCGACCTGCGCGCGGCCGGCCTGCCCCTGGAGCGCGTCATCCGCTAGCCCCATTCCCTGACCCCTGCCACTGCCCCTCCCCTGCCGCAGGCTCACGGGGAGATGGTGTCGCGGATGCTGCGGTGCGTGCGCGTCCGCCTGCTCGCCCAGACCTGTGGATTCAGCACCCACCCCCAGCCCAACACGTGCGCAACCCCCAGGTCTGCACAGCACGCCCCCGCGTCCCCACAAACCTGGGACGTCAGCGCCCACGCGCAGCCCAACACGTGCGCAACCCCCACGTCTGCACAGCACGCCCGGCCCAACGCGTGCGCAACCCCAATGTCTGCACAGCACACCCCCGCGCCCCCACAGACCTGGGACGTCAGCACCCACGCCCGGCCCAGCAGGTGCGCAACCCCCAGGTCTGCACAGCACGCCCCGCGTCCCCACAAACCTGGAACTTCAGCACCCACGCGCAGCCCAACACGTCCGCAACCCCCAGGTCTGCACAACACGCCCCGCGTCCCCACAAACCTGGGACGTCAGCACCCACGCCCGGCCCAACACGTGCGCAACCCCCAGGTCTGCACAGCACGCCCCGCGCCCCCACAAACCTGGAACTTCAGCACCCACGCGCAGCCCAACACGTCCGCAACCCCCAGGTCTGCATAGCGCGCCCGGCCCGACGCGTGCGCAACCCCACGGTCTGCACGGCGCGCCCCCGCGACCCCCACAAACCTGGGACGTCAGCACCCACGCGCAGCCCAACACGTCCGCAACCCCCAGGTCTGCATAGCGCGCCCGGCCCAACGCGTGCGCAACCCCACGGTCTGCACGGCGCGCCCCCGCGACCCCCACAAACCTGGGACGTCAGCACCCACGCCCGGCCCAACAGGTGCGCTACTCCAAGGTCTGCATAGCGCGCCCGGCCCAACGCGTGCGCAACTCAATGTCTGCACAGCACACCCCCGCGCCCCGACAGACCTGGGACTTCATCACCCACGCCCGGCCCAGCAGGTGCGCTACTCCAAGGTCTGCACAGCATGCCCGGCAGAGTCTGCACAGCATGCCCGGCACCACTCCAGACCTGGGGGTTCGACGTCAACGGCTGCCCGGCGGAATGCGCGAACCCCAGGTCTGCGCTGCAAGGGAGCAGACACCGGCACAGGCGCGAGCGCGAGCGCTCAGGCGAGCAACTGCACGAGCTGCGTCGCCACGAGGAGCACGCAGCCGAGGAGGGACGCGCCGAGCGCGAGCCGCTTCGTGCGCGTCTTGTCGAGATGCGGGGTGATGAACCTGCTCGCGACGAAGCCGAGCAGGACGACGGGGATCATCCACAGGACGACGAGCCACGTCTGCGGGGCGACCGCACCGAAGGCGAGCAGCAGGCCGAACGAGATGATCGACCCGACGAGCAGGAACGCCGACAGCGTGCCGCGCAGACGAGCAGAGTCCGAGCCCTGCCAGATGATGGCCATGGGCGCCCCGCCGATGGAGGTGGTGGTGCCCATGACGCCGGATGCGGCACCCGCCACGATCTGCGACCACCTGGTGACCTTCGGGGCCCACCCGCGCAGCGAGAACACGACGCCGGTGACGACGGTCGCGACCACGACCCACGAGAGCACGGCGGGTGCCATGACCGTGACGAGCAGCGCCCCCGCGACGCTGCCGGGAACGCGGCCGACGAGGGCCCAGCCCGCGCCCCGCAGGTCGAGCGAGTCCTTCTCGGCGACCGTCACGATCGAGGTGAGGAGGATCGACATGATGATGACGGTCGCCGGCAGGAGGGCCGGGTCGATGAGCGCGATGAACGGGGCCGCGAGCATCCCCATCCCGAAGCCGATGCCGGCCTGCAGGCAGGAGGCGGCGAGGAAGATGACGACGAGCGCAACCCACTCGGCCGGAGTCATCGTGCGACTCCGGCCGAGTGGGTGACTGCGGCGCCAACCGCAGGCTCAGACTGCAGATCCTGGATGAGGTTCACACCTCGCCGGCGGGCTCGCGCGTGGGGAGCGCCGGGCGGAGCTTCACCTTGGTGGCCTTCTGCATGAGGCGCCACTTCTGGTTCGGGTCGGTCGCGATGCGCAGCCAGGAGGCCAGCACGTTCGCGGCGACGGCCGTGATGACGATCGCGAGGCCGGGAAGCACCGAGAGCCACCACGCCTGCTGCAGGTACTGGCGTCCCTGCGCCACCATGAGGCCCCAGCTGACGTCTGGCGATTGCACGCCGATGCCGAGGAAGCTCAGCGACGACTCCGCGAGCATGACGTAGCAGAACTCGAGCGTCGCGAGCGTGACGAGGGTCGGCACGACGTTCGGCACGATGTGGCGGAAGATGATGCTCCGCGGCTTGGTCCCGAAGTTGGTCGCCGCATCCACGAACATGCGCGAACGCAGTTCAGCGGCCTCGGCCCGCGCGGTACGCAGGTAGATCGGGATGCGGGTCAGCGCGAGCACCGCCACGATGTTCGCGAGGCTCGGGTTGAAGACGTACAGGATGACGACGGCGAGCAGCAGCGACGGGAAGCTCATGATGATGTCGGCGATGCGCATCGACACCGACTCGCGCCAGCCCCGGAAGTAGCCGGCCCAGACACCCCAGATGGAGCCGATGATGAGCGCCACGAGCACGGCGGGCACCGCGACGCCGAGCGTCGTCCCCGTCGCGATGACGAGGCGCGCCAGCATGCTGCGGCCGAGCGAGTCGCTGCCGAGGATGAATGCCCAGCCGTTGTCGAGGCTGAAGGGGGCCAGGTTGATCGCCGTGAGGTCCTGCTTCGACGCGAGCTCGCCCACCATGAGCGGGCCGAAGACCGCCACGACGGCCACGACGGCGAGGACGGCGGCCGCGACCGTCGCGACCTTGTCCTTGAGCAGCAGCGTGAACATGGAGGGCCGCTCGGCGACGTTCCGCTCGCGCTTCTCCTTCTGCAGGAGCACGTTGGTCGTCGCGGGGGGCTGCTGCGGGGCGGCTCCCGTGCTCGGGCCGCCCGAGATCGGTGGGTTCTGGGGGTCAGACATGCGCCTTGCCCTTCTCTGCGTTGCTGCCGGAGGTGCGAGCGGCAGCTCCGGCCGCGTCCCGCTTGTCGTCCTTGTTCGTCGGGCGGATGCGCGACTGCTTAGCGGCGGGCCTGACCCGCGGGTCGAGGAGCGCGTAGCCGAGGTCGATGAGGATGTTGAGGATGAAGATCGACAGGGCCGTGATGAGCACGGCGGCCTGCAGCACGGCGAAGTCGCGTTGCAGGATCGAGTCGATCATGAGCTTCCCGATGCCGGGCCAGCCGAAGATCGTCTCGACGACGACCGCGCCGTTGATGAGGCCGACCGTGAGGTCACCCGCCACCGTCAGAGCTGGGGCCGCCGCGTTGCGCAGCGCGTGCTTGAACACGACCCGGAGCTGGCCTGCGCCCTTGCTGCGGGCCACCTTGATGAACGGCTGCCCGAGCACGCTCACCATGGAGCCGCGGACGATCTGCGTGAGCACACCGACGGGCCTAAGCATGAGCGTCGCTATGGGGAGGATCCAGGAGAGCCCGCCGCTGTCGACGCCCGAGGTGGGCAGCCAGCCGAGCGTGATCGCGAAGATCCAGATGCCCATGATGGCCAGCCAGAAGTCCGGAACGCTGGCGGCGGCCATCGAGAAGAAGCTCGCGATGCGGTCGGCGACGCCGTTGGGCTTGAGCGCCGCCCAGCTGCCGATGATGACGGCGAGGACCACGGTGAGGAGCATCGTGACGCCGGCCAGCTGCAGCGTGGCCGGGAAGGCCCGCAGCACCATGGCTGCTGCGGGCTCTCCCGTTCGGAGGGACTCGCCGAAGTCGAAGCGCAGCACCCCGGAGAAGTAGTTGACGATCTGCATCCACAGCGGCTGGTCGAGCCCGTTGCGGACCGCGAAGTCCTCTTTCATCTGCTCCGTCGCGTTGAGCGGCAGGTACAGGCTCGCCGGGTTTCCGGTGAGGCGAGCCAGGATGAACACGCCGAGGACGACGGCCACGAGCGGCAGCAGGCTGGAGACGATTCTGGTTCTGAGATAGGTCCACATGAGCGGCTGCTTTCTCCGGGGTGGCGGGCGGCCGTCAGGCCGCTGGCTTCACCTCGGCGATGCGCAGCTCGTCGCCGCTCGCCGAGTTCGGCTCGTAGGTGATGCCAGACGCGATGCCGAGCAGGCCCGTCTGGTGCGCGATGTGCGCGAACTGCACGATCTCCTCGTTCTGGTCGGCGAAGATCTGCTCGTACGCCGTCTGTCGCTCGTCGCCGGAGGTCTTCGCCGCAGCGTCGAGCTTCTGGTCGAACTCGGGGGTGCCGAACGTCGACTGGGCTCCCGTGGAGCTCATGTACTGGTCGACCGTGAACTGGGCGTCACCGGCCTGGTTGCCGTGCTGCACGAGCAGCGCGATGGGGCCCTCGTTCGTGACGAACGGGCGCAGCTGGTACTGCAGGTGCTGCGTCGTGTCGACCATGCGGAGCTCGACGTTCAGGCCCGCCTGGGTGAGCTGCTCCTGCAGGACCTGCGAGAGCTCGTTGACCTTCGGGAACTGCGCGGTCCGCGTCACGAGGGTGATCTTCGTGTCCACGGGCACGCCGTCGGCCTTGGCCTCGGCGACGAGCGCCTTCGCCTTGTCGAGGTCGAACGCCCACGGCTCGAGCGAGTCGTTGTGTCCGACGACACCTTCGGGGATCAGCTGCGAGGCGACGACGTCGCCGTTCGGGTAGAGGGAGGAGATGATGCCCTCCTTGTCGACGGCGAAGTTGATCGCCTGACGGACGCGGATGTCATCCAGCGGCGCGATGTCGCCCGAGAAGCGGAGCGCGATCGTCTCGTTGTTCGGGTAGCTGACGCCGTTCTCGCCGATGCCGTCATCCGGGCTGAGGCCCATCGCGATGTCGGCCTCGCCGCCCGTGATCATGGCGGCACGGACCGTGCCCTCGCCGCGCCACTGGTAGTCGACCTGCGGGTAGGCGGGGGCGTCGCCCCAGTAGCCGTCGTAGGCGTTCAGCGTGAGCTTCGTTCCCACGTCCCACTGCCCGATCTGGTACGGGCCGGTGCCGATGGGCTCGCGGACCTTGTCGGTAGTGCTCGTCGTGGTCGGGACGATCTCGATGAAGGACAGCTTCAGAGGGAGGATGGGGTCGGCCTCGGGCGTCGTGACGGTGAGCGTCGTCGCGTCGACCGCGTTCACCTCGAGGTCGGTCTCGCCGAAGACGTAGCCCTCGACGTTGCAGCCGAGGTCGCTGTTCACGGCGCGGTCGATCGAGAAGGCCGCAGCCTCGGCGTCGAAGGGGGTGCCGTCCTGGAAGGCGACGTCGTCACGCAGCGTGAAGGTCCACTCGGTGTCGCTCGTCTGCTCCCATTCGGTCGCGAGCAGCGGGTCGAGGTCGCCCGTCGTGGGGTTGCGCTCGATGAGCGGCTCCGTGATGTTCGAGCGCACGACGACGCCCGTCGAGGTGAGGTTCGCCTCGCAGGGCTCGAGCGTCGGCGGCTCCTGCTGAAGGACGACCCGGAGCGCACCGGCCGCTCCGCCGCCGGTGCCGCCCGCGGCGCCGTCCGAGTTGGCGACGGCGCAGCTCGTGAGCAGCAGCGCGGCGGCCCCGACGGCGACGGCCTTGGTGACGGATGCGATGGGACGGCGCGCGCGTGACGGGCGGTGAGCTGGGGATCGCCCGATGGTCGGGGACGGTTCGTGTGAAGAAGACATCGTTGTTCCTCCGGTGTTGTGAACTCGAGAGCCTTGCCCTGAGTCAGTGGTTCTCCTCGTTGAGACGCCTTCAGCTTGTGTCCGCCGATTCGGCGGCGTCAACAGAGCTGAGCGAGGGAGCCGCGGGGGACGGCGGGAGGCGCGGGGCCGGGCTCAACACTAGCGACCCGCGTTCCCTTGCGATTACTGGCAACACACGCATCAATGCTCCGAGGGAATCAATCTATGCAAAGTGCATCTTGGACCAGCATCGGTCGTGCGTCCTACGATCCAGACATGGAAACCCCTCTCGCGTCGACCCCAGCCACCGCTCCCAACGGCTCGCCGGACACCACGCCCGTGTCCCCCTCGCCCGGCACTGCGGCCACCGTGCTGCGCGTCGGACCGCTCATGCCGCAGCTGGAGAAGGAGCTCATCGCCGAGTTCGACGCTCCACGCATCTCGGCCGTCGCCGACGAGCTGACACCGGAGCGCGAGCAGGAGCTCACGCAGGTGCGCGTCGTCGTCACGGGCGGACGCTTCGGCGTGTCCGCAGCGCTCATGGACCGCCTCCCCGCCCTCGAGGCGATCGTGAACTTCGGGGTCGGCTACGACACGACCGACACCGTCGAAGCCCGCGAGCGCGGCATCGCGCTCAGCAACACCCCCGATGTCCTGAACGACTGCGTCGCCGACACCGCCCTCTCGCTCCTGCTCGACGTGTACCGGGGCATCAGCGCCTCCGACCGCTACGTGCGAGCCGGCTCCTGGGCCTCGGGCAACTTCCCGCTCACGACCAGATTCACGGGAACCAGAGTCGGCATCGTCGGCCTCGGGCGGATCGGCTCCGCCATCGCGCAGCGTCTGCAGGGCTTCGACTGCCGCATCAGCTACCACAACCGCCGCGAGATCCCGGGCTCCCCGTTCCCGTACGTCGACTCGCTCGTCGAGCTCGCACGCCGCAGCGACGCCCTGGTCGTGGCCGCGGCGGGAGGGCCGGACTCGCAGAAGCTCATCTCCGCAGAGGTCCTCGAGGCGCTCGGCCCGGACGGGGTGCTCGTGAACATCGCCCGTGGCTCCGTCGTCGACGAGGACGCGCTCGTGGCCGCCCTGACGGCCGGCACGATCCGCGGCGCCGGCCTCGACGTGTTCGCGGACGAGCCGAACGTGCCAGAGGAGCTCCTCGACCTCGACAACGTCGTCCTGCTCCCCCACCTCGGCAGCGGGACCGTCGAGACCCGAGCGGACATGCGGCAGCTCGTCCTCGACAACCTCTCGTCCTGGCTCGAGAACGGCACCCTGCTCACCCCCGTGAAGCTCTGAGCACCCCAGTGAAGCTCTGAGCAGGCCAGTGCAGCGCTGAGCGCGCCGGTTGACTGCTCAGCGCACCTGACCACACGAGGAAGACCTCACCCCGGTTCGGGTGAGGTCTTCCTCGTGTCACGGGCTTTCGACGGGGGGGGGCGGAACCGGTGGCGCCGTCGGGCTACCGGTGGCGACACCCAACCCCGGTGTCGACTCAGCGCCACCGGTGTCGACTCAGCGCCACCAGCGGCGACTCAGCACGACTGGCGGTGGCTCAGTACTTGGCGGGCAGCTGAATGCGCCCCTCGACCATGCGAGGAACGCCCCACTCATTGGCGTCGCGCAGCGCCTCGGGCAGGAGAGCGTCTGGCACGTCCTGGTAGGCGACGGGGCGCAGGAACCGTTCGATGGCGAGCGCCCCGACCGACGTCGAGCGCGCATCCGACGTCGCCGGGTACGGCCCGCCGTGCACCATCGAGTAGCCGACCTCGACGCCGGTGGGCCAACCGTTGAAGAGGATGCGCCCGACCTTGCGCTCGAGCACGGGCAGGAGGGCTCGGGCCTCGTCGGCGTCAGCGTCGGCCGCGAGGACCGTTGCCGTCAGCTGCCCCTCGAGCTGCTCCGCGAACTCGCGAAGCTGCTCGGTGCCGTCGTAGCGCAGGACAAGCCCGGCGGCGCCGAAGATCTCGCCCTCGAGCGCTTCGCCGAAGGCCTCGACGGCATCGCTGAACACGATCGGCGCCGGGGCGTTCGCCGCAGTGTCGGCCTGCCCACGCGCGACGACCGTCGCACCGGAGGCCTCGCGTTCGGCGACCCCTTCACGGTAGGCGTCGCCGATGCCGGACGTGAGCATGGTCTGGCCGTTCGCCGCGGCGATGCGAGTGCCCACCTCGGCGAGGAAGGCGTCTCCTGACTCACCGCTCGGCACGAGGACGACCCCGGGGTTGGTGCAGAACTGGCCGGAGCCCAGCGTGAGCGAGCCGACGTAGTCGGCTGCGACCTTCGCTGGGTCGGCGGCGAGCGCCGCCGACAGGACGAACACGGGGTTGACGCTGCTCATCTCGGCGTAGACCGGGATCGGCTCCGCTCGCTGCTGGGCGACGCGCACGAGGGCGAGCCCGCCGGAACGTGAGCCGGTGAAGCCCACCGCCTTGATGCGCGGGTCGGCCACGAGGCCCTGCCCGATGACCCGCCCGGAGCCGTACAGCTGCGAGAAGACGCCGCTCGGCAGGCCGGAGGCCTCGACGGCGCGCGCGATCGCGTGGCCGACGAGCGCCGCCGTGCCCAGGTGGCCGCTGTGCGCCTTCACCACGACGGGACTGCCCGACGCGAGCGCGGAGGCCGTGTCGCCGCCCGCCGTCGAGAACGCGAGCGGGAAGTTGCTCGCGCCGAAGACGGCGACGGGGCCGAGCGGGATCTTCCGCTGGCGGATGTCGGCGCGCGGGAGGGGCGCCCTGTCCGGCAGCGCCTCGTCGACGCGGGCCCCATGCCAGCTGCCCTCCGCCACGACCTTGGCGAAGAGGCGCAGCTGCCCGGTCGTGCGCCCGACCTCGCCGGTCAGCCGCGCGACCGGGAGCCCGGTCTCCTCGTGGGCGCGGGCGATGATCTCGTCCTTGTCGGCCTCGATCTCCGCCGCGATCCGCTCCAGGAAGGCCGCCCGATCAGCCGGTGACGTCGAGCGGTACTCGTCGAACGCCTCGTGCGCCGCCTGAATGGCGGCCTCGAGCTCCTCGCTCGTGTTGCTGCGGAAGGTCGGCGCGAGCACCGCCCCGTCCGCGGCGCGACGAGCAACGAGCTCGTCGCCGCCCCCGAGTTCGCTGCTTCCGGCGATGAGCGAATGTGGTGCCAGCGTCATTGCGTGCCTTTCTTCGTGCGTTGGAGCGAGCCTCGCGCGTTGGAGCGAGGCCCGTGCGTTAGAGCGAGCCTCATGCGTTGGAGCGAGCCTCGCGCTGTGGTGAGTCCTCCTTCGAGGCTATGGCCGACCACCGACAGTGGCGCTTCAGAATCTGCATGACCCGATGCCGATTCGACATGCACGCAGCACGCGCCTCCCTCCTCTCACGGGGCAGGTCCTTTCCTGGCGCGGGGCGGGTTCGGGCGTGAACCGCTCAGCGGCCGCCCTCGTCCTCGCCCTCGTCCTCGTTCCCGACTTCCCCCGCCGAGCCAGCCTCGTACTCCCCCAGGTCGCCCGCGTCCCGGTCCCACGCGTCGAGCACGGGACCCACGATGCGCCAGAGCTCCTCGGCGACATCCCCACGCACGGAGAGCAGCGTGCTGCCGCCGAGCATGCCGGCGATCACCCTCGCGTAGGGGTCAGCGCTGTTGTCGTCGGCGGGGGCGTCGAGCGGGATGCGCGTCGGCTCCGCTCCCGGATCGGCGGGCGTCAGGACGATCTCCTGCCTCGCAGCCCCGATGGCCTTCCCGGAGCGCAGAAGGAACGGGATGCCCCGCCACCTCGGCGTCTCGACCCGCAGCGTGATCTCCGCGAGCGTCTCGGTGCCGCGCTCGGGTTCCACGTCCTCTTCGTCGACGTACGCCGGGAGCTGCTTGCCGCCGACCTCGCCCGCCGTGTAGCGCGCCCGGCGTGCAGAGACCGGCTCGTCGTCCCACACGCTCACGTTGCGGAGCACGTCGATCATGGCGTCGTCGAGCGTGCCGACCGGCTCGCCGGGGTGCGCCGCATCGCGCGCGCTCTCCTGGTCGCCCGGCCGTTCCATGGCCGTGAGCGCGAGCATGAGCATGAGGTGGCTCTGCAGCATGTCGCGCAGCGCACCGGTCTCGTCGTAGAAGGCGCCGCGTCCCTCGATGCCGAGCTCCTCCTCGAAGACGATCTCGACCCGCCCGAGGGGGCCGCCCTCGCTCGCCTCGACGAGGGGGACGCCGCTCGCGTCGACGACCTCGCGTGAGCGCATCAGCTCGACGGCGGCCGGCGTGCCCAGGAAGTGGTCGATGCGCCACAGTCGCTCGTCGGGCACGACTTTGGCGAGGGCCTCGTTGAGTTCCCGTGCGTCGGCCTCGCTCTCTCCGAAGGGCTTCTCGATCGCGATCCGCAGCTCTCCCGGCAGCTCGAGCTCGGCAAGCGCCGCAGCGACCTTCTTGCCCATGGCGGGCGGCAGGGCGATGTAGAGCAGCGGCGCGGTCGGGCACGCATCGAGCAGCTCCCGCAGCTCCTCGGGCGACGATGCGTCGGTCGCCACGAACTCGGACCTCGCCACGAGCCCATCGATGGTCGCGGCGGACACGCTGGCGGCCTCGAGGCTGCGGCGGACGACGCCCCGCCACTCGTCGCGGGACTGCGGCGTGCGGGCCGCCCCGATGAGGTGCACCTCGACCTCCGGGCTCGCGTCGACGACCTTCGCGATGCCGGGCAGCAGCAATCGCTCCGTCAGGTCGCCGCCCGCGCCGAGGATGGCGATCGTGCGTCTGATCGGGCCGCCGATGGCGATCTCCGGAATCTCGGGCGTCTCGGTGCTCGTGTCCATGCGGCCTCGCAATGCTGGTCTCGGGATGCGGGTCTTGGGATGCCGGTCCCTGTGCGGCTCGTTCCGGCGCGAGACTACGCGCCCGTGCCCGGGAATCCTCCGGAGCCGCCCGACCTCGACAGCTGCTCCGGTTTCGGCACCGGGGCTGAGACCGACACCGGCAGCGGCACCGACCCCGGGGCCAGCACCGGCACGATGCCGTAGTCGAACTCGCCGAGGTAGCGGAACACGTCCCCGAGCAGCGGCGCCCGCAGGCGCACGTCGACGCACTGGCGCCCGTCGCCCTCCGGATGCGCGCGCTCGTCGAGCGTCATCGTGACGATGCGCGGCAGCGGGATGCGCAGGTGCCGGATGGGTGACACGGTGCCCGCCCCGTGCACGCCGTGCACGCCGCGAACCCGGCGCACCCCACGCACCCCGGACACCCAGCGCGTCAGCAGGCGCGGCACGCGGAGCCGGAGCGCGAGCCGCGTCGATCGCATCCGCAGACCGCCGTCTTCGACGGACAGCTCGAGCTCGACCTCGAGCCCGCGACGCCTGCCGAGCCGGTCGACGAGGCGCGGCCGCGCTCCCGGGCTGCGGATGACGCTCATGGTGTCCTCCATCACGCGGGTCACGTGGGAGAACTCGAACTCCCGTCGCGCGGAGAGTGACTCGGGCCCATCCGGCCGGTTGACGACGGTGAACGGCACGTCGCGGCCGCGCTCGGGGAAGAGGACGTGACGCCACGCGAGCCAGGCGAGCACCGGGCGCAGCAGCCGGTAGCGGGAACCGGCCCAGGCGTAGACGCCTCGCCCGCGGCCCTCATGCCCGGCCGGGATCGGCCCGAAGTAGCGCTGGAGCTGGGCGTCGAGTCGCGCGAAGTCATCACCGAGCACCGCCTCGGAGACGGACAGCGACCCCACGGCCCGCGGCTCGACGCCAAGCCCGACGCCGGCCCCGACGCCAGGCTCGGGCTCGGGCTCGGGCTCGGGCTCGGGCTCGGGCTCGGGTACGCCAGCGCGGTCCATCTCGCGGTCCAGCCCGCACTTCATCCCACGCTCCGCCGCACCCTCTCCCCCGGCCATCAGGCCCTCACATCGGAGGCCAGCGCGAGGAGCTCGCGCAGCGGGGCCCGCACGACGGGGATCCGCGTGAGTGGCAGCGTCATCCGCAGCAGGTTGAGCGCGCGGTCCAGGATGCGGCCCGTGCGCTCGCGCCCGGGCGAGGAGTCGTAGACCCAGAGCAGCGCGAGCAGCAGGTGGCTCAGCACGAGCGCCTGCGGCAGGCCAGCCCTGAACTCGTCGGGAAGCGGCGACTTCGCCCCCTCGACGGCGCTCTCGAAGAGCCCCCGGATCACCGCGAGCGCCGGCGCCGATTCCTCGGAGAGCGGGTTGATGGGCGAGCGCGGCGACACCGAGGCCGCGAGGAACTCCGGGGCGTGCGAATGGTAGGGCTCGAGCTGCTCGAGTCCGGTGCGGTAGACGACGGCGAGGCGATCGACGAGGTCGCGCACCCCGTCGAGCTGTGGTTCGGCTGCGGCAGCGTGCCCGAGCTGGACGTCGAGGTACAGCTCCTGCACGAGGTGGTTCTTGGTGGCGAAGTGGTAGTTGGTGGTGCCGACCGACACCCCGGCCTCGTCGGCGATGCGCCGCACCGTCGTGGCGTCGTACCCGCGCTCGCGGAAGGACCGGAGTGCGATGTCGCGGATGAGGGCGCGGGTCCGCTCGCGCTTCGTGGGTGCCGCTCCCGGTTCGATCATCTCGCCGCTCTCAGAACTGAACATGTTCAGAAAGTACTACACTCGGCCACATGGAACCGAAGAACCACGCCGAGCAGTCCCCCGTCCCCAGCCGACGCCGCGTCGTCATCGCCGGGGCAAGCGGGTTCGTGGGCCGAGCCCTCGCCGCCGATTTCGAGCGCGACGGCTGGGAGATCACGCGCATCGGCAGACACGAGTCGGTGCGCTGGGGCGACCCCGCGGCGATCCAGCGGGCGATCGACGGCGCCGAGGTGCTCATCAACCTCGCCGGCAAGTCCGTGAACTGCCGCTACACCGAGGCCAACAGGAACGAGATCCTGCGCTCGCGGGTCGAGACGACGAGCGCACTGCGGGTCGCCGTCGAGACCGCGGCCGCCCCTCCGCGCGTCTGGTTCAACGCGTCGACGGCCACCATCTACCGCCATGCCACCGACCGGCCGAACACGGAGTCGACGGGCGAGCTAGGGCAGGGCTTCTCCGTCGACGTCGCCCGCAGCTGGGAGCACGCGTTCTTCGAGGGCGAGCTGCCCGGCACTCGTCGGGTCGCGCTCCGCATGGCGATCGTGCTCGGCGACGGCCCCGCCGCGAGCAAGCTCTTCACGCTTGCCCGCATCGGCCTCGGCGGGCCCAACATCGACGGCTGGGCGCCGAACCACCGTCGCTACCGGGGCATCGGCAGCGCGCCGAGCGGCGACGGACGCGCCCCGCAGTACCGCACGAGAGGCCGCCAGAAGTTCAGCTGGGTGCATGTCGACGATGTCGTCGGGGCCGTCCGCTTCCTCCTCGACCGAGCGGAGCTCGACGGCGTCGTGAACGTGTCCAGCCCGAACCCGAGCGACAACCGCACCCTCATGGCGGGCATCCGCCGCGCCGTGCGGGCCCCCTTCGGCATGCCGTCCTGGCGGTGGATGCTCGAGCCCGCGATGGCCGTGCTGCGCACCGAGCCCGAGCTCATCCTGAAGAGCCGGTGGGTGCTGCCCGAGCGCCTCACGGAGGCCGGCTACCACTTTGTGCACCCCGAACTCAACCCCACGCTGCGGCAGGTCGCCCGGGAGCTAGGCTGAGCCGCACCCCCACCCCCACCCACCTCGGCAGGTTCGGAGAACGCTCCCCTCGATGACGCACGCCACCGCACGCCTCGCGCACCTCGCGGAGTTCTTCGCACCCGAGAACGGCCCCGTTTCCGAGGACGACCGCCCCGTCGGGCTCGCCATCGGCAACTGCCAAGCAGAATCGCTCCGTCTCGCGCTCGGCGACGACGTCCGCTTCGTGCGCACGCCGCCGGTGCACGAGCTCGAGGCCACCGACCTCCCGTACCTCGAAGCCTGGCTCGGCCGCGCGAGCTTCCTCGTCTCCCAGCCCGTGCGCGACGACTACCGCGGGCTGCCCGTCGGCACTCGACAGCTCGCAGCACAGCTGCCGAGCGACGCGCGCATGGCCCTGTTCCCCGTCATCCGGTTCGCTGGCCTCTACCCCTTCCAGGCGATCATCCGCCCACCGTCCGACACCTCGCTGGTGCCACCCCTCGTGCCGTACCACGACCTCCGCATCCTGGCCGAGGCGGCGGGGGTGGATGCGCTCCCCGTGTCCGCCTCGCGGAACGCGGTCGCGGCCGTCGCCGCCGAGTCGATCGCCCAGCTGCGCACCCGCGAGGAGCACCACGGCACCGTGACGGTCTCCGAGCTCTTCCGGCACCCCACGTTCGCGCAGGCGCGCACGATCAACCACCCCGGCAACCCCATCTGGCTCGAGACCGCGAGCCGCGTGCGCGATCGCCTCGGCCTCCCGGAGGTGGCCATCACCCTCGACCGCGAGATCCTGAACTCCATCCACGCACCCCGCGAGCAGTCCGTCATCGACACGTGGGGGCTCGAGGACGTCGCGACCGAGTCGTGGACCGTCGAAGGCAAGGCCATCCCGGCCGACCGCATTCGCGATGCCCACCTCGCCTGGTACCGGGAGCACCCGGACGCCGTCGCGGCGGGGCTCGCCAGGCACGGGGCGACGTTGGAAGCGCTGAGGGCCGCGTGAGCACCACGCCCCTGCTCCTCCACCGCGACGACGAGACCCACGGCGTCGACCAATACGCGCGCGCCGTCGCGACAGCCGTCGCGAAGCTCGACTCCGCCGTCACATACCGCAGTGCGCACGGGCTCGACTCCTCGCAGCTCGCGCACGTCCACTTCACCGACCGCCTCTGGGGCAGCACCCCCGAACGCGCCGCCGAGCGGTTCGAGCGCCTCGCCGCGCGCGGACCCGTGAGCGTCACCCTCCACGACGTCCCACAGCCCTCCGACGGTGAACGCGGCTTCCCCCGTCGCACCGACTGCTACCGCAGGGTCGTGGCGGCCGCGGCCGGCACCGTCTGCAACAGCGCCCACGAGCAGCGACTCCTCGAGCTCGCCCTCGGCCGCCGCGTGGAGGTGCACGTCGTGCCGCTCCCGGCGCAGCCACCGCAGCCCCGCCCCGCCGACTGGCAGCCGAGCGACGAGATCGCCGTGCTCGGCTTCTACTACCCGGGCAAGGGGCACCTCGAGGTCGTCGAGGCCGTCGCCACCATCCCGGCCTCCGATCGTCCGCGCGTCGTGGCCCTCGGATGCGCGTCCGCCGGGCACGAGCAGGAGCTCGTCGACCTCGGCAGGTACGCGGCCGAGCTGGGCGTCGAGTTCACGAGCACCGGGTTCCTCTCCCCCGAGGATCGCCTCGCGCGCAGCCGGGCCGTCGCCGTGCCGATCATCGCGCACCAGCACGTGTCGGCCTCCGGCTCCCTCACCGACTGGCTGTCCGCAGGCCGCAGGCCGCTCACGGTCGACTCCGACTACTTCCGCGAGATGGACACCATCCGCCCGAAGACCATGCTGCTCGTCCGGGATGGCCAGCTCGCCGAGGCGCTGCGAGGTGCGCTCCGCGAGCCCGAGTCGACGTGGCTCGACGAGACCACGTCGACCTCCCCGAGCATCGAGGAGATCGCCCGCGCCTACCTCAGCTGGTGGGCGGCGCTGTGAGCGCAAGCGCATCCGAGCTGCCCCCGTTCGGCCGCTCGGTGCCCGGCAACCGCTGGGACCTCGCCCTCGCTGACGCTGGCTCCAGCAATGACGGTGGCGGTGGCGCTGGCGCTGGCGCTGATGCACGTGCCGGGAACCCCGAACCGCGAAGCGTCTCGGTCATCGTCGTGCACTTCGAGCAGCAGTCGGAGCTCGACCGCACCCTCGCCGCCCTCGCGCGGCAGACGCATCCGGCCGAGCTGCTCGAGGTCATCGTCGTCGATGACGGGTCGCGAGCGGCGCCACGTGTGCCACCGGGGGTGCGCCTCCTCGTCCAAGAAGACCTCGGCTTCCGGGCCGGTGCCGCGAGGAACCTCGGCGCGCGCGCCGCGACGGGCGACGTGCTGTGCTTCCTCGACGCCGACACCGCACCGGAGCCCGAGTACGTGTCGCGGATGGCGGCGCTCCCGTCCCTCCTCCCGGAGGCTGTCGTCGCGGGGCACCGCAAGCACGCGGACTTCGCCGGCATCGACACAGACGCTGCGATCGAGGCCGCCGGGCCCGAGCACGAACTCGAGGAACCCGCCTGGCTCGCCGACGCCTACCGTGATTCGCGCAGGCTGCTCGATGCCGACGACCGCTCCTACCGGTTCGTCATCGGCGCCGTCTTCTCCTGCACCCGCTGGTTCTTCGACCAGACGGGTGGCTTCGACGAGGACTTCCTCGGCTACGGCGGCGAAGACTGGGAGTGGGCCCACCGAGCCTGGCTCGCCGGGGCGGTGCTCGCCTACGAGCCGGCCGCCGTGGCGTGGCACGACGGCCCGGACTGGGCGGGAAGGACCGCCGCCGACGCAGATAGCCAGGTGCACAAGAACGACGAGACCCTGCTGCTCTCACGGAAGATCGGCGTCGACGGCTCTCGACCCCGCGCACTCCGCACGGCGGCCCCCGACGTCATCGCCGTACTGGCCGCTGCGCCGAGCGCGGGCGCCGCCTTCGTCTGCGTGGACAGCCTCCTCGAGCACCTCCCCCACGCGAGCGTCGTCGTCCCGGACGAGCACCACCGGGTCTTCGGTTCGGACACGAGGGTGGTCCCAGCCTCGCGCGCCCTCCCTCGCGGGCGAGTCCGCATCGAGATCGACGCCGCCGTGCGCTTCGATCGACCCGAGGCAGGTACCCTGCAGCGCGCCGTGTCCGAGGTCGGCATCTCCGACCTCGGGGCGGTCCGCCTCGGCGAGCACGTCGTCGTGAGGTCGGAGCGCGCGCTCCGTCGCACCGAGCGCTGGGGTGCGGCCGCCGCGTGGCGCACCGAGCAGCGGCCCGACGCCACGGTCCGGGCCCTGCCCGGCGACGTCAGCGTCGCCGCCCATCTCGGCGGATGGCTCTCCCTCGACTGAACGCCCCGCACGTGGATGCCGCACCGGTGAACGCCGCGCACGTGAATGCCGCACACGAGAATGCCGCACACGAGCGACATGGGCGCGGAATGCTCGAAACTAGGGAAAAATAGCAAGGTCGCACTAACCCGAGGCGTCTCGCGGCTCAGTTCCCGCACATCCGAAGCACGTCGACCGCACCAAGCAGGAGGCCACCGCGTGGCAGCAGCGCAGACGACCGGGCCGAGGCGCCTCATCGTGCAGACCGCGATGAGCGTCAAGCGCTGGCTCGCCCCGGCGACGGCCCTCTTCGTGTCGCACCAGCTCTGCGAGGTGGCGGTGCCGGTCGTGGTGGGCCTCGTCATCGACCGAGGCATCGTCGACCGGGACGTACCCCAGCTCGCGGTGTGGGTCGCGGTGCTCGTCGCCGTCTTCGTGCTGCTGGCCTGGTCGTACCGGACCGGCGTCTACTTCCTCGTGAACGGCATCCAGCGAGCACACCACGAGCTGCGGATGCGGGTGAGCGAGCGGAGCCTCGACCCCCGCGGATTCGGCGACCGGCAGCGGCCCACGGGTGAGCTGCTCGGCGTCGGCGGGTCCGACGTGCAGCGGGTCGCGTTCGGGGGTCTCCTCTTCGTGCACCCCGTCGCCGAGCTCGCCGCCGTCATCGCCGCCGGCGCCGTGCTCATCAGCATCGCCTGGCCGCTCGGGGTCGCCGTGATCGTCGGCGGCCCCCTCTTCCTCCTGCTGCTCGACCGCTTCGGCAGGCACCTGCGCGCGCGGGCCGAAGACCAGCAGCGGCTCACTGCCGACTCCGCGTCGCTCGCCGCCAACGCCATCGCGGGGTTCCGCACCCTCACAGCACTCGGGGCGACGGGCCGGGCCGCCCGCAGCTATGCGGAGGCGAGCCAGCGGGCGCGCGTCGCGGCGATCGCCACGAGGCGAGCCGAGGCGTGGTTCGTGGGCGTCTCGAGCACCGCGACGGGGATCTTCGTCGTCGCGATCGGCCTCATCGCCGCGGCCCTCGCCGCCCAGGGCAGCATCACGGTCGGGCAGCTCATCACCGTCGTCGGCGTCGTCCAGGTCGTCATGGGCCCCATGGAAGCGCTCGCCGTCAACGTGGGTGCCGTGTGGGCGCGAGCCGGCGCCTCCGCGAAGCGCGTGCTCTCCCTGCTCCAGGCCCCCTATGCGCGGGAGCCGCGCGAAGGCGACGGACCAGCCGTCGACCCGAGTGCGGAGACCTCAGGCGGCGCGTCGGCCCGCGAACGCCCGACCGCAGCGCGCCCGGTCCCTGTGGGCCTGACCCCGGCACTCGCGGTCTCCGGCCTCACCGGCGCGCACCTCCGCGAGGTGAGCTTCACGGTCGAGCGGGGCGAGATCATCGGCGTCGTCGCCGACGCCCACGACGCCGCCGAGCTCGTCGGACTGCTCGGCGGGCGCATCCACCCGCCCCTCGGCACCATCACGGTCGACGGGCTCCCGCTCGCGGAAGTCGACGCCGAACGCCTCCACGAGCTCGTGACCGCGGCGCCCCACGCCGCCCACACCGTTCCGGGCACCGTCGCGGCGAACGTCGTCGGCGTGACCGGGGTCGCCGGCGCGCGACGATCGCCCGACGACGCGCTCGCGGCCGCCGCCTTCGAGGACGTGCTCGAGCAGCTGCCGAACGGCATCCGCACCCCACTCGGCGGTGCGGGGCGCACCCTCTCCGGCGGCCAGCGCCAGCGGCTCGCCCTCGCCAGGGCCCTCGCCGCCCCGGCCCCCGTCCTCGTGCTGCACGAGCCGACCGGATCCATCGACGCCGTCACCGAGCAGCACATCGGCGAGCGGATGCGCACGGCAACGGCCCAGCGCGCGACCGTCGTGGTCTGCTCCAACCCGCAGCTCCTCGTCAGGACCGACCGCGTGCTCGTGCTCCGCGACGGCAGCATCGCGGCAGAGGGAACCCACGACGAACTGATGTCGACGGACCCCCGCTACGCGGAGGCGGTCGCATGACGGGCGTGCACTCGTCGGCCAAGCCCACGACGCTGCCGATCGCGAGCGGCAAGCGCGCAGCCAGGCTCGCCTGGCATCTGCTCACCCTTCGCCCGTGGATGCTCGTGCTCTCGATCGCCCTGCTCGGGGCCGCCGCGGGCGCAGCACTGCTCGTGCCCACGGGGCTGGGGCGCCTCGTCGACGCCGTCACGGGCGTCGACCACAGCCTCCTCGACGTCGCGCTCCTGCTCATCGCCGGGATCGCGGGCAGCGCGGCCCTCGGCGCCCTCGGCTCGATGGCGCTCGCCGCGGTCCTGGAGACGGCGCTCGCCCGCCTCCGCGAGGACTTCGTCTCCGCCGCGCTCTCCCTGCCGCCCGTCCTCGTCGACGAGATCGCCGACGGCGAGCTCGTCTCCCGGGCCACCGACGACGTCGACACCGTCGGCGAGGTGACCACGGGCGCCGTGCCTGCCGTCGTCTCGGCGGGCCTCGCGGTCATCGCGACGGGCATCGGCCTCGCCGTCCTCAACCCCCTGTTCCTGCTCGCCATGCTCACCGTCGTGCCCGTGCACGCCTTCGCCTTGTGGCGCTACCTGCGGAAGGCGCCACGCCTCTACGCCGCCGAGCGGGTCGCCGTCGCGGCGCGCTCCCGCGAGATGGTCTCCGCCATCCAGGCCCTCCCCACCGTGCACGCCTTCGGGTGGGGCAAGGCCATCACCGAGCGCATCCGCACGCGCTCCTGGAACGTGCTGCGCTGGTCGCTGCGCACCCGCATCGTGCAGAGCCGCTTCGGGTTCCGCATGAACATGGCCGAGGCCGTCGGCCTGGCATCGGTCCTCCTCGTCGGCGCCTGGCTCGCCTTCAGCGGTTCGGCGACGATCGGTGAGGTCACGACCGCGGCGCTCCTCTTCCAAGCCCTCTTCGGGCCCTTCATCGCGCTGCTCATGCTCGTCGACGACCTGCAGTCGGCGGGCGCCTCGCTCGCCCGCGTCGCCGGCGTCATCCAGCTCGCTCCGGCACGGGCCGGGCTCTCCGCGCCCGCCTCCGCGGCAGGGGCCGCGATCGCCGCCGCCGTCGCCGGGGAACCAGCCACCCCCGATGTGGAGCTGCGCGGTGTCGTCGCCGCATACCCTGGCCGCCCGGCGGTCCTCTGGATCGACGAGCTGCGCATCCCGGCAGGCCAGCGCGTCGCGATCGTCGGCTCGTCCGGCGCAGGCAAGAGCACCCTCGCGCGCGTGCTGATGGGGCTCCTCCACGTGCGCGAAGGGCGTGTCGACGTCGCCGGTCTCGACCCGGCGCTCATGGAGGAGAACGAGCGGGCGCGACGGGTCGTGATGGTGAGCCAGGACGTGCACGTCTTCTCGGGAACCCTCCGCCACAACCTCCTCATGGCGCGCGAGAACGCAAGTGACTCGGAGCTGCACGAAGCCCTCGAATCGGTCGCGGGGCCACGATGGCGGCACACGTTCGCCGACGGCCTCGAGACGCTCATCGGCGAGGGCAACGCCGAGCTCACGGCCACGGATGCGCACCGGCTCGCCCTCGCTCGTGCGCTCGTGACCCGCGCCTCCATCGTCATCCTCGACGAGGCGACGGCCGACGCCGACACGACCGACGCACGCGCCCTCGAGGCCGCGGCACGGCGAGCCCTCGCGGGGCGGACGGTCGTCACCGTCGCCCACCACCTGACGCAGGCGAGCAGCGCCGAACGGGTGCTCGTCATGGAGCACGGCCGCATCGTGGAGGACGGAACGCACGACGAGCTGCTCGATTCCGAGGGCCCCTACCGTGAGCTGTGGGCCGCCTGGTCGTCGCACCGATCCCGCGCGCCCCGCGAGCAGCGGGCCGAGCCCAGCGGCACGACCGACACCGAGAGGCACCGCGACTGACGCACTACAGGGGCCCGAGCACGGCAGAGGGATCGGCGTCGAACGCCAGCGTCTCGAGCACCTCGAGCAACTGCCGCTCTTCGTAGCGGAAGTGCGACTCCATGATCGCCGCGATGCCCTCGAGGTGGCGGTCGAGCACACGGGGCGACGCACCCGCGTCCACGGACGACTGCAGCCCCGAGAGGAGGTGCGCGATCATCGAATGGTCCTGCTGCAGGTACCGCAACGTGTCACGCAGCTCGGGATGCGCCGCCGCGATCGCCGGGAACAGCTCGCGGTCCTCGCCACGATGGTGCCCATCGAGCGCCGAGCAGAAACCGTGGCAGTACAGCAACAGGTCCCTCGCCGCCGGCTCTGCCGGATCACCGTTCTCGACCGCTTCCCTGGTGACTCGCAGGGCGGCGCGCAGACGCGCGTGCACGTCCCTCAGCTCGCTGCTCCAGGCAATGAGCCTGGCTTTCTCGTTCGCACTCATCAGGTTCGCCCTCAGTCACACGAGGGCGAAGGGGGTGACGACATCATCGCCGTTCTCCTTCGATTCGGCGCCTCCATGCCTGACACGAACTGCCAGCGGCACGCGACGCTGCGAACAGGATAGCGAAGACGAAGGCGAAGGCGACCCGCGCCTGCCCGAGGCTCCTACCCCACGTCTGCCCGATACCCTCTGCTCAGCCCCATGGGCCCGGCCCGCTACGCTCGAGGGCATGAGCGCCGCCGAACGCAAGACCCTCCGCGAACGCTGGACCTCCGCGGAGCTCTCGTCGCTGCGCACCCAGCTCTCGCGCCTCTCGAGCGTCGTGCCCGGCCCGCATCGGCTCACCCCCAGCTGGCACGACGCGTCCGCTGGAGCCACGGACCTCCGCGAGCTGCAGGCCGGCAGTCTCGGCATCGCCATCGCGCACCTCGAGCTCTCGAACGTCGACGCCAGCGGACTCGTCGGCGGACTCAGCATCAGCAACAGCACCCTCACGCACTGCCACTTCGACGGCGCCAAGCTGACGGCGCACACCCGACTCGAGGGCTCACTGCGGGCCTGCGCCTTCACGGGCGCGAGCATCCCGCAGGCCTCCATCGGGCCGGAGGTCTCCGACTGCACGTTCCGCGACGCGAAGCTGCGACGCCTTCGCGCCGTCCCCGGCACGGTCTTCTCGAACTGCGCCTTCGATGGCGCCGAGCTCTCCGGCGCCGAGTTCACGAACACGCGGTTCATCGACTGCAGCTTCACCGGAGCCAAGTTCAACGCAGCCACGACGTTCCGCGGATGCACGTTCGTCGGCGAGGCACCGAAGTTCGGCAAAGCGACCGAGAACGGCACGACGATCGAGAGCGGCACGAGGATCGAGCCGCTCGCCGGCTGACCCCGGCGACCACGCCGGGCAGGCACGCCCGGCCAGGGCTGGGGAGCTCTGAGTCATAGCAAAGTCATACAGACGGGTTCGGCCTGAAGAGCAGTTCACCCGCCCGGCTTTCCACCAGGCACGCCCTCGCGCGCCACGGCACACGCGTCGGTGAAGCTCGCGTCGCGGACGAGCTGGAACACCCGGGGCGCACCCGGACAGCTCGGCGTCGCCCCCGACCCGCGCTTCTCAGGTTCCCGCTTGCCTCGCTTCCTAGCGTCGAGCGCATGTCAACCTCAGCGAATGCCGCTCTGCTCATCCTCCGTATCGCGCTCGGCGCGACCATGCTGCTCCACGGAGTCCAGAAGCTCACGACCACGGGAATCGGCGGGGTCCAGGAGATGCTCGGTGGCCTCGGCGTCCCGCTCGCCGACGTGGCCGGCGTCGCCCTCCCCTTCGTGGAGATCGGTGCGGGGGCGCTGCTCATCGCGGGCCTCTTCACTCGCGTCGCCGCAGCCCTGCTCGCGATCGTCTCGCTCGGTGCCATGTTCACGGTGCACTTCACGGCCGGCTTCTTCGCGCAGGACGGCGGCTACGAGTTCGTGCTCGTCCTGGCACTCCTCGGCATCGCGCTTGTCCTCACGGGAGGCGGACGGTGGGCCGTCGACGCCCTCCTGCGTCGACCGCGCAGCGCTCGCACCGCCAGCGCTGAGCGCCACGCAGTCACCCAGACGGCGTAATAGCTAACCTGGCTAGCAAAAATCTGGCGGGTCGATAGCTCCCGAAGCCGAAGACACGATACGGTCCAATCCACCGGCTTCCCCTGCTCCGAATCCTTCGTACACGGGCGAGACAGCCCGGCGCGCGAAAGGCGGCTGCAGTGCTGGAATCCTCGACTCCCCTCCTCGTGGGCCCCGACGTCATCGGAGCCCCCGGCGGGTACCGCAACGTCACCGATCTGCTCGCCCGACGTGCCGAGATCGCCCCGGACCACGCGGCGTTCGAGGTGCCGAGCGACCCCACCGATCCGAGTGCTCCGTGGCGCAACGTATCGACGAGCGAGTTCACGGAGACCGTGCGAGCCGTCGCCAAGGGGCTGCTCGCCATCGGCGTGCGCCCCGGCGACGCGATCGCCATCATGGCGCCCACCCGTTACGAGTGGGCCGTCGCAGACCTCGCTGTGTGGTTCGCCGGCGGCGTCGTCGTGCCGATCTACGAGACCTCGGCACCCACCCAGGTCTCGGCCATCATCCACGACGCCAAGGTGGTGCTCGCGGTCGGCGGCAGCGCCCACCACGTGGGACTGCTCACGACGCCACTCGATGCGCGCGGATCCGACGCGCTCGGCGTCTGGTCGATGGATGCGGCCGACGGCCCCGGCGAGCATCGCGACCTCGAGCGCCTCGCCGCCCTCGGGCTCGGCGTCGCCGACGAGGCCCTCGAGGAGCGCCGCCTGCTCGCCACCCCCGACTCCCCCGCGACGATCGTCTACACCTCCGGCACCACGGGAGAGCCCAAGGGGGCCGTGCTCACGCACGAGAACTTCCTCGGCCAGGTCCTCAACATCGCAGCTGCCTACGGCGAGGTCGTGCATCCCGCGGGCAACACCATCATCTTCCTGCCCCTCGCCCACGTGCTCGCCCGCGGACTGCAGCTCATCTGCCTCGCGAGCGGCATGCGCATCGCCCACCTCGCCGACCCGACCGCCGTCGTCGGCACCCTCGGGCAGCTGAAGCCGACGTTCCTCGTCGTCGTGCCCCGCGTCCTGCAGAAGATCCAGGCCGCAGCCGGTGCCAAGGCCGCCGCGAGCGGGCTCGCCAAGGTCTGGGCGTCGGCGCAGAGCACCGCCGTCCAGTGGGGTGAGTTCCTCGAGACGAGAGCTCCGGCCGCACGCGCCCCGCTTGGCCTGCGCATCCGGCACCGCCTCTTCGACTCGGTCTTCTACCGCCGACTGCGGCAGGTCATGGGCGGCCGCGTCACCCACATCCTCTCCGGAGGCGCCACCCTCGACGCCGAGCTCTCCCTCTTCTTCGGCGGCATCGGCGTGCCCGTCATCGAGGGCTACGGCCTCACCGAGACGACGGCGCCCCTGACCGGCAACCTCCCGAGCGACATCCGCTCGGGAACGGTGGGTCGGCCGCTGCCCGGCTCCACGGTCCGCATCAGCGACGACGGGGAGATCCTGGCCCGCGGTATCGGCGTCTTCAGCGGCTACCGCAACCCCGAGCACAACCAGGACGCGTTCGTCGACGGCTTCTTCCGCACCGGCGACCTCGGCCGCCTCGACGAGCAGGGCCGGGTTGTCCTCGAGGGCCGTCTGAAGGACGTCATCGTCACCTCGAACGGCAAGACCATCGTTCCCATGCGGTGGGAGTCCTCCGTCGAGTCGGATTCCCTCGTCTCGCACGCCGTCATGATCGGCGAGGGACGCAACTACCTCTCGGCGCTCATCATCCTCGACCCAGTGGCACTCGCCGAGTTCTCCGCCGAGGTCGCAGCGAGCGCGCACCCGAGGCCAGAGCAGCACGAGCTCCTGACGGTGGTGGATGCGAAGGCGCGCGAGCACGTCCAGCGCGCCGTCGACCGCGCCAACGAGCTCGTCGCCCGCAGCGAGCAGGTGCGACGCTTCACGCTCATCGCGACGGACCTCGACGATCCGACCTTCGTGACGCCGACGCTCAAGCTCAAGCGCGCAGCGGTGCTGCAGCGCAGCACGGACGTCGTCGACGCCCTCTACTCTTCCTGATCACCACTCTTCCTGATCACCCCATTCCCCCTGGCGCACAGCGCCTCGAGAGGCAGCAGCATGACGAGCGACATCACCCCAGGCGGCACGAGCACCGCGGGAAGCAAGAACCGGGCGACGATCATCACGATCGCCATCGCCGTGCTGATCGGCGCGCTCGTCGCGCTCGCCGGCAGCCAGGGCGGGGCGGAGCTGGCCGGGTTCCCGCTCTACGCGTGGGCCGTCGCGGCCGCGTTCCTCATCCAGGTGCTCGTCTACCTGCCCTCGGCGGCGGCGAAGACCGAGCGGTTCTTCGACCTCACGGGAAGCGCGACGTTCATCGTCGTCACCATCGGCCTGCTCATCGCGGCACCGGCACCGGATGCTCGCTCCTGGATCCTCGGAGCCATGGTGATCCTGTGGGCATTGCGGCTCGGCTCGTTCCTCTTCGCGCGCATCCACCGCTCGGGCTCCGACGATCGCTTCGACGACATCAAGGGCGACAAGCTGCGGTTCCTGCGGGTCTGGATCATGCAGGGCCTCTGGGTGAGCCTCACGGCCGCCGCAGCGTGGATTGCGATCGCCGGGGGCACCGCGGAGCGCGAGCCCATCGGCTGGCTCGGCATCGTCGGCATCGTCATCTGGGTAGCCGGGTTCGTCATCGAGGTCGTCGCCGACCTGCAGAAGAACGCGTTCAAGGCCGACCCGGCGAACAAGGGTCGGTTCATCCGCACGGGCCTCTGGTCGCGTTCGCGCCACCCCAACTACTTCGGCGAGATCCTGCTCTGGGTCGGCGTCGCCATCGTCGCCGTCCCCGTCCTGGTCGGCTGGCAGTGGATCGCGCTCATCTCGCCGGTCTTCGTCGTGCTGCTGCTCTCGAAGGTCAGCGGAGTGCCGCTGCTCGAGGCCAAGGCCGACAAGAAGTGGGGCGGCGACGCCGACTACGAGGAGTACAAGGCGAAGACGCCCGTGCTCCTGCTGAAGCTCACGCGCCCCTGACCTCGGCCGGGGCGCGTGAGCCCCGAGCTACTGGAAGGCGGGTACGACGTGCTCGATGAACAGCTCGAGCGAGCGCTTCTTCTGCTCGTGGGAGAGGGAGTTGTCGCTCCAGAAGCTGAACTCGTCGACCCCGAGCGACTCGTACTCGCGCAGGCGGGCGATGACCTCGTCCGGCGTGCCGATCATGGCGGTCTTGTGCAGTGACTCGGGCGTGAACTCGGGTCGCTCGGAGAACTTCGCCTCCGGGCTCGGCTCGAGGAACCCGTCGACGGGGTCGGTCGTGTTGCCGAACCAGGCGTCGAAGGTGCGGTAGAACTTGTTGACCCCCTCTGCGGCCGGTCGCCAGCCGTCTGGGTCGCTCTCCTCGTGCACGTAGGTGTGGCGCAGCACCATGATCTCGGGGCGTGCGACCTCGGGATGGTTCGACACCGCCGTCTCGAACTTGGTCACGAGGTCGGCGACCTCCTCGTCGCCCTTCATGAGCGGCGTCACCATGACGTTGCAGCCGTTGGCGACCGCGAAGTCGTGCGTGTCGGGGTCGCGGGCCGCGACCCACATCGGCGGAGTCGGCTGCTGCACGGGCTTCGGGACGCTCGTGGAGACGGGGAACTGCCAGACCTCGCCGTCGTGGGCGTAGTCGCCCTGCCAGAGCTCGCGCACGGCTGGGATCAGCTCGCGCAGGTGCTTACCGCCCTCCTTGCCCGGCATGCCGCCCGCGAGGCGGTCGAACTCGAACTGGTACGCGCCGCGCGCCAGTCCAACCTCGGCGCGCCCGCCGCTGATGACGTCGAGCAGGGCCGTCTCTCCGGCCACCCGGAGCGGGTTCCAGAAGGGGGCGATGATCGTGCCTGCGCCGAGGCGGATCTTCGTGGTGACCGCGGCGAGGTACGCGAGCTGCGGCATGGGGCTCGGCGAGATCGTGTACTCCATTGAGTGGTGCTCGCCGATCCACACCGTGCTGAAGCCGGCCTTCTCCGCCAGGAGCGTGAGCTCGACGAGCTCGGCGAAGAGCTGCTCGGTGCTGACGGAGTCGTCCCAGCGCTCCATGTGGATGAACAGAGAGAAACGCATTGTCGTGTCCTTTCGAGAGTGGAGGTGCTGCTGCCGTCAGCGACGGCTGGCGCGTTCCGCGATGGTGGTGTTCCCGCGAGACCAGTGCTCGTGCTCGATCTCGCGGATGACGACCGTGATGTTCTCGGATGCGGCGCCCACGGTCTCCTCTGCGACGCGGTGCACGCCGTCGATGAGGGCCCTGAGCTGCTCCGGGGTGCGCCCCTTGGCGATGGAGATGTCGATGAGTGGCATGCGGCCCTACCCCCGCATCACGAACGGGTCGGCGACGGGCGATTCGTCGGTGTTGATCCACACGCTCTTGAGGCGGGTGTACTCGTGCATGGACTCGATGCCGTGCTCGATGCCGACGCCGGAGTTCTTGAAGCCCTGCCTCGGCGACATGGGCGACATGGCGCGGTAGGTGTTGACCCAGATGGTGCCGGCGTCGAGGCGACGCGAGAGGCGATGGGCGCGGGCGAGGTTCTGCGTCCACACGCCGGCCGCGAGGCCGAACTCGGTGTCGTTGGCCAGCCCGACGACCTCGTCCTCCGTGTCGAAGGGCATGATGGCGGCGACGGGCCCGAAGATCTCCTCGCGGACGACGCGCATGCTGTTGGTGACGTCGGTCAGCACGGTGGGCTCGAAGTAGTAGCCGGGGAGCTGCACGTCGGGGCGGCCGCCTCCGGCGTAGAGGGTCGCGCCCTCGTCGACGCCGATGCCGACATACGATCTGACCTTCTCGAGCTGGTCGCTGAAGGCGAGTGGGCCCAGCTCGGTCGCATCGTCGAGGGGGTCGCCGATGACGATGGACTTCGCGCGAGCGGAGACGCGCTCGAGCAGCTCGTCGTAGACGGAGCGATGCGCGAAGACGCGGCTCCCGGCGATGCAGGTCTGGCCCGCCGCGGCGTAGATCCCCGCGATGACCCCCATCGCCGCGTTCTCGATGTTCGCGTCGTCGAACACGATGTTCGGGCTCTTCCCGCCCAATTCGAGCGTGCATCCGATGAACCGCGCCGCCGCGCTCGCCGCGATGGCCGAGCCCGTGCGCGTCGACCCCGTGAAGGAGATCTTCGCGATGAGGGGGCTCTCGACGAGCGCCGCGCCTGCCTCGGCGCCGAGACCCGTGACGACGTTGACGACGCCGTCGGGGAACCCGGCCTCGCTCGCGAGCTGCGCGAAGCGGAGCACCGTGCGCGAGGTGTACTCGCTCGGCTTGATGACGACGGTGTTGCCGGCTGCCAGCGCAGGCGCGAGCTTCGAGGTCGTGAGCGTCAGCGGGGAGTTCCACGGCGTGATCGCGCCGACCACGCCGAGCGGCTCGTGCTGCGTGTAGTTGAGGATCTGCAGGTTGCTGGTGGGGATCTGCGAGCCCTGGATCTTGTCGGCGAGCCCGCCGTAGTAGTAGAGGTACTCGGGCAGTGACGCGAGCTGGCCGCGCATCTCGCGCAGGAGCTTGCCGTTGTCGAGGCTCTCCAGTCGGGCGAGCTCGTCGGCGTTCTCGGCAACCAGGTCGCCGAGGCGGCGCAGCAGCTTCCCCCGCTGCGTCGCGGTGAGGCCACTCCAGCTCGGCGCCTCGAACGCCCGGCTGGCCGCGGAGACCGCCAGCTCGACGTCGGCGGCGTCGCCCCTCGCCGCCTCGTACAGCACCTCGAGGGTCGCGGGGTTGATGCTCTCGAAGTAGGCGCCGCCGGCGGGATCGCGCCAGCCCCCGTCGATGAAATGTCCGTAGCGGTCAGTCATGGTGTGCTCCTTCGTGGTGCCTGGAGTTGGCGAGTTCCGTGTCTTCGATGTGCTCCGCGAGCTCCGCGGCGAAGGCCTCGGGCGCTTCGACGGGAAGCATGTGCCGCACGCCGGCGACGATGCGCGACCGGGCATCCGGGATGGCGGCCGCGAGCCTGCGGCTCATGTCGGGCGTCGAGCCGGGGTCGAGCTCCCCCGTGATGGCGAGGGTCGGGACGGAGATGGACGCCAGATCAGCTTCGATCTGCCGGTCACCCGTCGCGAAGATCTCGTAGGCGTGCCCGAACGACTCGACGTCGTTGGCTTCGAGCACGCGCCTCGTCGCGTCGACCGTCTCGGGAGCGACGTCGCTTCCCGAGTACCAGCGTTCGAGCGAGCGCTCGACGGTAGCTGCGAAGTCGGTCCGTGCAGAGGCGAGCCGGGCGAGCACGGCGTCGCGCTCCTCCGGGGTCCGCTGGCACACGGAGCTGACGCAGACGAGCGACCGGACTCGGTGGTTCGAGTGGCTCGCGATTCGCTGGGCGACGAGCGCCCCGAGCGAGAAGCCCACGAGGTGGACCGGCCCGCTCGGAAGCCGCTCGGCGACATCGGCCGCGAACTCGGCGAGCGACATCGCCCCGCGCAGCCGCGGCTGGGCTCCATGACCCGGCAGGTCGAGGGCGATCGTCGGCCGGTCGAGCAGCTCCTCGACGCGGCCCCACATGGTCCGATCGAGCCCCACCCCGTGCAGCAGCACGATGGGCGTGCGTGTCGGCGTCGAGCTCACGTCGGCGCCCCGCTACAGCTCGGTCGAGAGCGCCGCGAGTCGCTGCTGCGGGCGCCCCTGGGCAGCCCCGGCCAGGGCGACGAGGATCTCGTCCGGGTGCGGCGCATCCGCGATCCGCACCTCGAACGACTGATGGTGCGAGCGGATCGTCGCGTCGGTGAAGTGCTTGAGCGGGATGTCGAACGCGACACCGGCCGGCCCGCGCTTCTCGACTGCGGGCAGCAGGGTGCTCGCGTTCGCCGCCTTCCGGAAGTGGTCGCCGAACTTGAGCGTGTGGATGAGCGCCGAGCCGTGCTCGACCTCGCCGTTCAACCCGATGATCGCGGCCTTGCCGTATGCCTCGAGCGGTGCTCCGAGCGCCTCCATGACGCGGGGGGCGAGCAGCGCTCCGAGCTCGGATGCGACGGCGTCGATGCCGGCGCTCAGGTCCTCGACGAACCCCTGGCCGGCCCACGGGTTCTCGATGATGGCGGCAACGACCGCGGTCCTCGCCGCGGGCGAGACCGTGCGGCCGCCCTCGATGAGCGTCTCGTCGACGATGGTGATGACTCTGCGAACCTTCATGCTGCGATTCCTTTCAGGATGTCGGAGGTGACCTTCACGTCGGTCGTGCGGTCTCCGATCCGGGGATGAGGGCGGGGGCCGGACGACGCGACCGCGATGACCGCGATCTCGTCGCGGTGCGGCGCATCCGCGAGGTGCACGTCGAGCGACTGGTAGTGGCTGCGCGTTGCCGCGGCGGTCTTATGCCAGAGCGGCACTCGCAGGTCGCCGCCGGCCTCGGCTCTCGTGTCCGAGAAGCAGATGATCGAGGTGCCCTCGAGGAACTCGCGGAGCAGGTTGCCGAAGTAGGGGGTGTGGATGAGCGCGCCGGCGTGCTCGATCTCGCCGTCGACGCCGACGACGGCGGCCTTCCCGAACGCTTCGACGTTCGCGGCCCCGCCGAGCGCCTCCAGGAGGCGGTCGCTGAGGAGCTTGGCGACGATGGGGGCGATCTCGGACGTGGCCTCCGTGAGGTCGGCGATGGGTCCGGCCCCGACCCACGGGTTGCGGACGACGGCGACGGCACTCGCCTGCCGGATCGCGGTCGGGGCGTCGACGCCTCCGTCCGAGATGATGTCCTCGTAGGCAGTCGAGATCTTTCGCACGCCGAGGGCGACGGCGCGCTCGCGCAGCGTCTCGCCGCGACGCTCGGTCGCTGTGGCGGTGGTGGTCATGGTGGCTCCTGGTCTCCTCGAACGTCTGGTGTGCCCGGATGGGCGTCGGCGACTCAGGCGGTGATCGACTCGCTGTCGGCCGGGTTGCCGTGATCTGCCGGCGCGAGCGCTGCGCGGCTCGACGCCTCGACGTGCGTTCGCATGGCGAACTCGGCGCCGATCGCATCCTTCTCCACGATCGAGCGCACAACCGCGCGGTGCTCGTGGTTGGAGGCGAGCAGACGGCCGGGGCGCTCGATCGTGCGCAGCACGATGCGGTGGTAGGCGAGCTGGTTCATGAGGCGCTCGTAGTGCTCAGCGAGCTTCGCGTTGTCGGCGCCGAGCACGATGGTCCAGTGGAACTCGTGCACGAGGCGGGCGTACTCGGCCGTGTCGCCGGCCTTGGCGGCGGCGTCGCTCTCGTCGAGGTTGCGCGAGAGGGCGGCGACCTCCGAGGTGGGGCCGCGGCGGGCGAGCAGGTTCGCGGCGAGCCCTTCCAGCGATTCCTTGAGCTGGAACAGCTCGACGATCTCCCGCCGGGTGGGTGTTCGCACGAACGTCCCGACGCGGGGACGGATCTCGACGAGGCCCTCGTTCTCCAGCTGCTTGAGCGCCTCGCGGATGGGGGTGCGGCTCACGCCGAACTCCTGCGCGAGCACGAGCTCCGGCATCGGGTCGCCGGGTGGGTACGTGCCGCTCGTCACGAGACGGCGGAGTCGCTCGAGGAGAGGGAGGTCTGCGTACGCCTCATCACTGAGACCCAACGGCGTGATCTGTTGCATACAAGAACGCTAGCTGGCATGCCGCAGAATTGTCAACGATTCCGATTTTTCTCAGGAAACACAACGTTTACAACCAAGCGTTGACGCATGCATGAACCCAGGGTTACGCTCCGTTGCATGCAAGCAAACATCAAAGATGCTGTCGCAGCTGCATGGTCCGACGTCTGGGATCGGGGTGACTTCGGTGCGTTCGAAGCCCTCGTGACCACGGATTATCGGCGCGAGAGCACAAGATCGGGTCGGGTGTCCGCACTCGACGAGTTCAAGCAGGAGGTCACCGAGGTGCGCGCCGCGTTCCCGGACCTCGTCACGCGCATCGACCAGGTCCTGGTCGAGGATGACGCGCTCGCCGTCTTCTGGACCTCAGACGGCACGTTCAGCCAGCCGCTCGGCACTGTCCCCCCGACGGGCAAGCGCGTCGTCACGAACGGATCCAATTACGGCACCCTGCGGGACGGACGCGTCTCTTCCGAGCGCGTGACCTGGGACTCCGCCGAGCTGCTCACCCACCTCGGCCTCCCCTCCCTGCACTCGGCGTTCGAGGATGCCGACGCCGACTACGCCGACGAGTCCGCAGCTCCCCCGCGCGAGATGCTCAAGGCGTTCAACAAGCAGTTCATCTCCGGCGTCACCGTCGTCACGACGAAGGACGAGGAGGGCCGCCCGCGCGGACTCGCCGTCAGCGCCTACTCCTCGGTGTCGCTCGACCCGCCGCTCGTGCTCGTGTGCGTGCAGAAGTCGTCGTCCACGTACCCCTCGCTCTTCAGGTCCACGCACCTCGGCATCAACATCCTCTCGAGCGAGCAGCAGCACGTGCTCGCGACCTTCGCCTCCAAGTCCCCGGACAAGTTCGCTGACATCACCTGGCACGAGGGGCCAGAGGGCAGCCCGCTGATCGACGGCTCCTCCGCCTCCATCGAGGTCGAGATCAAGGAGCGCTTCCAGGCGCTCACGCACACCATCTTCATCGGCCGCGTGCACCACGCGACGACCACCGACGACGCGCCCATTCTGTACAAGGCCGGCAAGTTCTTCGATGGACGAGGGCTCTCAGAGCTCTGACCAGGTCATCACAACCGCGATGACCGTTCCGCCCTCCCGGGCCTGCCTCCTCCGAAGTGGAGCAACACCATGACTCTTCACCATCCTCCGAAGCCCGAGCTGCATGATGACGACGCACTCGATGGTCACGGGCTCGAGCCGACGTCCGGCCCGAGTCGCGCCCAGGCCGCGGCCGACGCGCTGCGTCACCGTCCCGGCGTCGTCTTCTGGGTATCGATCGGCCTGATCCTGGCGTTCGTCTCGTGGGCGGCGATCTCGCCAGACACGCTCAACGGATCCATGACGGCCGCGATCACCTGGGCCTCGGCGACCGTGGGCTGGTCGTACCTCCTCGTGACGATCGGCTGCATCGGCCTGCTCGTGTACCTCGCCTGCAGCCGGTTCGGGCGCATCCGCCTCGGTGCTGACAGCGACCGGCCCGAGTTCAGCACGTGGGCCTGGCTCGCCATGATCCTCTCGGCCGTCATGGGCGTCGGCCTCATCAGCTACGGCGTCGCCGAGCCCATCTCCCACTTCGTCACGCCCCCGCACGGACTCGCCGAGTCCGGCACCGTCGAGGCCGCCGTCGTCGCCATGCAGTTCTCCTACTTCGACTGGGGCCCCCACGCCTGGGCCGTCTTCGGCGTCTTCGGCGTCGCGATCGCCTACTCCACGCACCGCAAGGGCAACACGGGGCTCGTCTCCCCCATGCTGCGCCCCATCTTCGGCGACCGCGTCGACGGGTGGCTCGGCAACGTCATCGACATCTTCGCGATCATCGCGACCCTGTTCGGCACCACGACGTCCCTCGGGCTGGGCGCCTCGCAGATCACGGAGGGCCTCAACCGCGTCATGGGGCTGCCGACGGAGACCTTCATCCAGATCCTCGTGATCGCCGTCATCACGGTCATCTTCACGCTCTCCGCGCTGTCTGGCGTGAACCGCGGCATCAAGTACATCTCGCAGATCACGATGCTCGCCTCGGTGGCCCTCGGCATCTTCGTCTTCTTCGTGGGGCCGACGAACTTCATCACGAACCTCTTCGTGCGCTCGACCGGCGCCTACGTGAGCAACTTCTTCGAGATGAGCCTCACGACCCCGCTGACGGCCGACGACGGTCAGTGGATGCAGTGGTGGACGTACTTCATGATGGCCTGGTGGCTCAGCTGGGGCGCGTTCGTCGGCGTCTTCCTCGCGAAGATCTCGCGCGGCCGCACCATCCGCCAGTTCGTCCTCGGCGTCATGGTCGTGCCGAGCCTCGTGTTCTTCGGCTGGTTCACGATCTTCGGCGGCTCGGCCATCAAGTTCGACCTCGACGGCGACGGCAGCATCGGCACCGCGGCCACGGCCGACGTGAACTCGGCGTTCTTCGAGATGCTCTCGAACCTGCCGCTCGTGGAGATCACGTCGATCGTCGCGATCGTCCTCGTCGTGCTGTTCTTCATCTCGGGTGCCGACGCGAACACGTTCGTGCTGAGCATGCTCTCCTCCAGAGGCGCGCTCGAACCGGCCAAGCCGGTCCTCGCGATCTGGGGCCTCCTCACCGGCCTGTGCGCATCCCTGCTGCTGCTCACCGGTGGACTCGCGGCGCTCCAGCAGGCGGCGATGCTCTCGGCGCTGCCGTTCACGATCATCGTCGCGCTGCTGGGCATCTCCCTCATCCTGCAGCTGCGTGAGGACCCGCACTTCGACTACACGAGGGACGTGCGCCGCGAGGACCTCCGGACGGGCGTGCTGCGCCTGCCGGAGCACGGCCCGAAGCGCAAGCCGAATCCCGAGTCGCCGCGCCCCTGACCCCCGCGCCCCGCGCCCCGAGACACCTGAGCCGGGAGCTGAGTTGTGGTCGTCAACATACCGTTGAAGCGACCACAACTCAGCTCCCGGTTCGGGATTTCGCGGCGTGGGCGGAGGAGAGGGGCGAGAGGACACGTGATGTCTGCTCCAGCCCTGGAGAGCTACTCGACGAGCTTGCCCTCCACGGAGACCTCGCCGATGAGCTCGGCGATCTCGGCGGGGACGGGCGGGATCTCCTCCCGGGTGATGCCGCCGCCCGGCGACCACACGAGGTTGACCTGCATGTCGGGGTCGAGCTCGGGGAAGTCGCTGCGGTTGTGGCAGCCGCGCGTCTCGCGACGCTCCAGGGCGGCCTCCAGGGTCGCCCTCGCTGCGAGGGCCGACGACTTGAGGTCGAAGGCGTGCGCGAGGTCCTGGAACCCGGCGATATCCGGGTGGATGCCGACGTCCTCCATCCGAGCCTCGATGACGTCGAGCGCCGCGATGCCGGCCTTGAGCCCCTCCTCGTCACGCACGACGCCCGCGTACTCGGTCATCGTGTCGCGGATGGCGCGCTGCAGGGCGCGCACGTTCTCACGACCGTCCGCGCTGAGCAGCTCGTCGATCTCGCCGCGCGCCTGCGCGACGGCTGCCGGAGACCGGAGCTGCGCATCCAGGCCCTCGGAGTGGGCGACGGCCGCCCGGCCGACGATGCGGCCGAAGACGAGCAGCTCGATGAGCGAGTTGCCGCCGAGGCGGTTCGCGCCGTGAAGGCCGCTCGACGCCTCGCCGATCGCGTAGAGCCCGTCGACGTCGGTGCCGTGGTCGTCGGGGCGAACCCACACGCCACCCATCGAGTAGTGGGCGGTCGGCGCGATCTCGATCGGGCTCACGGTGATGTCGAGCATCTGCAGGTCGAGCATCTGCTGGTAGATGCGCGGCAGGCGGTTCATGATCGTCTCGCGGGGCAGGTGCGAGACGTCGAGCCAGACGCCGCCGTTCGCGGTGCCGCGGCCCTCCTTGATCTCGGTGTACGCGGCGAGCGCGACCCGGTCACGCGTCGAGAGCTCCATGCGCTCGGGGTCGTAGCGCTCCATGAAGCGCTCCCCCAGGCCGTTCGTGAGGATGCCGCCTTCGCCGCGGGCGGCTTCCGAGACGAGCGTGCCCGCCGCGTTCTCGGGCTCGATGATGCCGGAGGGGTGGAACTGGACGAGCTCGGGGTCGCGCAGGCGCCCGCCGGCTTCGACGGCGAGGCGGAACGAGTCGCCCGTGTTCTCGTCGCGTCGCGAGGAGGTGCGGCGCCAGATGCGGTTGTGCCCGCCGGCGGCGAGGATCACCGAGTCGGCGTGGATGAGGTACCTCGTGCCGTCGTTGATGTCGAACCCGTATGCACCGAAGACGACGTTGTCGCGCACGAGGATGCGGGTGATGTAGACGGTGTCGAGGATGGGGATGTTCAGCTGCTCCGTGCGGGCGACGAGGGAGCGCTGGATCTCGAGGCCCGTGTAGTCGCCGGCGAAGGCGGTGCGGCGGAACTTGTGGGCGCCGAAGAAGCGCTGCGAGATGCGGCCGTCGCCTTCGCGCTGGAAGCCCATGCCGTAGCGCTCGAGGTCGCGGATACCCTGCTCGGCGCCCCGGGTCACGATCTCGACGGTGTGCGGGTTGGCGAGCCAGTAGCTCTCCTTGATGGTGTCGGCGGCGTGCTGCTGCCAGCTGTCGTCCGCGTCCATCGTGCCGAGGGCCGCGTTGATGCCGCCGGCGGCGAGCGAGGTGTGGGCGTCGTGCTTGGGGCGCTTGCCCACGGCGAGCACGTCGACACCCTGCTCGGCGACTTCGATGGCGGCGCGCAGGCCGGAACCGCCGGTTCCGATGACGAGCACGGTGGTGGAGATCTGGCGTTCGATGGACTTGGTCGCGGTCATGTCAGCAACGTTAGAGAGCACCCGATGATTACTCCAATGCATAGTCCTGTTCGTCCTGATGCGCGTAGGCTATCGGCATGAACCTGGACCAGTTGCGGAGTTTCGTGGAGGTCGCCTCGCAGGGGCACTTCACACGGGCAGCGGAGGTGCTGCACCTCGCGCAGCCCTCGCTGAGCCGCCAGATCTCGACCCTCGAGCAGGACCTCGGCGCGCCGCTCTTCAACCGCACGCCAGGTCGAGTCGCGCTCACCGATGCCGGTGAGTCCCTGCTCCCGCTCGCCCGGCGAATGCTCGCCGACGCCGACTCGGTGCGGCGCGAGATGGCGGAGCTCGCCGACCTCAAGCGGGGCACGGTACGGCTCGGCGCCACGCCCTCGCTGTGCGTGAGCCTCGTCGCGGACGCGCTGCAGTCGTTCCACGCCTCGCATCCCGGCATCGAGCTGCACGTCTCGGAGAGCGGCTCCCAGGGCCTCATCGAGCAGCTCGCGGAAGGCGCGCTCGATCTCGCGCTCATCACGACTCCCGAATCCAGGCAGACCCCGCGCGCCACCCTCACCAGGCTGCCGCTGCTCAACGAGGAACTCGTCGTGGTGTCCCCCGTCGACGGCGCCGCCGCGATCCGCTCCCCCACCATCTCCCTCGAGGAGCTTGCCGCCGCCCCACAGGTGGTCTTCTCGCGGGGCTACGACCTCCGTGCCACAGCAGAGGCCGCGTTCCTCAAGGCCGATCTGCGACCGAACGTGGTGGTCGAGGGGCCGGAGATGGATGCGGTGCTGCGCTTCGTGGAGCTCGGACTCGGCGTCGCGGTCGTGCCGGCCATGGTCATCCGCGGGCGGGCGGGCTTCCGCTCCGCCAGGCTCACGAGCTCCATCCTGCAGCGCACCGTGAGCCTCGCACACCGGAGCGACGTGCCCCTCTCGCGCGCCGCACGCGCCATGGCGGCGACGATCGAATCGATCGCCGCCGCCATGGTCGGCCAGACGCCGGGAACCAGCAGCGTGGAGCCGTGAGGCTGGTGCCGGGAACGGCACGCTAGCTGTTCACGAGCTCCTTCTGCTCCTGCTTTGCACGCTTGCGAGCCACGAGGCGGCCGCGCACGGTGAAGGCGAGCACCAGCGCCAGGAGGGTGTAGAGCGCGATCGCGATCGGCCCCTGCACCAGCACCGAGAAGTCGCCGTTGGCGCTCATCGCCGCGTCCCGCAGGCTCGTCTCGGCCAGCGGGCCGAGGACCATTCCGATGATGAGCGGTGCGATCGGGAAGTCGAGGGCACGCATGAGGAAGCCGAGCAGGCCGACCCCAAGCAGCATCAGCAGGTCGAACGTCGAACCCGACGTGGCGTAGATGCCGAGCGCGCAGAAGATCGTGATGCCCGCGTACAGGTAGGGACGCGGGATCAGGAGCAGCTTCGCCCACAGCATCGCGAACGGCAGGTTCAGGACGAGCAGCACCACCATGGCGATGAAGAAGCTCGCGAGCAGCGCCCAGACCAGCTCGGGGGCGCGGTCGAAGAGCAGCGGGCCCGGCTGCAGGCCGTACTGACGGAACGCGGCGAGCATGATCGCCGCGGTCGCCGAGATGGGGAGACCGAGCGCCAGGAGCGCGCCCATCGCCATACCGGTCGTCGCATTGCCAGCGGCCTCCGGGGCTGCGAGGCCCCTGATCGCGCCCTTGCCGAACTGCGGGTCCTTGCGGCGCGCATCCAGTCGCTTCTCCAGGCCGAAGGCGAGGAACGTGGGGATCTCGGAGCCGCCGGCCGGCACCACACCGAACGGGAGACCGATGACCGTGCCACGCAGCCAGGCCGGGGTGGCCTCCTTGAACTCCTTGCGGCTCAGCCACGGGCGACCCTTCGGACGGATCATGCCCTTGTCGTTGACGTGCCGCTCGAGGCAGGCGACGTAGATGACCTCGCCGAGCGCGAGGACCGCGACGGTCACGGTCACCAGCGAGATGCCGTCGAACAGCTGCGGGGAGTCCATCGTGAAGCGCGGGGCGCCGGAGACGCCATCGATGCCGATGACCGCGATGCCGAGGCCGATGAACAGGGCCGTGAGCCCCTTGACGACGTTGTCGGTGACCACCGTGGAGGTCGCCGCGAACGCGAACACCGCGAGGGCGAAGAACTCCGCCGGCCCGAAGCTGCTGGAGAAGTCGGCAAGCGCAGGGGCCAGGAAGACCACCACGATCGAGGCGATGAAGCCACCGATGAACGCGCCGATGGCAGCCGTCGCGAGCGCCTGGGCGGCCCGACCGTTCAGCGCCATCTTGTGGCCCTCGAACGTCGAGGCGATGGCCGAGGCCTGCCCGGGCGTGTTCATCAGGATGCCCATGGTCGAGTCGCCGAAGAGGCCACCGAAGTAGACGCCCGCGAACATGATGAACGCGGCCGTCGGCTCGAGCGAGAACGTGACGGGCAGCAGGAGGGCGACCGCCATCGAGGAGCCGAGGCCCGGCAGCACGCCGACGGCGGTCCCGAGGAGGCAGCCGACGAAGACCCACATGAGGTTCTGCCAGGTGAGGGCACCGGCGAACCCCTCCATGAGGAGTTGGAGCGTTTCCATGTCAGATACCTCCGAGGATGCCGGACGGGAGCGACATGCCGAGTGCCATGTCGAAGGCGATGTAGGCGAGCGAGCTCAGCGTGAACCCCACGACGAGGCTCGCCACCGGCTTCGTCGAGCCGAAGCCGCGGGCCACGCACCAGAAGAGGAGGGCTGCTGCGATGACCCAGCCGAGCAGGTCGAGCGTCAGCGAGAACACCAGGAACGAGCCGACGACCCAGGCGAACGACTTCACGTCGACTCGCACCTTGCGGGGGGCATCTGCTGAGCCCGCCGCAGCGAGCGCCTCGTCGTCGGCCAGCGCACGGGCGAGCAGCTCCTCCTCGGTCATCGTCGACGAGGAGGCCGCGGTCGCGCGCAGCTCACGGACGGCACCGACGGCGAGCAGAGCCGCGAAGAGGTACAGGCCGGCGGCGATGAGGCCGGGGAAGAACTGCGGCCCGGGGAAGTCGGCCCCCTCTGGCACCTTCATCGTGAAGATGCCGTAGAGGAGGTAGGTGGCGAAGGCTGCGATGACCAGCGGCATCGTCAGCCCCTTGAGGAGGGTGGCCGTCTTGCTTGGGCCTGCGGCGAAGGTCAGGTCTCCGCCGATGACCGCCGACGCGGCAGTCGGGTTCGCGTGGTGCGTCATTGTCCCATCTCCTCGTAGAGCGCCGTGATGCGCAGTTCCTCTTCAGCGAGGAACGTGTCGAGCTCGTCGCCCGTGATGAGGCGCTCGTTCCAGTGGTACCTCTCGATGGCCTCCTGCCACTCGGGTGTCTCCGTCGTCTGCACCACGAGTTCGGCGAGGGCGTCCGTCTGCTCCTCGGTCAAGCCTGAGGGAGCGTGGATCGAGCGCCAGTTCGTGAGCGAGATGTCGTAACCCTGCTCGGCGGCTGTCGGAATGTCGACGCCTTCGATGGGCTCCTCCGCCACCACCGCGAGGGCCCGCAACCTGCCGGCTTCGATCTGGTCGATGTTGTCTGCGTAGCCTCCCGCCGCGGCCTTCGCCGTGCCGTTGAGGAGCGCCTGGATGGCCTCGCCACCGCCGTCAGACGAGATGTAGGTGGTGTCGACGGGCTCGATGCCTGCGCTCAGCGCGAGGTCGGTCACCACGAGCTGGTCGAACGAGCCACCGCCGGTCCACGGGATGGACTTCGGGTCGGCCTTCCATGCCGTGGCGAGATCCTCGAGGGTCTCGTACGGGGAGTCGGCTGGGACGACGATGACGTCGTACTCCTCGACCATCACCGCGAGCGGCGTGACGTCTTCGAGCTTCGCCGCGGAGTCGTATTGGATGGTGGCGGCCAGCAGGCCAGTTCCTCCGACGAGGAGGTTGTTGGGTTCGCCATCGAGCACGGAGACATTGCCAAGCGCGATCGTTCCGCCGGCCCCTGGCATGTTGACCACCTGCACGTTGTTGACGAGCCCCTCGGCTTTCTGCGCCTGCTGCAGTTCGCGGGCGACCGTGTCCCAGCCGCCACCGGCAGCTGCCGGGGCGATGATCGTCATGGACGCGTTGATGTCCTGACCCGCCGCGGCGGACGTGATCGACCCGAAGCTCGCGACGGCGATCGATGCGGCGGCTACGACTCCACCGATGACGCGGCCGACCACACGCCTGCCGCCGGGCTTGGCCTGCCGGCCCGGTTCGTCCGGCGCCGCCGGGTCTTTCGTTGCTCGGATCATCATTGCTCCATTCGCGCGGACATCGTTGTCTCCGCAATATCGACCTAGGATTGCACCGCGCTCGCACGTGAGGAGCTCCACGAGGAGTTGTGCTCATAAGTGCTCGCGAGCCCGGCGCGAAGAGGCGCCGCATGGGTCTGCGCGGGCGGAAGGTTCGAGCCAGAGGCCAGAAGCCAGAAACCGCAAGCCAGGGGCGCGGGAAGTGAGGATGACGATGCCGTTCAAGCTCAGCCAGCGAGCCGTGCGCCTGGGGATGCTCGTGGTGCCGAGTCTCATCACGCTCGGCTCCGTCTCGATCACGGCCGCGATCGCCTTCTCGGCGCAGGAGAGGGAGCTTCGCGAGACCACAGCCGAGCGCGTGCATGAAGTCGCGTCGAGCCTGGCACAGCTGGACGAGGTACGTGGAGCGCTCGAAGCCGTCACGAATGCGGGCACCACCTCAGCGCTCGCGGACGCGGACGACCTCGCCGGGGCCACCGATGCCCTGCAGCCGCTTGCCAGCCTCGTGGAGAACGCGACGGGCGTCTACTACGTCGTCATCACCGACGACGAGGGCGTGCGCATCACGCATCCGGACCCCGCCGAGCGTGGGGTGCAGGTCTCGACGGCCAACGCCTCCGTCCTCGCCGGGGAGGCGTTCCACGGCACGGAGGAAGGTGCATCCGGCCCCTCGCTGCGCGCGAAGGTCCCCGTGGTCGGGCAAGACGACACCGTCCTCGGAATGGTCGCCGTCGGCGTGCTCGAGTCGAGCATCTCCGCGGACAGCGCCGAGGCCCTCGGGGAGCTCCTCCCCTGGACGATCGGCGCACTCGTCCTCGGCACGCTCGCCAGCTCGGCCCTCGCGTTCGCGGTCGAGCGCCGGTTCCGCAGACTCGACGCGCTCGCCGCCGAGCACGCGCAGATGCGGCGCACGACCACCGCCCTGCGCGAGCAGTCTCACGAGTTCAGCACCCGCATGCACGTGGTCCACGGCCTCGTCTCGAGAGGCGACACCCAGGACGCGCTCGAGTACATCGACGAGGTCGTGCCGGTTCGGACGGCAGGGGTCGACGCTTCCGACAGCACCGATTCGAGTCTCCACCTCCCCCTCCTCGACGCCACGACGCAGGCGGTGCGGGCCGAACTACACGAGCTGGGAGCGCAGGCGAGCTTCGACCTCGAGCTCGACGAGGACATCGACGACGGCGTCGTGACCGTCATCGCGAACCTCTGCCGGAACGCGGGCGAGGCGGGCGCATCCCAGGTCCTCTGCACGCTTCGCGAGAGCGGCAGCCGCATCATCGGGCTCGTCGACGACGACGGTCCCGGCCTGGACGCCGAAGCGAGCGGCCGTATCTTCGCCCCTGGGTTCTCTTCCAAGCCCGACCCGAGCGGACTCGGACGGGGCATCGGCCTCGAGCTCGTCCGCCGGACGGTCACGTCGCGCCGCGGCACCATCGAAGTCGGGGCGTCACGACTCGGCGGGTCGCGCTTCGCCTTCGAGATCGAGCGGCTGCCATGACCGAGATCATCGACGCCGTCGTTGCGGCCAGGAGAGGAGCGGCATGAGCAGAACCGAGGAGAGCCCGCGGGCGGCCTCGAACCCGATCCGAGTGCTCGTGGTCGACGACGATCGTGGGGCCAGGGCCCTGCATAGCGGGTTCATCACCGACATCCCCGGATTCTCGCTCGCCGGTACCGCCAGCACCGGTGAGTCCGCGCTCGCGCAGAGCATGAGCGGGGTCGACCTCATGCTCCTTGACATGCGGCTTCCCGACATCAGCGGAGTCGAAGTCCTTCACCGGCTCAGAACACTCGGCGCGAAGGTACCGGACGTGCTGGTGATCAGCTCGTCCCGCGACCAGACGACGGTGCGACAGGCCCTCGCGGCCCACGTCGTCGGCTACCTCATCAAGCCGTTCACGCAGGCCGCCCTGCAGGAGCGCCTCGACCTCTACAGCGCCGAGCGTCGAGCGAGTCCGGAGAGCGACCGCGAGCGACCCCTCGGCCAGGGTGAGATCGACCGGCTGCTGGCCACAGGCAGCATTCGTCAGCCCGCCGTGCCGCGCAGCCGCTCGAGCGCGGCGCGAAACGGTGCCGCGCAGTCGCCGCAGCTCCCGAAAGGGCTGGCACAGGTCACGCTCGAGCGGGTCGTCGCCTCGCTCGACCCGGTGATCCCCGCCACGGTGCTCGACGTCGCCGAGGCCTGCGACATCTCCCGTGCGACCGCGAGGCGCTACCTCGACCACCTCGTCGAGACGGGGGTGATCGACCTGGCGCACCGGTACGGCAAGCGCGGGCGGCCGCAGGTGCTCTACCGGTTGTCTCCCTCCCCCGAGCGCTGATCTCCCGGCCATGGTCACCGCGGTGCGCGCTGGGCGATCCCTACGCGCACCGCTTCTTCTGGATGTCCGAGACCAGGTCGCTCGTCGTTCCGACGACGTTGTAGTTGGCCCCGGGGTACTTCGAGGTCACGGCCCACGCAGTCTGAGGAACGCACGTCTGCGTGGCGAGTACCAGCGGATACCCGGTGCGCGCGGAGACGAGCAGGGCCACGGCGATGTCCGCGGAGCTCCCGGGGTTCGCGAGCGCGAAGCCCTTCGGATCGATGCTCCCGGCGTCGAAGTCGCCCAGGAGCGCCCCGTTGATGGCGAACGCGTCCGAGGAGTTGACTCGGGTCGTGTTCGAGACCTTGGCCTTCACCTCGTTGAAGACGGTCGCCGAGAGCGACGCCACTGGGCCGATGACACGGGCCGAGGTGACCTTGCCGGTTGCGAAGTAGGCCTTGAAGCTGGCGCTGGTCTGCGTCGGCCCGGTCAGGAGCACCGGCGCCTTGGCGAGGGTGGCCCTCCCGGAGGCGTTGGCGATCTCCGTCGCCTTGCCGCTGTTGGCGATGTACACGTTGGGATCGTTGGGGAAGAACCGCTTCGCCACCATCAGCGCGGTCTCCGACTTGTCGGCGGCGGTCACGACCTCGAGCCTCGGCGTCAGCTTCCCGAGCGCGGTCTTCTGCGCCTCCGAGATCGTGCCGATGACGAAGATCGCCGAGGGTTTCAGCCTCGTCACCTCGGCGGAGATGCTGGACGGGAGCGCGTCTGGCTTCGTGAGCAGCAGGTTGCCGTTGATCTTGGCGGCGACGGGGGCCGCGAGGAGTGCATCCACACCGCCCTCGCCGTTTGCGATGACCAGCTTGTTGCCGACCGTGTTGACCTTGCCGGAGGCCGTGACCGCGTTGGCGTAGGTATCGGTGGAGCCCAGGCGGTCGACGACACCCGGTGCCGCCGTCGGGCTCGGCGTTGCCGGTGTCGTCGGCGTCGCGGTCGGTGTCGGCGTGGCGGTCGGCGCCCCGAACTGCGGGAGCTTCGTGCTCGAGGTGATCTCGCCCCACTTCGTGAGGGTCCATGGGATCTTGTTGATGAGGTCGACGCTGCCGTGCGCGTTGTGGACGATGCCTCCGGGGAGGTACGGGTTGGGCTTGCCCTGCGCGGTGTACGTGACGGGATGCTGCAGGTTGAGCGCCATGGTCCAGAAGTTCTGGTCGGTGATGATGCCGCCGTACTCCTGCAGGTTCTTGACGACGACCTTCTCGAAGCTGGAGAGACCGAGCGCGGCGATCTTCGCGTTCGTGGCCGCGTCGTTGGGAATCCAGAACCGCTGCCCCATCTTCGGGGCGTGCGCCTCGCTCAGCTTCCCGTCGGTCTGGTAGGCGGGCCACATGGCCGTGCCGGACCGCGTGGAGGGGAAGGTCCAGCTCGTGACGTGGTTGATGGAGCCCGCCGCGATCTCCTCAGCGCCTGCCATGAGGAACTCGTTCATGACGCCGCCGACGGAGCTCGTGCCCCGCTCCGCCTTGAGCCATTCGTTCTGGTCGAACCAGTTCGTCGACTTCGGGGAGTTGAGGGTGGTGAGGTAGCCGCCGCCCATCATCCAGGACCCGTCGCTCTGCTTCTCGGCGACGTAGTACCCGCGCACGATGCCGGTGGCGATATCGACGACGGTCATCGACTGGTCGCCGCCCGGAATCGGACCGCCGGGCAGGGCGTGCGCCGGGATGACGACCTTGCCGTAGTTCTTCGCGGTGGTCGCGAACGGAGTGATCTGGAACCCGTACGTGCCTCCGGTCGCCGAAGCGGTCGCCTTGCCCTCCATGACGGGGTGGATGTCCGGGTAGAGCGCGTAGCTCTGCATCTTCACCTTCACCCAGTTGGCGTCGGCCTTCGAGCTGTCGACCGTGTAGATGGGGATCGTGAAGTTCTCGCGGTTCGTGGAGGTCTTGAGTCGGCCCTTCCAGTAGTCGCTGAGGTACCGGTCGGGCAGCGTGTCGACCATCGCGGCCGTCTGGTCGGACAGCGACGAGACGGGCGCGCCCTGCGGTGTCGTCGTCGCGGAGCTGCCTTTGGCGACGTAGTTCGCTGACGACATGACGTCTTGGCCCACGGTCCCGAAGTTCGCGGCCTGGGCTGGGCCGGTTCCAAGGAACGTCAGCAGTGAGGCCGCGAGCAGCGCGGCGAGAGAGAGGGAGAGCGCTTTCTTCATGAGTCACATCCGTGTTCATTGATCGAGCGGTGGCCCCCTTTCCTGATCGTAGGGTGAAATACGGGGTGAAATCACTCGTGCATGTGAAATCACGTGAATTGGCACGGATTCGCGGAGCGACTACCGTCGCTGGCATGCGCAGCCTTCCGGGACACCTCACCCTCGGCGGATGTTCCCTCCGCTACTCCGACAGCCTCGACGCGGCCGACGCCGATGCCGACGCCGATGCGGTTGTCCTGCTGCACGGGGCGGGCGCCGACCACACGATGTTCCGGCGCCAGGCGGATGCGCTGCGTCTGGCAGGCCTGCGCGTTGTGCTCCTCGACCTTCGCGGGCACGGGGCGTCGCGTCCGAACTCGACGGACCTCTCCCCCGAGCTGTTGGCGAGCGACGTCGAGCGGCTCATCGCGCACCTCGGCCTCGGCAGGGTCTCGCTGCTGGGGCATTCGCTCGGCGGGAATCTCGCGCAGGAGCTGGTTCGGCGCTCCCCGGAGCGGTTCCGGAGCCTCGTGGTGCTGGATTCCACCTGGAACGCCGGCCCGCTCAGCTTCCTGGAGCGTGCCGGTGTCCGTGCCGCGGCGCCCATCCTCCAGCTGATCCCGGCGAGGAGCCTGCCGAAGCTCATGGCGGATGCTTCAGCCGTGACGGCGACGGCACGTGCCGAGCTGACGCGAACGTTCGGCGCGATGTCGAAGCGGGAGTTCCTGGCGGTCTGGCGTGCGACGACGCAGTTCGTGCGTCCGACTCCCGACTACCGCACGCCCGTGCCGACACTGCTGGTCCGTGGCGCGAGCGACACCACCGGGAACATCTCGCGAGCCATGCCTGCCTGGGCGGCGGCGGACGGACTCACGGAGCTCGTCGTCGCCGGAGCCGGCCATGTCGTGACGCTGGATGCGCCGGACGAGGTCTCTGCGGCGCTCGTCGAGTTCCTCGGTAGCTGAGCTTGACAGCAGCCGCTGCAACGCAATCGGCCGCGGTGACCCGCTTGTCGTCGAGGACAAGCGGGTCACCGCGGCCGAGACGCGCGATGCGCGCGCGATGCGGGTGGAGCGGAGGCTAGGCCGTGATGGCGCGTCCGCCCGGTCCGCGGTACTGCGCAGAGCCGTAGCCCACGATGAAGTACCCGATGATCGACAGCAGCCAGAGCAGGAAGAAGCTGAACACTCCGCCCTTGCCGAACGCCTTGCCGATGCGCATCGCGACGAAGATCGAGAACACGACGTTCACGATCGGGATGAGGTAGAGCAGCACCGTCGCGCCGTGGTACCCGGCGATCTTGACGAGGATGTAGACGTTGTAGATCGGGATGATGGCGCCCCAGCCCGGGTAGCCGGCCTTCCGGAAGACGGGCCAGAGGGCGATGATGAGGAGGACCCAGCCGACGAAGCCGCTGGCGGTGCCGCCGGGCGAGAGCGCTTCCCACTGCCAGGAGTCCATCTGGGTGGAGTTTTCGAGCGTGAACATAGTGACGTCCTTGAGGTCCGTGAAGCTGGTGAGATCCCCTGGGCTTCGGGGAGCGGAGCAACGCTACCGCGAGCTGTCAACTTCCTGGGAGCCTTTCGTCGCTGGACGGCACGAATTGCACGCTTCGAGGCCCGAGGTGCAGGCTCGGCCAGTCGTCGACGTCCCGCAGGAGCTGCCGATCGTGGCTCGAGAGCACAACCGCGGCCTGCGTTCCCACGAGCGCATCGGTCAGCTCGTCGACCAGGGCCATCGACAGGTGGTTCGTGGGCTCGTCGAGGAGCAGCACGTGCGGCTTCGCGGCGAGGACCAGCGCGAGGTCGAGTCTGCGCCGCTGCCCCATCGACAGCTCGCCGACCCGCTTGCCCGCCTCTCTCGCGCGCAGCAGGCCGAGCTGCGAGAGCCCCACCGTCTCGCTCGGCGCGACGGTGCCGGCGGCTTCGAGCTCGCCCAGCCGCAGCTCGTAGACCTCCGCCGCGCGCTGCTCGAGCGGGAGCGACGATTCCTGCGGGAGCACGCCGACTCGGGTGCCGGGCTGCACGCGCACGGAACCCGCATCCGGGGTGAGGGAGCCCGCCAGCACGCGCAGGAGCGTCGACTTCCCTGCACCGTTCGGGCCGGTGACGGCCAGCCTGCCCCGATGGGAGAGCGCGAGGGACACGGGACCGTGGAGGCGCCCCGTGACGGCGACCCCGTCGACGCTCAGCAGCTCAGCTCCTGCCCGGGTGCGAAGCTCCGGGAACCGGAAGAGCCGCGGTGGTTCCGGCACCGTCACGGCGTGCGCCTCGAGGGCCTCCTGGCGACGGTGCACACTCTGCGCGAGGCCAGCTGCGCGGGTGGCTCGGCCGTGCTTGTTCGCGCCCTTGCCCGGTCGCCACCCCGTGACGAGACGGTTCTGCGCCGCGCTCAGGCTCTCCTGCAGACGGGCCTGCTCCTGCTGCTGACGCTCGTAGTCCTGCTCCCACCGCTCACGCTCGGCGGCGCGCGCCTCCCGGTACCCAGCGAAGCCGTTGCCGGAGACGCGGGGCCGCTCGTCCGGCGTCGGGTCGAGGTCGAGGATCGTCTCGGCCACGTCGGCGAGCAGCGCCCGGTCGTGGCTCACGACGACAACCGCCCCCGTGCGCGAGCGGAGCCGCTCGGTAAGGAAGTCGAGCCCCGCGCGATCGAGGTGATTGGTCGGCTCGTCGAGCAGCAGGAAGTCGTCGTCTGCCCCGAGGAGACAGGCGAGGCGGACCCGGTAGCGCTGTCCCACGGAGAGCTCGCGGAGGAGGCGGTCTGGATCGGTCTCGGCGTCGAGGGCCTCGAGCGCGATGAGCACTCGCCGCTCCGCGCCCCACGCGTCGAGCACCTCCGCGGCCTCGAGGGCCGCGGCGTAGCGCTCTTCGGCTCTCGGACCGCCCTCCGCAAGGGCCGCACCTGCGGCGTCGAGCTCGGCGAGGGTGGCGAGCGCCGTCGCGATGGAGTCTGCGATGGCCTGGCCGACGGTCCGAGCGTCGTCGGCGTGCATCTCCTGCTCGGCCAGACCGAGGGTGCCGATGCGCTGCACGGTGCCGCTGTCTGGCGGGAGGATGCCCGCGAGCACGTGCAGGAGCGACGACTTGCCGCGGCCGTTCTCGCCGACGATCGCGATGCGCGACGTGGCGGTGACCACGAGGTCGACGGAGGTGAGCACGGGCCTCGCGCCGCGCAGCAGCGAGACGTCGGTGAGGGTGAGCTGCGCGCGATGGCGCGCTGGAACTGACTTGGGGGTGGTGTGCACGATCATTCCTTCAGAGCGGCGCGCCGCGAGCCGCCGAGGGCTCCCCGAGGACTCTCAGAGGGCTCGGCAAGGCGTCAGCGGCTGGGCGCGCGAAAACGGCGACCCGGAGTCGGGTCAGAGCAGGTGGCCACCGTGATGCTCGGGCGGTCTCGGTTCGAGAGACCGGCGTCAGCGAGCGCGGAAGGCCAGCTCAGCCGTTAGCAGAAGAGAAGAAGGAACACGCGTTCACGGTACCAGCGGGGCGCGACGTCGTCGAGCTCGCATGCGCGTCACGGCCAGGTCTGCGCCGAGCATGACGCCGCCGCCGAGCGCGTACACGAGCAGGTCCCTCACCTCGAACCCGGAGCCGAGGACCAGCCGGGCCGGCGCGAACGCCTCGTTCGCGCGGGCTGGCAGCTCGGTCAGCTGCAGCAGCTCGACCGCGAACGACCAGGCGACCGCGAACGCGAACGCGGTCCACGCTCTGGCGCGGGGCGCGAGCAGGACGACCCCGAGGTAGACGGCGACCGTGTACAGGCCGGCACCGACGATGTCCCCGAACTCCCCATCCGGAAGCGCGTAGTGCACTGCGAGGCCCAGCGCGACGGTCGCGGCGAGCAGAACCGCGGCCGCGACTCGGCGGCGCAGGGCATCCAGGCGCGAAGTCCGCTCCTGCTGGGCTCCAGCCGCGCCGCTCACGCTGGGCCGCCGCTCGTCTCGGTCAGGCGCTCGACGGCCCCGATCGCGGTGACCGCGCGGAGGCCGGAGACGACGGCGCCGTTGAGGGTCTGCTCGAGGCCCGTGTGCTCGCCCGCGAAGGCGACCCGGCCCGCTGGCACGTCGAACGCGTCGAGGTCGGCCGGAGTCCAGTCCAGCGAGGCCGCCGAGTAGGAGCCGCGCGTCCACGGGTCGTCGCTCCAGTCGGTGAGGAGCACGTCGCCGTCGATGACGAGCTCGGGCCGCAGCGCCTGCAGCTCGCTGACCCAGCGCCCCGGTCCCGCTTCCGTGTGCAGGGCGTCGAGGGTGGCCCTGCTCCCGGCGAAGCAGGACAGGGCGGGGATGCGGTGCTCGCCGTCGGCAGACAGGGAGCGCCAGGACCACCAGCTCAGGTCCGCGCTCTGCAGGGCGATGTCGTCGTCGACGGCGGCGAGGGGCACGCCGAGCTTCGCGGCGGTGCCCATGATGCGGTGCGAGAGGGCGGCATCCTGCCCCGGGGTGAGGGCGAAGCCGAGTCGCAGGCTGCGCAGGATGGGCAGCGGCACGGCGATCACGGCCGCGTCGGCGTGCAGCGTGCTTCCGTCAGCGAGGGTCACCTCGACCCCGCTGCTCGACTGGTCGATCGCCCGGGCCGGGTGCTCGAGCCGCACCGCGGCCCCGAGCCGGCGGGCCAGCTCGATGGCGAGCGACTGGTTGCCGCCCACGAAGCGCCCGCCGTCGTCGATGAACGGCTGGTCCGCATCCGGGTCGTAGAGGAACGCGGAGGCGGCGCTCACGAGGTTCGGGTCGTTCGCGAGGGAGGTGACCATGCGGCGGTAGACCGGGTGCTGCTGGTAGTCGGGGCCGAGCGCCTCGCGGTGGGCGTCTTCGACCGAGACGCGCGTGAGTCCGTCGGCGAGCATCCCGCGGAGGGTCTCGGTGATCTGCTCGGTCGTCGCCTCAAGCTCGGCGAACGATACGTGCCGGCCGTCGACGGTGCGCCTCGCGTAGCGCACGTTGTGGCTCAGGATGGGCACCCCGAGCTCGGCGGAGAGCCGACGGATGGCGAACTCGGTCGGGAACACGTACTCGCCGCCGCGCTCGGTGATCGCGCCGTTGCCGAGCCGCTGCGACCACGTTCGGCCCCCGACTCGGGCCCTGGCCTCCAGCACGCTGACCTCGTGGCCGCGCTTCCGCAGCTCCCAGGCGGCGGTGAGGCCCGCGAGGCCCGCTCCGATGACGATGATGCGCATGGGTCTCCGCCGCCTTCCGTGGTGAGCGGCCAGACGAGCCGCGCATCTGATTCTCGCGCAGAAGCGGCCCGTCGCGGGCGGCTCAGTGCTGGAGCTGCGCGAGTCTCCCATCGACCAGCTGCACCGTGTCGTGCATCCGGGGCAGGTGGGTGAGGTCGTGCGTGACGAGCAGGGTCGCCGTGTCCAGCTCCTCGGTGAGGCGCAGGATGAGCTCGATGATCGCGGCCCCGCGCTCCTGGTCGAGCGCGCTTGTCGGCTCGTCGACGAGGAGCGCACTCGGGTCGTTCATGAGGGCCCTCGCGATGTTGACACGCTGCCGCTGGCCGCCGGAGAGCTGGTGCGGGCGCTTCGCGCCGTGCTCCGCGAGACCGACCGCGGCGAGCAGCTCGTCGGCGTGCGCCGCTGCGGCGGGCCTGCGGCGGCGGCTCCCGGGTGCACCGAGCTCGTTCATGACGAGCAGCTGCTCGCGCGCCGTGAGCGACGGGAGGAGGTTCGCCTGCTGGAAGACGATGCCGATGCTGGACCGACGCAGGGCCGCCGACTCCGTGCGGCTCATGCCGCTCGCATCGACGCCGCCGATCATCACGCTGCCGGAATCCGGGCGGATGAGGGTGGCCGCGACGGCGAGCAGGCTCGACTTGCCCGAGCCGCTCGGCCCCGTGATGCCGGTCACGGTCCCCCGGTCGGCGGTGAGGCTGACGCCGTCGAGCGCGGTCAGGCGCCCTCCCCCGTCGGGGAAGGTGAGGGTGATGTTGTCCAGTGCGATCATCGGTTGCTCCCGAGCGCGGTGAGGGGGTCGGCTGTGGTCACGGAGCGCAGCGCGAACGCGGCCCCGGCGAGCCCGAGGGCGATCATGATGGCTCCCGGGAGGAGGGTGGTGAGCGGGCTGAGCAGGAACGGCAGGGCCTGGCCTGCGAGGGCGCCGAGGATGGCGACGAGCCCCACCCCCACGCCGATTCCGGCGACGAGCACCAGGAGGGCCTGGCCGAGGGCATCCCGTGCGAGCGATCGTGTGCTCGCCCCGAGCGCCTTGAGCACGGCGATGTCGCCCTGCCGCTGCATGGTCCACACCGTGAAGAACGCGCCGATCACGAGCCCGGAGATGCCGAAGAGCATCGCGACCATGAGCAGCAGCGAGCCGACCTCGGAGCGGAACGCGGCGAGCGCGCCGAGGGCGCCGAGCAGGGACTCGGAGACGGTGCGGGTCTCCGCATCCGCTGCGGCCCAGTCCGCATTCCCCGAGACGGCGAGCACGGTGGCGTAGGCGCCGGGAGCCCCCGTCTGCTCCGCGAGCGCCTGCCAGTCGGCGAGGGTGATCTGCACGACCGGCGTGTGGCTGTACCAGGCCTCCGGTCCGATCGAGGCGACCTCGAAGGCAGCGCCGCCGATGGTGACCTCGTCGCCGACCGTGGCGTCGAGGTCCTCTGCCGCGGATTCGGAGAGCGTGATCTCGCCTCCTGCCGCTGGCGAGGTATCCGCGAACCCGACCGGGACCCCGAAGACGGCGACGGCGGCCCCCGTCTCGGCGGTCTCGGCCCGCAGCTGGCTGATGCCGAGCGGGTCGACGCTGCTCACGCCGGGGAAGGAGGCGAGCGTGTCCGCCTGCTCACGAGACGGCGACGAGGTGGAGAAGCTCGGTGCGTCGTCGCCGGCCGGGACGGTGAAGACGAGGCGGTCGGCTGGCAGCGCCAGGACTCCCGAGATGTTCTGGGTGGCGAGGCCGCCCGTGAGCCCACTGAGGAACCCGACGAGCACGGTGATGAGCGCGACGACGGCGCCGATCAGCACGAATCGGCCTCTCGCGAAGCGGAGGTCGCGGAGCGCGACGAACATGGTGGTCCTTTCCTGCCGCCAGTTCCGGCGGCTCAGGCAACCCTCCCGCCGAGCACCCCCGCCCGGCATCGCCCGTCGGCACACTCCTCGCGGACCGCACGATGGAGTCGTCGCTCCACCTTTCGAAGGATGACCGCGACGCGAGCCGTGTCTAGGCTGAGCCGCATGCCGACCACTGCGCTCACTCCCGTCTTCGTGGGACTGCGCACGGGGCTCCACGCCCTCTTCTTCGGACTCCTGGCGCTGGTCGCCGTGCGCGCGGTGCTCACCCCCGAGCAGAGCACGGCGCTCGTGCTGGCCGCGACGCTGCTCTTCGGCGCGACGTACGCGCTCGGGGCGATCGCCGCATCCAGGCGCACGCGGCTGGTGGCCGCACTGCCCAGGCAGCGGCTGCTCTGGGTACTCGCCCTGACGCTCGAGTGGATGCTGCTGCTCTGGCTCTCCCGGGAGGCCGCGTACCTCGTCTTCCCGCTCTTCTTCGTGTACCTGCACCTGCTCGGCCGACGGGCTGGGATGCTCGCGGTCGGCGCGACGACGGCCATCGCCGTCATCGGCCTCGGGCTTCACGAGGGCTGGTCGGTCGCCGGTGTCATCGGCCCCTGCATCGGCGCGGGCGTCGCGGTGCTCATCGGGATCGGCTACGAGGCGCTCGCGAAGGAGGCGAGGGAGCGGGAGCAGCTCATGCGGGAGCTGTTGGCGACGCAGGAGCACCTCGTCGCGACGGAGCGGGAGGCGGGCACCCTCACGGAGCGCTCCCGCCTCGCCCGCGAGATCCACGACACGGTCGCGCAGGGCCTCGCGAGCATCCAGATGCTGCTGCACGCCGCCGAGCGCGCCGACCCCGACGGCGCCGGGGTCGGGCACATCCGGCTGGCGAGGGAGACGGCCGCCGACAACCTGGCCGAGACGCGACGCTTCATCCGCGAGCTGGCGCCGCCGGACCTCGACGGCATGGACCTCGAGCAGGCGCTGCGGCGGCTCGCGGACGCGACGTCGGCCGCGCACGGTATCCGCGTCGAGGTGCACAGCAGCGCCGACTCCCTGCCCATGCCCGTGCAGACCGCCCTGCTGCGCATCGCGCAGGGCGCCATCGCCAACGTCGTGCAGCACGCTGGCGCGAGCCGCGCGACCATCACCCTCGACGAGTCGGCGGCCGGGCTCGTCTTCGCCGTCGCCGACGACGGCCGGGGCTTCGACGCCAGCACCCACGAGCAGGTTGGCGGTGCGAACTCGGACTCGTTCGGGCTCGTCGCCACCCGTGAGCGAGTGCAGCAGCTCGGCGGCTCCCTCGACGTCACCTCCAGCGTCGGCCAGGGCACCACCCTGACCGTCACGCTCCCAACGCGCCCCAGGGAAGGCACCGCATGATCCGCGTCGTGATCGCCGACGACCACCCCGTCGTCCGAGCAGGCCTCCGTGCCCTCCTCGGCCTCGAGCCCGACATCGAGGTCGCGGCGGAGGCGTCCACCGCCGAGGAGGCCGTGCTGGCGGCGGCCACCGAGCGGCCCGACCTCGTGCTCATGGACCTCCAGTTCGGTGCGCGCGAGAACGAGAGCGGCGCATCCGCGACCCGCCGCATCCGCAGCCTCCCCGACCCGCCGCACGTGCTCGTCGTGACGAACTACGACTCAGAGGGCGACATCCTCGGGGCCGTCGAAGCCGGCGCCAGCGGCTACCTGCTGAAGGATGCGCCGCCCCACGAGCTGCTCGCGGCGGTCCGGGCCGCGGCGAGCGGTGCGAGTGCGCTTGCGCCGCCCATCGCCTCGCGCCTCATGGACCGGCTCCGCACGCCCCAGCAGAGCCTCTCGCCGCGGGAGATCGAAGTGCTCGAGCTCGTCGCATCGGGACTCTCGAACACGGACGTCGCCGCGGCGCTCTTCGTCACGGAGACGACCGTGAAGTCGCACCTCGCGCACGTGTTCACGAAGCTCGGCGCAACGTCGCGCACCGCGGCGGTCTCCGAGGCGAGGGCACGCGGCATCCTCCGGTAGCCTGCTCGTTCCCCCGTCGAAGCCGCGCCTCCCGGCAGCAGGCCGAGACCCGTTCCAGGGAAGGCGTTTGCATGGCAGTTCTCACACCGCGGCGACGGCGTTCGGCTCACCCCGCGCAGTGCCCGTCTCCCGCGGGGTCTCCGTCGGGGCCTCCCGCCGGCGATCGAGCCGCGTGATGATCACAGGCGCGCTGCAGAAGCTCGGCTGGTGGGCGCTCGACTACGTCTACGCGGTCGAGCGGCAGGTCCGTGCCGCTTTCAGCCGCGCCGAGGCCGGCTCCTACCTCAGCGGCGACGGGGCCCCCGTCGTCATCATCCCCGGCGTCTACGAGCCCTGGCGGTTCATGCTGCCGCTCATCGAGGCCATCCACGAGAACGGCCACCCCGTGCACGTGCTCGAGCCGCTCGGCTTCAACCACCGGCCGGTCCCGGATGCCGCCAAGCACGTCGCCGCGTACCTGCGGGCCCACGACCTCACGGACGTGCTCCTCGTGACGCACAGCAAGGGCGGGCTCGTCGGCAAGTTCGCTATGTCGTTCGGCGACAGCGCCGAGCGGATCGCGGGGATGCTCGCCATCGCGACGCCGTTCGCGGGCTCCCGCTACGCCCGCGCGATGGCGGTCTCGAGCCTGCGCATCTTCTCCCCCAGCGACGCGACGATCCTCGCGCTGGCTCGCGAGAGCGACGCGAACGCCCGCATCGTCTCCGTGTTCGGCCGCTTCGACCCGCATATCCCCGACGGCAGCGTGCTCGAGCTCGCACGCAACATCGAACTGCCGACGGGCGGCCACTTCCGCATCCTCACCCACCCCGGCATCCTGCGGGGCTTCGCGGTACTGAAGGAGCTGACCGGGGCCTGAGCCGGCGAAGCTGAGGCGCACCGGCCTGGCGGCGACCGGTCACGGCCCGGGATTCGTGACACAGGACTCGCGACCCGGGACTGACTGCCTGGGATCACGCCCCAGAGTTCGTGCCGCGGGTTTCAGCTCAGTGGTGCTCGCCGCGCAGCAGCTGCACGGGGTCGATGCCCTGCCGGCGCAGGCGGCGGTTGGTGAAGGCGCACGCGATCGCGATGACGGCCGTCATGGCGAGCGTCGCGAGCAGCTGCTCCCGTGAGCCCTCGTTGAGCATCGTCAGGACGACGATCACGACGAGGATGACGCCGGCGAGGATGCTCAGCCACGGGAACCCGGGCATGCGGGCCGTGAGGGTCTCGCCGCGCGCATCCGCCCGCCGCCGCAGCACGAACTGCGACGCCGTGACCGTCGCCCACAGCACGATGAGCGTCGAACCGACGATGTTGAGGAGCGTCGGGAGCACCGCGTCTGGGGCGAGGAAGTTGAAGATCACCGTGAGGAAGCCGACGCCCACCGAGACGAGCACCGCGATGGTCGGGGTGCCGTTCTTCGCGAGGCGCTGCATGCCGCGGGGCGCGAAGCGGCGCTCGGAGAGCGAGTAGACCATGCGGGAGGCGCCGTAGAGGTTGGCGTTGAGCGCCGAGAGGAGGGCGATGACGATGATGGCCGACATGATGAGGTCGACGCCCGGGATGTTCGTGAGGGCGAGCACCGCGGCGAAGGGCCCCGCGACGACGGCGGGGTCCGTCCAGGAGAGGGCGGCGACGATGACGAACACGGAGCCGATGTAGAAGAGCAGGATGCGCCACAGCACGCTGCGCACGGCGCGGCGGATGCTCGTGGCCGGGTCGCGCGTCTCGGCGGCGGCGATCGCGGTGAGCTCGGTGCCGCCGAAGCTGAACATGACGATGAGCAGGGCCGCGGAGATGCCGAGGATGCCGGTTGGCGCGAAGCCGTCGCCGGCGACGAGGTTCGAGAGGCCCGGGGACGGGACGTCGGGGATGAGGCCGAAGAGGAGGGCCGCGCCCAGCACGAGGAAGCCGATGATGGCGGCGACCTTGAGCACCGCGAACCAGAACTCGAAGGAGCCGTAGCGGCGCACGCCGAGGAGGTTGATGAGCGTGAACGCGACCATGAAGGCGAGCGCCCACACGCCCTGCGGGATGCCGGGCGTCCAGGCTGCGACGATCGCGGCCGCGCCCGTCGCCTCGGCGGCGATGACGATGACCAGCTGCATCCAGTAGAACCAGCCGAGCGTCGCGCCGGCCGTGGCGCCGAAGGCCTTCGCCGCGTACACGGAGAAGGCGCCGCTCTGCGGGTCGGCGGCGGCCATCTCGGCGAGCATGAACAGCACGAGGATGACGAGCAGGCCCGCGACCGCGTAGGAGACGAGCACGGCGGGGCCCGCGACGGCGATCGCCTGCCCCGAGCCGACGAAGAGGCCGGCGCCGATGGCGCCGCCGAGGCCCATCATCGCGAGCTGGCGTGGCGAGAGGGAGCGCTGCAGGTGGTGGGCGGCGCTCGCCTGCCCTGCGACCGCTTGCGGTTCTCGCGCAGCCTCGTGCTGGTTGCTGTTCTCGGATGCGCTGGCGGAAGTCACAAGCCGGAAGTCTCTCACGAATGGCGGCCCCGGCACGGCGCCCGTGGCTTCCCCCGCGCTGGCGGGTATCGTCCGCGTATCGAAACCCGCATACGCCGCCGCAACACGCCCCTCGAGAGGCTGTAGCCATGAGCTACAGCCGAGCAGACCAGACCCTGGAACTCCCGACGACCGGGGCGTTCGCCACCGCCCAGCGGGCGCCGCGGACTCGTCGACCGTCGCGGGCGCCGCGCTTCCTCGTGGCCGTGCTCTTCCTCGCGTACCTGGTGCTGCTGACGTGGCTCATCGTGTGGAAGCTCGAGGTGCCGTTCGTCGGGTGGGGCGAGACGAGGCACCTGAAGCTCATCCCGTTCATCGCGAGCGAGGGGTACGCGGCGAGCAAGCCGCTGGAGGTGCTCGCGAACGTCGCCGTCTTCGTGCCGTTCGGCCTCTGCACCGGGTACCTGTGGCGCGTCCTGCCCGGCCCGAAGACGTTCTTCGCGGCCGGCTTCACGAGCCTCGCGATGGAGACGACGCAGTTCGCGCTCGCCGTCGGCAGCTTCGACACGAGCGACATCGTCGCGAACACCGTGGGTGCCCTGCTCGGCGCTGCCGTCGTCGCCCCGAGCGTGCGTCGCGCGGCGTTCAGCTAGCGCGGGCACCCGGCTGGGAGCCGAGCTCAGGACGGGTCGCAGCCCGCGTGGCCGGCGGCAGCTGGACGGTCACGCGCAGCCCGCCCCCGTCCCGGGCCGCGAGGCGCATCGTCCCGCCGTGGGCCTTGACGACGCTCTTCACGATCGCGAGGCCGAGCCCAACCCCGGCGTGGTCGCTGCGGGCGCGCTGCTCGCCGCGCTGGAACGGCTCCGTGAGGGTCGCGAGCAGCTCGGGGCCGACGGTACTTCCCGTGTTCTCGACGACGAGGGTCGCCGCATCCGGTGCCGACGCCGTCGTCAGGCGCACCGTGCCGCCCTCGGGGAGGTTGTGGACGATCGCGTTGTGCAGCAGGTTCGTCGTGAGGAGGGAGATGAGGGCAGGCGAGCCGATCGTGTCCGCGGCCTCCCCCTCCGTCTCGATGGCGACGTCGCGCTTCTCGGCGAGCGGCAGCAGCGTCTCGGCCGCCTCCTCGGCGACGAGCGACAGGTCGACGCGCTCGGTCGCGAAGGTGCCGTGCTCGGTGCGGCTCAGCACGAGCAGCGCCTCGGTCAGCTCGATCGCGCGCGCGTTGACCGAGTGCAGGCGCCCGAGCACCTCGTCGTGGTCGTGCCCCGGGTCCCGGCGGGCGACGTCGAGGAGCGTCTGCGAGATCGCGAGGGGCGTGCGCAGCTCGTGCGAGGCGTTCGCCGCGAAGCGCTGCTGCTGCGCGACGTGCGCCTCGAGCTGCGCGAGCATGGCGTCGAAGCTGTCCGCCAGCTCGGTGAACTCGTCGCTCCGGCCGTCGAGGCGGATGCGGTGTGACAGCGACCCGGCCGCCGCGGCCCGCGTGGCGTTCGTGATGCGGGTGAGCGGGGCGAGCATCCGCCCCGCCAGGAACCAGCCGCCGACCAGCGCGAAGACGAGCAGGAACAGCAGCGCCCAGGCCGCGGCCGGCACGAACGCGCGGACGAGGTCGGTGCGGCCGGGGAAGAAGGTCCACTCGCTGGCCATCGCCTCAGCCGGCACGTAGCGGAGGAGGAAGGCGTAGACGACGGCGAGCAGCAGGGCGCCGGCGATCATGAGGAAGGCCGCGTAGCTCAGCGCGAGCTTCAGGCGGACGCTGATGCCGCGCTGCCTCGTCACCGGAGTTCGTTCTCGTCGAGCACCGATGCGGCCTCGGCGTCGATGCGGTAGCCGACGCCGGGCACGGTCACGATGAGCCACGGCTCGCCGAGTCGCTTGCGGAGCGCGGAGACCGTGATGCGCACGGCGTTCGTGAAGGGGTCGGCGTTCTCGTCCCACGCCTTCTCTAGCAGCTCCTCCGCGCTGATCACGCCCCCGCCTGCGCTCATGAGCACTTCGAGCACCGCGAACTGCTTGCGGGTGAGCGCGACGTAGCGCCCGTCGCGGTACACCTCGCGGCGGAACGGGTCGAGCTTGAGGCCGGCGATCTCGTGGATGGGCGGGCGGCTGTGCGCGCGGCGGCGGTTGAGGGCGCGCAGCCGGAGCACGAGCTCCTGCAGCTCGAACGGCTTCGTGAGGTAGTCGTCGGCGCCGAGCTCGAAGCCCGACGCCTTGTCGTCGAGGCGGTCGGCGGCCGTGAGCATGAGGATGAGCACCCCGCTCTTGGAGGCGACGATGCGTCTCGCGACCTCGTCGCCGGACGGGCCGGGGATGTCGCGGTCGAGCACGGCGACGTCGTAGTCGTTGACGCTCAGCAGCTCCAGCGCCGCGTGCCCGTCGCCGGCGATGTCGGCGGCGATCGCCTCGAGCCGCAGCCCGTCACGGATCGCCTCCGCCATGTAGGGCTCGTCCTCTACCAACAGCACACGCATGTGCCGATGATACGAGCCGCGGCATATCGCCCGCGTATGGGAAACCCGCAACGCCAGGGCAACGTGCGCTCGCCTGAACTTGTCCCATGACGCTCACCAGCTCGCCCCGCCACAAGCGCACCGTCAACGACCCACCCGCGAAGAAGCGGAGCGTGCGCCTCCTCGTTGGCGGCGCATCCCTCGTCGCGCTGGCCGGCCTCGGCGTCGCGCTCTTCTCGGCGCAGCTCGGGCAGACAGCCGCGTCGCACCGTGAGGCTCCGGCGCCGGATGCGGTGCTCGCCGCCCCCTCCACGGCCGGGTCGGGCGGGTCGGGCGGGCCGGGCGGCGGGACGGCAGTCGACACCAGCTCGGGGGATGCCGGCGCGGAGAACCCAGACGGGCGGCTCCAGTTCGGCACGACGGCGTTCGAGACCGAGTACGCCGGCATCGCCAACCTCTCCCCCGTGCTCCTCGACGCGCTGCAGGAGGCGACGAGCGACGCCGAGCTGGACGGCGTGTACGTCATGGTCAACAGCGGGTGGCGGTCGGCCGAGCTGCAGCGGCAGCTGCTGCAGGATGCGGTCGCCGAGTACGGGTCGTTGGAGGAGGCGTCGCGCTGGGTCGCCTCCCCGGAGACCTCCCTGCACGTCTCGGGCGACGCCGTCGACGTGGAAGGCGGAGGTGCATCCGACTGGCTCACCACCAACGGGTCGCGGTACGGCCTCTGCCAGACCTACGTCAACGAGCCGTGGCACTTCGAGTTCCAAGCCTCAGCCCCCGCCAACGGATGCGCCGAGCAGTACCCAGACCCGACCTACGACCCGCGGCTGCGGGGCTAGGTTCAGCGCCCTCGCGTCGGATCTCCCGCCTCTTCCTCCTCGTCGAGCAGGTGCCCCGCGTGGACGGCGTCGCGCGGGTCGGCGAGCCCAAGCGGCTTCACGCCCCGCAGCGCCCAGGTGAGACCGAGGTAGAGGGCGAAGCTCACCGCGAAGGCCGGGATGTTCGCCCCGATGGGGCTCGGAGCGACGTACGCGAGCACGTACGAGAGTGCGGCGCCGAAGATCCACACGAACACCGCCACCCAGTTGATGCCACCCAGGTACCAGTAGCGGCTCTCGGGCCGCTCCTGCAGGATCTGCCGCGAGTAGCTGCGGCGCTTCAGCAGGTAGTAGTCGGCGATCATGATCGCGAACACGGGCACGAAGAACGCGCTGATGATGAAGAGGAAGTCGGTGAACTGGTTCAGCAGGCCGAGGAACGTGGATCCGATGATCGAGATGATGCCCAGCACGATCGCCGTCGGCAGGAAGCGCAGGTGCCACTTCGACTGCGCGTTGATGACCGAGGTGACCATGCCGAAGACGACCATGGTGTTGGTCGCCATCACCGAGAGGAAGATCGCGATGCCGAGCGGCCAGCCGAACTCGGCGACGATCACGGTCGGGTCGAAGGCGATCGCCTCGCCTCCGCGAAGGAGCACGACGCTGAACGCGACGAGGCCGAGGAACATGGCGATCGTGGTCGAGAGCGTGTAGCCCACGCCCGAGCCGACGACTCCGGCGACGCTGTTCTTCGCGTGCCGATTCATGTCTGCGGAGAGGACGGTCCACGAGATGGCCGTCGCGATGACCAGGTCGAGCGTGATGAACGGGGTGCCGCCGAGCTCCGCATCCACGGGCAGCGCCGCGAATTCGCCGGGGCTGAACGCGCCGAACGCTGCCGCGAACACGAAGCCCATGACCACGAGGATCACGAGTGCCAGCCACGGTTCGACTCGCGAGATACCGGTGTGGCCGAAGATCGCGAGCACGACGACGATGCCCTGGCAGATGGCGGAGAACAGCATCGGGTTCGAGAAGCCCGTCGCCTCGAACACGAGGAAGTCGACGGTGACGCCGGCGAGCATCGCCTGCACCCAGCTCCACCCCATCAGCACGATGAGATTGGAGGCCGCCGGCACGAGGCTGCCGCGGATGCCGAACGCGCCACGCGTGAGCGCCATCGTCGGGAGGCCCGTGCGGGTGCCCATGTTGCCGATGAGCACGAGCACGATGACGCCGATCAGGGTGCCGAGCACGATCATCCCGGTCGCGGTGCCGAACGAGACGCCAGGCACGAAGAGCGTGCCCGTGAGGAGCGTCGTGACGACGAGGTTCGCGGCGAGCCAGATGAGGGCGATGCGGATGAGCGATTGCGTGCCTCGGACGGGTCCCGCGGAGTCGTCCTGGCCGTCGAGGTTCAGGGCCATGGTCTTGGGGCCGGTCATGAGGATGCCTCCGCGTCAGTCGTCGGCGCGGACAGGTGCTCATGGACCGCGATGAGCGACCCTTCGTCTCCGACCGTGAAGACGATGCTCTCCCGCTCGAGGTACGAGTCGGGGCCGTCGGCGGAGTCGACGCTCGTTGCGACCGTGTGGCTGAAGACGGCGCCGCCCGGGAAGACCTGCACGAGGCGGTCGGTGGATGCGCAGGAGGTGACCCGCCAACCCGCCGCGACCCAGCCCGCCCACAGCGCCTCGTACTCGGCGCGCGAGTCGAGGCGCGCGGGCTCGGGGTGGAAGACGAACGACGCGTCCGGCGCGAACCCGGCGAAGTACGCCTCGGTGTCGGTCGCGCGGAACGCGTCGATGATGGCGTCGGCGGCAGCGAGCACCGCATCCTGCGTGGGTGTGGTCATCATGCAAGTGCTCCTTTGGACTTGGTGGGCTCTGCTGACAGGCTTCGAACGGCGGTCGGTGCTTCCGGCCTTCGCAGTGCAGTTGCCGCACTCACCAAGCAAACACCTACACACCGAGCCCCGTCCAGGGAGGAACCGAACTCATTTCGGTTGACAAGGGGCATTATGTCCGAGTCGTCCAGCGCTCAGCGCGCCACGCGCCGCGTCAGTCGTGGGAGGGGCGCTTGCGCTGCGCTTTCGTCGCGGAGCGTTGGCCCTTCGATTCGAGCCTGCGCCGCTGCGAGCCCTTCGTCGGCTTGGTTGCCCGACGCTTCGGTCCGGGCGGCGCGAGGCCCTCGCGCACGAGGTTCGCGAGCTTCTCGAGCGCCGCCTCTCGGTTGCGCAGCTGTGAGCGACGCTCGGAGGAGGCGACCGTGACGACCCCGGAGACGAGACGCTTGCCGAGTCGCGACAGGAGCATCCGCCGCTGCTCGTCGCTGAGCACGAGCGATGCTTCGACATTCCAGAAGAGCTCGACCCGGCTGTCGGAGGTGTTGACGTGCTGCCCGCCCGGCCCGGAGGATCGCGAGAAGCGCCAGCCGAGCTCCGCGGCCGGAATCGTGAGCGAGCGTGACACCTCCAAGTCCATGCGCCAAGCCTCCCACGGGCTACACCCGCGCGCAGGCGCAGCCGTCACGGCAGCCGGTCCCCGAAGCAAGCCCATGCGTAGGCTTCGAGCATGACGCTCACGCTTGTCGACCTCACGCATCCGCTCACCTCAGGCATGCAGATCTACCCCGGCGACCCGGAGGTGCGGGTCGAGCCTGCCACCTCGCTCGCCGACGACGGGGTCGTGGTGCACGCCCTGCAGCTCGGCACGCACACCGGCACGCACCTGGATGCGCCCTCGCACTCGATCGCCGACGGAGCAACGGTCGATCGCCTCGATCTCGGTCGGCTCGTGGGGCCGCTGCATCTCGTCGATGTGACCGAGCTCGCGCAGCCCGGACGCAGGATCGAACTCGCTCAGGTCGCCGCCCAGCTCGAGCAGCTCACTCCCGGCGCGGTCGTCGTGTTTCGGACCGACTGGTCAGCGCGGTTCGGGCAGCCCGACTATCTCGCGCATCCCTTCTTCGACGCGGCCATCGCCGAGCGCCTGCTCGCTGCAGGTGTGACGGTCGTCGGCGTCGACACCCTCAGCCCCGACCGCACCGACGCGACCGCAGCATCCGCCGACCTCCCGTTCCACGAGGTCTTCCTGGGCGCGGGCGGCGTCATCATCGAGAACCTCACGAACCTGTCCGCCATCGACACCGCGCGCGACCCGTGGATCTCCGCCCTGCCACTGCCGTTCACGGGCCTCGACGGCTCGCCGGTGCGCGCGGTCGCGATGCACCGCGCCTGACCGTCGGAGGCGCCGCGATCGCCGAGCGGATTTCCGCCGTGGCGCGAAACGGAGGCCACGCCGAGCGCTCCTTCTCCCCCGACGTCCCGGGCATCACGGACGGCGTCGCGCGGGACGACGCGTCCGTCGAGGCCGACTCGCAGCAGGTGTGGATTACCTACATCGAACGTCCTTCGCCCCTGGCGGACAAGCGCAATCGCTGGCGAACCGCGATCTAGGCTGAGCCTCCTGCTGAGGGGAAGGAACCGCTATGAGCATGGAAGGCGCTGCCTGGAGTTCGCTCTACAAGATTTCGTCCGCCAGGGATGGAAAGCACGGCTTCTCGCGTGAATCGGTGCGGCGGATCCTGACGTTCGCGGTGCCCTACCGGGCCAAGCTGGTGCTGTTCATCGCCCTGTCGATCGTTGGCGCGTTCCTCGCGGTCGCGACGCCGGTGCTCGCCGGCCAGGTGGTCGACGTCATCGTCGCCAGGGGTGCAGTCAGCACGATCGTCTGGATCGCCGTCGTCATCGCCCTCGTGGCCATCGCCGACGCTGCCGTGTCGCTCGTGACGCGCTGGTACTCGGCGAGGATCGGCGAGGGCGTGATCCTGGACCTCCGCACCGCCGTCTTCAACCACGTGCAGAAAATGCCCATCGCGTTCTTCACCCGCACGCGGACGGGCGCCCTCGTGAGCCGCCTGAACAACGACGTGATCGGCGCCCAGCAGGCCTTCAGCGGCACCCTGTCGGGCGTGGTCACGAACCTCGTGGCGCTCATCCTGACGCTGATCGTCATGCTCAGCACGTCCTGGCTCGTCACCGTGCTCGCCGTGATCATGCTCCCCATCTTCCTGATCCCCGCGCGTCGTATGGGCAGCCGCCTCGCCGCGCTGCGCCGCGAGGCCGCCGACCACAACTCGGCCATGAGCACGCAGATGACCGAGCGCTTCTCGGCGCCCGGCGCCACCCTCGTCAAGCTGTTCGGCCGGCCGGATGAGGAGGCCGAGGAGTTCCGCGTGCGCGCCGCCCGTGTCCGCGACATCGGCGTTCGCACGGCGATGCTGCAGTTCGTCTTCTTCACCGCGCTGATGCTGGTCTCCGCGCTCGCCCTCGCGCTCGTGTACGGGCTCGGCGGCGTCCTCGCGCTCGGTGGCCAGCTGGAAACCGGCGATGTGGTCACGCTGGCCCTGCTACTCACCCGCCTCTACGCGCCGCTCACGAGCCTCGCGAACGCACGCGTCGAGATCATGAGCGCGGTGGTCAGCTTCGAGCGTGTCTTCGAGGTGCTGGATCTCGAGCCGCTCATCCAGGAGAAGCCCGACGCGACAGTCGTTCCCGAGGGCCCGGTGTCGGTCGAGTTCGACGACGTCCGCTTCGCCTACCCGTCCGCGGACAAGGTGTCGCTCGCCTCCCTCGAGGAGGTCGCGACGCTGGATACCCGCGGCGGCGAGGATGTGTTGCATGGGGTGTCCTTCCGCATCGAGCCGGGGCAGACCGTCGCCCTCGTCGGCACGTCCGGCGCCGGCAAGTCCACGATCGCGCAGCTTCTCTCGCGCCTCTACGACGTCGATAGTGGTGCCGTGCGTCTCGCGGGGACGGACGTCCGCGACGTCACCTTCGCCTCGATGCGGCACACCCTGGGCATGGTCACGCAGGACGGGCATCTCTTCCACGAGACCATCCTCTCCAACCTGCGCCTCGCGAGGCCCGAGGCGACCGACGACGAGGTGTGGGATGCGGTGCGCCGGGCGCGGCTCGAGCCGCTCATCCGGTCGCTGCCCGACCAGCTGGACACCATGGTGGGCGAGCGCGGCTACCGGCTGTCCGGCGGTGAGCGCCAGCGGATGACCATCGCGAGGCTCCTGCTCGCCCAGCCGCGGGTTGTCATCCTCGATGAGGCGACGGCAGCGCTCGACTCGACGTCGGAGGCCGCCGTGCAGGCGGCCCTCAGCGAGGCGCTCGAGGGACGCACCGCGATGGTGATCGCCCACCGCCTCTCGACGATCCGCAGTGCCGACCAGATCCTCGTGATCGAGGACGGATCCATCGTCGAGCGCGGCACGCATGAGGAGCTGCTCGCCGCGGCCGGGCGGTACGAGGAACTGCACCGGACGCAGTTCGCGGTGCAGAAGAATGTTGCGGCGGAAGAGGATGCCAACGTATGAGTTCGCACCGGGAAGGTGCCTTCGCCGCACCTGCCCACAGCACGGCCCCGTAGGCTGAGCTGATGCCTGAAATCACTTCCTCGAATCCTGCGCCCGTTCCTGTAGACCTCCCGCTCGAGCAGCGGTTGGCGGCTGCCGTCGAGCGATACGGCCAGTCCGAGTTCGTTGAGCGAGTGCTCGAACTCATGAAGGGCTATGACGAGGGCGACGACCTCCTCCTCTACGTCGGCGGCGATCACGCGCAGGGAATCCTCGATGGCGCGCCCGTGCTCTACTGGCCCGAGCTCTGGGGCACCCGAGCGCTGCTGTACGTCTGGGATGAGTCGGCCGCACCCGCGGCGATCGGCACGCTAAACAACCCGGCATGGCGCGTTCGCGAGATGGGAGCCAGGGTTGTCGCGGCGCGCGAGCTCCCAGCAGCATCCGAACTGGCCGGGCTGCTCGGCGACAGCGTGGCTCGAGTGCGGTCGGCAGCCGCGAGGTCTTTGGCAGCTGTCGGCGCGCTCGAAGAAGTCGATCGCCTGCGCCCGCTGCTCAAGGATCCCGAAATCGAGGTGCGGCGAAGTGCTCAGCAGGGCCTCGACGCGCTGCGCGCGAGGTTCCCGAAGAACTAGAGCGCGTCAGGCTTGGCTCGATCCACCGACTCTGGGGGGTGAGGTGGAGTCGGCCACGACGCTCGTATAACACGATACGGGCGGGCGTGCTGAGGAGCTTCTGCGGGCGGATCGTGGAGGTAGTCGCCGATACACGATCTGGCCCGGCGAGGGTAGCGGCGGCAACGAGGAGCTGCACGGCGTGGCCATTCGGACCGAACCGGGACAGACCGTTGCCCTCGTCGGCACTATCTGGCGCCGCGGGTCCACGATCGCGCAGCTCCTCTCTGGGCTCTACAACGTAGTTAGTGGCGCTGTGCGGCGCGCTGGGCGGACGTCCGTGACGTCACCTTCGCGTTGATGCAGCACACCCTGGGCATGGTCGCGCAGGACGGGCATCTCTTCCACACCATCCTATCCAACCTGCGCCTAGCCAGGCCGGAAGCGAACAACGACGAGGTATGGGAAGCGGTGCGACGTGCGCGGCTCGAACCGCTCATCCGTTCGCCGCACGACCAGCTGGACACCACGGTGGGCGAGTGCGGCTACCGACTGTCCAGCGGTGAGCGCCCGCGGATGACCATCGCAAGGGTCCAGCTCGCCCCAGCCGCGGGTTGTCATCCTCGACGAGGCGCCGACAGCGCCTCACTCGACATCGGAGGCCGCCGTGCAGGCGGCCCTCAGCCAGGCGCTCGAAGGACGAACCGCGATGGTGATCACCCACCGCCTGTCCACCATCCGCAGCGCAGACCAGATCCTCGTGATCGAAAACGGCTCCATCGTCGAGCGCGGCACGCACGAAGAGCTACTCGCCGCGGCTGGGCGCTACAAGGAACTGCACCCAAGGCAGTTCGCCGTGCGAAAGAAAGCCGCGGCGAAGGAGAATGCGGTGGGTGCCAGCTATCCGAGCTAATGCGGGGCACATTTCGTGAGCTCGCGTTGGACTCAGAAACCGCAGACGGATAGACCCCAATGAGAGATCCCCCGTCTTCTTGGTGTCGCGGTCGAACTGGCAAAACTCGTGCCTGTAACCTCGTTGCAGTCGTAGGCCCGGAGCTGCCGGTTGAGTTATGACAGAGCTTGTCGACATCCCTGCGCAGATAAGGAACTGGCGGTTCATTGACTGGTGCCCTTCTCTATCAAGGGCGATCCGCATCGCGGGACAATGACTCTCGCTTGCTGGGCGCACGACGACGCCGTGCGGCTCCCCCGGGTATCGCGTCGACGGCTGTCGACCCGCAGACCCACGATGCTGGGCGTCGCGCAGGAACTCAACGACCAATTTGCATCCGCGTTGCACACTGCAACGACACCGCTACACGCATCACCCTCCGTGGCGGCAAAGCAAGCCGGCGCAGTTTCTGTGCAACCACCTCGGCTGGCCATCTGTCTTCGCACGGCCGGGTCAGCGAAGCTGACCATTAGGTCGGCAGCAATTCCCAGCACGGCATGTCCACGCGCCAGAGATCCGATCGATGGCTATAGTACTCACAAATTCGCGATCTTGACGAAAGCAGAGGAGCTCTCGTGGCCAGAAACGTTGCGGTACTGATCGGGAACGGCTTATCAGTAGCATTCAACGCGGAACTCAACCTCCAGCAGATAACCCAGGAAGTTCTCGAACGCATCCGCCGACTGGACGGGGATGATGTCGTTACCGCCATGAAGGAGCTTGCCGCTCGTGCGCTTCCAGATGGCGCGAACACCGACGAGGATTTCGAAGTACTCGTCGGAGCGTTGGGAGCCGAGTCCCGTACTCTGGAGGTGCTCAATAGACTCGCGCAGCTGACCAACCCCAAGGACGAGGAGCTGCGCGACTGCATCAGAAAGGTCGCGAGTTTCGCCGAGCAAGTGTGCGACTCCGGAATCTCGCATGTCTTGCAAGTAATCACCGAGCGCTCACATGCCTACCAGGACACCGCCCAGAACCTTAACTCACTCGTGGCCAGCTTGACTGACGCATTTGACGGCAAGGTGGTACTTGCGAACCTAAACTATGACACCCTCCTCTTATCCGCACTCCTGAATGTGTGCCAGTCGGATCTCGCTGACATGGGGCACGGCCGGAAGCAAGCTTCGGTGATTCTGGACGACAACCAAACCCGAGAAGTGCAACAGCTCAGAGCATTCGCGGATGACTTTCCGCAGGAAAAGAGGGTTCAACTACTTCACCTTCATGGTTCGCTTACTTTCTGGGCCACCCGCGACCGGACCACCTTCGTGAAGATACCCAAGAATCTTCTCGAAGATGGCGAACAGTGGCATGCGGTGCGCAATCGAACAACAAACATCCGACCTGCGGTGGTGCTCGCGAATCGCAAGGATAAGGTCGAGCACGTCACACGGCAACCGTTTGCTCTGGCTTACAATATGTATACCGTCGGGCTCAAAGGGGCCAAACACTGGCTAATTGTTGGCTACTCATTCCGGGATGATCCCGTGAACGAACGACTTCGCACAGAGTTTCTTGACCGAACCACTAAGCCCAAGGTGCTTGTAGTCACTTACGGAGCCGACCCCGAACGGCGTACCGTCGAACGAGCTTTCGGCTGGGGTGTCGAGGACGGTCCTTCCGACTGGTTGACGATCAACCGGGGCGGAGCGAACGGCGCAGAGAAAACCCAAGAATGGGGATCTTTCATCGAGACGTCAAAGCAAGGTCTTCCCAGGCTTGGTGCAGAGAGCTAGCTGTATTGTCCCGTGAGGTTGTGAACGCGTTCTGATGGGGTTGCGCCTCTGATGCCGGTGTGGGGTCGGTGGTGATTGTAGTGATGGAGCCAGGTGTCGTAGGTCGCGGCCCTGGCTTCGTCGCTGTCATAGGTGGTCGCGTAGGCCCATTCCTGGGCGAGGGTGCGGTTGAAGCGTTCGACCTTGCCGTTGGTTTGGGGGCGGTAGGCGCGCGTTCGGCGGTGCGTGATGTTCGTGTTGGCGAGCGCGTCTCGGAAGGTGTGTGATCGGTAGCAGGAGCCGTTGTCGGTGAGGACTTCCTTGACGGTGATGCCGACGCTCGCGAAGGAGGTGTTCGCGCGGAGCCAGAACCCGGCGGTGGTGTCTTTGCGTTCGTTCTCGAGGATCTCGGAGTACGCGATCCTGGAGTGGTCATCGACCGCGTGGTGCAGGAACGCGTAGCCGCGGCCGCGCTTCTTGTTGTTGTGGTTCCCGATCGTGCGGCCGAGTTTGCGGTGCCCGCCGCCGTCGGGGATGCGGCCGAGTTTCTTGATATCGACGTGGACGAGATCGCCGGGGTGTGCTCGCTCGTATCTGACCGGCCGCGGCTTTCGGATGGGGAGCCCGGTGGCTTGGTCGAGGTGCGCGAGGCGAGGCATGCGGAAGCGTCGAAGGACCCGCCAGGCCAGTGATGGCTCGATGCCGAGGTGGTAGGCGATGCGGTGGGGACCCCAGCGGCGCGTGACGCGGAGGTTCACGACGCGACGCTCAACATGTCTCGGGCATCGACGCGGGGAGGTGTGTGGTCGGGAGGATCGATCCGTGAGCGCTTCACCGTTGCGGAACCGGTCAGCCCATTTCTTCGCGGTCGCTGGCGAGCACTGGAATCGTTCCGCAGCTCTGCGATAGCTCCACCCGTCATCGACGACGAGCGACGCGATCCGGCGTGGCCCTTCCGGGGTGAGGGGTGCGTTAGCGTGGGTCACGAAAACCTCCGTGCTTGGGATGGTGAGTGTGGTAACCCACATCCTGCACGGAGGTTTTCGTTTACGTCAGCCGGTCCCAACGTCCCGGGGTAATACAGCTAGCCGGGTCGCGGCGTACAGTTTTCAGTTCGCGTGAGAGATGCTCGGCGAGCCAAGTAGGTCTGGCGCCTGGGGGCGGTGGGTCCATGATCGCGAGTCTTCCGCCCGTTGGAAGGTGCCGCGTGTGGATCGAGGCTCCGACGGCCTTCTCAAGTCGAAGGCCAGGGATTCCGGCGACTTGGTCTCGAGGGTCGTTGGCGACGCGAGTGAACGGGAGCAGGTGGGCGGCGACGCGAGCGGGAGCCACGGCGGAGATGATGTACTCGTCGTGGGTTGCCGCTCCCCATGCCGCGTAGCTTTGCAGGTCGAAGAAGCTGCGCCCGCCCGAGCAGTCGCAAGGCTTGAGTTCTTGTGGTGTGGTGAGGCAGCGAAAGAGCAATCCGTTGAACTCTCTTTGGCCGGGACTCTGTGCGTCGAGGTCGAGGCGTTTGTTTCGTAGGCAGCGGGGAGGGACACCGAGTTCGCTTGCGGCCGTTCGGAGAGCGATTTTATCGTTGACGTGCGGCACTGCGTTCCGATCCGAAGACATATGCCTCGGACTAGTGCCTTCTGATGTGAACGATGCGTCCGAATCTGCTGGCTGAGTATCCAGGATGGGGGTCTCACCCTCTAGGCCAATTTATTGACCGCATCCGAGTGGGGCCAGTGCCGAGTGCTCGCCTGGGAGCAATACGACTCCAACTGACTGGGTGCGAGTATGTCACGAGCAGACGGTGTCGTGTGGTCAGACCTCAGTGCAGGTGGTAGGCCGAAGTAATGCAGCGATGTCAGCCCCGCTCCGTAGTCTGGGTTCATGACCTTCACGCCGCTGCACCGAGCGCTGGGCCTGAGTCCAAGCGTCTTGACCGATGAGATACTCGATGCCGCTGTGGCCGCAGGTGTCTCGGAGACCGACGACCTCGATTGGAAGTCCGAGCTCCCGCCGATCAAGAACATTTCCCAGACCGATGTTCCGAAGGACATCGCCGCGATGGCGAACAGCGGTGGCGGCATGATCGTTTACGGGGTCAAGGAATCGCAGAAGACGGCCACGGGTCGAGTCGATGCCGGCGAGTTCACGGAGGGGCACGAACGCGCCTATCGGAGTGCTGCAGTGACCGCAATCTCACCGCCGGTTTTTGGTCTTGGGGTTCATCGACTCGGAATCGATCAGCGCGCTGTCGCGGTCGTGGTCCCAGCCAGTGTCGACGGACCTCACTTGATCTACAAGAACGATCTCTTCGGGGCACCAATTCGCAACGACGCCGACACCGGCTGGATGAGGGAACGCCAAGTGGAGGCCATGTATCGCGCCCGTTTCGATGAGCGACGACGAGCATCTGACGCGCTCGACTCCCTCTACGAGGAAGCATCCGCCGGCCGAGACGTCAAGGAACGCGCCTGGCTCGTGGCGGTAGCGCACCCCCGAGTTCCCGCCGTGCTTGGCCGCCCGGACCGCGACGCTGCACGGTCGAGCCTCAAGCGCGCCGAACTTATCACGCTGTCGTACTCGAATCGCAACGGCATCCATCCCCTCGAGAACATCGACGTGCATAACCCGCGCCCCGGCTTGCGCCGATGGATCGCGGTAAACACGGCCACCGGCGAGCGCGAACGGTGGAAGGAGGCCTGGGCAGAAGTGCACCATGACGGGTCGGTCACGCTGGCCGCAGCTGTCGGCGGTCACAGAATGAGTGCAGATGGCTACTTCGACGGGTGGCAAGTTGAAGGCCGGGGCATCGAATGCTGTGTGGCTGACTTCGCTGCCCTGATTCGTGCAGTCGCCGAAGGGAACACGCTCGATCAGTACGAAGTTCAGGTCGGCATCGAATGGGCCGGTGACGAACCGTTGCAGATATTGACCGTCGATGGCGTCGGGTACGTGTACGACGGCGTGTCGACGCCACTTCGACAGTTCACCCGCGTGCACTCAAGCATCAATGCCGCCAGCTCCGATGAGAACTTCCATCGCGAAGTGTTTCAACTAGCCGAGGATGCCGTGAATCAAGGCGGCGTCAGCAACCTGCACGTGATGAGCACTCCACCCGTGGAAGATGTTTAGGAAAAAACTGCGTACCTGCGGGAGCTCCACTCGCAGTGGCGTGGCTTCGTGAGCGTCGTCCAACGTGTAGCGCGGACCACGGCGAATTGGAAAGATCCGCTCTCCGATAGGGAGTCGACCCACCTCAATTAAGTCTCGCCGGATGGTGCCCGCTGCCTGACGAAAACTGCATCTCATGCTTGTCTCTTTGCCGGTTGACGGCACACGTTTGTCCACTCATACTCACCAGGAGAACATGAACGAGAATCGAAGAAAGACCAAGCACAGTCCCAACCACATCGCAGACGATGATCGGCTGAGGTCTGAGTACATGCGCCAGCTGCTGACTCGGCCAGTCCCCCCGCCACAACCCACCGAGCCCCAAGCGGCTACTCCACGCGTCGTGGTGCAGTTCTGGGACAACTCACGCAATATTCCTACAGACGTGCAGGCGTGCATGGATTCGTGGAAGGTCCTGGAAACAGCTGGTTTCAGGTGTTTGTTGTTTGACGACATTACCGCCAGGCGCTACATAGTAGAGAACTACGATTCAACACACGCTGCCGCCTTCGACCTTTGCAGGCACCCAGCGATGCGAGCGGACTACTTCAGGCTCTGCTATGTGCTGCGATCCGGCGGCGTCTACGTCGATGCGGACGATGAGTATCAAGGGGTTTATCTCGAAGAGTTCATTGCAGATGGCCGACTCCACGTTCAGGCACTTTGCTACGACTTGACCGCCAACTCTATGGTCCCGGTTGACGCTGCGGTCAACAGCAACGTGAACGACAAGCAGATATTCTACGTCAACAATAACCCGCTAATAGCTGGACCGGGGCATCCCGCTATCGAAAGTGCATTAGAGCAAGCCACAAGTGCCCTCAACGTCAGTGACCGTTCAGACCGCGATGTTCAGTCAACGACCGGCCCCGGGAACCTCACCCGGGCGCTTGTGCGCCACTCGGCGGATCTGGACTCCCGTGGCGATTTTCCCGACTTTTGGGTGATGACACGGTGGGACGATGTCGCCGTAAGCAAATGGCCCCTTGCGTATCGCGAGGATGGACGAAATTGGCGGCACTGGTCTCGGGGCGTAGATCTACCTCACACCCCTAGTGCGGATAATCATGAACAAGCTTGAATTCGCTGATCTTCGCAAAACCCTACTTCATCACTTGCGACTAAAATCACGCTTACTGGATTATCAGCGACGCGTAACAACGTTTTCTCGGAACGCTGGAGAAGACGCGCTTCAGCGCGTGTTCGTCATTAACCTTGACCGGAGACCCGACCGCTGGCGACGCGTTAGACGCGAACTCGATCGCTTTCGAGATAGAGAAAACAGACCGCTCTCCGGCCTCACCCGCCGGTTCTCCGCAATTGATGCTCGATATCTAGAAGATGAGCCCGACAGGTCCAGGTTGAGCCCGACATACACGCTCGCTGATCAACTTACGGTTGACCCAAACCCGTTGCTTACCATTGATGCGGACGCGCGATCGCTTCAGATACACATGACGCGACCGGAGATTGCGGTCGCACTCTCTCACATCGAAGTGTGGAGACTCATTGCCGACGGGGACGTGCAGCATGCACTAATCCTCGAGGACGACGTCTTCATGTGCTACGGATTCGCAGACAAGCTGCAACGAACATGGAATGAACTCGACCGCTCGGAAGGAACCGGATTCGATATACTCTACCTCGCATTCAACGAAGTCGGCGAACTTGAAACTTCCGAGCAAGGAGAGCACTCACGCAAGCTGGACAGCCCCGGCATCTGGGAGGCCTCAGCCTACGTGCTAAGCCGACAGGGCGCACGGAAGCTCCTCGATACACTTCCTGCTTTCGGCCCAATTGACCTCTGGCTCAATCTGCAGTTTGAGCATGTGAATGCTTTCACCACCGCCAGCCCTATTGTTGAGCAACGAATTGACGAGCCGTCGACCAACTCCTATTCCGTCCTACCCATTCTTTCACAGGTCGGTGTCATCACAGGCGAAAAACCACTCCTTCCGTCCGCGAAGAAGCTGCCTAACCCCGTCATCGCGTTCGGGAATAACAGCGCAGAACTCGCAAATCTCGGTACGGCTCTATCTATGCTTGGATACACTTGCATCAGCAATGTTGACCAGTTGCCCGAAAATGAGACAAAAGCACTGAGCTCAAGAGGCGCACGACGATCGTTCAACGCCTACGTGGACATAGGCTCGTTTGACTCAAAATTTCTCGAACTCGTAGCGAAGACAAACAGCAACGCTCGATTCATAGGAGCATCGGAGGATACTGCAGCCCCAGTCAGCTCCACGCACTTCTTAGCGATGAACCCCAACACGAAAGACAAGTGGGAAATTTTGACGAAGTTTTTGGGGTTGGAGTATCCAGCGTGGACGTACCCGAATGACCTCCCCGTGAAAAACCAGATGGTATTAGAGGCTGCAGGTGAAAGAAAGTCGAACATATCCACGGATCTCAGGTTCGACAAGAGTCCATGGATTCTGTCGAAGTGGGAACAGTGGGGAGACGTAATCTATACAGATCAGGCGTCTCGTGCCTCTCCAACCGACCTCACATCAGTGGGTTGGACCGTTGGTGAGCGAATCGACGGACCACACTGGACGCTCCGCGACGATACCTTCCCTAGCAACCTCGCACTCTTCACGCCGAACAACGTTGCTCAGGGCATCGACGGGGCAGAACTTGAGATCCGAAAGGAACTGACGCACGTCCGACGCCTGACCTCCGGGGCAATCGCCAGCGCCTCCTCCTATTGCTATGGTCGATTCAGCGCTGAGTTTTGTCCACCGCGCGTGAGTGGCCTAGTGACTGGCATGTTCTTGTACCGGAATGGCCCCCGTCAGGAGATCGATATTGAGTTTTTGGGCAAAGACACGACCAAGATGCTGGTAAACGTTTTCTACAACCCAGGACCCGAGGGTACAAAACTGGAATATGGATACCGTGGCACACCGACACTAATAGAGCTCGGTTTCGATGCGGCGGATAACTTCCATACGTATGAAATCGACTGGCGACCCGACGTCATACTTTGGCTCGTTGATGGGCGAGTCGTACACAGGAGGTCCGCGTGGAACCCAACACCCATTCCAGATCAGCCACTGCAATTCAACTTCAACCTTTGGCACTCACGTTCTGAAGAGTTCGCCGGCCGCTTGGACAGCACAGGACTACCCGCATTCGCGCGTCTCCGGCGATTGAACATCGAAGCAGCGAGATAGCGAGATAGCAAGATAGCAAGATAGCAAGATAGCAAGATAGCAAGATAGCAAGATAGCAAGATAGCAAGATAGCAAGATAGCAAGAGTGAAACACCTCTCGGTTCCCGAGTCTATTTAAAGCTGCTGAGACGCAACACCTGAGTGAGAGGCCTGGTCGCCCGCACCTGAATCCGCGAGGGCGTTAGGGGTTATTTCTCGGTGGTTATTCAGGTCGACAGGCTGTCCTGCACTCGCGCGGGCAATCCTTGGGCGTGAGCCACGGCGGACACCCCGTGGCCGACGTTCTAGGCCGTTTTCGCGGAGCACTTGGGCATTCGCTCCGCTGACTTCTACACTGCTGCGTTCAACGCCCTCGCCCAGATACCGGACCTAAGCTTCCCATGGATCCCGCCGCCCTTGACCGAATTTGTGTTCGGGCGCGAGATCCCGGAGCAGCTCGATGACCCAATCGCTTCTGGGCACACTCCGAAAGACACCCGCGCAGAAGGCGGAGGAGATCGGGCCGGTGCTCACCAAACTCTGCCAACTCATCTTCCGCCCGGGCCTGCGCGCAGTCCTTGCTCAGAGCAGAGCTAACCGCGCTTCGATATCGTGATCCACGACCGCGACGCCATCGTCACGAACCCAACCACCGGCGAGATCCTCGCCCAACACACCATCGACCTAAACCGCGACTACCAACCAAAAACAAAAATCCCCCTCCAGAAGGAGGGGGATAATCGCCGAAGCGCGGGGACATCTGTCTACGATGTCCCGACACTTCACACCGTCGGGCTGACAGTGTGTTGGTGCATGACATACGCATACGGTGTCGCGAGACATACGCATAGCCTGTCGCACGTCATCCGCATAGCCGTGATGCTGAACCATGAGCAAGCAGCGTCTCGTGATCACCGCCGTCCTCGCTGGCGCGAGCCAGTCAGCAACTGCCCGCAAATACGGCGTCAGCCAGCCCTGGATCTCGAGACTCATGGCCCGCTACCGAGCCGACGGCGAGGCCGCGTTCGAGCCTCGAAGCCGACGCCCCCACACCTCACCCACCGCGACCAAGCCGGCCACGATCGAGCAGATCCTGCACCTGCGCCACCGCCTCATCGACGCGAGCTTCGACGCCGGCGCTGACACCATCGCCTGGCACCTCGAGCACGACCACCACCTCCGCGTCCACCGCGCCACGATCCACCGCATCCTCACCAGGCACGCCCAGGTCATCCCGGACCCCACCAAACGCCCGAAAAGCTCCTACCGGCACTTCCAAGCCGACCAACCCAACGAATGCTGGCAATCCGACTTCACCCACTACCGACTCACCACCCCCGATGGACGCCCGGGCGCGGACACCGAGATCATCACCTGGTTGGATGATCACTCCCGCTACGCGCTGCGCATCGAGGCCCACCAGCGCATCACCACACCCCTCGTGCTCAGCAGCTTCCGCGCCGCCGCACGCGAGCACGGCTACCCAGCCGCGACCCTCACCGACAACGGCATGGTCTACACCGTCCGCCTCGCCGCACCCAAGAACGAGGGAGGACGCAACGGCTTCGAGAACGAACTCCACCGCCGGCACATCACGCAAAAGAACGGGCATCCCCACCACCCGCAAACCCAAGGGAAAGTCGAACGCTTCCAACAGACCCTCAAGAAATGGCTCCGCGCGCAACCCGAACAGCCCACCACCCTCGCCGAGCTCCAGCACCTCATCGACCAGTTCCGGAACGACTACAACACGAACAGACCACACCGAGCCCTCCCGCACCGAACCACCCCGGCCACCCGCTACGCGACCGGCATCAAAGCCAGCCCGAGCCGCGCAGCGAAGCGCATCACCCACGACCGAGTCCGCACCGACCGCATCGACGACTCCGGCGTCGTCACTCTCCGCGTCGACAGCAAACTCCGCCACATCGGCATCGGACGAACCCACGCCCGAACCCACGTCAAACTCCTTATCCAAGACCTCGACGTGACCGTCATCAACGCCAGCACCGGCGAAGTCCTCCGCGAGCTCACCATCGACCTCAGCAAGGACTACCAACCCACCGGCAACCCCAAAGGACCCACCCGAAAAACAAAATAGCCCGAACCTGCAACTGCAGGTTCGAGCTATTCCGATGTCTTGCGACATCACACCGTCGGGCTGACAGGATTTGAACCTGCGACCCCTTGACCCCCAGTCAAGTGCGCTACCAAGCTGCGCCACAGCCCGTGGCTTTCGTTCTCCGCGAGGACAACTCGACCATCCTACCGGAACCTGGGAGGTCCGCGCACCACCGTGTCGAACGTGTCGCGCTCCGGTGGATTTAGAGGAACACCGGCCCACCACCGCAGGGTTGTGGCGCGATGCGCTGAGCAAGCTCACCAACAGCCGCCAGCCACAACCCTGCTCCCAGCAGCCATTTGGAGCGGGTGGCCCCACGAGCAGAAGAGGAAGACGGCGAAAGCGGTCGACTGAGCTTGGGGCGTGGGCACGCGCGCGGCCGACCCAGACCAACCACATCCGCCTGCTCGCTTGTTCGCACATTCTGCCGCCTGGGAATAGCCTGGTACCCGCGCAGTGTTGCGAACCCAGTCCCCTATCTCAGAAGCAGAGGTCCGCAACATGCAGGTCATGCCCGAACTCACCCCCTTCCGGCGCGGAATCGCCCTCTTCGCGCTTGCGCTCGGAGGCTTCGGCATCGGCGTCACCGAGTTCGCCACGATGGGACTGCTGCCCGACATCGCCCGCGAGCTGCTCCCCGGATTCGAGCAGAACCCGGATGCGGTGATCGCGCAGGCCGGCATCCTCATCTCCGCCTACGCCCTCGGCGTCGTCGTCGGCGCCCCCGTGTTCGCGGTGCTCGCGGCCCGCATGTCGCAGACGAAGCTCGCCTTCTGGCTCCTCGGCATCTTCATCGTCGCGTCAGCAGCATCCGCGCTCATGCCCGACTTCGGCACGACCGCCGTCATGCGCTTCATCGCCGCGCTCCCCCACGGCGCGTACTTCGGCGTCGCGTCGCTGCTCGCCGCCCGCATCATGGGACCAGGCAAGCAGGGCCAGGGCGTCGCACTCGCCCTCTCTGGCCTCACGATCGCCAACATCTTCGGCGTGCCCCTCGCGACCTGGCTCGGCCAGGCCAGCGGCTGGCGCTACGCGTACGTGCTCGTCGCTGCGATCTTCTTCGTCACGTTCCTGCTCGTGTTCTTCTTCGTGCCCCGCTACCCCGGCAACCCAGAACGCAGCGCCATGAAGGAACTCATCGCCTTCAAGAACCCGCGCCTCTGGATCATGGTCGCCGTCGGCGCCATCGGCTTCGGTGGCTTCTTCGCCGTCTACTCGTACATCGCCGAGGTCACGACCCGCGAGACGGGCCTCGGCCCGGGCATCGTGCCGTGGGTGCTCGCGACGCTCGGCGTCGGCATGACCCTCGGCAACCTCATCGGCGGATGGGCAGCAGACCGCAACCTGACCCGCACCATGTTCGTCGGCTTCGGCTCGTTCATCGCCTCGCTCGTCTTCTACAGCCTCATCGCGTCGAACCCGGTGGGCCTGTTCGTCGCCGTGTTCTTCCTCGGCCTCACCTCGTCGTCGCTGCTCCCGGCCATCCAGTCGCGCCTCGTGCGCATCGCCGACGAAGCAGCCCTGCTCGGCGCGGCCATCAACCACGCCGCGTTCAACGTCGGCAACAGCCTCGGCGCGTGGCTCGGCGGCATGGTCATCGCGGGCGGCCTCGGCTACCTCGCCCCCGGCTGGGTGGGCGTCGTCCTCGCCGTCCTCGGCATGGGCCTCACCGCGCTCGGCGTCTCCGTCGAACGCCGCGACAAGCGCCACTCCCTCGACACCACCGGCCTGCGCACGATCCCCGCAGCCGAACGCGCCGACATCGGAGCCTGACCCACCAAGCGCTGCCCGGCGTTTCGCCCTCTGAGAGTCACCTCAGAGGGCGAAACGCCGGGCAGCGATCGCCGAGAGCCGAGGCCGGCGGAGGCGGGCCCAGCCGGAGCCGGGCAGCGGGCAGTGGTCGCCGAGAGCGCCCGCGCGGAGCGCAACCCCCAGGAGCGCCTACTGCACCGTCGACGCGAACATATTCAGCCCGAGCTTGTTCGACAGGTGCCGGGTGGCGCGTATGCCGCGCACGCTGTTGCCGGCCGCATCCAGTGGCGGGGAGAATGTCGCGAGCGAGCCCTTGCCCGGCGCGATCGTGACGATGCCGCCCGAGACGCCGCTCTTTCCGGGCATGCCCACCTCGAACAGCCAGTCGCCGCTCGCCTCGTACATTCCGTTCGTCGCCATGACCGACAGCACGTCGCGGCTCACGGACGGATCGACGACATCCACACCGGAGATGGGGCAGTCGCCGCCGTCGGCGAGCGTCGCGCCCATCGTGGCGAGGTCCTCGGCGGTCACGAGCAGCGAGCACTGCCGCGTGTACAGCTCGGTCACCTGCGTCGGGTCGAGCGAGATGTGCCCGTAGCTCTCGAGCAGCCTCGCGATGCTGCGGTTGCGCGTGTTGGTCTTCATCTCCGACTCGTAGACGCGCTCGTCGATCTCGAGCGGGTGGCCAACGAAGTTCGACAGCCCCGCGTGGATGAAGTCCCACTTCTCATCCCACGTCTTTCCAGGCACGAGCGATGTCGTCGCGATCGCCCCCGCGTTGACGAGCGGGTTCATGGTGCGTCCGCCGTTGAGCTCGATCGCCATGACCGAGTTGAACGGCAGCCCCGTGTTGTTCACGCCGATCCGCTCGCGCACCTCCTCGTGCCCCAGCTCCTGCACGACCAGCGCGTAGACGAACGCCTTCGAGATCGACTGGATCGAGAACTTGAGCTGCGCGTCCCCGAACGAGAATCGGTGCCCGTTCGCCGAAGTGAGGCTCAGCCCAAACCAGGACGAGTCGGCCTCCGCGAGCGCGGGAATGTAGTCGGCGACGGCGCCGTCCTGCACGTGGCGGTACCGCTCGTAGGTCTCGGAGAGCATCTCCCGCACATGTTCGGCATCCGGCAGCCTGCCGGTCGAGACCACGCGGGTGTCGGGATGCACGAGGTCCGGCTCGCTGGGGAACGCGGTCGGGTGTTCCGGCAGGAGTGTCTGTTCGGGGAGAGTCGTCACGACCCCGAATCTAGTCCTGCACAGTGCCCGACGCGAAGAGGTTCATGCCGAGCTCGTTCGACAGGTGCCTGGCCGCCTTGATGCCGCGCACGCTGTTGCCGGCGTCGTCGAGGCGCGGCGAGTAGCTCGCGAAGCCGCCCTTCCCGGGGGCGATCGTCACGAGCCCGCCCGAGACGCCGCTCTTCGCGGGCATCCCGATCTCGTACAGCCACTCGCCGCTCGCCTCGTAGAGGCCGTTCGCGGCCATCACGGCGAGCGCGTCCCTGGATGCACCCTGCCCGATGACCTGCTTGCCCGTCTTCGGGTTCCTCCCGCCGTCGGCGAGCGTCGCTCCCATGACGGCGAGGTCCTCGGTGGTGACGAGCAGCGCGCACTGCCGCGTGTAGAGCTCGGTGACCTCGTGCGGGTCGAGGGTGATGTGCCCGTAGCTCTGCAGGAGGCGCGCGATGCCCTGGTTGCGGATGTTGTTCTCACGCTCCGACGCGAACGCATCCTCGTCGATCTCGAGGTCGCGCCCCGCGAAGGCGGAGAGGCCACTCAGGATGAAGTCCCACTTCTCCTCCCACGTCTCCCCCGGCGCGAGCGCCGACGTGGCCAGCGCGCCCGCGTTGACGAGGGGGTTCATGGTGCGGCCGCCGTTCAGCTCGATCGCCATGACCGAGTCGAACGGCAGGCCCGTGTTGTTCACGCCCACCAGCTCGCGCGCCTTCGTGTGCCCGACCTCCTCGCGCACGAGCGCGAACACGAACGCCTTCGAGATCGACTGGATCGTGAACAGCAGCTCAGCGTCGCCGCGACTGTACGACTGCCCCTCGGTCGAGACGATGCAGATCCCGAACAGGTCCGGGTCTGCATCCGCCAGCGCCGGAATGTAGTCGGGCACCTCGCCGTCGTCGACCGACGAGAACTGCTCGTACGTCTCGTCGACCGCGGTCTTGACGTCGTCGGAGTCGGGCAGCTGCCCCGTCGAGATCGCCGAGCGGCTCGAGTGCACCATCTCCGGCTCGTCGCCGAACATGTGCGTTGCGTCCACCGTGGTCTGCGTCATGTGGGCAACCCTAGCCAGCCCCGCACGGCGGGCAGCTGACCGAACCGGGGCGAAGCCGGGATCGGCCCAGGCAGGTGAGAGAACCCTGGACATCCGGGTAGCCCGGTTGCGGCAACTACTTGCATAAATGAAACTAGATGCACGCATCAATCGATGGAGAGGAAGGTCGATGACCGAAGCAGAGCACCCCGAGCAGCTCCGACTGCCACAGAGCCCCAAGCGCACACTCTCGGCCTTCGATTGGGTGATGCTCCTCGGCATCCCCGTTGTCGCCTACTTCGGCGTGGCAGGTGCGGCCGTCGGCAACACCGCCGGCATCGTCCTCACCGGATTCGCCGCGCTCGCCATGGTCGCCTTCCGCGCGCTTCGTGTTGGCAGGAAGAACGAGCCGCACATCGCGCCGTGGACCCACTGGCTGTCGATCGGCGTCGCTGTCGCCTCGTTCGTCACCGCGTGGAACGCGTTCCGAGCCGCTCCCCTCGACACCGGCATCGTCTTCACGCTGCCCCTCGTCCCGGTGGCACTGTTCTTCGTCCTCGTCATCGCCGTCTTCAGGAAGCCGCGGCCGTGAGCGAGACGCCAGAGCTTCGAGCGCTGTTCTCACCGCCGCGGTTCAAGGTGCTCGGGTTCCTCGTGCAGGTCGAGGAGTCTGACTACGCCTCGATCGGGGAGTTCACCGGCCTCGGCGTTCCAGAGATCTCGAGAACCGTGAAGTTCCTGGACGAGGCAGGCCTCGTCCAGGTCAGAAAGGGCCAGAAGGGCCGCTACCCGCAGACCCTCGTGCGCGCGACGTCGAGCGGACGGGAGCGGTTCCGCGAGCTCCTGGCCGACTTGCAGCGCTACGGGCTGGGTGGTTGAACCACCCAGCCCGTAGCCGACTTGCCCAGGAATGGGCGACCCGTCAGGAAGCCCCGATCAATCGCTGAAGAGGCTGCACTGCACGGCACCCGCGGCGAGACTTGCGGCCACGCCCGCGATGCCGCCGGCAACTCCGGCGCGCACGAGCTTCGGGCCGACCTTCTCCGCGACCTCGTCCCACTTTTTGTCGCGGATGAGCTCGGCGATCTCGCCGCTGACGATGCCGGAGATCAGTCCGATGACACTGTTCTCGACCATGCAGTCCACGAACGCGTTCCCCGTGGATGCGGCGCGGGCCTGGGATGACTGCAAGGCCTGCGGTCCAGCGCCCTGCGCACGCGCCGCCTCAAGCGAGGCACCGATGTCGGCGGCTTCCTGCTCGCCGATGATCGATGCGGCCTTCTCCTGGTCGTAGGAGACGACGCCGTCGGGCCCGAGGATGAGCGCCTCTTCGAAGAGGCTCTCGAGCGTCTGCGCCAATTCGGCTTCCTGCCCCTGCGTCATCGCACCGGACGATGCCGCCGTGAACGTCGTCGTGCTTGGCGAAGCTGTTGCGGTCGTGGGAACGAAGAATGCAGCAGCGAGCGTCGCGGCCGTCGCGCTCATGACCAACCTGTTGCGGACCTTCATGATCACTCCAATTCATCTTGTGTGTCGGGCGGGGGCGAACCCCCGCTTTCTGTGTGAGATTTCCTTGGTGGAGGTCGTGGTGACCTCCGGCAACAAGTCTTCCAGGCGGTACACGCCGAGCCCGAGCTCGGCGAACCGGTCGACGCGCTGGGCGAATCAAAGCGCGCGAAGAGCCGGGAGGCAGCGCGATCCAGGCAGCTCTGCAGGAATACTGCAGTGATTCTGCGCGTGCTCGCCGCTCCTGCCCACGTGCTTGCCAGGACCCTCTCAAGTGAAGTCCGGGCGTGTCACTCAGTCGAGGCGCACCGGAGCAAGCTCCGACCACACATCCCCTGGCCCCGGGTTCCCGGCAGCGGATGCGCCCCCGAGGTGCTTCGCGACGCCCCACACGGCGTTGAGGGCCGTCGTCACCGCACCCTCGGCCCAGCCCGCCGTGAACGAGATATCGTCGCCCGCGAGGAAGATGCCCCGCTGGTGGTCGTCGAGCTCGTCCTGCACGAAGTGCCCGAAGAGGCGTTCCTGGTACCGGTAGTGGCCCGGCAGGTTGTTCTTGAACGCGCCCATGTAGTTGGGGTCGGCCTCCCACGACACGGTGATCGGCTCCCCCACGATGTGCGCGCCGATGTCGAGGCCGGGGTAGATCTTGTCGAGCGAGTGCAGCATGAGCCGCGTGCGCTCCGACGCGTCGAGGGCCAGCCACTTCAGGGCGTCGTCGTTCCACGTGTAGGAGAGCAGGATCACGGCGGGCTTGTCGGGGCCCTCGTCGATGAGGTACGTCGCGCGGGGCAGGCGGTCGGTGAGCGTCATGCTCATGACGGGCTTCCCCGTCGCCGGGTCCAGGTCGCGCCAGAAGGGCCGGTCGACCATCACGAACGTCTTCGACGAGAGCATGTAGTGGCTCTTCTCGATGGCCGTCCACATCTCGGGCGTGAACAGCTCCTCGTCGGTGTCGATGCGCGCCGACAGCAGCCACGACTGGCAGGTCACGATGGCGGACGCGAACTCCTGCGTGCGCCCCCACTTCTCCGTGATGCTGACGCCGCCGTTCTGCCCGCGCTTGATCGCGGCGACCGCACCCCGCGGCACCCCGCCGTGCAGGCTCGCGAGGCTCGTGCCCTCAGGCCAGTGCTCCAGCTCGGTCGGCTCGTGGTGCCACAGGTCGACGGGCAGCTTCTGCGCCCCGCCCACGATGCGGCGGTGCGCGTCGTCGGCGTTCGTGAACACGACCCGCAGGATCTCGAGGATCGAGTTGCCGAAGTCGGTGTCCCAGCCACCCGTGCCGAACCCCACCTGCCCGAACGCCTCGATGTGCTCGAAGCTGAGATCCCTGAAGGCCGCGCTCTCTGCCACGAATCCATAGAACGAGCGGTTGTCGAACTTCTCGACCAGCTCGTTCCATGCGGCCTTCAGGGTCTCCGTATCGCGTGCGCGGATGGCGTCCTGGATGCGAACCAGGTCGGCCTCCTCCGTCAGCGCACGCTTCCACGCCTCCGCCACCTCCGTGAAGAACGGGGGCAGGTCGGCGGGAGTCTCAGCGTAGAACGAGGTGCCGGCGAGCTCGATGACCGTCGACGGCGTCACCTCCGCCAGCGGGTTCGGGAACGCCTGCGTCTCCAACCCGACGAGATCGACGTAGTGGTAAAACGCACGCCCAGACTCTGGGAAGCGCATGCCGCCCAGGTCGGCGATGACACTCGGCGCCGCATCGAACGACCGCGTCTTGAGGCGCCCGCCGATGCTGTCCGCCTCGAAGATGACGGGCTTCAGCCCCATCTTCATGAGCTCGTACGCGGCGACGACACCCGCGAGACCGGCGCCGACGACGGCGACCTCGGTGCCGTGCATCCGCTCCGGCACCGAGCCAAGGCCGGCCGGGTGCGTGAGGAACTCGTCGTAGCTGAACGGGAAGTCCGGGTTGAGCATGGTCACCGGCTGGGAGTCCTGCGGCGTGGATGCGCCTTCCGCGCGCTGCGGGCCGCTCGGCATCGGGGTCGCGATGGTCACTTGTGCTCCTTCATGATGACGGGGGTCGCGGCGGTCGCCGCGTTGACGTAGTCGTTCTCGCTCATGGCGCCGACGATGGAGTGCTTCCGACCGTACGCGAAGTACAGGCCGACACCCACGAGCATCCACAGCCCGAACACCATCCAGGTGGTGCCGCCGAGCGTGACCATGAGGCCGAGGCACATGACGATGCCGAGGATCGGCACGACGGGGAAGAACGGCACCTTGTAGCTGCGCGGCAGCTCGGGGCGGGCGCGGCGCAGGTAGATGACCGAGAGGTTGACGAGCGCAAACGCGAACAGCGTGCCGATGCTCGTCGCATCCGCCAGCTCGCCGAGCGGGATGAACGCGGCGACGACCGCGATGATCGACCCCACGATGACCGTGCCGGCGACCGGGGTGCCCGTCGATGGGCGCACGCGGCCGAAGATCTTCGGCACCATGCCGTCGCGCGACATGCGGAACAGGATGCGCGTCTGGCCGTAGTAGACCGTCAGCACGACGCTCGCGATCGCGATGACCGCGCCGACCGAGAACATGAGCGCGAGCAGCGGCTGGCCCGTGATGTCGGTGAGGATGCGCACGAACGCCGCCTCGCCGTCGTTGAACTCGGTCCACGGGAGCGCGCCGATGGCGGCGACCGCGACGAGGATGTAGACGACCGTGACGATGACCATCGACAGGATGATCGCGCGCGGCAGGTCCTTCTGCGGGTTCTTCGCCTCGTCGCCGGCCGTGGAGGCGGCGTCGAAGCCGATGTAGGAGAAGAAGAGGCGGCTCGAGGCGGCCGCGACGCCGGCCGCGCCCATGGGGGCGAGCGGCTCGAAGTTCGCCGTCGTGAACGCCGTGAAGGCGATGAACACGAAGATGAGCAGCACGATGACCTTGATGGCGACCATGACGGTATTCACCCAGGCGCTCTCCTTCGCGCCGCGCACGAGCAGCAGCATCGCGACGATCACGAGCGCCGCGGCTGGCAGGTTGAAGAAGCCGCCGTCGAGGCCGATCGGGTTCGCGAGCGCCGGCGGGAGCGCGAGGCCGAAGACGCCGAGCGTCTCGTTGACGTACTGCCCGGCGCCGACCGCGACGGCGGCCACCGAGACGCCGTACTCGAGCACCAGGCACCAGCCGCACACCCAGGCGACGCCCTCGCCCATCGTCGCGTAGGAGTAGGAGTAGCTCGACCCGGAGACGGGCACCGAGCTCGCCATCTCGGCGTACGAGAGGGCCGAGAGCAGCGCGGCGAGGCCGGCGACAGCGAACGCGATCCAGACGGCGGGGCCGGCGAGCGGGACCGCGGTGCCCAGGATCACGAAGATGCCCGTGCCGAGCGTCGCGCCGACGCTGATCATCGTCAGCTGCCACATGCCGAGGGTGCGCTTCAGGCCGCCCTCGCCCGACTCGGTCAGGGACTCGTCGGTGAGCTGCTCCAGCGGCTTGCGGCGCAGCAGCTGCGTGCCGAGCGGCGTGCGTGACCGGCCGGCTGTGGTGGGTGGTGTCGCCATTGACGGTTGCCCTTCTTGGGTTCGGGACCAGCATGATCAGGGATCGATCGGCGCTGTCCAACTGCGCCCAGCAGTGCTGGGCCTGGCAATCGTATGGTCGCACCACGCAGTGCTTCCACGGGCGATATGCTCGGTTCGTCGCGAAGATGCGACAGAATGCACGGGAGCTCGCATGCCATCACCCTCGTCACCGCACGGCCAGATCTCACTCGCCCAGCTGCTCGCACGCCCCGAGCTGCACCTCGAGGTGCTCGTGCCCGGCGACCTCGATGTGAGCATCCGCTGGGTCGCGACGAGCGACCTCACCGACCCGACGCCGTACCTCCTCGGCGGCGAATTCCTGCTGACGGCCGGCGTCGGGCTGCGCGACCTCGACCACGCGGAGCTGGAGGGCTACGTCGAACGGGCCGTCAGCGCCGGCGTCGTCGCGCTCGGCCTCGGCATCGACCCGGTGTTCCACGAGGTGCCACCCGCCCTCCTCGAAGCCTGCACCGCGAGCGACCTCACCCTCGTGCGCATCCCCAACGACACCCCGTTCGTGGCCGTGTCGCGCACCTTTGCCGAGATGACCGAGCTGCGGCGAGTGGATGCGCTGCGCACGCTCGCCGACGCGACCCGCCGGCTGCTGCGCGCCGCATCCGCGGACCAGCCCGAGACGGCCGTGGCGGCGGCGCTCGCCGAGCGGCTCGGCTCCTGGGCGGCGATCGTCGGACCAGGCGGCGCTGTACGCGCGCGGGCCGGGCAGGTGCCACCCGCACCCGTACTGGGGGCACTCGCCGAGTCAGCAGACCAGACGAGGGGCGGCCCGGCCGCCTACCCGCTGCGCAGCCTCGGCGGGGCCGCCCTCGGCACGCTGCTCGTGGAGGCGGCTCCCCCGGCGGGCTCGACGGCGCACGCGTTCCTCACGACGGCGCACGGCATGCTCGAGCTCATCGCGCGGCAGCGCACCTCCGGCAGCGTCGCGCCCGGCCAGCTGCTCGTGCCGCTCCTCCTCGAGGCCGACGACGTGTTCGCCCGCCCGGACGGCGGCCCGGACACCGAGCTGTGGCGCGACCTCCTCCTGCAGGCGGCCGGCGGAGACACACGCGCCCGAACCCTCAGGGTCGTCGTCGCCTGCGCGCCCTCCTCCCTGAAGGACGCGAGCGAGCTGCACCGCTGGCGCAGCCTCTTCGACACGAAGCTCGTCAACATCTCGGCGGAGCACGCCACCGTCACCCTCATCACCCGCCTCGACGTCACGGAACGGCGCCTCGCCGCGTTCCTCGACGAGGGGTGGAGCTTCGTTGTCGGCCGGCCCGTCACGGCCGAGCAGCTGCGCGCATCCGCCGTGGAAGTTCGCGCCCTCGAGCGGCGAGCGAGGGAAGACGGCGGGGTGGTGCGCGTCGGCGCCGACCTCGCGCCCGTGCACTCGTTCATCGGCGCGGCCTCGGGGCGTGCACTCGCCGAGCGACGTCTCGAACCGCTCCTCGACCTCGACGTAGAGGCCCGGAACTCGCGCCTCGCGCTGCTGCGCGCCTGGCTGCACGCGAACGGGCACTGGGATGCGACGGGCCGCGAGCTCGGGATGCACCGCAACAGCGTGCGCCGCGGCATCGACCAGCTGCGGGGGCTGCTCGGGCTCGACCTCGACGACGCCCGCGTGCGCGCCGAGCTCGTCATCGCCCTCGAGTACGTGGAGTAGCTACCCGGCGAACGACTCGGTCAGGACCCAGAGCAGCACCAGCGCTGCGACGACGATCGCGAACACCGGTGCCCCAGCCACGAGCACCTCACCGATACTCGCCCCGCCTCGGTATCGGCGCCGCACGAGCACCGGGGAGAGCGGCTCGCTGACCAGCGTGACCCGGCACCCGGCCGATCGGAGCGCATCCACGACCCCGAGACCGTGCGGCGTGAACGCCGCGATCGTGTCGCCGCCGCCCCGCAGGATCACTCGCGCGGCGGTTCCCGGTCCCATCCTCGTCGGAAGCAGCAGGCGCTCGACGACGACGACCTCGTCGATGACGGCGAGCGGGATGACCCGCTCCCTCCGCCGAACTGAGCTGATCACGAGACCGGTCTCCTCGACCCTCGCTTCGACGAACCGGCCGAAGAGCACCCCGCCCACCGCGAATGCCACGGCCCCGAGGATCGCCAGGACCGCGCCGCCCACCGAGCCCTGCGCCCACGGCCCCGCGGCAGCCTCGACGAGCCCGAACCATGCGAGGCCGACGAGCAACGCAGCGGCGGCGATGACCAGAAACCATCGCCCAGCCCGTACCGACATGCGGTCCCTCCGTTCACTCCGCCGAGCGTGCCCCGAGTCGGGCTTCTCCGCCCCGCGCAGACGGCGGTCGGCCAGCCGCACGAGCAAGCCACCAGGGTAGCCCGCGCACCACCGCAGGCGCCCGCCGTCGCGGTAGGCTTCGGGCACGCTCTCCCAGCGCGCAGCACCGCACCTCAGCGAGACCAGTGCTCGCCGAACGCACCGCTGCATCACTTGGCCTGAGCCGAGGTGACCTCGACGTGACCCGTTCCATCGACGCCCGAGCAGCACGCATCCCGCTTCGCGCGACGCGAGGCGATGCCCTGCGCCCGGCCCTCCTGCTCATCGCCGTGCTTGCGCTCGCCCTCGGCGGCGTGCAGCTCGCCGTCGGCGTGGATGCACCCGTCCCGTTCTGGGTGCCGCTCGCCTTCACCGCCGTGTTCTTCGTCTGGACGGCCGCCGGCGTCATCGCGTGGTGGCAGCGCCCCCTGAGCATGGTCGGCGGCCTGCTGCTCGTCGGCGCGATCGCCATGTTCCTCGGCGGGGTCGGCAACCTGGGGCTCCCCGTGCTGGTGGAGCTGAGCACCATCTTCGCGACCCTCATCCTCGCCGTCACGGTGCACCTGCTGCACGCCTTCCCGTCCGGACGCCTGCAGGGGCGCGTCTCCATCGCCACGGTGGCCGTCGGCTACGGCGTGACGCTCCTGCTGCAGATCCCGCTGTACGTGCTCCCACCCGACACGCTCCCGCACCTCGTCGGAGTCTGGGTGCAGGCGTTTGTCGGCCTCGGCGTCATGGGGGTCACCGCGGCCCTCCTCATCCGCCGCCTCCGCTCCGCCGACCCGAAGAACCTGCGCGTCCTGCTCCCCCTGTACCTGTACGGCATCCTCGCGGTGCTGAGCATCCCCCTCTCCGCCAACGTGCTGCGCCTCCTCGGCGCTCCCGGCGATGTCATCGGCTCCATCCAGCTGGTGGTCATCGCGGGCATCCCCATCGCCTTCCTCCTCGGCGTGCTCATCGGCGGCTACGCGCAGACCGTGGAGGCGGAGGTGCTCAGCGCCTGGCTCAGCCTGGCCGGCTCCGCACGAACCGTCGTAGGGGCGGCGCTCGCCCGCTCGCTCGGCGACGACTCGCTGCGGGTCGCCTACTGGGCAGAGAACCGGCAGGTGTTCGTCGACGAAGCGGGCCTCGACGTTGATGTCCGCGCCCAGTCGACACCACGCCAGTGGCAGGAGGTGCACGTCGAGTCCCGACTGGTCGGCGCCATCAGCTACGACGAGCGGATGATCGCAGACCCCGAGACCGTGCGCCGGGCCGGTCGCGTGCTCGCCATCGCGCTCGACCGCGAGCGCCTCACCGCGGCGCTCCTCGCGAGCAACGAGGCGCTGCAGCAGTCGAGGCTCCGCATCGTGGAGACCGCCGACCGCGAGCGCAACCGCATCGCCCGCGACCTACACGACGGCCTGCAGGTGCAGCTCGTGCTGCTCGCGCTCGAGGCCCAGCAGATCGCGAACTCCGGCGACGCGCACCCGTCGACCGTGGCCGAGGCGACCGCGCTGCGGCACCGCATCGACACGGCGGCCGCCGACCTTCGCCGCCTCGTGCACGCGGTGCTGCCGTCGGCGCTCGTCGAGCGCGGGCTGACGGCGGCCGCCGAAGACCTCGTCGATCGCCTCGAGATCCCCGCGAGCCTCGTCAGCGACGCCGACGACAGCACCCTGGCCCCCGCGACGTCGCAGTCGGCGTACCTCATCATGGCCGAGGCCCTCACGAACGCCGTCAAGCACTCCGACGCGCGCACCGTGAACGTGCGCATCACGCAGCGAGGCGCGCTGCTCAGCGTGACGGTGAAAGACGACGGCCGCGGCGGGGCACGGGTCGAAGATGGCACCGGGCTGAAGGGGCTCGTCGACCGGATCGACACCCTCGGCGGCTCCTTCGAGCTCGTCTCGCCCCTCGGATCGGGAACGGAAGTACGGGTGGAGCTGCCATGCGGGTCGTGATCGGCGAAGACGAAGCGCTGCTGCGCGAGGGGCTCAGGCATGTCCTCAGCAACGACGGCTTCGAGGTGGTCGCCGCGGTCGGCACCGCCGTGGAGCTGGAGGTCGAGGTCGCCCGGCTCGCGCCCGACCTCGTGATCACCGACATCCGGATGCCCCCGACCTTCACCGACGAGGGACTCGTCGCGGCCCTCCGCATCCGGCAGGCGCATCCGGAAGCAGCCGTGGTCGTGTTGTCGCAGCACGTGCAGCGGCGCTACGCGAGCGAGCTCATCGGGCAACGCGACGGTGGCGTCGGCTACCTGCTCAAGCAGCGCATCGCCGACGTTCGGGCTTTCACCGCCGATCTGCGCCATGTGCAGGCGGGCGGCACCGTGCTCGACCCCGACGTCGTGGCCGTGCTCCTCGCGCGGGCGACGAAGATCAGCGGGCCCGTTGGGGAGCTCACACCCCGGCAGCTCGACGTGCTCGGGCTCATGGCCGAAGGCCGCAGCAACAGCTACATCGCCGCGAGGCTCGGTTCCTCCGAGAAGGCCGTCGTGCACCACACCTCCAACATCTACGATGCCTTCGACCTGCCCGTCGCTGCCGACGACCACCGCCGAGTGCTCGCGGTCGTCCGCTACCTCGCTGCCGCCGGAGACGTGGATGCCGGCGGGCGCTGAGGCTCCCCCGCCCCGGCGTCGGATTCCAGCTCAGCGGCCCAGGTCGGGCCGAACGCTCCAGCCGGGAGCTCTCTGACTCCTCCGACCTCTCTGACTCCTCTGACTCCTCTGACTCTCAGCTCGCGACAGGCGAGCTGTAGAGGGTGCCGATGAGCTGCTTCGCGATCTCGGTGGCGGGCCCCGCGCCGTTCGCGGCCGGGGCGAGGTTCGCCCAGACGACGAGCGTCACGTCGGCGACCGGGTCGTAGCCCATGAAGGAGTTGAAGCCGGGCAACTCGCCCGTGTGGCCGTAGAACTGCCCGAAGTGGGCGATGTTGTAGCCGTACGACGGGTCAGCCGGGTTCTTCGTCGTGGGTTGGAAGCTGTCCATGCGCGCCTGCTGCATGTCCGGTTCCAGGATGTCGCCGCTCTTCCCGCCGAGCGCCTCCACCCAGTCGGCGAGGTCGCCCGCGGTCGAGATGCCGGAGCCAGCCGACCACGCCCACGACGGGTTGTCGAGGGTGCCATCGTTGGGCGTGAACGTGCCCTCCTCGACCTGCTTCATGAGGTCCGGCGGCAGCTTCGACGAGCCGATCGTGTTGACGTTGGTCCACCAGAAGTAGCCGTCGGAGTGCGGCGATGGGATGCTGCTGTCCCCGATCTCGGGGAACGACGTCTCGTCGAGGCCGAGCGGCGTGAAGATCCGCTCGTCGTAGATCTCAGCGAGCGGCTTCCCGTCGAGGTCCTCGGCGATGAGCCCGAGGAGGATCGTGTTGGTGTTCGAGTAGTGGTAGTCGGTGCCGGGCTCGAAGTCGACCGGGAGAGGAAGCGCCATCTTGATGAGCTCCTCCGGCTCCCACACGCGGTCCGGATCCTCATCCAGTGCCGTGTTGAGCTCGAGCGTCTCCGTGTAGTTGGCGAGCCCGCTGCGCATGAGCAGCATCTGCTCGATCGTGATGTTGTCGCCGTTCGGCACGTCGGGCCGGTACTTCGACACGGGGTCCGCGAGCGCGATCTTGCCCTCCTGCACGAGCTGCAGGATGACGGTGCCCGTCCACGTCTTCGTGTTGGAGCCGATGCGGATGTGGTCGTCGACCGAGACGGGAGTGCTGCCGCCGGGGCTCGTCACCCCGTAGGTCGCCGTGAACTCCCCCTCTGGCGTGCGCAGCAGCATCACGGCGCCCGGCTGGCCGAGCTCCTCCGCGGTCTCCTCGAAGATCGCGGTCACAGCCGCCTCGTCGAACGGCTTCAGCGTGGATGTCGGCGCCTCGGTCTCCGCGGCCTGCGCCGTGCAGGAGACGAGGGCCAGGGCGGCGACCATGGCGGTCGCCGTGTACGTCGTTCTCTTCGCGATCTTGGACATGTGCTGTCTCCTCATGGATTGCGTGCGAACTCGGGGATGCTCGGTCAGTACGCCTGCTGGATGATCGCCGCGACCTTGCCGACGTCATCGTTCGCTTCGAAGACCCCGGGCATGCCCTCGTAGAAGCCCTGGTTCACGATGATCGTGAACGCCAGGTTGCGGCCTGACTCGGTGACCATGACGCCGCCGAGGGTCTTGGTGCCGAGCCGGAGCCTGCCGTTGAAGGCGTCGGCACTCGCGAGGGTTCCCGTCTTCGCGAACACCTTCCCGGCGGCGGGGCTGTCCTTCTGCACGTCGGCGAGCGACCCGTCGACGCCGAGGATCGGCATCGTGTCGCGCCACCGCTCGGCGTCGGGACGCTCCGCCATGAGGCTCTGGATCTGCACCGCGTTCCTCGGAGTGATGTAGTTGCCTTCGAGCCCGGAGCCGTCGACGAGGGAGGCGCCCGTCGTGTCGAGGCCGGCCTCGGCCCAGATGGCCTGCGCGACCCCCATGCCGTCCTTGTTGCAGTCGGTCTTGCCCGCGTCGACCGCGAGGCGGCAGACGAGGGTCTGCGCGCCACGGTTGTAGCTGACCTTCATGACGTAAGTGATCTCCTCGGCGAGCGGCAGCGACTCGAGCTCCGCGACCGCGGGGAGCGTCTCGACGGCGTCCCAGTTCGGGAGGGCCGACTTCGGGTTCTCCGCGGAGGGATCGGCGCTGACGGTGACCCCCGCGCGCTCCAGCGCCTCGATGAAGGCCGTGCGGGCGAAGGTCGACGGGTCGTCGAACTCGAACACCCGCAGCACGGGGTCGGCATCCGCGGCGATCGTGCCGGTCACGACGACCGTGTTCGGATCGCTCGCCGAGAGCTTCGGCGCGGAGAGCTTGTACTCCTCACCAGCTGGCACCGTCTCCACCTGGAGGTCGAGCGCCCACTTTCCGACGGCGGGTGTGAGCGCCGCGGTCGCGGGGGCACCCGCCTCCCCCGGCGTGACGAGCACGTCGAGGAGGTTCTGGTTGATGACGATGGGGGTGATCGGCTGCTCGGCGAGCGAGCCCTGGAACAGGCGGTCGTCGATGATCACGTCGCCGCTCACCGTCGTGATCCCGGACGCCTTCACCTGCGCGGCCAGCTCGTCGAGGCCCGTCAGGGGATCCTCGGGCGTCAGCGTCGCCCCCGGCAGGGGGTTCGCGTCGTTGTGGTCGAGGTTCGCGAAGCTGACGCTGCCGTCGTCCTTGGTGCGTCCGCCCATCGTCAAGTCGCCCTGCCCGACCAGCACGAGATCACCGTCGAGCGTGCCCGCCGTGACCTCGCCCGACTGCTTCACCGGCGTCACAACCGTGTGGTCAGGACCCCACTTCACCCACGCGGCGCCAGCGCTGTACGTCTTCACGAAGGAGCCCGGCTCGGCGAGCTTCTCGCCGTCCAAGTCGACGAGCACCTCACCCGTGTCCAGATCCTCGACCGCGATCGACCAGCGGCCGCTCGCGAACTGCGGCTGATTCATGACCTCGAGTGCCGCATCCGGAAGCCCAGGGACGGACACGAGCGTTGTCCCGTCCCACACCGGAACATCCGCATCGTTCGCGTCGGCCGCGACGCACCCCGTGAGCAGCAGCATCGCGACGGCCCCCGCCGTCAGGACGCGGGCGCCGCGGCCGAACCCTGCTCCGTGTGCTCGCCCGGCAACACCGTCGGCGATCACGCGCCCGCTCCGTTCGCGAGGACCTCAGCGAGGGCGCGGAAGGCGATATCAGCCGGATGCCCGGCAGGGCTGTCCGACTCGTTCATGTAGACGACGATGCTCGCGCCCGTCGCCGGGTCGTGGAAGGTGGCGGCCGTGAAGCCGAGCCCCTCGCCGTTGTGGCCGAGCCACCCGTTCGTCTCCCCCATCCCCACCGCATACAGGTCGTAGGGCGGCTTCGGAATCTCATGGCCCACCTGGCGCAGCTCCTGCGTCTCCGGCTTCAACAGTGAGCCGGAACCGAGCGTCTCCGCCCAGGCACGTCCATCCTCGAGCGTGGAGAAGAGCGAGCCGGCGGCGCCGAGGATCGACGGGTTCTCGCTCTGCGCGACGGGGGTGCCGTCGTCGATGACGTAGCCCGTGGGATGCGGTTGCGCCCAGTCGTCGACGTCGGTCAGGTACGTCGTGCCCGTCTGCCCGAGCGGGGTGAGGATGCGCGCGTCGAGCGCATCCGCGTACGGCTCGCCCGTGACCTTCTCGACGACCGCGCCGAGCAGGTTCGTGTTGGCGTTCGTGTACAGGTACTCGGCGCCGGGCTCGAACCGCGCCGGCTGATCGACGACGGGGGCGTTCAGCTCCTCCAGGGTGTAGATCTTCGTCGGGTCGGAGAGGAACTCATCCTGGAAGGCCTCCGTGACGTAGTCGGCGTTCCCGCTCGACATGTTCGCGAGCTGCAGCAGCGTGATCCTGTCGCCGTTCGTGATGCCCTCGACGTACTGATCGATGGTGTCGTCGAGGCTCAGCTTGCCCTCGTCGGCGAGCTGCAGGATGAGCGTGACCGTGTACGACTTCGTGATGCTGCGGATCGGCCACGACATGTCCGTCGTGACGGGCGTGCTGTCCTCGACGTTCGCGAGTCCCGTGGCCGTCGTCCACGAGCCCTGGCCCGGAATCCAGACCCCGGCGGCCGCACCTGGCACCTCGAGCTCGGCCATCACCGCGTCGAGGGCAGCCTGCAAACCGTCCTGGAGTTCCGCGGGCAGTTCGCCGTCCGGCGCGGCGGGGCGCGTGACCTCGGGAGCCGTCGGGTCAGTCGCGCTCCCCGCGCCGTCACCGCCGGCAGACGTGCATCCGCTCGCCAACAGGCCGATGGCAGCGGCCATCGCCGCCATGCCGAGAAGACGAGCAGATCGGGGTGCTCTTGATGCTTGGGATGCTCTGGAGGGGGCTTGGGGGCTGCGCATGATTCCTCATTCGTCGAGGTTCCCTGAGAGACGTCGGGAAGATCACATCTCAGGAATCACACTCGCCGACGCGGGCACGCGCGACAATGGACCTAGGTCCCTGTTGAGCTGGTGTGCCGCACGCGTCGCGCGCGTGCTGGCAGGATGCCCGTATGACAGTGCTCCTCGACCAGGTCGTCATGACCGACTACGGACTCTTCTACCTGACGTGGGAGGCGTTCGATTACGACGGCGACCTCGCGCCCCACTTCGCCGGGCAGCAGAACGGTTGGGTTGGGGCCGCACTGCCCGGCATGCTGTTCGTCTGCCTCGCACGTCGCGCGGGAGGGTCCGCGGTGAAGATCGAGCTGCTCGAGGCGCGCCCGTAGCTCGACGCCCCCGGCGAAGACTGCGTCGAAGTCTCCGTGACGCTCACCGACGACCGAGAAGTGTGGTGGAGCGGCTTCACCGGCATGGACGCAGGTGCGTTCGATCTGCCCGGTGGCACATACAGGCTCCGCGTGACTGCCCGAGGACGCGACGCGGGCCATGACGGCGAATTCGAAGACGAAGTGGTCGACTCGTACTTGCTGCAGCTCTGGTCAGCGCCCGTCGAGCACGACGAGATCGTTCGAACGGGCAGCACCGATGCGCGCTATTGGAATGACGCCTGGGGAACTCCCCAGGGCGAGACGGCGCCCACTCGAAGCTGAGGAGAGACCCGTCTTACTGTCCCAAGTCAGCCGGACGGGTTCTCGACCGGGAAGCCCTCGGCATCCGTGCCAGCTTCGGGGTCGACCTCACTCGGCGGGGTGGGCGCGCTCTCGTGTCGAGCTGCGTCCGGGTCGCCGCGGTCCTCGCCCACAGCGCGGACGCTTCGCAGCGCATCCCGCTCGGCGGCCTCGGCCGCCTCCGCGGCGCTCTGGCCCTCGTCGGACGTGTTTTCACCTGTTGGCTCATAGGTCATGGACCGGACGCTACGCGACGAACATCCACCAGCCGCAGGGGTTGCGCCGAAGCGCTTCCGGTGCTGCGTGCGCCGGTCAGCGGCGGCCGGCGCCCTGGCTTTCGCCCTCGACTGCCGAGATTTTCGCGTCTCGTCGGCGTCGCTCAGCCTCACGGTAGACGACCCACAGGAGCGCGGTCGGCAGGATGAGCAGGATGCGCAGAAGCACATCCCCCGTCTGGAAGGACGCGCCGACGACAAGCACCGACAGCAGCACGAGCCCCGCGAGGATCCAGCGGCGAGTGGTGGCGTCTTCCATGTTGGCCTCCGGTGTTCGATGTCGTGGCTCGCGCTCCGGTCGCGCTCCCCCAGGAATCACGTTGGCAGCAGTCAACCAGGCATAGCTCCGAGTTGGCGCCGTTGGCGCCGTCGCACCTGGGCAGGCCCAGGTCTGGCCGCACTCAGGCCGTCTCGGTCCGCACGGCCTCGACGTGCATCGCCGTCTGCTGGAGCGCCGAACGCAGCGTGAAGCCCTCGAGACTCGCCCAGCCGGCTGACCACGTGAGGCGAGAGGCGATCTCGAAGATCGAGGCGTCGGGCGATGCTTCGAGGGCGCCGGCGACCTCATCGGTGCGGCGCTGGTGGTGGCGCGCATGCTCACCGCAGCGTTCGGCAAGCCCCACGAACCGGTAGCCGTGCCCCGGCACGGCCTCGTCGACGCCGAGCTCGACGATGCGCCGAAGCGAGCGCTGGTACTGGAGCACCGGGTTGTTGCCATCGTCGCCGCCGAGGCCGAGCCCCGGGTGCAGCACGGGCGAGACGTGGTCGCCGGTGAACACCAGCCGGGTCTCCTCGTCGACGATCGACAGGTGCCCGGGTGTGTGGCCCGGGGTGTGGACGGCACGCAGCCGCCTGCCGGGCACGTCGAGCAGCTGCGCGTCATCGACAAGCACGTCGGCGCGCAGCGAGACCGGCGTCGCCGACCGCCCGACGAGCCGAAGGATCTCCCGGCGGCGATCGACCGGCACACCCCAGTCGACGAGCCTGGCCGTCTCGACCTCGACGCTCGGCACGTCCGCAGCCAGCGCATCGAGCGCCGCCTGCTCGGCGCGGTGCAGCACGATCGGCGCACCCGTCGCATCCCGGAACCGCTCCGCCAGACCGAGGTGATCGTGATGCAGGTGCGTCACGACGATCGACCGCACCTGGTCGAGCCGGTGGCCGGTCACCGTGATGGCGTCGGTGAGCACGGCGAGGTTCGCTTCGGCGCCTGAGCCGGGGTCGATGATGTGCACGCCACCCGCCTCGTCGGCGATCACCGACGCGAGCGTGCACGGGATGCGGCCGCCTGGCGTCGGCCCCGCGGGCATCGGGCTGCCCACCGTCCAGATACCGTCTCGGACCGCCTCGAGGGGCGCAACGGCCCCGTCGTGCCAGGCCGCCTCCTGCGCGGCGCTGCTCGCCGCGACGCTCGAGCCGCTCATGCCGCGGTCACCTGTTCTGGCAGAGCTCCGAGCCAAGTGCATCCCATGCCAGAAGCCTAGGACGCCGACGCGCGCGCCGGCACTGGCAGCAACTCCGACACCGACAGCGGCCCTGACTCCGACGGCGACGGGGACGGGGCGCGTGTGCGGGCGCCGCCCGAAGCTCCAGGCCGTCGACCATCGTGACCAACTTCAGTGCCAGAACGGCCCAAACCGCCCTTGGAACAGCGAGGAAGCGCGATTCTGCACTGAAGTTGGTCAGCGTCCGGCGAGAGCGAACCAGCGGCCGCGGACGCAGTCCAGCTAGCGGCGCACCGCGAACATCGAGACGAGCTCGTAGACGACGTGCGCCGCGGCGACGCCCGTGAGCTCGGCGTGGTCGTAGGCCGGCGACACCTCGACGACGTCGGCGCCGACGACGTTGAGGTCCGCGAGACCACGCAGGATCTCGAGCAGCTCGCGACTCGTCATACCGCCAGCCTCCGGCGTCCCGGTGCCGGGCGCGTGTGCGGGGTCGAGCACATCGATGTCGATGGAGATGTACAGCGGGCGATCCCCGATGCGCTGCCGAAGCTGCTGCACGACCGCATCCGCTCCGCGCCGGTAGATGTCGGCCGAGCTGACGATGCCGAACCCGAAGCGCTCGTCGTCCTCGAGGTCCTGCTTGCCGTACAGCGGGCCGCGCGTGCCGACGTGGCTGAGCGCGTCCGTGTCGAGGAGCCCCTCCTCGAAGGCCCGGCGGAACGGGGTGCCGTGTGTGTACGCCGCACCGAAGTACGTGTCCCACGTGTCGAGGTGCGCGTCGAAGTGCAGCATCGCGACGGGGCCGTGCATGCGCGCCATGTTACGCAGGAGCGGCAGCGCGATCGTGTGGTCGCCGCCGATCGTGACGATCTTCGCGCCCGTGTCGCTGAGGGCCTTCGCTGCCCGTTCCACCGTCCCAAGCGCTTCCTCGATGTCGAACGGGTTGACGGCGACGTCGCCGGCGTCGGCGACCTGCTGCGCTGCGAACGGCGACACGTCGAGCGTCGGGTGGTAGGGGCGCAGGAGGCGGCTCGACTGGCGCACGTGCGCCGGACCGAAGCGAGCACCGGGGCGGTACGAGACGCCGCTGTCGAACGGGACCCCCAGGATCGCCACGTCGAGCTTCTCGACCTCATCGACCCTCGGCAACAGCGCGAAGGTCGCAGGCCCTGCGAAGCGAGGAACCTGCGCCGAATCGGTCGGTCCGACGTTGCCGTCCTGCGTCACCCGAGCGGGGTTCATCCAGAAGAAATCGTTGCTCACTGTGGGGCCTCCTTGCCGCGTGCTTCTCCCCAGAAGCTAGCGAAAAAGACCTCAGACCAAGCGCACACTTTGCACCAGGTGCTTCAAGCTTCGGTGCGAATCGCACGCACAGTTCTCCCGCCGGATGCCCCACGCCACGCCACCAGACCACCCTCGCTACCCCGCCGACGCTACCTCGCCGCCCCGCCGCAGTCGCCCCCTCTCCCTCACCCTCGCCGCGCCACACCGGAGCGATCGCTGCCCGGCGAGTCGCCCTCTGGCGCTGACGCTAGGGGGCGACTCGCCGGGCAGCGATGACCTGGCGGGAACGG